>CAYQXJ010000001.1:0-375749 GCA_964421565.1 uncultured candidatus Brocadiaceae bacterium
ACGGGGTCCGGGAAACCGCCCGTGCCGTGGCCGGGCGCTTCGTGCGCCGAGCCCCTCATCGTTGAACCCCCTGCATTGGGCGATGACCGGCGGCATGTGTGGCTGTCTTCCTCCATTTGCTCGGGCCGGGCGCGCAATCTCTGCTGCGCCGGTGCGCCTGCATCTTACCCGCTTCGGCACGCCGCGCCGTCCGATATGGGCGCCACTGTCCGGATCGTCTGCGCCATGGCTCCGCGTGGCAGGACTTGCAGCCCGGTGCGGGTTTCCTTACGATGCCGCATACGGCCGTTTAGTTATACCGGCAGCCACGAGCGCCCGGGAGCACACATGACCAGCGTGAACACGGTGCTGCCGGCGTTACGGGCCTTCGCCGGCGCCGGGGCTACGCATGGCACGTCCCACCACGGTAGCACGGGTTTCCAGCCCGTGCGTGGGCACGGCGGCGGTGCTGCGAATGGCACGCGCCAGCAGTGCTGAATAGAGAGGCAACGGGCGATGAGCGCTGAGGGAGAGGGCCTGACGGTGAGCAGTGGCGAGGCACTGGAGGTGGCGGGGCTGCCAGTCTCGTGGGACGTCGACGTCGCTGTGGTCGGAGGGGGCACGCACGCGGTGGCGGCGGCGGCAGCGGCCGCCGATGGTGGCGCCAGCGTCTTGCTGTGTGCGAGGCGGCCCTACCTCGGCGGCGACCTCTGCGCGGCCCTGCGGCTCTGCCTGGAGGAAGGCCAGCGCGCAGAGGGCGGCCTGGGCCGACGCCTCTTTGCGGCCGATGGTCGCACGACGCCCCTGCGGGTGAAGAAGACGCTCGACGCAGCCCTGGTGGAGGCGGGTGTGAGCTTTCGGTTCGGCTGCTATGCGAGCGAACCGCTGCGCGACGGGGAGGGGGGCGTGCGCGGGTTCGCGATGGTGAGCCGGGCCCGCCGCGAGGCCGTGCTGGCCCGCGTGGTGATCGACGCCACCGATCGTGCCTGGTTCGCCCGCGCGGCGGGCGCCCGCAGCGTCGAGTGGCCGGGGGGCGAGATCAGGTTCGACAGGACGCTGGTGCTTGCGGGGGAGGGCGGCCGGCCGCGGTTCGTCACGCGCGAGGTGAGGGTGGCGATGCGCGGGCGCGGCTTTCGCGAGTTCGCCCGGGCCGAACAGGCGGCGCGCGAGGCAACGTATGTGCCGGGTCAACTGCGGGCGGCTGACGAACTGTTCCACGTGCCGCCAGACCCCATAGTCTGCCGCCGAAGGGCGTCCGAATGGCGGGAGCCGGATGCCGATCGGCTCGAACATTTCCGTCCGGCGGGGTTGGACGGTCTGTTCGTGTTGAGCGGCTGCGCTGACGTGCCCCGGCCGGTGGCCCGGCGACTGCTGCGACCGGGGGGGTTGATCGCCACGGGCACTGCTGCCGGGAGGGCAGCGGCCCGGTTGGCCGGTGCCGCGCGGGATGCGCCCGGGCCGCTCGTTCTGGAGCGCGGTGGCGAGCCGCCGGTAATCGGGCGCTATGACGTCGTGGTGGTCGGCGGCGGCACTGCGGGAGCGCCGGCCGCGATCGCGGCGGCTCGCCATGGCGCAAGCGTCCTGGTGGTCGAATACCAGCCGGCGCTTGGAGGCACAGCGACGCTGGGCCTGATCGGCAGGCCCTACCACGGCGAGAGGTCGGGGTTCAGCGCAGAGGTGCCGTTCCCGGACGAGGAGCATAACCTGGAGGACAAGATGGAGTGGTATCGCCGCGCCGTGCGGGAGACGGGCGGCGAGGTCTGGTTCGGGGCGATGGCCTGGGGTGTGGTTGCGCGCAAGGGGGTGGTGAAGGGTGCGCTCGTCGCGACGCCGGAGGGGGCGGGCACCGTGCTGGCGGACGTGGTGATCGACGCCACGGGCAACGCCGACCTGGCGGCGCACGCCGGGGCCGAAACCATGTACGGCGCCACGGAGGGCGGGCGCATCGCCATGCAAGGCGCCGGCCTGCCCGAACGCCCGCTCGGGGGCGACTACGTGAACACCGATTACCTGCTCGTCGATGAGTCCGACATGACAGACGTCTGGCGCGCTCTGGTGGGGGCGCGGGCGGCGATGCCGGAAGAGGCGTTCGACGCGGGCGACCTGCTGCAAACGCGTGAACGCCGCCGCGTGGTGGGTCAGCATGTACTGCGCTACCTCGACCATATCGCTGGCAGAACTTACCCGGACAGCGTCGTCCTCTCCAGCAGCGACTACGATTCCCACGGCTATCCCAATGCCCCTTTCTTCGCCCTGATGCCCCACACGCCGCAGTCGCGTCGCGCCAACCACCCCGCGCCCGGCGGATGGTGTTTCACGCCGTATCGCTGCCTTCTGCCCCGGGGCATTGATGGGCTGCTGGTCATCGGCCTCGGCATCAGCATGGAGCGCGACGCGGGGGCGCTGGTGCGCATGCAGCATGACCTGGCGAACCAGGGCTACGCCGCTGGAGTGGCGGCGGCAATGGCTTCGCGGGGCGGCGTGGCGCCTGGCGACATCGACGTGCGCCGACTGCAGCGGAAGCTGGTCGAGGTCGGGAATCTGCCCCCCGAGGTGCTGACACAGGGCGACTGCCTTCCGTTGCCGGATGCCTCAGTGGCGGGGGCGGTGCGAGACATGGCGGCGCCGGAACGGATGCGGGCGTGCCGGGCGCTGGCCGTGGTGCTGACGCACTGCGAGCAGGCGCTGCCGCATCTTGAGCGCGCATACGCGAGCGCCGCTGGCGAGGTTCGCTTGCTGTATGCCAGGGTGCTCGGCTTCCTGGGCGCCCGGCAGGCCGTGGGCGAACTCGTGCGGGCCCTGCAGCAGGCGCAGTGGGACGAGAAGATACTGCAGGGCGGTATGGCGGAGTACGCCCACCTGCCCACGCCGGTGGATGCCCTGGTGCTTGCGCTGGGGCGGACCGGCGAGCGGCGAGCCCTGCCGGCAATACTGGAGAAGCTGGGCGAGCTCGATGCGAGCTCAACGCTCTCGCACCATCGCGCCGTGGCCCTCGCACTGGAAGATATCGGCGACAGGCGGGCCGCCGAGCCGCTGGCCCGGCTGTTGGGCAAACCGGGAATGGCCGGGCACGCCATGCTGGAGCTGGTGACTCTCCATCGCGAGCGCGAGAAGCGACGCCGCGAAGGCGCGCTGCGCGAGATCGTGCTGGCGCGCGCGCTGCTGCGTTGCGGCGACTGCAACGGCATCGGACGGCGAGCCCTGGAGGTATACCGGGATGACCTGCGGGGGCTCTTCTCGCGTCACGCGGCATGGGCCCTCAGCCGGTTTGCCACGTAGAAGCAACCGTGCCCGTTGCAGAGGGGCGGGTCTGGGGGCGACTGTCCGTCTATGCCGGCGCCAATGGCGTCCGCTGCGAATTCGGCCGTTGGCACGCGTGTGACCTTGCGGCGACGCGGCGTGTGTGCTACGATTCGAGAAATCGTAACACATTGTCGGCTTGAATGGAGATTCGCCGTGAGCCGCGAGACCGGGATGGCACTCGCCGTCAGCGTCGTGCTTCACGCGATGTTCCTGCTGGCGTGGCCTGCGCCACAGTCGCCGGGGCAGCGCGGCAGCGCGCCGCGGGTGATGGTGCTCGGCCTGGTGCAGAGCGCCGCCGCGATGGAGCATGCCCCGCAGACGGCGCACGGGGCGGAGGCAGCAGTCCCCGAGCCGCGGCCACTGCCGGCGCCGGAGCCGCTGGAGGAAATCCAGGCATCCCCCGCGCCGGTCGAGGAGGCTCCGCAGCGCGAACCCAAACCGCCGTTGGAACGCACCGCCGTGCAGCGGCCGCAGCGAGCTGCTCCCGAACCGGCCCCGCCCCTGCCCGAGACCCAAATGCCCTCGCCCGAGCCTTTGGAACCGCAGAGCCGGGGCGAAGAGCCGGCCAGGCCGGCTGCCGCTGACGTTGACGGGGAGCCCTGTAGGGATGCGCTCCCTGCGCGAGCGGAGGGGCGCCGCGGGCCGACGGGCGCCGCCCGGCCCGCCCGGGCGGCGCGGCGCAGCAGCCTGCCATCGGCCGGCTTGCAGCCCGATCCCGGCGCCAGGCGGGTGCGCTCGGGGCAGATAGCCGATGCCCGCTCGGCCTACCTGGCGCGGATACAGGAGCGGATTCATGCCAGCAAGTACTACCCGCCCCGGGCGCGCCGCCGCTTCTGGCAGGGCACAGTGGAGCTTCGGTTCGTGGTGCGGCGCGACGGCCGGGTGGAGGAGGTCTTGGTGAGCCGATCGTCCGGCTATCGAGACCTCGACGACGGGGCGGTGCGTACGCTGGAGCGGGCGGCGCCCTTTGAGCCGATTCCCGCCGAGCTTCCGGAAGGCCGCCTCCGGATCAGCCTGCCGATCGTCTACCGTGTGCGGTAGCTAAAGTTAGCGAAATCGGAGCGCCGAGGGCGGAGAAGGAGCCTGATCAAGCAAAAACAGAGAAGAGGCGGGGAAGGACGGCGTCCGCAAACACGCGCCTTCCCCGCGGGCCGGGCGGCGAGCCACCCGACGGCCTCCATTCTACACGTCGGGCGCTCGCTGCTCAAAGCGGTTTCATACACGGGTGTGGAGGTCGTGACGATGCGCACTGCGCGATGGCTTGTTTTGTTGTGCTGGCTGTGCCTGGTTCCTGTCGCTTTGCCGGCTGCAGCCGCCGACGGCGGGCAGGATGGTGAGCCGGCGAAGGAGACGATCGAACTCGGCGAGGTGGAGGTCGTCACCTCTCCCCTGGTCGAGACCACCATGACCACCCGATACGGAACGCAGGTGTCCTCGGTGACCGAGCGGCAGATAGAGGCGATGAACGCGCACGACTTCGCAGCGGCGGTCCGGCGTGTGCCTGGCGTCACGATATCGCGCTTCAACCACGTCGGCAGCTTCGGCGGGCGGGAGGGCGGCGCCGTGTTCGTGCGTGGCATGGGCGGCTCGCGGCCGGGCGGGGGGGTGCTCACCATGGTGGACGGCATACCCCTGTTCGTGGGTGTCTGGGCGCATCCTCTGCTCGACCCCCTGAACGTGGAGAACGCCGAGCGGATAGACGTTTACAAGGGGGCGAACCCCATCGTCGTCGGCAATGCCGGCTTCGGCGCCTTCGATCTGGTTCTGAAGCGCCAGCTCGAGCCCGGCTTCACCACCAGCCTGTTCGGCGCGGTCGGCACGCACAACACGTGGATGGAGACCATCGAGCACGGTGGACGCACCGGGGCGTGGGATTACTACGTGCTGCAGTCGTACAAGAGTTCCGACGGCCACCGGGATCACTCCGCCGGCGAACTGCAGAACTACTACGTGCACGTGGGGCGACAGCTCAACGAGGTGTGGAACCTCAACTACAGCTTCGTCCACACGGACAACTGGGCCGAGGACCCGGGGCACGAAGGCGGTCCGCCACCAGAGCGCGCCCTCTACAAGACCCGCACCGACCTGCACATTCTGAGCCTGGAGAACCGGAGCGGCGAGGCGCAGGGGCACCTGAAGCTCTACTGGGACAACCTGCACGCCGACTGGGAGCAGTTCGACACCGAGCCCTTTGACAGCGTGACGGACCACGACAACTACGGCCTGCGCGCGCGGCAGACCTTCTGGCCGTGGGACGGCGGCGAACTGGTCGCTGGCTTTGACTGGGACAACATCGGCGGCCGGTTCGTGGAGCGACGCCCGGGCGGGGACAAGAGCACCAGCGAGCGTTTTCATATCGTCAGCCCCTACGGCGCCGTCAGCCACACCTTCGGCGAGGCCGACGGCTGGCACGTGACGCCGAGCCTCGGCCTGCGCTACAACAACCACAATGAGTTCAAGGACGTCTGGACCCCGCAGGCCGGCCTCGTTGTCGGCAACGGCGCCACGGAGTTGCACGCCGGCTACGCCCGCGGCGTGAACTACCCCGGGGTATATGCCGTTCACTTCTTCGAGCAGGTCTGGGGTGCGGGCGGCGGCTGGCAGGACCTCGACCCCGAACTGCTGGACCACTACGAGGTCGGGGTTTCTCACCGGTTCGCCCCGTGGCTTACGGCCAACGCCACGGCCTTCTGGGACCGGGGCGAGGACCGCATTCGTTTCGTGGCGCCGCCTCCTCCTCCGCCGACTTTCCAGAACATCGGCGAGTTCCAAACCGAGGGCTTCGAGTTCTCAGCAGAGCTCACGCCCCAGGCGAACTGGAGCGCCTTCGTCGGGGCCACGTTCCTGACCGACATCGAGCCCCGCAACCTGCCCTACGCGCCGAAGCGCTCCTTCAGCGCAGGCGTGAGCTGGCTGCCGGCCGAACGCTGGCGGCTCGACCTGGACGGGCAGTACGTCAGCGAGTTCTTCACCGACAATCCCCGCTTCCCCGACACGTTCACCGAGGTGGACGGCTACTACCTGGTCAACACCAAGGTGGGGTACGACTTCACGCCCGCGGAGGCGAACTGGCAGGGCGAGGCCTTCGCGGCCGTCGAGAACCTGTTCGATCAGGACTATGAATACCGCGACGGTTACCCCATGCCGGGCGCCACGCTGATGACGGGCATACGACTGACGTTCTGAGAGGAGCCATGTGATGATTCGCCGACTGATATGGTGTCTGCCGATAGTGGCCCTGGCAGTTGCGGGCCTGACGGGTTGCGGACGGGCAGATGCGCCGCCGCCGGGGGAATCTTCCGCCGGCCGGCGGCCGCTGGTGGTGGCGGGCACGGCGATGATCGAATGCGCTGTGCGCGAGTTGGCCGGTGAGTCCGTCCGCGTGCATCGGCTCGCCCCGCCGGGCCAGTGCCCCGGCCACTTCGACCTGAAGCCGGCGGACTTCCGGGCCATCCGCGAGGCGGACATGCTGCTGCGCCACGACTATCAGTCGCACTACGACGGCAAACTGCGGCCAACGGACGGGGCTGGCCAGATCGTGGAACTGCCGACCACGGGGCCGCAAACCCTGCCGCAGAACTACGTCAGGCTCTGCGAGGACCTGGCCGAACGGCTCGCGGAGGCGTATCCCTCCCTTGCGGGGAGGCTGCAGGAGCGCCTGCGGCAGATCAGGTCGGGCCAGGAGCAGTTGGCCCGCGACGTGGAGGGCATGGCGGCCCCGCTCTCGGGCCGGCCCGTCATCGCGTCGAGCTTCCAGGTCGCCTTCTGCCGCTGGCTCGGCTGCAGAGTGGTCGGCGAGTTCGACCTTGCGGACGAGATGTCCATCAGGCAGCTCGCCGAACTGGTCGCGGCGGGTCGGCAGGAGGGCGCCGTTGCGGTCGTGGCCAACCTTCAGCGCGGGGATCGCGAAGGCCGGCCGATCGCCGACCGGCTCGGCGTGCCGCTCGTGCTGCTGAGCAACTTCCCGCTCGAGCCGGGTTCACCCGGTGCCCACGCGCGCATGGTGCGGGCGAACGTCCTGAGTATGCTGGAGGCGTGTGTTGAGTGAACCGGCAGTAGCTGCAACCGCCCTCAGCGTGCGCCTTGGCGCTCAGCAGGCCCTGTGCGACCTGACGTTCCGGCTCGAAGCCGGGCGCATACTCGGCATCATCGGGCCGAACGGTGCGGGCAAGACGACGCTGCTGCGGGCAATGCTCGGCATGCACGCCCCGCAGGGGGGAGAGCTGCGGGTGCTGGGGCGCGATCCGGCGGCGCTGCGCGGGGTGCGCCTGGCAAAGTTCCGCACGCGCGTGGCCTATGTGCCCCAGCTTGATTTTGCCCGCTCCGGCGTGCCGCTCACCGTGCGGCAGGTGGTTGAGATATCGCGAGCTGGCCGGGCCGGCCTGCTGCGGCCCCTGGGGGACGCGGACCGGGCCGTCGTGCAACTGTGGCTCGAACGGCTCGGCCTGGCGGCCCTGGCGCAGCGGCCCTACGGCGACCTGTCCGGCGGCCAGCAGCGCAAGGTGCAGCTTGCCCGTGCCCTTGCGCAGGAGCCCTCGCTGCTGCTGATGGACGAGCCGGCGGCGAACCTGGACCTTGCGTGGCAGGAAGCGCTGATCGGCCTGATCGAGCAGGTCGCCGACGCCACGCACGTCACGCTGGTGCTGGTGACTCACGACGTCTCGCTGCTGCCGGCTGCCTGCGACCGCGTGCTCGTGCTTGCAGCCGGGCAGCTTCGGGCCTTCGGTCCGCCGGCCGAGGTGCTCACTGCGCAGGTGCTATGCGAGCTGTACGGCCTGCCGGTCGAGGTGGAGCAACGCGCCGGTCGGTTCCACGTGCTCGCGCGGGGAGGCAGCGATGCTTGCGCCTGACTGGCTGGCCGTCTTCGGGCCCATCATCCTGGCCGCCGCGCTCGGCGGCGCGGGGTGCTCGCTGGTGGGCTACTACCTGTCGAACCTGCGCCTGCCGTTCATGGGCGTCTGTCTTTCTCACGCCGCCATGGCGGGCGCAGTATTCGCCAGCCTGCTGGGGCTTAGCGTCTGGCCGGTCGCCTTCGCTTCGGCGGTTGCGGTTTCGCTGCTTGTCGGCTACCTGGCCGAACGGATGGAGATCGACCTGAGCGTCTCGATGGGCATCCTGTTTTCCTTCATTATGGGCCTGGCATTCCTCGGGATCGGGCTCACGGAGGGGCCGAAGACGGGGGTGCTGGGGCTCATCTGGGGCAGCGTGCTGCTGGTCTCGCGCCGGCACGTGGTCTGGATCGGGGTGGCCACGGCCCTCGCCGCCGCCTTTGCCGTCCTGTTCGGCAAAGAACTAAAGGCGGTGCTGTTCAGCCGCGCGGTTGCGGCCTCATCCGGTATCCGGGAGGGATTGGTCTACTACATGCTGCTGTTGGTCAGCGGGTTGGTGATCACGGTGAACCTGGAGGCGGTGGGCGGGCTGATGCTGTTCAGTCTGCTGGTTGCGCCGCCTGCTGCGGCCTGCCGGCTCAGCCGGCGCTACCGCACGTCGCTGCTGCTGAGTGTGGCCTTCGGCGCGCTCGCATCGTTGGGTGGGCTCGGCATATCTTACGTGCTCGACACGCCGACCGGGGCGAGCATCGTCGTGGTCTCCAGCGCGATATTCGCATCCTCAGCACTTGCCGCCCGGCTCAGGAGGGAGTGACGTGGACCGCTACGAGCAGAAGCGGCGTTTCTTCGACGAAGTGGCCCCGCAGTGGCAGCACGGGGCCTTCGATGCGGACGGGCTCGCCGTCGCGCGTTGGATACTGCGGCGGGCAGGCGTGCGGGCCGGCATGACCGTCGTCGAGCCCGGCTGCGGCGCGGGGCGGATGACGACGCTGCTGGCGGAGCGCGTGGGCGAGAGTGGGCGGGTGATCGCCGCGGACGTCAGCGAGCGCATGCTCAGCGCAGCACGGCGCAACGTCCCCGCCGGGAACGTTGAGTTCCGTGGCTGTGCGGCCGAGGAGATCGCGCTGCCGTCCGGCTCCGTCGACATCGTGCTCTGCTTCGACGTCTTCCCTCACTTCGACGAGCCCGGCCGCGCGCTGGACGCCTTCCGCCGTGTGCTGGCGGGCAGAGGTCGGCTTGTCATCGCACACTACCCGGGCAGGCAGCGGGTGAACGCCATCCATCGAGAGGCCGGCCGGGCCGTCGGCGCGGACCGTCTGCCCGGGGCGAAGCAGATGCGCCGTATGCTGCGCGAGCATGGCTTCGCGGCCGGGCCGATCACTGACGAGCCCGACCGCTACTTCGTGGCGGCGAGCCCGCGCGGCTGAGCGACGGAGGCGCCGCTGCCCCGCCGGCCCAGCAGGCGCTACGAGGGTTCTGCCCTGTGGCGGGCCTGGAGGAACTGCGCAACCGACAGCGCCGCCAGCGCCAACGCCGTTGCGACGACTGTGACGAGGGCCGCCCGCAGGAACAGGGCGTAGTCCATCTCCGCCGCCACCTTCACCCCGGTCAGAAGCAGCGCAACGGCGGTCAGCGCGCCCATCCTGGCCGGAGCGCCGAAGGGCGCCACATGCCAGAAGACCAGGCAGAGCGCGGCGACGAGCAGCACCTCGGCCGCTGTCAGCAGGTGACGCGCCGGCCCGTCCATGCACAGCACTTCCGCCCGCGCCGGCCTCTGCGGGTTGAGGATGAGCGCCTGGAAGTAGAAACGCTCCGGCTGCTGCGGCTTCTGGGCCGCAACGGCGGCGACCCCTGGCATGCCGGCTTTGCCCGCAGCGCGACCCTGCAGGATGCGCAGGTTGCTGACCTGCTGTGCCGGGCCCTGGTCAACGGTCTGCATCATGGCGCCGGCGCCGCCTCGCGGCCGGCTGGTCGCCGTCAGCCTGTGCAGAGCCTCCTCGAAGTGATGCTCCGACGGCAGGTGATGCAGCGTGCCGCTGGAGCGGATGACCTCGTATCCGCGCGGCATCTGGAGCACCCATCCGAGCCGGAGTATGCGCACCCCCCGCAGGCTCGGCACTGCGAGCCGGACATTCTGCACGCGGCCGAGCCCGTCGTCGTCGGCGGCCGGCTCCTCCCACTGCAGTTCCACGCGCACAGTGCCCGTGACTCCCTGGACCTGGGCGATCGGTATCTTGGTCACGTCGCCCTCGGCGCCGGAGCCGGTCAGCGGCCGCACGCGCTGGCCGTTGACCAGTGCGTGCCACAGGCGGGCGTCGGTGGGCAGTTCGACCTCCAGGAACGACTGGTAGCGGCTGCGCACGTCGGCGATCATCGTCGTGATACGGTTGCCCTCCTCGGTGATGGTGGTGTCGAGCTTACAGCTTTCGACCACGGCGGTCACCACCTCCGCCTCGTCGTGGCGCACGGCGTCGAGCGCCAGCTCGTAAGGATGGCCGAGGTAGCGGAATGCGAAGAGGATGGGCACGGTGCGCCGACCGACCTGGTCGGCGACGGATTGCGGCAGCTCGCGGAACTTGCGGGGTATTTCTTCCTCGTCGACGGGCGTCAGGTTGCGGATCTCGTCCGGCACCGGCGCCAGCTCCAGGGAGGGGTCGGCCGTGACGGCCAGGTAGCCGACCTCTCGCTCGACCTCCTTCATCTCGTCGACCACTTTCGGCCCCGAGAACGTGCGTCGCGTCTGCTGCGGGTCGAGTTCCATCGTGTATTCAATGATGAGCTGGTAGTTGCCCTTCACCTCGCTCTGCAGCTCGACGCGCCACAGGTCGCCGCTCCCGGCGGGTGCGCCGCCGGCGGGCTTCACCTTCTCCTGGATCTTGATGTTCTCGCCCCGGATGTTCGGCTCCGTGACGCCTTGCGGCAGGCGGACGAAGAATTCCTTGACGCCGGCATACTGGATGCTGAACTCGATCGTCGTTGCGCCGATCAGGTAGTCCTCGCCGAAGCGCTCGTAGTTGAAGGTCTGCACCTGGATCTTCGGCGAGATGCTGGTTGCCTCGAGTTCGAGCTCCCATGGCGACTGGATCAGGCGGAAAGCGAGCTTCGCGTTGCCCGCCCGGTGCAGCAGGGAGGGGGCGATCTCCTGCACGTCCACGTCGTGCAGCGGACCTGCCGCGCCGGCGCGCTTCAGGCGGATGCTCTCGTCGGTGCCGATGGCGATGTAGCCGCGCTCTTGCTCGCAGTCGAGCGCGTATACGGCCGGCACGGCGAGCGGCCCGGACTCGCCCGGCGGCGGCAGTTCGGCGGGCAGCAGCGCCTCGGACTCGAGCCGCACGGACAGCTCGTCCAGCGTCCGCTCGGTCAGTTGCACCGTCAGCGTTTCGCTGGCCGCATCGTAAGAGTAATCATCCACCCGTTCGCCCTCGACGATCAGGCTGCCGCGCAACTGCCGTGGAACGTGCAGGCGGAGCTGGAACACGCCAGCCTTCTTGATGCGGTAGTTGAACGTGGAGCGGTAGCGGAGGTTCTTGCGGGTAATCTCCACGTAATGCAGCGGCTCCACCTTCACCTCGGGTCGCACGTGGCTCACCATGAGCCCGAGCGAGTAAGGGAAGCTCAGGTAGCGGAAGGCCAGCGCCGGCTGCGGAGCGCGCTGAACGCGGATCGCCTGCTGCACGTGCGGCATCGACTGCAGCTCCGCCACGTCGATCTGGCTGACCCCCTCGATGGCGCCCGTTTCGACGGCAATGCCGGCCTCGGCCGCCACGCCGATGGTGCCCCACTGGCGCTCGACGTCGAGAAGCTCCAGCGCGGGCAGCTTCGAGTGCTCGGGCTCGGGGATGGCGCTGTGGGTCTGCAGGTTCAGCGTGTAGCTGCCCTCGGCCTTCGAGCGCAGATCGACAGTCAGGATGTTCGTCTCCGGCTCGAGCCCCTGGTTGTTGATGTTCGGCCCGTCCAGGCCGATCAGCTTCATGCCGGGGCCGAGCCGCAGTCTCAGTTGGAAGACGCCGGCGTTGCGGATCTCGTAATGCACCTGCCAGTGCTGACGGAACCGTTCCAGCGAGGCGATGCTCAGGCACGAGACCTCGCCGTAGAGCTGCGGGCGGATGGGGGAGATGCGCAGGGAGAGCCGATAGGGGCGCGACAAGTAGCGGAGCGCGAGCCCGATTGCCGGCTGTCGGCGCCGCAGCGAATCCGGCAGATCCGACAGGTTCACCTGCCCCACGTTCTCGCGCTCGACGACTTCCGCCTGCAGGCCACCTTCGAGTGCGACGGCGACCGTGCCCTTCTCCCGAGACACTCCGAGCGCCACGACCGCGGGCGCTTCGATCACCACGGGCACTGCGCCGAGGGTGCGCTCCAGCGCAAGGCGAACCGACGTGGCGGCGAACTGTGCGTTGCGGAGCGTCACGGCGAGCCGGGCGCCGTCATCGCCCTCCGCCATTTGCCACGAGCGCACGTCATCGCCCTCCACCCGCAGCAGTGAGTAACCCTCCGGCAGGGCTATGTCCAGCCTGGGCATGCGGCCCTGCAGCAGCTCGTAGCGGATCTCCACCTCGACGCGGACGACGCCGGGGGAGGCCCTCAGCAGCATCTGCTGTTCGGCGAAGGCGACCCTCTCGACCTCCTGGACCTCGGCAGCGGGCTGCCACTGGACGGTGATGGTCCGTTCCCCGGCGCCGAATATGCGCAGCAGCGTGTGTTCGCCCATCGCTTCGGTCTGGAAGGGCAGGTCAGGCCGAAGTTCGACACGCGGATTGCGCTCGGGCAGCGTCACCTCGTAGGTGCCGCTCAGGGCGGGCACGGCCGGCAGGACGGCCGAGCTGGCGTCGAGGGTGCTGTGCACGGGCGTGGCGAACTCGATCTCGACGCTGAACTCGCCCTTGCTGGAGAGCAGAAGGGCTACGCCGCCCCGCTGGCGCACGAGCACGGGCTCGGCGCGGAACCACCCGCCGTCGCTCGCCCGCGCGCTCACGACCGCCACGTCCGCCGGCAGCAGCGGCACCAGGGTCGTCCCGTCGGCCAGGTGGCGCACCTGTAGCGACATGGTGCCCCGCAGGGACTCTGCACTCGGGGCGGCTCTCACCTCGGCGCGCTCGATGACGTAGCGGACCTCGCCGGCCGGCGATATGCCCGATTGCTCGTCTTCGGCGGCGCGTACCCCGCCCACGGCGGACAGTAGCACAATGGCGAACACGGCGACCAGCATGCGCGGTCTCATTCCTCGGTCTCCTCAGGCATCAGTTGTCTGGCGTTTCAGGTAATGGGCGGCGCTCTGGACGGCTTCGCCGGCGAGGCAGGCGGCCAGTACGAGCGCGGCGGCGGCCGGCAGGGCGGACGGCAACGGCGGCGCGCCGTACACCACGGCCAGCGAAAGCAGCAGGCCGGCGGCGGCGAAGGTTGCGGCTCTCTGGCGTGAGCGCCGGTGCAGCAGGCCGAACGCGAGCAGGGCTGCCGCCGCCAGCACAAGTTCGGCCAGCACAACGGCGCCCGCCGGCACAACGCGGAAGCTCAGGTTCGCGTGGCCGCGGCCCAGGTAAGGCTTCTCAAAACGGTAGAGAACGGTCTGCGGCGCCGGAAAGTCGATCTCGATGGGCATCGCCCCCAGGCTGCGTCCGCCCTCCAATTGATGCACAAGCGAGGCCCGCACACGCCTCGGCGGCATGTCCGGGGGCGGCTCGGACTGTTGCGGCGGGGGACCAACTTCCGGGCCGCCCACATGGGCGACCTGCCAGTCGCCTGCGGCCGCCCTCTGTTCGAACTGCTCCTGGAGGGCCCGCAGTTCGGCCAGGTCCCGGTCCACCGAGACGCCTTTCTGCTCGGCCGCTTCCTTCCCGGTGGCGCGGCGCAGGGCTCGCACCCGCTGTAGCTGTCTGCGTGCTTGCTGGTAGTCTTCATCGTGCTGGATGGCGCTGAGCAACTGTTCTTCCGCCTCCGGGTAGTCGCCGTCCCGCATGAACTGGAGCCCCAGGTTGTAGCGGCGCCGGGCGAGGGTCTGCGCTGCCCGCTCGGGAGTTTTAGCGACAGCTACGTCCGACTCTCGGATGACTTCGGAGGTGGACGGGGTGACGAGTCGGCCGTCCTGCGTTTCCGCGTGTCTTACGCTGCCATCGGCGAACAGGAGCGTTTGACTCTCCCTGTGCGGGCTGTAGAAGTAAGCCACCACGGTGTCCCCATCGGCATCCGCCGGCGGGCGGCGATACACGAGCCTGACGTCTGGACCTTGCAGCGAGCGGAGGACGGAGGCGTCCTCGATGTAGCCGAGCTCTACCAGTTCCTGCAGGTTGGACGGGTATTCGCCGTCGGACTGTTGCCGATACATGCTGATGCCCACGCCGACATTGTGCAGGTTATGGCTTTCCGCCGGAACTTCGGCGGCGAGGCGGACACGGCTCGGTTCGATGGATTTCAGAGCGCGGAGCGCCTCGCGAAGCCTCGAATCCTCCACGTAGGGCGCCATCTCTTCGGCGGAGGCAGGCTCACGCCCCGCGTGTTCCTTTCGGTAGCGCGTCCGTGCTTTTTCGAGGCGCTTCTGGTTGGCGGCGACAAGTGCCCGGTCCACCTGCAGACTCAGGGCATCGGCGGCAGCCGGCGCGGCTTCCCCCTGCCGGGCCATCTGCTGGCCGGCCGCCAGCGCCCCGGCCAGTTCGTCGGTGGCCACCTCGGTCGTGGCGAATGTGCGCTTCGTGGCAAGGCGCTCCGTTCCAGGCGGCGGCAGCCGGGCTATCAGCTCACCCGTTCGGGGGTTGATCAGCCGGCGCTGCTCATCGATGGGGGCCCACGTGACCGCTCCGTCCGCAAAGAGGACGGAGGTCCCATCCTCTATAGAAGGCCCCAGGAAGTAGGCCACCGCTGTCTGAGCAGGCGCATCCGCTGGCGGGGGATCGTAGACGACGTGCAGGTCCTCGGCCTGCGGTGACGTCAGCACGTTCCGGTTACTCAGGTATCCTTCCTGCACAAGGACGTTCAAGCTGGCAGGATAGGCGCCCGCGTGGTCAATGCGATACGCCTGGATTCCGAGGCCGATTTCGTGCAGGTTGCTGCGCTCTGCGGTAACCGCGGCCTGGCGGCGCGTCTTCTCGAGTGCCGGCATGAGCATCGCCGCCATCATGAGGATGACGACCGACAGCAGGACCCAACTCACCCAGCGGGGCACGACCTGGCGGCGGAGCTTCGGGTGCGCCCAGAGCGATCGCGCGATGGCGACGACGGCTGCCAGAACGCCGAGCGCGATCACCGCGGCGGTGTGCTCCCGCAGGAAGGCCCACCCGGCCGCCGCGGCCCGCCCGCCGAGGCTCTGCGGCTGCGGCGGTGCAGCGGCCTTGTGCATGTTGCCGGCGACCGCTGCGATGTGGTACTCGGGCGGCACCCGGAGAGTCCATTCCATCCGCCCCACGTTGACCCCCAGCTCGGGCGTGCTCATGGTCTCGCGGCGCAGGGCGCCCAGGCCCGGCTGCGGGACGGCGAACGTCACGTCGATCACGCTCATGCCGACCTGCGATGCTTTCTCGCTGGTGAACAGCGGCAGGCGGAGCTTCGTCGGGCCCTCCCGGAAGGGCTTGAGCGGTTCGCCGTAGACGTAGGTGCCTATCAGCCGGGTCTCGGGGTGGAGCGCCGCCAGGTCGAGCGAGAGAAACTGCTGCGTGGTGTTGACGACGAACAGGCGCAGGTGGTTCAGCGTCTCCCCGTTGTCCTGCACCAGCGTCTCCACCTTCGCCACCGGCACGGCGGCCTGGAGCATCTGCCCGCTGAGCATGGCGGCGCTCGTCTCGACGGGCAGCGACCAGTCAACTCCCCGGTACGACCACGCGCCGACGGCCGGTTCGGTGCGCCGCCACGACCAGCGGGGATAGTTCTGCGCGGCTTCAACGGCCGTCAGCTCCGCCGGGATGCGCCCGGGCACGACGTCTACGTCCGCCCGGCCCTGCAGCAGCAGCGCCAGCCCGCTCTGCTGTTCAGCGCCCACAAAGCGCACGGGCTCGACTGTTGCCCGCCCGTCGTCTTCGGCTCGCAACGCATAGCGCACGCTGCAGCGCAGGTCGCCGCTCTGCCGTCCGCGGAAGGTGACGAGCCCTTCGCGACCGTCCCACCGCACGGATACGACGTTTGGCGCCTCGAGTTCGGGCGCAACCGCCGCTGGGGGCAGACGCAACCGCAGCTCGCTCAGGCCTCCCTGGGTGAGCTGGATGTCTGCCACGGCGGTCACGGCGATGCCGGCCGCGCGGAACTGCACGGCGTGGAGCACCTGCGCCGTGAAGCGGGGCGGCACTTCCTGCGTCAACAGGTCGAGCCGCCAGTCGCTGTCGAAGAACTCGTAGAGCAGCCGGTTCTCGAAGCCCTGCAGGTAGTCCGGCGCGCGATCGGTGCGCAGCGAGGCCAGGTTCAGGCGCCCGTCCTCGACGGGGCGGACGTGCACCGAGACGTCGGCGCCGATGCCGAGCCAGCCGCGCAGGTGGGGAGCTTCGGCGATGCCTATGCCGGCAAGGGCTATGGGGCCCTGTGGCACCTGCGCTGCCGAGACCACGCGAAAGTGGGCGCTGCCCGTGACGGGACGCCGGAACTGCACTGTTGCGCCCCCCTCCGCGGCAGCGATCCAGGTCTCAATGGACGGCCCCTCCACACTCTCCACGGCGAGGTCCTCCGGCATCAGCAGCGTCACGCGCTCCAGTGGGCGACGGGTGACTTCGAGCAGGAACAGGGTGTCGCGCCGCAGGCGTTTGTCACCGACGGTTACGTGATCCTGCACGCTGCCCCGGATCTCGGGGGTGAGCTCAAGGACGTCGATCTGCGCAGCGGGCTCGGCGTCGCGCCGGGCATAGGCCATGGCGGTTTCGGCCTTCCGCAGCCAGTCGCAGAGGGCGTCGGGACGAACACGTCCCCCTTCGTCAGTGCCGGCGGCCTGCAACTGCACGTCGGCGCTGTGGGCGATCGCCATCTCGTAATGCACGGTATCGGCCGGCCAGGGAACCGGCGGACTGAGGGCTAGCCTGCCCGGCCCGCCGGTCAGATGCTCGGTTGTCAGCTCCAGTGCGATCTCGCTCGGGGCGTCATCGGCGAGCGTAAGGTGCAGCTCACGTCCCTGCTGAGACCACGTGCGCACGGGCCCTCGCAACAGCCGCACGAAGTGCCCCGCCGGCAGCGTAAGGCGCGCGTCGCTGGGCCTCTCTGCGGATGGGGTGAGGGCGAGGCGGTGCCGGCCGCGTGTACTGAAGCGAGAAACGTTGTAGAGGCTCGCCACTTCCGCGCGCCACCGCGGGTCAACCGGCAGGATGCGCAGCGCCACGCGCGGATCCCGTCCCCGGAAGGTGCACGCAAGCCGGGCGCTGTCGGGCGGCGTCTGCAACGCGTCGCTCAGCTCGCAGAAGGTCAGCTCGTGGCGGGCGCCCGTGACGCGCACGGTGCCACTGCGCCGCTGCGCACCCCCCATCCCGAACAGTGGCAGCGGCAACAGCCAGCCCTCTTTCTGCTCGTGTGATTGCCCCTCCAGGCGGCACGTCAGGCGAACGGAACCCGGCGCGCGACGGGGCAGTTGCACGGTGAGCCGACCGTTCTCTATCCGCCACTGGCCGGGCTGCGCAAGCTGCACGTCGGTGACGGTGGCCTGCGCGGGCAAGGAGACCCATGCAGAATCGGCGCCCGCCTCGCCGAACTCGAAGGTGAGCGTGACACGGTCGCTGTAGTCGGCCCCGCGCTGGTGCAGGTCGTGCTCTTCGTGCACGGAGTATCGCCCCGGTCTCGGCGGAGGACGCCGCGCCCAGCTCAGCCTCAAGCCCGGCGCTCCGGCGGGCACCACGCGAAACCGCGACACGTCCTGCGCCGCCTCGAGGGGTTCGACAACGGCGCTTTCGGCGCTCAGCGCGATGTCCGGTTCGTTGAACGCGACCTCAACGGTTGTGGATACTGCCGGCGGCAACGGCAGAACGGCCGTGCGGCCGCCGCCCGCTTTCTGAGCGGTGCGCACGCGTCCCCTTATCGCCAGTTCGCCACGCCAGCCGCACGGCACGACGGCGCGCAGACCCGACGGGGCGCGGCTAACGACGATGCGGCCATCGAGGCCGTCGATCCCCTCCAGAACATCGAGCGGCCCGAGCAGGGCGACACTGGCTTCGCCGTCGGCGTGACTGTGCAGTTGCACTCGGTAAGTAAGCAGCAGGTAGCCGCCTTCGGCGCGCGCGTGCACGCGAGCGTTGCGGCAGGGGTTGGGCGGGTGAGCCGATGCGGTGGCGGAGGCGGAGAGCAGCACGACGGTCATGCACAGCAGCGCGAGCGGGAAGGCCGAACGATGCTGCATCGGGGACCTCCGGGTTATCTCACCATGTTCTGCCTGCAGGTATGTGTAGCGCAACGCGGCGGGAAGTTCCCAATGCATGGGCACGCATCGCCGCGTCGCCGTTTCTGCCTGCGTTCAGGCAGGAGCTAAAGCAACCATGTAATATCATGAACTATCATTACATATCATTATACGGACGAAGCAGTGCCTGTCAAGGCTTTTTTGCAGCAGTCCGGGGGCTGTTAGGCGATTGGTTCTTCTGGCCTTTGGCGCACGCGGGCACGCGAGCGCCACGCTACCCCGCGCACCTTTGACTCTGCCGTGCAGTCGGCTAATCTTGACGTGCGGCGTGGAAACGGACTGCGAGAGCGCGCTTGCGCGCGAGCGGGGAGCGGGAGATGCGGGGATGACGATCGAGAAGAAGCGGCCGAAGGTCTGCGTGATCGGGGCGTGCAACACCGACCTGGTCAGCTATGTGCCCCGCCTGCCGCGCATGGGCGAGACGCTGCACGGCAGCGAGTTCCAGATGGGTTTCGGCGGCAAGGGCGCCAACCAGGCCGTGATGGCCGCCCGCCTCGGGGCGGACGTGGTGATGATCGGCAAGGTCGGACGCGACATATTCGGGGAGAACACCCTGGAGAACTTCGCCTCGGTCGGAGTCGACACCACCCACGTGGAGTTCGCCGACGAGGCCGCCTCCGGCGTTGCCCCCATCGCCGTGGACGAGGCAGGCAACAACGCGATCATCATCGTAATGGGTGCCAATGATCTGATCACCGACGCGCAGATCGAAGCCGCCCGGGCCGACATCGCCGCATCGGACGTGCTGGTCTGCCAGCTCGAGATACCCCTCGGCGCCAACCTGAAGGCCCTCTCGGTGGCGAAGGAGCAGGGCGTTACGACCATCCTCAACCCGGCGCCCGCACGGCAGGATCTGCCCGAGCGGATATACGAGCTGAGCGACGTCATATGCCCGAACGAGAGCGAGACGGAGATACTGACCGGGCACTCGGTGGACGATCGGCAGGAGGCCGAATCGGCTGCGCGCCTGCTGCTCGAACGCGGCGCCTCGGTGGTGATCCTTACGCTCGGGGCCCGGGGCGCGCTGCTGGTTACGCAGCACGACGCCGTGCACGTGCCGGCCCAGCAGGTGGACGCGGTCGACTCGACGGGCGCCGGCGACGCCTTTATCGGCAGCCTGGCCTGTTTCATGGCCCGGGGGCGCGAACTGCCCGCGTGCGTCGAACGCGCCTGCGCCATCGCCACACGCACCGTGCTGAAGCCCGGCACGCAGAGTTCCTTCCCCGAGCGCGAGGAGGTGGCCGACCTGCTGCAGTGAAGCAGCGGGCGGTGCGCCCTTCATAACTAACATCAGATGCGGGAGCAGTACATGTCAGAACGAGAAGTCAGGATCGGAATCATCGGCACCGGCGCGATTGGCAACAGGCACCTGAAGAGATACGGCAGCATCGACGGGGCGAAGGTGGTCGCCGTGGCGGACATACGCGAGGACGCCGCCCGCAAGGCGGCCGAAGAGCACGGGGTGGAGCACGTCTACACGGACTACCATGAGTTGCTTGAGCGCGACGACATCGAGGCCGTCGACGTCTGCCTGCACAACATGCTGCACCGCCCGGTGAGCTGCGACGCCATGTGTGCCGGAAAGCACGTATACTGCGAGAAGCCGATCGCGGCGCTCTACCGCGACGGCAGGGCCATGCTCGATTGCTCGCACCAGACGGGCCGGATGCTGCACATACAGATCGGCACCATGTTCGGCGCCGCGCCGCGCGCCGCGCGCGAGGTGGTCGACTCGGGTCGCTGCGGCGAGATATACCACGGACGGGCCTACGTCAACCTGAAGCACTCTCGCCCCTTCGTCGACGGCAAGAACTCCCCCGCCTTCGTGCAGAAGTCGAACTCCGGTGGCGGGGCGCTCATCGACTGGGGCATCTACGTTATCTGCCAGGTGCTATGGCAGATGGGTAACCCCGCCCCGACGCGGATCACAGGGCAGACGTACGATCGAGTGCCCATGGACGCGGCGCGCCGGCGGGAGAGCGGCTACGACGTCGAGGAGTTGGGCTGCGGTTTCGTGCACTTCGACAACGGCGCGACGATGGACATCCTCGCCGCGTGGGCGTTGAATCTGGACGAGCAGGCCAGTTGCTGCGTGGCCGGGGACCTCGGCGGAATCCTGTTCGCCCCCTTCTTCAACCGCGACGTGCCGCCCGTGCACTTCTTCTCCGCCGTGCAGGAGCCGTGGACCCGCGAGCCGCTCGACCTCGACGCCGCCAGGCAGCGGTGGGCCGAGGCCGGCGACGCGGACGCCTACGACAGCCCGCAGAACCACTGGGTGCGCGTGCTCCAGGGCAAGGTGCCCCTGATGCCGACGGCCAAGGTGGCCCTCAACATGATCCTGATCGCGGAGGGCATCTACCGGGCGGTCGAGCTCGGTCGGGAGGTCCGCGCCGAGGAGATAACGGGGCAGTAGCGGGCCGCGGCGCCGACTGCGGCGCGTTGCCCCTCACAGCGCCCGGCGTTATCATCGGGGCGCGTGTCCGTTGAGGTGAACACTTCCGCAAAGACGCCCAAGGAGGGCAGCAGGCATGGCCGGAAGGGACGGCGTCGCCTACAGGGATGCATCCCTGCCCCTCGAGCAGCGCGTCGCCGACCTCGTCGGCCGCATGACGCTGGAGGAGAAGGTCTCCCAGATACGCTCGCGTTCCCCTGCGATACCGCGACTCGACATCCCCGAATATCACTGGGGCGGCGAGTGCCTGCACGGGCTGGTGCACACCGGCCGGGCGACCGTCTTCCCGTCCGCCATCGCCTTCGGGGCCACCTTCGACACGGGGCTCGTGCGGCGCGTGGCCTCGGCGATCGGCGACGAAGCGCGGGCGAAGTACCACGACCCGGCCTGGCAGAGCCCGAGCGTGGCCATCACATTCTGGACGCCGAATATCAACATCGTGCGCGACCCCCGCTGGGGCCGCGCGCAGGAGACCTACGGGGAGGACCCCTTCCTGACCGGCACTATCGGCGCCGCGTTTGTGCGCGGCCTGCAGGGGGGCCATCCCCGTTACCTGAAGGCCACCGCATGCGCCAAGCACTACGCCGTGCACAACGGGCCGGAACACCTGCGCCGGGCCTTCGACGCGCGCGTGAGCCTGAAGGACCTGCACGAGAGCTACCTGCCGGCGTTCCGCATGCTCATCGACGCCGGAGTGGCGAGCGTGATGGCCACCTACAACCGCGTCAACGGCGAGCCCTGCCCCTGCAGCACCATGCTGCTGCGCGACATCCTGCGCGAAGACTGGGGTTTCCAGGGGTTCGTAACCTCCGACGCCGGGGCCATCCAGGCGGCGCACGAGCACCACAAGGCTACGCGTGACCGGCTCGATTCCGCCGTCCAGGCCATCAAGGCCGGCTGTGACATGGAGATCGGTTCCGACTGTTATGACGAGCTGCCGGCGGCCGTTGAGCGCGGGCTGGTGGATGAAGCGGACATCGACCTGGCGCTCAGCCGCGTGCTGACGGCGCGCTTCCGCCTCGGCATGTTCGACGAGCCGCGCAACGTGCCGTTCGCGCGCACCTCGGGCAACGTCATTCAATGCGATGGGCACATCGCCCTGGCGCGCGAGGCTGCGGTCAAATCCGTCGTGATGCTCAAGAACAACGGCGTGCTGCCGCTGGGGCGGGAGCACAAGACGGTTTTCGTGACCGGGCCGAACTCGGTCGACCTCGACGTGCTGCTGGGCAACTTCTACCGCGGGGCCTCGGCACGGCTGGTCAGCATTCTGGAAGGGGTGGTCGGCGCTGCGCCGGATGGAACGGCCGTTACCTGCATGACGGGCAGCTTCCTGAAACACGAACCCGACTATGCGTCCAGTTGGCCCGTCGGGCTTGCCGAATGGGCCGACGCCGTGGTTGCGGTCGTCGGCGTATCCCCGCTCATGGAGGGTGAGGACGGTGAATGCATCGGGTCGATGAACGGCGGAGACCGCGACCGGCTGGAGCTGCCGCCGAACCAGGTGGAGTTCGTTCGTAACATCGCGGGCGCAGGCAAGCCGCTGGTGCTGGTGGTGACCGGCGGCACGCCGGTGGCCATGCCCGAGCTGCATGAACTGGCGGACGCCGCCCTCTTCGTCTGGTACCCGGGGGAGCAGGGCGGGGCGGCCGTCGGCGACCTGCTGTTCGGCCACGAGTCGCCGTCAGGCCGCCTGCCGATGACGTTTCCCAGGACGACCGCCGAGCTGCCGGCATTCGAGGACTACTCAATGGCCGGCCGGACCTACCGCTTCATGCAAAGGGAGCCGCTCTACCCGTTCGGCTTCGGGCTCAGCTACACGCGCTTCGAATACGGGCCGCTCGTGCTCTCGGCGAACCGGCTCGAGCGCGGTCAGCCCGTCGGTGTTGCCGTGGAGGTAACGAACGTGGGCGGGCGAGAGGCAGAGGAAGTTGTGCAACTCTACCTGAGCGACGACGAGGCGAGCGTGCGCGTGCCACGCTGCTCACTGGTGGGTTTTCGGCGGATATCGCTCGAGCCGGCCGAGTCGAAGACGGTGGAGTTCGACATCACACCGCAGATGATGGAGGTCGTTCTTGACGATGGCACGCGGGCGCTCGAGCCGGGCAGCTTCACGGTGGTGGTCGGCGGTTCGTTGCCCGGCCGGCGCAGCGTGCAGCTCGGGGCGCCGGAGCCGGCAAAGGGGCAGTTCGAGCTTACCTGAGCTGGCAGGGCAGACTTCCCCCAACTGGATGGGGATGGACGTGTGAAGACAACGGGCGTGACCGTGGAAGGGATCGCGGGCTCGTGACTCTGCCCGGGCGAGCCGACCTCGACATGGAGCCGGACGAGGCGAGAATCGAGAGCCGCCAGGTCGTCACGTCGCCGTGGGCTGCGTCAGCGTGCGCATGCGCCTTGCTCACGCCCGCCGGGCGCGCAAGCTGCCGGCCAGGAACCCCGCCAGGAATCCGAACGCTGTGGTCAGCAGCAGCAGCGCGAACCGCGGCATGCTGACCTGCCAGAAGAACACGCGCGTCTGCACCACCTCGCGGTTCTGGAATGCCAGCACGATCGCCGCTATGCCGACGATCAGGACGGCGATGATCCGGACCTGACTCTTCGAGCCCGATTCCTTCGTCATCTGGCCCTCGCCTCCTCTTGATAAGTGCTACGCTGGGTTGGCATCGCCAGCCGACGGCTCGGCCGCCTCGCCGCCTGCGGCCCGCCGCGCGAAGTAGGCAACCTTCTCCAGCGAGGCCGCCACGTCCATGTTCTCAACGAAGACCCCCTCGGGCAAGTGCAAGCGCACGGGCGCGAAGTGCAGCAACCCCCGCACACCGGACGTGACGAGTTGTTCGGCTACCTGCTGGGCCGCGGCTACGGGCACGGCGACGATGGCCGTGCGGATGCCGGCCTGTCGCACCACGCGCGGCATCTCCTCCACGTGGTAACAGCGACAGTCGCCGATCATGCGGTTGACCTTGAAGCGATCCCTGTCGAAGGCGACCGTAATGCGCAGGTTCGGCCGCCTGTCGCGGAAGAACTCGATGATGGCCCGCCCGAGGTTGCCGATGCCGACCAGGGCGACCTGCTCGGGGCACGGGCCGTCCAGGAACGCGCCGATGGCCCGTATCAGCTCGCGCGTGTCGTAGCCGTGAGCCGCGCTGCCGTGATAGCCAACCTCCATCAGATCGCGCCGCACCTGTGCGGGCGTCGCGCCGGCGGCGTCGGCGATCTGGTGGGAGTATACGTTGGACTCGCCGGCCCGTAGCATGCGGTTCAGCAGGGCCCTGTACAGGCTGAGCCGACCGATGGTGCGTTCGGAAGGCTCTGCGGATTTCGCCATGGGGCGGCGCCTCCGTCTGTGGTCGGCTGGGCTGTGATTCCTTTCACACAAAAGCCTATGCCCTGTCGGGGGGGAGGTCAAGCACCTGCCCGTAACCGGCCGCGCCTTGCGTCCGAGAGCGTGGCGCGCCCAACGAGCCCATTCTCAGCTCTTGCACAGGCTACCAAAGGAGTGGTACTCCCTTTGCGCGCCGTGAACAGGCCTCTATAATCCACGAGCGTCACTGGAAGGAGAGCAAGCGCATGGCGAGGCCGAACTTCGTATTCATACTGATCGACGATATGGGATGGCGCGACCTGGGCTGCCAGGGGAGCGACTTCTACGAGACGCCGAACATCGACCGGCTTGCCCGCGAGGGCATGCGATTCACCGATGCCTACGCGTCATGCCCCGTCTGCTCGCCGACCCGGGCGAGCATCCTGACCGGGCGTTACCCGGCGCGGGTAGGGGTTACGAACTTCATCGGCGGTCACGCGCGGGGCAAGCTGATCGATGCCCCTTACACGGATCACCTGCCGCTCCAGGAGCACACGCTGGCACAGGCGCTCCGGGACGGGGGCTATCGTACCTACCACGTGGGCAAGTGGCACCTCGGCGGCGAGCCCTACTGGCCGCAGAGGCAGGGCTTCGACGTGAACGTCGCCGGCTGCCACTGGGGCATGCCCAACCAGGGCTACTTCAGCCCCTGGGGCAACCCCATGCTGGAGGACGGCCCGGAGGGCGAGTACCTGACCGACCGGCTCGGCGCGGAAGCGGCGCGCCTGATCCGGCAGAGCGGGGACGACCCGTTCTTCCTCTACCTGGCATTCTACAGCGTGCATGTGCCGATCCAGGCGAAGGAAGAACACATCGAGCGCTTCCGCCGCAAGCGTCGCCAGGTGGGACTCGACGACGTGGAGGAGTTCGCGGTCAATGGGCCCTTCCCCTGCGAGCACAAGAGGAACAAACGCATCACGCGGCGGCTGGTGCAGTCCGACCCCGTCTACGCCGCCATGATCCACAGCCTCGACGAGAACATCGGGCGGGTGCTCGACACGCTCGAGGAGGTGGGCAAGGCGCAGGACACTGTGGTTTTCTTCACCTCGGACAACGGCGGCCTGGCGACCGCTGAGGGCGCCCCCACCTGCAACGCCCCACTCAGCGAGGGAAAAGGCTGGATGTACGAGGGCGGCACGCGCGAGCCCCTGCTGGTGCGCTGGCCACGCCGCATCGAAGCGGGCAGCACGTGCTCCGTGCCGGTGACCAGCCCGGATTACTACCCTACAATGCTCGAGATGGCCGGGCTCAGCCCGCTGCCCGAGCAGCACTGCGACGGGGTGAGCATACTGCCCGTGCTCGACGGCGCGGAGCGGCTCGACCGCGAGGCCATCTACTGGCACTATCCCCACTACGGCAACCAGGGCGGCACGCCGGGTTCTTCGGTGCGCGCCGGCGACTGGAAGCTGATCGAGTTCTTCGAGGACGGACGGCTCGAACTCTACAACCTGCGCGAGGACGTCAGCGAAGAGCGTGACCTGGCCGAGAAGGATCCTCAACGCGTGCGCCGCATGCACCGCATGCTGCTGGACTGGCGGCGGGAGATGGAAGCCATCATTCCCGAGCCGAACCCCGACTACGAGCCGGCCGACTGGCCAGATGTTGACCCCATGGAGTGAAAGATGCCCAACCGCGACCCCGACCGACCGAACATCATCGTCATCCTGACCGACGACCAGGGCCCCTGGGCGATGGGCTGCGCCGGCAACCAGGAGCTGCGCACGCCGAACCTGGACCGCCTGGCCGCCAGCGGCATACGCTTCGAGAACCTCTTCTGTGTATCGCCGGTCTGTTCGCCCGCCCGCGCCTCGCTGCTGACCGGCAGCATCCCGTCACAGCATGGCGTCCACGATTGGCTACGCGCCGGCAACTCGGTCTGCGAGCCGGAGCGCGACGGGTTGCTGATCGACTACCTGGAGGGCCGCACCCTCTACACGGAGCTGCTCGCCGCCGCCGGCTATAGCTGCGGCATCAGCGGCAAGTGGCACCTGGGCGACACGCACCACGGCTACCGCAGCTTCAGCTTCTGGCGCGTGCACGCCCGAGCCGGAGGCAGCTATTACGGGGCGCCGATGGTGGCGGACGCGAAGCACATCTATCACGAACCGCGCTACGTTACCGATGTCTTCACCGACAATGCGCTGGCCTTCCTGGAGGCGCAGCGGGCCGGGCAATCGCCCTTCTACCTTTCCCTCCACTACACGGCGCCCCATAGCCCGTGGGGGCGGGATCAGCATCCGCCGCAGTACTTCGATCCCTACTACGAGGACTGCCCGTTTGCGTCCGTGCCCGATGACCCGCCGCACCCCTGGGCGGAGACCAACAAACACATCTTCGGGGACGCGGAAAACCGCCGTGAGACCCTGAGCGGCTACTTCGCGAGCATCGAGGCGATGGATGCCAACGTGGGACGCGTGCTCGACTGGCTGGAGGCGAACGACCTGCGGGAGAACACGCTCGTCTTCTTGACCAGCGACAACGGCATGAACATGGGGCACCATGGCGTCTGCGGCAAGGGCAACGGCACGCGCCCGCTCAACATGTGGGACACCTCGGTCAAGGTGCCCGGCATCGTCAGCCGGCCCGGCCACGTGCCCCAGGGCGTGGTCAGCAGCGCGCTGTGCAGCCATTACGACTGGATGCCGACGCTGCTGGACTATGTGGGCATCGAGCACGCGGACGTGAGCGATCTGCCGGGCGAGAGCTTTGCCGGGCTGCTGCGCGGAGGGGATCTGGAGCGGGAAGGCGACGTGGTGGTCTTCGACGAGTACGGCTACACGCGTATGATCCGGAGCCATCGCTGGAAGTACGTGCACCGCTATCCCGCCGGCCCGCACGAACTCTACGACCTGCTGGCCGACCCCGGCGAGAGGGTGAACCTGGTCGGCGAACCCGTCCACCGGGAGCGAGTGGTGCATATGCGGGAACGGCTGGGTGACTGGTTCGATCGGCACGTGATTCCCGAGCGGGACGGTCGCATGCTCTGCGTGGACGGCTGGGGCCAGCTCGGCCGTTGCGAGGAACGACTGCGTGGCCGCCCGCCGTTCGCCGACGAATTCCCGCGTGAATGGTGGCGCGAACCGCAGGCCGAATACACCGTCGAGCCCGGCCAGGACTGAGGGCCGTCGCACCAACTGACACTGACGAGGAGAGAGACCGATGCCGCGGAGGATAAGGTGGGGTGTTCTGAGCACGGCGCAGATCGGCCGGAGTAAGGTGATACCGGCAATCCGCGAGTCGACCAACGGGCAGGTGGTTGCCATCTCCAGCCGCGACGCCGAACGGGCCCGCCAGGTGGCCGAGGAACTGAACATCCCCCGCGCGCACGGCAGCTACCAGGAGGTGATCGACGATCCCGAAGTGGATGCCGTCTACAACCCGCTGCCCATCGCCCTGCACGCGGAGTGGAGCATCCGCTGCGCCGAGGCGCAGAAGCCGTGCCTCTGCGAGAAGCCGCTGGCGACCGGCGCCGATGAGGCCAGCCGCATGGTGGATGCCTTCGCCGAACGGGGCGTGCCCTTCGCCGAAGCCCTCATGTACCGGCACCATCCGCTGACCCGGAAGGTGAAGCAGATGGTGGATGAAGGCATGGTGGGCGAGGTGCGCACTGTTCAGGCCGTATTCTGCGCACTCTGTCCGGGCGAGTACAACATTCGCTGGCGGCCTGAGCTCGGCGGCGGGGCGATGCTCGACGTCGGCAGTTACTGCGTCAGCGTCATGCGCCTGGTGACGGGCGAGGAGCCCGTCGACGCTACGGCCACCGCCCACTTCGGCAACAGCGGCGTGGACGAGTGGGTGGCCGGCACGCTCACGTTCCCGTCGGGTGCGCGCGGCGCCCTCGTCTGTGGGCTGGGCATGGAGTTCGGCTGCAGTTATGACATCTACGGGACCGACGGCCGCATCTTCGTCGAGAGCGGTGTGGTGCCGGGCGAGTCGAAGCCGGCGACGATCCGGCACTGGAGCGAGTACGAACTGAGCGAGACGGTGATACCTCCCGCGAACCACTACCGCCTGATGGTCGAGGACTTCGCCGACGCGCTGCTGAACGACCGGCCGCCGCGGTTCTCGCCTCGGGACGCAGTGGAGAACCTGCGCGCCGTGGACCTGATCATGAACGCCGCACATTAGTTAAGAAGGTGTAAGGGGCATCCGATGGAAGCACGCTACATTGAGTTTAGCGCTCCGGGAGAGGTGAATCTGCGCTCTGAGCAGGTCGCCGAGGGCGATCTTGGCCCCTGGGGCGTGCTCGTTCGCAACGAGGCGACACTGGTGAGCGCCGGTACCGAACTGGCCAATCTGCACGGTATCGGCGGGGAGCCTGAATACCCCCGGCGCTCCGGTTACGCGGCCGTCGGCCGCCTGATGGCGAAGGGCGACGCGGTGACGGACTTCGCACTCGGCGATCGCGTCCTCTATGCCGGCAAGCACTGCTCGGCTCAGCGATTTCAGCACGGCCAGGACCACCCCTGGGGCAGGCTCTACGCTGCGCCGGATGACATGCCCCCGGAGCGGGCCGTCTTCGCATGGCTGGCCGGCATCAGCATGGCCGCCCCGTGCGCGACGAGACTCGACCTGAATGATATCGTCGCAGTCTTCGGTCTCGGGTTGATCGGCAACCTGGCCGCGCAGCTCTACCGCAATGGCGGCGCCCGGGTGATAGGCCTCGACCCGGTGAGGCAGCGGTGCGAGCTTGCCCGCCAGAGCGGTATCGAGACGGCGCTCGACTGCGCGCCCGCTCAGCAGGTGCAGGCCGTCTTGGATCTGACAGACGGGGAGGGCGCGCACGTGGCGGTCGACGCCGCTGGGCACTCCGCCGTGGTGCGTAACTGCGTGGAGGCGACCCGCCTGTTCGGCCAGGTGGTGCTGCTGGGCACGCCGCGTGCGCCGTGCGAATGGAACGTCACCGAAACGCTCCGCCGAGTGCACCGCAACGGCCTGGTGATGCGCGGCGCGCACCAGTGGCGGTTCCCAGCCATGCAGGTGCGCGAGGCGAAGCAGACGGTGCCCTGGGTCTACCGCACGATGTTTGATATGATCCGCTCAGGCAAACTCACGGTCGGCCCGCTGTGCAGCCACCGCATCCGGCCCGAGCAGGCGGGCCGGGCGTACACCGGCCTGCGCGAGCAGCGCGACAGCCACTGGGGCGTGGTTTTCGATTGGACCGATCTGTGAACGAACCCCCGAGGGCTGACATGGCGCGAGACCTGGTTACCGGCAAGCTTCTGGAGTTCGGCCTGGACTTTGCCCGGGAGGCCGACGCGCGGGCGCTGCTCGTCTCCACCGAGGTGTTTGATGACGAGGCCGAGCTGGGCAGCTTCGTCGACAGGGCCGGGGGTGTCGATCTCGTCCTGGTGACGCAGCAGGAACGCAAAGCTCTGCCCGACGGGCTGGAGACCATCAACGTGCCGGAGTTCAAGCTGACGCGAACGGGCCAGATCAAGGTGGCCATCGTGCTCGGGCTATCGCAGGGCTTGTTCCAGCAGCAAGACCGCCTGGTCTGCCTCAGCGGCATCGCGGGCACGGGAGTGCTGGACACGATGATGTTCATCGAGGTGGGGGAGGAGTTCGAGATGCTCGCGTCGATCGGCGCGGAGAAGCTCTCCTCCCGCGTGCGCACAGACGTGCTGGACAAGGTGCTCGACATCGCCATCTCGCTCGGGACGGAGGGCCGGGAGGGCAAGCCGGTCGGCACTGCGTTCGTCGTGGGCGACACGGAGGCTGTGCTCGATCACGCCGAACAACTTATCCTGAACCCCTTCCGGGGCTACTCCGAGCAGGAGCGCAACCTGCTGCTGCCCGACGTGGAGGAGACCGTGAAGGAACTCTCCACGATCGATGGGGCTTTCCTGGTGCGGGAGGACGGCATCGTGGAGTCGGCGGGCATCTTCCTGCGCACGGAAGCGCGCAACGTGGAGATCCCCCGCGGCCTTGGCGCAAGGCACAAAAGCGCGGCGGCCATCACCGCGCTGACCGACGCGCTGGCCGTGACGGTCAGCGAATCCTCCGGCAACGTAACCGTCTTGCAGGATGGTAAGGTGGTCGTGGAGATCGAGAAGCCGCGGCCGATCGGACGGGAGACGGCGCTGCGCAGGCAATTCTTCGGCAAGCAGACCCCCGGCGTGGACACGGCCGCCAACGTCGGCGCCGAGAGCTGAGAACCCATCAGCCCCGGTTGAAGTAGACGTGCACGTGGTAGCGCTCGGGGCCCTGTAGCGGCTTGCCGACGATGTCGAGCCGGCCGTCGCCGTCCACGTCGGCGAGCACGGCGTCGTGGATGCCGGTCCCCACGTCGATGGTGTCTCGCGTGAAGCGGCCGGCGCGGTTCTCCCACAGAATGAGCTCGGGCGGGTGCTCCTCGAAGGTGGGTCCGTGCCCGATCTCGCCGAAGAAGATGTCGGGGCAGCCGTTGCCCGTCAGGTCGACGACGGAGCCGCCACACTCCATGCCACGGGCGTCGGAGATGAGGTGCTGCGGCCAGGTGCCGCGTTCGCCGGGATTCTCCAACCACACGAACCTGCCGTTGCGCCCGCTGATGACGATATCGGGGCGGCCATCCTGGTTGATGTCGCCTACGGCTGAGAAAGTGTTGATCTGGCCCTCGTTGACGACTTCGGCGACGGTTACCTTCTCGAACTGGGGAACGCTCATCGCGCGCCTCCTCGGCGTAGGCAGCGGGATGTCCGTGTGCTGCACGCGCTGCAAGTTACCACCGACGGCCTCGGCCGTCCAGGGCAGCCCGATGGTCGGTCGCAGCGGGCGTGTGCTTGCGACCATGCCAGCTCTGCCATAGCATTGCCGGCGTTACCTGTGACATGAGCAGAAGGGGCGGTGCCATGATCATTGACGCTGACTGCCACATATCTCCGACGCCGGAGGGGGGCAACAGCATCCGCGTCGAAGAGCTGATCGGCCGGATGGACCGCGCCGGGGTGGAGCGAGCCGTCACCTGGCTGCAGCCGCCGTACATGCGCGACGTCGCGCCGGGGAATGCATACGTTCGGCAGGCGGCGGAGCGCTTTCCGGAGCGCATACTGCCCTTCGGTTGGGCCGACCCGAACCTGGGTGTGGGCAAGGCGAAGGACACGGCACGGCGCTGCGTAGAGGAGTATGATTTTCACGGCGTGAAGCTGAACGGGGCGCAGAATAGCTTCTACATCGACGATCCCCGCCTGAGCATCCCGGTCATCGAAGAGATCGCGCGCCTCGGCACAATCCTCGCGTTCCACGTCGGCGCCGACGCGTTTGAGCAAACGCACCCTTTCCGCGTGGCGAAGATCGCGGAGCTCTTCCCCGAGCTGCCCATCCTCATGGTGCACATGGGAGGGGTCGGGCACGCCGACCTGACCAACGCCGCCATCGAATTCGCACAGCAGTGCCCGAACCTGACGCTTGTCGGCTCGGCGGTCCGCACCAACGCCGTGCTGAAGGCAATACGCGTGCTCGGGGCGAAGCGGGTCTGCTTCGGCAGCGACACGCCGTTCGAGCCGATGCACGTGGAGCTGGCGCGTTGCCGCGCGATGCTTGACGGTGAAGTGAGCGCGGAGGAGAAGGCGCAGGTCACGGGCGGCAACATCGCCCGATTGTTCGGCCTGCCGCTTTGACACCCCAACGCACGCGGGAGAATGGCATGCTAAGAAGGACAGTGGTGGACTTCGCGGAAGTCATCCGCACATGGGACGGCTTCGGAGTCAACTACGTCGAGACCTGCCAGACCCTCGATTACGACGCCGAGCCGCAGGACTACGGAGGCTTCAGCATACTGAGCGATGAGGACCGCTGCCGTGTCATCGACATGACCTTTGGTGACGACGGGTTGCGGCCGGGCCTGGTGAAGATGTTCCTCGGCCCGCTCCACCAGGAGGAACCAGGTGACCCCTACGCCTGGAACGAGCCGCAGATCGAACTGTCCGCCTATGACCATGAGCGGACGACCCGCTGGATGCGCCAGTTCGTGCGCGAAGGGCTGAACCAGACCCGTCAGCGCGGCGATGACCTGCAGTTTATCGTCACGCTCTACGGCCCGCCCGGGTGGGTGACGAAGCAGCGCGTGATGCGCGGCCGGGAACTGGACCCCGAGCGGAGCATGGAGTGCGCGAAGTACCTGGCGAGTTGGGCGCTCTACCTTCGGCGGGAGGAAGGACTGCCCGTGCGCTGGTGCTCGCTGCACAACGAGGGCGAGGATTGGACGCGCTGGAACGAAGAAGGAACCCGTGGCCGCCCCGGCGACGACTACAATATGTACTGGCCGCCGGAGCAGGTGGTTGCATTCCTGAAGCTGATGCCCCGCGTCTTTGCGGCCAACGGCATGGATGAAGTCGGCGTGACGCCGGGCGAGCCTTCCAACTGGCTGCGCTTCGTGGAATGGGGTTACCCGTCGGCCATCTGCGGCGATGCGGACGCGCTCGACGGACTCGGCCTCATCACGTCCCACGGGTTCTGGTCTCCCGGCTTTCACCGTTGGGCGGGGGATTGGCGAAGCACTGGCATCGACATGCTGCGCGCCGAGCGGCCGGACCTGCACGCGTGGACGACGTCAACGAGTTGGTCGAAGATGGACGTGGAGTTCGTCGGTGAACTGAGGGAGGGCATCTATGCCGCCAAGGTCAACGGCATAATCCCGTGGGCATGCATCCAGCGCCCGAGCCTGTGGAAGGGCGGCGACCCGAACCCCGGCACAGCCTTCCGAGTGAGCGACGAGGGGGAACTGTCCGTCGAGCCGGGATATTACTGGTACAAACAGGCATGCCGCGCCGGCCAGCCGGGCACCGGCGTTGCCCGCACCGTGAGCAATGATACGCAGATCATGCTGATGGGTTTCGCGGACAACGACACGGGCCACGGTGACGCCGCCGTGCTGCTGAACACCAGTGAGCAGGAGCGGCAGGTGAGGCTGGAGCTGCGTGGAACGTGCGCGAACAGCTTCGCCGCCTGGCGCACCACTGAAGGTGGCGAGCGCTACAGTCCCCTGGGCAATATGACGCTGGAGGAGGGCGCCATCGCCTATTCGGCGCCGCCGCGCTCGGCCACCACTTTCCTAACGGAGTAACCCCGCACCTGCGGGCGAGAGTGGCCATGGCGAAGTGCCCCGGCGGTCGCCGAGTGTTCTTGCTCGCCGCCCGCTGCGGGCGCTGCCAGCATTTTGCCGTCGTTTTTTGCCGCCCTTTTACGGTGCGATCAGTAAGTTCCTTAAAATCGTAAAGCGCTCTTATACATTGCTTTATGCGTATGTCGCGTGACCGATACAGCACCTGCCGGGCGGCGATGGCAACACTGTTTGTTTTCGGCCTTCCTGTTGGGCTAACGTGTGCGCGTCTACATGGAGCAAGAAGCTCGGCTCGCAGGAACAGGGGATCGGCAAGATGAGACTTAAGGAAGCGCAGATGCTCGGGATACTTGCCCTGATCGCGGTGGGTATCATCCTGCTGTGCATGTGGGGTGAAGAGGGGGCGGACCAGACGCCCCAGCCAGGACAGAGACAGGCGCAAACAGAGCAGGAAATGCCTGAACTCGATCCGGATCTCGCCCAGCTCTACGACGAGCTGCTGGGCGAAGACAATGTCGGCTCGCCGCCGTCCTCGCACGACATGTCGTTCAGCATGGAGATCGGCGGGGCTGCGCCGCGCGCATCGGAGCCCGTTGACGAGGAAGCGGTGCTGCGGGGAGTCATAGAAAGCATGGCACCGCAGCAGATACCCCTGACGCCGACCAGACCCGCGTTCGGCGAAACGGAACCGGCGCCGGCCGACAGTCCACCGGAGCCGCCGGCCAGCGAGATGCCGCTCACCCATGTGGTGCAGAAGGGGGAAACCTTGAGTGGTATCAGCCGCAAGTACTACGGAACCACCGCCAGGTGGCGCACGATCCTGGAGGCGAACCGCGACAAACTGAACGACCCCCGGGAACTGCGGCCGAATATGAAACTGCGCATACCTACCTCCGCCGATACGCTGGTCAGCGCCGGCGGCAGCAGCCGCAGCGGCACCGCCGTGCTGAACGCCAGCTCTGCCGGGCGCGACGCCCGCACACACACCGTGCAGAAGGGCGACACGCTGTTCCGAATCGCCTTGAAGTACTACGGTGACGGTGCCCGCTACAAGGAAGTGCTCGCCGCCAACCGCGGCAAGATTAACGGTCCCCTCGACCTGCGGCCGGGGATGGAACTGGTAGTACCGTGAAGCAGGCTCGTAACGCAACCGATCCCCGGTTGCTGTGCGTGACGGCGGTCCCGATGACCGAGCCGGGGCCGCCGTTTCCTTCTGGTGCTGTGTCGCCCTGCCCTTGCGGGCGCGCCCTCGAATGGTATATTCGCGCAGTAAGGGTGCCTCTTACATGACGGAGGACTGCGGATGCGGCGGAACTGGCGGGCAGGCGTTCTGTTGGCCTTGCTGACGGTGCTGGCCACATCAGCCGGCTGCGGGCTGCTGCCGAAGTCGGAACGCAGTCTGTTGCGGCGGGCGCGCACGGCGGAGTCGCCGCAGGATCGACGGGAAGCGTTGACCGCCCTGCAGGAACGAGCGAAGCCCCACATGGTGCCCGCCCTGCAGGAGGTGCTGGCGAGCGAGCTGGACCCCGCATCGCGCGCGCTGGCGGCATCTTTGCTCGCGGAGGCGGCTGACCCCTCGGCAGCGGATGAACTGCGTCTCACCCTCCACGCGGACACCTCGTGGGTGGTGCGGGAACGGGCCCTGCGGGCGCTCGTAAGCCTGTTGGGCAGCGAAGCGCAGAGCGACATACAATATGCCCTGGATAACGACGCGGACCCCCGGGTGCGCGGACGGGCAGCGTCGCTGGCTGCAGAGGCCCTGCCCCGAGAGCAGGCGGAGCAGGTCCTCCTGTCGGCGCTCAGTGACAGGGCGGCGTCGGTTCGCCTCCGCGCTGGCGAAGGCCTGCAGCACGTGACCGGCCTTTCGGCGGCACCCACCGCGCAGAGCTGGCGCGAGGCGTTGGGAAAAGCCGGCCAGGCTGAGTGAGGACGCTGTGGCGATGAGGCTGCCACGCCACCACCGCAGGGCGCTGGGAGAGGCGGGGCTGCCGGCGGCCATACGGTGCGCCGGGCGAGCCTACCATCGCGAGAGAGTGTACAAGCATAACGTGGTCTCCGCCGTCGGCCTCTACCGCTGCGGGCGGGACAGGCTTGTCCTGAAGTGCTATCGCACTGCGCCGCTGTTCCTGCTGCCTGCCGAGTGGGGCGGGCGGCTGATGGCCAGGCACGAGGTGGCGGCGCTGCGACGTGTGCAAGACATCCGTGGCGTGCCCCGGCTGCGTGGGCGGTTGGGCGCCACCGGTATCGTGCGCGACTACGTGCCCGGCCGGCCGTTGCACAAGGGCACCTCGGTCTCCGAGGCGTTCTTCCCGGAGCTTTTCCGCATGCTCAGGCAGATGCACCGCCGCGGGGTGGCGTATGTGGACCTGGAGAAGGCGGAGAACATACTCGTCGGGGAGGAAGGCTTGCCGCACCTGATCGACTTTCAGGTGGCGTTCCGGCTGCCGGACGCACGGTGGCGCGACGTATGGCCGGCGGGGTGGCTGTTCGAGCTGTTCCGGCAGGCGGACCTCTACCATGCGCGCAAGCACTTTCGGCGGGCCTACAAGTCGAGCCTCGGGCCGCGGCAGAAACACTTCCTGCGGCGCAAGCCCTGGTTCGTAGTGCTGTCCAATGCGTTGCACAGTCCATTCAAAACGATCAGACGTCGCCTGGTAGGCAAGTGAGTGGCCGTTAGCCGGGGGTCTCGACAGCATGGGTGCGACACGACGCGCGCTGGCGGTTCTGTTCGCCGTGTGTGTGCTGTGGGCCGGGCCGGCCTTCGCCCAGCAGCGGGTGACGGCGGAGGAGCTGGAGGGGCGCATCCGCGAACTGGCCGCCGAGGTCCGCCTCGCACAGCAGGAGAGTGGAGCCTTCGGCGAGCGCGCATACCGACAGTACATGACGGGCCAGACGGCGTTGGCCGTCCTCGCTCTGCGTGCGGCGGGCGGAGCGCCGGAGCAGAGCCTGCTGAAGGCCGGCGACTACCTGGCCGATCGCCTCGCCAAGGATTCGCTCGGAACCTATGAGACAGCGCTTGCCGTGATGGCCCTGGCGCAACTGGACGCCGAGCGCTACAGGCCGTCGCTGGAATCCGGCGCACGCCGGCTCATCCTGTGGCAGACAAACTCCGGCGGCTGGGGATATCCTCGGCCGGAGCGGACAGATAACTCCAACTCGCAGTTCGCCCTGCTGGGGCTGAATGCCGCGGCCGAGGCCGGAGTCAACGTTCCGGACGTGGTGTGGCAGGGCGCGTTGCGCTACTTCCGCGCGGGGCAGCGGCGCAATGGGGGTTGGGGCTACCGGGTGGACGGCAACGACACTTACGGCAGCATGACCGCAGCCGGCGTTGCCAGCCTCTATCTCTGCGATCTGTGGCTGCACGTCAGCGACGGGCGGTGCGGCAGCTACATCGAGGGGCCCAACATCGAGTCCGGGCTCGGCTGGCTGGCCAAGCATTTCTCGGTGACACGCAACCCCCAACGCAATCAGTGGAAGTTCTACTACCTCTACGCGTTGGAGCGGGCCGGCGTCATCCTGGCTCAACGCTATCTGGCCGGTTACGACTGGTACCGAGAGGGTGTGGAGCACCTGGTCGGCGATCCTGAGGAGATGGTCGCCGCGCCGTCGCGCTCGGAGTGGCCCTTTCTGCGCAAGTGCTACATGTTGCTCTTCCTGGCAAAGGGCAACGCCCCCATCGTCATCCACAAAGCCGCGTGGCAGGGACCGTGGAATGTCAACCGTTACGACGTGCGATGGCTGGTGCGCTACGCTGCGCGCGAGTTTGAGCGACAACTCGACTGGCAGATCATCCCGCTCGACGCTCCCCTGGACCAGATCATGGCAGCGCCCATTCTCTACATCAGCGGCCAGGGTCGCGTTACGTGGAGCCAGGCACAGATACGAAGGCTGCAGCAGTACCGGGCCGCTGGCGGCCTGATACTGGTGGAGGCGGCCAACGGGGATGCGGTCTTCGACGAGTCGTTCCGACGCTCGGCCGTCACCGTGTTCCCGGACGAGGAGCTGGTGCCGCTCGAACGGGACCATCCGGTCTACAGCGCGTACTTCGACATACCCTTGGCCGAGCGCCCGCTTCTGCTCGCGGTTAAGGGGCCATGTTGGCTGTCGGCCCTGTATGTGCCGGACGGCCTGTCGTGCCCGCTGGATGTGGCACAGTTCGAGGACGTGAGCTTCCGCCTGGGGGCGAACATCATCGCGTATGCGACGGGCCTGCGCGAGCTGAGCGGCAAGCTGCAGACGTCGCAGTACTACCTGCCCGAAGAGGCAGAGCCGCAGCGCCGGCGGGGGGCATTCACCATCGGCCAGGTCGTACATTCGGGGGACTGGAGGCCCCATAAGGTCGCGTGGAGAAGGGTTTTGGAGCAAGTCGCCGAACGGGCCGGCATCGAGGTCTACAGCCGCCCCATACCCGTGCGGCCGGGCGAGGCGAGCCCCTTCCAGGGGCATATGCTGTACCTGACGGGCACACGCGAAATGACGCTCTCGCAGCAGGCGCAGCAGTCGCTGCGCTTATACGTGGAGCGCGGGGGCTTCATCTTCGCCGAGGCGGCGTGCGGCAGCGCCCGCTTCGACGAGGCATTCCGCAAGCTGGTGGGCGAGCTCTTCCCCGGGCAGTCGTTGCAAGCGCTGCCCGTTGGGCACCCGCTGCTGGAGATCGGCGAGCCGATCGGTGAGGTGAACTACAGCCCCGGCGTAGCGCGCGCGGAGCCCGGACTGCGCCGGCTCGCACTGGAGCACATCGAGCGCGACGGCCGCACCGTTCTGGTCTACAGCCGCTTCGACATCAGCAGCGCCATCGACGGCCACCCTTGCTACTCCTGCCCGGCACTCCTGCAGCCGACGGCGGAACGAGTGGCGATGAAGATCGTGCTGTATGGGCTGACAAGTTGAGCACGCTGGCCGGGGACATGCAGCCGGCGCCCTAAATACCTATCAAGGTGCTTTGCACACGGTCTACGGGCGTTTCTTTGACAGTGTGATAGGCCGGCTGTACAATACATTTGGCGTCGTTTGCACCCGTGACGGCGCCGTGATGTGCCTACCCGAAAAACCGCGGTACAGGCGTATGAAGGTTGCCATTACAGGCAAGGGGGGGGCCGGCAAGACGACGATTGCCGTGTTGCTGGCCCGCTATCTGGCTGACGAAGGCGCCGAAGTGGTGTTGATCGACGCCGACCCCGATGCCAATACCGCGATGACCCTGGGGCTCTGCCCCGCGGAAGCACCCGAGCCCATCTCCGAGCTGAAGGGCCTCATTGCCGAGCGCACCGGCGCCAGCGGCACAGGCGGCGAGCTCTACACGCTCAACCCCAAGGTCGACGACCTTCCCGAGCGATACGCCGTCGAGGTGCATGGTGTGCGCCTGCTGAGGATGGGCCGCCTGGGACAGGGGGGAGGGGGCTGTTTCTGCCCTGAGAACGCGCTTCTGCGCAACCTGCTCGCCTACCTGGTGTTCGATCCTGATCAGCACGTCATCCTGGACATGGAGGCAGGGGTTGAGCACCTCGGCCGGGGCACCGCGCGGGGCATCGACCAGATGCTGGTGGTGGTTGAGCCCGGGATGCGCAGTATAGAAACTGCCCGCACGATCCGGCGCTACGCCGCCGACATCGGCGTCAAGGATGTGGGCGTCGTTGTCAACCAGTATCGCAGCGAAGACGAACTGAAGCGCATTGAGCAGAAACTCGGCGAGCTGCCCGTGGTGGGGCGGCTGCCGTACGATCAGTGCATAGCGGCCGCCGACCTGGAGGGCTCGTGCCCGTACACGGGAACGGCTGAACAGAAGCGCATCATCCGCGACCTGCTGAACGGTGTGGCGGAGCGTGCGCACATATGAGCGAAGGTTACAAGTGACACGGACGCCTGCACGCGCGGCGTCCTGACCGGCCCGGCCGGACGGCATGCGCCGGACCACACGGAGGAGTATATGCCAGCGAAGAAACAGGAACGGTCCGTAGACAGTGCGTCCAGGCAGATGCTCGAACACGCCGCGGCCTGCGGCTTCGAGCTCGCGTGGGACAGATACGAAGAACTGCAGCCGCAATGTGAGTTCGGCACGCTCGGCATCTGCTGCAAGAATTGCCTGCTCGGGCCGTGCCGTATCGACCCGTTCGGCGAGGGCGCGCAGTGCGGGGTATGTGGGGCCACGGCGGACACCATCGCCGCCCGCAACCTGGCCCGGCACATTGCCGCCGGCGCGGCAGCGCACAGCGACCACGGCCGCGACATCACCAAGACCCTGCTGACTACCGCCCGGGGCAAGGCTCAGGGCTACGAGATAAAGAACGAAAAGAAGCTGATGGCCCTCGCCGAGGAGTTCGGCGTGGAGACCGACGGCAAGGACGCCAAGCGGATAGCGACCGAGGTCGCCGAAGTGGCCCTCGCTGACTTCGGCCGCCAGGAGGGCTATCTGAGGCCGACGAATCGCGCGCCCCAGGCGCGGCAGAAGGTCTGGAAGGACCTCGGCGTGACGCCGACCGGCGTCGACGCCGACATCGTGCGCATCATGCACGCCACGCACATGGGCGTGGACAGCGAACCGCGCCACATCCTGCTGCAGGGCATACGCACCGCGCTGAGCGACGGCTGGGGCGGCAGCATGTACGCCACCGACTTTAGTGACGTGCTGTTCGGCGGCCCGGAGCCGATCCGCAGCCAGGTGAACCTGGGCGTGCTGAAGCGCAACTTCGTGAACGTCGTGGTGCATGGGCATGAGCCGACACTCTCGGAGATGATCGTCGCGGCCGCCCAGACCTCCGAAGTGCGCAAGAAGGTGGAGGAGGCGGGGGCGGAGGGCATCCAGCTCGCCGGCATCTGCTGCACGGCCAACGAGATACTGATGCGCCACGGCATCCCCATCGCCGGCAACTTCCTGCAGCAGGAGCTGGCCCTCTCCACCGGTGCCGTAGACGCGATGATCGTGGACGTGCAGTGCATCTTCCCCGGCGTTGCGGCCTTCGCGAAGCGGTTCGCAACCAGGCTGATATCCACCTCGAAAAAGGCCCAGTTCGAGGGCATCGAACACATCGAATTCGACGAGGAGGATGCCCTGCAGAGCGCTCAGGAGATACTGGGCCAGGCGATCGAGGCGTTCAAGGAACGCAACCCCGATGACGCCATCCTGCCGGAGGACAGCGAAGAGTTGATCGCGGGCTTCACCGTTGAGAGCATCTTCGAGATACTGGGCGGGAAGTACCGGGCCCTCTACCGTCCGCTCAACCGGGGCATCATGGACGGGCGGATACGCGGAGTCGCGGGCGTGGTCGGCTGCAACAACGTGAAGATCCAGCACGACTGGGGCCATCTGACCATGGTGCGAGAGCTGATCCGCAACGACGTGCTGGTGGTGCAGACCGGCTGCTCGGCGATCGCCTGCGCAAAGGCCGGGCTGCTGCGGCCCGAGGCGGCCGCACTCGCCGGCGAGGGCCTGCGCGAGATCTGCGAGGCGGTGGGCATACCGCCGGTGCTCCATGTCGGCTCCTGCGTGGACAACAGCCGGATCCTGCTTGCCTGTTGCGAGATGGTGAAGGAAGGCGGCCTCGGCAGCGACCTGAGCGACCTGCCGGTCGCCGGCGCAGCGCCGGAGTGGATGAGCGAGAAGGCCATCTCCATCGCCACCTACGTCGCCGCCAGCGGCATCTTCACCGTTGTGGCCGAGCCCTTCCCCGTGATGGGCAGCAAGGCCGTGCGGGAGTACCTGACCGACGGCATGGAGCAGGACCTGGGCGGCAAGCTGGCCTTCGAGCGCGACCCGCTGAAGGCCGCGCAACTGATGATAGATCACATAAACGCCAAGCGAGAGGCCCTCGGCCTGAGCGAGATGCTCTATGAGGCCAAGGGCGAGCCGGCGGTCGTGGGCGCTGAGTGATACCCCTGCCTAACGAGGAGATGCGATGGCTCAGAAGGTGATGAGCCGGTCCATTGTCGTGGACCTGGAACGCTGTCTGGCCTGCAAAGCGTGCGAAGTGGCCTGCGCTGAGGTCCACGCAGGCGTTGACGACGTGCTGGAAGCCCTGCTGTCGGAGACTAACCTGGTGCCCCGCGTCCGGCTGCTGTCTGTCGAGGGGCGCGCCGTGCCCGTGCAGTGCCAGCACTGCGAAGATCCGGTCTGCGTCACCGTGTGCCCGGCGGACGCCCTTTACCGCGACGAAGAACGGGGACGGGTGCTGACCGTGCCGGAGAAGTGCACCGGCTGCAAAGCCTGCATCCGTGCATGCCCCTATGGCGCCGTCTTCTGGAGCGAACAGTTGCAGGTCGCCGTCAAGTGCGACCTCTGCGAAGGTATAGTGGACGAAGGTGACGAACTGACATGCATCGCCGTCTGCCCGACGGCGTGTCGGCATATCGGGGATGTGGATGAGGACGTGGAGCAGCAGTATACTGGCACGCTTCGAGCCGCGAAGGGCAGCCTAACCTACGCGATAGACGCAGACCAGTGCATCTGCTGTGGCCGATGCGCGCGGGAATGCCCGGTGGATTGCATCGAGGGCCAGGCCGGCAAAGCGCCGGCGAAGGCCACCGAAGAGGACAAGCGCAAGGGCAAGGTCGGCACGCCCTTCGTCATAGATGAAAGCACGTGCGTGCGCTGCGGCAGATGCTTCGAAGTCTGCCCGGTGAACGCGGTCATGAGGACTTAGAACCGATTCTCCGCCCCCGACCCGCCGGTCTGGTTCGCACGGGGCGAATAGTGCCAGTATGTGAAGCGTCGCTTACCAACAGGAGACTGTAATGTCACGAGAAGTATTCAGTGCGGTCATTCGGGGCACGCACCAGTTCGTAGAGGAGGCCGAGCAGGCATGGAAGAAGGCCGTAGACGAACACGGGGAGAATGCCGAATTGCGCTTCCCCGAGACGGCCTTTGCCCTGCCAATGATCCTTGCCCTGACCGGGCGCAAAGTGCAAACTCTGGCTGACTGCGAGCCGGTGCTCCAGCACTGCCGTGAAGACCTGTTGCACGAGGTGCCCGGCGACTCCATGTGGCTGCCCTACCTGGGCCACGGGCTCGACGCCGGCGCCGCCACGATGTTCGCCCAGGAGATCCTCTGCGCCCTCGATTACCTGAACGGCTACGAGCTGGAGGACGGCTACCTGGGCTTCCTGACCGACACGAGCATGCGCGAGATCGGCATCCAGCTCGTCGACGGCCGCATGCCGGGCTTCGCCGCCATCCTGGGGCCGGCGCCCGACAATGAGACGGCCGCCAACGTTGTGCGCGAACTGCAGAAGCGCAATATCCTCATCTTCCCCATCGCCCAGCGCGACGGGCAAACGCTGAAGGAGCAGCTCGACGCCGAGAACGTGCAGATGGGCTGGGACACCTACATCGTGCCGACCGGCCCCCGCACCCGCGACGGCATCCTGGTACTGAACTGGGCCGTGCGCAGTGCGCTTACCTTCGGCGGTCTGAAGCCCGGGAACTTCAAGGATATTCTGCAATACTCTCGCGATCGCGTCTTCGCATTCGGCATTACCTTCGGCAGCATACCGGATGACTGGTATGCCACCGGCGCCGGCGCCATACTGATGGGCTACCCCGTAATCAGCGACAGCGCCGACACGCCGGAGGTGCGCCCCACCGGCGTGACCACCTACGAGGCGCTGGTGCGCGAAACGGATTATGAACAGTTGGTGCCGACGTGCATTGAGGTGCGCGGCGTGAAGGTGAAGATCGAGGAGATCGACATCCCGGTCGCCTTCGCTGCTGCCTTCGAGGGCGAGCGCGTGCGCCGCGACGATATGCAGGTGGAGTTCGGCGGCAAGAGCGCCAGGGCTGCCGAGTACCTGCACACCGCCGAGATGGACGACATCACCGACGGCGACATTGAGGTGGTCGGAGGCGAAGTGGACCAGATGGAGCCCGGCTCTGCCAACAATCTCGGCATTGAGGTGATGATCGCCGGGCGCGAGATGCAGGAGGACTTCGAAGGCATCCTGGAGCGGCAGATTCACCGCTATCTGAACCATGCCACCGGAGTGATGCATATCGGCCAGCGCGGCCTGGTGTGGCTGCGTATCAGCAAGGCGGCCTTTGAGCAGGGCTTCCGGCTGACCCATATCGGCAACATCCTGCACGCCAAGATGCACGACGAGTACGGCAGTATCGTGGACAAGGTGGCCGTGAAGGTCTACACCGAACAGGCCGAGATCGATGATCTGCTCGAGCGAGCCAACGAAGCCTTCGAGACGCGCGATGCGAAGCTCGCAGGCATGAAGGACGAAGACGTCGACGTCTTCTACTCCTGCACCCTCTGTCAGACCTTCGCCCCCAATCACGTCTGCGTGGTCAGCCCCGAGCGACCGGGCCTGTGCGGTGCCTATGACTGGCTGGACTGCAAGGCGGCCAAGCAGATCAGCCCCCAGGGCTGCAACCAGCCCATCCAGAAGGGCAAGACCATCAGCGCCGAGATGGGCGAGTGGGAGGGCGTCAACCAGTTCGTCTACGACAACTCCAACCGCACAGTAGAGCACTACTGCCAGTATTCCTTGATGAACAATCCGATGACCTCCTGCGGTTGCTTCGAATGCATCGTGTGCATCGTTCCGGAGGCCAACGGCGTGCTGGTGGTCAACCGCGAATACGGCGGCATGACTCCGATCGGCATGGAATTCAGCACACTGGCCGGCCAGGTGGGCGGCGGCGTGCAGACGCCCGGGTTCCTGGGCATCGGTCGCCGTTATGTGCTCAGCGAGAAGTTCATCAGCTATGAGGGCGGCCTGAAGCGTCTGGTCTGGATGCCGAAGGAGTTGAAGGACGAGATGCGCGAGGACCTGGCCGAACGGGCTGCCGAGATGGGGGAGCCCGACCTTGTAGACAAGATTGCCGACGAGACCACCGCCACGGATGGCAACGCCCTGGTGGAGTTCCTCGCCGAGGCGGAGCACCCGGCCCTGACGATGGAATCGCTGTTCTAACAAGATTAGCGCGGCGGGGCGTGGCGCCCGGCTGGGGCCGTCCCGCGCAACCACAGAGAATCGGGAGACACGTATGGCCCTGACGGGACTGGACATCTTCAAGCTGCTGCCCAAGACGAATTGCGGCGACTGCGGCGTGCCGACATGTCTCGCCTTCGCCATGAAGGTGGCCTCGAAGCAATCGGCGCTGGACGAATGCCCCCACGTAAGCGATGAGGCCCAGGACGAACTGGGCGCTGCCAGCCAGCCGCCCCAGAAGCTGGTGACAGTGGGGGCGGGAGACAGCGCCCTGAAGATCGGCAACGAGACCGTTATGTTCCGCCATGAAGAACGGTTCCAGCATCCGTGCGGGGTTGCCGTTCTGGTGCGTGACACGGACGATCTGGATGCCAAGGCCGAAGCGGTCCAGTCACTCAGCTTCGAGCGGATCGGCCAGACCATCGCCGTCGATACGTTAGCCCTGGAGTGCGATTCGGGCGAGCCGGCCGCCCTGCAGGACGCGGCGCAGTCGCTCGCCCCCGCCCTGGGGTTGCCCATGATTCTGATCGGCGGCGACGCCGATCAGCTCGCCCCCGCCGCTGAAGCGCTGAAGGACAAGCGACCGCTGCTGTGGGAGCGCCACGGGCCGTCCGAGGCGACCATCCAACTGGCGGCCGACGCCGGGCTGCCGCTGGTCTGCGAGGGCGATCTGGAGAAGTGCGACGCTGATACGCAGAAAGCGAAGAATGGCGGAGTGGAGGGAATAGTGCTCTGCCCCGGCGATGTGGACGCGCACGACGCCCTGCAGTTCCTGACAAAGGCGCGTCGCGCGGCCCTCAAGCGCACCTATCGGCCCCTCGGCTACCCCTGCATCGTCCGCACCCAGGCGCAGGACCCGGTGCGCCAGGCGCTGGAAGGCGTCCACTTCGTGGCGAAATACGCCGGCATCATTGTTATGGATGTGGACAGCCCCGAGTTCATACTCCCCGTCCTGGTCGCCCGGCAGGGCATCTACCAGGACCCACAGGTTCCGGCTCAGGTCGAGGCGAAGGTCTACGAGGTCAACGAACCGGGCGCGGAGTCGCCCCTGTTGGTGACCACAAACTTCTCCCTCAGTTACTACAGCGTGCTGAGCGAGGTGGAGGCCAGCCGCGTTCCTTCCCGTATCCTGAGCGTCGACACCCAGGGCACGAGCGTGCTGACGGCCTGGGCTGCCGACGAGTTCGGGCCGGAGCAGATCAAGGATGCCCTCGACAAGTCGGGCGTCCTCGAACAACTGAGCGACGGCTACCGCAAGCCGGTCATCCCCGGGCTGGTCGCCGTCATCAGCGGCGAACTAAGCGAGGAGATTGACCAGGAAGTCCTGGTCGGGCCGAAGGAGGCATCCGGCATATCGCAGTACCTGAACCGCGAATGGTCTCAACTGGTAGGATAGCGGCGCATGCCGACGGTTACATTCCAGCCCGCAGGTGTAACGGTCGAAGTGGAGCCGGGCACCAGCCTGCTGGACGCCGCTCGCCAGGCAGACCTGCCCATCCGCAACGACTGCGGCGGGCAGGGCGTCTGCGGCCATTGCATCATCCAGGTGCAGCGCGGCGAGGTGGAGCGTCTCAAGAGCCGACATGGCCCGCCCGCCGGCAGTGACCTGGCCTGCCGCACGCTGGTGCGCGAAGCTCCGGTGACCGCCTTCCTGCCCGAGGAAAGCCACGAGGTGGACCTCGAGCTTTCCCTGCGGCCGTGCAAACCCCTGGCCGAGGACGCACCAGCCGCCGGCGCACTGGTGGAAACGGTTCGGCTCGATGTGCCGCCGCCCAGCCTGGATGACAACGTTTGCGACGCCGATCGGCTGACGCGTGCTTTGCGCTCATGCCGGAGCGCGGCTTACGTGTTCGAGTGGGCCGTGCTGCCCGGCCTGGCCGCAGCGCTGCGCCAGGCTGAATGGCAACCAGAGGTGACACTGGCGGCCGGCACCGACGCCAGGCGAGTGATCCGAATCGGCGAGCCGACCGACAAGCGCTGCTGCCTGCTGGCCGTGGACATCGGCACGACAGCGATCAAGGCGCGGCTGATAGCCCCGGCCGCTGCAACGACCGCTTCGTGCTACAACACCCAGGTGATGTACGGTCCCGACGTCATCTCCCGCATCATGCACTGCGAACGCAGCGAGGGCGAATGCTGCCCCCGGCTGCAACAGATCGTCGTCGCGGATGTTCAACGCCTGGCGGAGTCGCTCATCGGACAGGCAGGGCTGGATCTGGGAGGCATCTGGGGCGTCGTCGTGGCAGGCAACACCACGATGGTGCACCTCTTTCTCGGGCTCGACCCCCGCTGGATTCGGCGCGACCCTTACGTGGGGCTCGCCTACGGCCCGCCGCCCGTGCCGGCCGAGCAACTGGGCCTGCGGCTGAACCGGGCCGCCACGGTCTATGCGATGCCCTCGGTGAGCGGATTCGTCGGCGCGGACATCGTCGCCGGCGTGTTGGCCACGGGGCTGGCCGACGCAGATGAGCCACGGGCGCTGATCGACCTGGGGACGAATGGGGAGATCGTGGTCGGCTGCCGCGACTTCCTGGTCTGCTGCAGTGCCTCGGCAGGGCCGGCGTTCGAGGGGGGCGCCAGCGCTTCCGGCACCAGAGCACGCGCGGGCGCTATCGATACTGTCTGGGTGGATGATGCGGTCAGGTGGCGCACCATCGCCGACGCGCCGCCTGTGGGCATCTGCGGCACGGGCTACATAGACCTGCTTGCCACGCTCAGCCGGGTGGGTGTGGTGGACAAGACGGGCCGCTTCGCCGAAGATGCCCCGAACGTGCGCTGCGTGATCAACGGCAACTGCGATTATTTGCTGGTTCGGGCGGCCGACTCCGCGTCGGGGCGCGAGATCGTGCTCACGCAGGCCGACGTGGATAACTTGATACGGGCCAAGGCGGCCATATTCGCCGCCGCGCGCGTGCTGCTGGGCAGCCTGGGAATGGAATGGAGCGATCTGGCTGGTATCATGTTGGCTGGCGGGTTCGGTGAGAGCCTCGACAAGGACAACGCCGTAGCCATCGGGTTGCTGCCCGACGTGCCGCGCGAACGGATCGAGTTTGTAGGCAACACTTCGTTGCGGGGCGCCGTCATCGCGGCGCAGAGCGAACAGAAGTACCGGGCGGCCTTTGACATTGCCCGCAGGATGACGTACCTGGAGTTGTCAACGCATCCGGATTTCATGGACGAGTTCGTCTCGGCGCGTTTCCTGCCGCACACGGACACCGAGAAGTTCCCCTCCGTCACCGCAGGAGCGTAGCGCACATAGGAAAGGAGCCTCGGCATGCCGATGCCGGACGTGAAGGAACGAATAAGCGGCGCCATCAATGAGGTAACTATCGGAGCCACCAAAGAGCAGGGCGGCTCGCGCGAGAAGACCGTCACCATCGGTGGGGAGACCAGCTTCCCCATGCTCGACTTCGAGGGGCAGTTCCCCAACAGGCCAGCCTTCGCCCTGGAGGTGGCCACGGCAGGCGTGGAAGACTGGCACGACGAATCTCGCAAGCACGTGCAGGACATCGCGGACGACCTGGAAGCCTGGGCGGCACAGTGCGAACAGTGGGGGGCTGACCTGGTTTGCGTGCACCTGAACGCCGCCGACCCCGACCGCCTCGGCCGGAGCCCTGAGGAGTGCGCCGACGATGTGAAGCGCATTCTCGGCGCCACGGGCCTGCCCCTGATCGTGTGGGGCTGCGACGTGGACGAGGTAGACGCCAACGTGCTGCCCCGGTGCACCCAGGCCGCCGCTGGCGAGAACTGCCTGTTCGGCACGGCCAAGGAGGATGCCTACCGCACGCTGGCGGCTAGTTGCCTGGCGGACTCACACAAGATCATCGCCGAGGCCCCCTCGGACATCAATCTATCGAAACAGCTCCACATCCTGCTCTCCGACGTCGGCGTTGACCTGCAGGACATCGTTATGCACCCGACGACGGGCGCCCTCGGTTTTGGGCTCATCTACATATACACCACCATCGAGCGCGGCCGCATCGCCGCGTTGACCGGTGACAAGCTGATGCAGCAGCCGGTAGTTGTGAACATCGGCAAGGAGATCGGCCGCGTGAAGGAAGCCGTCCAGCCACAGGACGAAGCCCCCGAATGGGGCAGCCTGGAGGTGCGCGCGTCCCTGTGGGAGTCGGCCACTGCCATTGCATACCTCCAGGCGGGCGCCGAGCTGTTCGTGATGCGCAACCCGGAGGCCCTGCAGCAGGCACGGCAAGCGGTGGACGAGCTCTGGCCCTCGGCCCAGTAGCGCCGCCATACCCCCTGAGAGTGGAAAGGAACGCGTATGTTTGTCATAGGCGAACGCATCAACGGCATGTTCACCGACGCCGGTAAGGCCATCGAGGGGCGAGACGAGGAGGCCCTGCAGAACCTGGCGCGCCGCCAGCTCGAGGCCGGCGCCGATGCACTCGACGTCAATGTCGGCCCCACCAAGGGCAGAGCCATCGACAACATGTGCTGGATGATTGAGACTATCCAGCGGGTGACCGACGCGCCCATATGCATCGACACGCCGAAGTTCGATGTGATGAGCGAAGCGGTCGCAATGTGCTCGAACCCCGTGATCATCAACTCCACGAAGGCGAGCGAGGTCGAACTCGACCGCTACGTGCCCCTTGCCGCCGAGAACGGCGCTCGGCTGATCGCCCTGACAATCGACGAGACCGGCGTGCCGAAGAACGTGGACTCGCGCGTGATGATGGGCGCCACCATCGTGACAAAGGCCATGGAGTATGGCCTCTCTCCGCAGGACCTGTTCATCGACCCGGTGATCCTGCCGGTGAACGTCGCACCGAAGCAGCCGGCGGCGGTGATGGAGGCCATCAGTCAGCTCAAGCACATATCCGACCCCTCGCCGAACTTCGTGCTCGGGCTCTCCAACGTCAGCCAGAACTGCAAGGAGCGCTCGCTGTTGAACCGCACCTACGTGGCCATGTGCGTGGGCATGGGCCTGAACGCCGCCATCATGGACGCCTTCGACCAGGAACTGATGAAGGCGGCGATCACGGCAGAGGTCCTTCTGGAGAAGCAACTCTACTGCGACGATTACGTGTCCGCCTACCTTAGCAATCGCTGACGATGGTGACGCTGCCGCCCTCCCAGGATCACTACGAGATCGCACGCGACGCGGCGTTCGCCAGACTTCGGGGGCGGCTGGACTCGGCTCGGCTGGAGGCCCTGGGCGCCCGGTGGGACGATGGGGCCGCCCGCATCACGCTGCCATGCCTGTGCTGGGAACTGCACGTCGACACCGAGCCTTTCGGCATGCGAGTGCTGCCGGTGGACCGGCCGGTACGGATTGCGTGGCAGATCCTGGCGCTCAACTACCTGTCGGCGGAGGACCCATCGCCGCCGGGGCAGTTCGTGGCCTTCGCCGATTTCGCAGAGGGCAGGGGCTACGAGAGCGCGTTTACGGGCCGTGTGTGCCGACGGCTGACACATACCGCAGGGCGCCGCGAGGGGCAGTTCCTTGAGGCGGCGCAGAGGTTGGGGGCCTCGCCGGCGGGCGAAGACCCCGTGCGCTGCATCTTCCGTTTCTTCCCCCTGTTCGAGCTGCAGGTCCTGCGCTACCCGGCCGATGAGGATTTCCCCGCCGACTGCACCGTGCTGTTGCCCGACAACGCGCTTAAGCTGTTCTCCATGGAGGACGCGATCGTGGCGGCCGAGCGGCTCGTGGCCGCCCTGGAGGGCAAGGGTCCCGCTGCTGAGCCCGAGGAGGAGCCGGAGTGAAGAAACTCTACGTCGCCGCCACCGAACAACACGCCGGCAAGACCAGCGTCAGCGTCGGCCTCTACAGGGCCGCCGTGGAGCGCGGCATGCGCACCTGCTTCATCAAACCCGTCGGCCAGCGCTACGTCATTGAGGAGGATGAGGAGGTCGACGAGGACGCGGTGCTGTTCAAGCGCGCGTTCGAAGCGGGGGGCGCTATCAAGATGCTCAGCCCGGTTACCATCCCGCGCGGGTTCACCACCGATTACATCTTTGACCGGGACCCGGAGCGGATCCGGCGGCCGATACGCGAAGCGATCGCAACCCTCGAGGCGGACCACGATCTGGCCATCGTCGAGGGCACCGGCCACGCAGGCGTCGGCTCGGTCGTTGACGCCTCGAACGCACAGGTTGCCCGGATGCTGAACGCCAGGTGCATCATCATCTCCGGTGGGGGCATAGGACGGTGCATCGATGAACTGACGCTGAACCGCGCCCTGTTCTGCGAGCAGGACGTGGAGATCATCGGCGCCGTGATCAACAAGGTGTACGCCGAGAAGTACGATAAGGTAAGCTCGGCCGTGCGCCAGGGCCTTCAGAACCAGGGGCTGCGCTGCCTCGGCGTCATCCCCTATCGGGAGGAGCTGACCTATCCCACTATGGCCGACATCCAGGAGGAGTTCGGCCTGGAGGTCCTCTGCGGCGGCACATACCTGCGAAACAGCGTGCGCGATATCATCGTGGCGGCCATGATGCCGCAGAATATGCTCAACTACCTGACCGACGGCAGCCTGGTCGTGGTGCCGGGCGACCGCGTGGACAACATCATAGCCTCGGTGAACGCGCATCTGATGCGCGAGCGCGGCAGCGCGCCGGAGGTGGCCGGCCTCATACTGACCGGCGGTCTCATGCCGCATCTGAGCGTGGTCAACATCCTGTGCGAGGTGGACGTGCCCGTCCTGCTGACCGACCTGGACACGGCAACCGCCGCCTTCCGCGTCCGCAGCCTCGTGCCCAAGCTCACTGCCCGCGAGCGGGACAAGGTTGCGCTGGCCGAACAGGTAGTGCGTCAGTACGTGGACACGGAGTTCATTTTCGACGCGTTGGGCTGAGAGTTGAAGGAGCGCGCGTGGCAAAGATACTCTACGTGGACGTGGACGGCTGCCGCCAGGAACAGGTGAGGCATCTGCTGGAGGGCAAAGGGCACTGCGTGGTGGCCGCCATGTCCGCCGAGCGAGCCATGGTCCACGTGGAGAGGGAGCATGACTACGATGCCATCGTGCTGCACCTGATGCTGCGTGGCATGGACGGCGCGGAGCTCTGCCGCTGGCTGCAGCGCTGGAGTCCGCTCTCCAGCACCCCGCGCGTGGTATTCACCACCCCCGATGTCCACCTGAATCTTGACCTCGACAGCCATCTGCCGGATTGGTTGCCGGCCGACGTGTTCCTGAGCGCAGTGCCCGATATGGGCGAGGTCGCCAACGCTGTTGAGAAACTGCTCTCCAGCGGGAGCCGTGCCCGCCAACACGATGCCTGAAGGGCGGGCGGCCAGGCGCCCGCAGCACGGGGCGCCCCGGGATGCAGGCACCGCATTACACTTGTCAGACGGAACTGAGCGGTTAACGTGTAGACCCGCAGGAAAGGCCCATACATACTGCAACCTGTCCCAGGCGCCACAGGGCGCATGACTGAATGAAAGGAGCAGCCTTTGCTTAGCGATCTGGACATTGCCCAGCAGGCGAGTATGCGTAAGATCGAGGATGTCGCGGCCGAAGCCGACATCGAAAGAGACGAACTGGAGCTCTACGGCGATTACAAGGCCAAGGTGAAGCTGGACATACTCGAACGCCTCGCCGACCGCCCCAACGGCAAGTACATCGACGTGACCGCCATCACCCCGACCCCCCTGGGCGAGGGAAAGACCGTCAGCACCATCGGCACCACGCAGGCGCTTTGCGAAATCGGCAAGAACGCGATCGTCTGTATCCGCCAGCCCTCGCTCGGCCCTGTGTTCGGCATCAAGGGCGGCGCTGCCGGCGGCGGCTATAGCCAGGTGGTGCCGATGGAGGACTTCAACCTGCACCTGACGGGCGACGTGCACGCCGTGAGCATCGCCCACAACCTGGCCGCCGCATTCCTCGACAACCACATGCGGCGTAAGAACCGACTGAATGTCGACCCCCAGACCATAAGCTGGAACCGGGTTGTCGATCTGAACGACCGCTGGGCGCTGGAGAACGTTGTCATCGGCCTCAGCGATCGCGGTTTCACGCGCAAGAGTGGCTTTGACATCAGCGTCGCCAGCGAGCTGATGGCTGTGCTCGGCCTGGCGAAGAACCTGCAGGACCTGCGCCAGCGCGTCGGCCGCTGCGTGGTCGGCTACACCTACGACGGCGAGCCGGTCACCTGTGAAGACCTGAAGTGCGCCGGAGCGATGACTGTGCTGCTGCGCGACGCGCTGAAGCCCACCCTGATGCAGACGCTCGAGGGCGGGCCGGCCTTCGTGCACACGGGGCCCTTTGCCAATATCGCCCACGGCAACAGCAGCATACTGGCGGACATGATTGCCCTGAAGCTGGGCGACTACGTTGTGACCGAGAGCGGGTTCGGCGCCGACATCGGCATGGAGAAGTTCATGGACATCAAGTGCCGCGCCAGCGGCCTGGTGCCGAATGCCGTGCTGCTGGTCGCCACGGTACGTGCGCTGAAGATGCATAGCGGGCGCTTCAAGGTGGTGCCCGGAAAGCCACTGCCGGACGAGATGCTCAAGGAGGACCCCGACTCCGTCGCCGAGGGATGCGCGAACCTGGCGAAACACATCCAGAACGTCGGCCTCTTCGGCGTTCCCTCCGTGGTGTGCATCAACCGTTTCACCGACGACAAGGATTCGGAGGTCGAGGCCATCCGCCAGAAGGCGCTCGCGGCCGGCGCCGAAACGGTCGTCGTCAGCGAGGTCTGGGCGAAGGGCGGCAAGGGCGGCACCGACGTCGCCGAGGCGCTGGTCGCTGCGTGCGAAAAGCCGTCGGACTTCAAGCTTCTCTATCCGGACGACGCCTCCATCCAGGAGAAGATCGAGGCCATCGCAACGAAGATCTATGGCGCCGACGGTGTGGAGTACTCCTCCAGCGCACGCCGTAAGGTGCGGCAGTTCACAAAGCTGGGCTACGACAAGCTGCCCATCTGTATGGCGAAGACACACCTGTCGCTCTCGCACGATCCGGCGCTGAAGGGGCGTCCGACGGGTTTCACGCTGCCCGTGCGGGACATTCGGCCTTCGCTCGGGGCGGGCTTCCTTTATCCGCTCTGCGGCGACATGCGCACCATACCCGGCCTGCCAGGCAAACCGGCCGGCAACGACGTGGACATCGACGACGAGGGAAACGTGGTCGGGCTGTTCTGAGCACGTTTCTCCGCAAGTGTCTAACGGGCGCGGGGCTTCATTCCGCGCCCGTTTCTATTGGCATCACGGCCCTTGCCGGGGCTATACTTAAGGTTCTTGTCAAAGCGCCTGAGGAGACCGAAGATGACGGATGCCACCACGCACGTTGTGCCGAAGTTGCGCGCGTTCCGTGCGCGTGCGTTGAGTTGGAGTCGTGAGTTGCCGCTTGCGGGCAAGCTGGCCGTGGCGGTCGGGATGGCCTGTGTCACTGGCGTTATGGCACAGTTGCGCGTGCCACTGGTGCCCGTTCCCATCACGGGGCAGGTCTTTGCGGTCCTCGTGGCCGGGGTGCTGCTGGGGGGTGGCTGGGGCGCGGCGAGCCAGGTGTTCTACGTGGCGCTCGGCGTTGCCGGCGTGCCGTGGTTCCAGGGCTTCGGCAGCGGTGTGGGGTATCTAAGCGGCACCACTGCCGGCTACCTGCTCGCGTTCGCGCCGGCCGCGTTGCTGGTCGGCTGGTCTGTCTCGCGCTTTGTTTGGGCTCGCACCAGCGCCGGCCTTGCATGCGTCATGGTGGGCGCTGTGTCGCTCATCTACGCCAGCGGTGCGTTCTACCTCGTGATCGGCTTCGGGTTCACCTGGCCGGGAGCATTCTGCGCCGGCGTGTTGCCTTTCATCTTGCCCGACGCGGTGAAGGTGGCCCTGGCCGCTTCGCTGGGTGCGGCGCTGCTTCCCCAGGACTTGCCAGGCAGGACGGCAGGCGAATGAGAACGGCATCTGACCTGATAGGCATTGCATTCCTGAACGCACCTCCGGAGGGCTTGCCACGCTCCGACGCCCGGGACCCATACTGCAGCCTGATCGGGAGGGCGCGCAGGGAAGGCGCCTTCTGGGTGCCGGCGGAGGCGATCACCTGCTCTCTGGCCCGTTTCCACCTGGGTATCGATGAGCCCGACTACGATCGCGTGCGCCGCGAGATACTGGATTGGCCGGCGCCTGGCGCCGTGCAGCGCTTTCTGGACTCCGGGGAGCGGATGGCGGGTGAGTTTGGCTGCGTGACGTTCTTGCCGTATCCGAGCGACAAGGTGGAGCCCGATGTCCTGATCGCCGTTGTGACGGCCGAGAGGGCAATGGAACTGTTGCGGCAGGGGACGCACGAGAGCGGAGAGAGGATATCGGCGTCCATCTCGGGTGTGGGAGCGGCGTGCGGCGAGTGCACGGCCTATGCGCTAATAAGGGGCCGGCCCACGGTTTCACTCGCATGCGGGGGTTCCAGGCCCGGAATCGGCATGCAGCCGGGGGAAGTGCTGCTGGCCGCGCCGGCAGGGGCGACGCTCTTCAGCTTGCTGGCCGACTCTGGCCTGTAGTCGCTCGCAGTCGCCCGGGGCTCAGACCCTCACCTGGCGAAGGTAGTCGAACCACGGTTCGAACCCCGTCCCCCTGGCGGCCGAAGTGCGTAACACGCGCACGCCGGGGCGCACCTTCTGCGCATCTTGCTCGACGCGCTCCACATCGTAAGGACAGTGTTCGAGCAGGTCAATCTTGTTGAGGAAGATCACGTCGGCACGTGTGAACAGCGAGGGGTACTTGCGGATCTTCTCGTCGCCCTCCGGCACACTGAGCACGGCGACCTTGATGTTCTCGCCGAGGTCAAACGCCGACGGGCAGACCAGGTTACCCACGTTCTCGATGAACAGGAAGTCGAGCGCCTCCAGGTCGATGCGTTCCAGGGTCTCGGCTATCTGGACTGCGTTGAGGTGGCATCCGCCGCCGGTCTCTACGGGGTAGGCTTCTGCGCCCAGCTCTGCGAGCCGATCGGCGTCGAGGGCCGTCTTTACATCCCCGATGATGGCGGCGAAACGACCTTCGAAGCGGCACGTCGTATGCTCCAGAATGGAGGTTTTTCCGCAGCCGGGGGAACCGATCAGGTTCATTGCGAATACGCCATGGTCAGCGAACGCCTGCCGGTTGCGCGCGGCGACCATGTCGTTGCTCTCGCGAGCTGAGCGCTTCACGTCAATCTTGCTCATCATCGGTCTCCACGTATTCGATCGTCAGGTCCTGGCCGGCGACGAGATCGCGCTCGTAGCCACCGCACTCGGGGCAGGGCGTCAGCATGTCCGGCGGGTTGTAGTGCCTGCCGCAGGCGCAGAGCACTTCGGCCGGTACGCGACGAATCTGCACCTCCGTATGGGCCATGTTGTGTTGGTCGAGAACGGCGCGCATGCAGAACTCAAGCGAGTCGAGGTTCGCGCCGCACAGGTCACCAACGGTTAGCCCGATGACGGTGATTCGCGCGGGGGCAACCTTAACCGCTTTCAGGGTGGCGGCGACGATGTCCTGGGCCAGGGCGAGCTCGTGCATGGCTTACCGGCGCTCTCAGGGGTCAGGCACTTTCCGCTGCCGGGAGTTCCTCGGCAACAGCGCGCACATACTCGGGCAGGCGTTGCCGCAGCACGTCCGATAGCTGTTCCCCCGGCGCGACACGGTCGGGCTCGATCCCGAAGATGACAACATCCGCTGGACACTCCCCGAGCTGTCGCGACAGCTCGAGCACTCTCAGCAGGTCGCCTTCGTGCATTGAGATGCCGGTCAGGGCCTTTCGAGAACGCGCCTGCTCAGGCGTAAACCGTCGTATCGTCCCCGCCGGCTCGCCCAGGAAGGCACAGTCCACAACCACTGCCTTCCTGCGGCCGGCCACTGCGTGCAACACCCGCATGGCCGCGCTACCCAGATCGACGAACTCGACCCCGGCGAACCGTTCCGCATCCCGCTGCAGGGCATGCACCACGCGCACGCCGACGCCCTCGTCGCCCATCAGGGTGTTGCCGAGACCGATGACGATCGTCTCGTTCACCCGTGCCGCTCAGACGAAGTCCACGTCCAGATAGTGCGTCGAGCACGAGATGCAGGGGTCGTACGAGCGGACGAGCATCTCCATCTTCAGCCGGATGTCGTCTTCCTGCTCGTCGATGATCTGCGGCGCCAGCTCCTCGAAGTCCTTCTGGATGTTCGCGTGGTTCTGGTTCGTGGGTATGCAGATGTTGGCGCGGGTGCAGTTGCCGCTGCTATCGAAGGCGTAACGGTGGAACAGGATGCCGCGGGGTGCTTCGACACAGCCGACGCCCTCGCCGGCCTTCGGCTCGGCGACCGGCTTCTCCGCCTTGATGCCCGCGCTCAGCAGTTCGTCGATCAGTTGCATGCCGTGTTCGACGACCTGCACGCACTCGACCACCTGCGCCACCGAGTTCATGTACGGGTTGTTGCACTCGGGGGTCAGGCCCAGGTTTTTCGCCGTCTCGGCGGCCAACGGCATCAGCCGCTTGTGGTTCAGCTTGTAGCGTGAGAGCGCACCGACGGCGTAACTGTCCCGATGCCAGCGCGTCCACTTGGCGGTCGATTGGGGTGAGACGTATTCATTGGTCACCCGTTCGAACTGGTTGACGGGCACCAGCTCATCGGCGTCCGTGCTGCCGATGTCGCCATGGTAGAAGGTGTATGTCTCACCGTCGACCAGCGCGATGTGCTCGGTTTCGCGCTCGAATGCGGGCAGCCTGTCGGCCACACTTGCGACGACTTCGGCGATCGTTTTCAGGTCGGGCACCACGTCCTGCAGGCGTTTATGCAGCCCGCGCAGCTCGTCCTCCGTGGGCAGTTTGCCGAAACCGCCGGGGCGGATGGAGACCGGATGGGTCTGGCGTCCGCCGATCAGTTCCATCCACTCGTTCCCGAGCCGATGGGCGCGGATAATCGTCTTGACCACGTCCGGGTGGCTGCTGACCAGGGGCACGACGGACTTGACGCCGAGCAGGTCGGGCGCCACCAGGTAGCCGACGTGGAGCACGTGGCTCTCCAGTTGTTCGCCGTAATGCAGGACGATGCGCAGCTTGTCGGTTTGCTCGCTGACCTCGATGTCGAGGGCGTCCTCGACTGCCTTGATGGCGGCCAGGGAGTGGGTGACGGAGCAGATGCCGCAGATGCGGCTGGATATGGTCTGGATGTCCATGAAGCTGCGGCCGCGCACCATGGCTTCGAAGAAGCGCGGGGCTTCGGGCACTTGCCACTGAACTTTCTGGACCTTCCCGTCGTTGGCCCTCAGCACGATGTTGCCGTGGCCTTCGACCCGCGTTATGTGATGTACGTTAATATCGACGGTATCAGCCATCGGTGGGTTCCTGTTTGCTGTTGAAGAGCAGGAGTTTGGACTGGAGGTCGTCGACGGTCTTGCCGTACTCCTCCATCACCTCTCGCGCTGCGTCGACGTTGGGGTCCGGCGCGTAGCCGCGGCAGCCGAAGCACCAGAGGCCGGCCGCCGGGCAGGGCGCTCCGCAGCCGGCACGCGTGACCACGCCGAGGCATATCTCCCCGTATTCGTAGCGGCAGATGGTGCCGTTCTTCTTGCACTCCACGCAGACGGGGTAGTCGGGGATGTTCGGTTCCTTGCCCAGTGCGAGGGAGCGCACGACGTGCGAGAACTCGGCGCGCGTCATGGGGCAGCCGTGCACGTAGTAGTCCACTTCCACAATCTCATCGGCCGCCTTGGTGGGCGCCGTGTCCAGGTGCGGCATGTCGGCGTTGTCGCCGTAGACGCATTCTTTCACGTCGTCCATGCTGAAGTTGTTCTTCAGCTTGTTGACGCCGCCGATGGTGGCGCAGGCGCCGAGGGCGACGAGGATGTCCGCGTTCTCGCGGATCTTCTTAAGTCTCTCCTCGTCTTCGGGCCGGGTGATGGAGCCTTCCACTAGGGCGATGTCGTAGTCATCGCTCTGTTCGGTCATGGCTTCGCGCCAGGTGACCGGCTCGACGAGCTGGATCAGGTCGATCAGCTCCTCTTCCATATTGACGATCTGGAGCTGACAGCCCTCGCAGCAGGCGAAGTCGAAGATTGCGACTCTTGGTTTACTCATTTACTGAATGGCCTCCCTGACTTCCTCCACGTCGGCCAGATTGAACACGGGGCCGTCCTGGCAGACGTAGATGCCGTTGATCTGGCAGTGTCCGCACTTGCCGACTCCACACTTCATGCGCCGTTCCAGCGACACATAGACGTCCTCGGCCTTCATGCCCATCTTGTACAGGTCCCAGATGACGAACTTGTACATGACGGGCGGGCCGCAAATGATGGCGGTCGTGTTGGCCGGGTCGATCTCGATCTTGGGCAGCAGTGTCGTGATCACGCCCACGTTGCCGCTCCATGAATCATCGCCCCGGTCCACCGTCTCCAGGTATTCGACGTCGTCGCTTTCCTTCCATTCGGCCAGCTCATCGGTGAACAGCCGGTCGGGCGGCGCCTTCGTGCCGTAGAGGATCGTCACGTCGCCGTAATCGTCCCGGTTGTGCAGCACGTAGTGGATGGCCGAGCGGACGGGCACCAGGCCGATTCCGCCGCATACGAACAGCAGGTTGCGTTCTCGGAAATCGCTGTCCACCGGGAAGTGAGTGCCGAACGGGCCGCGGATGCCCACACTGGCGCCGGCTTCCATGCGGTGCATGGCGCCGGTCAGGTTGCCCACGCGGCGCACGACCATCTGGAACGTTTCGCCGTCGGTGGGCGAGGAGGAGATGGAGATCGGCGCTTCGCCGAAACCCGGCACCGAGACCTCGACGAACTGACCGGGCTTATGGCCGAGCTCCGTCCCCGAGTTGAGCTTGAACTCGAAGAAGCACTCCAACTCGGTCATCGGCTCCGCCCTGAGCACCGAGGCGGGCTCCGGCAGGTAGATGTCCTTTGGCTGACTACAGGCGCAGCTCATCTATTTCTCCTCCAGCAGTCGGTTGTAGACGGTGACGGGCTGGGCGATCTTGGCGACGCAGGCACTGATGCACCGGCCGCAGCCGACGCAGGCGCACTCATCGATCATCTCGGGGACGTACTTGCCCTTGCGATAGTAGCGGTGCCGAAAGCGTTCCACCTTGTCCTCGCGGAAGTTGTGGCCACCGGCCACGCGGGCGAAGGCCTGGAGCTGGCAACTGTCCCAGGTGCGCTTGCGCTCGCCGCTGGCCAGGTCCCAGTCCACCTCATCCTGTACGTCGAAGCAGTAGCAGGTCGGGCAGCAGTTGGTGCACGATCCGCAGGAGAAGCACTTCTCGGCCATTTCCTTCCAGACCGGATGGTCGTAGGCGCCCTCCAGCAGGTGGGGCAGGTCGCTGGGGAACATCTTCAGCTCGTGCTTGCGCAGCAGCCGATTGTTGGCGCGCCATATCTCCGCCCGGGCGGCCAGATCCTTGCCGGCAGCGTCCGGCGCGTCTGCCAGGCCGGCTGTCAGCGCCTCTCCCTTCTCGGTGCGCGAGTCCACCAGGTAGTGGTCGCCGATGCGGGTGAGCAGCACGTCGAAGCCTTCCTTGACCACGGCGGTGCCCATGCAGCCGGCGAAGCATTCCTCGTACGGCGTCTGCACGTCGCAGGCGACGATGGTAGCCGCCTGGCGGCGCGCAGTGTAGTGGCTATCTTCGTTGTCGCGGGTCCAGATCTTGTCCATCTGGTTGATCGCGACCATGTCATACGGGTGCACGCCCAGCAGCACGAAGGGTTCCACTTCGGCGACGCTCTGGTAGTCGTTGTCCTCGAAGCGCAACAGCGTCTCAGCCGGCGGTTGCAGGAATTCCTTCGGGGGCGTATACGCCACGTCGTAGTCGAGACGTAGGTCCTGCGCCTTCTTCAGCGGAGCGAAGGCGAACTTGTCGTCCTTGGCCTGGACGCCGAACACTTTCCCGCCGGCTGCGATTCGGTCGACCCAGGCATTGAGGGCTCTCAGGTCAAGCTTCTTTATGGGCATACGCCGCTCCTACTTCGGTTCGAGGGTAGCCGGCACAGGCTGCCGCCCGCTTGAGCGTACCTCCAGGGGGATGGACGTTGAAGCGCAGGCTCCGGCGATAGCCGGAGCAGTACAAGCAGAACAGCCCATGGTAGCCCGGCCGGCAATGCGTGTCAAACGAACGGGCCGTTTCCGGCCCCGCATCGCCCCGCCGTTGTCGGCGCGCCACCAATCGGTTAGAAGTGGGAGGGATGGCACAGCATCGGCACATTGAGCGCGAGGAAGGTTCTACGGATGAGCGGTATCATTCTCTTTGCACCCTCCGACGAACTCATAGACAGTTCCCTGGGAGCGCGTCAGTACCTGCAGCGTTTGCGGAAGCTGACCGCCCTGGAGCGGCGCCCCTTTCCAGAGCCCGAGGATGATCTGCCGGAGCGGGGCGATGCCCGCAGCGTGGCCGTTCTGGCCGGGCTGAGCAGCCTGGAGCTGTCCAGCGGCTATATGGAAATGGAGATCGATACGATATTCGAACCCCAGGAGTTGCTGAAGCGGCTTCGCGCGGCGCTGCCGGGCGACTATCCCGTCATCGCCGTGGTCGACGACGCATACTCCGACTACATCCTGCGTAGCTACGTGAAGGCCGGCGCGTCGGCCGTTGTCGGCACGAGCGGTGTCCTGTTCGGCCTTGTCACCTCGCGGCTTTGCTCCTGGGATGACGTCACCCCGTACATCAATGTCATTCGCCGAGTCTGATGGATGGGGGGCATGGAAGCCCTGGCGTTCGTATGTATCGAGTTCCAGCAAGGACGGTATGACGGCAGGTCGGGTGGAGCAATGCCTGACGACCTGGAGAGCAGCAGGAGATTGTGAATGAGTGATTACGCTGTAGGACTGATCGGCACAGGGGTTCGGGGCTTCAACGACGATGGCAGCCCGCGGTTCGGCATGAACGGACACCACGCGGCTGGCTATGCGAAGCTGCAGAACTGCCGCCTGGCCGCGTGTGCCGATATCAAGCCGGAGAACGCCCGCGTCTTCGCCGAGCATTTCGGCATCCCCGACACCTACACCGATTACCATGCCATGCTGGCCGAGGAGGACCTGGACGTGGTGAGTGTCGCCACCTGGCCCCACCTGCACGCCGAGATGGTGATCGCGTGTGCCGAGGCCGGGGTGCGGGCCGTCCATTGCGAGAAGCCGATGGCGACCACCTGGGCCGACTGCAAGCGCATGGTGCAGGTCTGTTCGGAGCGCGGCGTGCAACTGAGCTTCAATCATCAGCGCCGGTTCGGCAAGCCTTTCCGGCGCGCGAAGGAGCGGCTTGAGGGGGGCGAGATCGGCGAGTTGGTGCGTGTGGAGTTCGCCTGCTCGAACCTCTTCGACTGGGGAACACACCTGTTTGACATGTGCGGCTTTTTTACCGACCAGGAACCGGTCGCCTGGGTCCTGGCTGGCGTCGACTACCAGAGCGAGAGGCTGGTGTTCGGCGCCCATTGCGAGAACGCGGCCACCGTCCTGTGGCAGTACGGCAATGGCACATGGGGACGTGCCAGCACCGGCTTTGCAGCAGGGGCCAACGGAGCCTTCCTGCGGTTGGTCGGCAGCGAGGGCGAGATCGAGATCGAGCCGGCGGGCGAGGACATGCCGACCGTTCGGATGCGAACCAACTCCGAGGCGGGTTGGCAGGCCGTGGATTGCGACGGCGAAGGCATCCACGATCCGGCGCACTTCGAGCGGGCCATAGCCGACGTCGTGGAGTCCCTGCAGCAGGGATGCGAGCCCGAGCTCAGCGCCCGCAAGGCGCTGCAGACGACCGAGATTATCTTCGCAGCTTATGAATCGGCCCGCAGGCGTGGGCGCGTCGAGCTGCCGCTCGACATCGACGACAACCCGCTGGTCGAAATGGTGAAATCCGGCGCCCTGCAGGCCCGGCCGCCGCAGTGAGCAGGGCGCTCAGGCGACTACCTCGTAGTAGATCGTCGCGTACTGCCCTCCCAATGTAAACGCCGCCCCCCCGGCAACCCGACGTGTGGGCACGCAGGTGTCTGTGCGTCGGCCGGCGTGGTCCAGCGCCCAGACTGTGACACGATTGCGGCCCTTGAGCGTGATCGTCGCTTCCACGGGTTCTATCAGCAGCGGCGGACCGCCGACCGATACCAGTTCAGTGTGGTCCTGGTTCCATTCCATGCCGGTGTTGCGGGCCCGAGCCACCGCGCTGATCAGAAGGTGTGGTGAGTCGGCGATGCCCTGTTCGTAATCCAGGCTGGTCACCAGCAGCGACGCGAAGGGGCTTTCCAGCTCTATGAGCGTGCCGTCGAGGTCGAAACGCCGTCCGCCGCCGAAGCCAACCACGCCCTGCGTGCAAGGCGTATCGACGATGACGAGTCCGCGCTCGCCGTACTGCCAGGTGAGCTGGCTCGTGTTGCTGCGCACGAGGCGGCTGGACGGGTCCCACCACTGGTCCAGGTCCGCGCGTTCGTGTTCGCGGGGCTCCTCGGTGAATTCGATGAGTACGCGGCCGACGGCGAGCGCTTCGGAGGGAATCTCTCCCCGGAATACCTTCACGTCGCCCTCCTGCTCCACCCGCTCGTCGATATCTGGTCCGCCCTCCTGGAAGGCGGGCACGCAGATGCGGCGCACGGCCACCGGCTGCCCCGGGGCCACGTCGCCGCGGCGGATCATGCGGGCCAGGACGGGGTACTGCCCCAGATGCAGGGGGCTGTCAACGTTGTAGACGTTCCCCCCGGCCGACAGTGTATCCCACCACAGGTGTTCCGATGTGCGCGAGCAGAACTCGTAGGAAGCGTCCCAGTTCTGCAGCCCCATGCCGTAGGCGGCGACCAGCGGAGCCGTCTCGGCGCCCCATTCGTCCGGGAGCACGCAGATCCATTCGCTGAAGGCGAAGGGCCGTTCGGCCACTTGCTGCATGCCAACTGACAGGAGGGCCGAACCAGCGCGCGCGAGCATGCTGGGGTTCTGCATCGGGCCCGGCGCCATGCGGTGCCGGCCGGCGCCGCGCCCGTAGTAGTTATGCCGGTCGATGAAGCCGACCAGGGCGTCGCTGTGCAGGTTGTAGTAATGCGGCATGCTGTGGCCCGCCTGCCAGCAGGAGCCGATGAGCGGCCCCCGGTAGCCGGTGGCACGTATGCTGCGCGCGACGCGGCTGTAGTAGTTGTTCTGTGTCTCGTAGAGGAACCGCGCCTGGTCGAGCAGGCGCTTGCGGCCGAGGGGGCTCTCGGCGAGGGCCTGGGGGGTATAGTGCTCGCATGAAGGTGCGGGGTAGACGGAGCAGTCAGCCAGGCTTTCTTCGCCAAGGGCTGCTTCGCCCCAGGCTTGCCGCAGCGCGGCCTCGGTGCCGTACTGGCGCCGCAACCACTCGCTGAAGATGCTGCAAAGAAGCCGTCTGTAGGTCGGGCATGCCTCGACGGCGCGCTCGGTTGCCGGCCAGAAGATGTCGTCCTCGTTCTGTATCTCGACGAAGGCGAGGGCGGGGTCCTCCGCATAGCGCAGGCCGCTATAGGGATTGTGGTGCTTGAGTAGCCCGACCAGCAGTGCGACGTGGATCTCCTGCAGGTCGCGCGCAAAGTTGACCAGGCCCGAGTCGCCCCAGCTCGTCTCCTCGTGCCAGGCGGCTACTTCGTCGTAGGCGAGCAGTTGATCGCACTCGCCCGGCTGGACTTCGTGGCGAAATATGGGCGACCAGCCGTAGTAGATGCCTTTTTCGCGGAGCCGGTGGACGAAGTAGTCCATCCGGTCGAGCTTCTCAGGGTCCATGGTGGTGGAGTCGTCGCCCCCGAGCGCGATTCCCTGCGAGCCTGGATTGGTGAACTTGTGCAGGCGGATGCAGTTGACGCCGTACTTGGCCATGAAGCGGGTCCAGCGCTCGGCGACCTCTTTACTGCAGGCCGGATCGTCCCAGCAGATGTTCGTGCCCCAGAACTTCACGGGCGTTCCGTCCTCGAACACGAACCGGCCCTCTTGCATACGCACGAAGCCGTGCTTGCCGGCGGGGGCGTCGAGCAGCTCGCCGGCGTCGATCACGCTCGGGCGGAAGTCCTCCTCCGGCTGCCACGGGAACCAATCTTCCCATTCGCCGGCCGTGCTGCAGGCTGCCAGCAACAGCGCCGCCACTGCAAGGCAGAGTATCACAGCCGCCACCTCCCTCCCGGAAGCTCGTCACACAGAGTATCGACAGAGGCGGGCGGTCAAGTCAAGCGCCCTGAGAGCACTGACGGAGGCCGACGGGCTGTGCCTCCCATATTACGGGCGCGCTCAGGCGGTTTTGATGGGCACCTGGATCTCGGTGACGAAGTCGTCCGGTTTCTTCACGTCCCCGTACATGACGTGGAACAGCTCGCGCGTGGGCTGCTCTTCGTCGTACTGGTAGCCCTTCTCACGCATCCACTCGAAGATTCCCTCGTAGACGGCCGGTATCTGGCTGTATGGCCCCTTGTGTGTGGCATAGGCGACCTTCACGGCGGGCAATTCCTTGCGCACGACGTCTTCCTCGCCCTCGTACTCCTCCTCGATCGGCAGGGCCACCTCAGCGCGAAGCTCCTCCTCGGCCACCTTCGCGGGGTCGTCATAGTAGAGGCCCATCGGGTCATCCGATCGCGGATGCCCGACACGCAGCAGCCAGGACATCAGAAAGTCCAGCTTGCTCTGTGTCTGATCATAGGATCCGGTGAAGGGCAGGGCCATCACCTCCATCGCGTCCACTTCCTTCACGTCGATATCGGCCATCTTGTCCTCCGGGTTGCGTCGGCGGCGCCGCTCAAAGCGCCGAGCAGGGCGAAACGGGAAGATACGTAGTCTTGCACGGCGCTGCCGCCTTGTCAAGCGGCGCGAGGGTGTTGCTCGCGGCCATGGCGCTTTTGCTTTTGGCCCCTGCGATTGCCTAACATATTCAGGGCAGGAGAGGTGCGTTTATGGGGAGCGACAGCGCATGGCCAGAGGCAAGGTGATCAGGGTGGTGGCCGGGTGCCTGGTTCTGGCGCTCGGCGCTTTCCTGCTGCTCAGCCTCATCACGCACGACCCGTCGCAGGGCCCATTCCCCGATCACCCGCCGAATGCTGGCGGCGGCAACGCCTGTGGCATCGCGGGGGCCTACGTCTCCGCCTACGGCCTGGCACTGATCGGCTGGGCTGCCTACCTGCCAGCGGTGGTTGCCGTCGCGGCGGGGTTTGTACTGGTCACAGGCATGCGCTTAAGCGACGCTGGCTTCCGCATTGCGGGATTGGCGCTGCTGGGGTTCGGCATCGTGCTGGGGCTTGCCATCGTGCATGCCTCCAACCAGGGCGGGGCGAATGAGTACACCGCCGGCCCCGGCACAGCGGGCGGCGCAGCGGGCGTGCTGCTGGCGCGCTGGTTGTACCGGGGTGCAGGTCCACTGGGCACGCTCATACTGTTCGTTATGGCCTCGGTGCTCGGGGTCTTTCTGCTGGCCGGCGCCGAACTGGCGGCGCTGAGCGTGTGGCTGAAGCGCAATGCGGGCAAGGGGAGCGGGCGACTGCGTTCGCTGCTGACCGCCTGGAAGCCCGCCCGCTGGAAGGCAAAGCCGGCGGAACCGGTCCCCGCGCCCGGCTCTGATGGCACGGTCGCCCTCGATTTCGAGCTGGAGGAGTCGCCCGAGGCCGACCCCCAACCCGAACAACTCGACGAACAGGAGGAGCAAGAGCCTGAGATCATCCGCCCCATGCCGCGCAGTGCAGCGGTGGCCGATGACGAGGACAGCGAGGAGCTGGACATTCACGAGCAAACACCCACGGCGGTGGACGGCGAGTTCAAGCTGCCGCCGGTTCGCCTGCTGGACGAGCTGGATACGGCCTGGAGCGGGGAGGACGAGGCCGAACTGAAGGAGAAGGGCCGCGTGTTGCAGCGCACGCTCTCGGAGTTCAAGGTCGAGGCGCGCGTGGTCAGCATGCGCCGTGGCCCGGTGATCACCATGTACGAGCTCTCGCTCGCGCCGGGCACCAAGCTCTCCAAGGTGGAGTCGCTGGCGGACGACCTGGCGATTGCCCTCAAGGCGCCGAATGTGCGTATTGTCGCCCCCTTGCCGGGCAAGAACACGGTCGGCATCGAAGTGCCGAACAACGAGCGCGAAACCGTCGGGCTGCGCGAGCTGATGGAGGACACGGCCGAGAAGCACCAGAAGATGCCGATACCGCTCTTTCTGGGCAAGGATACCGCCGGGAAGCCCCTCGTGCTCGACCTGGCACGCTGCCCTCACCTGCTGGTGGCCGGTGCGACCGGCTCCGGCAAGTCCGTGGCCATCAACGCCATGATCTCCAGCATCCTGATGACGCGCGTGCCGGACGAGGTCCAGTTGCTGCTGATCGACCCCAAATCCGTGGAGTTCAGCAGCTTCGCGCAGCTTCCGCATCTGATATGCCCGGTGGTTGCCGACATGAAGAAGGCGGCCTCGGTGCTGAAGTGGGCGTGCAAGAAGATGGACGAGCGCTATGCGCTGCTCTCGCGCGTCGGGGTGCGCAACCTGAGCGGCTACAACGCCCTTGGGGAAGAAGAGATACGACGTCGCCTGGAGGCCGAGGATGACGAGGCCCTGGCGGACGACGTGCCGTTTCACATGCCGCACATCGTGATCATCGTGGACGAGTTCGGCGAGCTGATGATGGTGGCGGCCAAGGAGGTCGAACACAGCGTCATCCGCCTCTCGCAGAAAGCTCGCGCCATCGGCATACACCTGATCTGTGCCACGCAGCGGCCCTCGGTAGACGTGATCACCGGCCTGATCAAGTCCAATATGCCCGCCCGCGTGGCCTTCCAGGTGGCTTCGAAGGTCGACTCCCGCACCATCCTCGACCGCAACGGGGCGGAGCTGCTGCTCGGCCGTGGTGACATGCTGCTGATGCCGCCCGACGCCTCGGACCTGCACCGGGCGCAGGGATCGTTCGTGTCCGAGGCGGAGGTGGAGCGGCTGGTCGAGTTCTGGGAGCGGCAGGGGGACCCGCAGTTCCGCGCCGACTTGCGGGAGTACCACGCCGCGCAGCAAGCCGGCGACGAGCGGGACGAGCTGTTCGAAGATGCGGTGCGCATAGTGCTCGACAGTCAGCGCGGCTCGGTCTCGCTGCTGCAGCGCAGGCTGAGCATCGGGTACTCGCGGGCAGCGCGGCTTATTGATATGATGGCGGAAGCGGGCATTGTCGGCCCGTACCGAGGCAGCCAGGCCCGACGCGTGATGATGACCCTGCAGGAGTGGGACAAAGCTCACGCAAACGCCTGAGACTGCCCTTTCCGTCCGAACTCAGCGGTCACCGTTCGCCATGTGTCGGCCCACCGTTGCCCTGCTCTCGCTCGGATGCGCCAAGAACCTGGTCGACTCCGAGCATATCGCGTCGCTGTTGGAATGCAACGGCGTGCGCGTGGTGCACCAGGCGGGCACGGCGGACGTTGTGATCGTCAACACCTGTGGGTTCATCGATCCGGCGAAGCAGGAGTCCGTGGATGCGATCCTGGATGTGGCGGAGGATCTCGCCCACGGTGCAGCGCTGATCGTAACCGGTTGTCTGAGCCAGCGCTACGGCGAACAGTTGCGCGACCTGCTGCCGGAGGTCGACGCCTTTGTCGGCCTGGATCCGGAGCTGACGGCCCGGCGGGCGCTGGAGTCGCTCGGTATTGAGCCGCGGGAGCCGGCCGGGTTCCTGCGCAGCCGCGCCCTGACGCCGACGTCGTGGAGCTACCTGCGCATAGCTGAGGGCTGCGACAACCGATGCGCCTACTGCGCCATACCTACCATACGAGGACCCCTGTGCAGCCGGCCGCGCGAGCAACTGGAGGCCGAAGCGCGCCTGCTTGCCGCGCGCGGCGTGCGGGAGCTGAACATCATCGCGCAGGACACGACCGCCTGGGGCCTGGACCGCTTCGGCGAGCCACGGCTGCACGAGCTGTTGCGTGACCTGTGCGCCATTGACGAGTTACGGTGGGTCCGTGTGCTCTACATGCATCCGGCGCACATTTACGATGAACTGATCGACCTTCTTGCGGCCGAGCCGAAGATATGCCCCTACGTGGACGTGCCGCTCCAGCATGTGAGCGACCGCATCCTGCAGGCCATGGGGCGAGCAGTCTCACGCGGGCGGATCGAGGATCTGCTCAACTCGCTGCGTTCTCGCATACCCGGTGTGACCCTTCGCACAACGTTCATCGTAGGGTTCCCGGGCGAGACCGAGGACGAGTTCGAGGACCTGCTGGGCTTCGTCCGGCAGCAGCACATAGAGCGGGTGGGCTGTTTCGCCTACTCGCGCGAGGAGGGCACGCCCGCGGCAGACATGGCGCCGCAGGTGCCGCAGGATATGAGCCGGGCGAGAGTCCAGCGCCTGATGAGCGCGCAACAGCAGATCGCCTTCGCCCTGGCGGCCGAAAGGGCGGGCGAGCGCACGAGCGTGCTTATCGAGGAAGCGGTTGACCAGGGAACGTACGTCGGGCGCAGTCCGCACGAGGCGCCGGACGTGGACCCGGTGATCTACGTGGCGAGTCAGCGCGCGCTGGAGGCAGGCCGGTTCATTGACGCAGAGATCGTAGGCTCCGAGGGCTATGACTGTCTGGCGGTTGACCTGGAGGGAGGCGATGAGTCTGAGGGATAGTGCGGCGCGCTGGGTTTCTTCGTGTCTTGGCCTCGGTTACTTGCCCGTCGCGCCCGGCACGTGGGCCTCGGCGGGGGCAGGCATCATTTATCTGGCGCTGCGCCGCCTGCCACTTCCGCTCGCTTTGAGCCTGACCGCTGTCCTTGCGGCAGTGGCCCTGCTGGCCGGGCTGCTGGTCTATCCCCGGGCGGAGGTCCTGTTCGGAGCGCCGGACGCGACGCATTTCGTGCTGGACGAAGCAGCCGGCTACTGGCTTACAGTCCTTCTGTTCCAGTGGCGCGGGCCGCTGTGGACGGCCGCCGCAGCCTTTGTGGCTTTTCGCGTCTTCGACATATGGAAACCCTTTCCCATTCGGCGCCTGGAGCGGTTGCCGGGCGGATGGGGCGTGATGGCGGACGATCTGGCGGCGGGGGTTGCTTCTGCCGTGGTGTTGTGGGCGCTGTGCCACGGGGTGGCAGAACGCCTGGCGGGATGGTGAGCATGGAGCTTGATGAGGACAAAGTCTTCGGGCGGCTTCACCGGCCGGTGCTGGTAGGCTCGGCCGGCGAAGTGCGGGCGTGCGTCGCTTCGACGATGGACGTGGCGCGCCGCCGTGCAGAGCAGGGGGTCGAGGACGGCTACGTGGTGCTGGCGGAGCACCAGACTGCCGGCCGCGGTCGCGAAGGAGCATGGCAGTGCCCGCCCGGCATGGGCGTGCTGCTCAGCGTGGTGCTGCGCCCGCGCCTGCCGCAATCGGAGCAGAAAGTGGTGGTGCTCCTCGGGGCGGTGGCGGCGGCCGAAAGCGCCAGACGCCTGGGAGTGGACGCGCAGATCAAATGGCCGAACGACGTTGTAGTCGCCGCCGAAGAGCACGACGGCCTGCGTGTGCGCAAGCTCGGCGGCGTGCTGGCCGAGCGGGTCAGGGCAGGGGACGGCCCCGGTGCACACGTGCTCGGCGTCGGGCTGAACGTCAACCAGGGGCGCGCCCACTTGCCCGCCCGAACGGCCTACGAGGCGACCTCGCTGCGGCTCGAAGCCGGCCGCACTTTCGATCGCAACAAGGTCGCCCGCATGCTGCTGCAAGAGCTGAACTGCTGGTACCACCGCCTGCGAATGGGGCAGCCGGAGCTGATACTGGCTCGCTGGCGCAGGCTCAGTTGCCTGCTGCGCCGGCATGTGCGTGCCCGCGTCGGCGGCGAGGAGCTGAGCGGAACCGTTCTCGGCATCCGCAGCTCGGGGGAGCTGATCTTCCGCCAGGAGGACGGCCGGCGCCGCCTGCTCAGCGACGGCAGGACAGAACTGCTGTTGTAAGGCGGACACTCCCCGCCGATGCCGGGCACTCCGTTGACCGCCGCCGAGGGCGGCGATACCATGGACATCGGCCTGTGCCCCTGCCCGAATGTCCGTTCACGTGAATGGAGCGCTAGGATGCTTGAGCACCTCAGAAGCGTCCGCCCCGTCCGCCTCGGCTTCCTGCCCACTCACCGCTGGGGCGTCTTCGATATCGACGTTGCCGTGCGCGAGAAGCGCAGGATACAGGCCAGGCTGCAGGAGCTGGGCATTGACTTTGTCGGCCTGGATTGGCTGAACGATGCGGGCCTGATGTACGAACCCACCGACGCCGAACTGGTGGAGGAGCGATTCCGCCAGGAGGGAGTGGACGCCATCTTCGCTGCTCACTGCAACTTCGGTGAGGAGGCGGCGGTCGGCCGCGTTTGCTCTTTGCTTCGCAAGCCTGTGCTGTTGTGGGGACCGCGCGACGAGGCGCCCGGACCCGCCGGCGAGCGCGAGCGGGACACCCAATGCGGCCTGTTCGCCACCAGCAAGCTGCTGCGCCGCATCGGCGTGCCTTTCACCTATGTAACCAACTGCCGCCTGGATGATGCGCTGCTTGAGCGTGGACTAGACACCTTCCTGCGGGCGGCGACGGTCGCCACCTCCGTGCGCGGGGCGCGGATAGGGCAGGTGTCGACGCGGCCGACCCCCTTCACCAGTACGATGTGCAACGAGAGCGAACTGCTGGAACGCTGGGGTATCGAGGTGGTGCCGGCGCAACTGCCGAACGTGATCGCGGATGTCCGTGACCGCACGGACAGCGACGACGTGAGCGAAGAGCTGGAACGCATGGGGAGCCGCCTGGACCTGTCGGCAGTTGAGCAGGACGCCCGACGGCGGCTGGCTGCGCTGAAGCTGGTGCTTCAGGATTGGGCCGTAGAGCAGCGGCTCGAGGCGGTGGCGATCCACTGCTGGGACGCGATCGCGCTGCCGCTCGGCGTTGTGCCCTGCGTTGTCAACGGCTTGCTCTCGGAAGTGGGACTGCCTGTAGCGTGCGAGACGGATGTGAACGGGGCCGTGACGGCCGTCGCCCTCCAGGCGGCGGCGCTGGGGGAATCGCCGACGTTCTTCGCCGACCTGACCATCCGCCATCCTGAGAACGACGACGCCGAGCTGCTCTGGCACTGCGGCCCGTTCCCCGTGGCCCTCGCCGCAGAGGACGCCGAGCCCGCCGTCGGCGGGCACTACATGCGCAAGGAAGGGGCGTCCGGTGTCGGGCACTTCCGCATCCGTGGCGGCGACGTGACACTGGGCCGCTTCGACGGTGACAACGGCGGGTATCGCTTCCTGATCGGGCATGCGCGGGGCTGTGACGGCCCGCCGACGCGCGGCACGTACCTCTGGGTGCAGACGGGCAACTGGCCGCTGTGGGAAGAGAAGCTCATCTACGGGCCCTATATCCATCACGTTGTGGGTGTGCACGGGAAGTTCGCGGCGGCGCTGCATGAGGGCATGCGCTACCTCGGCGTTGAGACCGAATGCGTAGAACCCGATGAAGCGCAGATCCGGGCGTACCTGCGCGGGCAGCATGACTTCTGACGACTCACCACGGAGAGCCTCGCGGTGGTGAACTGCATACGCGTGGAACACGGCTGCCGACCGTTGGGCTACCTGCGCGCGCTCGCGGCTGAGCCCTATCCCGCTCTGCTGGAGAGCGCTCAGCGTGACGTCTCCTTCGGCCGCTGGTCGCTGCTGTGCTGGCGTCCGCACACGGTGCTGGTCTGCCGGGATGAGGGCGTCGAGGTCACGGATTGCCGCACGGGCCGCACGGCCCTGCACGCGGGGGATCCCTTCCGTGTGCTGGCGGGCGAGTTCGACCCCCATCGGATCGCCCCGCCGGAAGGCTTCGCGCTGCCGTTCGCCGGCGGGGCGGTGGGCTACTTCTCCTATGACCTGCGCCACCGCATCGAGCGACTTCCTGACCGGTGCGAGCACGATGTGCCGACGCCCGATTACGCCTTCGGCCTCTACGATCGCGGACTGGTCTTCGACCACGCGCGGGGCGAGACGTGGTGGGTGGGGCCACGGGGATGTGACCCTGTACTGCCCGAGCCGGCAACAGAGGCGCCGGCGCCGGTGGAGCCGGTGAGGCTGGCTTCGAACTTCAGCCCCGCGCAATACATGGACGCTGTGCGGCGGGCGAAGGACTACATAGCGGCCGGCGACATCTTTCAGGTGAACCTGTCGCAGCGCTTCAGCGGGCCTTGTCCGAGCACTGGGCTGGAGGTCTACTCCCGACTGCGGCAGGTGAACCCGTCTCCCTTCGCCGCATACCTGGGCTGGCCCGGGCTGGAGGTCATATCTTCTTCCCCCGAGCGGTTCCTGCTGGTGGAGGGGGACCGTGTGACGACCCGTCCGATCAAGGGCACCCGCCCGCGTCGGCAGGGCGAAGTGGCGTTCAACCGCTGCATGCGCAAGCAGTTGCTCGAATCGCAGAAGGACCATGCCGAACTGACCATGATCGTGGACCTGGAGAGGAATGACCTCGGCCGCGTCTGCAGTTACGGCTCCGTGCGCGTGGAAGAACACGCCGTGCTGGAGGCGTATCCTACCGTCTTCCACCTGGTGTCGACTGTGGGGGGCGAACTCTACCGGGCGGCGCACGACGAGTTCTCGCTGGTGCGGGCTTCCTTTCCCGGGGGCTCAATCACGGGAGCGCCGAAGATCAGGGCGATGGAGATCATCGAGGAGTTGGAGCCCCATGCGCGCGGCGTCTACACCGGCGCCATCGGCTACGTCTCGTTCCACGGGCGAATGGACCTCAACATCGCCATCCGGACGCTCGTCCGCTCGCAGGGTATGGTCTACGCGCAGGTAGGGGGCGGCATCGTCGCGGACTCCGACCCGGCGCTCGAGCTGCAGGAAACCTTGCACAAGGGGCGGGCGCTGTTCGACGTGCTGAACGCCTGTAACTTCGATGAGATCATGGCCGAGGTGGCCGATGGGTGAAGTGGTCTACCTGAACGGTGAGCTACTGCCGTGCGATCAGGCGCGCATCTCGCCCTTTGACCGCGGATTCCTCTACGGCGATGGTTTCTTCGAAACCACGCGCATCGTCCGGGGGGTGCCGGTCTTCCTCGGCAGACACCTGGCGCGCCTGTCGGCTGCCTGCCTCGTCGCGGGCTTCGGCACAGCCCCCGATGCGGCCGGACTCGGCGAGGAGTTGCGGGGCCTGGTGCGCGCGTGCGGGGTCGCGGACGGTTACCTGCGGCTGACGGTTACGCGGGGCACCGGCCGCGCCCTGACGGAGCTTGCGACGGATGCGCCGACCATCTTCGCCGAGGCGCGGCCGATGGACCTGCCGGCCCTCGACGCCACCTCTCCGATCACCGTCGCTCGCGCGCGCTGGCACCCCTCCACCGATGCCCCGACGGCCCGGCACAAGAGCCTGAGCTACCAGGCGAACCTGCTGAGCCTCGCCGAGGTGCGCTCAGCCGGGGCTGACGAAGCCTACTTCGTCAACTGCGAAGGAAACCTGTGCGAGGGCGCCATCAGCAACCTGTTCTTCGTCTCCAGGGGTGTGGTGCACACCCCATGCGTGGAATGCGCCCTGCTGCCGGGCGTGACGCGCCGAATCGCTCTCGACATCTGCCGGGACGCCGCTCTCGCCTGCGAGGAGGGCTTCTACCCGGAGGCTGCGCTGGCCGATGCCGAGGAGGTGTTCTGCACGAACTCGCTGCGGGGCATCATGCCCGTGGGAGCCATCGCCGGGTTGGGACGCGGCTTCCAGTCCCCTGGCCCGGTGTGCGCACGGATACGAGCCGCCTACGCAGCGACCGTGCAGCGGCACGTTGAACAGCAAAGCCGCTGCGGCGGTTGACACGGTATGCGCGGCGTCGGCATACTCGTGCCTTCTGCGGGATGCTGCCCCTGCGCTTTGACAGCACTGCGGGCGTTGTGTAACATCGAACTTCTGGTAACGTTGCATATCACAATGTGATGGTTCCCTGCGCCTCTCCGCGGCGCGACCCGCCGGTCTCTGAGGGAGAAACGAGATGGCCTGTGCGGAAGTAAACGTCGTGTGGCTTCAAGCGGGCGGCTGCACGGGGTGCTCGGTGTCCCTGCTGAACTCAGCCCGCCCGACCGTCCGTAACCTGCTGATCGACCAGTTGGTGCCGGGCACGCACATCAGCCTTAAGTACCACCCTACCGTCATGGCCGGCCAGGGCGAAGCGGCCCTCGAAGTGCTCGACGAACTGCCGGGGGCGGGGTTTCTACTCGCCCTGGAAGGTTCGCTGCCCAAGGAGGGGTTCTGTGAGATCGGACGTAAAGGGGGCAAGCCGCTCAGCGCCATGCAGGAGTTCCTGCGACTGGCGCCGAAGGCGGCTGCGGTGCTGGCGGTGGGCACGTGCTCTTCGTTCGGCGGCATTCCGAGCGGGGCGCCGAACCCCGGGGGCTACCGCGCGGCGCAGGAGGTCCTCGATGAGCACGGAATCGACACCCCCGTCATCAATGTGCCCGGCTGCCCGCCGCATCCGGATTGGATAAGTACCACGCTGCTGGAGATTCTGGCAGCGGGGGGGCCGCAGGATGTCGCCCTGGATCCACTGCGCCGACCGCTCTCCATCTACGGCCAACTGATCCACGAGAACTGCCCTCGCCGCTCCTACTACGACGAGGGTAAGTTTGCCGAGAAGCCGGGCGACCCGGAGTGCCTGCACAAGGTCGGTTGCAAGGGCCCCATAACCTACGCCGACTGTCCGCTGCGCGAATGGAACGGGCACGTCAACTGGTGTGTCAAAGCTGGTGGGCCCTGCCAGGGCTGCACACAGCCGGAGTTCATCGACCAGGCGACACCGCTCTACGTCGAGCTGGAAGAGGACCGCCTGCCGAAGATCGGCGAATAGCATCGAGGGCTGAGGATGAGCAAGAGCAAGATCACGATAGACCCCGTCACCCGCATAGAAGGCCACCTGGGCGTCGAGGTCGAGCAGCAGGACGGGCTGATTACCGAAGCGCGATGCAGCGGCACTATGGCCCGAGGACTGGAGCTGGTCTTCCGCGGGCGCGACCCACGCGATATCCCCGTTCTGTCCCAGCGCATCTGCGGCGTCTGCCCCCAGGCGCATGCCACGGCAAGCGCCATGGCCATGGACGAGGCATTCGCGGTGAGGGACCAGTTGCCCGAGAACGGCATTCTGCTGCGCGACATCATGCTCGCGGCGAACTTCCTGCAGTCCCACGTGCTGCACTTCTACCATCTGGCCGCGCTCGACTACGTGGACGTGACGGCCGTGGCCGACTATGACGGTGACGACGCCGACCTGAACGCCGTGAAGGATTTCATCGGCCGCGGCGCCCTGGCGCCGTTCGTCCCTCGCTACGAGGGCGACTACCGACTGAGCCGCGAACAGAACATCGAAGCCGTCAGGCATTACCTCGGCGCGCTGCGCGTGCGGAAGAACTGCCACGAGATGCTCGCGCTGTTCGGGGGCAAGATGCCCCACCAGTGCACTGTCAACGTGGGTGGCGTTACTACCCAGGTGACAGCCGACAAGGTCGCTGCCGCTCTCTCCTACGTGCGAGAGATTGCGGACTTCGTGAAAACGTGCTATCTGCCGGACATCCTTATGCTCGCCGAAGCCTACCCCGACGGCTTCGAGCAGGGCCAGGGATGCGGGCGTTACCTCTCCTACGGCATGTTCGCTCGGACCGGCCTCTACGCGGCGGGCCTGGTGGACGAGGGCGGCGCACTGCACGAGCTGGACCCGTCGGCCATCGCCGAGGATGTCAAACACTCCTGGTATGCTGACGACGCCGGAGCGCTCCACCCCTCAGAAGGCACAACCGAACCCGTTCCGGGCAAAGAGGGGGCATACTCCTGGCTGAAGGCCCCGCGCTATGACGGTCAGCCCTGCGAAGTCGGGCCGGCCGCCCGCGCCATGGTCGCGTGCATGGGCAAGGGCGGTATGGTCAAAGATGCCGTGGAGGCGCTCTGCTCCCGGGCCGGATTGGCGGCCGGAGCGCTCAACTCCACGCTCGGTCGCCATGCCGCGCGGGCGCTGGAGACGGACATCATCGCGCACATGATGCAGGACTGGCTGCTCGAACTGCAGCCGGGACAGCCCTGCGTGCTGAAAGTTCAGGTGCCGCAGGAGGGCGACGGCGCCGGGCTGACCGACGCTCCGCGCGGCGCTCTGGGCCATTGGGTTGTCATCCGTGACGCCAAGGTGGCGAACTACCAGGCAGTAGTGCCGACGACCTGGAACGGTTCTCCGCGCGACGCGGCCGGCGTGCCCGGCCCGATCGAACAGGCGTTGGAGGGCCAGAGCATCGCGGACCTGGACAACCCGTTCGAGATCGTTCGCACGATCCGGTCCTTCGATCCGTGCCTGGCCTGCTCTGTGCACCTGGCCCGGCGAAGGCGAAACGTTAAGATTGAGCTCTCCGTGTAAGGAGCAGTGTCCGTCGCATGCAGATGGCAGATTCGACGATCGCGACAGTAGGTGTGATCGGCATCGGCAACCGGCTGATGAAGGACGAGGGCCTCGGTGTGGAGGCCTTGCGGCGCCTGCGGGGGCGCTCCCTGCAGGGAGCCGAGCTGATCGACGGCGGCACCGATCCATGGAGCGCGCTGGAGGCCGCCGCCGGGTGCGGTTCGCTGGTGGTGGTTGATGCGGTTCTCGGAGGCGAGCCTGCCGGAACGATCTACAGGCTCAGCCTGGAGGAGGTCGAAGGTGACGGAGCGGTCATGTCATTGCACGGCATCACGCTCTACCACCTGGTGCAGTATGAGCGCCTGCTCGGCAACACGTTCGGCGAGGTGCGCGTGGTGGGCATGGAGCCCGCTGCTGTCGAGCCGGGCATCGGCCTGTCCGACGTCTGCGCCGAGCGGATGGACGGTTTCCTCGAAGCGATTGAGGAAGAGATAGACAAAGTCAAAGACCGCCTTTGCGCGGGGCAAGGAGGGTCCTGAATGCTCGTTACCGAACTCAAACCCGGCGACGAAATCCTGCAGGAGGTCGAGAGCGACAGCCGCATCTTCCTGCTCGGCTGCAACGGGTGTGCCCAGGCCTGTGAGACCGGCGGAGCGGAGAAACTGCCGGCCCTTCAGCAGTTGCTGGAGGAGGCCGGCAAGACGATCACCGGCAGCACGGCGATCGACTTCCTGTGCGACAAGTCGCTCGTGCGCTCCCGGTTGCGGCCTTTCGCCGACGAGGTCATCTCCAGTGACTGTGTGCTGGTGGCCACCTGCGGCGTAGGCGTGCAGTGCGTGGCCGACTCGGTGCTGAAACGCTGCCGCCCGGCATGCAACACCATCAACCTGGGCGGTTCGCGCGGCACGTGGGATTCCAGCGAGCGCTGCGCCGAATGCGGCGACTGCCTGCTGGATAAGACGGGCGGCATCTGCCCGATCACGAACTGCTCGAAGCAGATGGTCAACGGCCCGTGCGGCGGCACTACGCCAGACGGCAAATGCGAGGTAGACCGCCAGCGCCCCTGCGGATGGCATGCCATATACCAGCGACTGAAGGACCTGGAGGCGCTCGAGCAGATGAAGCAGATCGTGGAGCCGAAGAAGTACGGCCTCTACATGCCCTCGTACGACATACGCACCAGCCGCTACTGGGCGGCCGACGTCCCCGCAGAGGAGGGAGCCGAAGATGAGTAACTTCTCCGATGCACTGGCCTCAGGCGAATTCGTCGTCACCGGCGAGATCGGCCCCCCCAAGGGCACCAACGTGGAGACATGCCTCGAAGACGCCGAACACCTGCGCGGCAAGGTTGCCGCCATCAACGTGACCGACATCCAGAGCGCCGTGATGCGCTTCGGCGGTCTGGCCACCTGCAAGATGCTGGTTGACCGCGACCTGGAGCCCATATTCCAGATGGTCTGCCGTGACCGCAACCGCCTGGCCCTCCAAAGCGACCTGCTCAGCGCCTACGTGCTCGGTATCCGCAACGTGCTCTGCCTGACCGGCGACCACAACTCCCTGGGCGACCACCCGGACTCCAAGCCCGTCTTCGACCTCGAAGCCGTGGGCCTGCTGCAGTGCGTGGAGACCCTGATGGACGGGCACGATATGAGCGGCAACGAACTGGACGGCGCGCCGCAGTTCTTCGCAGGCGCCGTTGTGACACCCGGCGCGGACCCGGTCGAGCCGCAGATCATGCGTATGGAGAAGAAGATCGAAGCCGGGGCGAAGTACTTCCAGACACAGGCTGTCTACGATGTCGAGCAGTTCGCCGAGTTCATGGACCAGGTCAGGGGTTTCGGCGTGCCCGTGCTCTGCGGCATCGTGCTGCTGAAATCGGTCGGCATGGCGCGGTTCATGAACGCCAACGTCAGCGGCGTCGACGTGCCCGACAGCCTCATCGCGCGGCTGAAGAAAGACAAACAGAAGACCAAGAGCGGCGAGACGGCGGTCGAGATCGCGGTTGAGACCATCGACGCCGTCAAAGACATCTGCCAGGGCGTCCACATCATGCCGCTCGGGTGGGACCACCTGGTGCCCGAGATCATCGCCTGCGCCGGGCTGAACTGAACCTCAACACCGCGCGAGCGCGCGAGGCCGACCATGGAAGATGTCGGCGAGAACGGGTCGAGTGAAGCGGTCGCAGCCGTGTTCACTACCCACCGGCCCGAGCTGCTCGCAGTGGCCCGCAACGTTCTCGGAGACGCCGGAATCCGGCACGTCGTCGAGGGCGAATCGGTGGCGGCGCTGGGCATTCCCGTCGACGGCATGCCCCTGATGCACATCCACGTAGCTGAGTCCGACTGCGCCGAGGCCCGCCGCGTCCTAAAAGAGGCCGGCTTGCAGTAGCGATCAGCGCTCTACGGCATCTCGAATTTGCTCTCGGGGTGGCGTATGCTCAAAACCGGGCAGGGCGCCTTGCGCACGACCTTCTCCGCCACGCTGCCGATGATGATGTGGCTCAGGCCCGTGCGGCCGTGAGTGCCCATGACGATCATGTCCGTCTCGGTCTCCTTGGCATAACCGATGATTTCCACGAAGGCCGTCCCCGTGCGTAGTTCACCCTCGACCTTCGGCCACTTGCCGCGGCAGCGTTCGACCAGCTCCTGCAGGCCCTCCCGCGCACCCTCCTCGATCTGTTCCAGGGGCAGGCTCAGGTCCGGCACGCCCGCCATCGCGTAGGAGGGCAAGAACGGCACTTCGACCACGTGCAAGAGCGTAAGCTGCGCATCGAACTGCCGCGCCAGGTCGATGGCGTAGCGCAGGGCGTACTCGGAGCTCTCCGAGAAATCAACCGGGCAGAGGATCTTCCCTATTTCAACATCTTCCATTCGGCATTCCTTTCATGGGGCGGTTGTTGTCTGCGCATCATCCACCGGGCTGCATCCTCTCCTCAGGTGCTGTCAGCCGGTGGTAGCGCGGCATCAGTTCCATGGGGTCCACTGCGCCCCCCTCGGCCAGCTCACGCGTGCCCAGCCGGCAGACGGCTTCGGCGCGAGCGACGCCGCACTCGGGCGGGGCGACGGTGAAGCTTGCGAAACAGTCGGGGTATTCGACGACACCGCTGCCGAAGACCACCGTGTCGCCGGGCAGCATCCGGGCCAGCTCGTGCGGCTCCAGCAGCAGCACCCCCGTCGTGTCGTGCCAGCCGTCCTCTACCCATTCGAAGATTGTTCCATAAACGTGCCCTCTGCGGGCGTCCTGAACCGGGCAGGCGTGCGCCGCTTCGCCGAGGTCGCTCGCCCTTACGTTCTGGACCTTGACCTGCAAGGTGGGCACGCCGACGGCCTGCCAGCCCAGGGCATAGGCCAGCGTCTTGGCGCAGGTCACACCGATGCGCAAGCCGGTGAACGAGCCCGGTCCCCGGCTGACGGCGACAGCGTCGACGTCGCGCTTGCTCAGGGCTGCCTCGCCGAGGACGCTGTCCACGGCGACCATCACATCCCGCGCGTGGCGCGAACCTTCCGGAAAGAGGTGTGCGGCCAGCACGTCCTCGTCTGCGGCGACGGCGACGCTGCCGATGGGACCGCTTGTTTCGATGCCCAGAACGATCACGGTTCGCAGGCGTCCTTCGGGAGTGGATCGGTGGGAAACGGTTCCCGCAGCCAGGCGAATACCTCGGCGAGTGCTGTGCGCATCACCTCCCGGTCGCTGGCGCCGCGCATCTTGCGGATCATCCGGACCTGCCAGACAGGCTCGTCGCGACCGGGGATGCGGCACCCCATGCGGAAGTGCACTGTGGACCAGGAGTAGACGAATCGGTAGTTGATGCGGCTGCACTCGACCGCAGCGGTAAGGTAGCTGGCGAGGCCGAGGGCCTTCGCGAAGTCGTCGATCTGCTCGGCGGTCGGCTGCAGCGTCGGGGCGAGACCCGCCTCCTCCAATCGCTTCTCCACCAGATGCGGGGCCATCACCTGCAGGCCGCCCTCTTTAGCGCCCACATGAGCGATGAACTCGGCAAAGCGGGCCTCGACGTTGGCGGTATTGATCAGTCCCCACGAGGCACCGCCTGTCAGCGGACCAGGCGCTGGCTGTGCCGTAACGCGCAGCACGGCTGTGGGGCCGTCCGGCGTCTGGGCCAGGCGGCCGGTGCCGTCGATCGCCCGCACCTGACGCACGGCACACGCTGACGATGTTAGCAGCAGCCAGACAGTCAGGCCGAGGCACAGGACGTCGCGTCTGCTCACGCTACCTCCGGTTCCGGGAGCTCGGGCCTGCCATTATAGTTGGCCATGCGCCTGGCGGCAAACACTGCGCCCGTCCATGGGGGGCGGGCCGGCTCTGGCGGGGCACTGAAGCATGCACAGAGAGAAGGCCCGGCGGGCATAAGCCCCCGGGCCGTGTGCGCTTCAGTCGTGAGGACCGGCTACGGGACTGACCTACTCCCCAAGGGCGGCCTGCGCAGCGGCCAGGCGCGCGACAGGAACGCGGAAGGGCGAACAGGAGACGTAGTTCATGCCTACGTCGTAGCAGAACCTGACCGAACGCGGCTCGCCGCCGTGTTCGCCGCAGATACCGATCTTGAGTTCCGGCTTCGTCTGCCGCCCCTTCTCGACACCCATGCGAACGAGTTGGCCGACACCGTGCTGGTCCAGGACCTGGAACGGGTCATTGTCCAGGATCTCGCGCTCAACGTAATCGGGCACGAAGACGCCGACGTCATCGCGACTGAACCCGTAGGTCATCTGCGTCAGGTCGTTCGTGCCGAAGCTGAAGAAGTCCGCGTAGTGGGCGACTTCGTCGGCCGTCAGCGCGGCGCGCGGTATCTCGATCATGGTGCCGATCTTGTAGTCCACCGGGCTTTTGGCCTCTGTCAGCACGTCCTGGCAGACCTCCTCGGCGGCCTCACGCAGCAGGCGCAGCTCCTCGTCCGTGCCCACCAGCGGGATCATGATCTCGGGATGCACGTCGACGCCGGCCTTCTTGACGTTGACGGCCGCCTCCATGATGGCGCGCACCTGCATGTTGTAGACGTCCGGATAGATGAGCCCGAGCCGGCAGCCCCGATGCCCGAGCATGGGGTTCAGCTCGCGCAGCTCGTTCACGCGCTCCGCCACTTCGGTGGCGCTGATGCCCATCTGGTCGGCCAGGCGGGCCTGAACTTCGGCGACCTGGGGCAGGAACTCGTGCAAGGGCGGGTCCAGCAGGCGGACGACGACGGGCAGACCGTCCATCACCTCGAAGATGCCCTCGAAGTCCCTACGCTGCTCGGGCAGCAGGGCATCCAGCGCGCGGTCGAAGACCTTGCGCCTGTCGGCGAGTTCGGCCTTGATCGTGTCGATCTCCGCCTCGATCTCGCGCAGTTCCTCGCCGCTGGCCTGCAGCTTGGCGTTCTCGGCGTTCTCCAGTCGCTTGCTGATGCGGCGCACCTCGGGCGCGGAGAGCATCATCTGGCGCACGTAGGAGATGCGGTCCGCCTCGAAGAACATGTGTTCGGTCCGGCACAGGCCGATGCCCTCGGCACCGAAGGCGAGTGCCTTCTTCGCGTCGTCGGGCGTGTCGGCGTTGGCCCAGACACCCATGGTGCGGTAATCCTCGGCCCACTCCATCAGAGTGCCAAAGGCACCGCTCATCTCGGGTTCGACCTGGGCGATGGCGCCTTCGAAGACCTCGCCCGTCGCTCCGTCCAGCGAGATAACGTCGCCCTCCTTGAACTTGGCACCGGCGATGGTCACCACGAGGTCCTCTTCATTCGGGGCGACCGCTCCGCACCCGGCAACGCAGCACTTGCCCATGCCGCGGGCGACTACGGCGGCGTGGCTCGTCATGCCGCCCCGGGCGGTCAGGATTCCGACGGCCGCGTCCATGCCGCCGATGTCCTCGGGGCTCGTCTCCTCGCGAACGAGGATGACGCCCATTCCGTCCTCGCCCTTTTCGGCTTCGGCGGCGGCCATCTCTTCGGCGTCGTCGGCGGTCAGCGCAATCTTACCCACCGCTGCGCCGGGGCTGGCCGGCAGGCCGGTGGCGAGCAGGTGGCCGTCCTCCTGGGCCCGGCTCTTGGCCTCGACGTCGAACTGCTTGTGCAGCAGTTGTTCGAGCTGGTTCGGGTCGACGCGCATGACGGCCGTCTTCTCGTCGATCAGGCCTTCTTCCTTCATATCGACCGCGATCTGCACGGCGGCCACGGCGGTGCGCTTGCCCGTACGCGTCTGCAGCATGAACAGCTCGCCCTGCTGGCCGGTGAACTCGAAGTCCTGCACGTCCTTGTAATGCTCCTCCAGGGTCTGCTTGACGTCGAGGAGCTGGTCGTACATGCGACCGTAGAGCTCGCGGGCTTCTTCGGCAGAGATCTCCGCCTCGGGGAACTCTGAGAGGTCCTCCTCGGCCATATGATTGACATCTTTCGGAGTGCGGATGCCGGCCACCACATCTTCGCCCTGGGCGTTGACCAGGTACTCCCCGTACAGCTTGTTCTCGCCCGTGGCGGGATTGCGCGTGAAGCCCACGCCGGTGAAGCTGGTATGCCCCATGTTACCGAAGACCATCGTCTGCACGTTCACGGCCGTGCCCAGCAGGCCGCGGATCTCGTTGATCTCGCGATAGCGGATGGCCTGTGGATTGTTCCAGGAGCCGAAGACGGCGTCGATGGCGCGGCGCAGTTGCTCCTTCGGGTCGGTGGGAAACTCCTCGCCGGTATTCTCTTCGAAGATCTTCTTGAACTCGGCGACGATCTCCTTGAGTGCGTCGATGCTGAGCTGGCTGTCAAACTGGACGCCGACCTTATCGCGCTCCTCGTGCAGCAGCCGGTCGAAGTGGCGGTGAGGGATGAACATCGCCACATTGCCGAACATCTGGATGAACCGCCGGTAACAGTCCCAGGCGAAGCGCTCGTCTCCGCTCTGCTTGGCCAGCCCCTGCACGGCCTGGTCATTGAGGCCCAGGTTCAGGATGGTGTCCATCATGCCGGGCATGCTGACGGCGGCGCCGCTGCGCACGCTCACTAGCAGGGGGTTCTCCGGGTCTCCGAGCTTGCGGTCGGTTACCTCTTCCAGCTTGGCCAGATTCTCGTCGAGTTCCCTCTCCAATCCCTGCGGCCACTGGTTGCCCTGCTCCAGGAACTGCTTGCAGACCTCGGTGGTGATAGTGAAGCCAGGGGGCACGGGCAGCCCGACGGTGGACATCTCGGCCAGGTTGGCGCCCTTGCCGCCGAGAAGCGGTTTCATCTCCGTGCGGCCGTCGGCTTCCCCTTGCTTGAAGAAGTAGATCATCTTATCACTCATTCAGAATTGCTCCTTTCGTGCGGTCTGTGCGCTATCGCTTCCGGGAGAAGGCGAGCCAGATAAGGGACTGCTCCGCGCAGGTCATGCGGCCCCGCCGTCGCCCCGGCGGCACCGGAGGCCGCGCTGACGAGCAAAGCCCCTGCTTGCAGAACTGCAACGCTAACACATCCGCCCTGCGGATTCAAGTCAACCCAGGCGCACCAGCTCCACCTGGTGCTGGCCGTCGGCCACCTCGATGAGCAGGCGCCCACCTGAGCGCTGCGGTTCGACCCGTGCTCCGTTGACGCGGACGATATGTGCGTGGTTCGTTTCCGCAGGCAAGGCGACGCGTGCCCGGCAGCCGGACGGGATGCCCACCTGCATCGTGAACAGGCGTCGGCTGCGGCTCCATCGCACGCAGATGGGGCCGTGGGGCGTGGGCACGGCACCGGCCGCCCAGTCCAGGTCCGCCGGTTGCGGTTCGATCAGGGCGCAGCGGAAGCCGGGCTCCAGCGGACGCACCCCGAGCACGTAGGCCGGCAGGCAGTAGGTCGGGCCGGCGGCCCAGCCATGGCAGAGGCTGGTGCCGCGCGCGGGGAAGACGCCGGGGCCCCAGCCGAGGCTGAAGTTGTCCCAGTAGGTGGTGGCGCCGCGCTCCAGCATGCCGCCCCAGTACTGGCGGATGAAGTCCACTGCCCGCGTGCCCTCGCCGTAGCGAAGAAGGCCGTCTATCACGAACAGGGCGCCGAAGGGGGCGCCGACCAGGTCGACGTCGGGCCCGAACATGCGCTCGGCGACGCCGCGACCCATATCTCGCTCCTGCATCTCCGCCCACAGCGCTACGCCCGTGTTGTACTGACCGGCGCGCGAACCGCCGCGGGCAACGCAGAGGCCGGTTTCCGCATCGATGAAGCGCTTGAGGATGCCCTCGGTCATTCGCCGTGCGCCTTCCTCGTACGCGGCCGCCTCCGCGGTGCGCCCCGTCAGGCGCGCGACATCGGCACTGCGCTCGAGCAAGACCTTGAAGGGTATGTTGTCCCACGGCCTGTACTGCGTCCTCTCCGCTTGCATCCATGCCTGGAATGGGTCCCACCCCTCGGGGTGGTCGGCCTTCTTGCCCATCTTCTGGGGGCGTCCTATCAGGCCGGCGTCGTTGTCGATCTCGTCGAGCGCCCATTCCAGCAGCGTGCAGAGGTTCGGCCACAGCTCATCCAGCGTTGCGCGATCGCCGGCCAGCAGGTACTGGTCCAGCAGCGCGAGACCCCAGAACGCCGACCAGGAGGGATAGAAGCCGTCTGCGCCGCGGTATGGCCCGTAGGGCGGCAGCGGACCGTCATGCTGGATGTGGGCCATCTGCCGCAGGCACTTTGCGTTCATACGGGGGTCGCCGAAGGCATATTGGGCGATGAGGTTCTCGGCCCACATGTCGCCTCCGTAAAGGGTACGCTCGCGCCACGGGCAGTCGACGAAGTGGCCGAGCATGCTCATGCGCATGGTGTAGCGGCCGACGTCCCATATGCGGTTCAGCAGGTCGTCCGAACACTGGAACGCGCCGCGGTGCTCGACCGGGTAGGTGTCCATGTGCAGCACCACATCGTCCAGGCGCACCTCATCGGGCGTATCCGGGAAGCGGAGTTTCAGGTAGCGGAAGGTGCGCCGGTTGAAGGGGCGCAGAACCTGTGGACCACCCTTGAGGATGAACCGGTCAACGCGGACGAGATAGAGGTCCTCACCGTAGAATGCTTCGATCACGCCGCCGGCGCTGTCGGCGACGCTGATTTCGACGTAGCCGGTGACGTCGCGGCCGAAGTCGAGGATCAGAGACGGCGCGAAGTCATCATGCGTCTTCTTCACGCGCACGGGCTCGTGCGCCTTGCTGCGGGGGCCCCCGGCGGCCGCCAGGCCGCGTTCGTTGTAGACCTCGTAGTCCTCGCGCCATGCATAGGTAACGCTCGCGCTTTCCCAGAAGACGTTTACAGCGCGGACCGCCTCGCCGCCGAGGAACGGGATCTCGCGCGGCACAAGTCGCGTCCAGGGCTCCACCGGGGGCACGCCGAGCACCTCGGGCTCCAGCCACTGGCTGTCGTCGAAGCCCACTTCGCGCCAGCCGCCGGGCTCACGACGGGAATCGAACTCCTCCTTGAAGTCGCCGTACAACGTGCAGTTGATCGGCATGTCCTGGCGCCACGCGGGGGACTGCAGAACCCGCCATCCCGCATCCGTTTTCAGCACGACGTCGCCCTCGGCGCTGCGCGCCTCCGCCAGCAATCCGCCGCGCCCCCAGTTCTGTTTCAGGATGCCGTGCGGTTCCGGCCCATAGCAGTACGCTGTGACGGCAACTACGTTCGCGCCTTCCTGCAGCAGTGAAGCGATTTCATAGGTGTCGTAGTAATAGCGTGACGGGTCGCTCGGGTTCGGGCCCCGCCCGACGTAGTCCCCGTTGATGTAAAGCTTGTAAAGGGCACATGCTGTTATGTGCAGATCAACCCTCTGCGGCACGGAATCCAGATCGAACTCGCGACGTGCGTAGAGGTAGAAGTTATCCGGGTTTGGCGTCGGGGGGTGCCAGACCCACGCGGCGTTCCATTCCATGCTGCACCTCACTATCCTGAGCAGTTCCGAAGTTGCCGCACTCTATGCGGCCCGTCCGGTCACGTCAAGGGCATATGGGTTGGGCGCGCCGTGAGCACCGGCGCGGAGCGCGCGCGAAGCGTTTGCCGCCGGGGACTCGGCGCCTATAATGTCTCTTGATTCGACTGGGAGGGCACAGCGTTGCGGGCGATGCACTGCCACGTGCTGGTCTTTATTGCGGTCACTCTCCACTGCGCAGTCACGCACGGTGTAGAGGGCTTCCCCTTCCAGGTGCCCTTTGACGGGCTGGCGGCGGGCAGCGCGCCGGCCGACCTGGCCCGTCCGCCGCGGCCGGCCGGGGCGGGCGGCTACGTTGGCGTTCTCGGCGAGCGTTTCATCCTGCGAGACAGTGGCCAAAGGATACGGTTCTGGGGGACGAACCTATGCTTCGCCGGATGCTTCCCCCCGCACGAGGTGGCCGAGCGGATGGCCCGCCGACTGTCCACGCTGGGGATCAACTGTGTGCGTTTTCACCACATGGACTCGGCGGGCTACCCGCGCGGTATATGGGACGCGGAGGGCGGGTGGGGCGACTTCGAGCACAAGGGGCTCCATCCGGAAGCGCTGGAGCGTCTGGACTACCTCGTCGCTCAGCTCAAGCGGCGCGGCATATACACGAACCTGAACCTACACGTTTCCCGCACGTACGGGCCTGCGGACGGCTGGCCTGCTGTGGAACAGGGCCAGAGTGTGCCCAGATACGGCAAGGGCGTCGACCACTTCTACCCGAAGTGCATCGCCGAGCAGAAGCGCTACGCGCGCATGCTGCTGCGCCACGAGAACGCCTACACGGGCAATCCGTACGCGGAGGAGCCGGCCGTTGCGATGGTCGAAATCAGCAACGAGGACGGCCTGGTGCGTTCCTGGCTGAACGGGCACCTGGAGGACCTGCCGGGCGAGTACAAACGGGAGCTGGCTCGCCAGTGGAACGAGTGGCTGGCGCAACGCTACGGCGACACCGCATCGCTGGAGAGCGCCTGGGCCGAGGGAGCAATGCCCGGCAGCGAGCGCGACCTGCTGGCCGTCGGGCAGGTGCAGGGCCGGCTCGGAGCGCATCAGGGCGCGCGGGCCGCGCTGAGCGAGTGCGTGGCGGACGACGGCGCGCCTGCGCGACGCATAACCGTGCTGAACGCAACGGCGACCTCCTGGCACGTGCAGCACGCCTGGGCACCGATCGCCCTGGTGGAAGGCGCCCCTTACGTGCTACGCATCCGACTGCGGGCAAACCGTTCGGAACAAGTGAACATCAACTGCATGATGAACGGCGAGCCGTGGAGCAACCTGGGTCTGAGCCGACAGGTGGACGTCGGCCCGCAGTGGCGCGAGCACGAGCTCTCGTTTCGTGCCACGGCAACCATCGCGCCGCAGGACGGGGCGGGCGGCGCCAGAATCACCCTCAGCGGCCTCTCGCAGCCAGGGCTCGTGGTGGAGTTCACCCCCCCGACGCTGCGACGGGCGGCGGTCAGCGGGCTGCCGCAGGGGCAGCGACTGGGCTTCGTGATCTGGCCGGGGCGCAACCTGGCGCGCCGCACCGGGGCCTTCGCGCGCGACGCCGCCCGCTTCATGCGCGACACGGAAGTGGCCTACTGGGGCGAGATGCGTCGCTACCTGCACCAAGAACTGGGCGTGCGAATGCCGGTAACCGGCACCGCCGTCGGCTTCACCACCCCGCTTATCGCCGCCGAAACGGCAGACTTCGTGGACGCGCACGCCTACTGGTGCCATCCCCACTTCCCCGGCCGTCCGTGGGACCGAAACAACTGGATCGTGCGGCAGAGGCCGATGGTGAACAGTCGCGGCGCCTCCACCATAGCCAGCCTTGCGGGGCGGCGCGTGTTCGGAATGCCGTTTACGGTTACGGAGTACAATCATCCTCAGCCTCAGAGATACAACGCGGAGGGTTTCCCGCTCATCGCCGCGTACGGCGCCCTGCAGGGCTGGGACGGCGTCTTTCAGTTCGCCTACTGTCACGACGGCACGTGGGAGACCGATCACTTCAGCAGCTTCTTCGACATGAAGGCCGACCCGGTGAAACTGGCCCTGATGCCGGCCTGTTCGGCGCTGCTGAGGGCGGGCTTGATACCGCAAGCCGCCCCGGCCGTAGGCGGCGCGCGCAGCGTCCCGCAGGAGCTTCAGCGACTGAGCCGCGCCGAGTTCAGCGGCTGCACCGCCTACGGCGCCGGCGTGCCCGATGACGGCTGGCTGCGGGCGCGCGTCGGCGTGGGACGGCCGTCGGCCTCGGGCGAAGCGGAAGGGCAGGTCCCCCTGCTGTGGCCGGCCGAAGGCGAGCGGCGCTCCGTGAGCATTGAAAGCCCCCGGTGCGCGGGCCTCATCGGTTTCTGCGCGGGACAACGGGTCACTGTTGGCGACGTCCGACTGAGCGTCAACGCTGCCGGTGACGACGGCTTTGCCGTTGCGCTCCTGACACCCGTCGACGGTCAGGTGCTCGGCGAGGCCGGCCGGCACCTTCTGACGGCCGTCAGCCGTTGCCACAACCGGAAGATGGGGTGGAACGCCGAGCGCAACTCTGTCGGCAGCCGGTGGGGCGAAGGGCCCACGCTCTGCGAGGGAGTGGACCTGACGTTGACAGCGCGCGCCGAAGACGCCAAGGTGTATGTTCTGGACCCCGATGGATCGCGTCGGGACCGGCTCGAGGCGAGCGCCACGGGCGGCGGGAGCGCCATGTTCCGGCTCGGACCGGAGCACCAGACGCTCTGGTACGAGCTTGTGCTGCGTTGAACGGCCCGGGCAGCGCCCACGCATGGGAACTTACGGCGAGGATACAACGTGCACTATCGCAAGATCGGATTGACCGACATCGAAGTTTCGACCGTCTGCTGCGGCACCATGGCGATGTGCCCGCACCCCACGTATGGAGATCCCGACGACGCGCGCTCGATCGCGGCCGTGCATGCCGCGCTCGACGCCGGCATCAACTTCTTCGACACCGCCGAGGGCTACGGTGAGGGCTATGCGGAGAGAGTGCTCGGACAGGCACTGCAGGGGCGGGGCGACGAGGCGGTGATCGCCACGAAGGTCTCGCGCCAGAACTGCCGCCCCGAGGATGTCGAGAGATCATGCGAGCAGAGCCTGAAGCGGCTGCGCACCGACTGCATCGACCTTTACCAGGTGCACTGGCCGAACCACGAGGTGCCCTTTGCGCAGACCGTCGGGGCACTGCAGAAGCTCAAGGCATCGGGGAAGATCCGCGAATGGGGCGTCTCGAACTTCGGCAAGTTCGACCTGCGCGACCTGCTGGAAGTGGACCGCCCCGAGAGCAACCAGGTCCCCTACAGCCTGCTGTGGCGCGTGATCGAGCACGACATCCTGCCCGCCTGCCGCAACAGCAGCATAGGCGTCATCTGCTACAGCCCCCTGGCCCAGGGCATCCTGACCGGCAAGTTCGAAAAGCCGCAAAACGTTCCCGCCCAGAGGCAGCGTCCGCGCTACTGCGACGAAGACGTGATCGACCTGAGCTTCCAGGTCGTGGACGAGGTGCGTGCCGTCAGCGACCAGATCGGCGAGCGCGAGGCCGTCGTGGCACTCGCCTGGGTGCTCGCCCGGCCGGGCGTAACGTCCGTCATAGCCGGCGCCCGGAGCCCCGAGCAGGTGACGCAGAACGCCCGCGCAGGCGAACTCGTGTTGTCCGAGGGCGCGGTGGACCGGCTGAACAGGGCCTCGCTGAGGCTCAAGAGCGCCCTGGATACCAACCCTGACATGTGGCAGAGCGGCGAGGAGTCGCGCTACCGCTGATGAACTGCGGCGGTCGCGGGGCGCCCCATTCGCCGCATTTGCGGGCGGAGTGGCCAGATGGCATGCAATGACAACGAGTTGCGCGCAACGCTGCGTGAGCTGATGCCTCACGCGCGCGACCTGCTCGCTGAGTCCATCCGTTTCGCCAGCACGCACGGGGCCGAAGCGGAAGTGCAGTCCTTCTACGCCGACCGCTGGCGCGCGGCTGGTTTTACGGTCGAACCGCACCCCATCCCCGAGGAACTGAAAGGGGACCCCGAGTACTCCCGTCCGCAGAGCGACCTGCCGTTTGAGGGCCGTCACAACCTCGTTATCCCTACACATGGCCCCGGCCGCAGCTTGATCGTCAACAGCCACGCGGACGTGGTGCCCGCCGAAGGCTGGCAGGGCGCGTTCGCCCCGGCGGTGGCGGATGGGACCGTCAGGGGGCGCGGCGCCTGCGACGCCAAGGGCCAGGTGGCCGCGATGTACCTGGCGGCACGGGCGATGCAGCACCTCGGCATCGAGGCGGAGGTCTGCTATCAGATCGTCATCGACGAGGAGGTCGGCGGCAACGGCAGCCTGGCGCTCCTGCGCGAGGGCCTGCGGGCGGACGGGGCTCTGGTGCTGGAGCCGACCGAACTCCGCGTGCACCCCGCCAACCGCGGCGCCATATGGTTCCGGTTCGAGTTCGAAGGCACCCCCTGCCACATGGGCCGCAAGCATGAGGGCGTCAACGCGCTCGACCTGGCTCACGAGACGATGGGCATCCTGTATGAATACGAGAAGGAACTCATACGTGACCAGAGGGACCAGCCGCTCTTCGCCCACTACGAGTTCCCCGCACAGGTCAATGTGGGCTCCCTGCACGGCGGGGAATGGCCCTCCATGGTCTGTCCGCACGCTGTGATGGAGGGCGGGGTGGGGTTCCTGCCGAACCGACCGATGCAGCAGGTGAAGCAGGAACTGGAGGACTACGTAGAGCGCCTCGGCAGCGATGAACTCAAGGCCCGCTATGCGCTGTCCTTCCCGAAATTGCACAACGACAGCTACGAGACTGTGCCCGATCACCCGTTTGTGCGCGCCTGCCGGTCGGCCGCAGCGGCCTGCGGCGCATGTGATGAGATCACGGGCTGGAATGTGAGCTGCGACGCGCGCCTGTTCAACAAAGTCGGCGGGATGCCGACCGTCGTGTTCGGCCCGGGCAGCATCCATGACGCCCACTCGGTAGGCGAGAAGATAAGCATGAGCGAAGTGGCCGTGGCCGCCGAGATGCTCGTGCGCCTGGCGCAGATATGGTGCATCAAATCAGGCGAGCGCAAACCGCAAGGAGAAGCCTGAGGTGAGCAAGATACCCAGAATCGGCGTGATCGGCGGGGGCACGTTCGGCGTGATGCACTGCCGCACCTTCCGCCAGTTGGAGAACGACGGCCGCTGTGCCTTCGTCGGGCTGGCAGACATCGACCAGTCCATCCTGGAGCAGCGCGCAGGGGAGTTCAGCGTGCGCACTTACACGGACTATCGGCGGATGATTGACGAGGCGCGGCCCGACGGGGTCACCATCGCTACGCCGGACCACCTGCACCGCAAGATCGCCCTCGACGCCATCGAGCGGGGCGTTCACGTCTTCGTGGAGAAACCGCTCGACGTCACGCCCGAGGGGTGTCGTGAGATCATCGACGCGGCCGAACGCAAGAACCTGCTGCTCGAAGTCGATTTTCACAAGCGGTGGGACCCCTACCACCTCGAGCTGCGCAACCTGGCCGCGCAGGGCAAGTTCGGCGAGATAGAGTACGGCTACGCGTGGATGGAGGACCGCATCGAAGTGCCGCGCGACTGGTTCACCTCCTGGGCGGGCGACTCCTCCCCGGCGTGGTTCCTCGGCATCCATATGGTCGACCTCTTCCGCTGGGTGGCCGACACGCGCGGCACGGCCGTCTATGCCACCGGGACGAAGAGGAAGCTGCGCTTCATCGGCGTCGACGCGTGGGATGCGGTGAGCATGCACGTGCGCATGGAGCGGGGCGTCACCTTCCAGTGCCAGGTCTGCTGGATACTGCCGGACGCCTTCGAGGCGATCGTGAATCAGGGCATCCGCGTGGTCGGCGGCGACGGCATCATGGAGGTGGACAGCCAGGACCGGGGCGCCCGCAGTTGCTTCGCTGCCGATGACCGTATGGCGACGCACAACCTGGGCTTCTTCCGGCAGAGTGAGAGCAAGACGGGCCAGACCGTCTACGGTGGCTACGGCATCGACGCCATAGCCGACTTCGCCGATAACCTGACTCACATCCTCAACGGAGGGGCGCTCGAAGAACTGAAGGGCAACTATCCCGACGGCTACGACGGGCTGGAGGCCACCCGGATTGTCGCGGCGGCCCACCGTTCACTGTCGACGGGCGAGCTTGTTGACATCCCGGACTGACAACACTGCCTGAGCGTGGCTGCGCCGATGCGGCCGGTGCCGCGCCGGTATTGCCTGAGAGTAACCGTTCACGGGTACAACGTAGCACGGCCATCCTGGCCGTGTTTCACAGGCTGAAGGCCCGTGCTGCGAGGCCCATGAGCCCCGCCTGCGTGCATTGCAGCAGGGCTGTGAACGATTACGCCTGAGACGAAGGAGGAATGCATGGCAGGCAAAACGTTCTGGACCGAACCCAAAGACGTGCCGCCGGTGACGACCGAGTGGCGTCGAATCGCAACGAAGCTGCCCGTGCCCGAGTCCCTGCCCGTGCTGCAGAAGCTGCGTGCCTGCGAACCCGTGTCCATGACCGGCCAGCCGCCCGTAGTCTGGGACCGCGCGACGGGCTGCCGCGTGCACGACCGATGGGGAAACACCTGGCTCGACTGGTCGAGCGGTGTGCTGGTCACCAACGCCGGCCACGGCCACCCGCACATCCGGCGCGCCATGACGGAGCAGATAGCCCACGGCCTGATCCACAACTACTGCTTCGCCAGCGAGCCCCGGGCTGCGCTGGTGCAGAAGCTGGTGCAGGTGGCGCCGGAGCGCATCGACCGGGCTTTCCTCCTCACCACGGGCTCGGAGGCTACCGAGTGCGCAATCAAACTCTCCCGCGCGCGGGGTGTGGAGCGCGGCGGGCGGCAGAAGTGCGTGATCGTGACCTTCGAGGGCGCCTTTCACGGGCGCACACTCGGTGCCCAACAGGCGGGCGGCATACCGGAGCTGAAGGAATGGATCGTCCATCTCGATCCCGGCTTCGTGCAGGTTCCATTCCCCGACGGTTTCCGCTGCGAGGACACCGATTTCGGGCTGTTCGAACGAGCGCTGGCCGAGCAGGGCGTCGAGCCGCAGCACGTGGCCGGCGTTATGACCGAGACCTACCAGGGCGGGGGAGCGAGCTTTGCCCCCGCCGACTACGTGCAGCGCCTGAGGGAGTGGACGCGCGAGCAAGACGCTCTGCTCATCTTCGACGAAGTGCAGGCCGGCTTCGGGCGAACGGGCACGTTCTGGGGCTTCGAGCACTACGGCGTCGTGCCCGACCTTGTCTGCTGCGGCAAGGGCATCAGCAGCGGCATGCCGCTGAGCGCCGTTCTCGGCCCGGCGCAGGTGATGGACCAGTTTCCGCCCGGCAGCATGACCAGCACCCATACCGGCAACCCGGTCTGCTGCGCAGCGGCGCTGGCGAGCATCGAGGTGATTGAGCAGGAGGAGCTGGTCGAGAACGCCCGGCGGGTCGGCCAGGTGCTGCACCACGAACTGCGCGGCGTGGCGGAGCGCTTCGGCGACGTCATCGGCGCGGTGCACGGCAGGGGCATGGTGGCCGGGGTGCACGTAGTGCGGGCCGGCAGTAAGGCGCCCGACGGCGAGCGCGCCTTCAACGTGGTGCGCGAGTGCTACGAAAGGGGGCTGCTGATGTTCGCGCCCGTCGGCAAGGGCGGCGCAACGGTCAAGATCAGCCCACCGCTCATGACACCGCAGGACGCCGTTTGCGAAGGCGCCGCCGTCCTGGCGGAGGCGTTCGCGGCGTCATAGAACAGCCTGCGCGCCCGTTCACAAGCGCAGCAGGGCCTGCTCCACGCTGTCGGCGGTTACCTCGTACGTCCGACCGTCGATGATGCGCACATAGGGGGCTTTGTCCGGGTTCGGCAGGCGGCCGCGCGACACGCGCTCCAGCCGGGCCTTCACCGGCGGCTCGAACCGCAGGGGTTCTACTGCTTCCACTCGCTGCACCGCCTCCGTTGCGCGCTGCCTGATCAAGTGATGCGCCCGTTCCGCCGAGAGCAACTGGCCGCCTTCCACCGCCAGCCCCCGCTTCACGCATGCCGTGATGATGCCGGGGATGAACTCCTCGGCCTCGGCGCAAGCCTTGTCATCACCGCTCAGGAAGACCGTCGGCACACCGTTCTCGCCGGCGATCGCCGAGTCGATGGCGATCTCACCCACCAGGCGGCCGTTCAGCCGGAAGTTCTGCCAGGCGCCGGAACTCATCGTATGCTCCAGTATGGCCTCCTGCGTGCCGGCCATGGCGTGGAAGCCGAGCAGCATCAGCGCATCGCACTGCTCAATGCCGGGCAGACGGTGCCTGCCCGTCTGACCCATGACGTACTCTGCGCGGGGGTCCAGTTCGTCCCAGATGAAGTTCTGCCCGTGGCCGCCGTGGGCGTCCTTGACCACCACTTCATCGGCGCCGCCGGCGAAGCAGCCTTCCACGCAGGCGTTCACGTCCCAGGTCAGGTAGCGCCTGGCCACCTGGTACAGCGAGCCGTCCTGTCGCACGTGGTCGGCTCGGCAAACCCCGCTGACGCCCTCCAGGTCCGTCATCACGAATACGCGCATGTGTCCACTCCGCACCTTGGGCTTGTATCGGCACCGGCAAAGCATAAAAGGCGCTGCAGCCCGGCGCAAGAGCCAACGACCAACCACGCGCGAAAGGCCCATCCTGTGCCGCGACCTGGTCCGGCCCGGCGGCTTGAAGTGGACCGTGTGGTTCGGGTTCAGGCGGCACAGGTGGGCACCGCGGCGGGGATGCAAACGCTGAATCCGCAGTTCCTGGTGCTCGGCGCCGCTGCGGACGACTTTCCGCTGGAATACGCAATGACCGTTCGCAAGGGCAAGGAGGTCCTGGACGTGTTCCGGCAAGAGTGGGCCTGGAGGGGCTGCGAATGGCGCTCCCACTACCGATTGCACCGGCCCTGGCAGGGCTTCGGTATGGCTTCGCATGACTGAGACGCCTGCCGCGTGTTAGAAAGCCCTGAGATTCCCACGGGTTTCCTGCGGTTTGCCCCGGGGCCCTGTGGCCGGGTATGATATAAGCGTTCCGCGGCCAGTTGGTTTGCGCGGTCCGTATGATACGCACGCCAGGCAAAGGGGTGGTAGAGGGATGAACAGGGGGTTCTGTGAGCAGTGCGGGCGTCTTGTCCCCGCCAGTCAGCAGGAGCGCGACGGCGCCGTCTACCTTGTGAAGGACTGCGGCGATTGCGGGCCGACGGAGACCCTTATCTCCAGCGACGCCCGGCGCTACTACGCCAAGCGCAGCCTCGACGGCGAGCACGAGGAGCCGCGCGGCTGCGGGCTGAACTGCCTGAGTTGCAACCACAAGCAACAGCCGAGTTTCATTTTCATCGACATCACGAACCGCTGCAACTCCAACTGCCCCATCTGCATCAACAACACGCCGAGCATGGGGTTCCTGTTCGAGCCACCGATGGAGTACTTCGAACGCATCTTCGACCGCCTGGCCGAGCTCGACCCCAAGCCCGCCGTCCAGCTCTTCGGGGGGGAGCCGACGGTCCGGGCGGACCTCTTCCAGATCATTGCCATGGCGAAGGAGCGGGGCCTGCGCGTGCGCGTAGTCACCAACGGCCTTCGCCTCGCCAGCGAGCCGTACTGCCGCCAGTTGGTGCAGACGGGGGCGACCGTCCTTTTCGCCTACGACGGCCTCAACCCCGAAACGTACCGCGTGCTGCGGGGTAACGAGAAGCACCTGCGGGTGAAGCAACGCGCTCTGGACAACCTTGCCACCTGCGACGGGGCGAAGGTGGCGCTGATGACCTGCGTCGCCAAGGGCTTCAACGATCATGAACTGGGCGAGATCGTGCAGTTCTGCCACGAGCGGCGCGACTTCATTCGGGGCATCTACTTCCTGCCGCTTGCGCAGACCTGGTCCGCCGACGGGTTTGCCCTCCAGCCCGAGCGCACTACCAATGAGGACCTGGAAGTGCTGCTCAACGATGCCTTCCCTGAGCAGCGTATCGAGTTCGTGCCGGCCGGCGTGCTGGGCGAGCTGAAGGCGCTGATGCGTTGCCTGAATACGAAGCGGCCGCCGTTTGCCGGCGCCCACCCCAACTGCGAGAGCATGTACCTGATGGTCTCCGACGGGGAGCGGTTCGTGCCCCTGAGCCATTACCTGCGAGGCAGCGTTCCGGATCTCGTGCGAGGGCTGTTCGAGGCGGACGCCCGGCTGGTTCGCGCCGAGGCCCGTGTGCAGAACACGGCGACGGGCGGGCTGCTTCGGCGCCTCGGCCTCAGCGAGCCCTGGCTCAAGCTGCGTGCCGCGCTCGCTGTCGTGGGCGTGCTGCGCCGGCATGTGCGACTCGACACGCTGCTGCGGGGTCGGGGGCGCCTGGGCAAGGGGGCCAACCTCGTAATGCTCGCCGCCCGGCTCACGTTCGGCCATAGCACCCGGGCTACCGTGCGCCGGCACATGAACACCCAGGGCGTCCTGCAGGTGATCGTGCTGCCGTTTGAGGACCAGGCCACGCTAGAGACCGAGCGGCTCGAGCGCTGTCCGAACGCGTTCGCCTACTATGATCCAGAATGCGACGAAGTCAGCTGGGTGCCCACCTGCGCATGGGGCGAGCACAAAGTGCCCGTCATGCGCCGCATCTCCGAGCACTACGCCAGCCGTGCCGCCCCAGAGGCGAGCCTGGCCGGATAGAACAGCGGCCCCATACCCTCCCCCCGCTGCGCCTATTCCACAAGCACGTAGAGCGCGTCCTCCGGCAAAGTGATCACCGTTCCCCCAGCCGTTCTGTTCAGCATGGGCGGCTCCCCCGTCGGGTAACCGTTCGCGTCGAGCACCGTGGCCGTTCGGCTGGCGCTGTCCTTCAAGGTGACCCGCGCCCGCACGCGGCGGACATTCATCGGGTAACCGCCCAGCTCCGTTATGCGCTTCTTGCCGTCGACGGGTTCGGTGGCGAAACCGTGTGGCCGGTCCTCCGTGCCGGCCTGGATGAGCAGCCGGTCGGATTCGTTGAGCGGCTGTCCGTCGAGCGAGACGACCAGCACGCTGCCGTACTCGTTCGCCGACTCGATAGCGACGCTGTCCAGGTCGAGCGTGCCCGCCTGCTCCAGAAAGCCGCATGCGCCCTGGGCATACGGTGTGTTGAGGGTCACAACGCCGCGGCTGAAGTCCCACTGCTGCTCGCCGGTCAGGCTGCGCACGGTCTGCGCCTCGTGGTCGATGTAGTCCTCGAGGTCTACAGTCTCGATACCTGAGGGACCTTCGCCGAGGATGCGGTCGACCTTGCCGACGAAGAACGCCAGGCGGTCGATCTGCATCTTCGCCCGGTCGGCAGCGCCCTCCAGGGCCCCGATGCGGGATTCCCAGAGCGCATCCTTGCCCCCCATTTCAAAGAGGGCTGCCTGGCTGAACTCATAGAGATCCTGCAGCGACATGTGCTCCGCGACCGCCGTGGGGGCCTCCTGCACATAGCCCTTGCGGAAGATGAGCGCTGCGGCCGGGAACTGTCCGAGAACCGACGGGCAGTTGACCTCCCAAACGCTCATCTGGCTCGTCCACAGCGGCGTGTCCAACGCGAAGAACGTCCAGCCGTCCATCCCCATCATCGGCCCGTAGGCGGCGACCAGGAACGGCCACTCCACGCGGAAACGGTTCGGCCGGCACCAGTTGTTCTCCGTGTACATATCCGGGTAGTCGTTAACGTGCGCAATGGTGAACGGCGCCGGGAACATCGGCGGCTTCAGGGCGCTGTACTCGGTATAGGTGTCGCCCAGGTCGACCGCGTAGAAGCGTTCGGGGCGAGGATCGTATTCCACGTCGTAGTAGACGTTGCGGCAGATCACGTCGCCCGCGGTGTAGAGGTAACGTTCCAGCACGCCCAGGTTGCGTGGGTCGGCGGTCTTCCAGTTGCTGCACGATATCATCGTCTGAACGCCCAGGTCCTGGCGCCAGTCGCGGATCATGTCTTTGTAGAAGTCGTACTGCCACTGAGTCATGAACTCGAGCTGGTCCGATGCCCGTTTTGGATTGCGCTGGGCGGGCGCCCAATCGTTGACCGTCAGGTTGCCGACGGGGTAGAGGCCGAGGCGGCCTTCATCGACCAGGTCGACGGACACGGGCGAGAACTCGACCGGCAGAGGGCCCGACCCCCAGGCATCCAGCGCTGCCTGCACGGAGCCGTACTTCTGTGCGGCCCACTCGGCGAACCGCTTCTCCATGGCCATCCGTGCCGGCGGTTCCATCTGGCGGGGGCGGAAGGTCCAGAAGAAGAGCGAACTCTCGTTGTGTATCTCGATCACGGCCACTGCGGGCTCTCGGGCAAGTGGCAGGCCGGTGTGCGGGTTCTGCGCGTTGAGCAGGGCGTCCACCCATCTCAGGTAGAACTCCCGTCCCTCCGGCACGAAGTACAGCATGCCCAGGGCCCGCATGCCATCGCCGTAGCCCGGCACGCCGTCGGCCTCCGAGACGCTCACCGACGTGTGCCACCACAGGTGTCCGAGGTAGGTATAGATGCCTTCGCGCTTGAGGGCCGCGACGACGTAGTGCAGCCGGTCGAGCTTCTGCTGAAAGGCATCCTCCTCTGCGCTCCGCCACGAGTTGAACAGTTCGAGCATGCCGAGCCGCACGAGGTTGACCCCGTACTTGCTCAGGCGTCGCGCCCAGTAGTCGACCATCTGCGGCTTCATCCTCATCAGCGCGTCACCCTGAACCATCCAGAAGCGCACCGGATCGCCGTTGCCGAGCACGAAGCCGTTGCCCTGACGGCGTACGAAGCCGTGCTGTCCCGCATGGTCTTCATTCAGGTGGCGCAGATCGATGGGGCAGTCCTCATCGAGCGGGTCGGGGTCGGGCTCCCAGGCGAAGTGACCGGGCATGGCGAGGCCGGACTTCTGGCCCGGCTTCAGCTTGCCGCGTGGCATGAACGGGCCGTCGACGAGGGCGAAGCAGTCAATGGCGCCGCCGCCCACCGGCTCAATCATCTCCGCGCGCAGCTCGTGCGTGCCGGCCTTTAGCTCTACGGCGCCGAGGAAGACCCAGTTTGCACCGGTGAACTGCCTCAGGTACGTGTCGTCGTGCAGCGCAACATTACGCCCGCACAGGCGCCATTCGCCATCGTCGAAGCGCCATCGAAACGGACCGTGCCTCCAGAACTTGCGGACCCAGAGGTTATACTGTCCGGCATGCGGTACCGGCACCTTCCACGTGATGTAGTAAGGGCCGCCTCCCTCCGCGCCCCTGGTCAGCAACCAGGTGCCCCCGGAGAGCTTGGCACTCTCCTGCGGCGTCCTTCCCGCGGGGAATACCTCCTCCGGCTCTGGCAGGTTGGTGTCCGCATAGTCCTCGCCCTCCCACCATACGAACCTTGGTGCTTCCTGGCGCTCGGAGGCGACGCTGAATTGCATTGACGATCCATGGGCGCCCGCCGTCGGCCAGAGACCGACGAACGCCATGGCTGCCACCAGGGATATGATGGGTCTGTTGCGTCTGGGCCAGTTCATCTCCACACCCTCCTCAGCTACGTGATCATTTCCGTTAGTCCGCTGTTTTCTCGCCCCGCGCGGCCGCCATCTGCAGCAGTGCATCGGCGACTGCGCGGCTCAGCTCGGCCAGGTTCTGGTTGTGTGCGGCGACGAGCGACGCATGGTCCGCCCCGGCCGCCCGGCGGTAGTCTGCGCTCTGCACGCGCAGTGCGGTGCGCCCGTCGGTCACGGTCCAGTGCGCGGAGAGTCGGGCGACGCCGTCCGCCGTGCGTTCAAAGCGCTGGACGCGGAGCCCCACCCGATAGTCGCTGCTGGCGCCTGTCGGGCAGGGATAGGTCACCACAACAGCGCCGGGCAGCAAGCGTTCCAGATTCGCCGCCAGCACGCGCACGATGCCGGCTCGCAGGGGCTCGCCCCAACGGTCAAACTCGGCCAGGATCAACCGGCCGCCGGAGCCACGGCTCACCAGCATGGGGCGATCCAGGTAGCCGGCGACATCGACGGGCCCCACGCACACCAACGGCGAGCCGACGGCGGCTGATTGTTCCGCCTGCTCAGCTACCGGCTCCACAATATAGAGCCGCGACGCCGCAGTCCTGGCGCAGCCGGCCGCCACAACGAGGGAACACCCCAGCGCGAACACCGTCATTGTTATCAAGTGCTTCACCTCAGTGTCTCTCCTTTCCACGCAGTATCGCTTCCGGATGCTGCTGCAGGTAGTCGGCAAGCGTCCGGAGCGCCCTGGCGCTCGCGGAGAGTTCCTGCAGTGTTCTGGCCAGCTCCGCGCGCAGTTCGGCACTGTCTGCCGCCAGGTTCTCGACACTGGCCATGGTGGACCGGACAGTGCGCAGGGCAATTCGCGCTTCCTCTGAGAGAGCAGCGGCATCGGCGCTCAGGGTTTCTACACTCCCCTCTGCGCCCAGAGCGGCGGCCTCCATGCGGGCGAAGGCTGCCTGTGCCTGTGACAGCAGGTCGGGCATCTGCTCCCTTGCCTCGGCCAGCAGCTTGCGGGCCTCCTGCGCTGCGTCCGTTACAGACTCCAGCATGGCGGGCGCCCGTTTGGAGTTGAGCAGCTCCTCCAGCGATCGGGTGGTGCGCAGCAGTGAATCCGACATCTCCCGGATCGGCAAATCCCGCAGGGTTCGGCTTAGCTCCTCGGTGGGCGAGGCGATGGTGGGCAACTCGGGGTAGCGCCCCGGCCGACCCAGCAGGTTCACGGGTGTATCGGGGTGGAAGTCCAGGGCGACCTCGAGAGTGCCCGTGACGAAGCTGCGCACCTGAAGCTGCGCGCGCAGGCCCCGGTCCGCCAGTGCCTTCTCCTCCAGTTTGCGACCATGGTGGACGGCAGTGAGCCGGTTGCGGTCGATCTCGATGATCACCGGCACGCGCAATTCCAGGTCGTCCGTTTCCAGTTGCACCTGGATATCACTCACGGAACCGACCTCGATGCCGCGCAAAGTCACGGGCGAACCCTCGCTCAAGCCCCGCAAGGAGCCCTGGAAGTAGGTGACGAACTTGACCGAGTCGGAGAACAGACGCCCCCCTCCGAACAGGAAGACGCCTGCCACGCCGAGCACAGCCGCCACGACGACGAAGGCGCCGATGATGGTGGGGTTTGCTCTGCCGTTCACGCGCGGCCTCCCTTCGGATCGTTCTTTGCCCTATCTCTGTTCTTGCAACGGCCGGTCGCCGCCGCGCGTTAGAAAGTCGCGCACGGCTTCGCTCTCGGCTTCCCTCGCAAGCACACGGGGTGGTCCGACGGCCGTCAGGGTCTTCGCCTCGGCATCCAGGAATGCTGCATTGTCGGCGATGGCGAAGATACTGGCAAGCTCATGCGTGACGACGATCACCGTGGTGCCGAGGCTATCCCTGAGCTCCAGGATCAGTTGATCGAGTCGGCGGGCGCTCACCGGGTCGAGACCTGCGGATGGTTCATCGAAAAACAGCACGTCCGGGTCGAGGGCCATCGCCCGGGCCAGCGCGGCGCGCTTGCGCATGCCGCCGCTGAGTTCGGACGGATAGTGTGCGCCGTAACCACTCAGCCCCACCAGGGCCAGTTTCACCTCGACCAGCTCACCCACGACTTCTGGCGCCAGGTCAGTCAGTTGCTCCAGGGGCAGGGCTACGTTCTGTGCCAGCGTCATGGAGCTCCACAGGGCGCCCTGCTGGAAGGCGACGCCTACTCGGCGCAGCACCCCCTCGCGGGTGCGCCGCGGGGCTGCCCAGAAATCCGTGCCGTCGTAGAGAATCCGGCCGGCGTCCGGTTCCAGCAAACCCACCATGCTGCGCATCAGGGTGCTCTTGCCGCAGCCGCTCGGGCCCATCAGCACGAATACGTCCCCCCGTTGCACACGGAAGGTCACGTCGCGCTGAACCGTCTCGCTGCCATGCCCAACGCTGAGCCTCTCGACTTCGATGCGAGGTGGCTGCTGCGACATCTCCGGCGCTCCCGGGCTTCAGATGCCAATCAAGGTTGTGATCACCGCGGCAATGGAGTCAAGGACGATGATCGCTACGATGCCGGTGACCACGGCCGCCGTAGCGGCGCGCCCGACCTCCTGGGCGCTGCGGCCGCACTGCATGCCGCGCATACAGCCGGCCACGGCCACGGTGATGCCGAACGCGAAGCTCTTCGCCATGCCGATGGCGAAGTCATTCACCCCGACGGTCCTCCATGTCTGCTCCAGGTACTGCACGATGGGAATGTTGAACATCCCGGCGCTGACCACCGCACCACCGGCGATGCCCATCAGGTTCGAATACAGGCACAGCATGGGCATCATCAACGCCAGCGCCAGCACGCGCGGCATCACCAGGAAGTCAAACGGTGAGACGCCAAGCGTCTGCAGAGCGTCCACCTCCTCGTTCACCTGCATGGTGCCGATGTGCGCTGCGAAGGCGGCCCCTGTTCGGCCGGCCAGCACGATGCCTGTCATCATCGGCGCCATCTCGCGGACCATGGCCAGGCCGACGCCCGCCGCGACGTAGATCTCCGCGCCGAACATGCGCAACTGGTAAGCGCCGACGAGGGCGACGATCGTCCCCACCAGCGCGCTGATCAGCGAGACGATAGGCAGTGCCATGGCCCCGGTTTCCTGAGAGACGGCCCAGAAGTCGCGCCAGCGCATTGCCGAGCGGCCCCGCACCAGTCGCGCCGCCGCCAGGACTGACTCGCCCAGGAAACTGAGCATCTGGCCGCAGGAGCAGACGAAGTCGATGGTGGCCTCGCCGACCGCCCCCAGGAAGCGAGGTCTGGGCTGCCGGGCGCGCGGCTCGGGGCGGCCTTCTCCAGAGTGGGCCAGCTCCAGCAGGCGGCTCAGTCCGGCCGGCAGGCCGCTGGTGTCGACCTGGGTGGTCTGCCCCCCGCAGCGTTCCAGCACGCGGAGCAGGAACGCGAGGATCAGCGAATCCCACTCTCCGAGCCCCGCGCACTCGAATGTCAGCAACTTCGGCGGCTCGCCCTCGGCGCTGTCGAGCACCTCTTCGGCGGCCGGCGGTTCCCGGTCCCGGGTCCACGTGCCGGACAGGTGCAGTGTGGCTTCGCCCCCGTTCATCCCTTCCAGCCGGGCTTGCGGTGGGCTGCTCTCGGCCTGCATGCGCTCTGCTCCTGATGGTTGCCGGCGGCAGTGGCGTCCTCGGCGATTGTACCGTCCGTTCCTGGGCGCGACAAGGTGGCCCGCCCTGCGCAGCCACAGGTGAATGAACGGATTCCTTTGCTCTGCCTGTGGCCCTCACTTACAGTGGCCCGCAGTGGGGCGCGGGGGAGCGTCCCGGATTCGGGAAGTATGAGGAGGCAGACCGATGGCGAAGGTTGAGACGAAGGATGTGGAGGATGCGCTGGGTTTCAGCGCGCCGCCCCACAGGCTTGACTACGAGAACCAGAGGACGGACTACGGGATCGGGGCGATCGGGCTGCACTGGGTGATGCTCATCATGCACCTGCCCGCCTACCGCGCGGCCCGCTTCAACGTGGCGGCCGCGGCGGAGATCAACGAGGACCGGATCCGGGAAACGCAGCAGAAGGGCTTCGACGTCGGCCCGATACTTGACGATTGGCGCGAGCTGGTCCGGCGTGACGACGTCGACGTGATCGACTGCACGTTCGGGCCGAAGGGCGACAAGGAGCTGAAGCGCCTGCAGGTCGTGGAGGCCGCTGCCGAGGCGGGCAAGGCGGTGATGATCCACAAGCCCGTGGCCAGCACGCTTTCGGTCGCCGAGCAGATGGCGCAGGTGGCGCAGGAGGCCGGCATCTGGCTGGCCGTCAACCAGAACTGCCGCTACAACCCCGCCTGCTACTGCGTTAAGCAGTTGCTCCGCCCGGACCGGCTCGGCCCGGCGGGGCTCATCGAGGTGCGCAACTACTGGCGGGGTGATCCCAAGTCGAAGTCGGATGAGAACGGCGCCTGGGTCGGCCACACTATCCACCACGCCGACCTGATCCGCTGGTGGGTTGACTCGCCGTGCACTTCGGTCTTCTGCGAAGCGACGATGAGCTCGAACGTCAGCATTTATGAGTTCCAGGACGGCACGGTGGCATACCACATGGAGAATCACACCGGCGTGGAGGCGCATGAAACGTACATGCGCGTACAGGCCGAGAAGGGCGTCATCCGGGCGCGTCACAACTGGAACTGGCACTTCGCCGAGCCGCGCGACTATGAGTACGTGGAGGTCTTCCCCGATACCAGCGAGCCCGGCGTGCGGCTGCCCCTGCCGAAACACGTCTACGAGCCCGTCTGGTACGGGTTGAACCCGTGGGAGCCCGTCACGGGGCCCTGGTACGACCTGGCCGGGCCCGTCGCCGGTATGATGGGCACGATGGGTTCGCTGATGCGCGCGCTCCAGACCAACCAGCCGCCCGACAACCACGTGGAGGGGGCCATCGAGTCCTTGCGCATCTGCCTGGCGGCGCAGATATCGGCGAAGACGGGCAAGCCCGTCGACCCGCGAGAGGTGCCGCCGGAGACCGTCGTGGAAAGGTGAGGGTTGCCCGCCCCGCCGTGAGGCGAAGCTCTGGGAGGTTTGCGCCGTGCCACAAGATACGATAGAGGGAATGCCGAACAGCTACCAGGGGTTGCTGCTCAGCCCGCCGGTGGAGCCGAAACTGGCCTCGCGCATCGTGGAGTTGCTGCAGCACAAGGGAGAGCCCTGGCTCACCGATATCCGCTGCCGCCTGAGCGACTCCTCCCGCGATGTCAACGCGCTGGCCCACCGCGACGGCGAGCTGGCCGCGCACGCCTGCCTGCTGGCTACCGACCTCTGCCCCGAAGTCGCCTGGATAGCGCACGTGTTCACCGCCGAGCAGCACCGCCGGCGGGGCCTCGCCCGCGCCCTGCTCGCGGCACTGGTTGATCGCTTCGCGGAGGGCGCAGGGCGCTGGCTCGGGCTCGAGACCGGCAACCCCGCCGCCGCGCGCCTCTACGCAGAGCTCGGCTTCGTGACCCTCCAGGGCACGCCCGGCGAGGGGACCGCCGTTATGCTGCGTTGCCCCGATCCGTCCTCAGGCGACGCGAGCGCCCTGCGGGATGCCTACTTCGAGCACTCCGGCGAGTGGGCCGTCCAGACTTGCGGGCGCGAGCACTACCCCGCGCTATGCATGCTGTTCGGCATGCTGGCCGGGGAGGGCAAGCTGCCGGCGATGGGGCTCGACACCGGCGCCGAGGCGGAGGAAGCGCTCCTCTCCGCCCTCTTGAGCCAGGAGTGCAGCCCCTGCAGCGTGCTGGTGGACCGCCGCAGCGGCCGGCCGCACGGGCTGGCCTGCCTGCGAAGGGACGCCCTCCAGGTATATGCGCCCCGGGTGGACGAAGCGACCGAGAGTATGTTCATCCAGCAATCGCTCTGGATGGCTTCGCATCCCGAAGAGGATGACTGACCTGAACCCCTGAACGCAGGAGACGCGCATGTGCCGCAGACTTGCGGGCAAGAACGCCCTGATCACCGGAGGCAGCGAAGGCATAGGTCTCGCCATTGCGCTCGAATACGCCCGGCAGGGCGCGGGCGTTGCCCTGCTCAGCCGCAGTGAGCAGAAGCTTGCCAGAGCGGCGCGCAACATCCGCTGCGAAGTGCCCGGGGCCGAGGCGGCCTGTGTTGCCGCTAACGTAACCGACCTGCAAGGTGTAGAAGATGCCGTGGGCGCCACGGCCGAACGGTTCGGCCACCTGGACGTGCTGGTCAACTCGGCAGGCATAGCCAGCCTCGGCGACATCGACCAGATGCCGCCGACGCAGTGGCGCCGGATGATCGAGGTGAACCTGCTCGGCACTTACCACGCCTGCCGCGCCGTCTGGCCGCTGATGAAGCGTCAGGGCGGGGGCAGCATCATCGTAATATCCAGCGGTTCCGGCCGTCGGGCGCACGCCGGATGGAGCGCCTACTGCGCCAGCAAGTTCGGTGTAATGGGCTTGGCGGATGCGCTGGCGAAGGAGGGGCGGCCGCATGGCATACGGTGCAATATCATCGCCCCCGGTCCGACCGACACGGCCCAGCGTCGTTCGAACTTTCCCGACGAGGACCGCAGCAGGCTGCTTCAGCCGCAACAGGTGGCGCGCGCGGCCGTGTTCTTCGCGTCGGACGAGTCCCGCTGGGTCAGCGGGCCGGGCATCGACGTGCGTCGGGAGCCGATCTGAGCCCCGTCACCGGCGCGCGTAGCGTCCCATCAGCTCCGCGTCCGCCAGGATGTGACCGGCCATGGCGCGCTGCAGTTCCTGGCGCGAGAAACCGGGCTCAAGGCCGAGCTCCACGTCAAGCGCGTAGAGGCGGAAGAAGTAGCGGTGCGTCTCTCCTGGCGGCGGGCAGGGGCCCCCGTAGCCGATGCGCTGGAAGTCGCCCGCTCCCTGGACGGCGCCCGGCGGATCGTTCAGACGCCCGGCGCGGGGCACTGCGGCGGGCAGCCCCTGCGCAGTGGCCGGAATGCCTGCGACCGTCCAGTGCGTGAAGGTGCCCCCTGGCGCGTCGGGATCGTCCACGATCAGGGCGAAGCCGGCGGTTCCCGCCGGCGGTCCGTTCCAGTGCAGGGCGGGCGAAGTGTTCGACCCGTCGCAGGTGTGTTCGGTCGGTATCCGCCCCCGCATCTCGAACGCCGGGCTGCGCAGCGAGAGCCGGGCTTCGCTCGGCGGGCTCGCATCGTCCGCCGCGGGGCGCCCACAGCCCGCCGCGACGAGCAGCGCCGCAACTGCAACCGTCGCCAGCACTCCCTCCACCGTTGTCGGCATGGCCATCCCCCTCCCTCTGCGCGGACACGACGGATTGCGTCTGCGCGACCCTCATTGTGCGCGTCCGCAACGGCGCTGTCAACACGTTCCGTGGCGCATGGGCCGGGGCAACCGAACGGGCCTGTCACGCCCCGACGCGGACCTCCGTGCCCGTCTCGCCGCTCTGGAGGACGGCTTCCAGCATCTCCTGCACGATCAGGCCGTGCCGCAAGGGTGCCTGGCATTCGGCGCCGTCGAGGATGCAGGAGATGAAGTGGTCGGCGATCGCATCCCAGCTTCCCAGGTATGTTGGCCCTTCCGTCTCCACGTCTTTCAGCAGGCCGCCCCCCTTGTGCTTCGGCACGTTGACGGTTACGTTCTGTGGGGCGCCGTCCACCGTCCGGTAGATGGTCAGCGGTCGCATGCGGGCGCCGGCCTCGGTGCCGAACAGCTCAATCTGCAGCTCGCCGGGCTGATGGCTCGCCCAGAAGCTCTCCACCTGGAGGCCGGCCCCGTTCTCGAACCGTACCAGGCCACCGGCGTAATCGTCGGCCGCGTACTGGCTGTAGATCTTCTGCGGCGGGCGGGTGAACTCCCAGTAGCCTTCGCCCCGGGGGCCGAACTTCGCTCCGGACACTCCGAGCACCGATACGGGCCGCGGTGTGCCCATGATCCACCAGGCGGCGTCGAGCACGTGCACGCCCATGTCGCGGAATGCCCCTCCGCCTTCCTGGATGAAGCCCAGGTTCCAGTAGGGTATCCCCGAGCGGCGCACGCTGCGGGCGCGCCCGTAATAGAGCTCGCCGAAGCCGCCCTCGCGCGCCATGCGGCCCAGATACTGTGCGTCAGGGCTGAACCGCGTGCTCAGCGACATCATGTTCACCACGCCGGCGGACTCCGCCGCCTGCACCAGTTCGCGCGCGGGCTCCGCGCGGTCGGCCAACGGCTTGGTGATCAGCACGTGCTTGTCGTGGCGGACTGCTTCGAGCGCGATGGGCACGTGCCACTGGTTCGGTGTGCCGACGAAGACGGCGTCGATCTCGTCATCCCGGCACATTTCCTTGTAATCGGTGTAGCACTTTACCTTCTCGGGCAGCGACTTTGCGTAGTCCTGCATGCGTTCCTCGACGAGGTCGCAGAGGGCGATGACGCGCCCCCGGGGGTGGGCGCAGATGGCGTTGCCGTTCGGCCGGCCGATGCCCATGCCCACGATGGCTGTTCTCACTTCGTCCATGTCAGGCTCCGTTGGGGTTTGTGAAAGAGGGGGGAGTGTAACACGTCGCTCGGGTGCGCTCCAGGGCCGACCGCCGACCGCTGCTGAGCAGCCTATGGGCCTTCGTCGCCGGGGTGTTCGGCGTGGCGGCGCAGGGCGCGGCTGTGGGCGTAGAGTTCTTGCAGGTCCATCTCGCGCAGGAACACGAGGCCGCGCGTTGCGCGTATCAGCGGGCTCGGGTGTTCGTGGAACCAATCCCGCCCCAGGCACGTCTTGAGCGTCCTGTACTGCTGCACCTGTATGCGCTGCGCCAGCTCACTGAAGGGGCCGTCGTGCTCGTAACTGGGGAAGCTGGCGTCGCGCTGGGATGCGAAAGTGTTCAAGAACGCGCTGCTGGCGACGGCGAACATGTTCAGCGAGACCGGCACGTGGACGTTCGCCTCAACGGGATGGAACCTGTACCACACGTTGCGGTAGCCCCAGACGCGGATGTCGGGGCGCCCTGTTTCCTTCTCGTAGCGCCTCAGGGCCTCGGTCATTGCCTGCAGTGCCTTGTAGTGCGTATCCGGGCCACTGGCCTCGGGGTCGAGAGCCACGGTCACAACATCGGGCCGCGTCTCGCGCAGCAGCTCCAACACGGGCGCCACGTCGCGCTCGGGCGTAGGCTCCGGGGTGAAGACATCGCCCGTGTAGAACCCGAGCCGCAGGTGGCGGATGTTCGAGGTCCGCCACCCGAAGTAGCCCCACAGGCATTCCGCTTCGTACTCGCGCCGCATGCCCTTCAGCCGCTGGATCGGTTCGGGGTCCTTCTGGCCGGGATAGGCACCCGCCAGGTAGGCGCTGGCCTCTGCCAGCCGCGCCCTCACGTCCTGGGGCCGGGCCGTGCCGTGGACTTCGGCCATATCGCGGAACAGTCGGCGGGCGGCGCCCTCCGCGCGCATGCCCGCGTCCTCGGCCGCGATGCCGTCCAGCAGTTGCCACACGTCCCGGTCGCGCGCGGTGCGGTTCTCCGGCTCGAAGTAGCCTTCGGCGTGGAGGTCGGCGAACTCCTCCGTTTCCATGAAGCGTCGCAATCCCGAAAGCTGTCCGAGCATGAAGGCGTTGCTCACCGAGGTGAAGCCGCTGGTCAGCGTGGCGAAGTAGTGCGTGTTGCTGGCGTGGCGCACGTGGCGCACCACGTAGGGTAGGTAGGCGAGCATGATGTCGTCGTGATGCGGCTCCGTGTGCAGGAAGTGCGTGTCGGTGAGCGTGTGTGCGCCGCGCTCGATGCGCTCCACCAGGCGCCGGCGTGTCGCTGCCAGCAGGTCGGCTATCGTCTCATTGCGTTTGCGGGCCACGAGAGCGCCAAAACGGTCCTTGCGCACCGCCTCTTCGTCCAGATCCTCGAGCCGACTGCCCAGCGAGGCGGCGCGATCGACGAGGATAGTCTCGACCTCCCGGTCGCACAGCTCAGCGGCGCTCTGCAGTTCGGCGTGGCGCCGCTCCGCGAGTGCCGAGGCGGCGCCCCGCGTTACGTAGAAACGCGCGCCCGCCAGTTTGTGCAGGGCGGTGGCGGGGTAACGCACGTGGGGTTGGCGCTGCACGGCGTCTGCCACGACCTGCGCCTTGGTGTTGCCGGCTGCGATGATGACGGCCGTGCAGTTCGGGTTGAAGGTAATGGTGCCGAGCCCGATGGTGATCACGAGCCGATGGCGGGCGACCTCGATGCCGCCCAGGTCGACAGCGGCGGCGGCCTGCGTCTCGTAGTTCGTGTGTGTCAGGCGGGTGGTGGAATGGTGGTCAGCGCCGCGCACGTTGAACCCCACGTGCCCGTCCGGCCCGATGCCGCCGAGGAAGAAGCCGATGCCGCCCAGGGCGCGGATGTGGTCCTCGTAGTCCTGGCACCACTGGTCGATGCGGCAGAGCGCGGCCTTCTGCGCGTGCTCCAGCCGGCCCTCGGCCTGGCGGTGGCGCAGGCTCAGGTCCACTCGATGGTCGGGCCAGACGGATTCCAGAGTCTGCCCTTCGCGCAGGCCGATCCGTGAGCAGTCCATCAGCATTGCTCTGGCCGGGTCGAGGCCGAAGCCATCGATGTAGTAATGCCGCACGTAGTGGTGGAAGCTGTTGTGCTGGGCGGGGTCCATGGGATAGAACTCGTCGATCTGCACGAACCGCAGGCCGCCCATTGGGGGGCGTTCTGAGGGATCGATGCCGCATTGTTCGAGCATCGCCTGCGTGCCGGGCTGCTGCCACGTGCGCAGCAGGTGCTTCGTCCAGCGGATGAAGTGCTCTGGGGTTCTGCCCGTGGGCAGGGCGACGACGCCCTCGGGGTTCTGCTGTACCCACTCCAGGAACCGCATTGCCGCGAGCCGTCCGAGCGCGGGGAAGCTCTCCACCACGATGGTCGGCAGTCTGTCGGCCGCAGGGTACAGGGCGTCGAAGGGCGAGCGGGCCAGGGCGGCGCTCTCCACGGGGCTCAACTCTGGGGACGCGGGCTGGTTCATTTTGCTCATCGACCCGCCTCCTGCGGGCGGGGGTTGAGAACTGAGGGCAGCCGAAGGTCGCGCAGCTCGGGGCGTTCGTCCGCTCCGAGCACTACGAGACGGCAGCCGGCGACATCGGCCGATTCCAGGTTGCGCTCGATTGCATCGACAAGGGCGCGCACCACGTCGGCCGGTCCCAGTTCGGGCCGCTCCGTTCGCATGCGTTCGGGCAGGTCCGAGATCTCGCGCAGGTCAAGTGTAAGTTGCGGCGGCTGGCCGGGCGCGGGCACCAGGCCCCCGAGCCCGAGCCGGATGCCCATCAGCGACGCGGCGTTGATGTCGTCCCCCGCCGTCTCGCCCGGCCCGGCGTTGACACGATAGGGCCACACTGACGCGTGCACGGCCGCTTCCGGCCTGGCGTAGGCGGAGCGAAAGGTCCCCCGGCGAACCGTCACCCCGGCCTGGGGGTCCAGCAGGGGGAGCCATGCCTCGAACAGGACCGGCACCGTCGCTTCGGCAGTGGCGGCGGCGAGAGCGGTGATGACGAGGGCGGCAGCCAGAGCCGTTTTCATTGTCGGCCTCGAAGAGGGAGCAGAGCCTGGAGGTGACGATTATAGGCGCATATGCGGCGCGAACGCGAGGACCGGCGCAGGGCGCGAACCGCTGCCTGGCAGGCCCGCCGGGCGATCGGCCCGGCCCGGTTTCACAGCTCAATTAAGTAGCGCCGGTGCAGTTTGCCGGTCTCGGGTGAGATGATACGGTCTTGCAGGACGCCGCCGTTGCGCTCGATGATGCGTGCGGAGCCGACGTTGTCGTCGTCGCAGGTTAGCAGCAGCCGGTTCAGGCCCATCTTGCGGGCCTTCTCGAGGGTGAGCGCGAGCAGCCGGGTGCCATAACCCTTGCGGCGCTCGGAGGGGCGCACGTCGTAGCCGATATGCCCGCCATGGTACGCCAACGTCGGCGTGAGCCGAGTGCGCAGGCGGCTGCAGCCGAGGATCCTGCCGGCGTCGTCGGTGAGCCAGTAGGTAACCTGGCGGACGTGGCCCGGCTCCAGGTTTCGGCCGGCTGCCATCTCGCGCAGGTAACGCATGAAGCCATCGAAGTCGGCGAGCGCATCGGCATAGCCCTCGGAACCGTTCGCACACCACTCGCGGGCCATCTCCAGGAAGGCGTCCCGCATCGCGGGCGTTGCCTCCATCAGGCGGAGTTCCTTCGGCGGATCGTTCATCAGGCAACCACCTCCGAGACATCGACGACGTACATGTGCCGAGCGCCCTGGTGGGCGGAATCGATGCAGACGCAGCGGCCGTCGCGATCCCACCGGGGGTGCAGGTCGCAGCGGATCTCGCCGGTTAGCTGCGGAGGGCTGTAGAAGCGGCCGACGTCGACGCGCAGGTCGGATTCGGGACGGTAGAGGATAAGTGTCCGGTTGTCGTCCGCGTCGGGGTAGGTATCGGTGAGTATCCAACGCCGGTCAGGCGAGTAGGAGCAGTGTCCGTCGCACTCGAGCAGTTCGGGGCCGACGGCAGTCGGCTCGCCCTCGCCATCGGGGAAGAGGAAGTAACGGCGGCCGACCCCCTCTTGGAGGGCCCATGCTAAAATGTGCTTTGTGTCGCGCCAATCATAATGGCTCACTACTCCGTCGGAGGCGAGCAATCGGAGTCCCGAGCCGTCGGGGTTGCAGGCAAACAGGCGGGTGCGCCAGCGCTTCGCGCCGGGCATTCTCCATCGGTGCAGGAAGCCGATGCGGGAGCCGTCGGGGTTGAACTGGATGTGGTTCACCCAGTGGCGGCCATCGCGCATGGTGGAATCGGGACAGTGTCCGGCCATGTCCGCCAGGCTGACCGCGAGTTTGCAGCGCCCGGTGGGCAGGTCCATGTGCCATATGCCGTCGTCGGGTGGGGAGTTTTCGGTGGCGCGGGGGTCGCTCCAATCATAGTAACCGTAGCCCGGCCTGGTATCGGCGAGGCGGGCGAAGTTGAGCGACATGGCGCATTCGCCGCGGGGGCTGACGGCGTAGATAGGGCGCGGCAGCACCTTCTCGTGGCCCGTGAAGGCGTCCATGGCGACGCCCACGGGCCGGTTTCCCTGCCGGGCGTTGTAGATGATCTGGCGCTCCGGCGCCGTGGGCAGCCACTGGAGCATGCTGCCCTGTTGCCAGTTCCAGCAGCGGCTCTGGCATACATCGCGCCAGCGGTTGGCGTCTTCGGTGTCTATAAGGCCGAGGAGGGCGGCGTCGCGGCCGGTGGGCGCTCGCCGCATGAACGCGGCGCGCATGCCGAGAACGTAGCGCCCGGTGGCGTCCCAGGGCGTCTTCTCGTAGTAGCCGAACCAGTAGTGCCCCTCGCCACTGGTGAGGCGATGAACCGGCGCGACGTGGGTCCTGTATGGCACGGGCAGTGCCTCCGGGTATGGCTTATGGGCTGCGGATTATAGCCCCTTCGCGTCACCGTGGACAAGGAGCCGGCGCAACGCGCCGTGTCCACTAATGTCACCACGACCGCTGAACGAGTGTTGCTTTTCTTGAACACGCGCGGATGCTGTGCAGGAACGTTCGTGGTATACTACAGTCATAAAGCGTGTGTGATGAGTATTTTAAAACTTTAACCCTGGACGGCGGCCCGCCGCGGCGTTAGGAATCCGAGTTGCAGCACTGGAGGCGCTGTGTGGCAAGTGGTCTCATGCGATCTGTTGAACCAGGTGTAGGGCGGCGTGAGCGATCAGGCCCAGAACGGCGATGATTCCCGGCGGCAGGGGGGGCCGCCCCCCTGGCTGACCGATGCCGAGTGTGGAGTGGTGTTCTGCTACGGCCTGAACCGCCTGCGGCTGGAGGCCGAGGGTTTTCGTTTCGGGACGGCCCCCTCCGCAGGGCAGCGCAACGAGTCCTCCCGTCCCTCCGAAGCGCCGTGACTTCGTAGCGCTGCGGTGGCCTTCTGCTCTCTGCTGCGGTAGACTGCTCCGCGACGGTTGAAGTGTGTCTATGACCATCAACGCAGGGAGCGAACGTCGTGATATACGTCATTGCCAACATCGAACTGGAGCCGGGCACGCGGGAGGACTACTTGAGGGAGTTCCATCGACTGGTGCCGAAGGTGCTCCAGGAGGACGGTTGCATTGAGTACGGGCCGACGGTCGACGTACGGACGGATATCGAGGTACAAGTGCCGATCCGCGAGGACGTTGTGACGGTTGTTGAGAAGTGGGAGAGCGTGGATGCGCTGAAGGTGCACCTGGGCGCTCCCCACATGGAGGAGTACCGGGAGAACGTAGCGGATTTTGTCAAGGGCGCGCAGATCCAGGTGCTCACGCCCGCCTGACGGGAGCAGTTTGCGCGTCCTCGACCTGGCTGCGGGGGCGCTCCTCATACTGCCGTCGTTACGTGCGTAAGGAGAGGGTGCTGGCCGGATGAGCCGCCCGCTTTCGGCTTGCAGTGCGGCGAGCGGCTCGGCATAACGGGCACGGTGGCGGGTGGCAGTTCCAGGGACACAGGCGACTCGACCGCAGGGAGGGATGCCGTGAGCACGCGGGCCCGGCAGCACCTGCGTGCGCTCGGGCAGTGAGTGGCACGTATCATTGGTTGGCCTTGCCGGGGGGCTATGCATTCCTGTTGCTGGGAGGCAGGCTGCTTGGCCTGCTGCCTTCCTTGTTCACGCTCTGGCATGTCGGCGTGCTGCCACTGGCGGCGCTTCTGGTGGCTGCGCAGCAGTGAGGGGATCTGCGGCGTGGGGCGTGCCCGCCGTGGTGGGGTTCTACCAGGCGGTGTTGCCCGGATTCAGTGCTGGGGGGCGGCATGGCCGGACCGGCCTCCGCACCACAGTCGGCCGTAAATGAGGCGCAACCCTCTTTGACAGTATCCGGCAGGGCAGTGACAATGGCTGCATAGCATGTGCGATGGCTCCTTGGCCGCACTTCTGCTCATGCCCGACTGCTGCCCATTCTCTGGGGATATGGCATTGACGACCCGCGAAACTAATGAGGTTGAGTGGCATGCCCTGGAAGCCGATGAAGTGCTGACGGAGCTCAGGAGCACGCCTGAGGGGCTGGACGGGCAAGAGGCCGAACGGCGCCACGAGGAGCACGGTGCGAACGCCCTGACGGGCGAGGAAGGCGTGAGCCCAGTCCGCCTGCTGGTCCGACAGGTGAACAATCCGCTCATCTACCTGCTGTGCGGCGCAGCCATTGTCTCCGTGGTGGCGGGCCACATGGTGGATGCCGGGGTGATCGTGGGCGTCGTTGTGCTCAACACGGTTCTGGGCTTCTTTCAGGAGTGGCGGGCGGAGGGGGCTCTGGCGGCCTTACGGGATATGGCCGTGCCGCGGGCACGGCTGCTGCGCGGAGGACACCTGGAATCGGTCGATGCTCGCAAGGTCGTGCCTGGAGACGTATTGGTGTTGGAGACGGGCGACCGGGTGGCGGCAGATGCGCGCGTGCTGTCGGCAGAAGACCTGCATGTCGATGAGTCGGCGTTGACCGGTGAGTCGGAGCCGGTGGCCAAGGGGCCGCGGGCCGTTGAGGCGGACACCCCCGTTGCCGACCGTTGCGACATGGTCTGGATGTCCACCAACGTCACCGGCGGCAGGGGCCGCGCCATGGTGGTCGCCACCGGGATGGACACGCAAATGGGCCGGATCGCAGGGGAGGTGCAGGCAACGCGCCGCGAGAAGACCCCTCTGCAGAAGCGCATGCACAAGCTGAGCATTCTCCTGGGCATGGTCGGGATCGGGCTGGCGGGGCTCGTGTTTATGATGGGTCTGTTGGCGGGGCATGGCCTGGTCGAGATGCTGCTGTTCTCGGTGGCGACGGCGGTTTCCGCCATTCCTGAAGGACTGCCGGCTGTTATCAGCGTCACACTTGCACTCGGCGTTCGCCGCATGGCGGAGCGGAATGCCATAGTGCGCAGTCTACCGGCCGTGGAGACGCTCGGTTCGGTCACGGCCATCTGTTCGGACAAAACCGGCACTCTGACCCAAAACCAGATGACGGTTCGCCATGTCTGGGCTGGTGATGTAACCTACGATGTGACCGGTGAGGGATACCGGCCGGAAGGCGTAGTGCTCAGTGACGACGGCGAGCCGCTGGGTGAACTGCCCGCTGGCCTCGCACGGTTGCTGCGCATTGGGGCGCTGGCCAATAACGCCCTGCTCAAAGAAGACGACGGAACCTGGAAGGCAGAGGGCAGCCCGAGTGAGGCCGCCCTGCTGGCGCTGGCGCGCAAAGCGGGGTTCGACATGGAAGAGCTGCAGCAAGAGGCCGAGAGAATCCACGAGATCCCATTCTCCAGCGCCCGGCAGTACATGGCGACTCTCCATCTGGAGCAGGAGCGGGAAAGGCGTCTGCTGATGGTGAAGGGCGCGCCCGACCGTATTCTCAACTACTGCTCGCACGTGCAGGTCGGCGAACGACGCCAGCAAATGGACGATCACTGGCGGAGCCGCATCGAGCAGGCCGCCGAACAGTTTGCCGACGAGGCCATGCGCGTTCTGGCCGGGGCCTGGCGTGAGATGGCGCAGGACCGGGATCGGGTGGAGCCGGAGGATGCCGAACAGGGACTTACTCTGGTCGGCCTGTGGGCAATGCTGGACCCGCCGAGGGACGAAAGCGCACAAGCCGTCGCGGAGGCCAGGAGGGCTGGCATCCGGCCGATCATGATTACGGGTGACCATGCGGCCACGGCCGTCGCCATCGCGCGGCAAGTGGGCATCGCCGAGCAGGCGAAGGCCCTTTCTGCCGCCGACGTGGACTCCATGGGCTCCGATGAGCTGGCTGAGGCCGCCCTGCGGCAGGGGGTTTTTGCACGGGTAGCGCCTGAGCAGAAGTTAAAGATCATGCAGGCGCTGAAAGACAACGGGCAAGTAGTGGCCATGACCGGCGACGGCGTGAATGACGCCCCCGCCCTGAAGGGGGCGGATATCGGCATAGCCATGGGGCAGACGGGCACCGAAGTCGCCAGAGAAGCAGCCGACATGGTATTGACCGATGACAACTTCGCTACCATCGTGCACGCCATCGAGGAAGGGCGGGCCATCTTCAGCAATCTGCAGCGGGTGGTCTTCTTCCTGCTGTCAACAAACGTGGGGGAGGTGCTGGTCCTGCTGAGTGCCCTTGCCCTGGGCATGGACTTGCCGCTCAGCGCCGCCATGATCCTGTGGGTGAACCTTGTCACGGACGGGGCTTGCACCGTGCCTCTCGGCATCGAGCCACAGCACGGTGACGTTTTGGAACGCCCGCCACGGAATCCCCATGCGCCGATTCTGGACCGTTTGCTCCTGCGCCGTATAGCGATCCTTACCCTGGTGATGGCCGTCGGGACGCTGGGGCTGTTCTACTATCAGTGCGCCATCGGCGCCCTGGAGCACGCCCGCACGGTGGCCTTCACAACCATGGCGGCGTTCCAGTGGTTCCAGGCGTTCAACGCCCGTTCCCGCTACCATTCGGTCTTCAAGATCGGGCTTGCGCGCAATCGGTGGGTGCTGGTCGGGCTGGGCACGGCTATCCTGCTGCAGGTCGCCGTGGTCCACACCGGCCTGGGTCAGATGCTCTTCGGCACAACAGCCCTGTCCCTGTTCGATTGGCTCCTGATCGCGCTGGTCTCGAGTTCCATATGGGTTGTGGATGAAGTGCTGAAAGCGTTCAATGTGCACGGCGGACCCGCCGGGGCTGCTGTGGCGACGTGAAGGGGCACATGGCCTGGTCGCTTTGATCGGCCGACTACGTGCGCGCGATGCGAGTCAAGTGGAGGTCGGCGTAGAGAATGGATAATGCCCGTGAAGAAGTGACGGAACTGACCTTTGGTCGGAGTGCTTTGAAGACGGATGCGCGCGTGGAGGCCTGCGGCGTCGTGGACGAGCTGGGCGCCTTCCTCGGGCTCGCCAGGGCGGAGCTGGGCAGCGGCGACGCCGAGTTGTTACAGTCGGTCCAGCGGAACCTGGTCGTGATCGGCGCCGAACTGGCCACCGCCCCTTGCGACGCCCACCGCCTGCCAAAACGCCTCGGCGAAGATCACCTGGCCCGGCTGGACGACGAGATTGAGCGCCTCTCGGCAGAGCCGCCCACCGTGTCAGGAGGCTTCGCGCTGGCCGGTGGCACGCGCGAGTCCGCGCTGCTGGACGTCTGCCGCACCGTGGCCCGCCGGGCCGAACGCCGCGCATGGCGTGTGAAAGAAGCCGGCCTGCTCGCCAATGCGCTCGTTCCCACATACCTGAACCGCCTCTCCAATCTTCTCTGGCTGCTCGCGCGCCTGAGCGCTTAGGGCGAAAGCCCAACTTAGGGACAGCATTGTGGGGTCAGCTATGGAGCGTCTGAACATCGCCGAAACGGATCTTGATGTCTCAACCATCTGCCTGGGCACGGCCGACTGGGGCACGGCGACCAGCGTTGAACAGGCGCACGCCCTGCTCCATGCCTTCCGCGACGCTGGCGGCAACTTCCTCGATACGGCTCACGTCTATGGCGCATGGGCCCTGACCGGCACCGCTGCCAGCGAACGTGTCATCGGCAACTACATCCAGAAGAACGGCATAAATGATCTCGTGGTGGCCACGAAGGGAGGGCATCCGAACATCGGCCATTACCGATCGACCGATGCATGGCTCGCGCCATACCGCCTGCGCGCGGACATCGACGACAGCCTAGCCCGGCTCGGGTTGGAAACCATCGATCTCTACTACCTGCATCGCGATGACCTTGCTATGGACGTCTCCGAGATCATCGGTTACCTGAACGAGGAGGTCGAACGCGGGCGCATCCGCTACCTTGGGTGCAGCAACTGGACGGTGGAGCGCATCCAGGCGGCCAACGAGTATGCCCGGGAGCAGCGCTTGCAGGGCTTTGTCATCAGCGAGATACAATGGAGTCTCGCGCACAAGGAACCACCCGACCCGCGGCCGCGGGGCACTCAGACGGTCTACGCGCGGGAGTGCGAGGCGGCTTACCAGCGGCGCACGGGGATGGCCCTGGCCGCCTACACCGCAACCGCGCGGGGCTACTTCAGCCTGGCGGAGGGCGGCAGGGGCGGCTTTGACAATCCCACGAGCCGCCGGCGACGCGAACGAGCCCGTGAACTCGCAGAGAAGAAACACGCCACACCGACCCAGATCGCCCTCGCCTGGCTGATGCACCAGGATTTCCCCTGCTTCCCCATCACGGGCACCACGAGCCTTGAGCATCTGCGGGAGAACCTGCAGGCGGTCGAGATCGAGCTCCACGCCGACGAGCGGGACTGGCTGGCAAACGGCTGACTCGGCCGCCTTACCGCCTCGTCTCCGGCCGAAGCAGCTTCTCCAGGCAGCAGAACGCCATTTCGCGACCGGGGAAGTGGACTTCGCCCACGTGCCCGTATCCGAGCCGGTCGTAGAAGCGCAGCACGCGCTCGTGGCCGCTATAGGCGTCGAGGCGGACCGACAGCAGCCCCCTCCGTGCCGCCCAACTCTCGGCGAATGCCATCATTCGTCGGCCTACGCCCCGGCCCTGACGGTCGGGACTGACCGCGAGGCGGTGAACGCTCAGCGCGGGACTGCCGAAGGGGAGCGACCAGTCAAGTCCCTCCCAGTTCGGGTCCATCCGCTCTGAAAGCGTCACGGCCGCAAGGATGCCTGGGTCGTCCGGAAGCACGTAGAGGCTGCCCTTGGCTGCATCGGTTTCGACTACCTCGAACGTTGGGTAGCGCTCGACCCATTGCAGAATGCCCGCAGCGAGGAGTCGATCCCGGCACTGCTCGATGATCCGCCAGACGCCGGGGAGGTCTGCGGACGTTGCCTGTCGGATGTGCATGCCTGTCTGCGCCCTCCGTCGTCGAAGTCCTGAGTGTAGATATCGGAACCTGGCCGGTCAAGGTGCCGGCCGCTCACGTCGCGGGGAATGATACCTCCGAGACTCTCTCACAGCAGGTGGATCATATTTCGGGGAGCACATCAGATGGGTATGCGCAGCGGACGCTCGAAGCGGACGGCGGGCAGCACCTTCTGCCGCTCGTTCATCTCTGGGCCGCCTCGGTGAGTTCCAGCGCGGCGTCGATCCACGCCCTGTAGTTGTCGGCCAGCCGGGGCGAGACGGGGCTGATGGGTCCGGCGCTGGCGGCCAGGATGAGCCGGCGCCGGCCGTGGGAGAGGATGCCGGCCACACGCCGCCGGATTGCCTCCGGCTCGGCGTATTCCAGCTCGTCGAACTCCAGGTTGCCCACCAGCGTCAGGTCGTCGCCGGCGACGGCGCGGGCCTCGGCGTAGGTGACGTCCCCCGCCGGGGGCGGCTCCACCGGGTCGGTCGCATCCACGCCCATCCGCACCATGCATTCCAGGGCGTGGCGCACCTTGCCATGGCAGTGCATGTTGACCGGCACGCCGCGCCGGTGCAGCCACGCGATGATCGGTCCGTCGTAGGGCACGACGAACTCGTCGAAGGCCTCCGGACGCATCATCGGCGGGGTGCACTGCTCGGAGCCGCCCAGGTTGACGGTCGTGTCGAGGTCGCCCTCCGCCCACAGTGCCTCCAGCACGGCCAGCACCCGGGCGGTGATCTCCTCCAGCTGCTCGTGGAACAGCACCCCGTCGGTCACCGAGAAGGCCAGGAAGTCCTCCAGCGACATAACGTGGCTGACGGCGATCATGGGGCTGGGCAGGTTCAGGCGCAGCACGCCGCGTTGGCCGGTGCGCCGGCGGGCCGCGCGGTAACTCTCCAGCCCGCGCTCGACATCCTCGGGGCGGACCTCGAAGGGCACCGAGGCCAGCTTCAGCAGGTCTTCCCGGCCCTCCACGGGCCTTTTCAGCTTCCAGCCGCCCAGGTTGGCCATGCCGCGGCGGTGTTCGCACAGCTCGGTCAGCTCCCCCCGCGGGGTGGCGATGGTCACCAGGCTGCGCCGCCGCTCGGGCGTCTGCTCCAGGGTCCGGCTGGCGAGCGCGTCGGGCGGCACCATCAGGTAGCGGTTCAGGGAGGGGCAGCCCCAGTTCTCGATGGCGGCGGCATGGGGGGCTACGTAATCGAACAGCTCGCGGTAAACCGGGTCGGCCTGCCAGCCGCGATGGAAATCGCCGGCCTCCGCCGGCCCGGTGATGAGAGGGAAGCCTTCCCGCAGCCAGATGGGCGGTCGGTCCACCGTTTCGCCGCGCATGGCGGCCATCAGCCGGTGCCGGCCCGTCATGGCGGCCGGGGTGTCACGGTCTACGATCTCGCGCACGGGACAAGGTCTCCTTGAATGGTGCTCTTTCAATGCAATCCCCCGCCATTCTCGCTGCCACTACCACGTATGCCTTCTCTTTCCTTGTCTTTCAATCAGTCAATTCTCTCCACTTTAAAGATAACCGGCCGACAGCCGTCTGAACAGCAGGTAATGCATACACCGGGCCTGGTGTCGGGCCAGTTGCCACCGCAGAGAATGGTCATTACCTGGGTCCGGATATCTGCCCAGGCCCAGGTGCAGAATCCCGCTGGGGGTTGCAGAGACTCATCCTGTACGAACTCCTGCCCCTCCTTAAAGCAGGGACAGAGACCGATATTCTCAGCGGCCTCCTCGTCAAGGTATTCGTCAATGATGTCACGGTGAAACGTCCTCTTCAGCACAGTAATCTTGCACGTGGCCATCTTGCCTGCATTCCCTCTATTGGCGGATTGGTCCGAGACCAGACACTTACGGTAGCGAAGTTACACGTTCGCTTTCATCGTGATGAGCGTACCGCTCCCGCGTTTTTCGTCAAGGAAGAATCCGTGAAAGAAAGCTGCCGTACTGGTCTCTGGCCGCCGTTTGTCCGGGACATATGGCAGCCCGAAAGGTGTTTTTCGGCCATCGATAGGCAGCTTGACTGTCGAGAAACCGCGAAGTCAGGCTTTTCTGCCAAACCCCGCACCACTCCTCATGTCGGCTCCGGGGATAGCGTTTGAATCCGATTCAATATCGCTACGAACAGTCCCTGCGGGACCGGGGTGCTCCGGCGCTTATCGCCATCACGGCCGCCACCTCGCGGTGAGCGGCCGGCGGCTATCCGGTGCGGGTGCCCTTCGCTTTACGCCTGGCGGATGGGCACCCGGCCCGTCTCGTCGCACTCGTACCCGAAGCGTTCCATATAGGCTTCCCCGGGCAGGAAGCGGTCACCGCGGGCCGCGATGTGCTGGCGCAGCAGGGCATCCAGGCGCCGTTGCGTGTCGGCGTGGCGGTCATCCGCGCACAGGTTGGTCATCTGGTAGGGGTCGTTGCTGTCGTCGTAGAGCAGCCATGGCCCCTGGCGGTCGCGCACGTAGGTATAGCGACGGGTACGCAAGCCCCGGAACTCCCTTCCGCCGTAGATCTTCCCCCAACTTCCGAAGGGCTGGATGCACTCGAACAGGACGCCTTCCGGGCACAGCGCGGGTTCCCCCCGGATCAGGGGGGCGTAGTTCACCCCCTCGGCGGTCATCGGCACCGTAACGCCGCATAGGCTCAGGACGGTGGGCATGACGTCGATGCTGCCGAGCGGCTGGTCGATGCACATCCCCGTTCGCGCCTGTGCGCCGGGCCACGATAGCACGAACGGGACCCGGACGGATTCATCCCACGGCTTCTCCTTGGTGTGGCGCCCCTGGGACCCCAGCATGTCGCCGTGGTCCGAGGTGTAGATCAGGACGGTGTTGTCGAACAGGCCGGCCCCGCGGAGTGCGGCCACCAGACGGCCGACCGCTTCGTCGATGGCGGTCACATGGGCGTAGTATCCGGCCAGCTTCTGGCGCACATCCTCGGCTTCGGATGCTGGCACGTTGGGTCGTAGCGTCAGGGCCGCAGGCTCGTAGCCCGCCCGGAATTCGGCGGGCGCCGTGTCGTAGGGGTCGTGCGGAGGCCCGTATGCCAGGAAGAGCGCGAAGGGGCGGGCGTCGCGGGCATGCGCTCGGATGTACTCGGCCGCGCAGTTGGTCTGCACGAAGACGTCGTATCCGTCCCAGGAACGGTCGCCGGGCTCCTCGGCGTGGTAGTGCGAGTCGTTGTAGTCGTGCGTGCACTCGCACACGCGCCAGAAATCGAAACCCTTACGCTGCTGCGGCGGTATAAAGGAGCGCCACGGTCCACCCGCGAGGTGCCACTTGCCGATGTAACCGGTGCGGTATCCCGCCGACCGGAGCGCCTCGGCGAAGTGCACCGCGTCGCTCTCCAGGGGCACGTCGTTGACGATGACCCGGTGGGCCAGGGCGTACTGGCCCGTCATCAGGCAGGCCCGCGCCGGTGAGCAGACCGGAACGTTGGAGATGGCGCGGCGGAAGACGACACCCTCGCGCGCCAGGGCGTCCAGGTTGGGCGTGCGGACGTCCGGGTTGCCGTCGAATCCGGTGGCTGTCGCCCGGTGCTGGTCGCTGAGGATGAACAGGAGGTTTGGACGGTCCATGTGCGCCATTCTCGTTCGAACTCCGGTTGATGCGTCGAGGTCGCACTGCGTCCGTCACTGCGGGATGTGAGGTTGCACCTCTTCCCACGGCACTTCGTGGGGCAGGCGGTTGGTTGTCGCGCTGACGGCGGCCAGCGCACCCGCGGCTTGGCCCATGCTCACGGCTTCCCCGGTGACGCGGTAGCCGGAGAACGCGACCCAGTCCCCGCTGATACACCGGCCGGCCATCAGCAGGCCGTCCACGTCCCGGGCGATCAAGGCGCGCACCGGGATATCGTAGGGCCTGGATCTAAGTCCCAGGTTGGTGTTGCCGCTACCTTTCTCCGGATCGGGCGAGTGGATGTCCACCCCGAAGCTCACGCGGGCCACCGTGTCGTCGAACCGTGCGCCTTCCAGCAGATCGTCTGCCATCACGCGGTAACGCCCGTGCAGCCGCCGACCTTCACGAACGCCGATGTGCTCAGCGGAGGCCGCCAGCAGGCACCCCTCGAAGGGCCCGGGGTTAGCCGACAGGGCGTCCACGATCCGGTTCACCTCGGCACGGCCGCTGAAGGTGGCCGCCGTGACGTCGCGGGCGTCCGTGGCGTCCTTCCCGTATTCGTGGTTCACCATGATGGCCAGCAGGTTGTCGCGCACCTGGAAGAGCGTGGCCCCGCCATAGGACGGTTCGATGTCGAGGGCGTGGAGGTGTTTGAGGAAGTTGCGCAACCGGGGGCCGTGTTCATTGATGCCCCGCCAGAACGAGGTGCAGTCCGCCACCGCCTCTGCCGAACGCACGACCAGGAGCCCCATGAAGGTCATCGGCTGCAGGGCACCGTCCTCCTCCGAGCCCATGTCGAACCCATTCCCGCATAGCGCCCCCAGGTCCCCGTCACCGGTGGCGTCCACGAAAGCACGGGCACGCCACGCCTGGCGTCCGGATTTGGACTCCGACAGGACGGCGCGCAGTCGGCCGTCGTCATCCACGATCGCCGCGACGACACGAGTATGCAGCGACACGTCGAGGCCCGCCTCCTGGCACATCTGGTCCAAGATCAGCTTCATGGACTCGATGTCGTAGGTGAAGTTGAGCTTGCCTTCCTTGAGTTCCCCCTCCCGGGCCGTGCGCACACAGGCATCCCGCTCCTCCAAGCGGTCGATGATCTCCAAACCTATGCCGGGCTGCATGTCGAATACATACGCCAGGATGCCGGCGGTCCAGACACCGCCCAGGCAGCCGTTGGCCTCGATCAGCAGCACCTCTGCCCCCGCCCGCGCTGCGGCGACCGCCGCGGCGACTCCGCCGGGACCAGCCCCGGCCACGACCACGTCGTATTCGCTGGCCACAGGCGTCCGGAGGTGCTCCTGGATGAACTCTGCCATGCCGTCTCCTCCCGTGTTCGGCTCGGATCTCCGCTGTGAAAGCATTGGAGATTCCCCAGTTACTGTAGAGAAATTGCAAACTGACTTCCAGTATGACAGGGCACCCCCCCCAAGCGGGGAGTCGGCCCCGGCACTGCTTGATGACCCGCCAGACGCCGGGGACGTCTGCGGACGTTGTCTGTCGGATGTGCATCGCTGTCTGCGCCCTCCGTCGTCGAAGCTCTGAGTGTAGGCATCGGAACCTTTCCGGTCGGGGTGCCGGCCGCTTACGTCGCGGGGAATGGCGTTTGCGCTGATGTTCTGCGGCGCGAGTGTGCCGGTTTGAGTCGCATGGTCTAAAGTATCTAAGCACAGGCAGATACGTATGGATGCCGAACTCACACGCGGAGAGGGCCGAGGGCCGCTCGCAGTGGTCACGGCGCTCTGGCGGCCGCTGGTCATGCTGGCGGTGGTGGCCGCTGTGATGGTCGCCGCGACCCGCTGGGACTGGGCCGAGAAGTGGCCCGAAGTGGAGGCACGGATACGCGGCTTTGGGGCGGCGGCGCCGGTTGTGTTCATCGCCGTGCGGGCGGGGCTTGCCGTGCTCGCGATTCCCGGCTCAGCGGTCAGTGCCCTTGCCGGGGTGCTCTTCAGTCCCGTGCTGGGCATCGCCTGCGTGAGCCTGGGCAAGACGCTCGGCGCTGCGCTCGCCTTTGTTATCGCGCGTTACTGGGCGCGAGACTCGGTCGAGGGGTGGCTGAGCGGGCGCGAACGCTGGCAACGCCTCGACGCACTGGTCGAGCAGCAAGGGGCCCTGGTGGTCGCGCTGAACCGCTTCTTCCCCCTCATCCCGTTCAACCTGCAGAACTACGCCTTCGGGCTCACCTCCGTTCCGTTCGGCACGTATCTGCTCTGGACGTGGCTCGGCATGCTGCCGGGCGCTGTGTTGGTGGTCAGCGGGGTGGGCGTCATCAAAAGGACGCTCGAGACCGGCCAGGTGCCCTGGGCGCTTGTCGGCGTGCTGGCCGGCAGTGTCATCGCTATGCTCATCCTCACCGGCTACAGCTTCCTGCGGCTCGTGGCGAGCCGGCGCAGCGGCACGCCGACGACATAGGCTCAAGCGATCTGCGCTATGGATTCTGCCCGACGGCGCACGTAGCGGCGCTCGTCTTCGAGGTATGGCGCCAGGAGTTCATCGACATCCTCGCCCATCCGTGCAAGCGCTTCCGCCGCTGCCAGCTCCAGCCGCCAGCGCACGTCGGGGCGTACCGGGCCCAACCACGGGCCGCCCGCCATGTCCTGTCGGGTGTCGATATCGTCACGCTTCAGAAACTGCCGGACCGCCGGCGCGGCAGACGGATCGCCGATTCGCCCGAGCGCCCGCAGCACAGCGACGCACGCGTCCTTGGACACGTCTTCCTCCTGCAGCACCTCCGCCAGCGCGGGAACCGCGCGGCGGTCACCAACCCGGCCCAGCAGCACGGCCGCCGTCATCCACGCCGGGGCGCTGTGGGGGCTATCGCTCCCCTCCGAGCGCCGTTCCTTGAGTGTCTGCAGCAAGGCCGGCACGGCCTCCTTCGACCTCACCATGGCCAGGGGAACCGACGCCCAGAAGCGCACGTCCTCATCTTCGTGGTGGACTGCGTCGAGCAGCACAGGCAGCGCGCCCTCACCCTCTTGCATCAGCATCCAGACAGCGGTCGTGGGGTCATCTCCACCGAGCTGCTCCGCCCATTCTTCGACGGGCCTGCTTTTGGGCGCCTCGGGAAACGCGTCCGACCAGTGCAACCGTACCTGGGCGTTGTGTGAGCGGTCAGCATCGGGCGCGCCGAGGGAGCCCGTAGCGAAGAGTCGCTGCTGCACCTCCTTGACCGGCAGATCGCGCGGGTCAAATCCCAGGATGGCGCAAAGAGCCGCAGCTACACCCGCTGCCTCGCCGATGCGCTGCATGTCGCGCATCATGCGCATCTGGTAGTGTGCGTCCTGCGTCAGCGAGACGCCGCGGCATGCAACCAGCAGGTTGTCCACGCGCAGGGGCACCAGGCAGCGGTAAGGCACCTCGCAGCCGTAATTGCCGGGCCGCTTGCCGAGCAGCCAGATGAAGACCACGGCCTCGTCGCTCTCGCTGGCGTAGTCGCGCGCGTGGTTGTCGAAGTTCGACATGGCGTAGGCGATCACGTCGTCAAACTGCCGTGCCAGCGTCTCGTCACCGAGCGTGAGCGTGTACTCCCCGACGATCTGACGTCCCTGGCGGATGCCGATCAGCGGGGCGATGAACAGCAGGCGGTCATCGGCGGCATACTGATCCCTGCGGTAATGCTGCAGCCCGTCACGGCGGGCGCGAGTCAAGTCCCATACGTCGTCGGAATCGCAGTAGCCCGCATCGAAGTTAAGGTAGCGGACGCCCGACTCCGGTCCGATCACCGTGCCGGAGAGTGTATAGGGGTGGAGCACGCCGTCGCCCTCCCTGCCGTAGTGGAACGGCGCTCCAGCAGCCGCGGCGATGTCGGCGTCGCCCGTGCTGTCGATGAACTGTTCGGCGCGACAGGTCACCATGCCCCCGGGTCCCACGGCGCGGACGGCCTGGATGCGCGCCGAACGGTATCTGCCCTCTTCGCTCGACGTGTCGCGAGTGGGCACGTCGAAGACGGTGGTGTTGAGCATCAGCCGCACGCCCGCCTCGCGGAGCATCTGGAGCGACGCGATCCACTTTGCTACGGGGTGGAAGCCCCGGAACCGCCTGTGGGGCGCCATCAGCGGGGTCAACTCGTCCGTGCGCGCGTCGAGGGCATCCTGCAGCCCCCCAGCCACGCCGTAGTAGTAGCCGTGGATGTTGCCGCCGGTGCCGATGCCGCCGAGGATCGGGGTAGCCTCAATCAGCAGTGTCTCAGCGCCTTCCCGTGCGGCAGCCAGCGCGGCGAGCACGCCCGCGGTGCCGCCTCCGCAGAGCGCGACGCTCGAAGAGCGCTCGTGGTTGGGCGCGTCCAACCGCTCGGGTTCGCCCTCGGGGCTTGACTTCTGTGCGGCAGCAGCCGCTTGCCGGCCCACCTCTTCGCCGAGTTCGAGCAGGCCGGCGAAGGCGTCGTTGGCGAGGTCGGTCTTGCCGGCCCACGGCCCCGCGGCGAGCAGCTTGTCCATTGCTGAGTGCGTCCGCCCCTCCAGAGCACCCACGGCGGGCGGCTTCAGCGGCACTGACTCGAACGCCATCTGCGTCACCAGCGCCTCGGAGCATGCAGGCACCGCCTCGCGCACGGTCTCGAGCACAGCGGGCACCATTAGCTGCGCCTCGACCGTGGCAGACGTCTCGGCGTCAAAGAGAACGCGCGCCTCGCCCGGCCAGACAGACGGAGCCACCCTCAGCGCAGAACAGCCTTCCGGAGGGTCCGGTTCGACCGGTTCCGTTAGGGCTGACACGTGATTCAGGATGAGCCCGTAACGCAATCGCTGCGGCGGCGCTTCCAGCTCGGCCGCGCTGCATTGCCAGAGGGCGGCGGCATGGGTGGCATCCACCAGAACATTCGCATCGATCCGGACTTCGCCGGACTTCCCCGCCAGGACCGCCCCGCGCGCCACGCCGTCGCAAGCCAGCAGTGCGACCGGCCGCACGTGGTAGAGCACGTCCATGTTGGCTTCGGCGGCCATGCCGTCCAGTGTCAACTCCAGCACGGCGCTATCCAGAAGGCCGTTGCCCCGGGCGCCGACGGCGTCGACAGCGTCGGCCACCTCCCTGGCGAGCCCGTGGGGCTCGGACGGCAGGGCGTTCTGGAAGGTCCAGACGCCTTCCCACCCGAGAACGGGATGCGATGCCGCGACCAGGACGCGAAGCCCTTCTCGCGCGCAGGTCAGGCCCGCCGCGAACCCGCTCAGTCCGCCACCTACTACCAGGACATCGCACTGCGTGACCGCCTTCGTCGCCATCATGTGCTCTCCATCTGGGCCTACCGGATTGCGTTACGAGCGGGCATCCTACCGTCTGTTGTCCCGCCGGGCCAATGTGGAACGTGTAACTGAGCCGTTTGCGCTGTGGGGGTTGGTTGGGCCGCAAGAGGGACTAACGATACCGCACGTGGTGCCTACCAGGCTGCGGACCGTGGCGGCAGGTTTCTTTCACGGGTTCGCCCAGGAGCGGGCCGGGATGGCGGAAAGGGGTTCAGAATTGCCGCTTAACTGTGACGCCACTTCAGTGGCTCCTCCGCGAGGTTCATGCCTTCAAGATCCGTTCGGCGCGGGGAGAGAGGGATGACAAACGGCTTCAGCGTGCGTGTCCCGAAGTCGCTGCGTCACCCGCGTTGCTGCTCTCAGCTTGTTCGCCGGCTGCGGCAGTCCGGAAACGTTTCCAGGCTTCGGCTAACCAGATGCGCGGGTGTTTGCAGAAAGCCCGGAAGTCATCGGCTGCGTCCTTGCTGATTTCGTCCGTCGGCACCCAATAATGGTTTTTATTGCCGTTGCGCCAGGTCAGCAGCCAGGCGATCTTGGGAGCATCATCGCCTTTCAGAAGCGGCAAGATCTGGCCGGCCCAGAAATCGTTGCCGCCATATTTCGATAGCCCATTGCGCCAGCCGATTTCGGTGCCGGCCGCGAGCTTGCCGTGTTTGCGGGCCAGAGACTCGACGAGCTGCATCTCGGTCAGCAGCCGGTCCACCTGCCTGGTATCGCTGACGTAATGGTCAAACCCGATCACGTCGACCCAGTCCATACCGGGAAAGCGCTGCCGGAGGTAAGCCTCCTGGGAAGTCAGTGGCGTGTTGGGGCTGATAGCGTAGATCAACTGGTGCACGTTCTTCTCATCGCGGAGGTAACGGACGGTGAACCGCCACAGTTGGATGTACTCTTCAGCGGAGCCCGCCCGTGACCCCCACCAGAACCAGCCGCCGTTATGTTCATGCCAGGGGCGGAAGATCAGCGGAATCGGCCGCCCATGGTCGTCCTTAAGGCTAAGGATCAGGTCAGCCATGCGGTCGAGCCACTGGATCAATGTCGCGTGTGCCTTGCCGCCGGGCAGGACCGCGCGCAGGGAGTCGCTCTGCACGTCGTTGTAGCGACCGCCGGTAACGGGGTTCCCGGGATGCCAGTTAAGTTCAATTATCGCCCCGGCGGCGTGGGCCGCTAGCATGCGCTTGCGGAGGTCGGCTATACGCTCGGGCTCAACCTGGAAGCCAAAGCCGGAGACGGCGGGCCAGTCGCCGGTAACTGTCTTGACGTCGCTGCGGCCATGGTCGCCCCGCCAGCCCAGCCCCTCGTAATTCGCGTTCTGGTGGCCGAACAGAACGGCCTTGCGGCTGGAGCGGTGCAGGGCCTCCCATAGGGCTACCGTCTCTGCGGTCGCATCCGGATCGATCAGCTTGGCCATCTTCGAATCCTCCCGCTCGTCACTGGTCGCGGTCCCGGCCGCCAATGACCTAACCGGACCGGCCAGCAACAGCCACAGGGCAGTGCACAATGTTATGGACGTCAAATTGACGCTCAACGCCTGGCCTCCTTCCAGCATATCGCTCGAAGCACGGCAGATCGATGGTGCCATGATGTCCCGGCTGCTATCTCGTGTTAAGGGTGATTGTGGTAAGGGATTTGGGGATAACGCCTGTGAGTCGTGTCGGCGCTCAGTTCAGGAACCGTCGGAACGTGGACACGCGCGGCCACGAAAGCGGGAGCGGGGCGGTCATGGTCGGGGGCTCAGTCTTCGAAGTACACGCCGTCCGCCTGGAGGGCGTTGCGCAGGTGGTCATAGGGCAGCTCGCGCGTTCCGCAATCACGTTCAGCGCAGAGGGCCGCTGCTGTGCCGGCCGCCTGGCCCTGGCCCATGCAGCAGACGGTGTTTCGGGTGGACATGTGCGCCTCTTGATCGCTGGTAATCATCATGCCCGTTGCCAGCAGGTTCTCCATTCCCATCACGCGCAGCGCCCGATAGGGCACGCCGTAGGTGCCGCCGTCCTTGACCTGGAGTCGCGGCGCGAAGTCGTGAAACCCGTAGGCCATCACGTCGTCTTCGAAGTGGCGCGCCTCCAGCACGTCCTCGCTGGTGATGTCGTAGTCGCAGGCGATCAGGCGCCCCCTGCGGATGGTGACGGCGGGGCTTGTGCGGGCGATGAAGGCCCGCTGGCAGCCAGGCACGTACTGCCGGAATAGGTCGGCCGCGCGGAGCTGGCGGCGGCGCAGCTCCAGTTCCGCCTCCGCCAGTGCGTCGCGATCGGTAGGGCTGAGAGGCATCTTGAAGTTCAGCTTGATGAACATGAAGTAGTCGTCGTGCGCCGTGGTTGTCACGGTGGACATGCCGATTTCGGCCGCCCCCTCGCTGAACCCGTCGGGAAGCCGGGCGCTGCGTCCGTTCAGCCGCACGATCTGACCATCCCGCCCGTCCCGCATCCCTTCGGCGTACTCCGTCAGGGCATCGTGTTCAGTGAGGAATTCGCAGTAGCCCTCCACGCTCACGTTGGCCAGCGACATGCTGTTGACGACCGGGTAGTCGTTCGGCTCGCTGTACTGCGCTCCCGCGCGGGCGCACAGGTCCCCGTAGCCGGTGCAGTCGACGAAGGCCCGGGCGCGCAGCATCTCCCGGCCCTGGTGACTCTCCGTGATTGCGCCCAGCACGCGACCATCCTCCGTCGCTGCACCGGCCAGCACGGTGTTCGCCATGACTGCAACACCGGCTTCGCGCAGCATCTCGAAGGTGACCAGCTTGTAGAGCTCGGTGTCGATCGCCGTGCAGACGCTGTCGTAGTCGTAGCCCCGCGTCATCTCCGCATGGCCGCTGGTGCCACCGACCTCGGCCAGCCGCTCAATGATCCTCTGGGGTATTCCTCGGACCACCTGGCGCTTCTCTGCTGCGGGGAACGCCTTCCACAGATTGTAGAAGCTGTGTAGCGCGGTGCCCCCCTCAACAGCCGTGCCCCCGGGGTAACCCTTCCATTCCACCAGCGCCGTGCGCGCGCCCTGGCCAGCCGCAGCAAGCGCGGCCGGGACGCCTGCCGTACCGGCCCCGGCCACTACTACATCGAACTCACGGACCGGCAGTCTCCTTCCCGGCTCTTCGTAATAACGCGTCATGAGATTCCCCTGATCGTGCCTCGGCGGGTTCTTCCCCATCGCACACGATTATACATTGCATGACGCGCCACAAAAGCGGCTGTCGGGAATAGGGCGTGCTGGGACAGGGGCAGGCGGCTGGCAGCGAAGTGCCCGCGAGGCCGTGGGGCCTGGCAGTTTTCTCCCCTTCTCCTGCAACCGGGAAACCTGCACGGACTGACGGAGGTGCAGGTCATATTCTGATGTATGTGGTCAGTACATGAGCTCTCTGGCGGCGGAGGTAGCATCGCGGATGATGCTCTGAGCCGACCAAGTCCTGTTTTGGCAATGAGATACGACGCCATCAGTCTGGACCCGCTGGCTGGCATCGACGTTGCTTATGTTGATCTGCACCGGGCCAGCCGGAGCGCTTGCGTCGGCTGGGCGGCATGCGATTCCACCGGATAGCTCGAACAAGGAGGTCGGAATGCACGAGGCCATCGGCGAATTCCTGGGATGTCTTGGGGTCGGAAAGGCACGTGAGCACAGTAACATGGCCGTGGCGCCTCTGTTTGTGCCAGAGAGCGGGTGCCCGGACTACATAACCCTGGAGGAGGCTATAGGTGACGGGAAGCTCGCCGTCGGCGAGGTGGGTCCGGTTGGGTCCGTCTCCGAACTCAAGGTCGTCAACGATGCCGATGAGAACGTGCTCATGTTGGACGGCGAGGAACTGCATGGCGCCAAGCAGAACCGCGTGCTGAACACCACCATTCTTGTGGGTGCCCATACTGAGGTGCTCATCCCCGTCAGTTGCACCGAGCACGGCCGCTGGCGTTTCACGTCGCCACGCTTCAGCGGTTCGGACGTGGTCATGTCTCCCTCGTTACGCGCGAGCAAGGCGCGCGCCGTGTCGGCATCGCTACGCAGAGGCAAGACGTTCCGCGGCAACCAGGCCGAGGTCTGGGACAACGTGGCGCAGCAGGCCCTGCGGGCTCATGCCCAAAGCCCGACGGGTGCCATGCGCGACACCTACGAATCCATGCGCTCAGACCTGGAGGGCTACCGGAAGGCCTTCCCCGCCGAGGAGCGACAGCAGGGACTGCTGGTCTTCGTGAACGGCGCGCCGGTCGCCTTCGATGCCGTGTCGCGGGCTGAAGCCTACCGGCAACTGCACGCGAAACTGGTGAACAGCTACGCCATGGACGCGTGGCTGGCCCGGCACCAGGCAGGGGGCGATATGCCGAACGGATCGGCCCGGGACTTCATCGAGGAGGCGGCGCAATGCAATGACGAGCCGCACGGTTCGGTCGGTCTCGGCACCGACCACCGCTGCGAGGGCGAACGCATGGTCGGCTCGGCCCTTGTGCATGAAGGCACCGTGGTGCACGCCGCCTTCTTCCGCTCAGAGCATGGAGAGCGGGGCGGCGGCTTGGCCGCATCGCACCAACGGCGCCAGTTCCGGATATGATAGCTACTGCCCGCCGAGCTTAAGGGCGACAGACGGGGGAGTGTGGCGGAGAGGGGGGGATTCGAACCCCCGGGACCGTAACCGGTCCAGCGGTTTTCGAAACCGCCCCGTTCGGCCGCTCCGGCACCTCTCCAGGCGCGAGTATAACGCCCGAGCGGCCTCGCGCGCAATCGCTGCCGCTGCGCCATGCATGTCGGTTTGCCGGGCTTCTCAGAAAAACGGAACCACAAAGAGCCATTATCGTGTATAATGCGCCCCGTCGAAGCTGCAGTCGTTTCCGTGGCCCACTGGGAGGAGGCCGTGAGAAGCGCGCGGGAACACGTGTTGTTGCGATGTCGACCGTCGCCGTGGCGAGAGCGTCCTCTGCTCTTTGTTGTCTGTCTGCTTCTTAGCCCTTTTCTGATCGGGTTGGTGGCCCTCATCGTGTGGGTCTTGCGCTGTCGGTCCACTACGCTGACGGTGACGACGGGCGGCGTTGAGCTGCGCCGCGGCACTCCGAACCCGCGCGTCTATAGGCTGCGTCATCGGGATATCCGGTTCGCAAAGGTCGAACAGGGCCGCCTGCAGAAGACCCTCGCCACGGGCCGACTCACGGTCGGCACGGGCCGCGATGGCGGTGGGGAGATCCAGGTCGCCGGTCTGCCGAACGTGGAAGAGGTGGCCCGCACGGTGCGACGGCTGATGGGCCAGGACGACGGCGACTGAGCGTCCGCCTTGCGCTGGCGCTTCGGTTGTGTATCATGCCCGTCTGTTGGTTTTTTGCCCTGCTGAACCACGGATGGAGCACGCCATGTCCGCGCACAGAGCGGTCGTCATCGGTTACGGATATGCCGGAAAGAAGTTCCACTGCTACCTGATAGGCCTTGCGCCGGGCCTTGAGCTGCACGGTGTCTCGAGCCGTAACCCCCAGACGCGCAAGCGCATCGAGGCGGAGCAGGGCTGCCGCGCATATGCGGGCCTGGACGAGGTGCTTGGCGATCCAGCCGTTGACTTCGTGGTGCTGGCAACCCCTCACGACACGCACTGCGAGCTGGCCGTTCGGACAATGGACGCCGGCAAGCACGTGGTGACCGACAAGCCGATGTGCACCACGCTGCAGGAGTGCGACCGCATGATTGCGGCTGGCGAACGCAACGGCGTTCTGCTCACCGTCTTCCAGAACCGGCGCTGGGACAGTGACTTCCTGACGCTCAGGCGACTGTTGGACGATGGAGAGCTGGGCGAGTTGCGCTGGCTCGAGATGGCATGGCAGGTGAGCCGCCCGCCGGGAGGATGGCGGGGGCAGCGTGAACACGGCGGGGGTCGGCTATACGACCTGGGCACCCACATGATCGACCAGTGCATGCTGATCTTCCCGCAGGCTGTGCAGAGCGTCTATTGCCGGATACACCATGATTACCCCGAGCATGACGTGGATAGTCACGCCATGGTGGTCATCGCATTCGAGCACGGTGCCACCGCCGTTGTGGATGCCGGCGGCATGCACTACATCCCCAAGCCCCGCGTGCACGCATTCGGGCGCGAGGGCACCTACGTGAAGTACGGCCTTGACCCGCAGGAGGCGGCCATGAATGCGGGCGGCATAGACAGCGCCGAAGAGCCGGAGGCCAACTACGGGAAGCTGGAAACGGCGCAGCAGGAGCGTGTCGTGCCGACGCTGCCCGGCCGGTGGCGCAGCTTTTACGAGAACGTGTCCAAGGCGCTGTCAGGCGAAGCCGAACCGGCGGTGAGCCTCGGTAGCGTGCGGCGGACGATGGCCGTGCTCGACGCCGCGTTCACGTCAGCGGCGCAGGGCGAGGTCGTGCGAGCCGAGATACCGGCGCTCAAACAGTAACATCAGGTGCGGCGCTCCGCCTTGGAGCGTAAACAGGAGGGACGTTGTCATGAACGGAGCAGTCGGCTGGGCGGGTTTGCCCGTTGTGTTGTGCCTGGTTTTGATCGTGTTCTCAGGCTGTGCCGCCGGCCCGACGCATGATCGGCCGCTGCGCGCCGAGGCGTTCGACGGCGGGCAGGTGCAGTACGACGGCATGTACTACGATTTCCGCGCGGCGAACGGCATCCAGCACATCAAGATGTGGGTTCCACCGACAGACGGTCCGGTGCGCGGGGTGCTGTTCCACGGCAACCCCGGCGGCTACGGCGACACGCGCAACAAGGCGCGCGACCCCCGGCTGCAGCAGTTCGCCATGCGCCAGGGCTTCGGCATCATCGGTGTCACCTCGTTTCCGGGGCGGCGCGTGTATACCGAACTGGCCGAGGTCGCCATCCGGGCGATGGACGACTGGGCAGCCCTCGGCGTGCATCCGGAGATCGCGAACCTGCCCATGATCGCCCGCGGCAGCTCCAACGCGGGCGTGACGGCATACAGCATGGCGTGTTTCGTGCCGGAGCGGATGATAGCCTTCACGCCTAATGTCGGGCCGTCCTATAACCCCTTCCCGCCACCGGACGAGGCCCTGATCGTGCCCGCTCTGATGCACATCGGACCGCAGGACCCCTTCTTCCGTCGCGGCATGGAGCGCACACGAGAGTTGTTCGCCGAGGCGCGCCCGCGAGGAGCGCGCTGGGCATGGACGGCCGAGAAGGGCAAAGGGCACGAGATACGCCATATCAATGACATCAACATGAAGTACTACGAGCAAATCATCGGCATGCGGCTTCCGGCGGGCGCCGACGCCTCGGCCGGGCCGGTTCAACTGACCACCATCCCGCTGGAGCAAGGGTGGCTGGCGGATCCGCAGTCATGGGATAAAGGCCTGACGTACATCGCGCCCTACGCTGAATACGACCGAGACAGGCAGGCTGCCTGCTGGCTGCCGACGGCTGACATAGCGTTCCTCTACCGGGCCATGGCCACGCACGATAACCCGCTGGAGCTGAGTGTGGAGGGACTGCCACACCATGAGAACCCGCACGAGTCGGGCGTGCTGCTGCAGACGATGGCGAGCCCCATCGTCGAGCCCGGCTCCGAGCTGACACTGGTCTGCGACGCGCGCGCATTCCCCGAGTGGGAGCGGATTGAGTTCTATCACGGGGCCGCGCTGATGGGCCAGGTCGAGGCCGGGCAGGACCCACGGCTGACGTTCACCCTGGAGCCGCAGCACGCGACCTACGCCATCAGCGCCCTCGGCTACGCTTCCGACGGCACCATTCGCGCCGCAACTCCCGTTCACTTCGTCGTCAGCGATCCCGCGGTCAGTGCCGCCCTGAGCAAGCAGCGCGCGGCGTACGAGGTGCTGCCGGACGTCGGCCCGCGGCCGCCGTACGGTTCTCGCGCGGCTGACGATACGTTCCAGCCGGCGGGCAAGACGGACGTGGAAGATGCCGTGCTTCTGGCCTACGGTTTGAGTCCCGCACAGGAGCAGACCTTCGCCGCCGACGGCACCCCTTCGGCCTTCTGGCATGAATTCACGGAAGCGCACGATGTTGCCGTGCTGAACGTCGCGGACCACCTGGCACCGCGTGACGAAGGCAAACGACTGACGATCGGCGACCCTCGCGTCGAGGTGCGTGCCGCGCGAAGCCGCGCCGGGCTCTACCTTCTGTTCGTGGTCGAGGACGAAGTGCGTGCGCCCGCCAGCGGGCTGGACGACTCGGTCGACTTCCACATCGCGCGCCGCTCGTCGGCACAGATCTGGGCTGACGATCCGGCCGACATTTTCGTGAAGCCGGAGTCCTGGGCGCTGGTGCTCTCCGGCGCGCAATACCAGATCAATCTCGGAACTCGGCCGGAGCGCGGCAGCGTGATTGCACGAAACTACCCCGACCCGTGGGATATGCTGCGCAAGGATGACCACTATCACGAAGCCGCTGCCAGGTACGGCATTCTGGTCGACAATATTGAGTGGGAGGGCCGACCGGCTCTCGAGGTGTTCATCCCGTGGTACTACGTAGGCAAGCCCGGACCGATGGATGAGCCGATGACGGGGCTGCGGTTGGCGCTCACTCTCGGATACAAGGACATCGACCCCGGCAATACACCCGCGCAGGTGGACGTGCGCTGGCCCAGCGGCGTAGACCCCTGGTGGCGGGCAGGGCGCGACGGCCCGAACCCGAGCCCGTGGGGCGACCTGGAAATGGGTCCCCCGCTCGGCGGCTGACGGATGCGGCGCCTGGATCTGTGGTCACTCGCCCGTAAGGGGACCGCGTATGCCGCCCGCTCGGCCGGGGAGAGGGTTCTGAAGGGCTAATGCGAGGAGTGACGGCGATGATACTGAGAAACCCGGTCATTCCCGGTTTCCACCCCGATCCGAACGTCTGCCGGGTGGGCGATGATTACTACCTGGTTACCAGTTCGTTCGAGTACTTCCCCGGCGTGCCGATCTTCCACAGCCGGGACCTGGTCAACTGGCGCCAGATCGGGCACGTTCTCACGCGCAAGAGCCAGCTTCCCCTGCGGAAGGTGCCGGCCTCCGGCGGCATCTACGCGCCCTCTCTGCGGCGCCATGAGGGGCGGTTCTTCATGGTGACGACGAACGTGAACAACGAGACGTGGAAGACCAGGAACTTCTTCGTGACGGCCGAAGACCCGACCGGCCCGTGGTCGGAACCCGTCTGGCTCGACGAGGGCGGTATCGACCCGGACATCCTGTTCGACGAGGACGGGATAGCCTACTACATGCACACGGGGAAGGGCGCGATCGTGCTCGGTGAGGTGGATGTCGAGTCCGGCGAGGTGGGCCCGATGCGTAGCGTATGGGCTGGCGCCGGCGGCTCACACCCCGAGGGCCCGCACCTCTACCGTATCGAAGGCACAGGTGCCGGGCCGTACTACCTGATGATCGCCGAGGGGGGAACCGGACGCGGACACACGGAGACCATCGCCCGCAGTGAGAGCCCTTACGGCCCCTTCGAGCCCTGTCCCCACAACCCCATCCTGACCAACCGCTCGCGCGAGGACCTGCAAGTGCAGTGCACCGGCCACGCAGACCTGGTGCAGGCGGCCGACGGATCATGGTGGCTCGTCTTTCTGGCGGTGCGCGTGCTGCCCGGGCCGTTCCCGCGCTGGCACGTTACGGGTCGGGAGACCTTCCTGGCCCCGGTGCAATGGCGGGACGGCTGGCCGATGGTCGCCGGAGGCGGTCCGATAACGCCCGAGATGGAGGCGCCGGACATGGTGCTGCAGCCCTTTGCCCAGCAGCCGGCGCGCGACGACTTCGACGCGTCTGAGCTTCGGCCCTGTTGGAACTTCCTGCGCAATCCGCACGAGCGGGACTGGTCGCTCGACGAACGGCCCGGCAGCCTGACGCTGCACGGCTCGGCCCTGACCCTCAGCGACGTGGCCTCGCCCGCGTTCATCGGTCGCCGGCAGCAGCACCTCTCTTTTTGCGCGCAGGCGATGCTTGAGTTTGGCCCGGCGACGCCAAACGAGGAAGCCGGCCTGACTGTGCTGATGAACGACCGGCATCACTACGAACTGGCGATCACCCAGCGCGAAGGTCGGCGCGTGGCCACGGTGCGTCGGCGCGTGGGCAGCCTGCTGGGGGAGGCCACTGCGGTGGCTGTGCCGGAAGGCCCCCTGGTTCTCGGCCTCGCGGGCGATGCCTCCGACTACCGCTTCAGCGTCGCCGAACCGGGCGGCCAGCCCGTCGCCGTCGGCCGGGGCGAGGTGCGATACCTCTCGACCGAAGTCGCCGGCGGGTTCACAGGCGTCTACGTGGGCATGTACGCCACGGGCAACGGGCAGCGCTGCGTCGGGCCGGCGGCCTTCGACTGGTTCGAGTACGAAGGCGCACTTGCGGCATCCTGAGCAATCGCGTGCAGGGCGCGGTGCCCCTCGGCTACAATGGCATCCCTCAGGTTGCCCTCAAACCTCGCATGGGATAAAAGCGTCGCACATGCCCGGCAAGCGAAGGAGACCCGCCGAGCCGTTGCAGCCCGCGTGGAAACGCGAAGGGACCGTCTACGTCGTCGGGGTGGACGGCGTGACGCTGGACCTGATCGGGCCGATGGCCGAAGCAGGCGAACTGCCTACCTTCGAGCGGCTCGCGCAGCAGGGCGCGCACGGGAGGCTCGAGACCATCCGGCCGACGAACTCCTCGCTGCTCTGGACCTCCATTGCCACCGGACGGCACCACGAGGACCACGGTATCGACGGCTTCCAATACTACACCATCCTCGGTTGGACCCTGACCCGAAGCACCATCCGCAGGTACCGCCGCTACGGCATCCGCATACTGGAATCGCTCGCCAAACTGCTCCGACTTCGGAAGCGACACTACTTCGACGGGCGCGACATCCGGGCCAAGACGTTCTGGGACCTGGTCAGTGAGTCGGGGCGCAACGCGATCGTCGTGAACTGGTGGCATACCTGGCCGGCGGCGCCGATCAACGGGGCCGTAGTGACCGACAGGGTCCACTATTGGCGCTCCGCCTGGCGGGGCAAGGATTCGGTAGACAGCCATCTCACGTATCCGGCGGGGTTGCTGGAGGAAGTGCGCGACCTGCTGATCCGCCCGGATGAGATCGACGCCGAGCAGGTGCAACGCTGGGTCAATCTGCCCGTCAATGAGATCCAGGAGTTGATAGACGTGCCGACTCGCACGCGCAACCCGGTCGTCGAGGTCCGCTTCCTCGCCAGCGCCGACCGAAGTTACGGCCGCATCTTCGAGCACTGCCTGGAGCGCGTCCAGGAACCGCGCCTCGCGGCCGTCTACTTCCGGGGGCCGGACATCAGCCAGCACTGCGCCTTCGATTACATGCCATCTTCGCAGAACTCGGACGCGACCGACCAGGAGCGCGATGCCTTCGGCCGCGTGGTGCCGGAGACGTATCGCTTCGCGGACGAACTACTCAGTCCCGTTGTCGAGCGCATGAGCCCGCGGGACACCTTGTTCGTGATGTCTGACCACGGATATGCCGCTCAGGACGACGAGCCCGGGGGCCGACGCGGCCCGTACGGCCACGCGCTGTGTAAGCCCCCCGGCGTATTCTACGCCTACGGGCAGGGCGTCGCGCGCGGGGTCACGCTCAGGGATGCGCGAATCTACGACGTGGCGCCCACAGTGTTGCGCGCGCTGGGCTATCCCCTCTCGCAGGAGTTGGAGGGGCGTTCGTTGGAGGAGGCGTTCACGCCCGAATGGCGCCGCGAACACCCCCTGGCCGAAACCGTGCCCACCTACGGCCCACGGGCGGCGCGCCACGACACCGTGCACATGTCCACCGAGACTGACGACACGGTGACGGAGCACCTGCGTGCCCTCGGCTACCTGGAGTGATACCTCGCTTGCCGTTCGCGTCGGTTGACGCCCCGTCTACGGCACGGCCTGTACCTCCACAGCCGAGACCGAGGCCGGAGGGAAATCCCACGACGCATCCGGCGCAAGCTCAATCTGTGCGGGCACGAACAGGTCCGGCTGCGGTCTCCTGTGAAGGTGGCGCTTCTTCTACGCTCCGGCGCCGCAGCAGTCAACCGCCTGCGCGTTGACATGCGGGCCGGCGGCTACTACCTTCTTCTCTCGCCTTCTGCCAGAACGGAGCAATGCCATGAGCCGCCGCCCAAACATTCTCATCTTCATGACCGACCACCAGCGGGCCGACACCGTCCTGCCAGAACATCCCGCCATTACGCCGAACCTGGACGGCATGGCTGAGGACGGCATCATTTTCGAGGACACCTACTGCCCGACACCGCACTGCTGCCCGGCGCGCGCCACCTTCATGACCGGCCTCTACCCCAGCCGCCACGGCGTGTGGAACAACATCTGCAATAACCAGGCACTCTCGCGTGGCCTCAACGACGGAGTGCGCTGCTGGAGTGAGGAGCTGGCCGGGCTCGGCTATCGGCAGACCTACTGCGGCAAGTGGCATGTGAGCGTGGAGGAACGCCCGGTCGATCGGGGCTTCGACGAGGAGTTACGCGTCAGCGGCGTGGGGAGAACGAAACACGGGATCAGTTGGGAGCGCTACCGCAAGCTCGCCGAGGGGCGGGAGCCCGCCGAGCGCCCCGAAGGTCATATACTGCGCCCCGGTTGGGGCGCCTTCCGCCTGTATGGTGAATGTGTGAAAGAGAAGCAACTGGAGCGGTACGATGACTTCGTAGTGCAGGACGCCGTCGAGGCCCTGCCGCGGCTGGCCGACTCGGGCGACCCATGGTGCCTCTACGTCGGCTGCGGCATGCCACACGACCCCTACGTGCCGCCGATGCGATACCTGGAGATGTACGACCTGGACGACGTGGCCCTGCCGCCGAGCTACGCCGACGAGATGGCCGGCAAGCCGGCGATCGTGCAGCGGCTGCGCGAGCAGGTCTTCGGCCAGCTCACCGAGCGCGAGGTGCGCGAGGCTATCCGCCGCTTCTGGGCGCTCTGCACCTACCTGGACGACTTGTTCGGCCGAGTGCTCGACGCCCTGGATGAAACGGGACAGGCCGATGATACGCTGGTGCTCTACTGTGCGGATCACGGTGACTACTGCGGCGACCACGGTCTCTTCGCCAAGGGCATCCCTTGCTACGACGGCGCCTACCACGTGCCGGCCGTCGTGCGCTGGCCAGGCGGCATCCGCAACCCGGGCCGCCGCGTCAGCGAGTTTGTCTCGCTGGCCGACTTCGCCCCCACCTTCACCCAGGTAGCGGGCGGCACCCCGGATCCCGGCCTCACCGGCCGCTCACTGGTGCCGTTCTTCCAGGACGCCCCGCCGGAGGACTGGCGCGATGCCATCTTCACCCAGTGCAACGGCGTGGAGCTCTACTACACGCAGCGTTCGGTCCGCACCAGGGAGTTCAAGTTTGTCTACAACGGCTTCGACCGGGACGAGCTCTACGACCTGCGCCGCGATCCCCACGAGATGCGCAACGTGGCGGCCGAGCCCGAGTACAGTGACGTGGTCCAGGAGATGTGCCGCCGGCTCTGGAGCTTCGCCTGCCGCGAGCGCGACAGCGCGAAGAACGGCTACGTGACTGTCGGCCTGGCGCCCTTTGGCCCCGCGTACGCCTTCAGATAGGGCGAGGACTGCGTCGAAGCCCGAACAGCGGGTGGCCCGCCGCCGCCAGAAAAAGGGCCCCACGCCGAAACTGTTCTCCAGCGCAGGGCCTATGGCTGGTACCCCCTCGGGGATTCGAACCCCGGACCCACGGATTAAGAATCCGTTGCTCTGCCGGCTGAGCTAAGGGGGTATCACGTTGACGGGGTGCTCAACACGACACTCGTTATACGCAAACGGGCCCAAGCTGTCAAGAAAACGGCGCCGCAGTGCTCCTGCGTGGCGTGCTTCGCCCGCCCGTTTGCGCAACGCGCCGCCGGGCTATAAGCTGCCATCCGAGTGACCCGCATTCCCCAGGTCGGGGTTTGGGCGATGGACTTTACGGGCAGGACAGTGCTGGTGACGGGCGCTGCCTCGGGCATCGGGCGGGCCACCGCTTTGCGGATGGCGCGCGAGGGCGCTGCCGTGGTCGTGGCGGATAAGCGACGGCAGGACGGCGAGGCCGTCGTGGAAGAGATCAACGCGCAGGGCGGGGAGGCCCTGTTCCGCTACGTGGAGTTGAGCGACAGCGAGTCCATCCGCGAGATGGCCGGGCAGGTAGCGCGCCGCTCCGACGCGTTGCACGGGTTGGTCAACAACGCCGGCGTCTGGCGACCGGGGACACTGGAGCATAAGGGCGATGAACACTGGAAGCTCATTATGGGCGTAAACCTGCGTGCGCCGGCCTTGCTCACCCAGGCGCTGCTACCCTTGCTGAAGCGCGGGCCGGGGCACATCGTCAATGTTTCGTCTGACAGCGCCTTCCAGACTACGAAGAACCGCTGGATCTACGCCGCGAGCAAGGCGGGGCTCTGCTCCCTGACCCGCAGCATGGCGGCCGAACTGGTGGGCCACGGCATCCGCGCCAACACCGTAGCACCCGGGCACACCATCACGCCGATGGCCACCGGCCGTGGGCCCGAAGCTGAGGAGAAGAGGCGGCATCTGGAGCGCAAGACCGACGCGGGCGGTCTGATACCGCGCGTGGCCCGGCCGGAGGAGGTTGCCTCCGTGATCGCCTTTCTGCTCAGCGACGATGCCAGCTACATCACTGCGACGACGATCCACGTGGACGGCGGCCTGGTCGCACACTGAGCGCGCGGCTCATCCGGGGCGTTCAGGCGCGCTACCCGAGTTCCCCCGAGACCTGGAAGCGGTGCATGAAGCTGCGGTCAATGTGGTCCTTGAGCAGGAAGGCGAACGGGCCGTCCCAGGCCGGTCCGCGCTTGGCCGCGATGCCGCGCCGGTCGGCCGTGTTGAGAATCAGCATGTAGCGGCTGTCGGGATGGAACGTCTCCAGTTCGTCGCCCTCCAGCGCGGCCATGAGGTTGTGGAACAGAATGGGGTTTTGGCGAACGGCGTGAACGCCCACGCGTGCCAGGTCGTGGTCTTTCAGGCTGATGCAGTCGCCTCCGCCGAACATTCGCTCGTGGGCCACGCATTGCAGGCGACCGTCCACCAGCAGGCCGCCGGCGGGGCCTGTGGGCAGGCCCGACCTTTCAAACAGTGCTGAGGGGCGGACGCCCACGGCGATGAAGGCCATGTCGTAGTGCGCCCTGCGGCCGTCCTCCAGCAACGCCTCGCCGTCCTTCAACTCCGCTGCCCTCGCATGCTCCTGCACCTGTATGCCACGGCGCATCAGTGACGCCAGGGCGAGTGAACGCGCCCTTTCGGGCCAGGCTTTCAGCAGGCGGCCTGCCGCCAGCAGCAGCACGCGCGCCCGTGCGCCCGCTGTGCAGACGAGGCGGAAGGCATTGGCGGCGGTTTCCACCCCGGCCGCGCCTCCGCCGACCACGAGCACGGCGACATCCCCGGTCTCCGCCGCCAGCCGGTGGGCCCAGGCACGCGCCGCCAGCAGGTTGGTGACCGGTTTTACGGCGAACACGTTCTGCTGCGGCGAGCGGAGTAGCCCCTCCGTCGGGACTGAGCTGCCCGTGTTGAACGAGACCGCGTCGTAGCGCACGCAGGAGCTGTCGGCCAGTATCAGGCGACGTTTCGGCGCGTCGACGCGGAGCACTTCGCCCTCGACGAACGCGCCGCCGCGGTCCTGCGTCATCTTGCGCACGTGGAACCGGCACTGGCGGGGTTCGTACATGCCGGAGAGCATGCCCGGCCCCATGCCGGAGTAGTACTGGTAGGGTGACCTGCTAACGACCGTGACCTTGTGCCCCCTGGCGACGTACTGCCCCAGCCGCAGCAGGCAGGTCATGTGCGCGTGCCCTGCGCCGACCAGCACGAGCGAGCGTCCCATCGTCGATTGCTCCTCTCAGGCGTGGTTGCGGAGTTTCAGCTCGAGCGGGTGGGGGTTCAGGTAGGTCTGTGCCGCCAGGTATGGTTCCTCGTACTTCCGCACGTAATGCCGCATCAAAGTCACAGGCACGATCAGCGGCAGGAGGCCGCCCTTGTAGTTCTCGATCACCTGCAGCATCTCCTGCTTCTCCGCCGCGCTGAGCTGTTCGCGAAAGTAGCCCAGCATATGCATAAGAACGTTGGCGTTGGTGCGCGGAGTGGCATGCTGGCTCGTAGCCTGGATGAGCATTCGTTCGTAGCGGCTGAACACCTCGTCGGGCTCCTGCTGCTTCGCGTCGGCCACGAGGCGACCCATCTGGCGCATGAGCTGTTCGTCGTGAGCCATCAGTTGCATCTTGTGGGCCGCGTGGAAGGCGAGAAGGTTCCCTATCCCTTTATCTTGACAGACGCCGTCGCGATAGCGCTTCAGGCAGAAGATGCGCTCGATGAAGCTTTCGCGCAGCACGTCGTCGTGCAGTCGTCCGTCGCCCTCCACCGGCAACAGGGGAAAGTGCTCCATGAACTGCCGCGCGAACAGCCCGGCCCCTACCTTCTGCGGCACGCCGTTGTCGTCGTACACCTTCACGCGCTGCATGCCGGAGCTTGGCGACCCGCTCTTGAAGACGAAACCGCAGAGGTCCGCCTCCTCCAGTTCCCTCACGCGACGCCGGCACCACTGCAGCATGCGGTCCGTCAGGTCACGTTCGCTGCGGACGGTGACCAACCGGGGTTCCTGCGGATCGCCGACCAGGCGCATCGCCTCCCGCGGCGTCGGCAGTCCGCACTCCACCTCGGGGCATACGGGCACCCACTCCACGTACTTGCCGAGCGTGTGGACCAGGAAGTGGTCCAGCTTGTGACCGCCGTCGTAGCGCACGTTCTCGCCGAGCAGGCAGGTGCTGATGCCGATACGAGGCTTAGCCTGCGCACGCCACAGTGCGTCGTGATCAGTCACGGTTCCCTCCCGCTTAGAGCTGCTCCACGTCATCCGCCATCCTCATGGCCCGCTCGCGCAGCGAGGACTGCTCCTGCCGGCTGAAGCGCTGCAGGTTGTGCAACTGCGGGGCCATGCGCGGGCTGTCGGCCAAGCGCTGGCGGTTGCGCAGCAGGAAGTCCCAGTAGAGGGTGGTAAACGGGCATGCGGACCGGCTGGTCAGCTCCGCCGGATTGTAGCGGCAGCCGGAGCAGTAGTTGCTCATCCGCTGGATGTAGCTGCCGCTGGCGCAATAGGGCTTGGTGGCCATGATGCCCCCGTCGGCGAACTGCGACATGCCGAGTGTGTTGGGCATCTCGACCCACTCGACGGCGTCCACGTAGACGGCCAGGTACCATTGGTGCACTTGTGCCGGCTCGACGCCAAGCAGCAGCGGAAACAGGCCCGTTACCATGAGCCGCTGGATATGGTGCGCGTAGCCGTACTGCAGGGTCTGTCCGATGCACTGGCGCAGGCAGTTCATGCCGACGTCGCCGCCCCAGTAGAAGCCGGGCAGGGCGCGGTTCGCCTCCAGGGCGTTCCGCTTCGCGTAGCCCGGCATGTGGCGCCAGTATACGCCCCGGACGAACTCGCGCCAGCCGAGTACCTGCCGGATGAAACCTTCCACGCTGTTGAGGGGTGCCGCCTCTGCGTTCGACGCCTCTTCGGCGGCGGCTATCGCTTCGCGCGGGTCCAGAAGCTTCAGGTTCATCGGGGCCGAGAGCCGCGAGTGGTAGAGAAACGGCTCGCCGGTCCACATGGCGTCCTGGTAAGGGCCGAAGCGGGGGAGCCGGTGCTGGATGAAGTCGTCGAGCGCCCGGCGGGCCTGCGTGGCGGTGACCGGCCAGTCGAAGTGATCGAGGCTGCCGGGATGACGCGCAAAACGTTCGCTCACCACGGCGAGCACTTCGCGCGTCAGCTCATCCGGCGGAAACGAGACGGGGCGCGGTATCTGATCCGGTCCGTCCCGGCCGAAGGCGCGGCGGTTATGCGCGTCGTAGTTCCACTGAGCCCCGCGGGGCGAGTCGCCGTCCATGAGCACGCCCTCGCCTCGGCGCATCCAGCGATAGAAGTGCTCCGCCACCAGCATCTTGCGTTCATCGGCATAGCGCTCGAACCGCGCCCGGGGACAGATGAAGTGCCGGTCGGGGCGGACCTCTGCCTCTACGCCGACCCGGCCGGCAACCGTGCGCAGAGCGTGCTCCACGCGCCACTCGCCGGGCTGCACGACCACCAGCTTGCGCGGGCGGAGCCGCCGGACGGCGTCGGCGAGTTCGGAGAAGAGCGTTCCCCGGTTGCTGGGATCGTCGATCTGTCGGTAATCGACGCGACGCCCTTCGGCCCGAAGGGCGTCGCGCAAGTGCCGCATGGCGCTCAGAGACAGGGCGATCCGGGCCTTGTGCGACCAGACGTGCTCGGCCTCGCCCGCCACTTCGGCCATCCAGACGGCATCCACCGCAGGGTCAAAGCCCTCAAAGGCCGCCGAACTGGCGTTGAGCTGGTCCCCGAGAACGAGAATGAGGCGGCGAGTCCTTCCGGTATCCTGCTGCGACACGACTTATCCACCCCCGTTGACAGTGCTGTGGGCATTGTAACGCAGGTGGAGCGCTGACACACCAACACGCATCATGGATTGATGCGCCGACCCCGCCGGCCGTTCTGCATCAGTTCGTAGAAGATGCGCCTCAGGGCCCTCTTGCGGAGTTCGGCGCCGGGCGGCCCCTTGCTTCCGGCTCTTGTTGTCGCCGGTGGTAGGTACATAAGAATGGCGCCGGCCGTTGCCCCCGCACGAGCCGGCGCCAATCCTTTGCGGCAATCCGCGCCCCCCTGTCGCCCTTGGAGCGACGCGCGGTCGCCGCTATCTATCAGCCCAGAGCTCGCCGGGGTTTCCCCCTGTTCGGCTTCGTCCGCCCCACCGCGGTCTAACCGAACGAACGCCCGGCCGCTCCGGCCTGTTGCTTCCTGTTGGGGAGCGCCCCCCCTCTCCCCGACAGCAGCCCCTCTTGCGGCTGCTGAGCCTGTTTGTCAATCGCCCGTTGTCCCGGGCGGTGCGTCCATCGACTACTTATTATCCTCGCAGGACGAGTTCACACAATAGGGGCTTTCCCCACAAGCACACTCGAAAACTACTACTGCCACCAGCGGGGAATGCCGCAGGGGGGCAGGGCGGCGCTGCACTGCCGGGCGAGGTGCGCTACGGCGCCGCCGCAGCCAGGGCAAGCATCGTGTGGCTATCGGAGCGGGCTCGCGCTCAGACGCGCAGACATTCGCAGTCCAGGTAGTTGACCAGCGCCTCGCGCACCGGCGCCGCTACGTGTCCCGGCGTCACGCTCACGTGATGGCGGAAACCGCCGTAGCCCACTGTGCGCAGCACGCCCTGGAGGCCGTAGATGTGGGCGACTCCGCCACAGCCGAAGAAGTCGTCGGGGATCGGATCGTTGGTGAACGTGCCCTCGCCCAGGTAGTAGCACAACTCACCATCCTGCGTGGTGAGGCTGCCGAAGGTGAAATCCCCCGCTCGGATGCGCCCCACGTTGCAGCCCCAGGCATGGCCCTCGCCAACGGCGTTGGCCAGGATGGCGTGGTCCACCACGGTCCCCGTCTCGCGCATCATCGCCTGCGGCACCGGGCCGCAGTGGAACAGTATGCACCTGTCCTCGTCCTCGCCGTAGTTGTTGTTCCAGTCGAGGCAGGTGCTCACCTCGCCGGACGCCAGGCGCAGCGCATGCATGGTAACGGCGTTGCCGACGTCCACCTCGCACGCGGTCGGCACGCCCCGGTTGTTCATCTCGCTCAGCAGCACGCAGGGGGATATGCCGCGCAACTGCTGCATCTCCACCCAGCAGCGAACCGCCACGGCGTCCATGCGGAACTCCTCCACCAGCCGGTCGAGCACCACCCCCAGTCGGCAGATCGTGTCGAACGCTTCGTCCGGGACGTCCTTCCAGGAAACGTAATCCCTCAGATGCTCCTTCTTCGCGCCGAGCTCGGGGTCATCCGGTTTCAGGGCATCCATCCTGCCGAAGACCGTCGCCAGGTCCAGCGTCTCGGCGGTTATGCCGTGCTTCTGCAGGGCGAGCTCATCGATGCGCACGGTCTTGAACGCCGTGGTGCGCGCGCCGATTGCGCCGACGGTCATCTCGCGCATGCCCTGCACCACGCGGCAGAGGCCATCGAAGTAGTCCACATTGTCGGCGAAGGTCTCACTGCGGGGGTGGACCGTGTGGGGTTCGAGCGCAGTGAAACGGATGTCGTTCTGGCAGAAGACGTCCATGATGGAGAACTTGCCGCAGAAAGCGTCGCGCCGCAGCTCGGGCGCCATCTTGTCGAGCTCGTCCGGATATGCCTGGATGAGGATCGGCACGTCGGCGTGCTTGAGGGCGGCCACGGCGCCGTTTTCATCGCCGAAGTTGGGCAGACAGAGGATGACTCCGCCGAACTCGCCCCGGTGGCGCTCGAGAAACTGCGCGTAGTAGAGGCCCTCCTCGGGCGTCTCGACAGCCCCGTGACGCGTCGCCGCGGGGTCCGTGGTCAGCACCTTGTGCCCGAGTCCCTCCAGCACTTCCACCATCTCCGCCCGCGCGTTCTGCAGCAGGTGCGCCGGGAAGAAACCGCGGTTGCCGATGAACAGCGCGAACGTCGTCTTCTCCATCTGCATCTCAACACTCCCTGCGCAGAGCCGTAGTGCGTTCAGCTTATGCCTTGGCGTTCCTGGTGCAAGTCCCGTCGGTCCGGACGCCATGTGCCGGCCCGGAACCAGGCGGCGCTGGCTATTCCCGACAGCACGGCGGCGGCCGCAATGGCCATCCATACGCCTCGCACGCCGTAGAAATGCGAGAGCAGCAGCGCCAGGGGCACGGCGATGATCAGCAGGCGTAACAGCGTGAGCGCGAGCGCCGGCAGCGCTCGGCCGGCGCCCTGGAAGGCCGCCGCGATGACGATGCCGAGCCCGGTGAACATGTGGGTAAGCGAAACGATGCGCAGCAGCGAACTGCCATAGCGGATGACCTGGGCATCGTCGGTGAAGATGCCCATCAAGAACCGCGGAAACAGGAAGAAAGTCACCCCGATCGCCTCCATCGCCACCATCGCGCACAGGCTCGCCTTCCACGTTGTTTCGGATGCGCGGTCGGTCTTGCCAGCGCCCACGTTCTGGCCCACCAGTGTGATCACCGCCGTCGCGATGCCGAGACAGGGCAGTATGGCGACCTGGTTGAGGCGGACGCCGAGACCGTAGGCCGCCACGGCGTCCGAACCGAAGCGCGCAACGATACGGATAAGCGCCATGAAGCCGACCGACAGCAGAACCTGGCGCGCGCCGGTGGGCAGGCCGACCTGCAGTATCTGCCAGATCACGCGCCCGCGTGGCGCCAACCCTCGCAGTCGCACCCGCACGTGCACGTCCCCGCGGAACAGGTAGCCGATCAGGAACACGCAGCCCACCGCCCGCGAAATGACGGTGGCGATGGCGGCACCGGGCAGGCCGAACTCGGGAAAAGGGCCCGGCCCGAAGATGAGCAGCGGGTCGAGGACGACGTTCAGCACCACTGAAAGGCCGATGCCCACCATCGGCGTCTTCATGTCGCCTTCGCCGCGCAGGATCGAGGCGCCGGAGAAGAAGAAGAACATGAACGTGCTGCCCGCGAAGATCCATGTGCTGTAGCCGACCGTATGCTCCACCAGGGCGTCGTCCGCGCCCATAAGGTGGAACAGGGGCCTCTGCAGCAGCAGGCCCGTCACGGTGATCAGCGCGGCCACCAGGGCGAACAGGATGAACGATTGGCGCGCCGCCTCCTCCGCATGCTCGCGGTCGCGCCGACCCAGACTGCGCGCGATGACCGAAGTGGTGCCCACTCCGACCCCCGCCCCGAGGGCGAACATCAGAAACACAACGGGGAAGACCATCGAGACGGCCGCAATCGACTGCGGGCCGATCTGCCCCACGAAATAGGCGTCGGCGATGTTGAAGCCCGTCTGCATCGACATCGCCACGGCAGTCGGCCACGCCAGAGCGATCACGCGCTGCAGCACGCTGCCTTCGGTCAGGTCTTCGGGCATGGGCCTGTCGGCAAACCGGAACGGGGGATTGGAAGTGCGCAGCATAGCAGCGCTGCCACCCCTGCGGCAACGCGCCGAGCAGGGATGTGCACGCCCGCGGCCGGCCTCACCTCCGCAGGTCGAGCCACTCCAACTCCTCGGGTGTCAGCTCCACGGTGAGCGCCGGCAGCGACGTGCGCGTCTCCTGCAGCGTGCGCGGGCCGATCAGGGGGAAGGTGGGGAAAGGCTGGCAGAGCACGTACGCCAGCGCGATGTTGATGGGCAGCACGGCCTTCTTGCGCGCCAGTTCCTCCGCGCGCTGCTTGCGTCGGAAGTTCCCCTCGCTGTACCAGCAGCGGACCATCTGCTCGTCCTGGCGCTTATGAGGCCCGGAGCGCTCCGTGAAGAAGCCACGCGCCTGGCTGGACCACGGCATCAGCGGCATGCCTGTCCGTTCGTGCCACTCCCTGTACTGGGGCTCGGAGGAGGCAACGCAGCCCGGCCAGACGGGCTCGACCATCCGCGCCAGGCTGAAGTTGTTGCTCAGTGCGCTGAAGCCGCGCAGGCCGTGCTCTTCCGCGTAGGCGTTCGCCGCTTCCACGCGCTCCCTCGTCCAGTTTGAGCCGCCGAAGGCCCGAATCCGGCCCGCCTCCACGTGCTGGTTCAGCACGTCGATGAACTCCCCGGCCGGCACCTCGGGGTTGTCGCGGTGCATCATGTAGATGTCCACGTAGTCGGTGCCGAGCCGTTCCAGGCTGAGGGTGAGCTGGCGGGTTATGGCCTCCGGGTAGCAGTGCGGATGGTGTGCGCCTTTGTCCAGGATAACCACCTGGTCGCGCACGCCCCGGTTCGCGATCCACTGGCCCAGCAAGCGCTCCCTCTCGCCGCCGCCGTAGATGAAGGCGGTGTCGAACGCGTTGCCGCCGTGCTCGAAGTAGTGGTCGAAGATGGCCGTCGCGTGGGCGATGTTTGGCTGGTTGTCCACCCCCATCACCAGCCGGCTGATCTTCTTGCTCAGCCCCCGGATGCGGCCGTACTGCATCGGCGTGTCCTCGCGGACCCGCAAGGGCCGGCCGACGAAGGTCCTTTTCAGTCCTTCGGCGCGTTCCATGGGGTAGACCAGTCCAACCTCCTCGCGCCAGCGGTCGAGCGCTCGCATGTTGCCGAGCGTGTCATCCCAGCTCATGGCGGGGAAGCGCGCCTGGCGCTCCTCAGCGTGCCGCGCCACGGTGTCCGCTTCGAGGCCGTAAAGCCAGCGGTCGGTCTCGACCGTGATCTCCTCCGTCTCGCCGTCGCGTTGCAGCAGGATGGCCGAAGTGCCGCCCTCGCGGTTCGGAATCCAGGGGATCGGCACGCTGATCTGCCCCTCGGTGCCGAAGACCTCGATGGGGTTCTTCTGACGCACGCGCACGCCGGTTGCGCATTGGGCCAGGATGCCTTCGGGGAACTTCAGGGATGCCACGGCCCATTCGTCCACGCCGGTCTCGCCCAGGTGGGCACAGCCCTTCAGTTCGATCGGTTCGGCAAAGTCCTGCCCGAGCGCCACACCGGCCACCATGCGGGCCGCATTGACGGCGTAGCAGCCGACGTCCAGTATGCCGCCGCCGGCCAGCTCGGGGTTCAGCAGGCGCCCCTGGGGGTTCCAGCCCGTGCGGAAGCTGAACGCTGCGTTCACCACGCAGACGTCGCCGACGGCGCCTTCCCGGATCAGGCCCACGAGCCGCTCCGTCTGCGGATGGCAGCGGTACATGAATGCCTCCATCAGGAACACGTCGTTTTCGACGGCCGCTTCGACGATCGCCATCGCCTCGGCGTGGTTGACGCCGATCGGTTTCTCACAGAGCACGTGCTTGCCGGCCTCGGCGGCCTTGATGGCCCACTCGGCGTGGAAGGGGTGGGGGCTGCAGATGTAGACGGCTTCGACCTCGGGGTCGGCCAGCAGTTCGTCGTAGCTCGGGTGGCGGATCGGTATGCCGAACTCGTCGGCGAAGGCGTCGGCGCTCTGCTGCTTTCGGCTGCCGACGGCGCGCAGTTCGCCCGTTTCAGAATGCTGCACGCCGGCCGCGAACTTGTGCGCGATGTTGCCGGTGCCCAGGATGCCCCAGCGCAGGTGGTCAGTCATGGCGTGTTGCCTTTCGTTGTGGTGCGGGCAGTGAACGCAGTCAGGAGCAAGACCCTACCGGTAGCCATCGCTGCATTCAAGGCGCGGCCGGCGGCTACCCGTTGCCCAGGGATGTGCCGCGGCGGAGGCTCTCCTCGCCGTATCTGTCCTTCACGGCATCTTCCGCGCGCGAGAGGCGGCGCTTCACGCCGTGCGCCGGCTCCGCCGTCGGCGGTTCGAACAGGGCCGACTGCCGTACCTGCGCCGATGCGGCCCCCGCGTCGACCAGTCCGGAGCAACTCACGCCGACCAGGCGTATGCGGCGCCCCTGCGCGGCGACCGACTGAAAGTTGCTCAGCGCGCTGGTGTAGATGCTGCCCGCATCGGCCACGGCCACCTGCAGCGTGCGCTGCCGCGTCAGGGTGGTGAAGTCCTCGAAGCGGATCTTCGTCGTGATAGTCGTGGCCCGCTTGCCGGCCTTGCGCACCCGCCGGGCCGTCCGCTCGCAGAGCCGCATAAGCGTTGCGCGCAGGGCTTCCATGTCGTCGGTGTCCTCGCCGAAGGTGTGCTCGTGACCGATGGACTTGGGCTCCTGCGGGCCCGTGCGCACAGGGCTATCATTGACACCGTGGGCCTTGCGCCAGAGCTCGGCGCCCCATTCGCCGAACCGCTCCCGCAAGAACTGCCGCGAGAGGCGTGCAAGCTGGCCGACCGTCTGCACGCCGATGCGGCGTAGCGAGTCCTGCATCTTCGGGCCGACCCCGGGCAGGCGCTTCACCGACATGGGGGCAAGGAAAGATTCCACGTCGGCCGGCTCAACGACCGTCAGCCCGTCCGGTTTCTCATAGTCGGAGGCAATCTTGGCCACCAGCTTGTTCGCAGCGACGCCGAGGGAGGCGGTAAGGCCAGTCCGCTCGCGTATACACGCCCGGATGCGCTCGGCGATTCGTCGCTTGCCGCCGAACAGGCGCAGGCTGCCGCTGACGTCGAGGTACGCCTCGTCGATGCTGACGAACTGCACCTGCGGCGTGAACTCGCGCAGTATCTGGCCAATGCGCTCCGACTCGCGGCGGTACTTGGGTCCGTCGACGGGCAGGAAGGCGGCCTGGGGGCAGCGGCGGTAGGCCTGGCTGATGGGCTGGGCGCTGTGGATGCCGTATTCGCGTGCTTCGTAGCTGGCGGTGGAGACCACGCCGCGCCCTTTGCCGTCTTTCGGGTCGGCCCCGACGACGACGGGCCGTCCGCGCAGGGCGGGCTCGTCGCGCTGCTCGACCGCCGCGAAGAAGGCGTCCATGTCGACGTGAATGATGACGCGTTCGGCACTCAAAGCGGGCTACCGGCTGTTAGCTACTTGTGGTTGTTGTTCGCTGGCCTATCGTCTTTCCCTGTTCGTGAAGAACCGCACGCGGAACCGCCCCGAGCGCGGCCAGATCCACTTCTTCAACAGGCTGATAGCTGCGCGGCTTCGTGCTTCAGGGCTGCTTTCTGCTCATCCCATCGTCACCCTCACCTCGTGCACCTTGCCATCGGCGAAGGCCGGCAGCACGTTGCCCTCGATCGGTTCGCCGTCGACCGTCACCGCCCGAACGCCCCGGCAGACGCCGTCCGGATTTGCCACGTCGATGTGGTAGGTGGCCCCGCGGAACCGGCGGACGACGCAGATGCCGTCCCAGTCGGCGGGGATGCAGGGCTCGACGCGCAGGCCGTCCCAGTCGGCGCGCACGCCGAGGATGTACTGCGTGGCGGCGACGTAGTTCCAGGCGGCGGTGCCGGTCAGCCAGGTGCCGGCGCACTTGCCGTATTCGCGATGCTCGCGCCCGTAGCGCTGCTGGCCGTAGACGTAGGGCTCGGCGCTGTAGTGGGCGGGGTTGGGCTCGGAGGCAGCCGGCGGCAGGATGCGCCTGTAGTAGTCGAACGCCCGGTCGCCGCGCCCAAGGATGGTCTCGGCGCACATGGCCCAGGGGTTCGGGTGGCAGAAGATGCCGCCGTTTTCCTTCGCGCCCTTGGGGAAGGCGTGGAAGTCGCCGCTGGGCGCGATTGCGCAGGCGGGCGCGAGTATCTGCACCCCGTAGGGAGTGGCCAGCTTCTCGGCGACCATGTCCATGGCCCGGCGCCCGCGCTCCGGGTCGGCCACGCCGGCCATCACCGCCCACGGCTGCGGCTCCAGGAACATCTTGGCCTCTTCGCGCTCCGGCACGCCGAACCACGCGCCCTGTCCGTCTGTGCCGCGCGCGTAATAGCCGGCCTGTTCGAGCCACGCCTCTCGGTTGAGCGTTTCGGTCATGCTCTCGATACAGGCGGTGAAGAAATCCAGGACGCCTACCTCACGCCCGCCGTGCTGAACGGTCAGGTCGGCCCGGCCGTCACGCCTGGTGAGGGGAATCATCTCCCGCGCCATCTTCACCAGCATGATGCCGACCAGCACCGACTCGCTGACTTCGTCGTGGGCACTGTCGCCGATGCAGTCGTTCCAGTCAGCGGCGCGCAGTCGGGGCAGGCCGTGGGGGCCGAGGTCATTCGCGCTGAAGCGGATGGCGCGCAGCAGGTGATGGTAGAGGTCCTCGGTCAGTTCGCGGTTGTCGCTGTAGCTGATCTGCTCGTCGAGGACGGTGTAGTCGCCCGATTCCTTCACGTAGGCGCAGACGGCGAGCGGCAGCCACAGGTGGTCGTCGGAATAGCCCTTCGACTCGGAGCCCTCCTTGGTCAGGGCGTTGTACTGGTGGCGGCAACTGCCGTCCTGAAGGTGCACGGCGTTGACCATCTCCACAATGCGCTCGCGTGCGCGTTCGGGCGCGATGTGCATGTAGCCGAGCAGGTCCTGCAGCGAATCGCGCGTGCCCATGCTGCGCCCGATGCCGTTGTCGCGCCCGGATATCGAGCGGGAGAAAAGGAAGTTGATCCAGCACTGGTAGGCGTTCCAGGTGTTGACCATGAGCTGCATATAGGGGTCGGGCACGTCGCAGTGCAGAGCGGCGAGCAGTTCCACAGCGTGCTCCTTCAGCTCCTGCAGGGCGGCCAGAGCCTTCCCGTCCCGCCCGAGCCACCGTTTCAGCACGTCCTGCGCCGCGGCCGGATCCTGCGCCATGCCGAGCACCACGTGAAAGATCCGCTCCTCGCCGGGCTCCAGTTCCAGGTCGAGCTGGTAGACGCCGACGGCCGTGTCGTCGCCCGCCAGGGAGTCCCGGCAGCGCCCCTCGCGCACGACCTGCGGGTTCGCTGCGGAACCGTCGCCGAAGAAGGTGGCGCACCGGGTGTCGAAGCCGACCGGGTGCTGGCTGATGGCGTAGAAGGGCAGCGGGCGCTCCACCTGCTGGGGCGTGGTGACGTAGAGGATGCGCTCGTCCTGCTCGTCGCGTTCCACCTGGGCGATGTGCATGCTGTACTGGCAGTTGACCAGGTCGTTGTCGGCCGTGCCGTTCACGAACTCGCGGTAGGTGAACGCGCTGAGGCGGCGCGGCTCGGCCCCCTCGTTGCGCAGCGCCACGCGCTGGATTTCCAGGTCTACGCCGAGCGGGATGAAGTGGAGCATCTCGGCGTGGATGTCACTCTTGAGCGAAGCTATGCGCGTGTAGCCGAGACCGTGGCGGCACTCGTATTGCTCCGGCGGTGATTGGGTGACCGGCTGATAGCTGGCGGACCAGAACTCGCCCGAATCCCTGTCGCGCAGGTAGAGGTAGCGGCCGGGCTTGTCCTTCCACGGACCGACCTGTATGTAGCGCGTGATCCGTTGGTAGAGGGGGTCGCGTCGCCACGTGGGGCCGCCCGCCGTGTTGGAGACGATGCCGCAGAATTCGCCTTCGAGGCCGAGGTAGTTGATCCAGGGCGAGGGGGTGGCGTGGGTGGTGATTACGTACTCGTGTGCGTCAACGTCGAAGTAGCCGAACTCGGTCTCCGAGAACCTCTCTTGCGCCGACATGGGCCGCCCTCCAGGGGTTACGTGGCAGGGATTGGCAACGTCTCGGTTTTGTACACTTTCCCCCGCAGTCTCGCAACCGGCACCGGCCGCCGCCGCACTCCGTCAGTCGTTCCGCAGCCAATGCGCCACGCCCGGGACGTTCCGTCGCACCCAGTCCATGGAACGCAGCTTCGGCCGCAGACCGTGTGCCTCGAACAGGCCGAAGTGTGCGATCTCCCGCCCGTCGCAGCGGATGTAGAGGTCCTCAACCGGGCGAACGTCGTCGAACATGCGGTGTATGAGCACGGGCAGGTCCTCGCGACCCGTGTGGGAGGAGCGATGGTGCTCGTGCACGTACAAGGCGTCGGAGCCGGGCTCTTCCCGCCGCAGGGCGCGCCATCCCATGTCCCAGGCGCCGAGCAGTCGCCCGACGCCGTAGTCGCGGTTGCGTTCGTGGGGCAGGGCGTAGAGGTGCGCTTCGTCGCGCATGTAGAAGCCGACGCAGAGCGTCGTGCGCCATGAATCGCCGATCACGAATGCTCCGGGGGTTCCGACGGCATCGAGGCGTCGACGCGTGGACTCGGCCAGGGCGCGCCAGCCCATCATCTTGGTCGTGGGCGGACGAGCCCCCAGCCGCACGGCCAGCGTCGGCCAGAGCGCCGCTGCCAGCACGCAAAGGGTCAGCACGGCCGCAGAACTCGCCGTCGGCCATGCCCAACGCGGGCGGGAGTCCTGCCGCTCCGTCACCAGCCCCCCCACGCCGACGATTGCGACGGCATAGCCGATCGCGTCCCAGTGCTCCCGAAGCATCTGGCGATCGGTGAACAGGCTGAACGGCAGAAAGAATAGGATCGGCACCAGGCCGAAGGCCGCCACCCAGGCCCAGTTCTGCCGACCGCGCCGCCACCGGCCAACTGCCGCCACCAGCGCGCCCAGGCAGGCCACCCACAGCAGCGGCGAGATGAGGCCCGCGTGACCGAACAGGTACTCCCCCCAGTGCTCGGGCACGAGGAGCCACTCGTGCCGGCTGCTCAGATGGAAACGCAGGGAACTCCAGCCGTGGCGGGCATTCCAGACCAAAAAGGGCGGAGCGAATACCAGAGCCGCAATGCCACCAGCGAGCCAGGGGCCCGGCCGGCGAAGGGCTGCCCGGCCGCTCGGCGTGCCGACCAGCACGAGCGCCAGCGCCGGAACGGCGAGCACCATCATGTACTTGGCGTGCAGCCCGAGCCCCAGAGTCACGCCCGCCGCAACCCACCACCAGCCGCCGCCTCGCGTGCCCCGCCACGCGCAGTAGATGAAGCCGAGCCACAGGCAGAGCAGCGGCGCGTCCGGCGTGGCCAGTATACCCGCGGCTACCGCGACCGGCGTCGCCGCCGTCAGCCCTGCCGCCCACAGGCCGGCCCGCCGCCCAAACAAGGCACGCCCCAGCGCGTAGGCCATCGCGATCAGCGCCGTGCCCAGAACCAGCGCCATCAGCCGCATGCCCGGCACGCTGTGGCCGAGGATCAACTCGCCGAGGCGAATCAGGAGCGAAACGAGCGGGGGATGGGGTGAGAAGGCAAGCTGCCGCACCGATGCCCACCAGTATATGGCCTCGTCCGGCAGGATGTCGGTGCGCAGCACGATGGCGGCGCGCGCCACCAGCGAGGCGGCGCAGAGCGCAACAAGCACGGCCGCCGTTCGGCGTCGACTGCCCGCCCCGTTCAGTGTCCGGCATGTTTCGTCGGCGCTTTCCACGCGCGCATGTTACACTGAGCCGGGCGGCGCATGCACGCGACCTGCCGACGCAGGCCTGACGAGTATTGGTGTGCAGAATGGAGAGCAGACGATGGACAACGCGCAGACAGCCGCTCGCGCGCCCGAACGCGGCGGCAACGCTGCCCGTGTTGCGCTCCTGCTGTGCGCCGTCTCGCTGCTGGTGCGTGGCGTCCTCTGGGCCGGCGTGGCATATTCCGATGTGCCGCCGGTCTACGATGAACGGGCATACGTGATGCGCGCCCGGGGTGCGGAAGTCGCCGCCAGGCGGCTGCTGCGCATGCCGGTCGAATCGCAGCTCACATTCCGCGATTCGCTGCATCGGGCGTACGGCGGGGGCGAGTGGCCGCCGCTGCACCCGCTGCTGATGGCGACGAGCTTCCTCCTGTTCGGTGCCAGCCTGGGTGCCGCACGGGCCGTCGTCGCTCTGATCGGTGCGATGACCACTCCGCTCGTCTACCTGCTCGGACGCGAGGTGCAGAGCGAGAGGGCCGGTCTCGCCGCGGGCATTGTGCACCTTGCCTATCCCGGGTTCCTCGCCTTCAGCCACCTGCTCTGGTCGGAAACCACTTACCTGTTCTTCTTGCTGCTGGGGCTGCTGCTCGCCCTGCGTTTGAGTGTCTGGCGCGACGGCAGGCGGGGGAGCGTGTATGCGGTGGCGTGCGGCGCGGCTTTTGGCCTGGCGGCGCTCACCCGCGTGGCGGCTTTCATGGCGCTGGTTCCCGTGCTTGTCTTCATCGCCTGGCGGTCGCGGCCCCGGCGGGGGGGGCTCCTGCGGGCGGCCCTCGTGCTCGGCGTCTGCCTGCTGCTCTTCGCGCCGTGGCAGGCGGCGCTCATTGCGAAGGAGGGTCGCTTCGTAATCGGTTCCACCAGCGCGACCGGCTGGAGTATCTACGACCAGAACAACCCCTGGCTCGGCCGGCTGCATGGGGCAGAGCTGAAGGATAGGCTCCGGCGAGATATCGACGACTACGCGGGCCGGCACTCCGTCAGCCGCACGGCCGCTGCGCGGGCGCTCGCGATGCGCCATATCGCACACCACCCGGGGCAGTTCGCGTCGCGCGTCGCCTCCCGTTTCGTTCGCCTGTGGCTGCCGGACCAGTTCGTGTTGCGGCACGTGCACCAGGGCGCCTACCCGCCGCTGCCGCGTTCGTGCCTGCCGTTGCTCTGGATGTTCATGACGGCGGGCGTGCTGCTTCTGCTCGGGTCGGCGGCTGCTGGCGTGGTTCTATACCGTGGCGAGCGCGCCGTATTGGTTCTCTTCGGTGCGCTGTTCGCCGCGGGGCTCTTGCCCGCCGTCGTCGGCGCCGGCACCAGCAGGACGGCTCTGCCCCTGTTCGCGCTGGTGACACCATTCTGCGGCGTCGGGTTCTCGGCTCTCGTGCGGGCCGGCGACACCCGCCGGCGGCCGGCGCACGTGGTGGCGGCCGCTGCGGTCGTGCTCGTCGCTCTGAACGTGCTGTTACACCCGGGCGTGTTCGGCCTCGGCGCGGAGGTCACGAGCTGGTACGCACCCATCTTTAGTGCGGCAGACGGCCTGGCCGGCACGCGCACCCGCTACGCCGACCGTCTGCTCGTGCGGGCGCGGTCCGGCGGGGATTCGGCGCCGCTCCATCTGGTAGCCGAGCTGCCTTACGCCTTCGCGGACGGCCGGGTGGATGCGCAGCCGTTACTGACCCGCGAACCTACCGAACTGCGGCTGGGCGCCCGGGGCGCGGCAACGCCGCCGTCCGTCCGCGTGCAGGAGGCCGATGGCGATGCCGCAGCCGCGATATGCCCGGTGAGACCGGCCTCGTGGCGGCGCTGGCTGCCGCTGCCGGGCAGCGCGGCCGAGTACATGTGGCTGCCGCCCGCCGGGCGCAGTCCCCGGCAGATCATCGGGTATCTAACCGAATGAGCCCCTGTCCTCGAAACCGAACACGAGACACATCATGCTGGACGATGCGACTGAGCGTGTCATTGACCTGCGCAGCGACACCGTGACCGTGCCGACAGCGGGCATGCTGGACGCAATGGCGGCCGCCGAAGTCGGCGACGACGTCTACGGCGAGGACCCGTCCGTCAACCGTCTTCAGGCCATGGTGGCACAGTTGCTCGGCAAACAGGCGGCGCTGTTCGTGCCGTCCGGCACAATGGCGAACCTGGTGAGCGTTAAGACACACACGCAGCCCGGCGACGAGCTGATACTGGACGAGAACTCGCACGTTTACCACTACGAAGGCGGCGGCTATGCGGCGGTGGCGGGGGTGAGCGTGCGCTTCGTGCGCGCCGAGCGGGGCATCGTCGCTCCGGAGCAGATCGCACCCCTCGTGCGTGCCACGGACGAGCACTTCGCCTGCTCGCGCCTGGTCGTCATCGAGAACACGCACAATCGCGGCGGGGGATCGGTCTACCCCGTGCAGACGGCCGAGGCAATCGGCCGGACCTGCCGCGAACTCGGCCTTGCGCTGCACATGGATGGCGCCCGGCTCTTCAACGCGTGCGTGGCAAGGGGGGCCCAGCCGGCGGATTACGGCCGAGCGTGCGACTCGCTCAGCATATGCCTCTCGAAGGGCCTCGGATGCCCTGTCGGCTCGCTAATCGTGGGTGATGAGCAGTTCATCCAACGTGCCCATCGCGTGCGTAAGATGCTCGGGGGCGGCATGCGGCAGGCGGGCTACCTGGCGGCGGCAGGCATCTACGCCTTGCGCAACCATGTCGCCCGGCTCGAGCAAGACCACGCCAACGCGCGGCGCCTGGCCGACGGCCTGCGTGCGTGCGAATGGATCTGCCTGAAGTGGGATCCGCCCGAAACGAACATGGTCTACTTTGAGCTGGCGCCCGAGCGCGACCCGCGGCACTTCGCGCAGGCGTTGGGCGCCGGGGGCGTGCTGATCGGCAACACGGGCGGGCGCACCTTTCGCGCGGTCACCCACATCGGCATCAGCGTCGAGGACGTCGGGCGCGCCGTGGAAGTCATCCGCGGGGCGGCGCGGTAGGCTGCGGCAGGGCGCCGTTCGGCAGGGGCTCCCTCAGCGCGCCGGGGCCGACATCTCGCGGCGCTCTCCGTCGACGGTGACGGCGGCGACCTGGCTGAGCGGCCACGTGTGGATGGTGCTGCCCTCGTCGGCCCTGGTCTCGAAGACCACCTGCTGTTCGGTGAGCTGCATGATCCAGCCCGTGAAGCGGCGGCCGTCGCGCAGTTCGACCGCGTCGCGGGCCTGCGACCAGTCGGTGCGGGCAGGCAGTTCGCGCAGCAGGTTGACGGGGGCGCGGTCGTCGGTAAGGACCGGCGTGTCGGGGTGGGGCCGCAGGCCGGGGCGTAGCTGGCGGGCGACCTGCCGAAGGTCGAAGCTGAACTCGTGGTCGGCCATCAGGTATTCCGCCCGCTGGGCGGCGCCGGGGGGGGCGAGGGGCTCGACATGCGGGCCCGTGGAGACCAGCATGGCGTTGGTGCTCTGGCGCCCCGGGTAGACCTGGCAATGGCCGAAAACGTCGATGAAGGTGCGCAGCTCGGCGTCGGCGAGGCGGTTCGTGTGGAAGATGTTGGCCACGACCACGCCGTCGTCGGCGAGCACGCGCCGGACCTCCTGCAGGAACTCGCGGGTCATCAGGTGAAAGGGGATGTATTCGCTGGTGAACGCGTCGAGCACGATCAGATCATACTTCGGCGCCCCGTCGCGGCGCAGCCGGCGCTTGATGAACATGCGTCCGTCGTTGATGTGGACGGTGAGCCGGGCGTCTTCGCGGAAACCGAAGAAACGCTTTGCGACGGGGGGTACGTCGGGGTCGATCTCGGCGACGTCGATCAGGGCATCGGGATAGTGGCGGCGCAGTGTTCGCGGGATGACGCCGCCGCCGAGACCGAGCACCAGTATGCGGCGGGGGTCGGGATTGTAGAGCAGGCCGCACATGGCCAGCCGGGTGTACTCGTGCACGTGGCGGTGCAGGTTGCTCATGTCGACGCTGCTCTGGTAGATACCGCTGCGTCGGCCGAAGCGCAGGTGGACCACCGATCCGCTTCGGTAGACGTAAATCCTGTGATAAAGGGAGTTTGTGCGGAAGACGAGTTCGCCGTTCTCGGCTCCGGCGGCGCGAACCAGGAGGCCGAGTCCGACGGCGAGCAACGCGGCGGGCAGCAGGGCCGCCAGCAGGCGCATGCGGTGGCGTCCGCTCAAGGTTCGCCCCCCTCGCGCGGCGGAGTCCTGCCGCGTGTTCGCACCGCAGAGCAGAGCAAGAGAGCCAGCCCGACTGCCGCGAGCACGATTCCGCTGATGGTAAGCATTCGCGTCACGGAGAGCCTCAGCAGGTAGAAAGCCGTCACGATGGTGCCGGCGAAGCTGGCGACAGTGGAGGCGGCAAGCACGAGCCCGGCGTTCAGCCCCGAGCGTTCGGCGCGCGTGGTCAGCCAGCCCACGGCGGTGGGGGAGACCATGCCGAGCATGGCCATCGGCGCTCCAAACAGCGCGAGCGCCGCGAGCAGCGAGCCCCATTCGTCGCTGAACCCGGCGTCCAGAAGCCGGTCGCAGAGCGGTTCGACGGCACGCGGCATGGCGCAGAGCCAGACGCCGGCGGCGAGGAGGGCGACGCCGAGGATCGGCCCGCTCGCCTGCTTGCCCGAGAGCCAGCCGCCGAGCATGTAGCCGACCGAGAGGCTGAGCAGGAACACGCCGATGACGCTGCCCATGGTGACGTAGATGGCACTGCCGAAGTAGGGGGTGAGGAGGCGCGCGCCGAGGATCTCCGTCTGCATGACCAGCCAGCCGCAGACGGCGACTACGGCCATGATGGCGAGGCGGCCGGCCGGATGGTGGCCGGCGGGTTGTGGCGTGGATGCAGGCATGTCAGGCCACGATATCCGGGGCCGCGGTGGCCCGCAAGCGCCGTCGGCCCGGGCGGCGCGGGCAAGGCGGGCTTCAGGCGAACTCGCTCGGGGGCCGGCCCACGTGTTTGCGGAACAGGCGCGCGAAGTAACTCGGGTCGCGGATGCCGACTCGCCGGGCCACCTGCGAGACGTTCAGAGACGCCTTGCGCAGCAGTCGGCGGGCGTGGTCCAGTCGCACGCGGATCAGGTAGGCGGTGGGTGGCAGGCCGAAGAGGCGGCGGAAAGAGGTGCACAGGTGGCCGTCGGAGAGCCCGGTCACCCGGCGGAAGTCCTGGTAGGACAGGCTGTCCGCGTAGCGCGTGTCGAGCAGGTGTTTCAAGGCATACATGGCGACCTTGTTCTTGCCCTGCGCGCGGGGACGGCCGCTCCTCGCGCCGAGAGCCAGCAGCCGCTGAAGCACCGGCCAGAGCAGCAGCGGCCCCTCCTCGCGCTGGCGGCGCAGGGCCTGCAGCAGGGCGGCCGCGAGCCTTCTGAGCGGTTCACCCGGCGGGCAATGGACCACCAGCGGGAGCAGCGGAGCGACGTCCGGCGGGACCGGTTGCAGAAGCGTCTCGTCGAACGGCTCCCCCTCCAGGCTCATGATCGGCAGCTCGTCCGGCTGCGTATACGGCTGCCAGCCGAAGTGAACGCAATGGCGGACGGTTTTATCTCCGCCCTCCACCCACGTCTCGTGGGGCACTCCGGGCGGGATGAGGCACGCCCCCCCGGCGCTCATCTCATGCACGTCGCCGGCGATGGAAAGCCGATGGCGGCCCTCCGAGGTGTAGATCAGTTCCGTGTCAAAGATCACGCGGGGCGTCTCGTGCCAGGTGTCGCCCGTGTGGCCCTCCCACAGCAGGCGGAAGTGAGGAGTGAACGGTTCGAACATGGGGATGCTCACCAACGAAAGGACGGATCGCAAAAAAGTGCTGATAAACGCAAGACGTTCGCCTTGAAGCGCGCGCCGGCGGTGTTATGGTCATTATAGGCGTCAGTGCGTTGCCGTGCGCCAGTAGATTCAGCCTGACGAAGCATCGTTTGGTCGGTGCCCGTCATCGATCGACCCTGGCCGCAGAGCGAGCAGCGTCAGAAGAGTTCTGTGCGTTTTCTTCGGTCAGGTAGAGAGATGGCGAGGTCTGCTGTCGGAGTCTGTGTGGCGTTGGTAGTGCTGCTCCTCCTCTTGTACGTGGCCGCACGTCGCACGGACGATGTGCCGGGCGGCGCGTGGATGTTCAAGACGCACTCCGGCTCGCCCTGGTCAGGCTGCACGGTTGGCCTGAGCGCGCCGCAGACAACGGGTGACGGGCTGGCGGGGCCGCCGCAACGGCCCGGTGCCGAACCGCCCGACGAGCGAAGACGGCAACCCGCTCGGCAGGACTGAGCCGGCCCGGGACGCCGAACAGTGCCGCCAGCGCGACCGCTTCGCGGCAGTGCCTTCAACAGCGAGCACCAGCGGAGTCCGATCTCATGGGGCACATGGGTCGTTTCTGCAAGAGCCATCCCGACTTCCACGTGCCCGCGCACGTCGCCGTGGGCGGGGCACTCGACGGACGCGAATACGGCCGTCGGCTGCGGCAGAGCGGGGCCGACACCGTGGTCGCCTTCGCCAAGTGTCACTACGGATTCTCCTACTATCCGACCAGGGTCGGCACACCGCATCCCCAGCTTCAGACGGACATGGTCGGCCGGATCGTCGAGGGCTGCCATGCTCACGGCATCGCCGTGGTCGCCTACTTCAGCACCTTCCTGGACCGGGCCGCCGTCGAGCAGCATCCCGACTGGGCTTCGCGCAACCGTGAAGGGCAGCTCGAGGGCGGCCATTACGGGCGCGTCTGCCTCAACGGCCCGTACGCCCGCGAGTTGCTGATCCCCCAGGGCAGGGAGCTGCTGGAGGAATACGATGTCGACGAGGTGTTCTTTGACACCATGACTACCTTCAATCCGTGCTACTGCGAGAACTGCCGGCGCGAGTTCGGCCGGCCGATTCCCGACGGGCCGCAGGATGAAGACTGGCTGGCCTACGTGCAATGGTACTACGCGCAGTTCACGGCATTCTTCCCGCGCGTCGCGCAGGCGATGCACGCGGTGCGCGACATCCCCTGCATCTTCAACTGGATGTGGGGGGCGCGCGACCCAACGCCGCCGCCGGAGGGCATCGACGGCCTGCTGGGAGACGACCAGTACGGCGGAGAGTCGGCCACCTACAACTGCCGCTACTGGGCCGGCTGCGGCCTGCCCTTTGAATACATGACCGGGCGTTTCGTGGCCGGCCTCGGCGACTGGAACAGCGGCACGCCGACCATGTACCGCTACGCGGCGGCCGCCAGCATCGCCAATGGCGGCGGCTTCTGGCTCATCGACCGCATGCTGCCGGACGGCTCCTTGCCCGAGGAAGCCTACAGGCTGATATCCGCCCCGTTCCATTTCATCCGCAGACGACTTGACTACGTGCGCGGCGCGCGGCATCTGCCGGAGGTAGGCGTGCTGAACGGCTGGACTCACCTGGTCGGACCGGACCTGCGCTTCTTCCCCAACGCCGAAGAGCGCCGGCGGCGCGGCTCTGCCTACAGGGGCGCATCGGAGCTGCTGACGACCTGGGGCCGGCATTTCACCGGTCTGAGCGAACAGGCGCTCGTGCAGCGCGGCAGCGATTACCGGCTTATCATCGTGCCGGAGCACGAGTTCTTGCGCGACGACGTGGCGGCTGCCCTGCGGGACTACGTCGAGGACGGCACATATCTGCTGGTCACGCAGTCGGCGGGCGCGGAGCCCATTGCCGAACTGCTCGAACTGGCCGGCATCCGCGTGGACGGGTTCACCGAGGCCGATCACGGGTACTTCGACGGTGAGCCCGATGTCCTTCAGCGCAGCCCGTTTGCGCGCATCGTGCCGGACGGCGCCGAACCGGCGCGCGGCTACCGGCCGCCGGTCGGCGGCGGGGCGCGATTCGGCCACGGGTTCGCGCCCGGGGCCCAGCAGGGGCAGTTCCCGGCGATAACGCTCAACCGTTTCGGGCGCGGACTGGTCGGCTACATCGGCGCGCCCGTCTTCGCCGGCTATCACCGCTACTACGACCATCACACGGCGCGTGTCGTGCTCGACGTGATCGACCGCCTGCTGCCCGACCCCCTCGTGCGTTCGCACGCACCAGCGAATGTCGAAACATCAGTGACGCGCAAGGAAGACGATCTGCTGGTGCACCTGGTCAACCACAACGCCCGGGAGCGCAAGTCGGCCGGCTACGTCTCCGTCGTGCACCACATGCCGGAGCTGCGCGACTTGCGGTTTGACATCCGCTCGGCGCCGGGCGCGCACCGTGTGCTCAGCGTGCCGGACGAGCGCGAGTTGGCCTATCGGGAATCGGACGGCTACCTGCAGCTTGTCGTGCCGCGACTGCATATCATGGAGAGCCTGCTGCTGCCCGGCTACTTCAGCGCCGGCGGCGGCCGCTCAGGAGGGGAGTGATGAGTTCCGACGCTGTCTGTGAACGAGCGATGGAGCAGGGAGAGGGCATCCTGCGGCTTGCGCCGAACTGGGTGCCGCGTGTCTTCTGCGTGCCGGGGCGACGCATCAAGCTGCACCCGGACGATTACTACGCGATGGGCGCCGAGAGGGGCGGCATTGACGAGCGCTGGTTCTCGTCCACCACCCCGGCCGACAACGGGCCCCGGACTTCTGAGAACGAGGGCCTGAGCCTCGTCGTTTTCGAGGATAACGGCCGCGTGGAGAAGGCGCTGCTGGCCGAGGCGGTGCAGAAGCTCAAGGGTCGGCTCATCGGCGAGCGTCTGTGGCAGCAGTACGGCAAGTGGCCGATGTACTCCAAGTTCTTCGACAACCAGGGGCCGCTGCCGCACCACATACACCACCGCGACGAGCACGCGGCAAACGTCGGCCAGCTCGGAAAGCCCGAGGCATACTACTTCCCCACGCAGCTAAACAACCACGGCGGCGACTTCCCCTTCACCTTCTTCGGGTTCCGTCCGGGCACCACGAAGGGCGAAGTGCGCGCTTGCCTGGAGCGCTTCGGCGAGGGCGACAATCGCATCACGGCCCTCTCGCGCGCCTATCAGCTCGAGCCCGGCACCGGCTGGAACGTGCCCCCCGGCGTGCTCCACGCGCCGGGCAGCCTGTGCACCTATGAGCCGCAGCGCGCATCCGACGTGTTCGCCATGTTCCAGTCCGTCATTCACAACCGCCAGGTCGTCGACGAAGAACTGCTCTGGAAGGATACCCCCGACGGGAAGGTGGGTGACGTCGACTACCTGATGGAGATCATGGACTGGGAGGCGAACATCGACGAGCGGTTCGCCGAGCACCACTTCATGCGGCCCAGACCCGTGCGCCCCGTCGAGGAGATAGAGGCCGAGGGCTACCGCGAGAACTGGGTCTGCTATCGCTCCGATGCCTTCAGCGCCAAGGAACTGACAGTGCTGCCTGCCAGCACGGTCACCATACGCGATGCCGCCGCCTACGGCCTGATCATGATGCAGGGCCACGGGCGTATGGGCGTCTGGGACGTCGAGTCGCCGGCCCTCATCCGCTACGGCCAGCTCACCCACGATGAGTTCTTCGTCAGCGAGGAGGCCGCCCGAGATGGCGTGACCATCGTCAACCCGTCCCACACCGACCCGCTGGTCATGCTGAAGCATTTCGGCCCCGGCAATCCCGACCTCGAGCTCGGCGGCTGACGCCGCAATACCGCGCCGCAGCGCCTGCTGGAAGGAACAGAACGTGAGCAGCAGCCAATTGCAGACGAAGCTGTATCGGTCCCTCTGGTACGACGCCCCCGCGCAGGAGTGGACCTGCGCCCTGCCGGTGGGCAACGGCAAACTCGGCGCGATGCTCTTCGGCGGGGTGCAGCGGGAGCGTGTGTTGCTGAACGAGGACACGATATGGGCCGGCGGGGTGCGCGAGATGCACCGCCCCGACTCCGCCGGGCGGATCCGAAAGATGCGCGAACTCCTCTTCGAGCGCAAATACGCCGAGGCGGAGCAGTACTGCCGCGAGCAGTTCATGGTGGAGGACACCGTGCACGGTCGCTATCAGCCCCTGGGCGCCCTGCACATGGAGTTCGATCTCGGCGCGGAGGCGACCGACTATCGACGGGAGCTGGACATCGCCGACGCCGTGGGGACGGTGACGTTCCGGCAGAACGGCGTCCAATACCGGCGCCGGCTCTTCGCCAGTGCGGTGGATCAGGTGATCGTCCTTCGGCTGAGCGCGAGCGAGCCGGGCAGCATTGACCTGACGCTGAGCGTCGACCGTCCGTGTGGGCTGCGCGGCGAGGCAGTGTGTGACGATACGCTGGTGCTGCAAGGCCGCAGCGGCGACGGCAACCCTCCGCCGGGCGTGGGCTTCGAAGGGTGGGTCCGGGTGCTGACGGACGGCGGCCGTTGCGAGGCGACACGGGAAGGCGTTCGAGTCGGCGGCGCCGACGCCGTCACCGTCCTGGTGGCCGCCGCGACGGACTACAACCTGGCCGACCCGGCAAGCCCGCTCTCGAAGGACCTCGGCGCCGAATGCCGGGCCCGGCTCGCCGCCGCTGCCGCGAGGCCCTTCGAGCAGTTGCTACGCGAACACGTCCGCGACCACCGCCGGTTCTTCGACCGCCTTACGCTGGACATCGAATGCCCCGACATGACGCACCTGCCCATGGACCGGCGCGTCGCCGCGCTCAAAGAGGGTGGCGAGGACCCACAGCTCCTTCTGTTCTACTTCCACTACTGCCGCTACCTGCTGATCTGCGCATCGCGCCCCGGCTCGATGCCGTCGAACCTGCTGGGCGTGTGGAACCCCATGCTCAACCCGCCGTGGCACTGCCACTATCAGTACAACGTGAACACGCAGGAGAACTACTGGATCGCGGAGCCGCTCGCCCTCTCGGACTGTCACGAGCCGTTCTTCGACCTGACCGAGGCGCTGCTGCCGTCGGGGCGGCGGGCGGCCGAGGCATTCGGCTGCCGGGGTTTCACCGCCGCCGGGGCGTACACCACCGCCTGGCTGGTGACGGCATGCCAGGGGGCGACGTCATGGGGCATGTGGGTGGTGGGCGGTGGCTGGAACCTGCAGCACTTCATGCAGCATTACCGCTTCACGCTCGATCGGCAGTTCCTCCAGCAGCGCACCTATCCCTTGCTCGCCGAACAGGCGACCTTCTTTTTGGACTGGCTGGTCGAAGACCCCGAGACGGGCGAACTGGTGTCCGGACCGAGCGCCTCGCCCGAGAACAGGTTCCTCGACGAGGACGGCAACCGCTGCGTGGTGAGCATGGGCTGCTCGTGCGACCAAGAGGTCATCTGGGACACGTTCACCAACCTGCTGGAGGCCGCCGAAGTGCTCGGGCTGGAGGACGAACTGACCCGCGCGGTAGAGGACGCCCTCGAAAGGCTCGCAATGCCGGCCATCGGTTCCGACGGACGCTTGATGGAATGGCGGCAGGAATTCCAGGAGGCCGAACCGGGGCACCGCCACGTCTCGCACCTCTACGGCGGCATGCCCGGCAACCGGATCACGGTGCGCAAGACGCCCGAGCTGGCCGAAGCCGTCCGCCAGTCCATCAACGGGCGGCTGGAGGCCGGCTACCATGCCCAGGGCTGGAGCCTCGGCTGGGTGGTGTCCATTCTGGTGCGCCTGCTCGATGGGCAGAAGGCCCTCGAGCTGATCGAGAACATGTACTGCCCGAAGCTCTACCCAAACCTCTTCATCGACGCCCACGGGCAAGTGCAGGTCGGCGACATGATGGGCGTGCCCGCCGCAATGGCGGAGATGCTGGTGCAGAGCCATGACGGCGAGATCCAACTGCTGCCCGCCCTCCCCGAGAAGTGGTCGAAGGGCGCCCTGAGCGGCTTCTGCGCGGAAGGCGCCTTCAGCGTGAGCATGCAGTGGCAGGACGGAGAGCTCCAGAGCGCCGCCATCTCATCGCGCAAGGGAGGCCCCTGCACCGTGCGATACGGCAACCGGGTCGCTACGCTGAACACGCGCGCGGGCGAGCAGTACAGGCTTTCCTTCTGACTGGCGAGGGCCCGCCGCCCGAAACGTTCGACCCAACCCAGACCATTCGCCGAAAGGGATTGCAGATGAAACCCCTGCATGTAGCGCTGCTTCAGATGACGGCTCAGGACAACGACCAGGACGCCAACCTGCAGAAGGGCGAGGAGTTCTGTCGCCGTGCCGCCGGCATGGAGGCGGACATCGCCCTATTCCCCGAAATGTGGAACGTAGGCTACTCGTGCGGCTTCGATCAGGAGCGCGAGGACCGACAGCAAGCTTGGGAAGCCCAGGCCGTCGGGCCGGACAGCCCCTACGTCACCCACTTCCGCGAGCTGGCGCGAGAGCTGGACATGGCGATCGGGCTCACCTATCTGGAGGAGTGGGACGGCCCGCCGCGCAACACCATCTCGCTCATCGATCGCCACGGTCGCATCGTGCTCACCTACGCCAAGGTGCACACGTGCGACTTCTTCCCGATGGAGTCCTGCTGCACGCCGGGCGACGGCTTCTATGTGGCAACCCTCGAGACGGCACAGGGACCGCTCCAGGTCGGGGCTATGATCTGCTACGACCGCGAGCACCCCGAGAGCGCCCGCGTGCTCATGCTCAAGGGCGCAGAGATCATCCTGACCCCCAACGCCTGCGGGCTGCGCGAACTGCGTCTCGGCCAGTTCCGCTCGCGCGCGTTCGAGAACTCAGTCGCCGTCGCCATGACGAACTTCGCCGGCCCCCATCCCTACTGCAACGGGCACTCGGTCGCCTACGGCACGCACGGCGAACTGATCGTCGAGGCCGGCGAGCAGGAGGGCATCTTCCTGGCCGGATTCGACCTGGAGAAGATGCGCGAACACCGCGCCAAGACGTTCTGGGGCAACGCCTACCGCCGCCCTCACCGCTACGGGTTGATCACCAGCATGGAGGCCGACGAGCTGTGGAAACGCAAGAACGGCCTCGGCCAACCCTTCGAGCGCGCTGAACGGTGAGGGGGCACTGTGAACGCGAAACTCGCGGCTTTTTTGCAAAAACCGGATTCTGTATTGACACGTCCCCCGGGGCGGGGTAATATACGGGTGCTGCCTGTCCCTAGCGCGGGGCCGGACTTCCCACCCAAAAAATGTTCGGTACCCGCGCACCTTTTCCTACACGCGAGCCGGCGGGCGGCGTCTGCCACGCCTTGCTGTGCGGCCCTCGCCGTATGCCGTATGGGGGCGGCGCGAGCCGCCGCCCCTCAAGCATTTCGCAATGCCGGGCCGGGCACATAGGGGCACCCATGGCGCTGGCGCCATGCCCGCAGTTTGCCCAGCAAATCCTCGCGCACTTCCCTCACCGACGCGTCGCTCCACAGGTTGTGGATCTCGTACGGGTCGGCCTCCAGGTCGTACAGCTCGCCCTCCTCGTCGGAGTCGAACCACGTCAGCTTCCAGCGCTCGCCGATCACGCTGTAGACGTAGGTGGACCACTGACTCACCGTGAACTGCCGCACCCCGTCCGTCTCGCCCGCGGCGGCCGGCAGCAGACTGCGGCCCTCCATGCCCTCGGGCACCGGCAGGCCGCATGCCTCCAGCAACGTGGGGGCCAGGTCGGTGCCGTCGACCACACCCGGCACGCGGCGCCCCTGCGGTATGCGCCCCGGCCACACCAGCACGGTCGGTATGCGGCAGACCCCCTGATAGCAGATGCCGCCCTTCACCACCTGGCGGTTCTCGCCGATCATGTGCCCGTGGTCGGAGTTGAACACGATCAGCGTATTCTCCGCCCAGCCGCTCGCCTCCAGGTACTCCAGCAGCCGGCCGACCTGAAAGTCGACGTGGCTAACCATGCCCATGTAGCGGGCGGCGTGGATGCGGTGATCTTCCATGGATATGCCGTCCCAGCCCTTCCAGCGCCAGTTGTCCTGCACCGTCGGGGGCTTGCTGCCTATGCTGTCCATGCCGCCCTCGAACAGCGCGTCGGGCACGTCCTGCGGGCCATACATGGAGGCAAAGGGCTCCGGCGGCACGATCGGCGAGTGGGGATCGTCGTAGGAGACGCGCAGCAGGAAGGGGCGCTCCTCGCGGTGCCAGTACAGAAAGCGCATGGCCTGCGTGGTGAGCACGTGCGATTTGGAGACCTGGTAGGGGCCGGGATAGGTGCCGTAGAGCACCCGGTCGGCGTTGTCGCAGGGCTCGTTGATGAAGGTCAGGTCGTCGGGCCAGTAGCCCGGTTCAAACGGCACCTTGCTCGGCTTCGTCGCGCCGAAGGCGTCTTGCACGTGCTGCTGGGATCCCCACACCTCGCCGCTGGCGATGCCCGCGTGGTGCTTGCCGATGTTGACCGTGCGGTAGCCGGCCGCGCTCAACATGGGGGGAAACAGCAGTTCCCGGCTGGCGTCGGCCATGCGGCGCCCGTTCGCCGTCACGCCGTGCTGCGGCAGGTACTGGCTGGTCAGCATGCTGGCCCGGCTTGGACAGCAGAGCGGCGAGGTGCAGTAGCTGCGCTCGAAGACTGCGCCCCGGCTGGCCAGGCGATCGAGGTTCGGCGTCTTGATGCTCGGGTGTGCGGCGAATCCGAACACGTCCGCCCGCAGTTGATCGCACATGATCCACAGCACGTTCAGCCCGTCGGTGCGCGGCTGCGGCGGTGTGCGCCGCGCCGGCGGCTTCGCAGGCTCGGTGCGTTCCGCCGCGGGCAGACGGCCCTGCTCGCGCAGCTTTGCTTCGACGTCGATCTTGCGATCCAGGTGCCGGTCCGTGCCCGGCTCGATGGACATGTCATTCCTCCACATCTCGTCGTTCGACGGCAATGCCATCTGCATGCTCCCTTCGCTTGTCGCGTTCGTGGTTGCCGCGTCTATGTGGGCACCATAGTTCAGCGGACCGGCGTATGCCAGCGACTTCCCCGGCCTGCGGCCCGGCGGGCAAACGCCGGCCCCCTTGCTTTCCGCTGCGCGACCGCGCTACCATGACGGCGCCGGTCGAAAGGAACAACGTCGTGCCGAATTGCGCCCGGAGTCGGCGAGGGCGAAGGAGGGCAGCCCGCTCCGGGGTCAGCGGCTTCCTCGTGCGCTCAGAAAGGATTCGGGCGGGGCAGCGACAGCCCCGCCCGAGCGCCCATGGCACTGACGGCCAGAGAATACCGCATCATCGCCATCGCTTTCCTGCTCGGCGTCGTGCTCTGGATCGCCGACGCAGCGTTTGAGTACTACCTGTCCGGCGGTGAATGGCTGGGGCATTTGATCACCGATCTGTCTCCGCAACACCTGTTCTTGCGCGCGCTCGTGCTTGTGGCGTTCCTTGTGTCCGGCGTGGGGGTCGCCCTGGCGATGGCTTCGCGCCGCCGTGCCGAGGCAGCGCTGCGCCGCAGCGAATCGGTGCTCAGCGCGATCTTCCACCACGCCAACGACGCCATCTTCCTGCACGGCCTCGACGAGCACGGCATGCCCGGGCGGTTCCTCGAGGTCAACCGCCTCGCCTGCCAACGCCTCGGCTACTCGCGCGAGGAACTGCTGACGATGTCACCCCGCGACATCGACGCAACAGCGGACGCCGCCCGAGTCCCCCGCATCATGGAGCGTTTGCGACGATCTGGCGCCATCTCCTTCGAGGGTGCGCATCAGGCCGCTGACGGGCACGCCATACCTGTGGAGGTATCCTCCGCCCTGTTCGACCTGCAAGGCACCCCGACCGTCGTCTCCGTGGCCCGTGATGTCAGCGAACGCATTCAGGCGAGGCGCGAAATAGAGCACTTGAACCGCGTGCTGCGCGCCATCCGCAACGTCAACCAGCTCATCACGCGCGAGCGTGACCCCGACGAGCTCTGTCGGCAGGCCTGCGAGTACATCACCGATGCGCGAGGCTACACGGCAGCCTGGATCGCGCGGACCGGCCCTGACGGCGACGTGCTCGCCGTCGCCCACTCCGCCCTGGCTGAGCGTATGGCCGCCTTCCAACGGCAACTCAGAGACGAAGGCTGCCCCGCGTGCGCCCGGCGGGCGGCCGACAGCGCGGGTGCGGCCGCCATCAGAAAGCCCTGGCAAGGGTGCGAGGGCTGCGTTCTGCGCGAAGTGGAGCCCGAAGGCGACGTGGTGGCCGTGCGCCTCAGCTACGGCGAGCGGGACTGGGGCGCGCTGTGCGTGTGCCGGCCGGCTGACCTGCCCATTGCCGAAGGCGAGAAAGGGCTGCTCTGCGAGGTCGCCGGCGACCTCGCCTTTGCCCTTCACAGCATCGAGATCGAGGAGCGGAACCTCCGGGCCGAACAGGCCCTGCGCCGTAGCGAAGAGCAGTACCGAATGCTCGCGGAGAACACGCTCGACTGCATCTGGGCCATGGACCTCGAACTCCACTTCACCTACGTCAACCGCGCCGTCGAGATGGTCTTCGGCTACTCCCAGCGCGAGTTCATCGGTACCCACCTCTCCGAGCACTGCGACCCCGAGGTCTTCGCCGAGATGGTCGAGGTCATCGAACGCGAGATGGAGGGCTCAACCGACGGAACGGGGGTTACGTTCGAGACCCGACTGCACAACAAAGAGGGCGAAGATGTTCTGGTCGAGGTGAAAGGCCGTGTCGTGCGCGACGAACACGGTGAGCCCCTCTCCCTGCAAGGCGTGACACGTGACATCAGTGAACGCCGTCGCGTGGAGGAGCAACTGCGCCAGGCGCAGAAGATGGAAGCCGTCGGACAGCTCGCCGGCGGCATCGCCCACGACTTCAACAACATCATCACCGGCATACAGGGCTACGCGGAGTTCGTCTTCGATGGTCTGCCCGAGGATAGCCCCGCCCGAGAAGACCTGCAACAGGTGCAGGACCTCGCCCACCGCGCCGCCGACCTGACACACCAACTGCTTGCCTTCAGCCGACGCCAGACCCTCGTGAAAGAGCACCTTAGCCTGAACGACGTCATCAACGATACCGCCAGAATCCTCGAACGACTGCTGGAAGAGCACATCGAGCTGGAACTCTGCCTCGCCGAGGACCTCTGGACGGTCCAGGCCGACCGCGGCCAGATGCAGCAGGTGCTGATGAACCTCGCCGTAAACGCCCGCGACGCCATGCCCGAGGGCGGCCGGCTCGTCGTCGAGAGCGCCAACGTTTCCCCCGATGAAACATATCTCGAACTGCACTATGACATCGAGCCCGGCGACTACGTCCTGCTCTCAGTCTCCGATACCGGCGTCGGCATGGACCGGCACACGCGCGAGCGCGTCTTCGAGCCCTTCTTCACCACTAAGGAAGGCGAGAAGGGCACCGGGCTCGGCCTCGCCACCGTCTACGGCATCATCAAGCAGCACGGCGGCAGCATCGGGCTCTACAGCGAACCGGGCGAAGGCAGCACCTTCCGCATCTACCTGCCACGCTCAACGGAAGGGCCAATCCCCGCCGCCCAGCGCCACACCGAGCCGACCGTCACCACCGGCACCGAATCCATCCTGCTGGTGGAGGACGAAGACAGCGTGCGTGCCGTCGCCGCGCGACTGCTGGAGGAGATGGGCTACCGCGTGATCTGCGCCGAGAACGCCGAACGCACGCGAGCCCTGCTGAGGGAGCACGGCACGGAAGTGGCGCTGCTGATCAGCGACGTGGTGCTGCCCGACGCGAACGGCTTTAGCCTCTGCGAAGAGCTGCGCGAGCGCCAGCCTGGACTGCGCGTCCTCTACATGTCCGGCTACACCGACAGCGCCGTCCTCAGCACTGAGGACGACCCTCACGCCGCGTTCATCCAGAAACCGTTCGGCAAGGAGGAGCTCGGCGCCAAGGTGCGCCAGGTCCTCGATGCCTGAGGGCCCGCCCCGCCGGCCCGACAGGGCCGTCATCCTGCCCGTGCGCGGGGGCTGCTGCGATGTGCAGTGCGTAGCACGGGCATCTTTCCCGTGCACGGGGGCGGGTCCGAGCGTGCCCGACAGGTCGGCGCTGGCTTGCACCTTGCCCGTGCGGCGGGGCGCCTGCCATGCGCAGGATGGGCATGCCACTATAGCGCCGCGCGGCTCGGAACCGACGCCCAAATGGGGACATATCGGACGGCGCGCCGAAAGGTAACGGGTAGGATGGCCCCCGCTATGACCAACCGGACCCACTACCCCCGAAATCCCGGAAACCATCCGGACGCGGCGCCGCCGCCGGCCGGGGCGGGGCCGCCCCGCGACCGGTACATGGCGGGGCGATTGCCGGCGGGGGGCGGCGCCGGACGCCGCACCCCGAGAATCCCGGCCACCGTCCGGCCATGTCCGCCGCCCCGTCCGCACCGCGGGCAGCCGTCCCTCACAACCGGGACGAAAGCGCGTGCTCTACCGCGAAACTGATGTTAGGACTCCAGGTCGGCCTGCCATGGAGTTTGACAACCGGCCCCGAATGCGAAACGAACCCATTTCGTCATAAACGGCGTGTGCGCTGCCTGCAGGGAGAACGAATCACAATCGCAACGCAGGGGCGTAGCGGTGCTGTGGCGGTGGGAAGGCTACTCTACGGTGTGACGGACCTGTTGCAGGGGGCAGGGCAGCGGGCCGGTGTTGAGGACGGCGACGAGGTTGCGCAGGGGCGGCAGGAAGAAGTAGCCCTGGACCTGAACGCTTCCCCCGGTGATGGCGGATTCGATCTCGCGCGGCGGCAGGAACATCTCCCCGTCGATGAGCATGGCCATCTGGCGCCCGACGTGTAGGGCTGTGGCTGCGGCGAAGGCCTGGGCATCCTGCTGGTGGAGTTCGAAGGTGAGGGCGGCCATCTTCTTCAGGCCTGTGGTTTCGATGCTGACCTTGCGGAAGCCGTCGAGGGCGAGCAACGGTTCGGTGCGCAGCAGGCAGGGCTGTTCCACGGTTTTGACGTCGCCGGGGCGGTGGAGCATGTACTGGCGGGCGCGGTAGACCTTTCGTTCGTAGCCGTCAGGCGGTTTCTGATCGCCGTCGTCGCTGGCGAGGCCCTGGTCGGGATGGACGAGGCGGAACTCGATGCGGGCGGGCATGGTGAGCCAGGCCAGGGCGGAGGCGAGGGCGCGTTCGGCCTGTTGGGTGTCGGGGGTCCAGCGTTGGGTGAAGCGGATGCTGACGGTGTCGGGCGGCCGGGCTTCGGCGCGGGGGGCGATGAGGTCGAGGCGGCCGCCGAGGGCGGCGAGGCGGCGGGAGAGCACGTCGGCGGTGTGCTCGAGCGCGGCGGGGGGGATGGGTTCTGCGCCCGGTTGCAGGCGGAGGAGGAATGCGTGGGTGCGGCTTTTGCTGGCCGTCAGGAGCGCGGCGGCGAGGATGAATGCGAGCCCGCCGAGCGACAGGATGCCGACGGCACGGAACAGGTAGGCGCTGAGGGATGAACTGCGCTGAGTCATCGGTTGCCGGAGTGGGGAAAAGGGGTATTATATTCCCAGTTTAGCATGTATCGGGAGACAGGGATAGGGCGGGATCAGTCGGCCTCGCGGCGGACGGTCTCGGGAGTGTGCCGGCGGGGTTCGTCTAAGCCGATATGGGTCGCCTGGATGCGGTCGCCCAGGTAGCTCTCGCGAGCGATGGGGTCTTCCAGGATTTCCGCTGCCGTTCCGTGCGTGACGACCTCGCCCTCGCTGAGGATGTAGGCGCGGTCGGTGATGCGGAGCGCCTCCAGGACGTTGTGGTCGGTGACCAGAACGCCGATGCCTCGGTACTTGAGCCCGATGACGAGGTCCTGCACTTCGCCGACGGCGATGGGGTCGATGCCGGTGAATGGCTCGTCAAGCAGGACGATCTTGGGGTCGGAGCAGAGGGCCCGGGCGATTTCGAGCCGGCGGCGCTCTCCGCCGCTGAGGCTGTAGGCGCCGTGCTCGCGCAGGTCGGTGAGGCCGAACTCGTCGAGCACGCGGTCGGCGCGCTGGATGCGTTCTTTCTTCGACACCCCCTGCATCTCCATGACGGCGAGCAGGTTATCCTCGACGGACATGTTCTTGAACAGGCTCGGCTCCTGGGCCAGGTAGCTCATGCCAAGGCGGGCTCGCCGGTGCATGGGCATGTGGGTGATGTCCTGGCCCTGGAAGAAGACGGCGCCGTCGGCGGGGCGTATCAGTCCAATGCACATGCGGAAGGCGGTGGTTTTGCCGGCACCGTTCGGGCCCAGCATGCCGACAGCTTCGCCCTGTTCGACGTCGAAACTGACATGGTTGACTACGGCCCTGCGGCTGTAGTATTTGACCAGTCCGCGTGCCTCGAAGAGTTTGCTCATGGGGATCGCCGTTCTCCAGTGGCCGATGTCGGCAGCATGATATATTCTACTGTAGCATTCGGCCGGGCTGCAAGGCCGGCGGCAGCCGACTGTGGCGGGCGGAGCGGGCGCCGGGAAAGGCTTGCGTTTCTTGCATCTGCGCCTGTTCACGACTATAATGACGATGGGTAAATCCTGGGACCTTGGAGATACCGCGAATGGCAACGAGGAAACCGATCGGACAGCTACTGCTGGACAAGGGGCTGGTGGAGAAGGAGCAGATACAGAGGGCCCTGGAGTACCAGCAGAGATCGGGTGAAAACCTGAGGCTGGGCGAGATCCTGGTGAAGTTCGGCTACGTGACTGAGGATGACGTGCTGGAGTGTCTGGGGGAGCAGTTCGACGTGCCCGTGGTGGACCTGGATGAGATCCGCCCGGAGGTGGAGGCCGTCGACGCGGTGCCCCGCAGCACGGCGAAGATGAACAACATCCTGCCCCTGAAAAAGCAGGGCTCCTCGATCGTAGTTGCCATCAACGAACTGGACCTGTGCGCTATCGATAACTTGAAGTTCATACTCGGCATGGAGGTCAAGCCCGTGCTGGCCCCCGCCCAGGCCATCGAGGACGCCATCGACCGCTACTACGGGGGCGAGGAGTCCACCGTGGACAATATGCTTCGGGAGTTCACGGAGAGCACGTTCGCGGAGGCGATGCCGACCGATGAGGAAGAGGCCAGCGCAGACATCGACTCCGATGCCCCGCTGGTGCGCCTGGTGAGCCTGATCGTGAGCGACGCCGTGGAGGCGCGGGCCAGTGACATTCACGTAGAACCGCTCAGCAACCGCCTGCGCATACGCTACCGTATCGACGGCGTGTGCCAGGAGATGGAGTCACCGCCCAAACGGCTTCAGAACTCCATCGTCGCGCGCTTGAAGCTGATGGCCGGCATGGACCTGGCCGAGAAGCGGAAGCCGCAGGACGGCCGTATACCGATGAAGGTGAACGGCCGGCTGCTCGACCTGCGCGTCAGCGACATCCCCACCACGGATGGCGAAAGTATCGTGATGCGTATCCTGGATAAGGAGTCGGCGAAGGTGAGCCTGACCGAGCTCGGCTTCCACCCGTCCGACCTGGAGCACTTCGAACGCATCATTCGTCGGCCCAACGGCATCTTCCTGGTGACAGGGCCTACCGGTAGCGGTAAGACCACCACGCTCTACTCCGCCCTGAACGCCCTGAACCGGCCGGACACGAAGATCATCACGGCCGAGGACCCCATCGAATACACCTTCGCCGGCATCAACCAGTCGCAGGTGCAAACGGAGATCAACCGCACCTTCCCCGTGATTCTGCGCGCGATGCTGCGTCAGTCTCCCGAGATCATTCTGGTCGGCGAGATCCGCGACGAGGAGACCGCCGAGATCGCCATCCGCGCCGCGCTCACCGGGCACCTGGTCTTCAGCACCCTGCACACGAACGACGCCCCGAGCGCTATTCCGCGACTGATCGATATGAATATCAAACCTTACATGGTGGCCTCCTCCGTGCAGGCCGTCATGGCACAGCGCCTGGTGCGCACCATCTGCAGCAACTGCAAAGAGGCCTACGACGTGCCCGCGCGGACGCTGCAGGCGGTAGGGCTGGAACCGACCGAGGTGGAGGGCATCACCTTCTACCACGGCGTCGGGTGCAACCGATGCGCCGGCACGGGCTACCGGGGCCGAGTGGGTATATTCGAGCTGATGGAGATGAACCCCGATCTGCGCAACCTCGCCTTTGCGAAGGCGCCGACGGGCGAGATACGCGAGAAGGCGCGTTCGTACGGCATGCTCACCCTGCTGGAGGACGGGCTGCGCAAGGCAATCCAGGGCCAGACGACGATCGACGAAGTACTGCGGGTGGCCGGCGCCGTGCAAGGCGCCGAGTGACGGCCGGAAGCAAGGCCGCTCCGCGGGATCCGCGACGGCATTAGCGCCGGTGCCGAACCCTCGCGACGCGAAGGAAACGGACCGCCCATGATCCAAATCGACAAGGTGCTCAGCGCGGCAGTGCGGCAACAGGCCGAGGACATCATATTCACCGTCGGTCGCCCGCCCATGCTGCGTCTCTACGGTGCGATCGAGCCCCTGCCTACCGACACACTGCAGTCCGAAGACACGGTGGCGCTCATGAAGAGCATCACCCCCGAGCGCTACCAGCAGGAGCTGCAGGAAGAGGGCTCGGCGGACTTCGGATTCCAGTTCCAGGGCAAGGCCAGTTTCCGTGTCGGTGTGTTCCGCCAGCAAGGCGAGATCTGCATCGTGCTGCGGCTTATCCCCTCCAGACTGCACACCTTCGAGGAGCTCGGCCTCGGTGCCGGCGTCCAGGAGTTGCTGTTCCGCCCGCGTGGGCTGATCCTCGTCACCGGACCGACCGGCAGCGGCAAGACGACGAGCCTGGCGACGATGGTCGACCACGTCAACCGCACCCGCAAGGCGCATATACTGACGATCGAGGACCCAATTGAGTACAGGCATCAACATAAGAAGTGTATCGTCAGCCAGCGTGAAGTGGGCATCGACGTGCCCTCATTCGCCGTAGCGCTTCGGCGGGCATTGCGCGAGTCGCCGGACGTGATCCTGGTGGGCGAGATGCGCGACCTGGAGAGCACACGGTTGGCGATCAGCGCCGCCGAGACCGGACACCTGGTGCTCTCCACCGTCCATACACAGAGCGCCCAGAGCACTGTGGAGCGTATCGTCGACGAGTTTCCACCCAATCAGCAAGCGCAAATACGCATCCAGCTCGCCAACAGCCTGCTGGCCGTGCTCGCGCAGACGCTGATACCCCGCACCGACGGCGGGCTGGTGGCAGCGTTCGAGATACTGCTGGTAACCAGCGCGGTTCGTCACTTGATCCGCGACAACAAGACGTTCCGTATCGACTCCGCCATCCAGACGGGTCGCGATCGAGGCATGCAACTGCTGGACGACCACCTGCTGAGGCTGTACGAAGAGGGCCTGATCGAGCGGACCGAGGTGCTCACCCGCGCCCGCTACCCCGAGGAGGCAGCCAAGAGCCTGATGGCGATGGAGACGAGCTGAGGCCGCAAACTGACACAGGAGATGGGATAGGACAGATGGCACAGGACACTGAGAGAAGAACGAAACTGCTGGGCCGGATCCTGAAGGACATGGGCCTGGTGACCGAAAGCCAGGTGCAGGAAGCCCTCGCCATCCAGAAGGATTCGGGCGGCCCTATCGGCGAGATACTGCTCGAGCGCGGCTATATCAACCGCGACGACCTGACCATGGCGCTCGCCACACAGGCGGGCATGGAGGTCGTGGAGCTGGACGGCATCGAGGTGCCACAGGAAGTCGTCAACATGGTGGAACCGGCCGTCGCCCAAGTCTACCGCGTGGTGCCGGTCCGCTACCGTAACGGTGTGCTCACGGTAGCCCTGGCAGACCCCGCCCACCTGAAGACGCTGGACGACCTGCGCTTCCTGCTCGATTGCGAAATCCGTGGCGCCGTTACCAACGCAGGCGCCGTCGACCGAGCCATAGCCAAGTATTACAGCACGCAGGAGAGCATGGATGACATTCTCGGCGAGCTGGGCGACGAGGCCCAACGCATCATTGCCGCGATGCCGGAACAGAGCGTGAGTCAATCGATCGACCTGGACAGCATCGAAGAGATGGCCAGCAGCGCGCCGGTGCGCAAACTGCTGAACCTGATCCTGTTGACCGCCATCCAGGACCGCGCGAGCGACATCCACTTCGAGCCTTTTGAGGACGAGTTGAAGGTCCGATACCGCGTTGACGGGGTGCTCTACGAGATGGTGCCGCCGCCGAAGCATCTGCACCTAGCCCTGGCAAGCCGCATAAAGGTCATGACTGGCTCCATGGACATCGCCGAGCGGCGGGTGCCGCAGGACGGGCGAATCGAGTTGAACATCGCCAACAACCCGGTCGACCTGCGCGTCTCATCGCTGCCCACGATGTTCGGCGAGAGCGTGGTGTTGCGTGTGCTGGACCGACGCATGGTGGCGTTGGACATCAACGAGATCGGGCTGCGCCGCGACGATATGGACAGGCTGATGAACCTGATGCACAGGCCGCACGGCATCATACTGTGCACGGGGCCCACCGGCTGCGGCAAGACCACGACGCTGTACGCCTCCCTGCGTGAGTTGAACGACATCGGGGTCAAGATCCTGACGGTGGAGGACCCGGTGGAGTATGACATCGAAGGCATCATGCAGATGCCCGTGCGCGAGAAGATCGGCGTGACATTCGCCGGCGCCATGCGCCACTTCCTCAGGCAGGACCCCGACATCATCCTTGTCGGCGAAATCCGCGACAGGGAGACCGGTGAGATGGCAATCCAGGCGTCCCTGACCGGGCACGTCGTGTTCAGCACCGTTCACACCAACGACGCCGCGACCGCCATTACGCGCCTTGTGGACCTCGGCCTCGAACCCTACCTGATCAATGCGACCCTCGAAGGTATCGTCGCTCAGCGCCTGGTGCGCAAGATCTGCTCCAACTGCAAGGAGGAGTACGAACCCACTGCCGACGCGCTGATGGCCCTGGGGCTGCGGCCAGAGGATGTTGAGGGCAAGAAGTTCTACCGCGGCCGGGGATGTGACCGCTGCAACAACATCGGCTACCTGGGGCGTATGGGCGTGTTTGAGATACTGGTTATCAATGACGAATTGCGTGACATGATGATGCACGGCGCCTCGACGCAGGAGGTGCGCGCGGCCGCTCGTAAGATCGGCACGCGTTCGCTGCGACAGAGCGGCTTGCTGGCCATCTACGACGGCCTGACCACTCTGGAAGAGGTCGCGCGCGTCACCATCGCTGAGTAGGCCGGCCGGGGCGCGGCCCCATCACGCGGGCGGGGGTGGGGCCTCCTCGTCCTGCCAGCCCGTCATCAGCTCGACGACATTGCCCTCCGGGTCCCGGAAGAAGCAGACCTTCAGCCCGGGCACAGTATCGCCGCAGTCGATGACCGGGCCTACGTCCAGCTTCGCCGCCGCCAGGGCCGCGCGCTTCGCCTCGATGTCCGGGACCTCGAAACACAGATGCTTGAACCCCACTGCCTGCTCTCCGCCGCTCGCCGCGGGCGGTGCATCGGCACCGAACAGCTCCATGCGCATGTCACCGAGCCTGAGCATCACGAACTCGTCCGCCCGCTCAGCGTTGAATACGCGACAGCGGCGGAAGCCGAAATGCTCCGTGTAGAAGCGCTCCTGTGCGAGGCGATCGCGGCAGTTGAGAGCAAGGTGCGCTACGGCCATCGTAATGCCTCCCGTGGGTTGTCTGCATGGAAGCGCCGACTGTAGGGCATCCGCAAACGGCGGTCAAGTCGCTTTGCTCGTCATTGGAGACTGACGCCGGGGCAATCGATAATGGATTGAGCTCGGCTTCAAGGTGGTGACCATGGCTTTGCCGTCCAGACGTCACATGAGCAAAAGGTTCGTGCTGGTGCGTTACGAGCGCTGCAGGCCGAATCTGTGCTCGCCGGACGCCGTCTGCCCGGCGTGCGCCGTCTGTCCGTCGGGAACGCTGAAGCAGATAGACCCCGCAGAGCCCCCCACGCCGGTGCCGGCGGGCATGTGCCGCGCCTGCGCGAAGTGCCTGGAAGTCTGCCCGACCGGCGCCATCGAACTGGCGGACAGGTGAGCTGGTCCGAGATACGTAAAGCACTATTTAGTAAGGACGTACGGGTATGATGAAAGGTCTTTCGCATGCATGTTTCGTGGTGTGCGATCTGCAGGCGTCCCTGCAGTTCTATCGCGACGGGCTGGGGTTGCCGGTCGCCTTCGAGTTCCGAGACGAGGACGACAGCCTATTCGGCGTCTACCTGCACGTCGGGGCCCGCACGTTCATCGAACTCTTCCAGGGCTCGCCGCAGCCCCCGCCCGACCATGGCAGCTACAAACATATCTGCCTGGAAGTGGGGGACATCGACTCCGTCGAACGCGAGTTGACGTCGCGAGGGATCGAGGTTACGGGCAAGAAGCTTGGCAAAGACGGAAGCTGGCAGGCGTGGCTGACCGACCCGGACGGCAATCGCATCGAACTGCACCAGTTTCTGCCCGATAGCCGCCAGAGCGAAGCGCTGGCGCGGCTTGGCGCCTGAGCCAAGCCGCCGTTACAGGTCGCTGAACCTGCCCCCCGGCTGCCCGCAACTCTTGAGCCAGTCCATCATCTGGCTCAGGCTGGCGGTGGCCAGACAGAGGCTTGAGTCGGCCGCCCCGTAGTAGAGGTTTAGAGTGTCGCCGTCATCGCCCTTCGTGAGCCCGCACGGGAAGACTACGTCCGGCACGTCGCCGACGCGCTCATACTCGGCGTCGGGCCCGAACATCCACTCGTCGCTGCGCAGGAGCACCCGGGAGGGGCTGTCCATGTCGAGAAGGGCGGCCCCCAGGCGGTAGAGCGATCCGGCGGCCGTCTGCCGCACCCCATGGTAGAGTATGAGCCAGCCCTCGTCGGTCTGCACGGGTGGCGTGGAGAGGCCGATCTTGCGCGCATCCCACCAGGGCCCTTCCCTCGCTTCGAGCAGGATGTGCGAGTCTCCCCAGTGTTTAAGATCGGGGGAGTAGGAGATCCAGATGTGCGCCGGTCGGTTCTCCGACGCGGGCCGATGCAGCAACAGCCAGCGTCCGTCGAACCGCTGCGGGAAGAGGGCGGCATCCTTGTCCTCGGGCGACATCACCATGCCGATGCGGCGAAACGTCTTGAAGTCCTCTGTGAAGGCGAGCGAGACTCCGGGTCCGCCCCGGGAGTAGCTGGTGAAGGCGACGGCGAACTCCCGCTTCTCGGGCAGCCACGTCACCCTCGGGTCTTCGATCCCCCAGACCTCCTCCGGCCAGTTGACGGGGTCGGGCAGGAACGTTGGTTCCGAATCGACTGACCAATCCGTGACGCCGTTCGCCGAATGCGCTGCGCACAGGTGGGATATGCCGCGCATGTCCTCGCAACGCGCGAGCAACAGCGTGGTGCCGTCAGCCAACCGAGTCGCTGCGGAGTTGAAGACGCTGTTGACGGGGTAGGGCCAGTCGACCGCAGTCAGCAAGGGGTTCGCGTCGTGACGCGTGAACAAGTTCCGTCGGTCGTTTCTACGGTTGTGCATGGCTATCATGGTGCTGGAGCGGTTCGCGGAGCAGGGGAGCCCGGCAGGATGGGGGAAACACCCTTCATGACGCTGAACGATGTCGTCCGGGAACGGCATTGTAGAGCGGGGCGGGCAGCGAGTAAAGCGTAAGGGCTTTTCTGGCGCAGGGGCAGGATGGCACGTTGAAACATGAAAGATGGTGTGATCATGTGCGCGCGGGCGCTGATGGCTCTGCTGCTGGCGTGTTTCTGCATGCTGACAACGCAGGAACGGAACGACGGAGAGGCGATCCTCATTGACGACTTCGAGGGTGAGCTCACCCGCGAGGGCCTGCCGCAGGGGTGGCAGGAACTGCACTTCGACGATATCCCCCACCACACCGAATACAGCGTCAGGAGCGGCGAGGACGGCAGCGCTTACCTGCACGCCGAATCGGAGGCAGCCGCTTCCGGGCTGATCAAGCGGATCGAGTTCGACCTGAAGGACTACCCCATTCTCACGTGGCAGTGGCGCATCGGTGGCACCCTCTGTCGAAGGGAGATGCTCGCAAGAAGTCCGGCGACGACTACCCCGCTCGCATCTACGTCAACTTCCAGTACGATCCGGAGCGCGTGGGCTTCGTCGCCCGGCTCCAGTATTCCCTGGCGAAGCGGAAGCAGGGGGAGTATCCGCTGCTCCACACTCTGAACTACATCTGGGCGAACAGGTTGGAGCGGGGCACCTTCCTGGCGAATGCCTATACGGAGCGCGCCATGATGGTTACGGTGCAGAGCGGCGATGAGAGGGCTGGGCAGCCGGTCGAGGAGCGACGCAACGTGTACGAGGACTACAAGGAGGCATTCGGCGAAGAGCCCACCCGCGTCATCGGTGTCGCCATCATGACGGATGCTGACAACACGGGCGGGACGGCGTGGGCCGACTACGATGACATACGCTTTGCGCCATCGCGGCAGGGCGACCCCGCCGAGGATTAACGTGGTCTGCAGGTTCCCGCTGATGCCAGCTTCGCGGCATCAGCCGTCCAGTAGCTGGCGGGCGGTACTGACGATGTTCTCGGCTGTGAGGCCGAGTTCGGCGAGCACCTGTGCCCCCGGCGCCGATTCTCCGAAGCGTTCCAGCCCGATCACGGCTCCCTCGTCGCCGGTGTAGCGACACCAGCCCATCGGAGAGCCGGCTTCCACGGCGAGCCGCTTTCTCACACGCGACGGAAGCACCGAGTGCCTGTAGTCCTCCGGCTGTTTCTCGAACAGCTCCCAGGAGGGGAAGCTGACTGTGCGCACGCGGACGCCGTCGGCTGCCAGCTCTTCTGCGGCCTCGAGCATGACGCTGACCTCCGAGCCGCTGGCCATCAGTATCAGCTCCGGCTCGCCCTGCTGCGGGTCGCACAGCACGTATGCGCCGCGGTGCAGGCCGTCGGCGGGCGCGTACTGCGTGCGGTCCAGCACGGGCAGCTTCTGGCGGCTGCACACGATGGCGGTTGGCCCGCCGTGGTTCAGCATGGCGGCTCGCCACGCCTCGGCCGCCTCGTTGGCGTCTGCAGGGCGGATGACTGTCCAGTGTGGGATTGTCCGCAGAGATGCCACGTGTTCGACCGGCTCATGGGTTGGCCCGTCTTCGCCAACGCCCACACTGTCATGCGTAAACTGGTATATCGTCCCCACACCCATCAAGGCGGCAAGCCGCAGGGACGGCCGGCAGTAATCGGAGAACACCAGGAACGTGGACCCATACGCGCGCAGGCCGCCGTGGCGCTCGATGCCGTTGCAGGCGGCGGCCATGGCGTGTTCGCGGACGCCGAACCGGATGTTCTGGCGGCTGAAGACGCCTTTGTCCATGCTCAGCCCGTCTGCCGGCAGCGTGCGCGTGGAGGAGCCCAGGTCGGCGCAACCGCCGATCAGTGACCAGCAGCCCGTCCGAATCGCCTCCAGCGCATCGCCTGCGGCTGAGCGCGTTGCCACCGGGCCGTCTTCCGGCTCCCAGCTTGGCAGTTCGGCATCCCAGCCGTCCGGCAATTCCTTCGCCCACGCGCGCCGCCACTCCTCGGCGGCGTCGGGGAACTGCTGCGCGTACTGGTCAAAGGCTTGCCGCCATCGCCGATGGGCTTCGCGGCCCTCGTCCGCCAGTTCGCCGAAGCGCTCACGGACGCGCTGCGGAACCAGGAACATTTCGTCCTCCGGCCAGCCCAGGTTGCGCTTCGTCTGCTTCATCTGTTCGGCGTCCAGCGGGGCGCCGTGCGCCTTGTGCGTATCCTGCACCGGGCTGGCGTAGCCGATGTGGGTGCGAAGGTGGATCAGGCTCGGCCGATCCTCCTCGGCGAGGGCCCGCCGGATGGCCTCTGAGATGGCCTGGACGTCTGTTGAGGCGTCGTCGACGTGAAGCGTCTGCCAGCCGTAGGCCTCGAAGCGCATGCCCACGTTCTCGGTGAACCACTCGGCCGTCGGCCCTTCCAGCGAGATCTTGTTGTCGTCGTACAGTACGATCAGTTTGCCGAGACCGAGGTGACCGGCGAGCGAGGCTGCCTCGTGGCTGACGCCCTCCATCAGGTCGCCGTCGCTGGCGAGGACGAAGACGCGGTGGTCGACGATGCTGTGCCCGGAATGGTTGAAGCGCGAAGCGAGGTAACGTTCGGCGATGGCCATGCCGACGGCGTTGCCGAAGCCCTGTCCCAGCGGGCCAGTGGTAATCTCCACGCCTGGCGCACAGTCCGCTTCCGGATGGCCGGGCGTCATGCTGCCGAGCTGGCGGAAGGTCTTGATCTCCTCCAGCGGCAGGTCGTAGCCGCTCAGGTGCAGCAGGCTGTAGAGCAGGGCGGAGGCGTGCCCGGCCGACAGGATGAAGCGGTCCCGATCGGGCCACGTCGGATCGTCCGGGTTGAACTTCATAAACTGCGTCCACAGCGTGTAGGCCGCCGCTGCCGCCCCAAGCGGGGCGCCCGGGTGCCCGCTGTTGGCGGCGTGGACGGCGTCGATGGAGAGGGTTCGGACGGTGTTGACGCAGAGCTCTTCCAGGTTCATGTCCTCGAGCGGCATCGTTTCTCCTCGCGGGCTTCTGGCATCTGTGGCGCTGATGGCGGGGCCGATGCATCCCCGTGTTGCGTCGCCCCGAATGGCCTATACTAATAGACGTGGAAGCGGTGTTCCAGTCCCCGTCCGGCGGCCGACATAGAACTCACTTGAGGAGGAGCACTGAGATGCGCGTTGCCATCGGAGCCGACCACCAGGGCTACCTGCTGCGCCGTGAGATCATTAGCATCTTGAGAGAAGACGGCCACGAAGTGGTGGACATGGGCCAGGACGACGACACGCGCTCCGATTACCCTGACTACGCGCGCGCCGTCTGCGAGGCCATCCTTGCCGGCGAGGCAGAGCGGGGCGTGCTGATTTGCGGCAGCGGAGCCGGCGTCTCCATCGCTGCCAACAAGTTTCGCGGCATACGGGCGACGATGGCTCACGACTGCTACACCGCCCACCAGGGCGTCGAGCATGACGATGTCAACGTCATATGCCTCGGCGCGAACGTCGTGGGCCGGTGGCTCGCGCTGGACATCGTGCAGGCGTTCCTGGCTGCGCAGTTCGAGGGGGCAGAACGCCAGAGGCGTCGCGTCAGAAAGGTAGAGGACATCGAGCGGGAGTACGGCGGTAATGAGGGGCAGGGCTGAAGACGCCGTGTGAGCGCAGCCGAACCAGGGGGACAAAAGATGGCTACCGATCCAGTCTGTGGGATGGAAGTGGAGCCGGAGGATGCCGCCGGCACAAGCGAGCACGACGGGCAGACCTACCACTTCTGCAGTCCAGCATGTAAACAGAAGTTCGATGCCGAACCGCAGCGCTTCCTCGGCAGCAGGGCAGTGGAAGAAGGCGACGAAGGAGCCGATGAGCCGGAGTCGGCACAGAGTGTCACCGTGCGGGTAACTGGCATGTCATGCCAGTCGTGCGCTAACACCATCGAGAAGGCTCTGCATTCCGTGGACGGAGTGAGCGCGGCCGAGGTCAGCTTCGCCGACCATAGCGCTCGCGTCACGTACGATCCCGCGCGTGTCGGGCGTGTCGGCATCATCGATGCCATCCGAGAGGCGGGCTACGATGTGGCAGAACCGGGGCGCGAGGTGCGCCTGAAGATCACCGACATGAGCTGCCAGTCCTGTGCGCAGACCATCGCCAGGGCGCTGCACAGGCTCGACGGCGTTCTGCGGGCGGATGTGAGCTTCGCCAACGACCTTGCCGTGGTGCGCTACGATCCTGACGAGGTGGCTCTGGAGGACCTGCGCGAGGCTGTCGACTCCGTCGGTTACACCGTTTCCGGCACGGAGGAGGAGGCCGGCCCCGAAGTCGAAGACGAATCGGTGCGGGAGATGGGCCGAGCATGGCGTCGCATGGTGCTCGCCTGGGCGATCACCGGGCCGATCATAGCGGTCATGATCCCGTCCATGGTCGGCGTGATGCCCCATGGTTTGCACGTCTACTATGAATGGGCCATGGTCCTGCTCGCCCTGCCTGTGCTGGGGATTGCCGGTTTCCACACCTACCGCAGCGGCCTGAAGAGTCTGGCCCACTTCAGCGCCAACATGGACGTGTTGATCATGCTCGGCAGCGGCGCCGCGTTTGTCACCGGACCGCTGAGCCTTGCCGGGCTCCAGGTTTTCAACTACGCCGGTGTGGGGGCCATGATCATGGCTTTCCACCTGACCGGGCGCTACGTGGAGGCGAAGGCCCGCGGCAAGGCCAGCCAGGCCATCCGCCAACTGTTGGAACTGGAGGCGAAGACCGCACGGATCGTCCGCGACGGCGAGGAAGTGGAGGTGCCGGTGGACGAGATTCAGGTCGGCGACGTTATGGTCGTGCGACCGGGCGAGAAGATCCCCACCGACGGTGAAGTCGTCAGCGGCCGCAGTGCCGTCGACGAGTCGATGGCGACCGGCGAGTCGATCCCGGTTACCAAGGAAAAGGGCGACGAGATCATCGGCGCCACCATCAATCAGGAGGGTATGCTCAGAATAAGGGCCACGCGCGTGGGCAAGGATACCTTCCTCTCCCAGGTAGTGCGCATGGTGCGCGAGGCACAGGGCAGCCGAATCCCCATCCAGGGCTTCGCGGACAAGGTGACGGCCTACTTCGTGCCCGTCGTTATCGGGCTGTCTGTGGCAACCTTCGCGGCGTGGCTGCTGTTCCATGATCAGTTGCGCGCGGTGGCCGAGGCTGCTTCGCGGCTGCTGCCGTGGGTCGACCCGAGTCTGACCGCTCTATCGCTCGCCGTGTTCGCCGGGGTCGCGGTCATGGTCATCGCCTGCCCCTGTGCGCTCGGCCTTGCCACCCCGACTGCCCTCATGGTGGGCAGCGGCATGGGCGCCCGCCAGGGCATACTGATACGCTCAGGCGAAGCAATACAGATCATGCGCGACGTGCGAACCATCGTGTTCGACAAGACCGGCACCATCACGAAGGGGCAGCCGGAGGTGACCGATATCGTGCCGGTCGGCGATGTCGACGAACATTCTATCCTGCAGCTTGCCGCAGAGGCTGAGGCGGGAAGCGAGCATCCCCTGGGGCGGGCCATCGTGCGCCGTGCGGAGGGCGAGAAGGTAAGTCTTCGGGACGCCGACGACTTCGAGGCGGTGACAGGCAAGGGTGTCCGCGCCCGCATAGACGGCAAGACGGTGCTGGTCGGCACGCGTTCCCTGATCGAAGAGGAAGGAGTCGACTACACTCGCGCCGACGAAATACGTGAGCAACTCGAGGACGAGGCGAAGACTGCCGTGCTGCTGTCCATCGACGGGGATCTGGCGGGCGTTATCGGCATTGCGGACACCGTGAAGGCCGGCTCAGAGGCGGCGATCGCCGCGCTGAAGGAAATGGGGTTCGAAGTGGCGATGATCACCGGCGACAATGAGCGCACCGCCCGGGCCATCGCCCGCAAGGTGGGCATAGAGCGCGTGTTGGCCGGAGTGTTGCCGGACGACAAGGCCGACGAGGTGCGCCGCCTGCAAGGCGAGGTCGGCTACGTGGCGATGGTCGGCGATGGCATCAACGACGCCCCTGCGCTCACGCAGGCGGATGTCGGCATCGCCCTAGGCACGGGCACAGACATTGCCATCGAGAGCGGCGATATTACGCTGGTGCGCGGAGAACTGGGGGCCGTGGTGAGCGCCGTCAAGCTGAGCCGCGCCACCTTTCGCAAAATCAAGCAGAACCTGTTCTGGGCCTTCGGCTACAATGTTGTCGCCATACCGGCGGCCATGCTCGGCCTGTTGCATCCGGCCATCGCCGAGGCGGCGATGGCGTTCAGCTCGGTAAGTGTGGTATCGAACTCCACCCTTCTACGCCGTGCAGACATAAGCGCACCGGAGGAAGACTGAATGACGATCGACGTGCACGCGCACGCCTTCCCCGACGATCTCGCCGGGAAGGCGATAGAGGTGCTCAACTCCGAAATACCCGAGTCAGCCCACGCCGTTCTGGACGGTTCCATCGCCGACCTGCTGCGCAGCATGGATAGGGCGGGTATCGAGGCAGCCGTTATATGCAACATCGCCACAAAGCCGAAGCAAGTCGACGCGATCATCCGCTGGTCACGGACAGTGGACAGCGAGCGCATCATCCCGCTGGGGTCAGTGCACCCGGCAGGCGACAATCCGGCCGGGGATGTGCACAAGGTGGCGGAGGCGGGGCTGAAGGGAATCAAGCTGCACGCTATGTACCAAGATTTCGCCGTCGATGCGCCGGCTATGCTGCCCATCTACGAGGCCATCTGCGAGCGCGGACTGGTTCTCACCCTCCACGCCGGCCGCGATATCGCCTATCCCCCGGACGACGACCGAGCGTCGCCGGAGCGCATAAGGCGGGTTCACGATGCCTTCCCGGATATGCCCATCGTGGCGGCGCACATGGGCGGATGGAAGATGTGGGGCCAGGTGGCGCGAAAGCTGGCCGGCACCGACGTCTACCTGGAGACTTCGTACAGCTTCGGCATGGGCTGCGAAGGCGAGCTGGACAGGATCATGGAGCGGCACTGTGCAGAGCGCATCCTCTTCGGTACCGACAGCCCGTGGGTGGACCAAGCCCTGACGCTGGAACGTGTCGAAGCGGCCTTCCCGGACGCCGTATTCCGCCGCAAGGTGCTGCACGAAAACGCGGTGAAGCTCTACGGCCTCGACCTGTAGGACGTGTTCAGCGGCGGTCTTTCGGCCAGTGGGGTCGTATGCGTATGATGCCGCCGGAGTCCTGCGCAATGTACATCATCCCCTCCCCGTCCATGGCGATGCCCTCCTGGTTGGCCCCTGCCACGGCCCACGCGCGCAGCAGTCTGCCGCCCGGTTCGAACTCCAGCAGCATGTTCTGCGCGTCGCTCAGGGCGAGTAACCGGTCTGTCACGCGGTCGTAGTGCAGGCCGCTGATGTCAATGATGCCGGGCGCGAACCAGCTCAGCACGCGGACCGGTTGCTCGGCATCCGTTTCATTCAGTGGCAGCTCCACCTGCAGGATGAGCGAACGCTCCTCGCCGGGCTCAAGCGTGAAGCTCTGGTTGGCCACGTAAAACGTGCCGCCGTGGGGATGCGCTGAGTTCGGCACGTAGCAGATGGCTTCTATGCCTTGTCCACCCGGTTTGAGCAGCTCCTCGCCGCCAACCGAACGGGGCAGGGCGAAGCGGCGCAGGATGGCGAAGTCCTCGGGGTCTACCTCAAGCACGGCGTCCTCACCCTCCACCGCTACGTACAGCAGGCCCGTCTGCGGTACAACCGCCAGCCCCTCCAGGTCAGCGCCGGGCCGCAGCACCTGCCTGCGCAGCAGGTCGCCCTCGCGCGTGATCTCGGCGATGTCTCCCTCGTCGCCGATAGCGAAAAGGGTGCCGCGCGTCGGATGCACGATGATACCGGACGGTTCGTTTAGCACAAAGCTCTCCACGCTTCCATGCCAGTCGTACGGAAGGGCGATGCGGTTAGGGTCCAGCATGGAGAGGGAGCCACAGCCGCCGATGCTCAGGACCCAGAGCCCGATTGCGATTCGATACACATTGCGCGCGCGCATGCAGTTTCCTCGTCGAGTGTTGGGGAAAGGTGAACCCGGCGGGCCCTGCCGGAAACCTAACATATAGCACAGTGCACACTCATTGTCGAGGTCACTGGCAGCCGGGATGCTGCCCCCTGGCACATGGGAAGGCTTGGTCGCCTGCTTCGGCGCAGGGGGGCACCTTTTCGCTTCTCTTCGCAAGGCTGTACACTGTACGGAGTTCAAGTCGGCTCAGATGCGCCGCCCGGAGTCATCTTCTCCGCGCGTACCTTCTTTGACCACGGGGGCCAGACATGGCACAGGCCCAGAGCGGCGACACAGTAAAAGTCCACTACACGGGTAAGCTCGACGACGGCAGGGTCTTCGACACTTCCCGCGATACCGAGCCGTTGGAGTTCACCATTGGCCGGAACCAGGTTATTCCCGGCTTCGAGGAAGCCGTCATCGGGATGAGTGTCGGCGAGACGAAGACAGCCAGGATCGCGGCGGGCAATGCCTACGGCACACGCCACGAGGAATGGGTGGTGGATGTCGGGCGCGACGAGCTGCCGGACGGTGCCGACCCGGTTGTCGGCCAACACCTGCAGGTAGAGCAGGAAGACGGCCAGAGGACGATCGTCCGCGTCAGTGCCACCTCCGAGGACAGCGTTACGCTCGACGCCAACCATCCCCTGGCGGGGGAGGACCTGACATTCGAGATCGAGCTGCTCCAGGTCCAGTAGCTGCGCCGCTGCAGTCCCCGCCTTGCCACAGTAGGCCGCCTTGCGGGCGCAGAGCACCGTTCTTCTCCATTTCCGCATCGAGCAGCCTGCGCAACAACTGCTCGCGCAGCTCTCGGCACTCGGAGAGGTCCCACATGTTGTGGCGCTGGTCCGGGTCGTCGTGCAGATCATAGAGCTCTCCGTAGCTGCGCTCATGGTAGGCGACCAGTTTGTGGCGGCCTGTGATTGGCGTCCGCTGCATGAAAGGGCCTTCGGCGGGCCTGAACTCGACCATAGCCTGCTGACGTGCATGCTGGCGGGCCTCGATCCAGCATCGCAGTTGGTTAACCCCCTGTTGGCCAGGCGGCTGCTCCATGCCCGGCGCGCACAGGAAGGTGGTCCCAACGTCCAGAAGGCTCTGCACCGATGAGCTGCGGGCGCCGGGCAGGCGAGTTGCCGCTCTGCCGCGTACCTGGTATCTTCTTGCACCGGCAAGTTACTGACCCACACGCGAGCGGAGGCTCATCATGCGACGGCCCTGTGCGTTCCTGGTTGTGCTGGCAGTTTGCCTGTTCCAAGCGCATATAACAGCCGGCCTCGAGCTACCGTCCGTCATCGGCGACCATATGGTGCTACAGAGGGAAACCGACGCTCGGATCTGGGGCTGGGACGAGCCTGGCTCGCGTGTAACCGTCGAGTTTCGCGGGCGTGCCTTCGCGGCTGTTGCGGGTGACAACGGCAGGTGGCAGTTGAGCATGCCGACTGGGGCAGCAGGGGGGCCGTCTGCTCTGGTGGTGCGCGGCACGGAGGAGCGCCGCGTCGAGGACGTGATGGTCGGCGAGGTCTGGGTGGCCGGGGGGCAGAGCAACATGTGGTGGGCGGTGAGCAACTGTGGGAACGCACGGCAGGTCATCGCGGAGGCCGACTACCCCGCCGTTCGCTTCTACGACGCGAACACTCACCCGCGCGAAGCTGGCTGGCTCGCAGATGAGCCTCAGCGCAGCGTCGCGGCCGCCTGGCAGGTGGCGCAGCCCGGCCGGATAGGAGGCTGGGCAGGGGTGGCTTACTTCTTTGCGCTGGAGTTGCACAAGGAGCTCGGCATCCCGGTCGGCATCCTCCACGTCGCCGTCCCGGGCACGCGCGTTGAGCCGTGGCTGAGTCCCGATTTCTTCCGCAACCACTTCCGCCAGACAGTCGAGCTCGCCGAATGCCGCGCTCGCCTGTTTCCGCAGGAGATGGAGGCTTACCGGCAGGCCCACGCCGATTGGGAGCGAGCGAAAGCAGAGGCCGAACAGCGCGGTGAGCAGCCGCCCCCCGGGCCACGGGCCCCGCGCGAGCCGCAGACGGCTCGAACGCATTCCAGGCTATATAGTGGCATGATAGCGCCCGTAGCCGGCTTCGCGAGTCGCGGCTTCATCTGGTGGCAAGGGGAGAGCAACGCACGCGACGCCATGCAGTATCGGGAGCTGTTTCCTTCGCTGATCCGCGACTGGCGGCGTGCCTGGGGCAGCGGCGGGGCACCGTTCCTTTTCGTCGAGCTTGCCGAGTTCCTGGCGGAGCAGCGCGCGCCCGTTGAGGATGCCTCCTGGCCCGCCCTGCGCGACGCTCAGCACCAGGCTCTCCGCCTGCCGCATACGTACATGGTCTCGGCCATTGACATATTCCGGCCGCAGGACGATGTCAATAACATCCACCCGCCCCATAAGCAGCAGACCGGGCACCGCCTCTTCCTGACGGCCCTGGCGAACGTCTACGGCCGGCAGGAAGTCGTTTGGTCGGGGCCTATGTTTGAGTCCGCCGATTTCGAGTCCGATCACGTTCGCATACGTTTCGGCCACATCGGCGGCGGGTTGGTGGCGCGGGGGGGAGCCCTGAAGGGATTCGCGATTGCCGGGGAAGATCGCAACTGGCACTGGGCGGAGGCGAGCATCGACGGGGCGTACGTGATGGTGCACAGCGCGGAGGTACAGCACCCGCTAGCGGTGCGCTACAACTGGGCGAACAATCCGGTTGGCAACCTATACAACGCCGAGGGGTTGCCCGCCTTCCCGTTCCGCACAGACCAGTGGCTGCTGCGAATGCCGTGAAAGCGGGCTGCGGAGATGTGCCACGTGGCCGCCTCAGTGGCCGTCGCTCTTCTGCCGCGAGCGGATGTGCTCCACCAGGTCGGGGTCACCTCCCGCGCTCAGGTAGTAGTCGAGGTCCAGCCGTGAGAGGTCGAGGACCTTCTCCTTGGCGGTTGCCTGGAGGACTTCCTCCTTCTCGGATTGATACTGTGCTGCCTCTTCCGGCGGCAGGTTGAAGGGGTGCATGTGGAACTGCCAGTTTTGCCCCTTCTTCTGCGGGGGCCAGGGCTCCTTCTCCGGCTCGTCTGAGGGGACCAGCCGGCCATGCTCCAGGCTCTCGGCATGGCCATAGCGGGCCTCATAGCTGGCCAGCGTAGCCTTCAGATGGTCGTAGGCGGCCCGCTGGTCTGCCGCCAGTTCGTTGCGGAGCAGGTTGTTCACCTCGGCGGGATCGGCCTCAAGGTCGTACAGTTCCTCCAGGCCGCCGTCGAACAAGTAGTTATACTTGTAACGCTCCGTGCGCAGGCTGATCCACCGCCCTCTGCCCTTGCCGTTCTCGCTGTAATGCACACTGCGGTCGCGCGTTCCGCAGCCCTCGGGTATCAGCAGCGACTCGCCCGGCAGGTCGTATTCGGCCGGGTATTCAATCCCGCACGCGTCGAGTATCGTCGGCAGCAAGTCCACCTGGTCGGCGTAGTCGGCGCGCGTGGTCCCCGGGGCTATGCGTTCGGGCCAGCGCATCAGCAGCGGAATGCGCAGGGAGCTGTCGTTCGGCATGCTCTTGGACCAGGCGCCGTTGTCGCCCAGCATCTCGCCGTGGTCGCTGGTGAAGATGACCAGGGTGTTGTCGAGCTGGCCGATCTCCTCCAGGGCATCCAAGACCTTGGCGATGTTCTTGTCCACGTGGGTGATACTGGCGTAGTAGAGCTCACGGATGCGGCGAACCTTGGCCGGATCGCGGTAGTCGATGCCGAACCGGGAGTGCGCGAGCCTCGGGTTGGCGTCCTCCTCCTGGGCCGTTGGCTCGGGCAGGTCGGCGCCCTGGTAAAGGTCGGCCAGTTCGTCCGGAGGGGCGAAGGGAGGGTGGGGATCAATCCAGCCTGCCCACAGGAAGAAGGGGCGGTTGCGGTTCTGCCGTATCACCTCTGCCGCTCGGTCCCCAACCCACGTGGTGCCGTGATGTTGCTCGGGCAGCAGACTGCGTTGCGGCTGACGGTAGAGCAGGTTCCGTATGCCATGGATGTTGCGCACGTGGCCGAGGCCGACCGAACGCAGGTACTGTGCGTAGTCGTCATCCGCCGGGTTGCGGAACAGCTCCTCCATCAGTTGCATACGGTGGAAACCGTGGTGGGTGCGGGCGGGTCGGAAGTGCATCTTGCCCACGACCTCACAGTGGTAGCCGTTGTCGGCCAGTATCTTCGGCAGGCGGGGCACAGCGCGCGGTATGACGGCACTGTTGTTCACCCACATGCCGGTGTGGCGGCTGTATAGGCCCGTCAGCAGGTTGTGGCGCGCCGGCACGCAGACCGGGTTGGTGCTGCAGGCGTGGGTGAAGGCGACGCCTTCCCGGACCAAGCGGTCCAGGTTGGGCGTGATCATGTGGTCGTATCCGAGTGCCCGGATGGTGTCGTGGCGCTGCTGGTCGGTGAACAGCAGCACAACGTTCGGCTGGCCCTCCGGGCGTTCCTCGCGGAACAGCGGGAAGGTGTAGTCGCGCACTTCAGGCATGGCGCCCTCCAGAACCCTGGACAATGGCTAAGCCAGCTCGACACATTACACGCAGACGCGCCCCGTATCAAACGGCCGGCGTTCTTTGGTGCGCAACCCACGTGGGGCATCAACGAGGGAGCTGACGGCAGCCCCACCATGACCTGACACCCGCGCGGCGGCCACACCGCCGGGCAGCATTCGCAAGCTCGGGACTGGCTGACGTTCAACATGGTCCAGACGGGCGCCCACCGCACGGGTAAACCGTGGGAGATGATTGCGCGCGAGTACGCCCGAAAGCCCGTGAAGCCCGTAAAGCCCGTAATCAACGGCAAACATGGCTATGAGCACATACCCCATGATCTGGACGGAAGCCGGCCGAAGCGTGACGGCGGCTCTACGTGAAACGAAGAGCGAGCTGCCGGGGACCGTCCAGCCTCACTTCCACGAAGTGCACCGTCCCACCGTCCGCAGTGGGCTGGGCCTCGGCAGCGTCAGGTGCGGATAGCGCCATTTCGCCTGGAGCCCAGACGGCGATGCGTCCTCGCCGCCCGTGAAGGTCTTTCAGCCCGAGAGCCAGTTCCGAGCGCTTTTCATCCCAGCTCTCCGAACTGATTTCCACGGCGCCCTGCGTGATGTGCAGGTCGGTGCCCACAACCTGTGGCTTTCCGGACGCCGGCACCAGGTTCACGAGCTTGACGCCGTGTGCCGGCGCTGGCCCCAGGACTTCGGTGCCTTCGAACACGGCCAGGTATCGTTGGGCCAGCACGTCGAATGCGTGGTGGGGCTCCCCCGGCGCCAGGCCGATAGCGCTCAGGTCCAGAGCGTCGCTGACTGACTCGCCGGCCCAGTTCAGTCCCGCCGCTACGGTCCACTGCCGACCGCCTTCGCAGAGGTACAGTTCCAGCAGCCGGGGTGCCGCATCGGCGAAGAGATCGACGGGCCGGAAGCAGCCGCCCTGGTAGGCCGGCAACAGCAGCGTCAGCAACCACTGCCGCTCTGCTGACAGCGCGGAGACGTCTTCGGCGATCATAACGGCTGCTCCGGACAGCCCCGTCACCGCCGCGTAGAACTGCGCCTCCTGCAGTGTCAAGCGCATCGGATGCTCCGCTGAGCCCGGCCAGAAGGGGCTCTGTTCGCCACGCGCGCAGAGGCTGTCCGTGTAGTTCGTCCATAGCCGGTTGTGCATGAAGTACTGCTGCAGTAACTCGCGCGATCCACGACAGACCGACGCCCAGTGTGCCGGCACGTCGATCCCCACGCGTACCATGTTGGCGATGCCCACGATGGGCGCGTATGGGGTGCCACACCCCAGGATCATGACGTCGGCGCCGAGGCCCCGTCGAGCTGCTTGCACGCCGCGCCGCAGTGCGGCGGCGGGCTGCATGGCGGGCGCGGCTACTTGCGCGCTCCCGGGGTCGGGACTCCCCTCGCCGATGAAATCGAGCATTACCATGCCGAAACCCGCCTCCCTTGCCCGGCGGTAGCGCTCGGTCACGAACTCCAGCGCGCTGTCCTTCGTCAGGTCCAGATGGTACTGTGCGCCGGGGCTCACGGTATGCTCCATGGCGGCGAACGATCTGCCCATGATGTTCCGTATCGGTTCGCCGAAGGGATGAGGCGTTCCGTCGCTGTTCTGCTGGAAGAGCTCGGGCTGTTCCACGATGGCGGGGGCCGTCGGGTGATCGTACATGAAAGCCGTCATCCATATGCTGGGGATGAACCCCAGGGAACGGACCCGTTGCGCCAACCAGGCCAGGCCGTGAGGGAACTTGTCATTTGGGCGGTACTCGCCGCACGAGTAGCCGAGCTGCCAGCCCCAGTCCAGGTGGATGTAGTTGACGGGGAAGCGGTCGCGGTTCGCCGCCAGGAACTGTGCGTTCTTCAGAATGTGCTCTTCGGTGACGTGCCCGCAGTAGTAGTACCAACTGTAGAACCCCGTCGCCGGTGGGTCCATGAACACGGCGGTGTTGAGGCGCCCGGCCAGCCCGGCCCAATGCTCCAGCCCCTCGAAGGCGTCTCCACCCAGGTGGAGATACGCCCACTCGGACGATGCCGATTCGCCCGGTTCGAGCGCGAAGTATTGGAACGTGCTCGCAGCCTCGAGCTTGAGCGCGGCCCCGCAGCGTCGGCCTCCGATGTGACCGGGCGACTGCCCGTAGGACACGAAGCCGCTGACGATGCCGTGGCCCGTCTCGTCCGCAACGGCGCCGACCATCTCGGTCTCGAACTCCTCGTCCAGGGGGGATACTCCCTTTTCAGACCACGAGTGCGCGCCGAGGCAGAAGGTCCGCAACCGTTCGCCCGGCAGAGGCCAGCCTGCACCCTTTCCGAGACAGCAGAGGGGGACAAGGGCGCCGAGCGAGAGCGACCCGTTGCCCCCGTTGGTCAGCTTCAGCCGCAGCAGCAGCACGGGATCCGCATCGGGCAGGCGGACCGTCCACTGCGCGACCACCTGCGGCTCATCAAGCCGCCCGCAGAATGTGAGTTCCCGCCCGCCGCCCGTCTCGTCATCAAACCTTGTCTCGCGCATCGTGGCGGCTATCTGGCCCAGGCCATGCTGCTCGCCGTCCAGAACGCATGCGGGCTCGATGCCGACCACGCCGGCGCCGGCGCCCTCGACGTCGAGTTGCGGCAGCTCGGGCCGCAAGCGGAACTGTAGGGCCATCGGACCTGTCTACCTTTCTGCATCTGGGGCCGAGCCGAGTTCCCTCAGCCCAGCAGTAGCTTCCTCATCAGGCGGCTGGCGGCCACGCCGTTCTTCTTCCGCAGGGTTGCCGCGACCTCCTCGGGGTCGGCACTCTCGGCGAGCGACTCCAGCGCGTCCATCCACCTGGCGCTCTCCTCTACGGCGTCGCGGCCGTCTTCTCGGTACGGGAACTGGTCGATAGTGAGCCATCCTTCGTACCCGATGCGCCGCAGCCAGTAGAAGAACTCCAGGTACTCCAGGGTCCTAACCGAGCCGACGATCATGTCGTCGTCCCACAGGCGGTAGTTGTCATTGATGTGTACGTGCTTGAGCAGCCCGCCGTACTTGCTCAGCAGCGCGACCGATTCGGCGGGGCTCTCGTATCCCAGCAGGGCATGGCCGTAGTCGAACGCCACGCCGCAGTTCGGCTCGCCGACCTCCTGCACCATCAGGATGGTGGTACCCACGGTGTTGACGTAGCTGTGCGTGCGCGGCTCCTTGAGCTTGTACTCCAGCGTCAAGGTCACGTCGGTGCGATGCCGGCAGGCCTCACGGACGCCCTCGGCGAACCACGTGCGTTCGGTCAGGTAATCGGCCTGGAAGGGGTAGTCGAAGCCGTCCTGCCCCGGCCAAATGGTAACGAGCCGACAGTCGAGTTGAACCGCCAGGTCCATCGCCTGTCGTGTCGCGTCGACGGCCTGCTGGCGGATGTTAGGATCCACCGAGGAGAACGACCCCTGCTTCCACCTGGCCTGCGTGAAATGGTCGACGGCGACCGACACGATCTTCAGCCCGGTTCGCTCGATCGACGCCCTGACCTCGTCCATGCTGGCCAGAACCTCGGGCGTGAGCACCAGGTCGACGCCGGCGAGCAGGTCGACCGATGCCGCGCGATCGAACAGCTCGCTCAGCGTGAACGAAGGTGCATACTCAGGGCAGTAGCGGTCCGAGCAACTGCCCACATTCGCCAGGAATACCGAGTACTTCCGGTTCGCCATTGTTTCACACCCCCGGGTAGTGAGAAGCATCCGATTCCGGTGCGGCCGAAGCATTCTATTGCCGGTGGGCGACACGGGCAAGCCCCTTCGCGGCCCTTGCGGCCGCCGGCCTGGTGCGAGTGGACCTTACGGGCAAGGCGCAACGCAGGCATTGAAGTCGGGCGGACGCGCATGTATAAAGTACGCGAGAAGCAAAGCGATGGTTCGGGGGGTTGCGATTGACAGCGGGGGGCGGAGCGGGCAGGATGAGCCGCGTCGAAGGGACGGCGCTCAGGCGCCTGTGCGAATGTAGAGATGCGCAGCGGGCCTGGGCGCATCGGGCGATTGAGTGCCGCCTGGCCGTGCTGCGTCGCTTTCGGTATGCCGTTGCGCGCCGGGCGCAGGCGCTTGTCGACGCAGTAGGGCAGTCTGACCGGCGGGCGTGTGGCGAAACCCTGGCCGCCGAGGTTTTGCCCCTGGCTGAGGCCTGCCGCTACCTGGAAAGGCGGGCGCGGGGCGTGCTGGCACCGCGCCGGGATCGAGCCCGTTTCGGTCCGCCGCCGATCGGCGGCACTGAGCTGGAAGTGCGACGGGAGCCATGGGGCGTGGTGCTGGTCATCGGCCCGTCCAACTACCCCCTGCTTCTGCCGGGTGTACAGGCCCTACAGGCGTTGGCGGCAGGCAACGCTGTGCTGCTGAAGCCCGCTCCGGGTGGTCTGCTGGTCGCGGAACTGGTGCGTGAACTCCTCATCCAGGCCGGCCTGGACGAGGGACTGTTCTGCGTGCTGAGTGAATCGGTCGAGGCCGCGAAGGGGGCCATAGAGGCCGGCGTGGACAAGGTCGTGCTAACGGGGTCGGTTGCCAGTGGGCGGGCCGTGCTGCGGCAGCTTGCCTTGCACACCACGCCGGCGGTGATGGAACTGTCTGGCTGCGACGCGATGTACGTGATGCCCGAGGCCGATCTGGACCTCGTCGCCCGCGCGGCCGCGTTCGGGGTGACGGCAAACGGCGGGGCCACCTGCATAGCTCCGAGGCGAGCGTTCGTGCCGCGGAACATCAGCCGCGAACTGGAAGAGCGCTTGCGCGACCGACTGCGAGACGCGGGATCGGCGCGCCTGCAGGAGCGCGCCGCCAGACTTGCCGCGCGCCTGGTGCGCGAGGCGCTTGCGGACGGGGCGCGGATCGTAACGGGCGAGCCGCCGAGTGGGTGCCGCATGAGGCCCTTGCTGCTGGCGGGCGTGTCGCCCGAGACGAAGCTGGTGCAGCAGGACGTATTTGCGCCGGTGCTCTCGATCTTGCCCGTGCGCGACATGCAGGAGGCTGTGCGCGCGGATGAGCAATGTCCTTACGCGCTCGGGGCATCGGTCTTCGGGCCGGAACGGTCGGCGCGTCGTCTGGCCCGAAGTGTGCGGGCCGGGTGCGTCACGGTGAACGACATCGTGGCCCCCACGGCCGACCCACGCCTGCCGTTCGGTGGTTGGGACGCGAGCGGATACGGCGTGACGCGCGGCAGGGAGGGCTTGCTGGCGATGACGCGTGTCAAGACCATCGCCGTCGCCCGCGGCCGCCTGAGGCCGCATCTGCGTATGCAGCGCGCCGGCGACGGGCAGGTCATGGAATCGATCATCACCTTACGGCACGATGGGCGCTGGCGGGCCAGGGCGCGTGCGCTGCTGGCCCTCTTGCGGGCCGTGCTGCAGGGCTCAGGTGAGACGAGAGCACAGAAGGAGCGAGCCGATGGGTAGCGCACATGGGCGGGTCGGGGTGGTAGGGGGCGGCCTTGGGGGACTGGCGGCTGCGTGCACGCTGGCCGCGCGGGGGCACGAGGTTGTGCTGTTCGAGCGCAACTCGTGGCTCGGCGGCAAGGCGGCCGTCCTCGAACGTGATGGGTTCCGCTTCGACATGGGCCCCACCATACTGACCTTGCCCGGCGTGCTGAAGCGCATCTTCGCAGAATCCGACACCAGGCTGGCGGACGCCCTGGAGTTGGTGCGTCTCGATCCGCAATGGCGTTGCTTCTTCGAGGGCGGAGGGCGCCTTGACCTGCGGGAGGATACCGAGGCCATGGCCGCGGGGCTGGAGGAATGGGCGGCGGGCATGGGAGAGGGCTACCGCTGCTTCATGGAAGCATCCGCCGAGCTGCACCGGATCTCCGACGACTACTTCTTCTGGCGGCCGATCGGTGGGCTCTCGGACATGACCGACGGCACGCGCACGCTCTCGCTGAACGGGCTGAAACTCGCCCTCAAGATGCACCCCGCCCGCACGGTGGCCGGACTGGTGCGCAAGCACCTGCCGGAGAAGTGCATTGCCCAGTTGGCCGATCACTTCACTCAGTATGTCGGCTCCTCGCCCTTCAAGGCGCCGGCCATACTCTGCTCCATAGCGCACATGCAGACTGAACAGGGCCTGTGGTACCCTATGGGCGGCACCGGCGCGGTGCCCCGGGCGCTGGCCGAACTGGCGGCCGACCTGGGAGTGGAAGTGCGCCTGCGCACGGCCGTTCAGCGTGTGCTGCTGCGACGAGGGCTTGCGGTGGGCGTGGAGACCGCCGACGGGGCGAAGCTGGAGCTGGCGGCCGTTGTCTCCAACTGCGACTCGGTCAGAACGTTCGCGGAGCTGCTCGGAGGAGAGCCAGCAAGGCGGTTCAGGAAGCGCCGCCGCTACGAGCCCGCCTGCTCCGGTGTGGTGCTCTACCTGGGCCTGAGCGAGAGATATCCCCACTTGTCGCATCATAACTTCGTCTTCTCGCGAGACGCCCGGGAGGAGTTTAACGCCATCTACAACCGGGGCGAGCCAGCGCCCGATCCGACCTGTTACGTCTGCGCGCCCGCGCAGACGGACGCCACGGTGGCGCCGAAAGGCGGCGAGGCGCTCTATGTGCTGGTGCACACGCCCCACCTGGGCGGCGGGCAGGACTGGGAAGCGCTCTACCCTCAGTACCGAAGCACCATCGTGGCAAAGCTGGCCCGCACCGGCGCAATGCCCGACCTGGAGGACCGGATCGTGTGCGAGGACTTCCTCACCCCCCGGGATATCGATGCCCGCTACCACGTGCTCAGGGGCGCCATCTACGGGCTGGCGAGCCACGGGCGCCTGACGGGCGCGTTCAAGCCTAACAACCGGAGCCCCGACATCGCCGGCCTCTACCTGGCGGGCGGCTCGGCGCACCCCGGGGCCGGGATGCCTATGGTCATGATGTCCGGATGGATAGCCGGCGACGCTGTGGATCGCGACCTCGGCGGGCAGGACGGCAGAAGCACACTTGAGTCCGAGGGAGGCGCAGATGGCTGACAAACGCATACTGGTGGTGGGCGCCGGTCCCGGCGGGCTCACGTGCGCCATGATCCTGGCACACCGCGGTTTCCAGGTAACAGTTCTGGAGGCCAGGGAACATGTCGGCGGGCGCAATTCCCCCATCACTCTCGGTGGCTACAGTTTCGATGCCGGGCCGACCTTCCTGATGATGAAGTTCATCCTCGATGAGGTGTTCCGGGAGGCCGGCCACCGCAGCGAGGATTACCTGGAGTTCACCTGGCTGGACCCTATGTACCGGCTCGTGTTTCCGGATTTCGAAATCGACGTTACCCCAGACCATGAGCGCATGCACAGGGCCATCGCCGAACGCTTTCCGGGTCACGAAGACGCCCTGTACGACTTCCTTGAGCGCGAGGGGAAGCGGTTCAAGAAGCTCTACCCCTGCCTGCAGAAACCCTACGGCAGCTTCACGGAGTTCTTCGCTCCAGTGCTCCTGAAGGCGATCCCGCACCTGAGCCTGACCAAATCGGTGTTCGAGAACGTGCAGGGGTACTTCGAACGGGAGAAGCTCACCCTCTGCTTCACCTTCCAGGCGAAGTACCTGGGCATGTCACCCTGGGATTGCCCGGGCGCCTTCACCATACTGCCCTATATTGAGCACGGCTACGGCATCTACCACGTGCAGGGCGGCCTGTGGGAGCTGTCACGGGCCATGTCCGACGTGGTGCGCGAAGAGGGGGGCGAGGTTCGCCTCGGCACGACGGTGCGGCGTCTGGTGGTGGAAGGGAGGGCAGTGCGGGGGGTGGAACTGGAGGACGGCGAGGTGCTGGAGGCGGACGATGTCGTGCTGAACGCCGACTTCGGCCACGCCATGTGCAACATGGTGGAGCCGGGCCACTTGAAGAAGTGGGCCCCCGACCGCCTCGCCGAAAAGGCGCTCTCCTGCTCCACCTTCATGCTCTACCTCGGCCTCGACACCACGTACGACGTAGCGCACCACAACATCATCTTCGCCGACCAGTACCGCGCCAACCTGGAGGATGTTTTCGACCGGCAGGTGCTCTCCGACGACATCTCGTTCTACATCCGCAATGCCAGCATCAGCGACGATTCACTGGCGCCTGCAGGGCACTCGGCCGTTTACGTTCTGGTGCCGGTGCCGAACAACCGGAGCGGCATCGATTGGCAGGCGGAGCGGGACGGCTTCCGGCAGGTAGTCCTCGACCGCATGGAACAGCGGGGCGGCATGCCGGGCCTGCGCGAACACATCCGGGCCGAGCAGGTGATCACTCCATTCGACTGGGAACACGACTACAACGTGTACGAGGGCGCCACGTTCAACCTGGGGCACCAGATACGCCAGCTCATGTACTTCCGCCCGCGCAACAGGTTCGAGGAGCTGGACCACTGCTACCTGGTCGGCGGGGGCACGCATCCCGGCAGCGGCCTGCCGACCATATACGAATCGGGTCGCATCTCGGCGAACCTCATCTGCGAGGCCCACAACGTTCCCTATTCGAAGCCGCAGCCGCTGCCGGCGCCCTGAGAATGCCTTGCCGGCTAAGTGGTCGCGCGGAGCGCAGCCCGGCCCTTCAGTCCCTGTCGGTCGCCTTGCGCACTTCGGCGAGCAGCTTTTCAGGGCTGACCGGCTTGTCCAGGAACTCGTCCACCGGCAGCCATATCTCGTCGCTGTCGAACCGCCAGGGCACCTCCTGGTTCACGGCGGTCAGCATGATGATGGGTATCGTTGCCGTTTCCTCCTGGCTGCGTAGCCAGCGCGCGGCGTCGAATCCTGCCGTGCGAGTCTCCATCATTACGTCCAGGATGATCACGGCGGGCTGCTCTTCGACAGCCGCTTTCTTGCCGTCTTCGCTGTTGTAGGCGGTTACGACCTTGAAGTCGTTGCTCTCCAACAGCACTTTGGTCACTTCGACGAAGTCCTTCTCGTCATCTACCAGCAGCACCTTCTTGCCAGCCAAAGCAGGTTCCTCCTTCTGGTGCTCAGCCGGCCGTTCAGCCGGCTCGGGCTCAGTATTCAGCGTTGTTCGCTGTCTTCGGTTGTCTGTGCGGCCCCGTCGCCATCGGCCTCCTGTTCCGGGGGCAGCACGGGCAGCGTGAATATGAAGCTAATCCAACCGCCGGGCCTGGACTCGGCACGGATATCGCCGCCGTGCTTGCGGATGATCTCTCGCGTGATGAACAGGCCGAGCCCCGTTCCACGGCGCCCGGCGCGGTCCGTATCGTCGAAACGGGCGAACTTCTTGAACAGGGCGTCCACCTTGCCGCTCGGCAGCCCGGCGCCTTCGTTCCAGACCTCCAACCGGTATGCCGACTCGCTCTGCTGCTCGCACAGCAGCCTTATTGTGCCGCCTTCGCGCCCGTATTTCAATGCGTTGTCGAGCAGATTCTTGTACACCACCCTCAGAAGCGACATGTCGCCCCAGAGCGGAGCCCGCTCCGGCAGTTCGTTCTGAATGGCGACGTCGTGCTCTTCGGCGGCTGGTGCGAGCTCCTCCACGACGGGCGTTACCACGTCCTCGACCAGGTCGATCGGCCGCTTGTTAACCTGCAGCTCCCCTTGCTCAATATGCGCCAGGTCCAGGTACTGGCGCGTCATGGTCACCGCCGTCTCGATGCTGCGGCGGATGCTGCGCACCAGCCTTGCCTGGGGTTCGGACATCTGCCCGATGAGGCCGCTGTCCAGGCTGCGCGCGGCGGTGAAGATGATGCCCAGCGTGTTCTTAAGCTCGTGGCTTACGAAGCCCAGCAGGTCCAGGTAGTCGGCGTTTAGCTGCTGCAGCTCGCGGTTGGCCCGCTTCAGCCGCTGCTCGCGGTCGTACAGGCTGACGGTCATGGTGTTGAAGGCATTGGTCAGGTCGCGGATCTCGTCACGGCTCGCGGGCTCCTGCACGCTGTGCTCCAGATCGCCGCCGGCCACCTTTGTGGCGGCCTCTGCCAGTCGGTGTAGCGAACCGGTCAGCCGAGCGGCGAAGAGCATGCCGACACCGACGACCACGAGCGCTACCAGCAGGGATAGTCCGCCGAATACGGCCCAGAGCTCCCGACGAGCGTCGTCGTACTTCTCGGCCAGCACGCCGACGTACAGAATGCCGATGGTCTTGCCTTCCGGGTCATGGATGGGGTCGTAGGCGCTGATATACCAGTCGTTGACTACGAAGGCTCGGTCGTACCAGCTCTGGTCGTTCTCGAGCACGCGGTCGTAGACTTCCTGCGAAACCCGGGTTCCGAGCGCCCGGTTGCCGTTGGCCTTCACGACGTTCGTGGCAATGCGCACGTCCCACTGGAATATGGTCACCGTGCCCAGGTGCCGGCCCTCATAGCGTTGATCCTCGAAGACGATGGAGCGGATGTGGTCTACCAACTTGTGGTTCCGGTTCAGCAGGACGCCGGCATATGCGACGCCCATCCGATCACCGAACTCGTCCAGTGCGGGCACAGCCGCCATCAGGGCCATGCCGGATGCCTCGGAGTCCCTGGCACGGGGCTTTGCCTTGGGGGTCGGCTCAAAGACAATGTACGCCTGTTCGGGCAGCCCGAGACCTTCCGCGCGCAGGCGATTCGGGCTCAGCAGCGAAAAGCCCGTCGCGCTCTCGCCCTTGAGGGCTGCCTCGACCAGGGCGTCGCCGGCCAGCATGTCTCCGGTCTCGTACGGGTCGCAAGTGCGCAGCACCACCCGGCCGCGCCGGTCGGTGAAAGCCAGGAAGTCGAGGCCGGCCAGTCGACGGATGCTTTCCAGTTCGGCGCGCACTTCCGTCAGCTCCTCTGTGCCGGCGTACAAACGCGCCACGCGCTCTCCGCGGCCCAGGGCACGCAGCAGCAACTGCATTTTCTGCAGCTCGCCATTCAGCACGCTCCAGGCCGACCTCAGGTCCAGGCTCACTCGCCTTTGGGCCTCGTTGACCACCGTGCGGTTGATGACGACGGCACCGACCACGCCAGCCAGCAGACCAAACATGGCGACCAGGAGCACGAAGTTGAGGAAGACTCGTGTGCGCAGCTTCATCCGCTACCGTTCCGGGGTGCAGGCCCCCCCCCCTCCATCGCAGATCGGACATCACATGCCGACCGGGGAGCCTCCACAACCCGGCGCTCCCCGTGCGCGCAGGTTGATTATACACGAAAAGAAAGGGGTTGTGAAAAAAATCACGCAGATTGACTTGCGGCGCCTCGGCGAAAGCAATACGATACCGGGTGATACGCTTGCGCGGGGGGCGGCGCGCTGTTTCGTATCGCCCTTGCCAGATCAGGCGGGGGCCGAGTGGGCCGCGCAGCGCCCATCTTGGAGGAGTGCGGTCCGCCAGGGCTGCGGTGAGAGTCCCGAGGAGAACTGAATGCGGAGCGACCTGAAGAAGCCGGAAGCGCCATCGGATGATGCCCGTTGGAAGCGGGTGAACGCCACGATGCGGCGCCACGGCTACCAACCGAACGCGCTTATCGAGACGCTGCACGCCGTTCAGGACGCCTTCGGCTACCTGGAACCGGAGGCGCTCGACTACGTATGCAGCTCGCTCGACGTCCCCCCGAGCAAGACATTCGGCGTGGCCACCTTCTACCACTTCTTCACCCTGAAGCCGAAGGGCGAGCACACATGTGTTGTCTGCACGGGGACGGCGTGCTACATCAAGGGCGCTGGTGATATACTGTCGGCCATTGAGCGGCAGTACGATGTCACTCCCGGGGAGACCACCGACGACGGCAAGCTCTCGCTGCTGACTGCGCGCTGTCTCGGCTCCTGTGGGCTCGCGCCAGCGGCCGTCTTCGACGGAGAGGTGGCCGGCAAACTGACGCCGGAGGAGGCGCTCAACCGCATCCGGAGGATGATGAACGATGACGCCTGAGGAGCTGCAAGAACTGCGCCGCGAGCGGCAGGCCGAGCAGCAGCGGTTCCGCCACCGGGTGAATGTGTGCACGGCGGCGGGCTGCGTCTCCTGCAACAGCCGACAGGTGCTGAAGGCTTTGCAGGACGCTGCAGGCGAACGCGGCATGCAGGATGCTGTGCTGGTGCGGGGAGTGGGCTGTCTGGGGCCATGCGCCGGCGGTCCGGTGCTTCGGGTCGACCCCGGCGACGTCTATTACAGCGGCGCCACGGCTGAGGACGCGGCAGCGATACTCGACGGATTGGCCGGTGGGCCCGTCGCCCGACTCAGCATGGACCGCGAGGCCGCCCTCTTCGCCCGGCAGGTGAAGATCGCCCTTGAGAACAGCGGCAGCATCGACCCAGAACAGGTCGAGGACTATCTGGCGGCGGACGGCTATGTCGCCCTGGAGAGGGCCTTAACGGAGATGAGCCCGTCGGAACTCATCGCCGAGGTCTCGGCCGCCGGGCTGCGCGGGCGCGGCGGGGCCGGCTATCCCACCGGGCTGAAATGGGAGACGGTCGCCAAAGCGGGCGGCGGGGCCAAGTACATCGTCTGCAACGCCGACGAAGGCGACCCCGGGGCATTCATGGACCGTGCGATACTGGAGAGCGACCCCCACCGCATCCTGGAAGGCATGACCCTCGCCGCTTACGCCGTCGGCGCCCAGCAGGGCTTCGTATATGTGCGCGCCGAGTACCCTCTGGCGATCGAGCGTTTGCAGAAGGCGATCCGCCAGGGGAAGCGGATCGGCACCCTCGGGCAGGACATTATGGGCACGCGATTCAGCTTCAACATCGAGCTTAGACTCGGCGCCGGTGCCTTCGTGTGCGGCGAGGAGACCGCCTTGATGGCCTCCATCGAGGGCAAGCGAGGCACCCCCCGGCCTCGGCCCCCGTATCCCGCCGATTACGGCCTCTGGGGCCGGCCGACCCTGATCAACAACGTCGAGACGTTCGCCAACATCGTCCCCATCATCCGGAAGGGCTCCAGCTGGTTCAGCGGCATAGGCACCGCCAAGAGCAAGGGCACCAAGGTGTTCGCGCTCGCTGGCAGGGTCCACAACACCGGGCTGATCGAGGTGCCGATGGGCATCACCCTGCGGGAGATCATCTACGACATCGGCGGCGGCATCCCGGACGGCAAACAGTTCAAGGCGGTGCAGACGGGCGGGCCGTCCGGGGGCTGCATACCCCGGCAGTGCCTGGACACGGCGGTTGACTACGAATCGCTGGCCGAGTTGGGTTCCATCATGGGCTCCGGCGGTATGATTGTGATGGACGAGACGTCCTGCATGGTGGACGTGGCGAAGTACTTCATGGAGTTCTGCCGGTCGGAAAGCTGCAGCAAGTGCATACCCTGCCGGGTCGGCACGGCGCAGATGCACGGCCTGCTGTGCAAGATCACCGATGGCCAGGCCACCATGCGCGACCTGGAGCTGCTGGAAGACCTCTGCGACATGGTGCGCAACACCAGCCTGTGCGGGCTCGGTCAGACCGCGCCGAACCCGGTGATGAGCACACTGCGGTATTTCCGCAACGAATACGAGGCGCACATCGAACAGAAGGAGTGCCCGGCCGGCGTCTGCCGGATGCGCAGCAAGACGGAGGTGAAGCTATGAACGTGCCCGCGCAAACGCAATCGGAGGCGTTGCAGGCGCCGCTGCGCGTGAAGACGTTACGCATCGACGGCCTGCACGTGAGCGGCACCGAAGAGCAGACCATCATGGAGGTGGCCCGCGAACACGCCATCGAGATACCGGGCCTCTGCTACATGGAGGGCCTCTCCGTGGTCGGCGCCTGCCGGCTCTGCCTGGTCGAGGTCGCCGGCGTCGGCAAGCTGCTGCCGGCCTGTGCGACCAAAGTGCAGGAGGGTATGGAGGTGACGACTGACTCGCCGCGGCTGCAGAAGTACCGGCGGCGGATACTGGAGTTTCTGTTCGCCGAGCGCAACCACATCTGCGCCGTCTGCGTCGCGAACGGGAACTGCGAGCTGCAGACTCTCGCCCAGGAGCTGGGCATGGATCACGTGACCGTGCCCTACATGTATCCCAACGTCGGCGTGGATGCCACACACCCGCTGTTCGCGGTGGACCACAACCGATGCATTCTCTGCACCCGCTGCGTCCGCGTGTGCGGCGAGATCGAAGGCGCACACACCTGGAGCGTCAAGGAGCGCGGCGTGGACGCGCGCGTGATCACGGACATGGACCAGGACTGGGGCACGAGTTGGACGTGCACAGGCTGCGGCAAGTGCGTGCACGTCTGCCCCACCGGCGCACTCTTCGAGCGGGGCACCTCCGTGGCGGAGAGGGAGAGGCGCGAGTTTCTGCCGTACCTGACGAAGATGCGGGAGACCGAGCAATGAGCAAGGTGCGCCTGGCGACTGCGTGGCTCGAAGCCTGCTCCGGCTGCCACATGTCTTTACTGGACATGGACGAGCGGTTGATCGATCTGGCCGATCGGATTGACCTGGTCTACAGCCCCCTGGTGGACGCCAAGGAATACCCCCGGGACGTGGACGTGGCCCTGGTGACGGGCGGCGTGGGTAACGAAGAGCAGGCGGAGTTGGCCAGGGAGATCCGCGAACGCACCAAGATACTGGTCTCGCTGGGCGACTGCGCCGTCACGGGCAACGTGCCCGCCTTGCGGAACCGCTTTCGGCTGGAGGACGTATACAATCGCAGCTTCAGGGAGAACGTCGACCTGCAGGAGCAGGTTCCCGGCGAGGGTGTACCCCCCCTGACGCGACACGTGCTGCCGCTGCACCACGTCGTGCAGGTGGACGAGTTCGTGCCGGGCTGCGCGCCGGTGGCTGACCTGATCCATTTCATCCTGACCGAGCTGCTCGAGGGCCGAATCCCCGGGCTGGGCGTCAGGGCTCAGTTCGGATAGGGGGGAGGGAGGCATATATGGCGCGTGAGATCGTCATAGATCCGGTCACTCGCATAGAAGGTCACGCGAAGATCACCATCCACCTGGCGGAGGACGGCGAGGTGGAGGAGGCGCGGTTCCACGTCACGCAGTTTCGCGGCTTCGAGAAGCTCGTAGACGGGCGCCCCTTCCACGAAATGCCCGCCATCACGGCGCGAATCTGCGGCATCTGCCCCGTCAGCCACCTGATCGCCTCCTCGAAGGCCTGCGACGGCCTGCTCGCGGTACAGATACCCCCGGCTGCGAACAGGCTGCGCCGGGTGATCAACCTCGGTCAGATCATCGAATCGCACGCTCTCAGCTTCTTCCACCTTTCCTCGCCGGACCTGATGCTCGGCATGGACGCCGAACCGGCGGAGCGCAACATCTTCGGACTGATCAAGGCGGACCCCCGCGCGGCGAGGGACGGCGTGCGGCTGCGCCAGTTCGGCCAGCAGGTGATCGAATGGTTCGGCGGCAAGCGCATACATCCCGCCTGGGTCGTGCCCGGCGGAGTGAACAATCCGCTGAAGCCGGAGCTTCGCGAACGCATCCTGGAAGCCATACCGGGCGTGCTGGACGTGGCGACCCGGTCGCTGGAATCCTTCAAGCGTCGCATCGAGGAGTTGGCTGAGGAGGCCCGCACGTTTGGCAACTTCCCCAGCGTCTTCATGAGCCTGGTGACCGAGGACGGCGGGCTGGAGCTATACGACGGTAAATTGCGCTTCGGCAGTGCCACAGGCGAGATCATGGAAGATCAGGTCGATCCACAGCGCGTGTTCGACTATATAGGGGAAGCCGTCGAGCCCTGGAGCTACCTGAAGTTCCCCTACCTGAAGTCCGAAGGTTATCCGCAGGGCATGTACCGCGTGGGTCCGCTGGCGCGCCTTAACCTGGTGGACCATTGCGGCACGCCCCGCGCCGACCAGGAACTGGCTGAATTCAAAGCGCTCCAGCGCGGCGCCGTGCTCAGCTCGTTCCACTACCACTATGCCCGCCTGATCGAGATCGTCTTCGCCCTCGAACGCATGCGGGAACTGCTCCAGGACGAGAGCATAATGAGCAAACACGTCCGCGCCCGGGCGGGGCCCAACGCGTGGCAGGGCATCGGCGTCTCTGAGGCGCCGCGCGGCACGCTGATCCACCACTACCGTATCGATGAGCAGGGCATCATGCAGTCGGCCAACCTGGTGATAGCCACCGCCCACAACAACCTGGCCATGAACCGCAGCGTCACCCAGGTGGCGAAGCACTTCGTGCGAGGCGAGAAGCTTCAGCAGGGCATGCTGAACCGCGTTGAGGCGGTCATCAGGGCCTTCGACCCCTGCTTGAGCTGCTCGACTCATGCCCTCGGCAGCATGCCGATGCAGATCCAGCTCATCGGGCCGAGCGGCGAACTGATCGACAGGTTGCGGCGTGACGGATGACACGGGTCCTGGTTATCGGATACGGCAGCGAAGTGCGGGGCGACGACGCATTGGGCTTCATTGCGGCGAAACGCATCGGGTCCGAAGTGGAGCGCGAAGATGTGCAGGTGCTGGCCAGGCACCTGCTGACCCCCGAACTGGCCGAAGCAGTCAGCCGGGCCGGCTTCGTCCTGTTCATCGACGCTTCGCTCGACGGGGAGCCGGGGACCATTCAGGAGAGTGACCTCTCGCCGCGCCAGGCGCGCGCCTCGTCGTTTACCCACCATTTCGACCCGCCCGACCTGCTGGCGCTGGCCGAGGCGATGTACGGACGGGCGCCGCGGGCTGTTGCGCTCTCCGCGGTCGGGCTCACGTTCGAGGTGGGCGAGGCGCTCTCTGCCACGGTGTCGGCTGCGCTTCGCCGTCTGCTCGAGCGGGCGCGAGAGATCATTGCGCAAGAGGCCGGACCTGCCGGCCCCCCTTGACGCGGGGCTGGCGCGCGGCCACCATGATGTGCGGCGTTGCCCGTTTCACCAACTTCGAGCAGGGACGCACAGATGCCTGAAGACCCGTTGCAGAAGTACCGTAGCAAGCGCGACTTCCGCCGGACGGGGGAACCGTCCGGCGAAGGGCAGGCAGGCGCCGGCGTCGAGCCGATCTTCGTCATCCAGAAGCACGATGCCAGCACGTTGCACTATGACTTCCGGCTCGAAGTGGACGGCGTGCTCAAGTCCTGGGCTGTGCCGAAGGGCCCCTCGACAGACCCCCGCGTGCGACGCCTCGCTGTGCCGACGGAAGAGCACCCCATGGAGTACGCCGACTTCGAGGGCGTGATACCCGAGGGCGAATACGGCGGCGGCGTGGTGATGGTGTGGGACTGCGGCACCTACCGGAACCTGCGTGCGGAGAAAGGCGAAGACGGCGCCACCATGGATGAGGCGATAGACGGGGGCAAGGCGGAAGTCTGGCTCGAAGGCCGGAAGCTGCGCGGCGGCTATGTGCTGATCCGCACGGGCAAAAGCGCCGACGCGCGCTGGCTGTTGATCAAGATGAAAGACGACGAGGCGGACGCGCGGCGCCACCCGACCAGCACCCAGTCCGAATCGGCGCTCACCGGACGCACGCTGGATGAGATCCGTCGCGAAGAAGGCGGCGAGTAGGATGAAACTGGCCTTCCACGGCACGCGGGGTTACATCGAGCCCCGCACCGAGCTGCACCGTATGCACACCGTCTGTGAAGTGTCGTACCGGGGCAAACGTGTCATCATCGACTGCGGGGAGGACTGGCGCGGCCACATGGACGAGCTGCGCCCGCAGGCGATCGTCGTCACGCACGCGCATCCCGATCACGTCTGGGGGCTCAAAGACGGCGCGCCGTGCGCCGTGTACGCCACCAGGGCGGCCTGGCAGGAGATGGACGATTACCCGATCCAGCAGCGGCGCGTGGTGAACCAACGCGAACCGTTCCAGGTGCGCGGTATCGAGTTCGAGGCGTTTGCGGTCGTGCATTCCACCCGGGCGCCTGCCGTGGGATACCGCATCACTGCCGGCGTCATTACCGTGTTCTATGTGCCGGACGTCGTCTACATCGAGAATCGCGAGGAGGCGTTGAGGGGCTGCCGGGCCTACATCGGCGACGGGGCGACGGTCGACACATCCATGGTGCGCAAGCCGGGCGATTCGCTGATCGGCCACACGCCGGTGCGCACTCAGCTCACGTGGTGCGCCAAGCTTGGCGTGCCGAAGATGATCGTGACCCACTGCGGCGCGCAGATCGTGGACGCCGACCCGGATCAAGTGCAGTCGTTGATCGATGAATACGCCGATGAACGAGGCGTGGAGGCCCAGATCGCCACGGATGGGATGGAGATGGTGTTACGCTGATCAGGGGGGGTGCAGTGCCTGAACTACCGGACGTCGCCATGATGAAGCGCTACCTGGAGGCGACCTCCCTGCACCAGCAGATTGCCGATCTCGTGGTGCGGGATGATTACGTGCTGAAGGGGCTGACGGCCGAAGACCTGGGCGATGCCCTGGTCGGCTGCAGCTTCGAGCGCACCCACCGACACGGGAAGAACCTGCTGGTCGGCCTCGGGCAGGGGCGGCCCTGGCTGCGCCTGCACTTCGGGATGACGGGCAACCTGCGCTACTTTCAGCGACCGGCGGCGGAGCCGCAATACGGCCGCATCCTGTTCGCGTTCACCAACGGCTGCCATCTGGCCTACGTCAGCCAGCGCAAGCTGGGGCGCGTGAGCCTGCACACATCGGTGCAGGACGTTGTTGAGGACCTCGAGCTGGGGCCGGACGCGCGGCGTGTCAGTCTGGAGCAGTTCCTCAGCGTCATGAACGGTCGGCGCGGCGGCGTGAAGAGCACGCTCATGAACCAGCATATCATCGCTGGGCTCGGAAACGTGTACGTCGACGAGGTGCTGTGGCAGGCGCGCCTGCATCCGCAACGTCGGCTGGACGAGATGGACGAGGCACAACTCACGGACATGCATCGAGTGATGCAGCACGTGCTGGAGAGTGCCATAGCTCGCGGAGCCGACGCCCGGAACATGCCGGCGGATTGGCTGATCGGACACCGGGCCGAGGCAGACACATGCCCCCGTTGCGGGGCGGAGATCCGGCGCACAGTCATCGGTCAGCGTGGCACCTGTTTCTGCCCTGCCTGTCAGCCCCCGCCCCGCTAAGCGCGCTTGGCCGTCTTTGCATAGCGGGCGGGGCGGCGCAATAGCCAGGTATCCACCGCGGCCACTGTGCAGAGCGCGGCGTAGGTGTAATACAGCATTGGGATCCCGATGATGCTCAGCGGCACGTCTGAAGCTCTGAACCACGACCTCCCCGCGAGTATCGGCTGGAAGCCCAGCAGGAACGGCCACAGCAGGCCCAGCGCCGGCAAGCAGGTCCCTCCTCCGCCCCGCGCGATGAGCCCGCCGGCCGCGGCGGCGAACCCGAAGAAGAGCAGAACGGCCGCGAGGGGCGTGGCCGCCAACCGGAACATGTCTGCGCGGACGCGCGGGCTCGCATTGCGTTCGGCGATGGCCCGGCGGCAGTACTTGCCGGCCAGTTGCGCCCAGCCCCGAGCCCAGCGGTAGCGCTGGTCCAGGAACTCGGTGATGCGCTCCGGCTGCGTGGAGTAGGTGATCACGTTGCGGTCGTAATGCACGCGCTGGCCGGCGAGATTGAGCCGGCAGGATAGGTCCGTATCGTCGAGGATCATGTCCTCGTCGATGCGGAATTCCTCGCGGCGGATCAGCGAGCCTCGGAAGAAGCCCTGTCCACCTCCGAAGTGTGTAAGTCCGCCGAGCCGGGGGTTGACCTCGAGTTCCACGGCTTCCATCCAGTCGCGCTCAATCGCCAGAAGCCGGGCCAGCCAGGTGGCCTGGGGGTTGCTTGTGGCGCAGGCTCCCTGCAGGGCCTCCGGTGGGTCCGGCCCGCCGAACGCAGCGGCAAGCGCCTCCAGGGACTTCTGTGGCAGGGCGTGATCGGCGTCCAGGAATCCGACCACCTCCAGCCGTGGCGCGCGCTCCAGGCCGTAGCGGATGGCGGCACCGCGTCCTGCCGGGGGGGTGGTCTTGGCCAGGGGAACGATGCGCTCGTCCCTCACAGCCCTTCGCTGGATAAACTGGGCACTGCCATCGGTCGAGGCCCCTTCGCAGACGTAGCAAAAGACCAGTTCGCCCCCGTGCTCCAGGCTCTCCAGCGCCGGCATGGTGCGCCGCAGGGACTCGACCTCGTTGAGCACGGGGATGATGAACACGATGCCCGGCGAACGACACGGCTCCCGGCGCGCCGGCGGGCTCAGGAATCCGGCCACCAGCGAGCAGAAGAGCGAACGCGCCACCAGCATCGCGGCCAGCAATAGCGCCGTCCACAGCAGGGCGCGCGCCGGAACGGGAAGCGCTGCGCATAGGGCTGCTGCGGTTGCGAACAGGCCGAGAGCGACCGCGACCACGCGCCGGCGGTCCGCTCGCGAGCCCGAGCCCTCTGTTACTTGCATGCTCCATCCCCAGCCGATGCAGAGGATGCCTGATTCTGCCATGGCATGATAGCGAACCCCGCGGCCCGTGCAACAGCAGTGACCCTCGCGCAGACGGTTCTCGGAGTCTCCTAACGGCGCGCACACAGGCCGCGGTTACCCTCAAATGGGTTGGATTCTGCGAAAGGACGCAACATGGAGTCGAAGGTTGACCTTCATGTCCACAGCAAGTACTCCGATCGTCCGGCGGAGTGGTTTCTGCGTCGAATAGGGGCCCCCGAGAGCTTTACCGAGCCGCAGGCCCTGCACGAGACGTGCAAGGCGCACGGCATGGACTTCGTGACCATCACCGACCATAACAGCATCGAGGGCGCGCTGGAAATCGCGCATCTGCCCGACACTTTCCTTTCCGCCGAAGTTACGACGTATTTCCCCGAAGACGGCGGCAAGGTGCATTGCCTGGTCTGGGACATTACGCAGGATCAGTTCCGCGACATCCAGCAGGCCCGGCCGAGCATCTATGACCTTCAGAAGCTGCTGCTTGAGGAGGGCATACTCCATGCCGTGGCCCATCCGCTCTACAGCGTGAACGAGAGGCTGACCGTTGGGCACGTGGAGAAACTCGCGCTGCTGTTCAACCGGTTTGAGACGTTCAACGGCAGCCTGCCCGAGCGCCTGGTGCGGACGGCGGATGCCATGCTGCGCAACCTGACGGCCGAGAAGATCGCGGAACTGGCCGACCGACACGGGATCGAGCCGGTTGGCAAGACCCCCTGGCGCAAGGCGTTCACCGGAGGCAGCGACGATCACAGCGGCATCTACGCCGGGGTGGCATATACGGTCACTCCCCCCGCGCAGGATGTAGGCCAGTTCCTGCGCTACGTGCGTCAGGGAGCCCACGCCGCCGACGGGCGAGCGGGCAGCAGCCTGGCATTTGCGCACAGCCTGTATCACATCGGGTACGGATACTACAAGCAACGCCTGCTGAACGGCACGAAGCCGCGCAACCGGGTGGTGGGGGCGTTGTTCCAGAAGCTGCTCGGCGGGCATGGATCAGCCTCGCCGACCCTGCGCGAGCGGATCGGCGGTTTGTTCAGCCGGTTCCTCGTTAGTCTCCACAAACGCCGCCTCAGCCGGGTCGAGCGCGTGCTCGTCGAGCAGCTTCAACAGCTTTTCAAAGCCGGGGGCGCGCCGGAATCGGAACACCCCCTGCCGAGCGCAGGGGCCGACGAGCAGACCTTCCGCACCGCCTGCCACCTAAGCCAGCAGTTCGGCTACCTGTTCCTGCGCAAGTGCTTCGAATACGCCGCTGAAGGGGAGCTGATCGACTGCATTCAAACCGTCTCCGCCCTCGGCCCGGTGGCTCTCGGCATCGCCCCTTACCTGGCGGCTTTCGGCGCGCAGCACAAGGACGACAGTCTCGCGGCGGAGGTTGCCCGGCGCTTCGGCTGCACACACGGTGCGCGGCTCCCGGGTGGGCGGGCACTGATGGCCGACGCGACGCTCACAGCCGTCCCCACCCTGTGGCGCTCTGCGGCCTCCGCGGACGGGGATGGCGCCCCTTTGACCTTGCTCAGTTGTGGGGCAGCACCCGCCGAACCCACCGCGCACAGCGCCGTCTTCTCACCGGTCGGCTGGTTCGAGCTGCCGGAGAGACGTGCGAGAGTGCCTTTCCCGCCGTTTCTGGAGATCATCGGGCACATTGAGCGGCGCGGTTATGACGAGTTGCTGCTGGCCTCGCCCGGCCTGATGGGGCTGACCGGACTGCTGGCAGCGCGCCTGCTGGGGCTGCGCACAACCGCCGTCTACCATCCGGAGTTCTGCAGCCTCGTGCGCCATCTGACGGGGGAAGAGGAACTCGACGCCGTGGCCCGGCGCTACGTGCTGTGGTTTCTGGGGCAGGCCGACTGCGTGCTTGTGGCCAGTGAAGGGCAGCGGCTGCGCCTGTGCGAGCAGGGCCTCGACCACCAGCGTGTGATCGTTATTGCCCCGTCCGGGGCGGAGGCAATCCCCACCAGCGTCGCTTGAGCTCCTCGCCCGGATTCAGCGTTCCTCTCGTCGATCGCTCATAAGTGGTGCTTAGACTTGCACTTGATGGGTGCGACAGTATGCCAGCCGGTGGCGAAGCCACGCCAAAGGACGCGCGGAATGCGGGCGTGCATTGTGAGTGAGACTTACCCGCCCGACGTAAATGGGTGTGCCCTGACGGTCGGCAAGTTCGCCGAAGGGCTTGTGGCTGACGGACACCAGGTTCAGCTCGTCCGCGTACGCAACGGCCTGCACGACCGGCCGCGTCGGCGGGGGGGGCTGCGGGAGTATCCTCAGCAGGGGATGCCCATCCCCTGTTACAAGATCCAGCAGTTCGGCCTGCCGGCGGAAGGGCAGCTTCTGTCCATATGGAAAGAGCGCGAGCCGCAGGTCGTCTACATCGCTACCGAGGGGCCACTCGGCCTTTCGGCCCTCCACGCGGCGGTGCGCAGGCGACTGCCCGTTATCACCGGCTTCCACACGAACTTTCATACCTACAGCAAGCATTACCGGCTCGGACCGCTCTTCGGTATAGCCTCCGCTTATCTGCGCGCCTTTCACAATGCCTCGGATTGCACAATAGTGCCGAGCCCCGACCTGCGCCGCAAGCTGGAACGAGCAGGCTATCACAACGTTCGCGTGGTGGGGCGGGGCGTTGATACCGACTTCCTGAACCCGCGCAAGCGGAGTGCCGAGCTGCGTCGGCAGTGGGGGGCGGAGGAAGGCACGCTTGTGGTTCTGTACGTCGGTCGCATTGCCCCGGAGAAGAACCTGGCGCTCGCGGTTCGCGCCTTCCATGCCATGGCCCGAAGGGCAGTCGACGCGCGCTTCATCCTCGTGGGAGATGGGCCCATGCGCCCCGAAATGCAGGCTACCTGCCCCGAGTTCGTCTTCCGCGGCATGCGCACCGGCGAGGACCTGGCCGCTCACTATGCTTCGGCGGACGTCTTCGTATTCCCCAGCATGACCGAGACGTTCGGCAACGTGACCACCGAGGCCATGGCCAGCGGGCTGGCGGTGGTTGCCTACGATTACGCAGGCGCACGGATGCACATTACTGACGGCCAGACCGGCGCTCTGGCGCCGTTCGGCGACGAGACCGCCTTCGTGCAGCGAGCGGCGGAACTGGCCGGCGACCTGGATAGGGTGCGCGGCATCGGCCGAAACGCGCGGCTTGTCGCCGAGGGGATCACGTGGGAACGGATCGCCCGGGACTTCCAGGGCGTGCTGCACGATACTGTGGAGGCCAAGCGGTGACGACGCGTCAGGAACTCGTGGTTCGGCGGATGACGGAGCTGGAGTTGCCGCTCTGCGTGCTGTTCAACCGAGTTTCTCAGCTCAAGCAGGTCCGTGCCCTCTTCGCAACGGTTAGCCGGGCGGGCGACGGGATTGCATACTGGTTGAGCGCGCTGGCGCTGCTGGCCGTGCAGAGGTCGGCGGCCCTCGGCTTCGCCTGGAGGGCGGCCATCACCCATGCCATCTGCCTGGCGATCTACACCGCAGTGAAGCGTCGAACGAGCCGCCCGCGCCCCTTCGAGATGCGCTCCGAGATCACGCTCGGCACAGCGCCGCTGGACCGCTACAGCTTTCCGTCGGGGCATACCATGCATGCAGTGGCGTTTGCGATTCTGCTGACGGCCCACTGCCCCGGTCTGGGGTGGGCGGCCCTGCCGTTTGCGGCGATGGTGGGTTTTTCACGGCTCGTGCTGGGGTTGCACTACCCGACGGACGTGCTGGCGGGCGCAATGATCGGCGGAGCGCTTGCGGGGCTGGCGGTGCGTCTGTGATCCTGTGTCAGCTCCCGGGTTCCATCTCGGGTTTGTGGCGCACGATCTCGCCTTCGACCATGTAAACGACGTCTTCGGCGATGTTGGTAGCGTGGTCGGCAATGCGCTCGACGTGTCTGCACGCGGACAGCAGGTGGGTCAGCGCCTCCAGCTCGTCCGGATGCTCGCGCATGCCGGCCCGCACTTCCTCGTACATCTGACGGTTCATTGCATCGACTTCGTCGTCCATCGGGCCGACCTGGCGAGCGAGCTCGGCATCCATGTTCACCAGGGCGTCCAGGGACTGCTTGACCATCTGCTGGGCCCTGTGAGCCATGGTTTCGAAGTCGAAGACGACTCCGCTGACGCGGTGTCCGGCGAGGAAGACGGCGCGCTCGGCGATGTTGACGGCCAGGTCACCGATGCGTTCCAGGTCGCTGTTGATCTTGAGCACGGCGACGATGAAGCGCAGGTCGATGGCGACCGGCTGGTGTAGGGCGAGTATTTGCAGGCACTCCTCCTCGAGTTCCACCTCGGCAATGTCGATCTGTGGATCGCTCTCGATGACCTCGTAGGCGAGCTCCGTGTCTTGTGTTTCCAGCGCGCGCACGGACTTATGCACGCTCTCCTCCACCTGTCCGCTCAGGGAGTAGAGATGCTTGCCCAGCTTATCCAGCGCCCTTTGCAAGTGCAGTGACATAGGCGTCTTCCTTATCAGCCGAAGCGGCCGGTGATGTAGTCCTCGGTGCGCTTCTGTTTGGGCTTCGTGAACAGTTGTGGTGTCGGTCCGAACTCGATCAGTTCGCCTTCGTAGAGGAATGCTGTCAGGTCGGAAACCCGTGCCGCCTGTTGCATGTTGTGGGTAACGATAACGATCGTGTAGTTCTCGCGCAACTCGCCGATCAGGTCTTCGATGCGGGCGGTGGAGCGGGGGTCGAGCGCGCTGGTCGGCTCGTCCATCAGCAGTATGTCCGGGTCGACGGCGAGGGCCCGCGCGATGCAGAGCCGCTGCTGCTGGCCTCCGGAGAGCCCCAGCGCGTTCTGGTGAAGACGGTCTTTCACCTCCTCCCATAGGGCGGCCTGCCGCAGGCTGTGTTCTACGACCTCATTCAGCTCGGAGCGGCTGCACCGACCGTGGATGCGCGGTCCGTAGGCGATGTTGTCGTAGACGGACTTGGGGAAAGGGTTTGGCTTCTGAAAGACCATGCCTATTCGTCGCCTCAAGGCGACCACGTCGACGCGGGGCCCGTAGATGTTCTCCCCTTCAAAGATCAGCTCACCGGTGGCGAAGCAGCCGGGGATCAGGTCGTTCATTCGATTTATTGCCCGCAGGAAGGTGCTCTTGCCGCACCCGCTGGGCCCGATGATGGCGGTCACCTGGCCCACGGGAACGCCCATGGTCACCTGCCTGACCGCCTCGTTGTCACGGTAGAAGACGGAGAAGTTCTCCGCCCGCACATGGTAGGAGCCGTTGTCGACCGACATCTGGCTGTCGTTGACGACATCCTGGAAGGAGAGCTTGATCATGGCAATCAGCCTCGCAGTTTGCGTGCGATTCGTGCGCGCAGTATCAGGGCAGCGGCGTTCAGCAGAAGCACCATCATTACCAGCGTCATCACCATGCCGTACTGCACGTGGCGTATCTCGTCGACGGCCTCATGCTCGGTGGCCAGGTTGTAAATGTTCCATGGCAGCGCCGGGGTGGGCTGGTTCAGCGTGTCAAGTATACCGAGGGGCCGACCGATGCTGACGGCAGCGGTGAAGATGATGGGCGCCGTTTCGCCCGCTGCCCGGCCCATGCTGATGACGATGCCGGTCAGGATGCCGGGCAGCGCGGCCGGCAGCAGCACGGTGACCACCGTGCGCCACTTACTTGCCCCCAGGCTGAGTGCGGCCTCCTTGTAGGCGCTGGGGACGGCACGTATCGCCTCCTCACTGGCGCGGATGACCGTGGGCAGCACGAGCAGCCCGAGGGTCAGAGAGCCTGCCAGCACGCTCTTGGACGGCGAGACGTGGATGGCATTGATGAAGAACGCGAGCCCGAACAGACCGAACACGATGCTGGGAACGCCGGCCAGCGTGCTGATGCAACTGCGCAGCAGGCCGATCAGCCGCCCCTCGCCGGCATACTCCACCAGGTAGATAGCCGCTATAACGCCCATCGGCACGGCGAAGAGCATGGCGCCGACGGTCAGGTACAGTGTGCCGAGCACTTCCGGCCAGATGCCGCCGAAGATGTGGGCGTCGATGGACTTCTGCGTCAAGAAGCGCCAGTAGAGCGTCCAGCGGGGCAGCAGCATCTGCCGGAGGTTCTCTTCCGTGTAGGCGAACAACGGCTCCAGTTCCGTCTCGCGCCACTCCTCCACGCGCGGACTAAACATCTGCTTGCCCATCTGCGTGCCGTCGCCGTAGTCGTAACTCTCCACGTACAGCAACTCGTGCAGGATGACCTGAGCCCGGTCCCAGCGGGTCTGGCCGTACTGGTTACGCACCATGGGCGGGCGTGGCGCGTCGGCGGGTGGGCCGAGCAGCTTGTGGACCAGCTTCCTGACCTTGTCGAACTCCTTGCCCTTCTTCAGCTTGAGCATGAAGTCCTCGGCCAGGCGCTCCTCGTATGCGGCGAGCATGTTGTAGACCGGCTGGCGCGCCGCCTCGGCTGCCGCTGCCCGCGCCAGGACCTCCTGACGGTCACCGACTGCGAACTGCTCAAGCTGCAGCAGTCGGTGCTCGATGGTGCCGCGGAAGACGAACGCGGCCATTCCACGGGTGAATATAGGCACGAGGATGACCAGCAGCGCGGCGCCCATGAGCACGACGCCGAATATGCTCAGCCCCGTGAATGAGGTATCGACCACTTTGCGCCCGGTGTTGCTCATCGGGTTACCTCAGTTTTGCGCGCGCGCGGCGCGTGATCCACTCCGTCACCAGGTTGGCCAGGAAGCTAAACGTCAGCAGGCAGAGCGCCATGGCGAACAGCACGTGATAGCGGGCCGAACCCGTCGTCTGGTCGGCCTCGCCCATGTCGCCCGCTATGGTTGCCGTCAGGGTCCTTACCGGCTCCAGCAGGTTGTAGAAAGGGTGGGGTATCTGGGCGGCGTTTCCGGATGCCATCCACACCACCATCGTTTCGCCCACGGCGCGCATAACGCCCAGGATCACGGCCGCGCATATGCCGCCGGCGGCTGCCGGTATGATTACGCGGAAGATCGTCTCGACGCGGGTGGCGCCGAGGGCGTAGCTGCCCTCGCGCAGCTCGCGCCCTGCTGCCTGCAGGGCGTCTTCGGCAACGCTCACCACCGTGGGCAGGGCCATGATGCCGAGGATGATCGATACATTGAAGGCGTTCGTCCCGCTGGAGACGTGCATTTCCAGCAGCGATGCCGACGCCCGCCACAACAGCAAGCAGCCCAGCAGGATCGTCGCGATAACTGCCATGGTCTGCCCGATTCCGCGGTAGGAGGCCGGCAGGCGCCGGGCGACGATGTCGCCGACAACCAGGGCCGCAACCCCCACTACGGGCACTCCGACCAGCCAGACGGCGACGGTGAGGATGGCACCCCCGTGCTGCTGCAGGTACGGCGCGAAAACGACCAGCGCGAAGAACCCGAACGCCACCGAGGGGATGGCGGCCAGTATCTCGATAACCGGTTTCACCATCTGCCGGACGCCGAACGGCAGGACGTCGCTGAGGCAGACGGCGGCAGAGATGCCAAGCGGCACCGCCACGACGATGGCACCCAGGGTGACGATGGCGCTGCCGTACAAGATGCTCAGCGCGCCGAACGACGGGGGCTCGCGGGAAGGGTACCACTCGCGAGTGGTGAAAAACTCAGTGAAGCGTGCCACGCTGAAGGTCGTCCCGCCGTCCTCAGCGGGGAAGAAGAACGGGAGGGCATCTTTGATGATGAAGGCGAATATGAAGAGGACGGCAATGGCGGAAGCCGAAGTGATGAGGAACAGAAAGGTGCGGCCCAGGAAAGAGCCGACCCGCCTCAGGCGGGTGGCTCTCTCGCTGAGCAGCAGGCTTCGAGCCTTTGCGTTCTGGCTCTGCGATGAGTCTTGAGGCATCTAAGAACGTCCTTCCAGTGCGCGATCGCATCTGGTGTTTATCTCAGTAGTCCGTGACGGGAACGAAGCCGATGCTCTCTACGATCGCCTGCCCGTCGCGCGTCAGGTGCAGCGTGATGAACGCGTGCAGGTGCGAGCCGAGCTTCGGATATCCGTCGGTGAACATGTAAAGGGGCCGGGCAATGGCGTACTTGCCCGTGGCGACGGTGCGCGCAGTTGGTTCCACGCCATTGATGGTGAGCGCCTTGACGGTGCGGTCCACAAAGCCCAGACCGACGTAGCCGATGGCGGCCGGTGTGCTCTGCACACGGGCGCGTATGGCGCCGTTGCTGCCGACGTACTCGGCGGCGTCGTCGATGCGCTCCTTGTTCATCACGAGGCCCTCGAACGTTTCGTAGGTGCCGCTGTTGGTGTCGCGGCTGATCATGATAATCCGGCGGTCAGGGCCGCCGACCTGGTTCCAGTTCGAGATCTGACCCTTGTAGATGCGGCGGACCTGCTCGACGCTGAGTTCCTTGACCGGGTTGCTGGGGTGCACGATCATCGCGATGCCGTCCATCGCGACCACGTGGGCCACCGGCTGCCTGCCGGCCTCTACAGCGGCGGAGAACTCGCCTTCCTTCATGAATCGCGACATGGCGCCTACGTCGCAGGTGCCGTTGATCAGGCTCTTGGCGCCGTTGCCGCTGCCGGATTCGCTGACGGTGATGTTGACCTGCGGGTTCTTGGACATGTAGTACTCGGCGAACGCCTTGGCGATGGGGCCGACGGTAGTCGAGCCGTCCACCACGATGGCGTTCGGGCTGCGCTGCTGGGCGTTGGCATCGAGGGACGCCACGCTCAGAACGGTCGCGCAGGCGAGCACGGCTGCGATCAGGATAGTCTCCAACGTGCGTACCATGGTCACTCCTCCGTGTTGGCGGTTATCCCGCCTGAAAGATAGGCTGATTGTGTTAGAAGTGTGTTAGGAGCAGGAGAGCGCCCGGTGAGGAGCGCCCTCCCGCGCCCCCGGGGCGTTTAGAAGTCCACCTGCAGACGCATCATGAAGGTGTCTGCGTCGGCGTCGTCGATCAAGTCCTCTTCGTACATCCTGTCTTCGAGCGACGAGTTGACGTAGTTCCACATGATGCGCATGTTCGGGTTGAGGTACCAGTTCAGGCCCAGCGTGACGTTGCTCAGCTCGCCGGCATACATGATGTCGCCGTCGTTCAGGTCAACGTTGGAGTAGCGGGCCGCGACTTCCCAGGCGCCCAGTCCGCCCTTGCCGTCGAAGTTGTTCTTCGGCTTGACGCGGTCAAACTTGCCGCCGGAAGTCTTGTAAGGACGGTGTTCGCCTGTCAGGAAGTAGCTGGCGAACACGTAGAAGCCGTCGAACTGCGGGTCATCCATGGATTCGGAGTCCACGTTCGCCGTGATGTACTCACCCTGCAGGCTGAAGGGGCCGTGCACCCAGGCCGCTTCAAGGCCGCAGAGGACAACGTCATCGGCCATGAACTTGTCCGTGTTGACCCAGCGCTCGGAGGCGAGGTGCACCTCCGGACGGGCGCGGTAGCGCACCATCTCGGGGCTGTTGCGATAGCTGCCGGCAGCGCCCAGATGCACCAGGCGGGCGCCGTCGTCCTCGTAATAGGGCAGGTAGGTCAGGCGGCCGGTCGCATTCCAGCCCTCCTGATAGGTCGCCTCGTCGTCGTCGCTGTTGTGCTCTACGAACGTGCCGACCGCCCACGTGCCGCGCTTCTCGTTGAAGGTGTTAGCCACCTGGACACCGATGTTCCGGCTCGGCGAGAATGCCGCAACCGGAAGTGCACGCTCCATGAAGGTGATGTACTTGCTGCTGGTCAGTTCTTCAAGGCTGAACGGTTCCTTGAAGTTACCGGCCTTCACGGTGCCGATCGGCAGCAGGTTCGCGAACTCCAGGTAGGCGTCCTTGAAGTCCGCATCGCCACCGGCGAAGTCTATCTGCAGTTTGTAGCCGGTGTTCTCGTAGATACTGCCTTGCATGTAGAAGCGCGCCCGGCGGAACTCGGCGTCGCCCTCCAACTCGCCCAGAGTCGCCTCGATCTCGTCGTCCGCACTCATGCTCGCTACGTCGACCATGATGCGTCCGCCGACCTTCAGGCTGAAGGCGCCGTCCAGGCTCTTGAAGCGCAGACCCTTGCTCCAGTATGCCTTCAGGGTCTCTGGGCCGTAGAGCTGTTCCATCTCCTCGCGGACAATCTGCGAGACCTGCTCTCTGTCGACCCCCTGCCGGGCGGGGGGCAGACCCCGCTCGCGGGAATACTCTTCCAGCCGCTTCTCGAGTTCGTCAACACGCCGACGCAGGACATCCACTTCGGAATACCCCGCCGACGCTACGCCACCAACCAGCAGGGAGAGCCCCACTGCCAGCAGCACCGCTCTGCTTGCCATTCTACACATGCTATGCATCCTCTAAGAGTTGAACGGACGGACAGTTGCAGAAACAAACCGCAGTGATTAGGGGGGAAGACTGCCTGCATCTGCGCGCACGCCGTCGGTGACGGCGCGCGCGGCGTCACACTCCATCCTCCGGACCTCGCATGTCTGCCACGCTCTGCCGCTCAGGCGTGCACGCGCCACCGGCGGCCCCCACGGACCGATACGCGACCGATGGCACGCTGCTGCTTTTGCGCTTGTGCACACGGGTAGAGCGGGGACAGTAGCCGAGGCGCTGCCTCGTTGCGTTGTGTCCACGGGCGCACGCCGCCTCGCAAAACGCGCACTCGGGGTGCTCAAGCCATCTGCCTTGAGCAGCACAGGATAGGGCCGGGCTATGAGGGAGGTGTTAGCGCTCGTTGAGAAACGCGATGACGTGCGCCGGGCGGCGCGACGTCATTCGCTCGGCAGGTAAATGGTGAATGTGCTGCCCTTGCCGAGAGTGGTCTGCACGTCCACGCGGCCGCCGTGGGCCTGGGCGATGTGCTTGACGATAGCCAGCCCCAGGCCGGTGCCCCCGCTCTTGCGGTCCCGACCGCGGTCTACGCGGTAGAAGCGCTCGAATATGCGCGGCAGGTGCTCTGAGGGTATCCCCGGCCCCTCGTCGCGCACGCTGATGCGCGCCTCCTGTCCCTCCCGGCGCGCTTCCACGCGGATGCTGCTGCCTGCCGGGCTGTAGGTGACGGCATTGTCCACGAGGTTGAAGACGGCCTGCTCGAGCAGGGCGGCGTTCATGGGAATGCGCACTTTGCCTTCGCACTCGAGCTCCACGTGTACGTCCTTTGTCTCGGCGGCTGTGCGGCAGAGCGCCACCGCCGACTCGACCACCTCGTCGAGCGCCCCTTGCTCGAGGCTCACCTCTCCGGCTTCGACCTCTCGTTCGGTGCGGCTCAGCGTCAGCAGGTCGTTGAACAGCATCTGCAGGCGGTCGGCCTGCCTGACGATGATGCTCAGGAAGCGTTCGCGCTTGCGTGCGTCATCCTCCTGCTGCTCCAGCAGGGTTTCGGCGAAGCCTTTGATGACGGTGATGGGCGTTCGCAACTCATGGCTGACGTTCGCCACGAAGTCCTGGCGCATGCGTTCCAGGCGGCGCAGGCGGGTCACGTCGTTCAGTGCCAGCAGCGTGCCGGCGGGTTCGCCCTCGGTGCCTCTCAGCACGGTACCCCGCACGTGCAGGTGCAGCTCGCCCTCCTCACCCGGTAGCGTCACTTCGCCCTCCACCAGTTCGTCAGCGCCGAGGGCCCTGTTGATGATCTGGTGCAGACCGGGGTTGCGCACGATCTCCTGTATGGTGCGGCCCACGGCCCGGCCGGCGTCGGTGCCCAGTAGTCCGGCTGCCGCGCGGTTCATGATCAGTACGCGGTCCTCGGCGTCCACGGCGAGAACGCCCTCCACCATGCTGCGCAGCACGGCCTCCAGCTCGTTGCGCTGCTGCAGCACGGTGCCGACGCGCTGGTCCAGGCGCTCTGCCATCTGGTTCATCGCCTCGGCGAGCGACGCGAGCTCTCTGGCCTTGGGCACGGGCACTTTGTGCTTCAGGTCGCCTCGGGCGAACCACTCCGCTCCGCCCTGCAGTTCCTGGAGCGGTTTCACGATGCGCCGCGAGGCGTAGAGGCTTGCCGCCGCCGCAACCAGGGCGACGATCACTGCCCAGAGCAGCACCTTCTCGCTGAACCAGCCTATGGTCTGCTGCATGCTGGCCAGTGGCACCGAGGCCCGCACCACGTGGGTGACTCTCCCTCTGTCGCTGCGCAGGGGCACGGCCACGTACATCATTGTTCGGCGCAAAGTGCGGCTGCGGCGTACGGCCTGGCCGACTTCGCCCCGGAGCGCATGGGCGATCTCCGGGCGGTCGGCGTGGTTCTCCATGCGTTCGGAGTCCTCGTGCGAGTCGCCCAGCACGTCGCCGAACTCATCCACCACGGTAAGGCGAGCCTCCGCATGCTCGCTGAGGGCTGCGCAAAGCTCATCGAGGTTGCCGTTGCCTTCGGCGAGCAGGGCTTCGCGTATCTGGGTGCTGGCCAACCGCGCCCGCCCCTCCAGGCCGTCGGCCGTCACTTGTTGATGGAAGCTCTGCAGCAGGTGGCTTCCGTACCACAGCACGGCCACCAGTACCCCGAAGGTGATGAGCAGATATGACGGGTACAGTTGCCACAGCAGGCGTCTGCGGGCCACGGCTCACTCCTTGAAGCGATAGCCCACGCCGCGTACGGTCTCGATCAGGTCGCCGAAGCTCCCCAGTTTCTTGCGCAGCGTGGCGATGTGGAAATCGACCGACCGGTCGGTCACGGGATAGTCCGAGCCCCGCACTGCGTCGATGATCTGGTAACGGGTGAACACCCAGCCCGGGCGCCGGGCCAGGAAGTGGAGTATCTGGAACTCGGTGTGCGTCAGGTCGATGCGCTCCTCGCCGGCGCGCACCTCGTGCCGGCCGGGATGGATCAGCAGGTCATGCGCCTCGATCGGCTCGTCTTCGGCCACCGGCTCCCGCCTTTTGCGGCGCAACACCGCGCGCACGCGGGCCATCAGCACGCGCGGGCTGAACGGCTTGGTCACGTAGTCGTCCGCCCCGAGCTCGAGCCCGGCCACGATGTCCGCTTCCTCGCCCTTCGCCGTGAGCATGACGATGGGTATGTGCGCGCTCTCCTGGTCTGCCTTCAACCTGCGGCAGACTTCCAGCCCGTCGATGCCGGGCAGCAACAGGTCCAGCACGATCAAGTCCGGCCTCTGTGCGCGAGTCTTCTTGAGCGCTTCCTCGCCCGTGCCCACGCACGTTACCTCGTAGCCTTCCCGCTCGACGTGATGGCCGACCAGTTCCCGGATGTCCTCTTCGTCGTCGACGACCAGTATGTGTTCCTTCGGCATTGGCGCCCCCTGATCCGTGTTAGGTTCGGGTACACCCATCTGTATTATAGTCTACTATGTTAGCGCGCGGTGAGCGCTTCTCGATGCCCGCGTGAGCCGATCCGCCCCCCAGGCCTGGGCGACATCTGTCCATGATGTGTTCTCGCCGTCCGAGAGGGCGCGGCGCACGTTCGACTACCGGATCTCCGCCGCCGGGGTTGGCGAGCGCGGGGACTGCTTGCGGCGCAGGGTCGGACCATCTTCGACCAGGGGGTCGGGCCAACCGTAACGTTCGTGCATGCGCAGCAGCCATTTCTCGAGCCGGCGTTCGAGCTCGCACGCTACGTCGCGTTCCACGTTGATCAGGTTGGTCTGCTCGTCTGGGTCTTTGGCCAGGTTGTATAGTTCGCGCACGGCGGTTCCGTGCCAGTTATGCAGGGGTGTGTCCGAGGCTGCCCGGATGAGCTTCCAGTCCCTGGTGCGCACGCCGCGCTTCACCTGCCAGGTGCCTTCGGCGAGGAACAGGTTCTCGTAGCCGGCTTCGCCCTGTGCCACGGCCAGCAAGTCCTTGCCGCACATGTCGGCCGGAGCGTCCGCGCCCGCCAGTCTCAGCAGCGTAGGGGGCAGGTCGAGCATCTGCACCATCGGCTCCACCCGCGCCCCGGCGTGCTCTGCGCCGGGCAGCTTCACGATGAGCGGCACGTGGATGTTGTCGTCGTAGAGGCCGTGATGGTCGAAGTAGCCCTCGTGGCGGTCGAGCACTTCGCCGTGGTCGGAGAAGGCGACGATCAGCGATTCGTCGTAGAGGTCGCGGGCCTTCAGCTCCTCCAGGAATGCGCCCAAATGCTCGCTGTTGTATGCGATCTCTGCATCGTACTGAGCGCAGACGTAGCCGGCGTCGGTTATGTCCTCGTCGATCCACCCCCAGCCGACGAATGGGCCGGCGCGGACCTCGAGCATGGAGGTCTTTGACGGATCTCGCGGATCGCCTTCGTAGAACATGCCGCTGTAGGGTTCGGGCGGCCAGTAGGGTGTGTGAGGGTCCCAGTAGTGGACGAACTGGAAGAAAGGCCGTCCGCCGGGCAGGTCGTCGAGCATCTGGACGGCGGCGGCGCTGATCAGCTCCGCGTTGCGTTTCACCCGCGCCTCCTTGTCGGACCCCATACCGGGCCAACGGCGTTCGGCGAACCCATCGCCGAAGAGCTCGGCGTGCCCGTGCAGGTTGTCCACGGCGCAGGTGTGATAACCCGCGTCGGTGAGCAGCGCTGGCAGCCAGGGCGCTTCTTCCGGAATCCGCCGCGGCGGTATGACGCCCGCTATCCGATGCCCGTAATCCGCAAGTCCGGTGAAAAGCGACGCGAAGGACGGATCGGTCGGGATCGCCGGCGCGAAGAAGTTCTCGAACACGATGCCGTCTTCGGCCAGGGCGTCCAGGGCGGGGCTGGTCTGGCGCCCGTAGCCGTAGCAGCCGAGGTGATCGGCGCGCAGGGTATCGATGGCGATCAGGATGATGTTCATGGGCCGCTCCGAGCTGAGGCAACCGGGTACGCGCAGGCAGCTTGCTAAGGCGGCACGAATCCTACGCGGGCGGCCCGCGTGTGTCAAGGCTGGGCAGTGGCCGCGAGCTTGACGGTTTCTGCGGGCGCTGTTATCGTTCAGCGCGAACGAAAACTTATGCTCGGGAGACCCTCACAGATGAGCTATGACCTGGTGACCTTCGGCGAGGCTATGGTGCGGCTGACCTCGCCGCACCATCAACGGTTGGAGCAGTCGCGCGTGCTGGAGATGTCCGTCGGCGGCGCAGAGTGGAACGTCGCTGTCAACGTCTCGCGGCTCGGCCTGCGCACGGCGTGGGTCTCGAGCCTGGTGGACACGTGGTCCGGCCGCTTCATCGCTCAGCAGGCGCGCACGCACGGCGTGGACGTAAGCAACGTGGTGTGGCTCGACTTCGACGGTGTTGGCCGCACCCGCAACGGCTTCTATCACCTGGAGGTGGGTGTCGGCCCTCGCGCCAGCGCCGTAACCTATGATCGCGGCCACAGCGCCGTCAGCAAGCTGGGGCCGGGCACGGTGGACTGGCATGCCGTGCTGGACGGGGCCAGGTGGCTGCACAGCAGCGGCATCACTCCGGCGCTCTCCACTACACTGCGGGAGACGACGATCGAGATGTTCCGCGCCGCCAACGAACTCGGCGTGCGCACCAGCTACGACCTGAACTTCCGCGGCAAGCTGTGGACGGCGCAGGAAGCGCGAGAGACGAACGCGCAGGTAGTCCCCCACGTCGAGGTGCTCATCGGCAACGAGGAGGACTTCGAGAAGTGCCTCGGCATCAAGGCGGCGGGCACCACCCAGCAGTACTCACGGCTCGACCCGGAGAGCTACAAGGACGTGGTGCGCGAGGCCGTTGAGCGCTTCCCCAATGTCAGGATGGTCGGCACCACGCTGCGCAACGCCAAGACCGGCCTGCTCAATGACTGGCGCACGTTGCTCTTCGACGGCGAAGATTTCCACCTGAGCCATGTCTACGAGGATCTGGAACTCGTCGACCGGGTGGGCGGCGGCGATAGCTTCAGCTCGGCGGTCATCTACGGATCGCTCAGTGGCTGGGAGCCCGAGCAAACATGTCAGTTCGCCGCGGCATACAGTGCGCTGGCGCACACGTTCCCGGGCGATCTGAACTGGGCGACAGAGGCCGAGGCGCGCAAGATCATGGGCGGCGGCAGTGCCCGAATCTCTCGGTGACTGGGGGGGGTAAGGCGTGACCATGTGCGAGACACTCAGCGCGATCCTCGACAGCGGTGTGGTGGCCATCATTCGGGCCGACCGCTCGGAGGGGCTGGTCGAAGCGGGCAGGGCACTTGCCCGCGGCGGTGTGCGGTGTGTCGAGGTCACAATGACTACCCCCGGCGCGCTGGACGCCATCGCCGGCCTGTGCGAGGCGAGCGGGGGGGCCTTCATTGTGGGGGCGGGCAGCGTTCTCGACGCGGAGACCGCCCGCGCATGCATCCTGGCCGGGGCCGAATTCCTGGTGATGCCCACCACCGACCGTGGCGCGATCCGAATGGCGAAGCGCTACGGCAAGGTCGTCTGCCCGGGCGCGCTCTCGCCGACCGAGGTGCTCTCGGCGTGGCAGGCCGGCGCCGACATCGTGAAGGTCTTTCCCGCATCGCTCGGCGGTCCGGCCTACCTTAAGGCGCTGAAGGGGCCGCTGCCGCAGGTGCGCCTGATGCCAGTCGGGGGGGTGAGTGCGGACAACGCGGCCGACTTCATCCGCGCGGGAGCCTGCGCGGTGGCCCTCGGAAGCGCCCTGGTCAACGACCGGCGCATCGAGACGGCGGATTGGGACGCGATAACGCAGGCAGCACGCCAGGTCGTGGAGGCGGTTGGAGAGGCCAGGTCATGAGCTGGCGATCGGGCAGAAGGGATCGCACTCGGTGAACGGGTCGAGCCCGAGCCCGCTGGTGACGGCCATGCAGCCGGCGCAGACGGCGTGCAGCGCGCAGTTGCCACAGGTCGCCGTCCCGCGGCGGTAGCGATCGGCCGCCTCTGAGTCGTAGATCTCCGCCAGGGCGTTCTGGCCGACGTTGCCGATTGCCGAAGGGAACTTGCGGCACGCGTGCACCTCGCCGTCCGGCAGCAGGGCCAGGAAGTTGAACGCCGCCCCGCACCCGTAGCCCGTGCACCCCCCGAAGATGCCTTCCCCCCGAGCATCGCGCACCGGATTCAGCAGATTGTCCTTCAACGTCAGCATCGCATTCTCGCGCGCAGCGTCGAGGTAGTCCTCCATGAAGGCCGAATAACGCTCAGGGGAGGGCAGAAGCAGGTGCGCACCTTCGCCTACCGGCGAGAGGCGGTTGAAGGTGAAGCTGTCCGTCTTGCCGCGCAGCTCCTCGGCGAGTGGCAACACCTGGTCAATGTTGGCGTCGGTAAGGGTGAGCATCACGGCGGAGCGCACCCCGGCGGCCCTCAGCACGTCCAGGAACTCCAACGTGCGGCGAAAGTGCCCCTCGCCCCGTATGCTGTCATTGTGCTCGGCGAGCCCTTCCAGGCTCACCTGGTAGTAGCGGGGGCGCTGTACTTCTACGATGCGCTCGACATCTTCCTCCGAAGCAGGATTGCCGAGTATGGAGGTGTTGAACCCACGATCGGCTGCAGCGCGATAGAGGTCCAGGAACGCTGGATGCAGCAGGGGATTGCCGCCGGTCAGGCAGACGTGGCCGCGCACGTAGCGGTCCCAGCAGAAGCTGCGCATCTCATCCAGCACCCGCAGCCCCTGTTCGAGCGTCAGGGGTGAACGCTGGCTGCGATCGTAACAGTGCTTGCAGTGCAGATCGCAGCGGTTGGTGATGTGCCACTGAAGCGTGAAGTTTTCGGCCCTCAAGAACCGCTCCGGTGTGTCGGCCCTGTTGCGGTCGGCTGCACGCCACAGGCGAGGCGGCGGAGCCAGCAACAGCCCCTTCTCGATGGCGCGCCAAACCAGCCGGTCCACGGTGCCGACCGGCACTCTCCCCTCGTGCGCAGCCTCCTGCGCAGAGATGCCTTCTGCGTAGAGCTTCACCACGAGCAGATCGCCGTCCTCAGCTTTCTCGGTGCGCAGTTCATCCTTCTGCGGGTTGCGCCACACGGCAATCCACTCGCGCTCCTTGCGCAGGGGCCCCTCCGCAGAGCCCTTTGAGAATGCATCGCTGAGGGACCAGCGGACGTCGAGCACGTGGAGACTGGGGTTCAGAATGATCGACTCTGTCGTGCTCGGCAGCTCACAGCTTGCGACCTCGCAACGCGCGCGCGCCAGCCTCGCCACGTCCGTTACCAGCTCTGGCGACCTGGTCTGTTTCAGTGTTCGGTGAACGGCCCGTAGCAACTGCGGCGGGTGCTCGGCGGACGCCGCGCCTGTGCCGTTGCGAGCCCGTAAACCGCTTGACGCCTGGACCCCCTGATGGTTAGCCATCCTTAGAAAACGCCCCCTGGCGTGGCAGGGCCGCCCCCAACGGCGGCCCCCACGCCGCTTTAAGTCATCGTTCGGGACCATGGCTGGTGCCGCGGCCCCTGGTTTCGTCAGCTACAAGAGCCCTGGCCACACGAAGACGCGTCGGTCTTCTCACCCGAGCACGAGCCGTTGCCGCACGAGCCAGCGCCACATGAGGCTTTCTCCGTCTTGGTGCCGTCATCGTCACGGGCGGCTCCGCGGTGCGTGGATGAACATCCTGTCGCCGCCAGCGTTGCGCCGGCCAGCAGCCCGGCTACGCTCAACGTTGCCAGCGCTCGTCCCAGCTTACCCTTATCCAATGAAGCCCCTCCTGTCGCGAGAGTGAAGAAACCACCGGGGGCACCTCGCCCTCCGGTCCCGTCTAACTATGTCACTGTGTGATACCTATTGTTCAGGTGAAAAGCGCCCCACATCGGCTTCTGCCCGGGGGGGCCGCACTTGATCAGGAGTTCAGACGCCACTGTACCAGGGCCGCAGCAGAACGGCTATAGGGCTCTTCCCCACCTGGGCGCTCGTTCTGCACCACAAGGCACGCAGAGACGCTGCCCATCTGCCGCTTTCGCCCTGGCTCCGGGGCCCGTGCTGTCGGGCGCACGGGCAGGGTGCTCAGTTCTTCCAGACGTCGGGGTCGTCGGTCTCGTGGCGCAACTGGCGCATGCGCAACTGCAGTTGCGTGATCAGTTCCTCGTGGCCTTCCACAGCGGCCAGGTTGTGCAGCTCGTCCGGGTCTTCGCTCAGGTCGTAGAGTTCATGAGCCTGGGGCGAGCGGCTGTACCAGTGGATGTATTTGTGGCGCTCGGTGCGGATGCCACGGAAGGGGGGGATGTTGCCCAGTTCGGGGAACTCGTAGTACTCATACAGCCAGTCCTCTCGCCATGGCGTCGGTTCGCCCCGCAGCAACGGCAGAAAGCTGCGCCCCTGCATGTGGTCGGGCACCGGCGCGCCGGCAATCTCCAGCAGCGTGGGGGCGATGTCGATGTTGAGCACCATGGGATGGAGGACCGTGCCGGCGGGTATGCCAGCCGGCCATCGCAGCACGAACGGCACGCGTATAGAGGGTTCGTACATCAGGCGCTTGTCACCGAGGCCGAACTCGCCCATGAAACGGCCGTTGTCGGAGGTGTGGATGACCACGGTGTCCCGCGCCAGGCCCTGCTGCTGGAGTGCTTCGAGAACCTGGCCGACACTATCGTCGACGGCCGCCAGTAACTGGTATATCCTGCGCTGTCGCTCGGCCCACGCGGCGATCCTTGCGGGGTCTGTTCCCTTTGCTGCGCGGCTGCGCACCCACTCGGGCCGGTCGGACATGTCGGCGCCCCAGCTCTGCGGTGGGTCGAACTCGTGGTCCTCATACATGTGGGCGAACCGCTCCGGCGGCTCCAACGGCACGTGCGGCGCTTTGTACCAGACGAAAAGGATGAAGGGCTTGCTGTGCGGACGCCGTATGAACTGGAGCGCATGTTCCGTCAGTATGTCCGTAAGATGGCCCTCGTAAACGCGGTCCTCGTACGGTCCCTGGGGCGAGTCGGCCTCGGCGATTTGCGGGTTGTGGTACCAGCTATGGCCCTTGAAGCCGAAGTAGTAATCGAAGCCTCGGTCGCGCAGGTAGGGCTTGAAATGCGACTTGCCGATGAACGCCGTCTCGTAGCCGTGCCTTTGCATGATTTCCGGGAAGGTGACGAACTCCCTGGAGAGGGCTACCTCCTCGAGACGGGGCGTCACGCGGTTCGCGCAGATCAGGTGCGAGTGGCTGTATAGCCCGGTCATGATGGAGGCGCGGGAAGGCGCACACAGGGAGTTGGTGACGAATGCATTGCTCAGCAGGGCGCCTTCGTCTGCGATGCGGTCGATGTTTGGCGAGTGCACCCAGGGGTTCCCGTAGGCGCCGATGGCCGAGGCGGGGTGGTCATCCGGCATGAACATGACGATGTTGGGCCGGCCCATGCTATTTCCTGGCGGCATGTGTTCGGTCCCTTCTCTCTTCGTGGTCTGCAAACAGCCGGTGGATGAGGCGAGCAGCCCGGCGGCCGCGGTTGTCGCCGCCCCCTTCAGAAGGTTGCGCCTGTCGATGCGTATACTCTCCACCAGCGGCCTTTCTGCTCACCAATCGGCGACGGAGCCGTCGTCATGGGTGAGTCGCGGGTTGTCCCAGGTGCCCTCATAGGCGTTCTGCCGCACGGCCTGCTCGTCCACTTCGATCCCGAGTCCCGGCCCTTTCGGCAGGGGGATAAAGCCCTCGCGCACCTGGAATGGCGTTTCCAGATAGCTTTGCCCCAGGGTCACGTGTTCCTGGCACAGGAAGTTCGGGGTGCAGGCGTCCACCTGGAGGCATGCGGCCAGTGAGATGGGGCCGAGCGGGCAGTGGGGGGCGATCGCGGCGTAATGCGCCTCGGCCATGGCGGCGATCTTGCGCACTTCGAAGATGCCCCCGGCATGCGAGAGGTCCGGTTGTAGGATGGCGGCGGCCTGTTTCTGCAGCACTTCGCGGAACGCCCACTTCGTGAAAAGCCTCTCGCCCGTTGCGACGGGCACGGTGGTGGAGCGCGCCACACGCGCAAGCTCGGCCACGTTGCCCGGCAGCACGGGCTCTTCGATGAACATGGGCTGGCACGGCTCGAGCGCCCGTGCCAGTCGTATCGCCATGGCCGGGCTGACGCGCCCGTGGAAGTCGACGCCGATGTCGACCGCATCCCCCACCTGCTCGCGCAGTCGGGCGACGCGCCCGGCGGCCTCCTCCACGTAGGCCTTGCTGTCAACGAAGCGCACCGGCGCGGGCACGGACGTCTTGACGGCCGTGAAGTTCTGCCCCTCCAGGTCGGCGTTTGTGAAGTAGCCCTCCTTGTCGGACCAGCCGACGTGCCCGTAGACGCGGATGCGTTGCCGCACGGGTCCGCCGAGCAGTTCGTAGACCGGCACGCCGAGGGCTTTGCCCTTGATGTCCCACATGGCCTGTTCGACGCCGCTCAGTGCGCTGGTGAGCACGGGCCCTCCGCGGTAGAAGCCTCCGCGGTAGATGGCCTGCCAGTGGTGCTCGATATTGCGGGGGTCCTGGCCGACCAGGTAGCGCCCCATCTCGTGCACGGCGGCGGCCACGGTCTGCGACCAGCCTTCGACGACCGGTTCGCCCCAGCCGCAGAGACCCTCGTCGGTGTGCATCTTCAGAAACAGCCAGCGGGGCTTGACGAAGAACGTCTCCAGCTTCGTGATCTTCAACGCGTCCGCCTTTCTGTGCAGTCGCCTCCGGGCTCCGCGCGCCCGGCCGAGTCTCGCCCGCGATTATAGCCCGAGCCGAAGGGCGGACAAGTGGGCGCACCGGCGCCCGTGCGTACGCGCCGACGCGCGGTGGGAGCGCGAACCGCGACGCCCGGCTCGGGGCGAAGAATCGCCGCCGGGGGATGCCCTTCTCCGTTCCCTCCGTTGTAATGCCCTCGCCCCGGGGGTATAACGCTGCCGTCGCCAGTTACAACGCTGCGAAAGGAACTACCCCGTGAGGGACGGACGGCGCCACCGGCGGACGGGCGACACGTCCCTCCGCCTGTGATCCCTCCTTGCGCTGCACGCTCGTGACGCCCGGAGGTGGCGCGGCGGCCGCCCACTTGCTGAAAGGGAGTGCCAATATGATCTGGGGCTTTGCCGGCGTATGGCCCGGCGAGTTCGGCATCTATGAAGGTGACCGGACGCTGAACATACTGAGTTTCATCGTGGAACACGGGTTTCGCTCCTGCGGGCTGAGCCTGCGTTCCGTAAAGGACCCCGAACGACGTGACGAGGTGGTTTCGATCGTCCAAACCCATGACCTTCGCCCCTCCATCCACTTTGGGGCGAAGTACTTCGAGGATGAACTGGCCGACCTGCTGAGTGCGGTGGACGATTTCCTGGCAGAGCTGCAGGAGTTCGGCCCGCTGGTGAATGCAAGCATCGTCACGACCGCCGTCGGCCCGTATCATCGGTTTATGGAGCAGCCGTCCCTGGAGGAGCAGATGGACCGACTCGCCGAGGTCTTCACGCCCCTTGCGGCCGGTTGCGCTGAACTCGGCGTGCCCTTCGGCATCGAAAACCACGGCGACTATTACTGCAGCGACCTGGTGGCGCTCTGCGAACGGGTGCCGCACCTGGGCATGTTCCTCGATACAGGTAACACTTACCTGATTGGCGAGCAGAGCCTGCCCGCGTGCCGCGTCGCGGCGCCGTACACCATCGGCACCCATTTTAAGGACCACATGGTGCACCCCGACCCCAGCGAGCTGAAGTTCGTGGTCGAGGGCAGCGCCCTGGGAGAAGGGCATGTCGGCCTGCGTCAGGTGCACAGCTATCTGGCCGAGCTGGCTGCCGACCCGGATAACCTGGTCATGCAGTGGGAGATGGTGCCGCCGAAGGGCATGGACCCGTTTGTGTGCCTGGAACGAAGCTGGCAATTCGTCCGAAGCCTTGAGAAGGAAGAAACGCAATGAGCAGTGCCACAGAAGCGCCGCTGCGGGCGGTGCTGGTCGGATGCGGGGGGATGGGCGGCAACCAGGCGCGCATCCTGAATCGCCTGAAGGAGTTCGAACTCGTCGCCGTCTGCGACCTGGACGCCGAGGCCGCCGGGCGCGTCGCGGGTGAGAACGATGTAAAGCCGTATGCGGACTTCGGCGAGATGCTGGAAGCGGAGCGCCCGGACACCGTCTCCGTCACGACCTCGAACACGTCGCACGCCGCGCTCACCATCCAGGCCGCCGAGTTCGGTGTGCTGGGCGTTTACTGCGAGAAGCCGATGGCGACGAATCTGAAGGATGCCCGCGCCATGGTGGCGGCCTGCCGCGATAGGGGGATACCCCTTGTGATCAACCACCAGCGCCGCCTGGGGGCCGACCTGGTCGAAGCCCGGCGGCTGATCGAGGCCGGCGCGATCGGCGAAATCGAACGCGCGCGGGGCAACTGCGGCGGTGACCTGCTGAGCGACGGTACCCACCTTATCGACAGCCTGATGTGGATGCTCGGCGACCCCCAGCCGAAGTGGGCCTTCGGGCAGATACACCGCGAAATCAATGACTTCATGCGCCAGCGGGCTGAACAGCAGGGCCGCCGGTGGGAGCCCGGCTTTCGCTACGGCCACCACGTCGAGAACGGCGTCGCCGGCATGTTCGAGACGGAGACTGGCGTGCGCGTAGAACTGCTGACCGGTGACATGCGGGAGGAGGGCCGCCACTACCAGGACTACGAAGTCTTCGGCACGGAAGGTCGCCTCTGGCGCACGAACGCCCGGTTCCGACCGAACCTGTTCATCCACGATGCGCAGGGCGGCACCTGGCACGCGGGGCTCGAAAACCACTGGCTCAAGCCCGTCCCCAGCGAGGACGGCTCCCCCGGGCTCTGGCGCCCGGTGGAGGTAGAATGGGACCGCCAGCGATCCGGCATAGCGGGCGGCTACCGCCTGTTCGCGCGCGCCGTCCATGAAAGAATAGAGCACCCCATGCGCGCTGAGCTCGCCCTGCGCGGCTTCGAGGCGCTGATCGGCATCTACGAATCCGCGCGCACCCACCGGCGGGTGCAACTGCCCGGAGCGCAGCCGGCGTTTCCGCTGGAGCTGATGGTCGAGGCCGGCGTCGTGTGAGCAATGCACTCAGCCGAAGGACACGAGGTACGAGAGGAGCCGGCATGAAGGGATGGGCATCGGTTTGTGGACTGGTTATCGCACTTCTGTTTCTGAACGGACGCGGGACGATGGCGCAAGAGCAGTGGCGGGCGGACTTCGACGGCAAGGGCGGCATGTGGGGCATAGTGCACGATGAGGCGTTCCTGCCGCTGGGCGGAATCTACCAGATAGCAACGCCCCAGTGGAAGCCCTACGCCGGAACGGACGACGCGCGTGAAGTCGCCTACGCGGCGTCGGGACAGGTGCGCCGCTGGTCGGCTAAAGTGCCTCTCGGTGACGAACGCAGCTTCCGCTGCGACGAGACGGTACGGGAGACGCCGGATCACGTCGAGCTGAGGCTGAAGGTCCGGGCGGAGCAGGAGGTGACGCTCGACGGCATCTACTATCGGCTGAACGTGCCGCTCTCGTTCTTCGCCGGCGGCGTCTGCCGACTGGGAACTCAAGACGAGCCTGCCCCGCTCGCCGAGAACGGCGAGGACAAGGTTTGCGCCGGCACTGCGCGCAGCATTCATTTCGCTGACGAAGACGGGAACTGGGCCATCGACGTCGAGTTCGACCGCGAGTGTCGAATATCCGTGAACCGCCGCTCCTGGGGCCTGCAGCCGCACTATGACGCGCTGGTGCAGTTCCACCATGGCGCCATCGGACGCGGCCAGAGTGCCGAACTCGGGGTGCGCATCGCAGTGAAGGGGCGGTCCGACAGGGCGCCGGCGACCGTGCGCCTGCTGCCGTCCGAAGAAATGTACGAGCTGGACGGCTTCGGGGGCAACTACTGCTACTGGCCCGACGGGCCGGACGTCGAGTACACCCTCGAGCAACTGAAGCCGCGATGGGCGCGCACACAGATGGCGCTCGACTTCTGGGAGGAGGAGAACGACAACTCCGACCCGAACGCGGTCGACTGGAGCGCATTCCAAGATGTAGAGCGAGGGCAGTGGATACTGAAAGGCGAGATGGAGGCCGCCCGCGAGATCAAGCAGCGCGGCATACCGCTCATCATAAGCGTATGGCGAGTGCCCGAATGGATGCGCGAAGAGGAAGGCGGCATCAACCCGGCCGCTTCAGCGGAGCTTGCAGAGTCGGTGACCGCCTACCTGATCTATGTGCGCGATAAGTACGGCGTAGAACCCGAGCTGTTCAGTTTCAACGAGCCCGACCTGCGCAACATCCGGGACCCACAACACTACCGAGGCATCATCCGGTCGATCGGCGAACGTCTCGAGCGCGAAGGGCTGAAGACGCGCATCCTGGCCGCCGATACCGCCAACCCCCGGGGCGACAAGCTGGACTACGCCAAACCGGCCCTGGAGGACCCGCAGACGCGCCGCTTCATGCGCGGGCTCTCCTTCCATAGCTGGGGCGGGGCCACCGCCGAGCGCTACGGCGAATGGTCCGCCCTCGCGCGCAAGCACGACCTGCCGCTCTTCGTGGCGGAGATCGGGCCGAACGCCCTCGCCCACCGCCGGCACGCGAGCGGCACGCAGTCCTACGCCCTGCAGGAGTTGCGGATGTACCAGGAACTGCTGCTCCATGCGCGGCCGCAGGTGCTGCTCGAATGGGAATACGGAGGCAGCTACCCCCTGCTGCTGGAAAAGGGCGGGGCGCTGGAGCCGACCTACCGCTACTGGTTGATGAAGCACTACGCCACGCTCACGCCGCAGCCGGGCGTTGCGATCGGCAGCGAGAGCGACCACCCCGACGTGTTGCTGACTGCGTTCCGTAATGAAGGGGGAACGGAATGGGCGGCTCACGTGGCGAATCTCGGCGCATCGCGCGTCGTGCGGGTGGTGGGCGTGCCGGCGCAGGTGCGCGAGGTCAGCCTGGTGACGAGCAACCCGGGCATGGGTTTCGAGTCGCTCGGCTCCGCAGCGGTAAGCGGCGGCGCGCTGGAACTGAGCCTGCCCTCGCGCTCGCTGACGACGCTGACGTGGTAGTTCCGCCGTTGCCGTCGAGGGCCGGTTCCGATTGAGTGGGGCGTGACCTTGCGCTACCATATGCACGGGGAAGATGCACTCCTGTGCGAGACGACTCTATGAAGAAGGGGGGGCTGCATGGGCGTTGTCAGCGAGCGTATACGGCCGAGCGTTCAGCGTCTGGTCGAGGGGGCGATCGAGGGCAACAGTGTCAGTGAACCGGCGGATGTCGCCATGCTGCTGGAGTTGCCGCTGTTCTGCGCGGAATCGGCCATGGTTCAGGCGGCGGCTCGCCGGCTGAGCGAGCAGGCGTGTGACGGCCTGGCGGAAGTGCACGCACAGACTTCGGTCAACATCGCGCCTTGCCCGAAAGACTGCGCCTTCTGCTCCTTCGCCCGCCAGAACGGAATCTTCACCGAGGCGAAGGAACTGCCCATCGAGTACACGGTGGAAAAGTGCCGGCAGTTCGAAGCCGACGGCGCCAACGCCGTGCTGCTGATGGCTACCGGCAACTACCCGTTCGCGCGCTTCCTGCAGGTGGGGGCCGAGGTGCGGGATGCGCTGCGCGCCGACACGCTGCTTGTTGCCAACGTGGGAGACTTCGACCTGGAGGAGGGCCGGGAACTCGTGCAGGCCGGCTTCAGCGGCATCTACCACGCCGTGCGGCTCGGCGAGGGGCGAGACACCCGGATACCGGTCGAACGCCGGATCGAGACCTTCCGCGCCGGGCGGGAAGTCGGGCTCACGCTCGGCACCTGCCTGGAGCCTGTGGGCCCCGAACACACGACGGACGAACTCGTCGAGAAGCTTCTCATCACTCGCGACGCCCGACCGGCCTACAGCGGCGCCGCCCGCCGCATACCCATTCCCGGCACGCGCCTGGGCAAGCTGGGCCAGGTGAGCGAGGCCCGCATGGCCCATATCATTGCCGTCGCACGCCTGGTGCTGCCCCTCAGCACGAAGGGCAACTGCACGCACGAGCCCTGCGTGAGCGGCGCTCTCGTGGGGGCGAACCTGATGTGGGCCGAGGCCGGGGGCAACCCGCGCGACACCAACGAGAAGACCGAAGAGGCGCGCGGACGCACCGTGGCCGATATCCGCCAGGTCTACGCGGAGGCCGAATGGGAGTGCCTGGACGGAGCCTCGGTCATCTACACCGTCGCGCCCGAGTGAACTGGCATCGTGGCGCCGTCTCGAGCGCTATCCCTTACCCTCATCCGCCGCGGGATGGTTGAGCACCATACGGCGCAGCCAGCGGCGTAGGCGGGGATGTTCCGACTTCGGGAAGCCGTGGCCGACATCTGCCATCAGTTCGTGCTGCACCTTCGCGCCGGCCTCCCTTGCCTTTGCCTCCACGCGGCTTAACCAGCGTCCGCTCCGCTCGCCCTGTAGCAGCAGCATGTGACGGTCCCGCAGCGCGTCGTACTGCTTCAGGTGGGCGCCGCCCTCAATGAAGAAGAACGCGCCGACGTGACCGAGCAACTCCTCGGCGTGGGTATTGAGCAACACGGCCGTGGTGTTCGCGCCGTTGGAGAAACCGCCCATGGCGCTGCGCTCGGGGTCGGCGTTGGGCACCATCTCGTGCAGCTTGCCGAGCATCACCCGGTAGGCTCGCCAAACCGCCTCGGCATCGCCATCGTGGATGAAGAGCCTGCTCCAGCGGTTATCCGCGTCGAGGGGCGCCACTTCCGCTTTGAACAGCGGCATGCGGACGCAGACGAAGTCCTGCCCTTCCGTGACCGCCGGCCCCGGCGACGCCGTATCGCCGTTGCCGCCCGCCCCGCCGCCGAGGAAGATCAGGAGCGGGTGGCGCCTCGTGGGATCGTAGTCCTGCGGCAGAGCGATGGTCATCTGCGGATTCGCTTTGCTGTCCGCCGCCATGCGGGCCAGGTGCGGAGCAAGCTCCGGGAAGCTCACCGTCACGCTCTCGCCGGGTCGCAGGGCGAGCTCCGGGGTCCGGGCGTGTGCGCTCGCGCACACCAGGGCCAGCAGAACGGCGCACAGCGCATGGATCATGGGAAGCATAGTCCGGCTCCTTGCTCAAAGCGCCCTCACGCCGGGCGCAGTTCCTCGATCTCGCGTGCGAGGCGCTCGCATGCCTGCACATAGTGGGCGTCGCCGAAGACGCGCACGTGGAGCATCATCGTGTTGAGCCAGTATACGCGGCAGCGACGCATGAAGCCCGACCGCAAGGGATGACGCCGCGAGTACGCGTCGAAGAAAGCATTGCCGACCGTGCGGAAGACCAGCAGGTAGGCGAGCTCAAACTCCACCTCGCAGTAGGAAGCGCCCCCGTCGACGAAGCCGCTGACGCGCGGCGCATCGGGCCGCACGATGATGTTAGTCGCCCACAGATCGCCGTGGACAAGTGTCGGCTCGCCGAACTCGGGCAGCCAGTCGGGCAGCTCGTCCAGCAGGGCTTCGATGCTGTGCCTGGCCTTCGTGCTGAGGCGCGGCGCGGCCGCGTCGAACTCCGAGCGGATCCTCGGCGCGAACTCCTCCAGCCAGCTCTCCTTGCCCTCGGCGGCGGGCTGGAGGGCACTTCCGTAGCGGGCGCGCCTGTGCTCGTGCAGGCGGGCCACGATGCCGGCCATGTCGCGCTGCAGGGCGCGACGCTCGCCCGGGCTCAGATGCACCTGGCCCAGGTTCGCCCCCGGCAGGCGTTCCATCATCAGGCAACTGCCGTCGAAGACATCTCCGCTCACGTCCACGCCGTAAGGCTGCGGCACGGGAAAGCGCGTGTGCTGGCGATACCAGTCGAGCACTCGGAACTCATGCTCGAAGCCCCGGTGCCGTGGCCGGCCGGAGAGCTTGGCGACGAGCCTGGCGGGCTCTCCATCGGTGGTCAGCTCAAGCACGCTGTTGATCATCCCGCCGTGAAGGCGCCGCATGCCGGTTACCGTCAGATCGCCCGGCAGGAACCGGCGCAGCAGCAAGGTGGCGCACTCGGGTGTGATCGTTGTCGTGTCGAAGGCCATCGCGTGGCAGCGGCGTGTGCTATGGGAGAGCGAACCGAAGGCAGGGAGTCTAACGCCTGTGTAAGGCGCCCGCAAGCGGCCTGCCCCGGCCGCCGCCGCTGCGGAGGCGGCGCGTGGATTTGACTTCATTTCTGCAGGTTGCCTATAATGCCCGCTCTGGCAATGGGCCTCTTTGAATCCACGAATATGCCGCTGAGGGGGACGGGCGGACCGAAGGAGAGAGAGTTGGCAGGCGACCCGAAGGATAGGACGAGGAAGCGCCCGGCATCCCCCCAATCGCCCGACGGCTCGGGAGGCCCCGAGATCGGATGGGGCTTCGTCGCCGAGGACGCGGACGAAGCATACTTCATGCGGAGGGTGGTCTTCTCCGTTATGGTCGCCGTCGTGGCGTGCACTGGTGTCTGGATTCTGGTGACGGCGGTGGCCGAGAGCACGGCGCCCGGCCCCGTGCTCGTGGCTCCGGCCCGCTCGCCTGGCGCGCGAACACTCTACACCGTGGTGCTGCGGCAAGTGGAGCGCAACCAGCAAGCCGCCATGCGGCAACTGGTCAGCGCGCCCGGCATGCAGGCGCTGGCGCAGGAAAGCGAGTTTCAGTTCATGCCCCTTAGCGACGGCAGCATCGCCCTCTGTGTGGGCAAGGCTGAACGGCCCGATCACCCCGGGCTGCTGGACCTGCGCGAACGGTTCCGCAAGTTCGCCACCGGCCAGGGAAGCCGCCCCTTCGCATCGGCCACTATCAAGGAATACACCGAATAGACTCGCCCCGTTACCTGAAACTGCATAACACAGGAGAACTACCGTGTCCCTGGACAAGAGCCTGAAGCGAAACGACATGCTGAGGCGTCGGCGCAACGTGCTGACGCGGGCGGAACGCATCGAACGCCTGAAGGAAGACGAGGATTTCGACCCCGAGCAGGAGTCCGTGTTCGGCCTGCCGAAGGTCAAGCCCGCCGCCGTCATCGTGGCACCCAAGCGGGCCGAGGAGGAAGAGGGCGAAGAGGAGGGCGAAGCCCTGGAGGCCGGCGAGGAAGCGGCCGAGACGGAAGCCGCCGAGCAGTGAGGGTCCGCCGCCCCGCCCCGCTGCCCCGATTACACTCCATCGCCATTGTCGCATCGGCGCCGAGGTAACCTGTATGAACCCCAGCCGTCTGATCGCCGACCGGATGAGCCAGATCGACTCCTCCGGCATCCGCAAAGTGTTCGACCTGGCCAGAAGCCTCAAGAACCCCATCAACCTGAGCATCGGCCAGCCTGACTTCGACGTGCCGGAGCCCGTCAAGGCGAGCGCCATGCATGCCATTGAGACGGGCAAGAACAAGTACACCGTGACGCAGGGCATACCGGAACTGCGTGCCGCTGTGCTGCAGCAGGAGAAGCAGGCCAGCGGCATCGCGTACGACCACGTGCTGATCACCACCGGGGTCTCCGGCGCCATGGTGCTCGCCTTTATGGCGCTGGTGAATCCGGGCGACAAGGTGGCGATCCCCGACCCCTACTTCGTGATGTACAAACACCTGTGCCGCCTGCTCGGGGGTGAACCGATCTTCGTCGACACATATCCTGACTTCCACCTGACACGCGACAGGCTGGAAGAGGCCGGTGCCGGCGATGCCAAACTGCTGATGCTCAACAGCCCCTCGAACCCGACGGGCATGATCATCCCGGATAAGGACCTGCGCGGGATTGCGAAGTGGGCGAAGCAGAAAGACGTGTTCATCGTGACTGACGAGATATACCGCGCGTTCTGCTATGACAAGCCATTCCGCAGCATCGCGGCGCATACCGACCAGGTTCTGCTGCTGAACGGGTTCAGCAAATCGTGCGCAATGACCGGCTGGCGCCTCGGCTATGCGATCGGCCCGAAGGGCGTCATTGATGAGATGGCGAAACTTCAGCAGTACAGCTTCGTCTGCGCTCCGTCCATCGTGCAGTACGCCGGCGTAGTCGCCCTCTCACTCGCAACCGAGCCGCACGTGCGGGTCTACAAGGCGAAACGCGACATGCTCTACAAGGGCCTGGCCCGCAGATTCAGGCTGCATAAGCCGGAGGGGGCGTTCTACGCTTTCGTGGAAGCGCCCGGCGGCGACGGCGATGCCTTCTGCGAGAAGGCGATAGAGCACAACGTGCTGATCATCCCCGGCAGCGTCTTCAGCGAGAAGTCATCCCATTTCCGCCTTTCCTTCGCCGCCGACGATCGCGACATCGAGGAGGGCGTCGAGGTCCTCTGCTCCCTCGCCTGACCCCTGCCGACCGTTGGGACTCGCGTGCCGGGGTTGCAGTTGAGCTTCGCCCCGGGCTGCCGCCGCCGAGCGCCTCGGCGCCGAGCTCTGGGCGCGCTGACTACGGTGAGTAGACGAGCGTGACTATGCTGCGCGGGGGCATGGTAATGTGCAGCTTACCGCCGACCATCTCCACGGGCTGCAGCTCTGCGGCGCGTTCTTCGTCGCTGGTCCTATACATCTGAAAACTGGCGGACGCAGGCAAGCCCGAAACCCGGACATTGGCCGGTCGTGGCCGGTCGTGGGGGTTGAGGAGGACGAGCGTTATTCCGACATCATTCGGGTGCTTGTAGGCGCTTGCCATGACTTCGCCGTACGCGGGGTCGGCTTGTACCCGAACTGAGTCCGGTGGTATGAAGCGAAAATAGTGGACGGCTGCGTACGTCTTGGGGGTGTAGGTGGGGCCATCGTCGGAGAGCACCATGAGGCAGTGCGTATTGGGGCCGCGGCCGATGACCTGCCACGGCACAAAGGCGCTGCAATTGCCCGCCACAAGGGCGTTGTGGATGCCCGTGGCGACGCCGTTGCGTATCGGCTCGGGCCATTCGTGCGCGCCGGTGCCGCCTTCAGTAATCCAGAAGGGCTTGTCGTAGGGTTCTATCAGCTCCCAGAACCGCCGCGAGCTGTTTGCGTTGATGTCCATTGTAAAGCCGTCGTCGGCATAGCCATGCGTGGCGAAGACGTCCAGATGCCGGCTTGCCTCGGGGTGGCTGACGAGTGCCTGCACGTAGTCCGGCGTCCCCCCCTCGTAGAAGTGGCTCGTCATGGTTTCGGGGCCGAAGATTTTCACGTGTCCGTAGCCCTCTTCCTCGAGCATGCGGCCGAGGATGGCCACGATCTGCGCGTAATCCTCGCCCGTCCATACGCAGCTCTCGAAGGTCTGAGAGAACTGCACCTCGTTGCCGGGGCTGACGGCGTAGAGCGGGGCGCCGCGGGCTTCGTGCAGCTTCACCATCTCGACCATCCATCTGGCGAAATGGTCGAAGTATTGCGGCAGCACGCGGTTACGACTGCCGCGATAGCTGTGTGCTCGCGCTCCGCCAGGCTCTTTGCGGGTGATGGAGCGGTTCTCCTTCATCCAGGCCGGCGGGCTCCACACCGTGCCGATGATCTTGACGTCGGGGTTGAGTTCGCGAATGCCCTTGCCGAAGTCCACAAATACCTGTGCCCGCCCGCCGTTGACAGACATGTCGAAGTCCTGCCAGCGTATGTTGCGCCAGTCCTCGACGGGCTCCGGCGAGACGGGGCCCCAGAGGTTCACCCGTAGCATGTTGCAGCTCAGCTCATCGACGTACATGCGCTGGAACTGCGGCGTGCGGTAGAGCTCCTGGAAGCGGCTGACCCAACTGACCAGGCAGGTGCCGAAGCCCTCGATGCGCTGGTGTTCCTTGCTGAGGTCCACGGAAATCTCGGCGGTTTCGGCGCCGAGCGCTGCGAACGTCATCCCCAGGACAAAGATCATTGCGAGCGCGCGGTTCCACATCTTCACCTCTCCCCTCAACTTTCGAAGACAGGACGTTCAGTTATGTTAGCGGAGGCGAGCGGGGCGGGCAACTCGGCGAACGGGTAGGCGGAGCCGGGGGCAGGGCGACGCGAGGGTGGCGGGCGCTCAGCGGGCGCCGTACTTGTCCAGCTTGCGGTACAGGGTGGCGCGGCTGAGCCCGAGCTTGCGAGCGGCCTTGCTGATGTCGCCTTCGCACTTGCGCACGGCGGCCAGGATGGCACGTTTCTCCACTTCCTTGAACGGTAGCACCTCGTCGCTCTCCGGTGCGATGGCGGGGGCTTCGAGGGCCTCCTGGACGGCTTCCAGCGCTTTCTCCACGGCTATCTCCGGCACTTCGGCGTCGGCGGCCGCGGTGCGGATGCGTTCGGGGAAGAGCTCAGGGGTCACACGGTCGGTGGTGGCGAGCACGACGATGCGCTCGATGGTGTTGCGCAGTTCGCGCACGTTTCCGGGCCATTGATAGGCGAGCAGCAGTCGGACGGCTTCGGGCGAGAAGTCGATGAAGTACTTATAGTACTTGTCACACATCTCGCGCAGGAAGTGCTGGGCGAGGACGGCTATGTCCTCCGGCCGCTCGCGCAGGGCGGGGATGTGGATGGGCACCACGTTCAGCCGGTAGTAGAGGTCGTTGCGCAGGCGGCTCTTTTCCACCTCCTCCAGGGGGTCGCGGTTGGTCGCCGCGATGACACGGGTGTCGACCTGGATCTCGTCGGTGCCACCGACGCGCGTGAAGGTGTGATTTTGCAGGAAGCGCAGCAGCTTGGACTGCAGGCCCATGTCCATTTCACAGATCTCGTCCAGGAACAGCGTGCCGGAGTCTGCCCGCTCGCAACTGCCGAGCCGCAGTTTGTCGGCTCCGGTGAAGGAGCCTTTCTCGTGGCCGAACAGCTCGCTTTCGAGGAGGTCCTTCGGGATGGCGGCGCAGTTGACGGCGACAAATTCCCCTTCGCTGTGGGGGCTCAAGGTGTGGATGGCCCTGGCTACCATCTCCTTGCCCGTTCCGCTCTCACCCGTCAGCAGGACGGTGGCGTCGGTATTGGAGAGGCTCTTGATGGTAGCGAAGACGCTGTGGATGGCAGAGCTGACGCCGACCATTTCGCCGAGTTTGCCGCCGCCCTTGTTGTAGACGTCCATCAGGCGGTTCACCTGGACCATCAGCCGATGGCGTTCGGTCGCGGCCAGTAGCTTCGCCGGCAGTTTCTCGGCAGCGTCTTTCAGCGGCACCACGTCGTCAGCACGCTTCTTGATGCATTCGACGACGGTCTCGACGGCCGGGTCCTCCCCCAGCACGATGACGGGCAGGTCGTGGTACTGGGCCAGCAACTTCTCCAGCAGTCCGTTCTCGCCGACAGCTTGCTCGACGTCCATCAGTATGGCATCGGGCACCGCGTCTGCCATGGCCGTCATCAGCTCTTCGGGGTCGCTGCATACGAGTAGATCCAGTTCGATGCCGCCCAGTTCATCTGGGACAGCGTCGACAACTCCCTCATCTTCTGCCAGCAGGCAGATGTGCAACACGTCATCTGATTCCACGGAAGTCATTGTGTTTTTTTTCTCAAGGTTGCAGCATCTCTTCCACGCGCGCTACTGCCCGGCTGGGGCTAAACGGCTTGGTCATGTAGTCGTGCGCACCCGCTTCGTAGCCGCGCCGTCTGTCGGCCTCTTCGCCCTTCGCAGTAAGCATGACCACTCTTGTATCGGCGAGGTTCGGGTCTTCTCGAAGGCGGCGACAGACTTCGTAGCCATCGAGTTCCGGCATCATGATATCCAGGAAAACGATATCGGGTTGCTGCTCTTGCGCGATTTGTAGCGCTTCGATCCCGCTGCGCGCTTCCATAACCTGATAGCCCGCGCGCTTGAGCACGAAGCCCAACGAGCGCAGGATGTGCGGTTCGTCATCGACGATGAGTATCTTTTTCGCTGTGGCCATGTGTTGTGCGTCCGCCTGTGAGGCCGCGAGGCGCGCCTCGTCAGCCGGCCTGCAAGGCGGCCACGGCGTCCTGTTCGGACTCGGTGACGTCGAACACGCGCGTCAGTCGGGTGAGTTCGAAGATAGATCGGCAGAAGGCGGGGACCTCCGCCACGCGCAGGTCTCCCCCCTCGGCAGCCGCCCTACGCAGGCAACTGACCAGCACGCCGAGCCCCGCACTGTCGATGAACTCCAGCCCGGCCAGGTTCAGCACCAATCTCGCGTTGCCCTTCTCGATGAGTTGGTGCAGGTCCTGCTTCACCTGCTCGGCGGAGACGGCGTCGAAGCGCCCCGATAGCTCCACGATCGTCACTTCATCCTGCTGTCGTATGTCTGCTATCAAGGTCTACGTCCTCGCAAGGTTACGCAGGCACAACCCGCGCTGCAGCATAGCATCTTACCGATGCAAGCCGGTGGCTGTCAATCGTCCAGCCGCGGGGCCGTGGCCGCTGTCAGTGCCTCACACGGTCGAAGATCGCTTCGACGACTGCATCGTAGTCAGCGGGCAGTTGCACAGGAGGGTTCGCATAGCGGCTGCTGATGCTGGCGAGCCTTGACCAGTGGTAGTCAGCCTTGAACTGGGGGAACTTCAGCCCGTGGGCGGTCGAGATAACCACCACGCGCTCGTCGCCATTGATATCCCCGCGTTCAGCCAGCTTGATCAGGGCTGCCAGGGCCACGCCGGTGTGGGGATCGGTGAACAGCCCGCTGCGGTCGGAACGGGCGCACGCGTCGGCAAGTTCCTCTTCATCCGCTTGCTCTACAACACCATCGAAAGACCTCAGAGTGCTTATGGCCTTCCAAATACTGACTGGATTCCCAATCTGTATCGCTGTTGCGAGCGTCTTGCGCGCCTGTTGGGGTTCGAACGCCTCGAAGTCCTTCAGGTAACTCATATACAGGGGGTTGGCTTGCGCGCTCTGTGCGCAGCATATGCGTGGCGTCCGCTCTACCAGGCCGAGGTCGAGCATCATATCGAAACCAAGGCCGAGTGCGCTTACATTGCCCAGATTGCCGCCGGGGATAATGACCCAATCTGGCACGTCCCAGCCGAGTTGTTGGCATATTTCAATTGCTACCGTCTTCTGCCCCTCGATGCGGAGGCTGTTCATGGAGTTGGCCAGGTATATGCTCTGTTCGGAGCACACCTTCTGCACAAGCGCCATGCAGCCGTCGAAGTCGGTGTCGAGCGCCAGGGTCAGGGCGCCGTTCGAAACCGGTTGCACGAGCTGTGAGGGGCTGATCTTGCCCCTCGGCAGGAAGACGATGCTCGGTATGTTCGCGCGGGCGCAATAGGCCGCCAGGGCCGCCGAGGTGTCGCCCGTTGATGCGCAAGCAACGGCCGGGACGTCTTTGCCTTCGGCGCGCATCTGCTTCACCATGCTGACCAGCACGGTGAGGCCCAGGTCCTTGAACGAGCCGGTGTGGGAGTTGCCGCAGAGCTTGACGTGGAGGTCCGGCACGCCGACCTCACGACCGAACCCTTCCACGCGCAGCAGGGGGGTGCGCCCTTCGGCCAGGCTGACGATGTTCCGTTCCTCGACACGCGGGCAGACCCATTCCCTCTTCGCCCACACGCCGCTGGCCAGGGGGCCAGACGGGACAGCCCAGCGTTCGGCGAAGGTCGCCCGCCAGTCCTCTGCGCTGCGCAGAGCCAGGGCCTCCTTGTCGTGGGTCACTTCCAGCAGGCTCCCGCAGCGGCGGCAGAGATATACGATCTGGTCCAGCTCGTAACGCTCGTCACAGCCGGCAAAGCACTGGAACCAGGCTCGGTATTGGTTGGCCATTGTGGTCTGTCGCCCGTTGAGGGGAGGGGAGGGCACTTCTTGTCGCGCTTTATTGTGCCTGTGTCGTGTGCTATAAGTCAAGGCTGCGTTCGGTGCTTCGGGCGCATTCTGGCTGACGGCCGGCGATCAGTCCCATGTCTGCATGCAGGGAGGACGGACCCTTGAGCGAACGGATACCGGTTCTGCTGGACACTGATATAGGTTCCGACATCGACGACGCTGTCTGCTTGGCGTACTTGCTGGCCCAGCCGCGATGCGAGTTGCTCGGAATCACAACCGTCAGCGGGCAACCGCTGAAGCGGGCGATGCTGGCCGACGCGATCTGTCGGGCGGCCGGGCGCAGCAACGTGCCGGTCCACAGCGGCTGTTCTCAGCCGGTTCTGCACACTCAGAGGCAGCCAGAAGCGCCGCAGGCCGAAGTGCTGGGTCATTGGCAGCACCGCGAGGACTTTGCGCCATCGGCCGCCGTTGAGTTCCTGAGGCAGATGATACGCAGCCGCCCGGGCGAGTTGACGCTGCTGACCATCGGCCCGACGACGAATGCGGGATTGCTTTGCGCCCTTGATCCTGAAGCCGTCAGCTTGCTGAAGCGCATCGTGATGATGGCCGGCCAGTTCTTCACCGGTGGCCTGAAGGAGTGGAACATCGTCTGCGACCCCTACGCAGCACAAATGGTATTCAGCAGCCCCGCCCCGGAAATCGTGGCCTATGGACTGGACGTGACGAGGCAGTGTCAACTGTCGGCCGATGAGTGCCGACAGCGCATGCAGGGCAAGAGCTTCGAAGTTGTCCAGAATATGGCCGAGGTGTGGTTCCGCCGGCAGGAGAAGATCACGTTCCATGACCCGCTCGCGGCTGTCTGCATCTTTGAGCCGGACATCTGTAGCTACGAGGACGGTATGGTTGTCGTCGATCTGGAGCCTGGCGAGAACTTCGGGAGAACGTTGTTCGAGCCGAAAAAGGGCGGTGTGCACCGGGTCGCATCGCAGGTCGACTCCGACCGGTTTTTCGAGCACTACTTTGGTGTGACTTCGGCGTAGGCCGCTCAATCGGCATCGGCCGCGCGAAGACGGGCGATCCCTTCTTTCAGGGCATGATAGGAAGGCTTCGGGTTTCCGTTGGTGTCCACCAGTCCCCAGGCGGTCTCGGCAGGGCAATCGGGTTTGCCGCATTGCCAGCACGTCGCCTGGTCTGCCCATCTGAAGTAGAATTGGCCCATGAGCTGGTGGCGGTGTTCTACGAACTGATCAAAGGCCTGCCGGATGAACTCGGCCTGGCCTTCTGGCGTGTGGCCAGGTCCCCAGGTATGGGGCCACCGGTGGCAACTGCACGTGATCTCGCCTTTCCGTCGGTCTTGATCGGTCATCACGCCGCCGGCGCTGGAGAACCCCCATTCGTTGATAATGACCGGCGCCTGTGTCAGTTCCTCCAGTTCGTCCAGCATGGGGCCCCAGTCTTCGGGGCCTCCGGGTTGCCATGAGCCGTAGTAGCGGTCGATACCGCAGTAGTCCATGAGTCCGTCGGCGAAGAGCCGTCCGTAGAAGAAGTAGCTCTTGGTTCCTCCGGTCGGGTTGTGGCCGCACAGATAGGCGGCGTTGGCTGCCTTGAGGCCGCGGGTGCCCACGATGATGAAGTCGCACGCTTCCCGCAGGTTCATCGGGCCCGCGAACTGGTGCCAGTCGAGCTCGTTGCCGATCTGCCATGCCTGGACGACGCCGATCAGGTCCTCGCCCAGCCAGGCACAGGTCTCTTCGTAAGCCGTCAGGCACTGCTCTCCGCCGAGTTTCCCGAACCACTCCGGCAGACGTCGGTGCCAGACGAGCTGCAGCTTCCCGTTCTGGTCCGGTTCCCAGAGCTTGGAGCCTGGGCCCGGGGTGACGCATAGGATCTTCATGCCGCGGTCCGCCCACTCCTGCAGCTGCTCCTGGTGGCGCTTGTACCGATCACTGACGGCGCTGCCCGGCCCTCCTGCAAAGGGAACGGTCGAGCCAAGGCGCACCCATTCGATGCCTGCTTCCTTCATCATCGGGGCATCGTTCGGGTCACCCGGCGCTACGACACCCATCATTACGTCTTCCATCGGTTCCTCCCGGCGTCTATCATTCTCTGGGCCGGCCATGTTACGCAGAGGGAATGCTCCGCGCAAGCGGGCAATGCCCGGCCTCGTAAGTGATGTTGAAAGACACCCCCCGGTTCTCGTAACCTGTCGGCGGTGGTTGATCGGAGGCGGGAATCTCCGGTGTCCGGGGGGGAGCCGATGAGTTCAGGACAGCGTAGTTCCGCAACAGAGCTCGCAGCGCGCGTGTGCCGCAATGAGTCCCTGCCGACCGTGCCGGCGGTCGCCATGACGATCATGCAAAGATGCAAGGATGAAGATGTTGATATTCGCAAGCTGGCGTCCCTGGTCTCGTCCGATCCAGCCCTGGCAGCAAGAATATTGCGGCTCGCGAACTCCGCCGCGCTGTGCGGCCGACAGCAGATTAAGTCGGTTAGCAGTGCGCTGATGCGCCTGGGCCTGCGTCTGACGCACGCAACGGTGCTCGGCTTCGCACTTGCGGCAAACACTGACGCGATGGGCGAGTTCGATTCAGAGCATTTCTGGCGTTACGCACTGACCACTTCCCATGCGGCGCGGGAGATCTGCAAAGCCACAGGTTTTCTGGATCCCGATGATGCGTTCGCCGCCGGCCTGCTGCAAGATGTCGGCGTGCTGGCGCTGCACTGCGCAATGGCGCAGGACTACCGAGCCGTGCTGGAGGACCACATGGCGTCTGCTCTGCCCCTGGATCAGTTGGAGCAGGAGGCGATCGGAACGACCCACATGCTGGTGGGCGCGGAGCTTCTGGGAAAATGGGGGCTGCCAGCCGAAGTGAGCGACCCGGTGCGACACCATCATTGCTCGGATGATGAGCTAACTGGTGGCCTTCCCGAGCAGGCGCTGCAGTTGGCCAAAACCCTCCGGCTGGCTGACGGCATCGCTCAGGTTTTCAACGGCCCGGACCGCAATGTTCGCCATGAGGATGCGATGCGCGTTGCGAAGAACATGTTTGGCCTTGGGGAGTCGCAGACGCGCAAGCTGCTCTCTGACGTGGGGGCCGGTGTGCAGAGCGCAGCGGTCGCCTTTGAGGTGGATGTTCGCTCGGTGCTTTCCTATGCCGAGATCCGCACCCGCAGCATGCAAAGGGTCATCGAACTGACGGCCGAGATTGAGGCGGGCTTCCGCGAGTACCAGGCGCGCGCAGAGCAGACTCAGGAGGAATTGTCACAACTGGAGGAAGAACACCGCAAGGTCAGTGAGCAAGCGACCTACGACAAGCTGACAGGGGCTATGGCGCGCGAGGCGTTCATGGAGAGGCTTGAGTCCGAGGTCGACCGTGCATTCGAGGAGGAATACCCGTTCGCGTTTGCCTTGCTGGATATCGATCGGTTCAAGTCAGTTAACGATAGTCTCGGACACCTGGCGGGGGACAAGCTGCTTGAGTGTTTCGGAGACCAGCTTCAGCGGGGCGTGCGCCAGGGCGACGTGATAGGGCGGTACGGTGGCGACGAGTTCGCGATTCTGCTGCCGCAGGCGGACCTGGACTCGGCCGTGCGAGTGGCGGAGCGGCTTCGCAGAGGGGTCGGCCATGCCTCCAGAAGCTGGGTAGAAGGACTCGATGGCGTCACCATCAGTGTCGGTCTGGTGCACAGCGACGGCAGCCCCATCGCGCGCAATCCGCAGCGTCTCGTCGAGGAAGCCGACAGGTGCTTGTACGCCGCCAAGGAAGACGGCCGCAACTGCGTGCGCTACCGGTCACTGTGAAGCGCTACATCGCCTACCGGGATGGCGGGCCGCCAATGGCGTTTCTGTGCGGTGGTGGGGCGATGCAGCATTGACCAGAAGTGCCGGCAGCCGGCGCAATCCGCTGTATCTACCAGGAGCTTGCACCCGGCGCAGTTCAGCCCACAGACGGATATGTTCCATTCGCCGCCCTTCAACTTCCTCACCTCTTTCTCTTGCCGGCCCGTGCCGATCAAAGCTCGGCCTCAACCCGCCTCATTGCCACCAGCCCTTCGGCCTCGGCCGCGCGAGCGGCACGGAGGGCTGCCACGGCCTTCTCCCGGCGGGAGGCGTCGCGCAGGCGCTCGGCCATCTGCGCGTCCTTGCCCAGCTCGAGGGGGAACAGCTCGGCTACCTCGTTCAGCCGGGCGGCGACTGTGCGGTACTGCTCAGCGGCTTCGGCGAGATCGCCTGCCAGCTTCTCGTCGTCCAGACGCCGGGTGGCTTCCTCCAGGAAGGGCCCTGCATGGCGGCGGCACTCGGCCCAACACTGGGCGTTATAAGCGAGGCCCATCCCGGCGACATCGTCCGCGAGGACGGTCTGGGGCTCTTCCAGGGCAGCGATCCACCGATCATAGCCGGCCAAGCCGGTTGCGTATTCGCCCCCGTGGCCGTACTTGCCTTCGGCCACCTCCAGCGCAAACTTAAGCGCCCGCCTGACGACCGTCGGGTCCTCGGCCAGCTCGTCCGGTCTGACGATCATCAGTTGGAGCGCCCCGATGTCCGTGTCGCCGAGCTTCCTGTGGTGGACCCGGCCGAGACTGTCGTCGAAATCGCGGAAAAGGTAGTTGCCCTCCTCGTCGTAGCCACAGACGACGTAGTACTCGGGCACCTCCATCTCCCAGCCGATCACGGGCAGGCCTTCGTCGATTGCGGCGCACACCTTCTCGAAGCCGGCCTCCTGCTTCTTGGCGAAGTCCGGGCTGTTGCGGAAGGCGGTGGCCGCCGGTTCGATTCTTAGACCGAGGCCCGCGGCCAGCTCTTTGCAGGCGCCGTGCGACCAGAGCGTCGTCCCGCTGGGGCAGAGCTCGCGGTGGACGTTCAGAGCAAAGGCAAAGCCCGTCCCGCCGTAGATCCACGCCGGGGAGTGCTCGAAGCCGAGGAAACGCGAGCAGGCCACGTAGCAGCCGGGCTGGTCCATCGAACTCGGCCATCGCCGCAGGCCCTCCAGCAGCACCTGCCCTCCCTCACGCTTCACGTTTGCCTTCATGGAAGATCGCTCCCTGGTTATAGGAACCACGTCGTCTGCGGAATCCGCTGCGGACCCAACCCCGCCGCCGTCGGATCCGAACGGCCCCGGCGCTTCGTGGCCCATGGCCCGGAGGGCCTGCACGTCCACCCCTTCGGCCTTCAGTGCCGCCTCGATCTCGGCGACGGCCGCCTTCTCGTCGGCCAGGCTCTCGCGCAGGATCTGCGCCTCTTTTGCGCGGTTCTCGGGCGTCCAGCTCTCCTCCCAGGGTGCGGCGACGCAGTGCTTCCCCTCGTCCAGGCGCCGGGCGATGGCTTCGTAACGGTCGGCGGCAGAGAACAGGTGCTCCCCGGCTTCGTCGTCCAACTCGTCGGCCACGCGGCGCAGGTAGTCGGCCGCCGCCTGCCGGCCCGTCAAAAGCTGTGAGTAGGAGAAGGCGTTGCTGTGCAGGGAGACGTCCTCGCCGGACTCGACCGCGGCGATCCAGGCCGCGTAGGCGTCGAGGCCGAACAGGCGGTCTCCGTCCTTCTCGGGCGCCCTGCCGGCCAGCTCCACCGCCGTCTGCAACGAGCGCACGACCGATTCCCTCCGGTCGGCGGGCTCGCCGGCAACGCGCAGCGTGGAAGCGAACCACGCGTCGCCGACGAATCCGGTCGGCGTCTCGCTCTCCCTGTAGCCCTCTTTGTCACCGGCGTAGGGCTTGCAGATGAAGGCGCTGCCGTCCTCGCGGTAGCCGACCAACAGGTTCCACTCACCGTTCATGTAGAAGATCGGCACGCCGCGGCCGATGCTCTCCGCCGCGGCCCGGTGAAGCTCCTCGCGCCAGTCGGGGTTCTCCTCATCGCTCAGGGCAATGGCCTGCCAGTCGTAGTCGACGCCCCAGACCCGGCGCACGATCTCCTGCCAGTCCATGCCCATCTCGGAGTGGATCTCGGCCACGAACAGGTTCGGCGCCATGGTCAGCTTGAAGGCGGCGCCCGAAAGGCCCATCACGTCGGCGTAGTCGACCTCCCGGCCGGCGCACTTCAGGGTCTCCATCAGACAGCGCGCCTGAGAGTCCTCACGGGTGAAGAACGAACCGCCCCAGTCTACGTCCTCCATCCCATCAATCCAGACCTTTCCGTCCTGGCGGCGGACAGACCTCACTGTGACATTCATCTTGTCAGCTTCCTTTCCTGTTCCGTCTCTGGTTTTAAGCGCGGCCGTGGTCGGCAGGCCGACGACGCCGATCGTTATCAGCGCGGCGACGGCCGCGACGGTGAGTCCGGCGGTCGTGCGCCCGATCCGTCGGCCGAGTATGCGCCGCACGCGGGCGGCGAAGTTGCTCTCGGCGGCGGTGAAAGTGTTGACCAGCAGCCGCCGGGTGATCTGGTTGCGCACGCCGCGGGCAGTCTCCGCCACCCGCGTGAGGCTGTCGGCATACGCCGCCGAGTCGCCGTAGGCGGCGATCACGGCGTCGTCGCAGGCCGCCTCGGCCTGCCGCCGCATGGTCCACCCGCAGAGCCAGACGACCGGGTGGAAGAACAGCACCATCTCCGCCAGCCGCTGCACGAGCAGCAGGGCGTTGTCCAGCCGGCGGGCGTGCGCTATCTCATGGGCCAGCACGTGCCCGAGCTGGCGCTCCGGAAGCTCCTCGACCAGCCGCCGCGGCAGCAGCACCATCGGCCGCAGCACGCCGGCGAGCACCGGCGCGTGCGCCACCTCGCTGACCGCCACGCGCACCCGCCGCCCTGTGCCCAGGGCCTGCGCCGTCCGCTTGGCCAGCTCCGCCAGTGGCCCGTCGCGTTGCACCACCGCCGAACGTCGCAGGAAGCTCGCGAACGCAAAGCCAACTACCAGCCGCAGTCCCAACAGCAGCGCTACGGCGCTCCATACCACGGCCACGAACCCGTGGGCGTCCATCATCTTCCACCACGGCGGTGCTGCAACGGTGGCCACTTCCACCCTCGGCGCGGAACGTGGCCGCTCCGGCATCCGTGGACGGCGATAGGCCGTGGCCGCCAGTCGATACTCCACTGCTCGGGGCTCCGGCGTCGGTGAGGCCGGGGGCTCCGGACGGAGGAACCAATAGAGCGAAAGGGGCGACGCTACCAGGAAGGTCGCGACCGGCTTTGCCAGCACCAGGCACCAGAACATGTGTCGGAGCCGCCCCGAACGCACCCGCAGCATGTGTATTGCCACAAGGACCACCGCAGCGAGTATGGCCAGTTCGATGCTTAGCTGCCACAGGTGCACGACGAGCCACCTACCGAATTCGTTCATCAGCAGGGCAAGGCTTGACATGGTGGGCTCTCCCCGGTTCAGGTGCTCTCGCGCAGTTTCTGGTCAACTTCTTCGCGGATTGCGCGAACCTGTTCGGCATCAAGGTCGGCGGTGTCGAGCAATTGGCTGACCAGCGCCGTGGCAGAGCCGGCGAAAAACTTGTCCAGCAGCTCGCGAAGCGGACGGCGGGAAGCCACCTGCCGGCTAACCACAGGCCAGTAGACATCGGCTCGTCCCTCCCGCCGACTCTCCAAGTAGCCCTTCTCGCGCAGCCCCCGCATGACGGTCAGTACGGTGTTGTAGGCCAGGTCGCGACGTTCCGCCAACTTGTACCTCAGCTCCCGGACGGTGCACTCGCCGAGTTCCCACGCGCTGTCCATCACCAGCGACTCCAGCGCGGTGAGCTTCTCGGGCCTGTTCTCGGCCATCTGCGTCTCCTGCGCCGGCATTCAACTATAGGAGTAGTTGTTTCGACCTCGGCATTATACCCCGGGAACGGCCATGTCAACTATTTTCGTAGTTGTTTCCGGAAATTCCCACGGCCGGCGACGACGCGGAGAAGAGGATGGGGCTGAGGCCGCAAGGCAGGACGTTCAGAGCGACCTTCCGGCGGCCTCGAGGATGGCGGCGGTCAGCTCGGGGCAGCCTGAGGTGAACTCGAGTTCGGTCTGGAGGGCGTAGACCGGCACGGAGGCGAGGCCCGGCTGTGCAAGCAGCCGCTCAACCTTGACGGCGTCCTTCTCGGTGGTGACCACTCCCTGGCACTCAAGCGCAGCCGCTTCGCTCAGAAGGGCGGTCACATCCTGCGCGGTGTAGGCGTGGTGGTCTGCGAACACGTGGAAGCTGGGGGGAGTGCACCCCTCCCGGATAAGAACTCGTCGGAACCCCTCGGGATTGCCGATTGCGCAGAAAGCGCACCATTTGCCCGTGCGGAGCCGCTCCAGCGGGTGATCCTCGCCGTCGGGGACGTCGCGCAGTCCCCGCGCCAAAGTGTTGCAGCAGGCCAGCGGTGCGTCGGGTGCGAGATTCCCGAGGTGCCGCCGCAGCCGTTCGAGCTGGTGTTCTGTAACCAGGTTTGCTCGGTTGATGATGAGGAAGTCGGCCCTGCGCAGCCCGCTCAGGGGCTCCCGCAATAGGCCGCGCGGCAGCATATGACCCCCGCCGAAAGGTTGCAGAGCATCGATAACCACGATGTCGAGGTCGCGCCCGATGCGGCGGTGTTGAAAGCCGTCGTCGAGTAACAGTACGTCTGCGCCGTGTTCGCTGATGGCGGTCTCGGCGCCTTTGAGGCGGTGGGGGTTGACCACGATGGGCACGTCTGGCGCCATGCGGGCCAGCATCCGGTTCTCGTCGTCCAGGCCGGATCGGTCATCTCGTCCGTAGCCCCGCGACAGGGTGGCGGGGCGCAGCTTGTGGATAACGAGCAGGCGGGCGAGCCAGGCCACCAGCGGCGTCTTACCCGTGCCGCCCGCCGTGATGTTGCCCACGCTGATCACCGGCACCGACACTGAGCGGCTCGGCAACACGCCCCGCCGGTAGAGCCAGTTGCGCAACTTGGCTGCCAGGCTGTAGACGGCCGCCGGCAGTCGCGTAAGGGCCCGAGCAAGCCAGACTGCCGAACCGGACTCCTCAGGGTCCAGCATGCGTCGGTGCCATCGGAACAGGGCGCTGGAGACTGCCACCTTGCGGGCTCCTCCGGCTGTGCGGGCGTAGAAAAGGAAAACCTTGCGCAGGACGCAGGCACGCGTACAATACACAAGAACGCTGTATGGCACAAGACGCCCGCGGCGGACGCCTGGCGTCCGGGCGGTCCCTGTTGAGTGAAAAGAGGGGAGATGCACCATGATGCGCGTTGGCCTCATCGGCTTCGGGGGCATGGGACACAAGCACCTGGCGTGTTACCAGCAGTTGCACGGCGCTGAGGTCGTTGCAGTTGCAGATGTCGTGAAGGAGCGGCTTGAACCGGGTGAAAGCGCGCAGCAGACCAACATCGGCGCTGACCAGGCCGTCATTGATCCCGGGCGGCACCGATTGTACGAGGACGCCTATGACCTGATCGCCGACGATGAAGTAGATATGGTGGACATTTGCCTGCCGACGTTCCTCCACGCCGAGTATTCCATTGCTGCTCTCAAAGCCGGCAAACATGTGCTGTGCGAGAAGCCGATGGCGCTGGGCTCACAGCAGTGCGAACGTATGTTGCAGGCGGCGAACGAAGCCCCGGGTATGCTGATGATCGCACACGTAGTGCGGTTCTTCCCCGCGTACGAGTACCTCAGCGAGACGGTGGAGTCGGGTCGGTTCGGTCGCCTGCTGCAGTTGTCCATGTGGCGCAGCAGTTCCCCGCCGCGCTGGTCGTGGGCGGATTGGCTGCTTGATGCCGGACGGAGCGGCGGAGGCATGCTCGACCTGCATATCCATGACGCCGACTTCGTTCAGTACCTGCTCGGACCGCCAAGGGCGGTTTGTTCGACCGGCGCCCGCGGAGAGAGCGGGGGTTGGGACGTGGTGGAGACGGAGTACATCTATGACGATGCGATGGCCGTGGCGGCATCCGGCAACCTGGCCATGCCCGAAGGGTGGGAGTTCGAGGCTGGCTTCGTGGCCGCGTTCGACAGTGGCGCCCTCAGTTGCGGCCCGCGCGGCTTGCTGGAGGTGACGCACGAGGGCACGCAGCATCCGCATCTGCCCGAGAAGGACGGCTACGAGGAGGAGATCGCCTACTTCGTCGACTGCATCGAGAAGAACGAGCTACCGGCGGTCTGCACGCCGCAGTCGAGCGCACTCTCGGTTCGGCTGGTGGAGGCCGAACGGGAGAGCCTGGAGTCGCGCGCCATTGTCAAGGTGCGGTGAGCAGGCCCCAGCGGAGGCTGCGGTCAGTCGTCCGGGTCGTGGGCCATGAACCCCATTTCATCTGCGCCGCACTACGCGTTCACTTCCCCGTTTCCGAAGCAGAAGCAGAGGTGCAGAACATGCCCCTGCAGGACGCTCGACAGCATGAAATGGACGCTGTGCTAGGGGCCTAAGGGGGTGCGACGGTTCAGTCTCGGCGATGACAGCCAGCAGTGTCGGCCCGAAGGACAGCTCGCCTCCTCGTCCGGCCCTACTTCTGCATTCGACGGTCTCGCTGGCGCTTACTGCCGCCGACTTGATCGCAACTCAGTGACTATCTCGTGCAGCTTATTGAGCGCCTGCAGCGGCGTCATCTGGGTCGTATCGAGCGAGAGCAGTTCCTGCCGAAGTTTTGAGTCGGCCGGCTGGAACAGGGGCATCTGGACCATGGCAGGGACGCGCGGGCTCTGGCTTTCCGGCATGAACCGAGGTCCATCGTTGGGGCCGATGGCGTTCTCCTCCAGGTGGGCGAGTATATCGCGTGAGCGTTCGAGGACATCCTCCGGCACGCCGGCCAGTTGTGCGACGTGTATGCCGTAGCTGCGATCAGTTGCGCCGGGCACCACGCGGTGGAGGAACGCGAGTTCGCCCTGCCATTCGCGCACCGCTACATTCAGGTTTGCCACCCCTTCGCTCGTGTTGGGGAGTTGGGCCAGCTCATGGTAGTGAGTGGCGAAGAGCGTTCTTGCGCCGATACGGCTGTGGATGTACTCCGCTGTCGCCCAGGCTATGCTCACGCCGTCGAACGTGCTCGTGCCGCGGCCGACTTCGTCGAGGATTATGAGGCTTCGCCCGGTGGCGTTGTTGAGGATGTTGGCCACTTCGATCATCTCTACCATGAAGGTGCTCTGGCCGCGGCGCTGTTCGTCACTGGCGCCCACGCGGGTGAAGATGCGGTCCGCCAGCCCCAGGCTCGCCGACTTCGCCGGCACGAACGAGCCCATGTGAGCCATCAACACGATCAGCGCCGTCTGGCGGATGTAGACACTCTTGCCCGCCATGTTGGGTCCGGTGATGATGAGCAGGCTGGATTCGCCGGGTGACATCTCGACATCATTGGGCACGAATTCCTCATCGAGCACTTGCTCGAGCACGGGATGGCGCCCCTCCTTCACGTTAAGAACGCAAGGTTCGACTATCTGGGGGCGCACGTACCTGTACTCGGCAGCGACGGTAGCCAGACAGCAGAGGACATCGAGTGCCGCGAGTGCCTCCGCGCTGCGCTGCAAGCGATCTGTGTGCTTGCCCACGTCGTCGCGCACCCGCTGGAACAGCTCGTACTCCAGCTCTTTGGACCGCTCGCCCGCGCTCAACACGGCCGATTCGCGCTCCTTCAGCTCAGGCGTTATGTATCGTTCGGCGTTCTTGAGGGTCTGCTTACGCGTGTAGCCATCGGGCACCTTGTCGCTGTGCGTATTGGTGACTTCGATGTAGTAGCCGAAGACTTTGTTGAAGCCTACCTTGAGCGAGGGGATGCCGGTTCGTTCCGCCTCTCGGCTCTCGAACTCGGCGATCCAGTTGCGGCCCTGGCGGGCGACGTTGCGCAAATCGTCGAGATCGGCACTGAAACCCTCGCGGATGATGCCGCCTTCGGTGAGGGCGGTGGGTGGGTCGTCCTTGATGGCGGTGGCAATCAGGGCCTCCACGTCGGCGCAGGGGTCCAGCGACTCTCGGAGCGCCTCCAGAAGGCCGGCCTCCACCGGCTGGAGCAATTCCTTGAGACGTGGCAGCCGACGCAGCGAGCGCCGCAGCGCGATGAGGTCTCGCGCGTTTGCCCGCCCGCAGGCTACTTTGGTGGTGAGGCGCTCGATGTCATAGATATCTTTGAGCTCTTCTTCCAGGTTGTGCCGAAGCGTGCGGTTGGAGTAGAGTTCATCCACCGCGTTCAGGCGCTTCTCGATCTCCTGTTCTCGGCGCAAGGGAGTCAATATCCACCGCCGCAGCAGTCGGGCGCCCATGGGTGTGGCAGTGCGATCGAGCACGTCGATCAGCGTACCTTCCCTTGCCGAGCCACGCATGGTTTCGGTCAGTTCAAGGCTCCGGCGGGTTGTGGCGTCCAGTATCAGGTAGCGTTCGCCGAGGAATGGCTCCACCTTGCGGATATGGGCCAGCGTGCTGCGGTGCGTCTCCTGCAAATATGCGAGCAGGGCACCCGCCGCGCCGAGGGCGGGGCCCATGTCCTCGCAGCCGAACCCTTCCAGCGTTCTAACCTGCAGGTGGTCGAGCAATCGACGCCGGCCTTCATCGCACCCGAACTCCCACGGTGGCCGGCGGGTGACCATGCATTCGGCCGGCAGGTGGGGGAGGGTGGGATGCTTCTCGCCGTTCTCGGCCTGTTCCCGCTGGGCTACGAGGCATTCCGCCGGCGCGATGCGTTGCAGGCTGTCGGCGAGGCGGTCGGCGGGGACCTCCTCGAGCTCGAACTTGCCGGTGGAAAGGTCTACCCATGCCAGCCCGGCCATCGAGTCGGCGCTGCAGACGGCGAGCAGGTAGTTGTTCGCCCGGCTGTCGAGTATGTGCTCTTCGGTCAGCGTGCCGGGGGTCATCACGCGCGTGACGTCTCGTTCGACGAGTCCGCTCGCCTCGGCGGGATCCTGCACCTGGTCGCAGATGGCCACGCGATGGCCGGCGCGGATCAGGCGTTTGATGTAGCTATCAGCGGCGTGATGGGGGAAGCCCGCCATAGGGACGGCGTCCTCGCCCTTCTCCCGACTGGTCAGGGCGAGCCCAAGCTCACGTGCGCAGACCTTGGCGTCGTCGAAGAACACCTCGTAGAAGTCGCCCATGCGGAACAGCAGCACGGCGTCTCGGTGCTTCTCCTTGAACGCCAGATACTGGCGCATCATCGGTGTCTGGGCGGACTTGGCCATCGGCTCGACGGTTCGGTGCCGGCGGAGTGAAACGTCCACCGGTAGGATAAGGCGGCCCCGCCGGCCTGTCAATTCTCGGGACCGCCGCGTGTGGGGCCGCCGAGGGAGACTGGTGCCGTGCGCCGTCCGGTGGAATCAAGCTGGCACACGGGGGCCGGAAGGTGCTACACTGGGTGCGTTCGGTCTGAGAGCAAAATCCGCGGGAGGCAGGGCATGCGGGACGACGAAGACCGGCAGGGGCCTCTGCGACTGGCCCTGGGCTGGTTTCTGTACATCTTCCCGGGCTTTGGCCCGGCCCGGTTTGATCCTCGCCTTCCTGGTCATGCTCGCACTCGGCGTGGCTTTCCTGGCCGCGGCCATGGTGGTCGGCAGACGGCTGCACTATCTGGCGATGGTGATCAGTCTTCCGGGCGTCATCTGCTACGGCACGGCATGGAGCTGGCTGCTGTACGGCAGGGCCACTACGCCTGCGGAGGCGCTTTCGGAGTTAGACAGCGCCCAGTGGGTCGTGTTCGCGATGCTGATGGTGGTTCCGGTTGCTGTCGTGCTGGGTACGTGAGGGCGGTGGCCCGGTGCCGGGCAATCGGCGCAAGGAGGAACGGCGTATGAGTCCGCTCAAATGCAGGTCATGCAGCGCTGAAGTGCCCGGCGGCAGCAAGTTTTGCGCGCATTGCGGGGCGCGCTTAGTGCCGAATGGCGTGCCCGACCGGCCGGTCATCGTGCGCGAGGAGCCCGACGACGATGAGGACCTGGAGCCAGGGGCGCTGGTGCGCGCCGGCATTTGGTTCCTGGACTTCTTTCCCGGCCTGATGCAGCCCGGCCTGGTGCTTCTGTCTCTGATCGCCGTCGCCGCCGGGGGCTACCTGATCCAACTGGGCATAGGAATCCTGATGCTCGGAGCGCCTTTTGCTGGCGTCGCTATCGGCGCGTTCGGGGTAGTCTGCTACGGCACGGCATGGTGCTGGGTGCTCTACGGCTACATATGCCTGCCGTCGGAGGCCATGGCGGAGTTTGACGGCAAGAAGTGGTTAGTGCTGAGCCTGGCCATCGCCGGGCCCGTCGCCGGCGTCTGGGCCCTGGTGAACGTGGGGGGCTGAGGGCTGCGGGGGGCCTGTGGGGCGCTCCTGTGAGAGCAGCATGCCGGCAATCACGATGATCACGCCGATCAGTATCGCCAGGCCGATGATCCGCAAACGCCGGCGCAGCAGCAGCGTGCGCACCTCTCTGCCGCAACGAGGGCAGTGCGGGCGCAGTTCAGTGCGGTAAGCCTGGAAATCTTCCTGGCAGTGGGAGCACGTGACGGTTCGCCTCTGTCCCGATTCGCCCGTTCTTCTGGCCATGCCTTTGCCTCCGGCGGTTCCCTTTGACAGTCTCCCAGCTTTGCTCTATACTACGCACTGTGCCCGCCCCAGGGCAAGCGGATAGTGTACGCTTCCATTCTACCCGTGAGACAGCGATGCATACTCAGTTTGTCAGCAAAGAAGATGCCCGGCACGATCGGCGCTGGTATCAGGTGGATGCGTCCGGCCGCACGCTGGGCCGGCTGGCGACCCGTGTTGCGATGGTTCTGATGGGCAAGGACAGACCCGACTACACGCCAAACAGCGATACGGGCGCCTTCGTGGTGGTGACCAATGCCGAGAAAGTCGAGGTGACCGGCCGCAAGCGACAGCAGAAGGTGTACCAGCGCTACTCAGGCTACCCGGGGGGGCGCAAGGAGATACCGTTCGAGGAGATGATCGATCGGCACCCGGACCGCGTGATCCGCGAGGCCGTGCGTCGCATGCTGCCGAAGAACAAGCTGGGCAAAGAGATGTTGAAGAAGCTGAAGGTGTATGCGGGACCGGATCACCCGCACACCTATCATAAGCCGGAGACGTTGGAGATCTGACCCGAACCGAACGCGCAGAAGAGGGAATGCAGAGCTATGGCCGATGACTACATCTGGGGATTGGGCCGCCGCAAGAGCGCCGTCGCGCGCGTGAGGATGCGGCCCGGCACCGGAGCCATGAAGATTAATGGTCGGGATATGGAGGAGTACTTCACCCGAGAGGACCACCAGGGCCGCGTGCGCGAACCCCTGCGCGTTACACACAACCAGGGGCGCTGGGACGTGTTCGTGAACGCGAACGGTGGGGGGATCACCGGCCAGGCCGGAGCGGTTCAGCTCGGCCTGGCGCGGGCGTTGCAGAAGGTCGACCCCTCCCTGCGCCCGGTGCTTAAGGAGAACGGTCTGCTAACGCGCGATGATCGCATAGTCGAGCGTAAGAAGTACGGCAAGCGCGGCGCGCGGCGTTCCCCGCAGTTCAGCAAGAGGTAACCGAGTCGTCTCCTCCCACAGGGGGAAGAACAACGGACGCCCGGCGGCCTGTGCGAGCCGGGCGCCCGTTTTGTTTGTCGCTGTTCTTCGGCGACGGCGCTCAGGCCGACTCCGCCATCTCCGCCACGAGCTGATCTGGCAGGTTGAAGTTGGAGTAAACGTTCACCACGTCGGCGTCGTCCTCCAGCTCTTCCATCAGCAGAAGCATCTTGCGGCCATTGTCCACATTCAGGTCGACGTAGCTGTTCGGCACCTGGGTGATCTCTGCGGATTCAACCGGCAGGCCGGAGTCCTTCAGGGCTTTGCGCACCGCGTGGAATTCACCAGCATCGCAGCTTACTTCGAAGACGTCCCCCGCCTCCTCGAAGTCCTCCGCTCCAGCTTCTATGACTGCTTCAAGCAAGTCATCTGCACTCAGATTGTGGCGGCTGATCATGACGAGCCCCCGCGTCTCGAATGACCACGCCACGCATCCGTTGGCGCCGAGTTCACCGCCATGGTCGGAGAATATCTTCCGCACGTGAGCGGTGGTGCGGTTACGGTTATCGGTCAGCGCGTCTACCATCACGGCGGCGCCGCCGGGCCCGTAGCCCTCGAAACGGACCGGCTCAACCCTCTGGCCCTCCAGCTCGCCGGCGCCCTTGAGGATGGCCCGCTCGATGTTGTCCTTCGGCATATTCGCCTCTTTGGCTGCATCGATGGCGTACTGCAGTTCAAGGTTCGTATTCGGGTCCTTTCCCCCCTCGCGCACGGCGGTCATGATCTGCTTGGAGATGCGGCTGAAGATCTTCCCTCGTCGCTTGTCTTCCTTCTCCTTCTTGTGCTTGATGCCCGCCCAGTGTGAGTGTCCGGCCATGGTATTGCTCCCGGTGAGTGTTGGCGTGAGTTGACGGAGCGCAGGGGTGCGGTCAGCGAACGTGTCCGAGCGGGGGAGGCTTTCGCTTGCGCGGAACACGCCTGACGAGCGTGGTGTCGCCGGGGCTGGGGAGTGGTGAGATCGCCATCGCCTCTACACTGTGCTGGGCAAGCATTCGTTTACATCCGTGATTATAGGCGAACAGGGCCGTTCGGGAAAGCCCCGAGCGTTTCTTCGTCCCGCGCCGGCATGAGATGTGCTCCACGTCCCTTGCGGACACCCCTGTGTCATTATGGACGGAGCCGCCTGAATTGCGTGAGTTCGCAATCTACCGTGCGGGCAGAGAGGGCGTTCTGTTGGAACGCGTGGATACAGCCCTCTCTGTATGGGAGCGCTTCCGCGGTCTGATGCTGCGCAGGCAACTTGCCGAGGGCCATGGGCTGCTTTTGCCCGACTGCCGCAGCATTCACACCTGTTTCATGCGGTTTCCGATCGACGTAGTGTACCTGGATGAAGACAACTGCGTCAGCCGGATCATCCCCCGTATGCGGCCGTGGCGGATCTCGGTGTGTTGGGCGGCACGCTTCGTGCTCGAGGCGCCGGCGGGATGGTCAGAGCGCGTCGGGCTGAAGAGGGGCGACGTTCTGCGCTTTGACTTCGCCGAGCATAGCCATCCCGACCTGGAACGCGAGCAGGCCCCGGCCCAGACGTCGTGAGCTCAGGCAAGTCGCGAGCGCGCCATGGAGCCAGGCTACGCCTCCGGGGCTCCCCAGTTCTCAGGGCGCAGGCTGCGAACGGCCGCGCCAGCCCGCCACATCTCACTCTCGCGCATCTCGGCCAGTTCGCGGTTGAGCCGCTGCTGGTAGTCGGGCGCGGCGTTCGCCTCCAGCACGATCTTCGTTTCCGTGCCGTCTTTGACGCGCCTGTAAAGCTCCTCGAAAACCGGCTCCACCGCCTCCCGAAACTTGTGCCGCCAGTCGAGCGCTCCGCGCTGGGCAGTAGTGCTGCAGTTAGCGTACATCCAGTCCATACCGTTCTCGCCGACCAGCCGAATCAGGCTCTGCGTTAGCTCCTCGACGGTTTCGTTGAAGGCTTCGCTTGGGCTGTGGCCGTGTTCGCGCAGGCAGTTGTACTGAGCTTCCATCACACCCGCGAGCGCGCCCATCAGCACGCCGCGTTCGCCCGTGAGGTCGCTGTACACCTCGCCTTCGAATGTGGTGGGGAACATGTAGCCGCTACCGATGGCAATACCCACGGCGAGGCAGCGCTCCTCGGCGCGTCCCGTGGCGTCCTGTTCCACGGCGAAGCTGCTGTTTATGCCGCTGCCGGCCAAGAAGTTGCGGCGAACACTGGTGCCAGAGCCCTTCGGTGCGACCAGAATGACGTCGACGTCTTCGGGGGGGACGACGCCCGTCTGGTCGCTGTAGACGATTGAGAAGCCATGGCTGAAGTAGAGCGTATCCCCGCTGTTCAGGCACTCCTTGACCTTCGGCCACAGGATCATCTGAGCCGCATCGCTGACGAGGTACTGTATTATCGTACCCTTGCGAGCCGCCTCTTCGATGTCGAAAAGGGTTTCGCCCGGCACCCAGCCGTCGCCGATGGCTTTCTGCCAATCTTTCTCGAACTCGGGGCTCTGGCCGATAATGACCTCGAACCCATTATCCCGCATGTTCAGCGACTGGGCCGGGCCTTGCACGCCGTATCCGAGCACGCAGATCGTTTCGTCGGCAAGGACTTCCCGTGCCTTCTCCAGCGGGAACTCATCGCGAGTTATGACTTCCTCTTCCACACCACCGAAGTTGATTCTGGCCATAGTGGGGCTCCTCAGTCGGTAAGCTCCCGGCGGGAGCATGTTTGGAATCTCCGCTCATGGCGGACGCCGGAAGGCAGCCGGCCCGCCCAAGCAGCAAGGTATTATGTAGCATGTGGGGTGTTGCTGCAAGCGCCGGAAGGCGCTGCCCTGGCCCTGGCAGGGGCGCAGCGATTGACTGAGCGCAGGTCCTTTGGATACTCTTCCTCCCGTCGACAACCAACTGCGGCGCCGACTTTGACAGGAGCCGAGCCATGAACCAGCAGCGCCCTGAACCCTCCGGGCGTGGCGGAATGGACTTCCACGTGCACCGGGAGTACCCCGGTCGCCGCGGGCCGAAGACCATGCTCTTCTGGGACTACTGGAAGCTGCATCACTTGGACAATGTAGAGCTTGCCCTGGGCAGGCCGAAGTGGGTCCGCGAGGGTACACACTATGGAGACGGTTCTGCCCGCGTCTACTTCGACCCCCGCGCCGGCAAGTGGCGGCGCCTTAGCGCTTATACCGACTTCTACATCAGTGAAAGCGCAGACGGGATCCATTGGCAGCCGGCGGACCTGCCGGACATCGTGCCAGAGGGGGGGAAGAAAGCGCCGAACCACGTGTTCAGGCTACCCGGCGAGGGCCACTCTCCGGGTTGGCTCTACCTGGACCCGGTTGCGGAGGACGGATACCCCTACAAAATACCCGTCATCCAGATGGGCGAGAGGGTCTACAAACGCGCCCTTGCCGACTCGCAGCACCGGTTGCACTGGTTGGCGAGGGAAGTGGGCGAACCCACCAACTACCTGCTGGATCATTTCGTGCTTGTCTCGCGCGATGGAATCACGTGGGAGTCGCGAGCCGATTACGACTGGGGTCAGGGCCGCTTCTTCCCGGAGGAGCCGCACTTCATGTTCTACAATCACCTCACCGGTGAGCACACACTCACCGTCCGGCCCGGCCTCGGCGATCGTCGTGTCTGCATCACGGCTACCCGCGATTTCCTCGACTGGTCAGAGCCTCAACTCGTTCTTCAGCCCGACCTGCTCGACGGGAAGATCATCGAGTTCTACGCCATGCCCGTCTTTCCGTACGGCACCCACTTCGTTGGTTTCGTCTGGGCGTCTCATTTCGCCACCTCGGAAGGGCCCGACTGGAGCGTGCTGCACAAGGGGCCGCAGGGGCCGCAACTGGCATACAGCACCGACGGGCGGATGTTCGTGCGGCCGACGAGGGACGAATTCGTTGGCTTCAATGAGCCCGGAGAGATCGGCTGCCATTCGATCCGCCCCGAAGGCATGGTGACCCTGGAGGACGAGATCCGAATCTACTCCATGGGGGGGCTCTCTGCCCACGGCACCCCCGTGCCAGAGCGGCTTGAGGCGCACTCGCGGGCCCTGCTGTTGCACACGCTTCGCCGGGACGGCTGGACGTATTTGAGGACTGCCGGCTACTGGGGCGAGTTCACCACCCGGCCATTCGCAGTCTTCGACGGCAATTTCACGATGAATGCCGAAGCGCCGACCGGGGAGGTGCGCTATGAGCTTCGCACCTGGAAGGACGAACCACTGGAGGGTTACTCACTGGGGGAATGCGAGGCGTTGCGGTTCGGCGACTCGCTGGCCCACACGCTGCGCTGGGGGGAGCGGCGCGGCCTGGAGCAACTGGTCGGGCGGGTCGTCCGCCTGAGGGTGAAGTTCTACAACGCCCGCATCTACTCGTTCCGCGGCGATTACCACTTCACCGACGCGCATGACTTGCGCATGCTCAATGCCGGGCACGGAATTCCTGATACGAGTCGTTTCGGCGCGTGAAAGGGATCGATTGGGGCCCAAGATACCCTTGCCAGGCAGGCCGAAGGCTTGCGGCCCGCAGGGGCTTGTGCTCTAATGCCGTTCGACCCGTGAACCGAGAGAGAGAAGATGAGAATCGCCTACCTGGACTGCTTCAGTGGTATCAGCGGGAACATGTGCCTGGGGGCTCTGGTGGATGCTGGATTGTCGATCGACTGGATGCGAGAGACGCTCGGCGCGCTGCCGCTGCATGGCTACCAGGTGACGTGTGAACGAGTGATGCGCCGGGGCATCTCCGCCACGTTCGTCGACGTGAAGCTCGACCGCGGCGGGCAGCACCCGCACCGAGGCCTGAGTGATGTGCTGGAGATCATCCAGAGCGCCGCACTGCCCGCAAAGGTCAAGGACGACAGTGCCGCCGTGTTCCGAGAACTGGCGGCGGCGGAAGCGAAGGTCCATGACACCGATGTCGACAGAATCCACTTCCACGAGGTAGGAGCCGTGGACGCCATCTGCGACATCGTGGGCACGGCCGCTGGCCTGTACCAGTTGGGAGTGGAGAGATTGCTGTTCGGCAGGGTGCACATGGGCGGAGGAACCGTTCAGGTCGCCCATGGCCTTCTGCCCGTTCCTGCGCCGGCCACGGCCGAACTGCTCAGAGGGGTGCCAACTGCCGGCGGCCCGGTGGACAGAGAACTCACAACGCCGACCGGAGCCGCTATTCTGCGAGCCCTGGGGGAGCCGAGTCCGAGCTGGCCGCCGATGGCGCTCGAACGCGTCGGCTATGGGGCAGGGAATTGGGACCCCGACGAGGTGCCGAACGTTCTGCGGCTGGGCCTGGGGCAGTCCGGGGCAACGGCGGGCGTGGAGTCGGACAACGTCTGGGTCATCGAGACGAACCTGGACGACATGACGGGCGAAGAGGTGGGATACTGTGTCGAGAAGCTGCTGGAGGCGGGGGCTCTGGACGCGTTCACGGCGCCAGTGCAGATGAAGAAGAACCGGCCCGGCGTGCTTCTGACGCTGCTGTGTGAGCCGGATGCATTGCGCGAGCTGGAGGATGTGATCTGGCGGCATACCAGCACGTTGGGCGTGCGGCGCAGCCTGTGGCACCGCAGCAAGCTGGCGCGGGAGTTTCAGACAGTGAATACCCCGTGGGGGAGCGTGCGCATGAAGGTGTGTCGACGCCAGGGGGAACTGCTGCGCGCCCAACCTGAGTATGAAGATTGCCGCGACCGGGCGCAGGAGCACGGCGTCCCGCTGCGGCAGGTCTATCAGGCTGCGCTCAGCGCACTTCACCGTGAGAGTTAGAGCCCTCCGCAGGTGTGGAAGCATCGCTGACCAGCCCGTAGTGTAGCGACAGTCCGAGCAGGCAGGCCCCTCCGAGGCTGAGGCCACAGGCGTAGAATACGCCACGGCTGACCAGGGTGACGGCGGCGGCGGTCTCGCCCCTCACCCCGAATGCCGCGCACAGGGCCATTATCGCTGCTTCCATGAAGCCGAGTCCGCCGGGCGAGACAGATATGTCGCCGAGGAATGTGCTGATCGTGACGATAACCAACACTTTGGCGAAGCCGATGTCTGCCCCAAGGGCCGTGAACAACGTGTCATGTGCCTGCACTACCAGCAGCCACGAGATCGCGGAAAGAGCGACAACCTGCACCGCCACCCATGGGCTGCCCGTCACTCGTGCGAAGGGGCGGAACAAGTTGTCCATCTTGTCCAGTATGTAGGCTTCGAAGTGCTGGTAGGTTGGGAAGCGAACGCGCAGAAAGCGTACGGGACGAACGTCGTACACGTTCCGCAGGATGGCAGTGAAGAGTCGCGAGCGCATACCGATCTGTTCGCGCAGCAGGAACCCGCTGATGACGACCGTCAGCACCCCCAGCACCGCTCCGCCCAGCAGCAGCTTGTAGGCAAGGGGCACCCGCACAAAGGCCACGACGAAGACGACGGACACTACCAGGAACCCGAAGAAAACGCTGGCATAGCCGACCTTATCCGCCAGGATCGTGCCGAGGTAGACGGTTTTGGGCCTGCCAAACGCCTTGTGCATGTAATATGCCCTGACCGGTTCCCCGCCAACGCGGGCGCCGGGGGTGATGAGGTTGACGAACAGGCCAGCCATGTAGGCAGGGAAGACGGCGGGAACACTGCGATAGTACTCCCGCCGCATCACTCGGGTCCACCGGATGCACCATAACGCGAAGCTGGCAATAAACAGCAGAGCCGCGTTGCCGATGGTGCCCAGGTCGGCGCCTGAGGCGGCTCGCAAGATGCGCCTGAAGCCGATCCGGCGGAAGACGACATAGAGCCCGAGCAGTACGAGCGCAAAGAGCGTGACGTTGAGGACTGTTCTGATGAGGGCCTTGCGGGTCATCTCGCCTCAGAGCCGAAGCAGAGCCAGGGCGAGGGCATGATACACTGAGGCCCAGGTCAACTGCACGTTGTCCCGAACTCGGATGTGGCTTGCCGCCCGGCCGTACCGGCACGGGATGGAGACCTCCGCGAGGCGGACCTCCTGCCGCCTCTCCCGCGCCAGTCGCCCCAACAGCAGCATGCTCGTGTGCTCCAGTGCGTACCTACCGCTGGACGCCATGTGCTCCTCCAGGTATGCGGCCACATCTCGACGGTAGACGCGGAAACCGCTCTGCACGTCGCTGAGGGCCACGCCCGCGAGAGTTCGGTAGGGCAGGTTGGCCAGAGCATTGGCCAGGCGGCGGACTCGAGGCATTTCTCCCTGCCTCCGCACCCCAATTACGACGTCATGCGCGGCGAGGTGGCAGCAGAGCTTCGGCAGGTGTGCGGGGTCGTTCTGCATGTCCGCGTCAATGACGGCGACGGCTTCTACTTCGCGGTGCCTCAGCAGTTGTCGCAGCCCCGTGCGAACGGCGCCCTGTTTGCCCTGGTTGATCGCGTGGTGCGCCGCTTCCACCCGGTCCTGGCGGGCGGCCAAACCCCGTATGATCTGCGCTGTGCGGTCGGTTGATGCATCGTCGACGCAGACTATACGCCCCGGGCCCTGGGCGAGGCACGCGGCGACGGCGTCTGCCACGTGTTCTTGTTCGTTATACGCGGGCAGAACTACCCCCACAGCAGACATCTGCCAGTGCGGCACAGGGAGTAGCGGTTGGGCCACACGTAGTCTCACGGCCGGGCCTCCCCGGTCATGCTTGTTCGTAGACGGCTCTCGCCGCCGCGGCTGACCCGTCTCGTACGTTGATGCCCTCTGCCTTCAGGATATCCCCCAGAGCATTGAGTAGCCGAAGCACGTTTTCTCGCGTGCTCGAATGCCCCATCAGGCCGATGCGCCAGACCCGGCCGGCGAGCGGCCCGAGGCCGCCGCCGATCTCGATGTTGTGCTCACGGAGCAGTGCAGCACGCACGGCGCCATCGTTCACCCCGTCGGGTATGCGCACCGCATTCAGCATGGGCAGGCGGTAGGCCGGTTCGACGAGCATCTGCAGTCCCATCGCCTCAAGCCCGACGACGAGGGCACGGTGGTTCAGAGCATGGCGCTCAAACCGGGCATCCAGGCCCTCCTCGAGGATCACTTCGAGCGCCTGGTTGAGTGCGTAGATCATGGAGATGGGTGCCGTGTGGTGGTACTTGCGCTCCGCGCCCCAGTAGTTGCGTACCATGGACATATCGAGGTACCAGCTGGAGACCGGCACATTGCGGGCGTCGAGTGCGGCCAGCGCTTGTTTGCTGAACGAGACCGGCGCGAGGCCGGGGGGGCAGCTCAGGCATTTCTGTGTGCCGCTGTAGATGGCGTCCACCTGCCAGCCGTCGGTGTCGACGTTGCAGCCGCCGAGGCTGGTGACCGCGTCGACCACCAGCAGCGCGCCGGCGTCGTGGACGATACGGCTGATGTCCTCCAGCGGTTGCAGCACACCCGTTGACGTCTCCGCGTGTACGATGGCCACCAGCTTCGGGTGGAACTCGCCGACAGCCGTCTCAACGATCTCCGGATCGAACGGACGCCCCCATTCGGCCTCGACAGTGTGTAACTGGCCGCCCAGCCGCTCCACGATGTCGGCCATGCGGGTGCCGAAAACGCCGTTGATGCAGACCTGCACGCGGTCTCCCGGCTCGATAAGGTTACAGAGGCATGTCTCCATGCCCGCGCTCCCGGTGCCCGAAACGGGTAGGGTGAGGGCGTTCCGCGTCTTCATAATCCGTCTTAGCATCTCCTGCGTCTCGTCCATGATCTGCAGGAAATCGGGATCGAGGTGCCCAAGCAGCGGTCGGGCCATCGCCTGAAGCACGCTGGGGTGGCAATTGCTCGGTCCGGGTCCCATCAGGATGCGGTTCACGTCGCTGCGGCGCATGGTGGCTTTCCTGCTAAGTGGGGGTGTATGTGTGCATTAGCGCGAACAGAAAGTGATACATGAAACCGTGCGCCCGCGCAACCGCGAGAGCGCCGTCTGATCAGGAGAACGCCGAGGCGGGCGATCCGAGGCACAGAAGCATCTCCTCACTGCTGCCCGTTGTGGCTCAATCGCCAACATGTCTATCCTGGGCTTCGTATACGCCCGCCGTGCTCCGGGGCAGGTCGGCAACGTCGAACGTCGGATCCCACGAGTCGACGAGTCGGCAGTTCTGCTCCACTTCGTGCGGCCACCTCATGCCGACATGGGCGGTGTGCACGCGGGAGTCGGCGAGCACGTACTTCAGGCAAATCTCGTAGAGGTTGCAGCCGGCCTCAAGCTCCGGCAGCAAGTTCTGCGCGATCATCGGCAGCATGCCGCTCGTCATAGGGCGCATCAGCACGACGCCGACGTTCATATCGCGGGCCTCGTTCAGCAGATGATGCGCTGCGCACTGGTAGATCAGGTTGTAGCGGACCTGCACAACGTCGAGCCGATTGCTGCGAAGCAAAGGGAGGAGGCTCCACGGCTCCTCGCTCGTGGCGCCAATGAACCGCACCAGGCCCTGCGCGCGAAGCCGTTCCAGCGTTTCCATGGCACCGCCATCGAGGATGGCGTGGGTTGTCTGCTCGCCATACGCGCCGCCATGGAACTGGATGAGGTCCAGGTAGCCGCAGCCCAGGCGTTCGAGGGAAGCATGTACCGACTGTTCGATCTGTGAGGGTCGTTTGCACATGCCGAACTTGGTGGCAATGAACAGTCCCTCCCGATTGCGGCCGCGGATAGCTTCGCCGATGACCGACTCACTGTGCCCGTTTCCGTAGCCCTCCGCCGTGTCCAGATAGTTGATCCCGTGGTCGAGAGCGCAGCGCACCACGCGGCAGGCCACCGCGTGCCCCTTCGGACTGTACGGATTCCACGCGCGGGCTTCATTCACCGCGCCGAGGGGGAATCCGCCCATGCCTATGCGCGACACGCGGGCGCCTGTTCTTCCGAGGGTGACGTACTTCATCTTCGCCTTTTGCCTCAACCGATGGTTGCGTCTCGGGATTGTAGCCCGGTCCGCGCTAACCTGCAAAACGCGGATCGGTCGTCTACAATCACCTGCTGCCATGGCGAGGGGGGCACGATGATCGAAGTCGACGGCGGCTACCTGGCGGGCGGTGGGCAGATACTCCGCACAGCGGTGGGGCTCTCGGCGGCGACCGGCCAGGCTTGCCGGGTCTTTGACATACGCAAAGGCAGGCGCAAACCTGGCCTTGCGGCTCAGCACCTGAAAGGCGTGAAAGCCGTCGCTCGCACGTGCGAGGCGGAGCTGACAGGAGTTCGCCTCGGCTCGAAAGAGATCCTGTTCGTACCCGGCGAGCTCAATCCACCCCGGCAGATATCGGTCGAGGTCGGCACCGCCGGCTCGGTGACGCTCATTCTGCAGGCGCTGATGGTGCCGCTGGCCGTCTGCGACCGATCCGTAGAGGTTTCCGTCTCCGGGGGTACGCACGTGAAGTGGGCGCCGACGACCGATTACTTCGGCGAGGTGCTCTGCTGGTTTATGCGGCGCCTGGGCACAGAGATAGCGGTGGTGGAAGTCCACCCTGGATTCTACCCGAAAGGCGGCGGCAGGATCGCGCTCGAGGTCCGCTCGGGTAAGCTCCGGCCGCTCTCACTGACAACGCGCGGTGAGGCACTGGGGGCGAATGCGCGGAGCATAGCTTCGGTCGAACTGCAGCAAGCGGAAGTGGCCGAGAGGCAACTGAGGGGCGTGCGCCGCGTGCTGGACGTGGATCGTGAGAGCGTGGAGTACGTCGCCAGCACATCCGTAGGTACGGCGGTTTTGGCACGGGCGGATTTTGAGAACTGCCGTCTCGGTGCCAGCGCACTGGGCGAACGGGGCAAGGCCGCCGAGGAGGTGGGGGCACAGGCTGCCCGAAGGCTTCAGGAGCAGGTCCGCAGCGGGGCCTGCCTCGACGAACATATGGCGGACCAGATTCTTCCCTATCTTGCGCTGGCCGGCGCGGAATCGGAGATAAGCGTGGCAGCCGTCAGCGATCATTGCCGGAGGAACGTCCGGGTCATTGAGCAGTTCCTGCCGGTGCGCTTCGACGTGGATGAAGGAGCCGGCCGGATCCGATGCCAGAGCGCCTGATCCGTCCGGGGCGTCATTCGCAGAACACGTGCACTTCATCGCCGCCGCTCGACTCCACGTTTACCTCGAGTTCGGCGAGAGCATCGACCAGCTCGTCAGTATCCATCTCCGACAGGGCGTTCAGGTCGAAGCCCTTGCTCTCCACCTGCTCGCGGGCTTCGGTCGGCATGAGCGCGCCGAGGCGTATGCCGGCTCTAACGAGCGCGAGCGGCACCCGCACGTTGACCTCGTCGCCGTCGCTGGACTCAACTATTACGCGCAGGAACCTCGGCCGCTGCGTTTCCTGGCCATCGTGTGCGCGCACCTGGAGTTCTTGAACCTCGGGCTCGGTTTCAGTGTTCTCCAGGGCCGCCAGGCGGTCCAGCAGCCTTTCGGCTTCCTGGGCCGTCAGCTTGCCGGCGGCGAGCATGTCGAGCACCTTCTTCCTGTTCTCGCTCATGGCTATGGTCTCCCGGTTGAGGGTTGTGACTGCGTTCTTAAGTCGTCTTGCGATGCCCTGCGAACGCGAACTCTTCTGCATGACGTTCACTCCTTCAGAGGTTACCAGATCTGTACCTGCACGTGTGTGCCGCCCGTCGAGCGCACATCGATGCTCGACCCGCTCAGCGCACTGAGGAGTTTCCACAGGTGGAAGGGCAGCAGCGCCCGCTCCATGCGGTCGAACCCCTTCATGTCCACGAACGGCAGAACCAGGGGGGCCAGCACCAGCGCCAACAGAAACAGCGGCCAGAGGACGATCACCGGCACGGGGATCAGGTGCTTGCCCACGCGAATCAGTGCGAACACGGGCGGAATCATCATCCCTGTCCCAGCATATCCAGCGCCTGTTCGACGTTGATCTCGCCGGCTGCAAGGCGGTCGAGGACCGGCCCGGGCCTCTGCGGCGCCTGAAGCGGTGCATCCAGCTTATCGGTAAGGGCGTTCAGTCTGTTCTTCACCGTCGGATAGCTGATGCCGAAGACCTGCTCCATCCGCTTGATGTTGCCATGACAGCGCACGAAGGCGACGACGAAGACCTGCTCCCGCACCGAGAGCCTGGCAAGGGGCGGCAGGTCGAAGCGGCCCTCGAGGTCGACATCGCAGGCCGAGCAGGTGAAGCGTGAAACCTGCATCGGCCGTCCGCACTTGGGACATTGGGGTTGGGTAGCGTCCATCCTGGCCTCTCCTTTCCCAAGTGAGAATAGCGCATCTGAGCCATGAAGTCAAGAGATACCTTGTTAAAATGCATAACACGAAGCGATTATCTTAATATATTGAATACATGCCATGAAGAGGTCGCGCTCTTCTGACGTGGAACTCTGGCAGGGGCAGAAGCGCTGCAAGGCGCCGACCGCCGCTACAGCCGGTCAGCGAGTGCTTCCCAGGTGCGTTGCTGGTGGCGGTAGAAGTCGAGCCGCTCCAGGTGGCAGGCGGCTGCCTCGTCCAGGAGCGCTACGGCGCTCGGATGCATCTGCAGAATGCTGGCGGGGCACGACGCCGTCACCGGACCCTCGACAGCCGCCCGCACCGCGTCCGCCTTGGCCTCGCCAGCGGCCATCAGAACGCATCGGCGCGCATGCATGATGGTGCCGAGCCCGACGGTGACGGCAAGGTGCGGCACGTGTTCCTCGGTTCCGAACGCGTAGGTATTGGCCTGGATGGTCTCAGGTGCGAGCGCCGTGACATGGGTACCGGCAGCCAGTGACGCCCCCGGTTCGTTGAAGCCCAGATGTCCGTTCACTCCGATCCCGAGCACTTGCATGTCGATGCCGCCCGCCTGGCGGATGGCCGCCTCGTACTCGGCACAGTGCTCGCCTGGTCTCTCGCAGCTGCCGTCAGGGATGTGTGCGCGTCCCTCGGGTATGTTCACGTGGTCGAGCAGGTGCTCGCGCATGTAGGCATGGTAGCTGCGAGGGTCGTCCGGTGAGAGCCCGACGTACTCGTCCAGGTTGAACGTCGTGACGCGGGAGAAGTCGAGTCCCCGCTCCCGGTGGGCGTGCACGAGGCGTTCGTAAAGACCGAGGGGAGTGCGCCCCGTGGGGAGGCCGAGAACGACATCGGGCTTTGCCCGGATCGCTGCGATCACGATCTCGGACGCCCTTGTGCTCAACGAGTCGAGGTCCGGGCTGATCAGTATATTCATGGGGCGTCAGCCCGCGCGATGGGTAAGGTCTTCGAGCAGATCGACCAGCTCGGAAACCGTATGTGCTTCCATCACATCTTCGAGAGCTACCTCTACGTCGAACTCATCCTCCAGCAACTCGGCCACTTCGACGCGCTGGTGCGGTTCGATTTCGAGGTCTACTTCGAGTTGCGTGGCAGGGGTGATGTCCGCTACAGCCACCCCAAGGACATCGCTCATCACGTCGCTGACGCGTTCGAGGATCTCATCGCGGTCCATGCTATCCCTCCGGGAACGCAGTGCTGACGGGGTTTACCCCCACAATACCAGATACGTTGCCGGGATGCGTGCGTCAAGCCCGGCATGTTGGGGCTTCATCGGGCAGCAGCGGGAGCAGCCAGGGTAGGTAAGCTCCAATGCACAACCACCGCCGCTCGGTCTGGCTCGGCGGTGGTTGGTGAGCTTTGAACCGCAGTCGCGTCTGTTTAGCGGTAGGGGGTGAATGTGTCTTCGTAGAGCGTGCTGGGTTCGTCGAGGCCGAGGAGCCAGTCGACTTCGTCGACCATTCGATCCATGTCGCTCTGCATCACGGCAACTCGCCGGCGGTTGCGTTCGGGTGTGAAAGCATTGCAGCCCATCGAGATGACGAGCCCCGCAACTGCGACCAGGCACAGCATGGCTGCGAGCCAGCGGTTCCTCATGAGGACAATCTCCCTTCGGCTTTAGCGACGGTGAGAACGCGATTTACCAAGAATATAGACATACAGGGAGGCTGTGTCAACCAAAAACGTCGCCCGTGCGGGGCCTGCGAACCCCAAGCCTAATTCGCGTGCGCACGCCAGCACGCGCCCCGGGCGGCCATGCGGGCGTTGCGGCTTGACGACGCTCGTGCAGTGGTTACAATGCGTGCTAAATCTGACGCGTGCGCTTTCAGGACGAAGGGTGAACGCGCTCACCTGACAAAGGGGTCAGCCCGAAGATGCAGGCAAAGGATGCACTGGGCATTATCGGCGGAAGTGGGCTGTACCAGATGGACGGCCTACGGCAGGACGAAGCGGTGCGGATGGACACCCCGTTTGGGCCCCCTTCGGATGCGTACGTGGTCGGCACGCTGGAGGAGCGTCCCGTCGTCTTCCTTCCGCGGCATGGCCGAACTCACAGCATACTGCCGGGCGAGCTGAACGCGCGAGCAAACATCTGGGGTTTCAAGAGCCTGGGAGTGCAACGCATCGTATCCGTTTCTGCCGTTGGGAGCATGCGTGAAGAGGTGGAGCCGTTACATGTCGTGTTGCCGGACCAGTTCATCGACCGCACGAAGGGCAGGCATGACACGTTCTTCGGCGAGGGGGCTGTGGCTCACGTCTCCCTGGCCGACCCCGTCTGCCCCGAACTGCACGAGATGCTGCTGGGCGCTGCCCGACGAGCGGGGGCCACAGTCTGGCCGGACGGCACCTATGTATGCATCGAAGGGCCGACGTTCAGCACACGCGCGGAGTCGCACATGTATCGATCCTGGGGGGTGAGTGTCATCGGCATGACGAACATCACCGAGGCCAAGCTTGCCCGCGAGGCAGAGATTTGCTACGCTACTGTCGCGATGGTAACGGATTACGACTGCTGGCACGAGGGCGAGGAGGCCGTTACCGGCGAGATGGTGCTGCAGAATCTGAGGCGCAATGCTGATACCGCAAGGCGGATCGTGCGGGAGGCAGTGCTTGCCGAGCCCGGGAAGCGAGGGTGTGCCTGCGGCGAGGCGCTGGCCCAGGCGTTGGTAACACAGCCCGATCAGATGCCGCAAGCCACGCGACAGAAGCTGGACATCATTATCCGCAAGTATGTAGAATAACGGCACGAAGCTCTGCGAGATCTCTGTGGGAGACCAAGCCTCATGGCAGGGGAAATTGTCGTAAAGTGCAAAAACTGCGGGCACAAGCTGGTCGCGGACAGCAAGAACCTGGGGCGCAAGGGACGCTGCCCGAACTGCGGGGGCGTTATCCGGCTGCAGCGGGCCGGCGATGCCGCAAAGGCTGATGCAGAGGAACAAGTTGTCGCCGTGGAGAGCATCGAGACCCGCAAGGATGCCCTGCTGCGGGTCACCAAACAGAACGACGTCGCCGTTGTGAGCTTCGTCACTTCCCGAATCCTCGACCAGTCCAACGTGCAGCAGCTCGGGGAGGAGTTAGACGAACTGGTGGATGAGCACCACCTGAAGAAGGTGGTCGTCAATTTCGAGAACGTCAGCTACATGAGCAGTGCGGTCATGGGCAAGCTCGTGGCGTTGCTGAAGAAGGTCCAGGCCGCCGGCGGCCAGCTCATGCTCTGTAACATCGAAGACAGCATCTACGAGATCTTCGAGATCATGCGATTCGACCGCATGTTCAGCATCGCCGACAACGAGGACGAAGCCGTCCTGGCTCTGATGGGATAACCGCATGACGGCGCATAGTGCGCCGGAGGGGGCCTCCGAATTCAGAGGCTTCGGATGGCACGGAGTAAACGTAACCGTGCCGGCGCATTGGCAGCTTGTGTTCACCGAGGGGAAGCGCCGCGCGGGCTACGTCAGGCTGGCCGACGCCGACCAACTGCGGTTGGAACTGCGTTGGGAAGCAGGGCCCGGCCGCCCACCCGCCGAATCGGTGGATGCATATCTCGCGAAACTGCGCAAACGGGCAGCCAGGCAGAGCGTTGAGTTTTCTGTTCAACGCGAGCTGAACCTCGCCTCGCCTCCCGGGAAAGATGTCGAAACCTACCGATGGGTGGCTGACCGCCAGTCGGTCGCGATGCTCAGCCGTTGCCGCGAATGCGAACGCACCGTCCATCTGCACGTGCTTGGCGACGCCGATGAGCGGCTGAAGACCACCGCGCGGACCGTGTTCGCGTCCCTTCGCGACCACCCAGAAGACGGTTGGGACGAGTGGGATTTCTACGACATGCGGTTCCGCGCGCCGGCCGGGTGGACTGCCCTCCGCACCTCGCTTCAGAGCGGCGCGATACGCATGACGTTCGGCAAACGTCTTACCCGGTTGCGCTTCCTCCGGCTGAGCCTTGCCCGCATACTGCTGGCGGGCCGTCCGGTGCGGGATTGGCTGCCGGAGTTCCTTGCCGACGCTCTGAAGCGGCGCAGCTTCCGGGTGCGCGCCGAGCGCGTCAAGGGCCATCCCGCTGCGCACCTCTGCGGGCGGCCGTGGTTGCTGGTCAACCCGTTGCGTCTGGTCGGCAAGAAGCGCGTTACGCTTGCCACAGCGTGGCATTGCGAGGAGACCAACCGCCTGATGGTCTGCGCGTTTGATGGACCGGAGGGCGACGCGGAGGTCTTTGAGACGGCTGTGCAGGGATTCGAGTGCTGCCCGGCGGGCGAGGTGCGACAGTGAACCCTTTCGGCCGCAAACAACGTGAGGGGCTGCCCCGACTGGATCGAGAGCAGTCGATGTCAGCTCGACCGGTGCTGAACCCCCTGGTTAAGATACAGCGCGATGATGAGGGGCACGCCGTTCTGCAGGTGCCCAGGCCCGACACGTGGACTGTTCGGGTCCTCTCGCGGCTGTTCCACCTGCCGGCGTATAAGCGCGTGGGACTTGACGAGCTCGGCACGTTCGTAATAGAACTGTGCGACGGTGACCATACGGTGCGCGATATAGTTGATAAGTTCGCCGAAAGGTTTACACTGGGCAAGCGCGAGGCGGAGATCTCCACCGGGACGTTTCTGCGAGATCTCGCCCGGCGGTCCATAGTAGCGTTGGTCATCGACAGCAAGGCGGATTAGCCGCCGAAGCCTGAGCCGGCGGCGTGACCCACTGAACCTGGAGGTTGTTGGTGAGCGGTACCCTCGGCGTATCAGACGCGAACAGCGAGAAGATCGGTCGTCAGATCGTCCTGCCCTTCAGCAAGGCGTTTGAGGTTGCCTGGAAGGGCATAAAGATCCGCATCTGGCGCTCGTTGATCACTATGAGCGGCATCATCCTGGCGATTGCATTCCTGATGTCTGTCTGGACGTCGGGTGTGTTCACCCGCGCCATGCGGCAAGCCCCACCCACCCACGAACTCTACTCGCTGGTGCAGGGAGTGTTGGAGTCGGAGGCCCTTTCCGGCGGGGGAGTGAACGTCCGCGTCGCCGTCGTTGAGGGTGAGCACTCTCCGGGCGATGTCCCACCGGCTACTGCGATCAGCTTCTCCCTGGAAGGGGAGCAGGGCTTCCGCACCGAACTTCTGCCCCCCGAAGGCAGCGCACTGATTGACATGCTGGGACAGGAGCCGGGCATGCGTCCAGATGCGCTTGTGCTGATCGGCTTTCCCGACATTCTGCAGACGGAAGGTGTCGCCTCGGCCATCGGTGCGTATGTCCGAGGCGGGGGTTTCCTACTGGTCTTCGGTTCGTACGGCATAGAGAACGCACATCCCTTGGCGGAGCTACTGCCCGCCGAACCTGCTGAGGGCAGTTTCCTGGCCAGTGGAGAGACTGTCGAGCGCAGTGACCACAGTGCCGGCGCAGGCGTGTCATGGACCCGTTTGCCGCGGGCAGAGTACCTTCAGACAAGCGCAAAGGAAGGGGCCGAGGCCCTTGCCTCGGTGGGCAATGATACCCTGCTCTGGATGGGCGAATCCGGCAGTGGCAGGACCGCCTGGTTCCCGTTGCTGGAAGCAGGCATGTACTCCGAAGACCTGATCTCATGGTTCATCCGTGGGCGGGGTGTGGACAATGCCGACGAGGGCGACCTGCGCAGCGGCCTCCTGGTGCGACTTTTGGCCCACGGCAGTCGAGAGAAGTTCGGCGTTGACAGGGCCGACACACGCGGCATCTGGCTGGTGACGCTGAGTCTGATGGTCTGCGTGGTAGGCATTACAAACGCCATGCTTATGAGCGTGACGGAGCGTTTCCGCGAGATCGGCACGATGAAGTGCCTGGGCGCGCTGGATATATTCGTAGTTAAGCTGTTCCTTATCGAATCGGCCCTGCAAGGCATTGTCGGCTCGATTGCCGGGGCCGTGATCGGATTCCTGTTGGCGTTCGTGCGAGCTATGTTCACCTTCCACGTAGTCGACCCGGAAACAGGGCGCAGCTACTGGCTCGCCCTGCGGTTCTTCCCGGCCGGACGCGTGTTAGCATGGTTGGTCGTCGCGCTCGCTGTCGGCATCGTGCTGAGCATTGTGGCCGCCATATATCCGGCGATAAGGGCTGCCCGCATGGAGCCGGTTCAGGCAATGCGTGTGGAAGAGTAGCCCCTGGAAGCAATCTGCAGGCCGCCCAGCGCGGCCTACTTGAGAAGGAGATAGCCGTGGCAGAAGCGACACCGGCAACCGTGGAAAGAGACCATACCGCGCAGCCCATCGTCGTGCGCACAAAGGACGTGCGCAAGATCTACAAGATGGGCAAGGTGGAAGTGCACGCCCTGAAGGGCATCTCGCTGGAGATCCACACGGGTGAATACATCAGCATCATGGGGCCGAGCGGAAGCGGCAAGACAACACTGTTCAACATGATCGGCGCGCTGGACAAGCCGACCGACGGACAGGTGTACATCGACGAGGTGGATGTCGCTCAGCTTGATGCTTACGAGTTGGCCTGGCTGCGCTGTCGCAAGGTGGGCTACATCTTCCAGACGTTTAACCTGATCCCCGTGATGAGCGCGCTGGAGAACGTCACGCTGCCGATGACCTTCGCCGGTTTGACTACAGACGAGGCCCGTGACAAGGGCATGGACCTCCTCGACCAAGTGGGCCTTGCCGAACGCTATGATCACAAGCCGTTCGAGCTTTCCGGAGGCCAGCAACAGCGCGTGGCGATCGCTCGCGCCATGGCCAACAGCCCCAGCATTATCCTGGCCGACGAACCCACCGGTAACCTCGACCTGGCAACGGGCAAGGAGATCATCCAACTGCTGGGCGAGATGAACCAGGAAAAGGGCGTCACCATCATCACGGCGACTCACGACATCAAGATGCTCAGTGCCAGCAACCGCATCGTCTGGATGCGCGATGGTGAGCTGGCCAAGATTGAGCGCCGCGAGGACCTGGATATCGAGGTCGGCTCCATCGGTGGCGATGCGGAGGGAGGCGTGGAAGCGTCGCTGCGCGGCACCGAGGATGAGAAGGAAGAAGTTGAGGCCGAGAAGTGACGGAGCTGCCCGACGGCCGCAAGGACCCATAGACGGTCACCCCCAGCGGCAAGTTCGGGGGCGAACGCTCTTCAGGCGCTTGCTGCCTGCCCGCCGTGCTCAGGGCACGCCGGGCTCATCGGCCTGCGGCGGAAGCCGCAGGGGGACGCCGGGCGCCACCTCCTGCAGCGCGGCACCGGGGTAGTAGTGCCGGAGTATCTCCAGCCAGCCATGGCCCGCCTTCGCCTGTCCGAACGCCCCCCACTGGCAGAGGCCCACTCCGTGACCGTAGCCCTGCCCTGTGAATGTGAAGCCGCCCTCCGATGACGTCACGGTGAACCGCACGCTCTTGAGTCGAGAGCCCCCGACCGCAAGGCGAAAGGCATTCGCCGGTATGCGGACGCTGCCGTTGACCAGGACCTGGCGCGCGTAGCCGTCGACACCTTTGCCCAGTGGTTCCACAGAGGTCACGCCGTTCATCACGCCCCACTCGCTCAGGGCTTCGGACAGCTCCGAAGCGTCCATGTGGACCCTCCAGTCGTAATGGTGACTTGGGCGGCACCAGGTGCATGGCACGCCCGTCAGGGGGCCGATCGGCTCTTCGTTAAACACCTTCGCTACCGACGCGGTGTGGCCTCCGCAGGTGCTGTGGAAGTAAGCGCTGAACAACTCCCCGTTGTAGGTCATTATGACTCCGCGCGTTAGCTCAACGGCGAGGTCAGTGTCACGGGTCTCAGCCCCGGCGCCTCGGTAAGCCATGTCCACGAGGTTCAAGTATCCGCGTTGGGCCACGGTGTAGTAAAGGTAGCTTCGCGCGGCGACTGCCTGTGCCATCAGAGCATTCAGAGGCCAGCGGGGGTACATCTCGCTGGGCAGCACGCCCCGCAGGTAGTCCTCGGGCTCGACGATATTGACAACGGAAAGCCGGCCGTCGTCCATCGCTCGCAGGGCCAGACGGCCGCGATAGGTGCGCTCCCCGATACGGAACACTTCGCCATCCGGGCGCAGCGACAGCGCTGACTCCGGCTGCGGCTCGCCGTTGATTGAGACACGCCCCTGCACTTCGCCGATGTGCCAGGGCCCTTCCCCGACGATCAGGGCGTATTCCAGGTCGTCCATCAGGCCATATAGCGTTCCCCCGCCCGGTGTTGCCACTTCGATCTCGGTCTGCGATCTGTCCAGCAGGATTCTTACCGTCTCGGAAGCAACTACCGTGGGCGGGGCGGTCGGCAGGGCAGGAACTTCCGGCAGCCGACGGGGGGCAAGGCAACACGAGAACGTGAGCAGCACGGCGCCGAGGACCAGCACCAACAGCCCGGCCACGAAGGCCATCTTGTGGCCGCCCGGCATGCTCGCCAGACGCCCGGCGATCGAACTTCGCTCCGGACAGGTCTCTTTCGGCTGTGATTCGGTATTATCGGTCAGGGGTCTACCTCCCGGAGCGGCACCTGCGGTCCCGGCCCCCGGTAAACGTGCCTGTTGGTAGGAGCGAAGCGCTCCTGCTCACTGAAGATGCAGCCGCAGTAGCTCTGCAGGTAGAGCCGCATCTCCCGCGCGCGCTCGTGGCTTCGCTCTGCAGCCTTCCGCCAGTCGGCGTAGAGGAACTCGACACCTGCCGCCTCCGCAGCTTCTTCCCCCGTCAGTTTGACCAGGGCATGGTCTTGTTGACGGCTGGCAAGCAGTGTCGTTGTGAATGCCTTGCAGCCGCGTTCGGCCGCGCGTTGTGCCGATTGGCGCAGTCGCAGTCGATAGCACGAGGCGCATCGCCCGGTGCGCGCGCCTCTCCATGCGGCGTTTTCCATCCAGCAACGCAGTCCGTAGTCGCTGTCGCATTCCACCGGGATGGGCAGCCGTTCCTGCATAACCCGCACGGCCTTCAGGCGGCGTCTGAACTCGATAAGGGGATGGATGTTCGGGTTGTAGAAGTAGCCCGTCACCTCGTGTCCGGCGGCCTGCAGTCGGTGGAATGGCTCAATGGCACACGGGCCGCAACATATGTGGAGCAGAACGTTCATGGCATTCGGCGCAGCGAGTGCTTCGGCTCATGGTGATGCGTCACAGCAGAGGTTTCTGCCCCCCGTCAGCGGTCTCGTCATCCAGGTGACGCCCAATCACTGCGAGCCCCTCCTTGGTGATAACGCGCCCCCGAGCTGTTCGCTCCAGGAAACCGTGCCGGATCAGAAACGGCTCGTAGACGTCCTGTATGGTGTCGTCCTTCTCGCCGACCACGGCGGCGATCGTCTTCAGCCCGACAGCTCTTCCATCGTTGCGGGCCAGCGTCAGCAGGATGCGCCTATCCATGTCGCACAGGCCGTTCTGGTCCACTCCGAGCCGACGCAACCCTTCTGCGGCAATTCCCTCGTCGATGACGTTGCTGCCATGCGCCTGGGCGACGTCGCGTATGCGCCGAAGGAATCGGTTGGCGACACGGGGCGTGCCGCGGCAGCGGGCGGCGATCAGTCGAGCTGCCTCGGGCCTCAGCTCTACGCCGAGCACACCGGCGCTGTTGTGTACGATGGTTGCCAGTTCATTGTGGCTGTAGTAGTCGAGTCGTTCGAGTATCTGGAAACGGCTGCGCAGGGGCGCGGCGAGCAGCCCCTCGCGCGTAGTGGCGCCGATGAGGGTGAACGGCTGAAGGTCCATCTTGATCGACCTGCCGTGTGGGCCCGGGTCGATGATGACAGAGATGAAGAAATCCTCCATGGCGCTGTAAAGGTACTCCTCGACGCGCACGTCGAGACGGTGTATCTCGTCGATGAACAGGATGTCGCAAGGGGCAAGGCTGGTCAGCAGGCCCACCAGGTCTCGGGGACGGCTGAGGGCGGGCCCGCTGGTGGTGCGGATCTCGACGGCCATCTCATTGGCCAGGATGTATGCCAGCGTTGTCTTGCCCAGGCCGGGCGGACCGCTCAGCAGGATGTGGTCCAACGGCTCATCACGAGCTCTGGCGCCCGCAAGCCAGGTTCTCAGGTTGCCTACGATGTCTTCGCGGCCGACGAACTCGTCGAAGGTGCGAGGGCGCAGTGCGTTGTCGAGCGTCTTCTCGTCGCCCTGGGGGAAGCCGGAGTAGATGTCGAGTCCGTTGCTCATGGCCTCCCCGGATCGGGCTACTTCGAGACGGCGGCGTTGAGCAGTTGCTCCCGGTCTACGTCAGGCCCCAACTCCTCCAGGGCGGCCCGTACGGCTCGCTCCGCCTCCAGACGGCTCCAGCCGAGCTGCATCAGGCCGTCCACCACATCGCGCGCAGCCCTGCCGGCGGCGCTGCGTGCAGGCTCAACCGCGAGCCCGGCTATGGGTTCCTTCAGCTCCAGCACCATGCGCTGAGCCGTTTTTTTGCCGACGCCCTTGATCATGTGCTGGAGGGTGTCCACTTCTTCGTCCAGGACTATACGTTTGAACTCAGCCACACTGCAACTGCCCAGGGCCCGCAGGGCGATCGTTGTGCTGATGCCGCTGACGCCGAGCAACAGTCGGAAGAGATGACGTTCGTTCGACGAGCCGAAACCGAAGAGGCTGAGATCGTCTTCGCGGACTTCCAGGTGTGCCAGCAGCCGTACGCTCGCGCCAGTGCGGGGCAGGACGTCGAAGGTGGAGGCGGGAATGCTCAAGCGAAGGCCGAAACCGCCGACCTGGATGACGGCAACCTGCGGGGCCTTCTCCACCAGTTGACCCTCGACGTATTCGATCATTCGGCCTTACTCTTCCTCCAGCGACAGTCCGAGTTCGGCCAGCCTCTCCTTCACTTCCTGTATGCTGGTGGCACCGAAGTTCGGCACGGCAAGCAGGTCCTGTTCGCTCTGCTGGATCAGTTCGCCTACCGTTCGTATGCCCAGTTTCTGCATGCACTTGCGGGACCGAGTGGAGAGGTCCAGTTCCTCCACCGGCGTGTTGAGCGTTTGTTCTTCTTCAGGGGTTGGACCTGCCGCGGCCACCTGCGAGGCCTCCTGCGGCGTTGCGGCGCCGATGGCGGCCACTGCGCCGGGCTGAAGGGCTTCCTCAGGCGACGATGCCCCGGCCGGCAGGCTGAACAGCTCGTCCATGCGCCGCAGTCTCTTCGAGCGGCTCACGTCGATGTACATGGTCAGCGATGACTCGGCATCCTTCAGGTAGAGCTGGGCCTGCTTGTGCCTGGGGTCGATGGCGAGGACTCGTCTATAGCAGCGAATCGCCTCCTCATACTGGCCGTGGTCCTCATGCAGGAGGCCAAGGTTGATCAAGGCGCCGACGTGGCTGGGGCGCAGGGACACGCATTTCTGGTACAGCTCGACTGCCCGCTCATCGTCGCCGTTGAGGTCGCAGTTGCGGGCCAGCCGGAACAGGCTCGGCGCATGCTCGGGCTCGGCGTCGAGGGCGCTCTCGTAATGCTGCATCGCGCTGGCGTAGTCGCCAGTGGCTTCGGCGATGAATCCCTTGCAGTAGGAGAGCAGGTGTTGTGCAGCGTCGGCTCGTTCCAGGCGCTTGGTTGCCTTTCGGGCTCCTTCCGCGTCCCGTAGTGTGCAGAATGCCTCGACCAGGAGCACGTCCGTCTTCTGGTCGGCATCATCGTGGCGGCCTTTCTCGAGCATGTCGATGGCGTCTGCCGGCCGATCGAGCTTCAGGTATGTTCTGCCCAGGAAATGGGCGGCGCGCTTGCGGGTCTTGACGGTCTCAAGGCGTTTCGCGGCCTTCTCGTAATCGCCGACTACGAAGTGAAGGACTCCGACGTTCTCGATCAGGTCGCGGTCGGCATCGTCTGCGGCTTCCTGCACCTGTTCCTCGAGTTGCGCAACGTAAGAATGTGCCTGATCGAAGGAGGAGAAACTGTCGTAGACCTGCTCGATGACTTGCTCGACGCTATCCCGGTCAACGGGCTCAGACAGCACGTCCCCTATCTTGGTCTTCGCAACGGGAGTTGCCATAAGAGTTACCGCAGAATGAAGTTGGAACCAGAGCGGGCTTGAACACGCGTCGCAGTTGAGCGGTTACGACACGTGTCGTACGGTAGCAGAAAGTTTGACCAGTGTCAAGGTATCTGGTATCCTTGCTGCTCTCACCGTGGTCGCCGAGCGGGCGTTAGCCACCTGCTGCTCAGCTCAAGGAGGGATGGCGAGGTGCGGCAAGTGGAACTCACCGATTACATCCGGGTAGGGCAGGGGTGCGACCTGGTCCTCGTGGCCGGGCCGTGCGTCATTGAGAGCCGCCATCTCTGCCTGGAAGTGGCGGGGCGCCTGAAGGAGGTCTGCGCTTCTTTGGGCATCCCCTATGTTTTCAAGGCTTCCTTCGACAAAGCGAACCGCAGCAGCATCGTCTCCTTCCGCGGGGTGGGGCTGGAGAAAGGCCTCGACATACTGCAGCGCGTCCATGCTGAGGTCGACGTGCCGGTGCTTACTGACATTCACCTGCCCCAGCAGGCCGAGCCGACGGCGGCCGTTGTCGACATCCTTCAAATCCCGGCTTTTCTCTGTCGCCAGACGGATTTGCTCATTGCTGCCGCACGCACGGGGAAACCGGTCAATATCAAGAAGGGCCAGTTCATGGCGCCGGAGGACATGGAGTTGGCGGCCCAGAAGTGCACTTCGATGGGCAACTCCCGCGTTCTGCTGTGCGAGCGAGGCAGTTGCTTCGGCTACCACGAGCTGGTCGTTGATATGCGCTCCATCGTTCGCATGCGAGCGCTTGGTTACCCCGTCCTGTTCGATGCAACCCACGCCGTGCAACGGCCGGCCGCCGAGCGAACCCAGAGCGGCGGAGAGCCCCAGATGGCGCCCGCGCTCGCCGCTGCCGCCATAGCTGCCGGCGCGGATGGCCTGTTCATTGAGACTCACCCCAATCCGGAAGGTGCGCTTTCTGACAGCGCTACGATGCTGCCGCTTGACGCCATGGGTGACCTCCTGGAGCGTCTGAAGGCGATTGCTCAGGTCACGAGGAGTGTGGAATGACACGCCTGGGCGTATTCGGGGGCTCCTTTAACCCCGTTCACGCGGCCCATCTGTTGCTGGCTGAGCGCGTCCGCGATGAACGGGCCCTGCAGAGGGTCGTTTTCATGCCTGCGGGCAATCCGCCGCACAAGCCGGCGAAACCCCTCGCGGCGGCCGACCACAGGTTGCGGATGCTCGAGTTGGCGCTGGAGGATAACCCGGCGTTCGAAGCCTCGGACCTTGAACTGCGCGGCGACGGCCCGTCGTACACCCTGAAGACTGTTCGCGTCTTGAAGTCCCGCAAGCCGCCCGACGCGGAGATGTTCCTGATCATGGGCAGCGATAGCGTTCTGGACCTGCCGAACTGGTGGCGCGCGGAAAGGCTGGCGCACGAAGTGGATATCATCGCGGTGGAACGGCCGGGCTGCTCCCTCGCGGAGGGGCTGGGTGAGCTGGCCAAGGAGTTCGGCGCGGAGTGGTGCGATCGGATCGAACAGATCAAGGTGGAAGCCCCGCTGCTCGACATCTCGGCTACCGAGATCAGAGAGCGGGTCCGCCAGGGGCGCTCGGTCCGCTACATGGTCTGCGAACCGGTCCGGCAGTACATCCTGCGCAACGGCCTTTACAGTGGCTGAATGTCAGCGCCCGTGTTCCTGTTCATCTTCATCCGGTGCGAGGGACTCAGCGGCTTCCCGCAGCCTGCGTTGACGCCTGCGCCGCCGGCTCGGCTCGCGCTGCTTACGCGAGACCTGCTCCTCGGGCCGCTCCACGTCGGTTGCGCGCGGCACGTCGACCTGCTCGGTGCTGGTTACGATGCGCACGTAGCTTTGGTAACGCTCCATCGGCACCTGCCCCCGCCGCACGGCTTCCTTCACAGCACATTGCGGCTCGTGCATGTGCACGCAGTCGGGCATCCGGCAGTCGGCGCTCAGTTCCCAGATCTGCGGGAAGAACTGCGCCACGTCACGCTTGTCGATGTCCCAGAGCGTGAACTCCCTGATGCCGGGCGTGTCGACTACGTAGCCGCCAGTGTCGAGCTTCAGCAGCGAAGTGCCCGACGTGGTGTGGCGTCCCTTTGTTGTCACGGCGCCCGTGCGCAGTTCAAGCCCGGGCTGGAGTGCGTTCAGCAGCGTCGATTTGCCCACTCCGCTGTGGCCCGCGAGAACGTTGCTCTTGCCGCTCAGAACGCAACGCAGCTGCTCCAGGCCCTCTGCCGTGACGGCACTGGTGATCAGCACCTGGTATCCCATGTCACGGTAGTCTTGCGCGACCGGCGCGTAGTCGGCGGGTGATTGCGCTAAGTCCTTTTTATTTATGCAGATAACGGGGTCGAGGCCGCCCGACTCCCCGGCGATAATGTAGCGATCGATGATACCCCGCGTCAGGGGTGGTTTGCGGACGGATGCAACGATGACGAGCTGGTCGACGTTCGTGACGATGATCTGTTCGGTGTGCGGGTCGTAGGGCGCCCGGCGGCTCAGCTTCGTTGTGCGGGGCAGCACTTCTTCAATCACGCCCTCGCGGCCCTCTATGGGCGTGAACAGGACACGGTCGCCCACCGCAACCGGCTTGCTCTCGCCTGTGTCGCTCTCCCGCAGGCGCCCGCGGGCCTGGCATTCATACACGCGCTCCGCACCGTCAACGTCGCACAGAGCCCCGCGCAGCTTGGTGACCGTGCCCTCGAGCAGCTCAGACATCGGCTCTCGCCCGTGCAAGTTGCGTGAACAGGTTGTCCAGCGTCAGCGTGCGGTTTGCATTGGATCCGATCCGCTCGATTGCCTCGATCGCTGCGTCGGCACAACGGAGGAATTGCTCGGGCGCATCGCCGCGGACAACACCCCGGACATGACCGGCCTCCGGCCGGTTTTCAGCGCCCCCCGTGTCCGCCGTTGCCACCGCGCGCAGCGCGAGGTCACGGTAGTAGAGCGCAACGCACTCCAGCAGGTCCTGCAATCGGTCGCGCGCCTCGGTCGCGGAGCCGGCTCCTTCACCAGCCAGAGTGTTAAGCAGATCGCTGAGACGAAAGTTGTCTGCCAGTTGTAAATCAGCAATTTCCGCTACGATCTTTTCGTTAAGCCGAAATATGTCACGCGCACGGAGCCTTTCGGCCTCGCCGGGAGAACCCCAGGCGAACCGAGACAGCCAACGCGCCTCGTCGGCGCCCACTCCATGCTCTCGTAGCCGCTCGGCCAGCCGGGCCGGCGGCAGGTTCCGGAAGCGCACCAGCCAGCAGCGGCTCAGCACCGTTTCCGGCAGTTCCCGCAGGCTCTGTGCCACCAGCACCAGATGGCATTCGGGCGGCGGTTCCTCCAGCGTCTTCAGGAAGCAGTTCGCCGCGTCCATGCTGAGGCGGTCGGCGTTGCGCACGACGAACACCTTCCGCCGCGAGAGCGAAGGCTTGAGCGACGCCTCGCGCTGCATCTGCCGCACGGTGTCGATGGAGATCATCTGGCGCCCTTGCGGCAGGCCGACCTCGCGGTAGTCGGGGTGTCGGCCATCGGACAGGGCGGCGCAACTGGCGCACGCCCCGCAGGCCTGCGCGCGCTGCGGCGGCTCGGCGCACAGCAGCACTCGCGCCAGCTCCCTGGCGGCTGTTACGCGACCGGTGCCCGGGCAGCCGGCGAACAGCAAGGCATGGGGGACCCTTCCGCTGCGCAGGCACGCCGTGAGTCGACGCGCGGCTGCGGCCTGCCCCGGCAGGGATTCAAAGCCCATCTGCCCGCTCAGTCCTCCACCACGGCCATCACTTCGCCGACCTGCACCTTATCGCCCTCGCGCACGCGGATTTCCTTCACGGTTCCGCCGGCGGGGGAGGGCACCGTGAAGGCCGCCTTGTCGGTCACCATCTCCACCAGGTCCTGTCCCTCCTCAATCTCCTCGCCCTCTTCCACGTACCAGAAGCTGACCTCCGCCTCCTCGCCCGCGTCCTCGCCCAGTTCGGGCAGCTTGATCTCCGTTGCCATCTATGCCTCCGAAGCCGTTAGATATGCTCACCACGTTGCTGCAGCAGCTCGGCCACGAGCTCGCCCGCGCCGAAGCTGCTGCGAACAAAGGGGCCGCTCGCCACGGCGTCGAAGCCCATGGCCTGCCCCTGTTCTCGCAGTTCGGCGAAGACCTCTGGCTCGATAAACTCCACAACCGGCAGGTGCCCTGCCGACGGCGCCAGGTACTGGCCCATGGTTACCACGCGGCAGCCTGCGCCCCTGAGGTCCGTGAGAACTTCGAGGACCTCTCGACGTTCCTCGCCGAGCCCGAGCATGAGGCCGCTCTTCGTGACGGCACCGGCACTGTGATCGGATGCCTGACGCAGCACATGCAGAGAGCGCGAGTAGTCCGCCGCAGGCCGCACGGCGGGGTAGAGCCGCGGCACGGTCTCCACGTTATGATTGAACACTTCTGGCCCTGCGTCAAGCACCGTTGCCAGGTCTTCCCCGCGCCCCCCGAAATCGGGTGTCAGCACCTCCACGGTGGCCGACGTGCGCTCATGCAGCGCGCGGATCACAGCCGCGAACTGTCCGCTGCCGCCGTCGGGCAGGTCGTCTCGCGTGACGCTGGTGACCACGACGTGCCGCAGTCCCATGCGCCGCGCGGCCTCGGCCACGCGGGCCGGCTCGTCGGGGTCTACCGGGGAGGGTGTGCCGCTTTGGACGGCGCAGAACCGGCAGTCCCGCGTGCAGACGCTGCCCAGGATCATAAACGTCGCAGTGCCGCAGGCATAGCACTCGCCGCGATTCGGGCAGTGCGCTTCGCGGCAGACCGTATTCAGTTTCAGCTCTTCCAGCAGCCTGTCGACTCGGGCGGTCCGCTCCGCCGGGGGCAGGCGTTTCTTCAGCCACGGGGGGAATCTGGTGTTCGTGTCGCTCATCTGCCATCCCTCGCGGCATCGCCCACGGGCCGGACGAAGCCGAACTGTTCTGTGAACATGTCCGCCGCGCGTTCGGCGACCTCACCCAGCGGCGGCGCTTCTGCGAGTTCCTCTCGTAGCGAAGTCATGCGGACTCCATGCAGCCCGCACGGCACGATCAGGTGGAACCACGACAGGTCCACGTCCACGTTCAGCGCCACGCCGTGATAGCAGACCCACCGGCGGGCGGCGATGCCGATGCTGGCGATCTTGCGTTCGCCGACCCATACGCCGGTGTGCGGGCTCTCGGCGTGGGCGTCGACCCCGTAGCTGCGGCAGAGCCTGACGAGCCATGCTTCCAGCTCGCGCAGGTACCGGCGCAGGTCGCGACCGCGCCGCCGCAGGTCGATGATGGGGTAGGCGATGAGTTGCCCCGGCCCGTGGAAGGTCACTTCCCCGCCGCGATTGGTCTGCCGCAAGGCGACGCCGAGTTCCCGCAGGTGGCTTTCGTCGGCCAGCACGTCGGCGACGCTGCCGGAGCGGCCCACCGTAATCGTCGGCGGGTGCTCAACCAGCATCAGGTGACCGCTGCCGTCCTGCGAGGCGGCGCACGATTCCCACAGCCGGAGCTGGCGTTCGTACGCCTCGTCGAAGCCGACCCTCTGCGGGCCGTGCACGCTGAGTGGAGGCCGTGGTTTGACTGCCATCGGGGACCTCGTCTTCTGATCGCTGCTCAGCCTCGCCAGTTGATCGGCATGCCGATGATGCCCTCGCTGACCTCCTTCAGGGCTTCGGCCAGCGTGGGATGGGCGTGGATCGTCTGCGCCATCTCTTCGGCGGTGCACTCGAGCTGCACGGCCAGCGTTGCCTCTCCGAGCAAGGTGCTCGCCTCGGGGCCGGCCATGTGCACGCCGAGGACGCGTCCTGACCTGGCGTCGCAGACCATCTTGACCACTCCGTCGGTCTCGCCGACGATGTGGGCCTTGCCCAGCGCCCGCCAGGGGAACTTCTTCACCACGATCTCGCCACGCTCCTCGCGGGCTTCCTCTTCGCTCAGGCCGACAACGGCGATTTCCGGATGAACGAAGACGCAGGCCGGGGCGACGCGGTAGTCCATGGCCGCGCTGATGGAGCCGGTGGCATGTGCGGCGGCGACCAGGCCCTCCTGGCTGCCGACGTGGGCGAGCAGCACCTGTCCGTTGCAGTCACCGATGGCGTAGATGTGCGGCTGGTTCGTCTGCATGTGCTCGTTGACGGGCAGTTCGCCCTTCTCGCCGGTCTCTACTCCGGCTTTGCCGATCTCGACGCTGCTGCAGTCGGCGCGCCGGCCGACGCAGACGAGCATCTTCTCGGCGGTCACCTCCGTGTCGTCAGCCAGCACGGCTGTCACCTCGCCGTCGCCCTTCTTGACCTTCTCCAGCGTGACTCCGACGTGGACGGCGACGCCGCGCTTCTTAAGGAACTTGGCGACCTCTCGGGCGCAGTCCTCGTCCATGGCCGGCAGCAGGCGGTCGAGCGCCTCAACGACCGTGACCTCGACGCCGCACGCAGTGTAGATGCTCGCGAACTCCAGGCCGATGTAGCCGCCGCCGATGATGACGATGGATTCCGGCAGCTCGTTTGCGCTGACGGCGTCGTCGCTGCTGATGACCAGTTCGTGGTCGAACGGGGCGGAGGGCAGCCCGATGGCCTTTGAGCCCGTTGCGACGATGATCTTCTGCGCGGTGATGGACTGGCTGCTTTCGCCGTCGTCAATGCTCAGCGTGTGCTCGTCGGCGAACGCGGCCGCCCCGCGGATCAGCTCTACGTTGTTGCCCTTCAGCAGCGAGGCGATGCCGTTGCGCAGCATGTCGAGTATCTTCTCGCGGCGTTCGGCGACCGTCGACCAGTTCACTTGCGGTTTGACGCCTTCGAGACCGATTTCGGCCGCGTCTTCCATCTTGAGCGCCATGCTGGCGGTGTGCCAGAGTACCTTGGTGGGTATGCAGCCGACGTTGGTGCAGACGCCGCCGAGGGGGCCCTTTTCAATGACGCAGGCGCTGGCGCCGAGCTGTGCGGCGCGAATGCCGGCCACGTAGCCCGCCGGGCCCGAGCCGATCACGGCGACATCGTAGTCATACTGCTCGCTCATGGTGTCTCCTGTGTTGAGGTCAGTGGACAGGCGCGGCCGTCCGGCCCCTCATTCATTGTAACCCGAGCGGGCAGCGGCTCAAGGGCCGTATGCCCTCAAGGCCGGTAGAAGACTTCGCTGACCGACCGGTTGTAATGGATGCGGTTGATCGTGCGGGCCAGCGCGTCAGCGAGCGAGTGCACCTTCATGAAGGGCAATTCACGGAAGGGCGGCGTCTGCGGGATGGAGTCGGTGACCACCAGCCGTTTTAGGCAGTATTCGGCGTGAAGCTCGCGCAGGCGGGCGAGGGCCTTTGGAGCGCAGAGGTTGTGGCTGACGCCGATGTAGACCTCCTCGATGCCGCGTTCCTCGATCAGGCGGCGGATCACGCCGTACATCGTCCCGCCGCTCGCGATCATGTCGTCCAGGATGATCGCTTTCGTCTTGCTGCCGAAGTCGCCCACGATGTCGGTGATCTCGGCCTTGCCGGGCTCGGGGCGGAGCTTGGAGGCGACGGCGAAGCGCAGGTCGGCGGCGCGCGCGTAGTGGCTGACGAACTTCGAGCCGCCGACGTCGGGGGAGACCACGATCGCATCGTCGCGACCATGCAGTTCCTCGAACTCGTCGAGGAAGAGCATCAGCGACTCCAACATGTTGGTCGGCGCGGGGGCGTAGAAGCCGCGCAACTGGCCGGTGTGCGGGTCCCAGGCGATCAGCCGGTCGATGCCGGCCTGCAGGCTGAGGTCGGCCATCAGCTTCGCCGTGGTCGGCTCGCGCCGGAACTTGGTCGGCTTGTCCTGTCGTCCGTAGGCGAGATAGGGCAGCACGCCGGTGACGTGGCGGGCGCCGTGCTCGCGCAGCGTGCGGGCGGCGATCAGGAAGGTCAGGTAGTTCTGGTCGACGGTGCGCTCAGAGCAGGGGTCGTAGATGGCCTGGAAGAGGTAGACGTCGTAGCCCCCGACGTGCTGCTCGATGCGCACGCAGGTCTCGGTGTCCGCGAACTGGTAATCGACATCCGCCACGTGGAGCACGTGGTCGGAGCTCTCGCTATCGGACAGCAACGCGTCGTAGCGCGAAGCCACGGCTTCCGAGAGGTAGGTGCCGGAGCGGCAGCCGGCGATCAGCAGCCTGCCGCGCGCCGAAACCATGCGTTCGCCCTGCTCGCGGGCGAACCTTTCCGGGGTGAAGAACGAGTTGCGCCCGTCGCCCTGTGCACTCATCCGTTACCCCTTGCTCGCCTGAGCGATCATACCGCTTCGATGCGCACCCGGGGCTCGGCGCCGGGCTCGACTTCGGCCACGGCGCAGCGCCCACCGCTCGCCGGGCCGGGGTTGACCACGTGGCAGCCGGCCAGCGTGTCGGTGCCGGCACTCTCGTGGATGTGGCCGGTGAAGCATACGCATGGACTATGCTGCTCGATGAACTGGCGCACGGCGTCGCTGCCGACATGCGCCCCGGTGCCGATCACGTCGAGAGCCGTGTCGCGTGGCGGCTGGTGCGAGACGAGCACCCGGGGGATGTCGGCATCCAGCTCGGCGGCCGCCTGGCTCAGGGCGCGGGCCAGTTCCGCCTCCGAGAACTCGCTCGGCGTGCCCCCCGGGGCCGGCAATGATCCGCCGAGGCCGAGGAAGGCGACATCATCGCGGATCACACGTCGGCCGTGCAGCGAGATTCCCTGCGCCGCGAGGAACTCGGCCACCTCCGGACGGTCGCAGTTGCCGTGAACCGCGAGGACGGCGGGGGTGTGCTCGAGGACCGCCTGCACCACGCGCTGCGCATCGCGGGCGCCGCCGAAGTGGGTGAGGTCGCCGCAGAGCACCACCACATCTGCCGCCTGCAGGACCTGCGCGAAGGGGGCGATGGAGGAGGCCCTGCCGTGTATGTCGGTCAGCCCGACAATGCGCATGATGCTCCTTCCCGCCTCTGCGGCGGCGCGATCATCCGACCATGAATCCGCCTTCCGTGTCCTCGAGCCAGTCCGCGGCCTCCGGTCGGCCGGTCTCACGAAGGTGCTCGATGTAGTCGTCCACGGCGTAGCGGGTGTGGTAGGGTCCGCCCTGGGCCATGACCGTCCAGAGGGGGTCGATTCTGCTTTCGCTGGTGGCCATCATGTCGGCGTGCCATGCCTCGAGGGTGCGGATGCCCTGGTTGACCACGTCGGGGCGTTGCTCGGCCAGGTCGTTCTGCTCATGGGGGTCTTCGGCCACGTTGAACAGCATGTAGGGGCGGAAGTTCTTCATGCCGCTGTGGTAGTTGCGCAGCAGCACCCAGTCGTCCCACCGCACGCCGCGCTGGCAGCTCCACGCGCAGTTGCCGAGGACCAGGCTGTCGCGGCCGGTCTGTTCGCCCGAAAGACTGCCGGCGAAGCTGCGGCCGTCCCAGCGGGCGGGGCATTCACCGTCCACCAGTTCCATCAGGGTGGGGGGCAGGTCGTAGTTGTAATGCAGGCCATGGTCTACCTGGCCTCCGCGCATGCCGGGCCAGCGGACGATCATGGGTATGCGGGCGGTGATGTAGTCGGCGGTGTGATGGTCGCCGTAGATGTTCAGCTCGCCCTGGTTCTCACCGTGATCGCTGCTGATGATGATGGCGGTTTCGTCGAGCACGCCCTTCTGCTCGAGCGCGGCCAGCACTTTGCCGAACCAGTGGTCGGCGTAGAGGATGCCGGTGTCGTAGCCGTTGATCCACTTGCGGTAGTCGGCCAGGTTGCGGATCTGGGACGGGGCGCGCGCGCTCTCCTTGCCGGGCCCGATGTTGGCCAGGTCCTGTGCGCTGTGGGGGCCGAAGCTCTCAAAATCTGCGCGGATCTTCTCCTCGCTGATCCAGTCTTCGATCGGTTCGTCCTCAAACGGGAAGCCGAACTCCTCCGGCGTGCGGTAGCCCGTGTGTGGGTCCCACACGTTGATGTGCAGGAACCAGTTCTCTTCGCTGCCGCGGCGCTCGATCCAGTCGAGGGCGGCGGGGACGACTTCGTCGGCGCGTTCGCTGCCGCCTTTGCCGCTGTTGTACTGCTCGCGCCATCCGGAGTAGAACCACCAGGCGCTGTGGCGTTCGCCGAAGGGGCTGAAGCTGGCGGTATAGAAGCCGGCGTTGCGCATGGCCATCACCCAGGAGTGCCATTCGTGCTGGAGGCGGAAGGCGCGATCTTCGCCGATGATGTAGGGGTCAGCCGCTATGCCGCCGTGGTCGACCACGCCGGTGTGGATGCCGGGCCGCCCGAGGAAGAGCGCAGCCCTGGACGGCAGGCAGGGCGCGTCGCTGGCGTAATAGTTGGTGAAGATGGTGCCCTCGGCAGCGATGCGGTCGATGTTCGGCGAGGTATCGCGGCGATAGCCGTAGCAGCCGAGGTGATCGGGGCGGAGCGTATCAATGTCAAAATACAGGATGCGCATATCGCAGGGGCCTCCAACGTTTGAAGAGCGGTCTGAACGAAGCCGCGAGTATAGGCAGGGCACCAGGGGCTGTCAAGATGCGGCGGACGGAGCGTTTCGGGCTCGGCATCCGGCAGGCAGCAGGCTGCGGCTCGCGCCGGTCAGTTCACGGGCGTGGCTGACGGCACTTCGTAGTCGGCACCGTCGGCGGCTTCCGGCGCGGCTTGTGCGCCCTGCGCCGGTTCGGTTGCTTTCTGCATCTGCTCGGCGAAGCGCACGGCGAACTCGGCCACGTGGCCAGGTATGTCCGTGATCAGGGCGTCGAGGCTCACCACGGTCTCCTCGAGGTTCAGGGTGGTGTCGCTGAGGGCGGCTTCCTCGCCCGCTTCGGCAAGCAACTGCTGGATTACGTCCCGCACCTGGGCGGCGGAGGAGGTGTCTCTGCATTCGATGAAGGCGGTCAGCCGTCCGTCGCGCGAGGTGGCCGGCCTGATCTGGAATGCGAGGCTGCTTACGTGCGGCCCGAAGATGTGGGCGGCGCGCAGGTGCTCACGCAGTTCGGCATCGGGCAGGGCTTCGGCGAGTGCTGCAAGCTCGCCGTGTGCGTTCAGGCAGGCGAAGATTATGGGTTGGTCGGTCTCCAGGCGTTCGACGGCGCGCTTCAGTTCCTCCTGCACCTCCAGCCCGGGCTGGGCCGGTTCGTCCTGGTGCTCGGCACGCGCGCGCGCCGCAACGATCCGGTCCACCCAGCGGCGGAGCAGTTCCTCGCTGTCGGCGGTCATGAAGTTGTTGCCTCGCACGGCGGCGTAGGTGCGTTCGCCCAGCGAAGCGATCGTCGCCTCCTTGTAGTCTCTCGCGTCGCCGGACTTGTGCAGGCGGTGCCCGGCGGCCAGTCGCAGCAGCTTGCTATAGCGTTGCAGGGCGAAGGCCACGCCCCCGTGCAGCGCTCTCTGCTGCTCGGAGGGTTCCACCACAAGGACAAGCCACATCGGGGAGAAGCCCTTCATCGTCTGCAGCGCCTGCTCCTCGGTGAGTTCCAGGGGTTCTCCGCTCTGCGTCGGCAGCAGCCGGCTGATCTCCGGCCGGGCGAGGACGGCTGCCGGGATGCGCGTCATGAGCTGGTCAGCGGGGTCCACGCGCGCGATCAGGAAGGCCGAAGCCTGCGGCGTGACGAACGTTTCCGCCGGCACCAGCGGCGTCGGGCGCACCAGCAGCCAGATGCCCACACCGACGACAACGGCAATGATGACGATGAAGCCGAGGCAGCCGCCCGTGCAGCCCCACACCCACTTCCTGGTCCGCCGCTCTTCGCTTGCCATCATGCTCATGGTTCTTGCCTTCCGTGCGGTTGTCAGACCTTCAGCTTCGCTTTACTCTCGGCCCTTGGCATGCCGTCCAGCGCGGGCTCCGCCACCTCGCGGAGGAATTCATCCACCTGCTGCGGCGCCCGGCCGATGAACTGGTCCGGATCGACCAGATCCTGCAGGCGGTCGCGTACGGCGCGAAACATCGCGTCCTTGCGCAGGCGGTCGAGCAGGTCATTTACGCCATCGCCCTGTTTCACGCGCTTACCGGCCGCCATGGCATGGCGCCGTATGGCCTCGTGCAGTTGCTGTCGGTCGCCGCCGGCGCGCACGCACTCCATCAGGATGTCCTCGGTTGCCATGAACGGCAACTCGGCCTCAAGGCGGCGACGGATGACCGGCTCGTTGACTTCGAGGCCGCTGCTGACGTTGGCCACAAGGCGGGCGATGGAGTCGGCCGCCAGGAATCCCTCCGCCAGTGCCAGGCGCCGGTTGGAGCTGTCGTCCAGCGTGCGCTCCAGCCACTGGTCGGCCGCGGTGAAGGCTGCGTTCTGGATGTTGTTCAGCAGGTAGCGGCTCAGGCCGCTGATGCGTTCGCACCGCATGGGGTTCCGCTTATAGGCCATCGCGCTGGAGCCGACCTGCTTCTGCCCGAACGGTTCCTCTACTTCCTTCAGACCGGCCAGCAGTCGGATGTCGCCGGCCATCTTGTGCGCCGCCCCCGCGAACATGCCGAGGGTGGACAGCACCTTGTAGTCGATGATCCGGGGATAGGTCTGGCCCGTTACGGGCACCACGCGGCCGAAGCCCATCTTTTCCGCGATGAGCTGCTCAAGGCGCTTCACCTTGTCGTGGTCGCCGTCGAAGAGCCTCAAGTAGCTGGCCTGTGTGCCTGTTGTGCCTTTCGCGCCCCGCATGGGCAGGTCGTCGGCAAGCCCGGCCATCTCGCGCACGGCTTCCAGCATGTCCTGCAGCCACAGGCACGCGCGTTTGCCGACGGTCGTCGGCTGCGCCGGCTGAAAGTGCGTGTAGCCGAGGCAGGGCAGATCGCGCTGGTCGCGCGCGAAGCGGACGAGGTTGCGGCAGGCGTCTGCGATCTGGGGGACCAGGATGCGCAAGCCGTCCCTGAGCAGGATGATGTCGGTGTTGTCGCCGACATATGCGCTGGTGGCGCCGAGGTGGATGATGCCGCCTGCGCTCGGACACTGCTCGGCGAAAGCGCGCACATGGGCCATCACGTCGTGCCGCAGCTCGCGCTCGTACTGTGCGGCCACCTCGAAGTTCACGTCGTCGCGGAACTCCTGCAGTTCCAGTATCTGCTGCTCGGCGATGTCGAGCCCGAGCTCCCGTTCCGCCTCCGCCAGGGCGATCCATAGGCGGCGCCAGGTGCGAAACTTCTTCTGATCGCTCCAGTTCTGGAGCATGGCGCGACCGGCCCAGCGGGTTACGAACGCAGAGGCGTAGGTGCCGTGCAGGGTGTCGCTCATGTCTGGTCCTTGATGCCCAGGGACTCGGATGTAAACAGTGATCGATAGGGAATGTCCTCGGCTTCGAAGGCGTCGGCAGCCCCCTCCTGGCGATCGAGAACCAGCAGCACGCTGACGTCGCCGGCCGCAGCGGCGCGCAGGGCATTCACGGCGCTGATGGCGGCGCCGGCCGTCGTGGCTACGTCCTCCACGAGGACCACCCTGTCGCCGGCGTGAATCTCGCCTTCCAGGCGGTTTTCGGTGCCGTACTCTTTGCTGGCCTTGCGCACGATCACGAAGGGCAGGCCGGTCTGCAGCGCCACGGTCGTCACCAGGGGAACGCCGCCCAGCGCGGCACCCGCGAGCCGGTCGGTGTCGGGCGGCAGCATCTCGGCCAGGTGCTCCCCTACGGGGCGGAGCAGGTCGGGGCGCGTTTCAAACAAATACTTGTCGAAGTAGTAGCTGCTGCGCCGGCCGCTGCGGAGGATGAACTCGCCCTTCAGCAAGCACGTGTCACGGAGCCTGTCGGCGAGTTGCTGTTTGTCCATGGCGGTGCCCCTTGCGGCTGATGGGGAAGGCTGAGCGATCAGAGGCGATTATAGAGCCCCGGGCCCGACGCGGCAACTCGCCGAGGCCGCTGCCGCTCACGACCTGCCGGGGGCCGCATGCAAGCGGCGGCGAAGACGGGACGGCGGCTCAGAGCACGTGCCTGGCGGCGAGGCGACCGACGTCGGTGATGCTTTCCGCGCGGGCGATGGACTTCAGGTTCGGGCCCGTCAGCAGCATGGCGTCGGCGTAGGTGTGCATGCCCGTGCGGGGGCCTTTTTCGAACAGGTGGCCGGCGCCGAGCTTGGCCTTCAGGTCATAGCCGTCACAGGGGTCGATGACGATGTCCGGCGCCGCGTCCGCGCAGGGGCCGCTGAAGACCTCCTCCTTCTTCATCACCTGCCTGCAGATGACATCTCCGGTTTCGGGGTGCTTGATGGCGCGCAGCCTGTCCATCAGTTCCTTGCGCAGCGGCTCGTATTCCTTCTGCGTCACGCAGCCTTTGTCCCAGCGGCCATCGCGCAGGATGTGGACGCGGCCGGGCACCAGCGAGACGGCGCGCGAGCCCTGCTTGAGGGCCTGGTATCCGGCCTGGGGGTCGTTCTTGTAATCCAGGTAGCCCTGGTTCTTGAGCCACCGGTTGAGCTGAACCTCCCATTTCAGATCGCAGAAGCCGTGGTCGCTGCAGATCAGGATGTCGCCGTCCCCCTCCGCCGCTTCCACCATGCGGCCGATGAAGTCGTCCACCTCCTTGTAGAAGTCCCAGAAGTAGTCATCCGTCTTCTCGCCGTAGCGGCCGCGCCACATGAAGTGGTTCACCCGGTCGGTGTCCATCACGTGGACGAACATGAAGTCCCAGTCGTCGTTCTCCTCCATCAGTGCCAGGGCGGTATTCTGGCGGGCCCTGGCCACGCGCCGGTGAGCCTCACGGAATTGATCGGGTGATTTGAGGGCGAGGCCGGGGTCCGTATCAATCTCGTAGTCATGCTCCTTCAGCTTCTGCAGCACTGCCGGGTTGCTGACGGCTCGTTCGTCCAACGTTGGCGCCAGGAACCCGCTGACCAGGAAGCCCTGGAGTTTGGGAGCCGGGAAGGTGTTGGGCACGCTGAGGGCGGCCCACTTGCGGCCGGCGCTGTCGAGCCGTTCCCACAGCGTCTCGCACTGCAGATCAGCGTAGTTAGGTATCCTCAGTTGCAGGTCGGGCGTCAGTTCCACGAAGCCGTAGACCCCGAACTCGCCGGGGTTCTTGCCGGTCTGGAACGCCGACCAGGCCACGTTGCTGACGGTGGGGTAGATGCTCTTGAGTCGCTGGAACCGTCCCCGTTCGGCGAGCTTGTGCAGATGCGGCATCATGCCGTCATCCATCAGCTCCTCGGCCAGTGAGAAGGGGAATCCGTCCAGACCGATGCCGATAATGCGCTTGGACTTGCCGAATCCGAACAGCATGGCAATGCCCCTGTTATTTGCCGGTTATTCTTCGGGCGCCGTAACGATGCCGCCCGCCACAACATCGTGCCCTCGCACGAGCACAAACCGCCCCAGCTCCTGCACGTCGTAGAAAGACTCGACGACCACCGGCTCCTGCGTCTCCAGCAGCAGTTCGCCGACTTCGGTCTCGCCCAGCACACCGGCCGCTGCGTCAAGGTGTTCCAGCGTGCTGGAATCGATGCGCTCGTCGATGCGCAGAACGCGGCAGGGCACTTGCTGCGTTGCGCACTTGATGGAAAGGCCGCTCTGCTGCGCAGGCGTCAGCGCATGCGGCGAGAGCCAGAAGATGTTGGCGTAGAAGCGGTTCGCAATGATTATTTGGTCGTCCGGGGGTGCCGCCACCTGTCCGCGTCGCAAAGCGTTGCGGTCAAAGACGACACCGATGCACTCGCCGGCTTCGGCCAAGGGCAGGTCATCCTGCTGGAACTTCACGATGCGTTCAACCTTGCGCATCTGGTCGCCTGGCATGAACCTGAGCTTGTCTCCCTTGTGCAGCATACCGCTCTCGACCCGACCGGCCACCAGATGCACGCCGTCGAGCATGTATACGTCCTGCACGGGGAAGCGGAGCGGCTTCGTGGTGGGGGGGGGAATCTTCTCAAAGTGGTCGAGCCCCTCCACGATGGTCGGCCCGCTGTACCACGGCATGTTCTGGGACGGGCTCGCCACGTTGTCGCCGACGTGGGCGCTGATGGGCACCTCGAGGGTGGGGGTTATCTGTATGCGCCCGAGGAACTCGTCCATCTCGGCCTTCACCTGGCGGAAGCGTTCCTGGCTGTAGTCCACCAGGTCCATCTTGTTGTAGGCGACCAACACCTGCTCCAGGCCGAGCAGCTTGATCACGTAGGCGTGGCGCTTGGTCTGCTCCTGCACGCCCTCTGCGACGCTGCAGATGAGCACGGCCGCCTCCGCCTGTGAGGCGCCGGTGATCATGTTCTTGATGAACTCCTTGTGGCCGGGCGCGTCGATGATCACGTAGTCGCGTTTTTCGCCGCTGAAGAAGATCTGCGCCGTGTCGATGGTGATGCCGCGCGCTCGCTCCTCGCTCAGGTGGTCCACAATATAGCCGAACTCCAGTTCACGGCCCTCCTGTTCGGCGGCGGAGCGTATCTCCTCCATCTTGCCGTCGGGAAGGGAGCCGGTGTCGTACATGAGCCGGCCGATCAGGGTGGATTTGCCGTGATCCACGTGGCCGACGAGCACGAATGACAGCGATCCGGTATTGCCCATGGGGTCCTCACATGTATCCGAGTGCGCGGAGCTTCTGCATGGTGTAGGCGTCTTCCTTATCCTGTGCGCGTCCGGCGCGTTCGGCGACGTGGGTGGAGGTGATTTCCTCTATGACTTCGTCGATGTTGCCTGCTTCGGACTCGACCGGAGCGCAGCAGGGCATGCAGCCCAGGCTGCGGTAGCGCTCGCCGTCCCGTGCGAAGTAGAGGGGCACCACCTCGAGCCCCTCGCGCTGGATGTAGCGCCAAATGTCGACCTCGCGCCAGTGCAGCAGTGGGTGGACGCGGATGTGCGTTTCCTCGTCGGCGCGGGCGGTGTACTGGTCCCACAGCTCGGGGGGTTGGTTCTCGTAGTCCCAGCGCCACTGCTGATCGCGGGGGCTGAAGACGCGCTCCTTGGCCCGGATGCCGTGCTCGTCTCGCCTGATTCCGAGCAGCAGCGCCTCGAAGCCGCGATCGGCGATGCACTTCTTCAGCGCGACGGTCTTCAGCTCGTTGCAGCACATCTCCTTTACGTCGCAGGTGATGCCACGTTCCAGGGCTTCGTCGTTGCGGGCGACGATCAGGTCCAGCCCCCATTTGTCGACACAATGGTCGCGGAACTCGTACATCTCCGGGAAGTGGTGGCCGGTATCTATGTAGATGACAGGGAACGGCACTTCACCGAAGAATGCCTTCATGCAGAGCCAGAGGAGCGTGGTCGAGTCCTTGCCGACCGACCACAGGGCGGCGATGTCGCCGAACTGGTTGTATGACTCGCGGATGATGTAGATGCTCTTGTTTTCGAGTTCGCTCAGGTGGTCCATGTCTCTCACCGTGTGGTCAAGTGCGCGAGTACGCAGACCGCTCGCGTAGGGCCGGCCGGTATGGCCACAGCCGATAACATCATACGGGCCACAACGGGTGCGGTGCAACTGGGCGATGCGACCGGCCGTGTGCTGAGCTGAACCGCCGATGCTGCTCAGTCGACCCCGGCGGCCGAGCGCAGCACGTGGCATAGCCACTCGGCCAGGGCGGTGGGGGAGTCGGTGGGGAACTCCGAGTCGATGACGGCCAGCTCGGCGGTGACGGGGCGGGCCCTGACACCGGCGCTGGCCAGGGCCCGTGCTGCCGTGGTCGGGTTACTGGCCCCCAGGTGCAGTCGTCCGTCCTGCACGGCAATGCTGTCGAGACCGACGGCATCGGCCAGGACGCGTATCCGTGCCTCGGCAAGCAGGTTGCGCGCGGGCTCGGGCGGGGGGCCGAACCGGTCCTGCAGGGCGTTGTGGGCTGCGTTGACCCCTGCCAGTTCGGTGGCCTGGTTAACCATGCGGTACATCTCCATTCGCTGTCGCGGCACGGGCACGTAGTCGTCGGGTAGAAAGGCGTCGAGTCCGAGCTTCAGGGTCACTGTGGCCGGTTCCTGCAGGGGCTCGCCCTTCATGCGCGCCGCCGCCCGTGCGAGCAGTCGGCAGTAGAGATTATAGCCCACGGCGGCTATGTGGCCGCTCTGGGCGGGTCCCAAGATGTTGCCCGCGCCCCGGATCTCCAGGTCACGAAGGGCGATGTCGAAACCGGCGCCGAGCTGGCTGTAGCGTTGTATTACCTCGAGGCGTTGCTCGGCCTCGGGGGTGACGGGCCTGTTGTGCGGTTTGAAGAAGTAGGCGTATGCCTTGTGGATGTAGCGCCCGACCCGGCCGCGCAACTGGTGCATCTCCGCCAGGCCGAGGATCTCTGCGGGGTGGACGATCAAGGTGTTCGCGTTTGGTATGTCGACGCCGTTCTCCACGATCGTGGTGCTGACAAGCACGTCCGCCTCTCCCTCGACGAACCGGTCCATCGCGTGCGCCAGTTGGCGTTCAGGCATCTGACCGTGGGCGACCACGACTTCGGCTTCCGGGACGATGTTGCGCACCCTGTCGGCGAAGTCCTTGATGGTGCGCACATGGTTGTGGATGACGAAGACCTGTCCCTCGCGGTTCAGCTCACGCAGCACGGCGCGGCGCAGCACGTGGGGGTCGAACTTCATCACTTTGGTGTGGATGGACTGGCGGTCTCGGGGCGGTGTTTGCAGCGCGCTGATCTCGCGCAGCCCCATCAGCGACATGTGCAGTGTGCGGGGTATGGGCGTGGCGGTGAGTGTCAGCATGTCGACGGTGGTGCGCGTGTGCTTCAGCTTCTCCTTATGCTCCACGCCGAAGCGCTGCTCTTCGTCGATGATGACGAGGCCCAGGTCCTTGAAAGCCACGTCGTCCTGCAGCAGGCGGTGCGTGCCGATCACAATGTCTACGGTGCCGCGTGCCATGCCTTCGAGCACTTCCCGCGTTTCGGCACCGGTGCGGAAGCGGCTCAGCATCTCGATGTTCACGGGGTAGTCGGCCATACGCTCGCGGAAGGTGCGGTAATGCTGCTGCGCGAGGACCGTCGTGGGCACCAGCATGCCGACCTGCCGGCCGCCGCAGACGGCGATGAACGCCGCCCGCATGGCCACTTCGGTCTTGCCGTAGCCGACGTCGCCGCAGACGAGCCGGTCCATTGGGCGCGGCCTGGCCATGTCGCGCTTGACATCCTCTATGGCTCGCAACTGGTCTTCGGTCTCCTCGTAGGGGAATTCGCTCTCGAACGGGCGCATCCACTCTGCGTCGACCGGATGGGCGATGCCGTGCTGTGTCTCGCGGATCGCCTGGAGTTCGAGCAGTTCGGCGGCCAGGTCCTCAACGGCCTGCTGGGCTCGGCGTTTCGCGCGTCGCCATCGCGCACCGCGCAGCGTGTTGAGCTCGGGTTCGTGGGCGCCCACGCCGATGTAGCGGTGGACCATCTCGATGCGGTCGCAGGGGACGAACACGCGCACGCCCTCGGCGAACTCCAGCGCCAGATGCTCGCGCTTGCGCGCGTTATGTTCCAGCACGCGCGTGCCGATGAACCGGCCGATGCCGTGGCGCACGTGGACGACGAGCCCGCCCGGCTCCAGGTCCTCCACGGCTGAGATCGGGCGACCGGCCTCCGCGTGGGGCATCATCCGGCGCTGGCGGTAGCGGTGAAACAGCCGATGGTGCGGTATCAGTGCGAGCCCGGCCGCCGGGAATATTGCGCCGTGGTTGAGGCGGCCCACGCGTAGGATGAGCCGCTCGCGGCCCGCGAACTGCATGTCGGCGAGCAGCCGCTCGAAGCGGTCGGCCTCGGCGGGACTGATGCAGAAGACGTAGGTCTCGTCGCGTTCTTCGCTGATTCGGGCGAGTTCGTCGAGCGCTGACTCCACATCGGGGCCGAACGTGTCCCGCTGCGCGCACTCGATCGCCACGTCAGCCGCCCGCGCCTCCTCGGCGTCGGGCCGGAACTCCGCGCCGGGGCGAGTGTCCAGCGCGGACGCCAGCTCCTCGGGTGCAATCAGCAGGCGCTTCCGCTCCGTCTGGTCGTAGAAGTGGCGGGCTCGCGACCAGGTGTAATCCGGTTCGATCACGAGCACGGGTGCGTCCGGCGCGAAGTAGTCGAGCAGGCTGCCCGGGGGTGCCGCCTCGTCCTGCCCTCTGCGTTCGCCGACGGTCACCTGGCACTGCCCGATGCGGCCGGTGGAGAGCTGCGTATACGGGTTGAAGGTGCGCACCGAGTCGATTTCGTCCCCGAAGAACTCGACACGCACGGGCTCGGCTGAGCCGTGGGAGTAGACGTCGAGTATGCCCCCGCGCAGGCAGTACTGGCCCGGCGCGTTGACCTGCGGCACGCTCATGTAGCCATTATCGACCAGCCACTCCACCAGGGCGCCGGGCGTGGCTGCCGAGCCGACCGCTACTGTCAGAGAGCCCTGCCGCAGGTCTTCGGGCGCCGAGGTAGGCTGCATCAGCGCTGTGACGGCGCTGACCACGGCCCGCGTCTGCGGGCCGGGCGCCAGCAGGTCCGCGTCGGCCGCTGCGGAGCCGTGCGGCTCGGCGGCGCCAAACGCCAGGTGCCGCAGCACGGCCATGCGGGCGCGCAGTATGGCTTCGCTCGGCTGCTCGACGTCGCCGGGCAGCACTTCCAGGTCAGGGAAGTGGCAGGCCAGACCTTCCCCAAAGAGGCAGACATCCTCCGCGAACTCTTCCGCCTCCTCGACTCCGGCGCAGACAACCAGCAGGGGCGTACGTACCCTCCCCGTCAGCCAGGCGACGACAGTGGCCGCGCCGCTGCCGACAGCCCCGGCCACGGTTGTGCGTTGCCCGGCTCCGAGCCGTCGCCGCAGCTCCGAAAGCGCGGGCAACTGGCCGATCTTACGCAGTGGGTCGGGCATGAAACGTGGGAGTGAAATCCGGACAGCCGACTACGTCCATTCTACCCGGAAAGGGGCGACTCATAAACCGCTGTACGCCCGTGCTCAGCGGGCGTGGTCGACGATCGCGCGGCAGATGGGGTCTACCGTCTGGCGCATCGAGTAGGTGCCGGGCGGGTTGACGGAGTCGTTGACCAGGATGCAGAAGGCCACTTCGAGCCCTGAGCGCGTCGTGGCGTAGCCGCTCAGGGCGCCCACGCCGCTGAGGTAGCCCGTCTTGCCCCGCACATTGCCGGCATAGGGGGCGTCGGTCAGGCGGTTGCTCAGGGTGCCGTTCTCCCCGGCGACGGCGAGCAGGGCCTCGTAGATGCGTGCGTAGCGGCTCCGTCTCATGTGCAGCAGCAGCGAGGCGACCAGCGCCGGAGTCAGCTCGTTGCTACGCGAGAGGCCGCTGCCGTCTGCGAGGCGGAACTCACGGTCCGCAAAACCCATCTGTCGCAGCATGGTTGCCGCGCGCGCTGTGCCTGCCTCCCACGAGCCCCGGCCCGCCGCCTCGGCGCCGATCGTCTTGATGACCTGCTCGGCGTAGTGATTGTGACTGCGCTGCAGCATCTGGCGCAGAACCGGCAGCAGGGGGGTGCGGCGGACGGCGAGCGGCGTGGCGTTGCGCGACGTGCCGAAGTCCGCGGTGCCGATCGCGCGCGCCACACCCCGGACCGTTATGCCTTCCTCCTGCAGGGCCTGCATGAACGCAGCGGCGGCGTAGAGCGTCGGCTCCGGGACGGTCACCTCGTGCGAGTATCCGTCGGAGTCAGCCGCGACGTAGCCGCCGACGGTTATCGTCGCCGACTCCGGCGCACGAGCGAACCAGATGCTGTGCCGCTTCGACGAGGTGGCGCAACGGATGTTGAGGCCGACCGGTGCAGAGGATGGGCTCAGGCTGACACGGGCCTGCGAGCCAGGGCTGCCACCGGGCCGCACGGTGACCATCACGCAGTTGTCGCTAATGGACAGGGCGCCCGTTGTGGTGTAGTACCACTTCCAAGCCTGCTGCGGGTCCCAGTCGGGATGGTACCACTGCCGGTCTAAGAAGCGGTCATCACCGACCACGTCGCCGGCAATGCGGCGGATGCCGCGTTCGCGTAACGCTCGCGCCCACTGGCGAAAGATCGCCATGGCGTCCTGCTCGTCGTGGCGTCCCCCCAGGGTGGAGTCACCGCCTCCGCGCAGTATCAGGTCGCCGCGCAGCGTGCCGGCTTCCACGCGGCCAGAGCTGAGCAGAACGGTGCGGAACTCATAGTCGGCGCCGAGTTCCTCAAGCGCAGCCGCCGCAGTGATCAGCTTCTGGTTGCTCGCACAGGTCATGCGCTCGGTGGAGTTGCGGCGGTAGATGACGCGCCCTGTGCTGAGCGCGACCACGTGCACGCCGACGCGCGCCTGCCGGCGGGCGCCGGTCAGCACGCCTTCGATTGCGCTGTCGAGTTGGTCCGCCTGTGCAAGGGGGCAGCAGGCCAGCAGCAGCAAGGCGGCCAGAGCAGTGGTGTAATGTACTCTCATGGTCACACACGTGTCAGGGCTGGGGCGCTCTGCACGATTCTGGGCGAAACGACCTGCGCGCCGCAAGCGCCTGCCTTCACGCTTGGGGCAGGGCAAGGCGGTCGGTTACAATAGCACGCGTTCAGGGCCGCCGCGTGGGGCGCTGACGCGGGCGGAGCCGCAATCACTATGGCCTCGTGGAGGGCATGCCATGATCGACGAAGAACGCGCGCTGAAACATATCCGTTCGAGCGGTTACCGACCTTCCACGACGCGTGAGCTGGCGCAGAAGCTCTCCGTCTCCGAGGGCGAGATCGAAGAACTGGCGGGCTTGCTGCAGGACATGCAGCAGCGGGGCCAGATCGTGCGCATCAAGAAGCGATGGGTTGAGCCGCGCAGCAGCGGGCTGGCCGTCGGCCGCATGCAGTGCAACTCCCGGGGCTTCGCCTTTCTGCTGCCCGCCGACGAGCGCGAAGAGGAGGACGTTTACATCGCCGAGGAGGACATGGGCGATGCGATGCACGACGACCTGGTGGTTGTGGAGAAGCACAGCAAACGCACTCGCGGTCGCCGGGGGCGCAAGCTCGGCCCGGCCGGCCGCGTCATCAAGGTGCTCGAACACCGGAACCGCGAGCTGATCGGCAACTTCAGCCCGGGCAAGAAGTTCGGGCGCGTAGTGCCGGACAATCCGCGCCTGTTCCGGGACGTCTACGTGGCGCGGGAGGACTGGAAGGGCGCCCGAGAGGGGGACCAGGTGCTCGTGGAGATCAACGAATGGCCGACGCTGCGGCGTAACCCCGAGGGCGTCATACGCGACGTGCTCGGCAGAGTGGGGGACCCGGGGGTCGACGTTCAGTCGGTCATCTTGGAGTTCAACCTGCCGCGCGAGTTCCCTCAGAAGGTTCTGGACGCCGCCGGGGGCATCACGGGCGAGGTGCCCCGCGCAGAACTCCAGCGCCGTCGCGACCTGCGTGAGCACGCGACGGTCACCATCGACCCCGAGGACGCAAAGGACTTCGACGACGCACTGAGTCTCTACCGCGATCCGGCCACCGGCCGGCGCGTAGTGCTCGTGCACATTGCCGACCTCTCCTACCACGTCGAGCCGGAAAGCGTTCTGGACATGGAGGCCCGCGCGCGGGGAACCAGCGTCTACCTGGCGAACGATGTCGTGCCGATGCTTCCCCACGAGTTCAGCCGTGACATCCTGAGCGTCGTCGAGGGCGAAGATCGGGTGGCGAAGACAGCGATCATCGAGTTCAACGACGATGCCTCGGTGCACGATTACTCCATCTGCCACAGCGTGATCCATGTCGACAGGCGCATGAGTTACACCGAGGTGCAGAAACTGCTGGACGCAGCGGACCAGGAGGGGTTTGGCGCGGGCATAGCCGTGGAAACCGTGCCCCCGCCGGTGCTCGACCTGGTGATCGGACTCGACTCGCTGGCCGCACAGCTCAAACGCCGGCGGCGCGAGGTGGGCTCAATAGACCTGGACGTGCCGGACTATCACGTGGACATCGACCAGCACGGGCACGTGGTGGCCGTCTCCCAGATTGTGCGCGACCGCTCGCACACTCTGGTGGAGGAGTTCATGCTTGCGGCCAACCGTGCCGTGGCCGACTTCCTCTGCCGCCGCAGTCTGCCGGGCCTCTTCCGCATCCATGAGGAGCCGCTGGAGGAGGACCTGGAGGAGTTCGCCGGCTTCATCCAGGCGGTACTCGGGCGGCAGGTCGACGCCCGCGACCGCAAGCAGCTTCAGGCCCTGCTGGAGGATGTGGCCGGCACGAACCTCTCCGACGCGATCAACATGCAACTGCTGCGGGCGATGCAGCGGGCGCAATACAGCACGGGCGTCAGCCCCCACTTCGCGCTCCACTTTGACCGCTACTGCCACTTCACCAGCCCCGTGCGCCGTTACCCCGACCTGGTGGTGCATCAGATACTCGACCAGTTCCTGCTGGCGGGGGCCGAGCCGGGCCGGCTGCGCGGCGCCTGGAAGAGGAAGCTGCCCGGCATCGCCAGCCACTGCAACGAGATGCAGCAGCGGGCAGACGAGGCGGAGCGCGAGATCGTGAAGATCAAGCTGCTGCGCTTCCTAGAGGCCCACAGGGATGAGGTGTTCGAGGGCGTGGTGACCGGCGTGGCCGAATACGGCGTGTTCGTGCGGCTCGAGCACTACTCGGTGGAGGGTCTGGTGAAGGTCCAGAACATTCGCGACGACTTCTACCGCTATGACGAGAAGCGCCACGCCCTGGTTGGCACGCGCACCGATCGCACATTCCGCCTGGGCGATCCCATCCGGGTCACGATTGAGGATATCAACATGGGCCAGCGGCAACTGGACCTGCTGCTACATGGCTGACGCATCGTCCGTGCCGCTGGTCATTGGCGGATGCCGTTTTCCTTGATCACCTGCGATAGGTAGCGAGCAGAAGCCTTCGGCGTGCGTTCGCCCGTGTTGAAGTCGACGTGGTGGATGCCGAAGTCCACGCCGTAGCCGTATCCCCACTCAAAGTTGTCCATGAGGGTCCAGGCGAAGTAGCCGCGCAGATCGACGCCCTGCTGGATGGCCTCGTGGCAGGCCCGCAGGTAGGTGCGGTAGTGCTCCACGCGCCGTTCGTCGTTCACGGCCTCCTGCCGGGTCTTCTCAATCAGGGGATAGCCGTTCTCGGTCACGTAGATCGGCACGCCCGGGTAGGTCGTGTGCAGCCACAGCAGCAGCTTCTTCATGCCCCAGGGCGCGAAAGCCCAGCCGACGACGGATTTCTCGGCGCCGATGTCGGCGCTTTCTTTGAAGTAGCGCTGCTCGATGTAAGGGCTGTCCCTCTGCTCGGGCTCCCATACGTGGTGTGTATGGTAGTGGTTGAGGCCGAGGAAATCCGCCGAGCCCTTGAGCAAGGCGGCCTCTTCGTCGGTGAACTCCGGCAGCCTGTCGCCGAGTATCTCACGCATGCTCGGCGGATACTCGCCGTAGACGGTCGGGTGGCCGAACCAACCGAAGTTGAACTGCAGACAGCGTTGCGCTGCTTGCTGATCGGCGTCGCAGTCCGTGCGCGGCTCCGCCCAGTGCACGGAGACCGCCATGCCGATCTCGCCGTCACCGTCGCTGAAGTCACGGCGGTACAGATCCGCGGTGCGGCCGTGGGCCTGCAGCAGATGATGGCCGACAACCCAGGGCTCGGTGTTGCCGTGAGCGACGCGCCCCGGCGCGTGCACGCCCCAGCGGTATCCGCACATGGAGTGCGCCTCCGGCTCGTTGATCGTGATCCACTTGTTTACGCGGTCGCCGTATCGCTCGAAGCAGACGCGTGCATAGTCGGCGAACCATTGGGGCGAGTCCGGATGGAGCCACCCGCCGTGGGCCATCTCGAGCGCGAGAGGCATCTCCCAGTGGTAGAGGGTGGCATAGGGCTGGATACCGTTCTCCAGCAGCAGGTCGATCAGGCGGTCGTAGAAGGCCACGCCCGCCTCGTTCACCTGGCCGGTGCCGGTGGGCAGGATGCGCGGCCAGCAGATGGAGAAGCGATAAGCCTGCAGGCCCATCTTTGCCATCAGGGCGACGTCCTGCTCGACGTGGTGATAGTGATCGCAGGCGACCTGACCGGTCGAGCCGTCGCGGATTTTGCCAGGTATCAGGCAGTAGGCGTCCCAGATGTGAGGGCCCTTGCCGTCCTCATCCCAGGCTCCTTCGACCTGGTAGGAGGAGGTGGCCGAGCCCCAGACGAAACCGTCGGGGAATCGCAGCATGCGCGTGCTCCGTATCTCAGTATCCCGTCGTATGGCGCCGGACGAGCTCAGAGCATGTATGCCCTTCAGATGTGCGGGCGGCGTCTTTCACGTCATTCGGCCCAGGGGCGGATATCATCTTCGCTGAGGATGGCGCCACGGTCGCGGAGCACAGACTGCAACTGTTCAACATCCACGGCGCGGGGCGAGACGCTGTCTTGCAGGCTGAGCGCCGCGGCGACGCCGGCCGCCTCGCCGGTGCCGATACACTGCACCATTACGCGCGTGGAGCCGAGGGCCGTGTGCGTGACGCTGATGCAGCGGCCGGCGGCGAGCAGGTTCTCAACCCCCTGGGGCACCAGGCAGCGGTAGGGGATGTGGTACTTGAAGCCCTTCGGCGGACGCCACGTCTCCTCGTCCATCCCCGGCCCATCGATGTGGTGCACGTCGATGAAGAACGAGCCATAGCAGATGTTGTCCTCGAACTGCCGTTGTTGCTTCAGGTCGTCCTCCGTGAGCACGTATTCGCCCATCAGGCGGCGGGACTCACGGATGCCGACCGTGTCTGCCGTCCAGACCATGCGGCAGTTCTCCATGCCGGGCACGTACTTGCGGTAGACGTCGATGCAGTGCCACGCCTGTCGGCGGGCTTCGATGGTGGCTCTGGTCAGGTCTTCGGCGCTGGTGGAGTCTATGTCGATGACGTGGGTGAAGTTGCAGTTCACCCAGTCGGGGCGGCTCGGCGTGTGCCACCAGCCCATGATCTGGGACTGGAAGGGTTCCATGTCGCCGTTGCGCTGAGCTTCCTCCCAGAGATCCTGCCACTGGTAGTCGGGCCGAGCCTCGCATACGCGCTCCCAGTCCACGTGTTCGACGGTGAACATGAGGGTAACGGGTTGGCACTTTCCGTCAGAGGCGCGCCCCTTCTGGAACGGCGCTCCGGCCCGCGCCCCAACGTCGCCATCGCCGGTGCAGTCGATGACGCGCTCGGCGCGGTACGCCCTCCGTCCGCCCTTGTTCTGCACAATCACGCCCCGCACTGCCACGTCATCAACGACGGGTTCTGCGAACTGTGTGTAGTAGAGCAGCTCGACGCCGGCTTCCTGCACCATGCGCTCCAGCACGAGCTTCAGGCCTTCGACCTGGAACCAGATGCCGTGGGCGGTGCGGTGGCCGTAGCCCTGCGCCACGACGCGGCCGGCCAGCTCGTCCGCCACGCCGCCGACTACCTGCCGACCGGTGCCGCTCTCCTGAAAGGTGGAGATATGCCCGTGCCCGCCCGCCCCGGCAACGCCGCCGAGGCAGCCGAATTGCTCGATGAGGAGGACTGTGCAGTCGCTGCGTGCCGCCGCGAGGGCGGCGCCTATGCCGGCCGGTCCGCCGCCCACTACGATGACATCATATTCGCCCAGGACAGGCACTTCGCGGGCCGGTTCGATGATGGGTTCAGACATGGCATCTCCTGTGTGAAGGTGTTTCGGACGGCGTGCATACTACCGCCGTCCCGAGGAGTGTCAACCCGGCAGCCGCGCGGAGGCGACTTGCCGGTAAACGGTACACAAATAGCGAGTCCGACCGGGCGGATGTTGTCACTCACCGGCCCGATCGGACTCTGACCGACTTGCGCGCCGGGCGGCCTAAATGAACTGGTCGATTTCGACGCCCTTGCCCTTCGCCTTCTGCATCACTGTCAGTTCGGTGGGCTCGCCGTCCAACGTGGCGCTGACGATGAACTTGAGCTTCACGATGAACTTGCCCTTCTTGCCCGGCTTCAACTTGAGCAGCACCTTGTGCTTAAGCACCCCGACGGAGACGTCGCTGACGGTGTCGAAGTAGTCGGTCAGAACGTCCTCCATATCGAGCCGAATTCCTTCCTCCAGCTCGCAGGGGCCGAAGACGATCTCGACCCGGCCCTTGTTGTCGGCCTCGTAGTTGAAAACCAGTTCCTCGTCCTCGAAGGGATACCGTACCTTGAGCTCGTCGGCTCCGATGCCCTGGGAAGCGTTGGGGCCGATGTGGATGATCACCCACGTCTGCTCCTTCTCCTTTGTCACGCCCTTGATCTTCTCTTTCTCCTTCAACTGCATGACCCAGGAAGTTCCGGAGACGTCGATATCTTTGGCGGCCATGGCGGGTTCCGCCAGGACCGATATGAGAACGGCGAGAATGCAGAAGACCACTACACTTACCCGACGCATAAGACCACTCCTTGAAACAGTGAAAGTTAACCTGTAAAAACCTGCCTGCTGATGCCCGCCATTGGTCCTTCGTGCACACCGCTGGGCGGAGCTGCATAGCTGACAGCGGAGCCGGCCGCTACAGCAGCGGCACACCCTTGCCCTTTATGGACTGCACGACCTTAAGTTCCATGGGCTGCCCGTCGAGCGTTGCGCTGACGATGAACTTCAAGACCCAGACCAGCTTGGCCTTCTTGCCGGGCTTGGCCTTCACCATCTGCTTCTGCTTGACGATCTGCACCGACACGTCCTCGACGGTGGTGAAGTTGTCCTCGAGCACCTCCTCAATGTCGGCCTCGATCATGGCCTCCAGCTCGCCCGGGGCGAACACCATCTCCACGCGCCCCTTATCGTCGATCACGCAGTCGAAGACCATCTCGCCCTCACCGGGGATCTCCACTTTGACCTGGTCCGCGCTGATGCCTTTGCCGGCATTGGGACCGATGTGCAGCAGCGCGACGCCCATCTCCTTCTCACCGCCCAGCCCCTGGATTCTCTCCTTTTCTTTCAACTGCAGGTACCAGGAAGTGCCCGAGACATCGACGACCTTGGCGGCCATCACAGGCTCCGCCACGACGGCCAGCAGAACAGCCAGACTGCACATGACGATTACGGCTGCGCCTCGCATGGCATCACTCCCCCTCTGTGGGATACTGGCGCCGGCGTTCGGCGGCCCCGACGGCCAGCCGGTGCTGGCGGCCCATTATTTTCGGCACAGGGCGACAGCTTAACATGCCAACCTTGTATGAGCGCATAATGTGACGCTGGCACGGGCGGCATTAGCCCACAGGCCGGCCTGGGGGCGCTGCCAGATCCATCGCGGTCCGCCTTCTACCCGGCGCGGGCGCACTTGTCAAATGCCTTGTTGGCAGGGGGGCATTTCCCGGCGCCGGGCCCCACGTCTGCATGCCAAAACACGGCACCGCGACGGCCCACCCGCGCAAAGTGCACGCGTGACAGGCCGAAGCCCTGTCTGCTCAGGGCAGGAAGGCGCTACGCTTCGCGAGTTTCTCGGGCAGGTACTTCTCCAGCACCATGTTAAGGCCGTGCTTGGCGAATGCCTGCTGCTCCACGCGCACGCCCATCTTCAGCATCTTCCGTATGGCTTTCTGCCATGTCTTGTAATGCTGGAAGAACGGGTCGTTCGCTATCAGGTCCTTTGCGCGCTTGATATCGGTCTCGGTCAGCGGGTGCGTTGGCAGGTCGTAGGTGTTTATGTCATCAGGCGTTACGCCCAGGAAGCTGGCCTCGGGCACGCAGAAGTACTTGTTGATGTGGGCCGCGTTGCCACTGCCCACTTTCAAGGTGCGGTAGATGTTGCCGTAGCCGTAGGGATCGCCGTCCACGAAGGCGTAGACGGGCATTCCATGCTCCTCGCTCAGGCGGCGGATGAACCGCCGGCAGGCGCGCGTGGGCACGCCGCCCAGGGAGACCAGGATGCAGTTGGCCGTGCGCCAGAATGAGTGGTTGTTGAGCCGCTGGAACATGCCGGCGGTCTCTATGGCGAGTATGAAGTCCGCATCGGTGCTGAACTCCAATTCCTCCACGCTGATCGGCACGGAGTACGCGCCGCTGCCGAAGCGCGTGCAGTCGATCTCGATACGCTCGCCCGTGGTGCGGTCGTGATCGATGACGATCAGCTCGCCGGCGACCTCGCCCCCTTTCTCCTCGGGGATGAACCCGAGCTGTTCGCGGTTTACTCCGAAGAGCGCCTCCACGTCTTCCATGACGGTGTCGGACTCGGGCTGTTCGTCGAACCGCGCGTCGCCCCAGTTCTTCGAGACGTAATACGCCTCACGCTTGGTGACCTCTTCCTCGGTTTCGATGGCCTCCTTGCTCAGCGCCATCATGCGCAGGGTCTGGGCGAAGGTCTTCACGGTGTTGTAGGTGAGCGTGCGCGTTATCTTGCCCTGTTTGAGCTTGAAGTATCCGTCACCGGAATCGTAGGCGACATTGCTGAGCGTGCGTTTCGGCAGTTTCAGCGTGGGTTTGCGCTTGGAGTTGATGCGCTCGAATATGTCCCCGGCGCACTTCAGGATGGCTTCGTGTGCTTCGTTATGGGGCATGTCAGGGGCTCCGCTGTCGAGTTCGGGTGAGTGCCCATAGCATAGATGTCTGAGGGGCCCGATATCAAGCACGAAGCGGGCCTGGGCCAGCGCCACGACGGTCTTTGCATCGGATGTCCAATGCGGTATCATGGGCACATTGTCCGGTGGCGGCTGACCGGACGGTAATCATCCCGTGATCGTCGGGGGATTGGTATGAAGATCGTAATCCGAGCTGGAGGAATCGGCACGCGACTGTGGCCCTGGAGCCGTCGGGACCGGCCGAAGCAGTTTCTGCCGCTGTTCGGTGCCAGGAGTCCCGTGCAAACGGCGTTCGATCGCTTCAGCGATTCCGGGCTGGCGACCGCCGAGGAGACCTTCGTCTCGGTCGGCAAGGAGAGCCTGGATCTGGCGCTTGAGCAACTGCCGGAGCTGGTGCGCGAGAACTTCATCGTGGAACCGGCCCTGCGCGACACGGCCGCCGCCGTGGGTCTGGAGACCATCTGGGTGATGCAGCGCCACGGCCCCTGCGTCATCGCCAGCCTCGGCAGCGACCACTACGTGGGTAAGCCCGACCGCTTCGTAAAGGCCCTGCGCGCTGCCGAGGAATTCATCCAGCGCGAGCCCGGCTACCTGGTCACTATCGGGTGCGAGCCGGCCCGGGTCGAGACCGGCTACGGCTACATTGAGAAGGGCGAGGGGCTCGGAGAGTTCAACGGCGTCTGTGTGCACAAGGTCGATGAGTTCACCGAGAAGCCCGACGCCAGGACCGCGCAGGAGTACGTTGAGAGCGGCAACTACCTGTGGAACGCGAACTTCTTCGTCTGGCATTCCGAGACCCTGATGAAGCAGTTCCGCGAGTTCGAGCCGGGTATGTACCAGACGCTCATCGAGCTGGAGGAGGGCCTGAAGTCAGCCGATGCCCGCGAGGTCGTCCGCAGCACCTATCCCCGACTCAAGAAGGTCGCCATCGACTACGCCGTACTCGAGCCGGCCGCCCGGGCCGGTCGCATGGCCGTTGTTCCGGTCTCCATGGAGTGGAGCGACATCGGGAGTTGGGCGACCCTCACCGATGCCTTTCCGCCGGACTCCGATGGTAACCTGTTCATGGCGCCCGTCCTGTCAGAGGAGACGTCGGACACCACGATCGTCGTGCGCAATCCGGATCGCAAAGTGGTCGCTGCCATCGGGTTGCAAGGGCTCGCGATCGTGGATACCAAGGACGCATTGCTGATCTGTCGCAAGGACCAGTGCGCCATGGTGAAGCGGCTGGTGCAGCAGATGCGCGAGAGCGACCAATGGGACCGGCTGGTGTAAGGGGGGGCGCCCGGCTTCGGCAGGTCGTTGCCCAGCGGACCACGGCTTGACGGCTGTGCCGGGCGGCGGCTACAATGCGCGCTGTCACGGGGCCCGAGACTGCCTCCCCCCCCCGCCGCCGGCAAGGTGCCGGCCTGGCTCTGAGCGTGCAGGGGACGAGCATGGCGATCGCGGTTACGGTTACGCAACAGGGCGTGCGGCTACCCGTGCAGGTGGAGCCCGGCACGGGTCGTAATCGCCTGTACGGCGAGCACGCCGGGCGCCTGAAGCTCTCCGTCACGGCCGCCCCCGAGAGGGGCAAGGCCAACAGGGCCGTGTGCGAGTTCCTCGCCGGTCAGCTCGGCGTCAGCAAGTCACAGGTTCACGTCGTTTCCGGCCACCACGCCAGGCTGAAGGAGGTCCTCATCGAGCGCGTGTCCACCAGCGCGCTCGAGGCCATTCTGGCCTGACCGCCTTTGCCGGACCGATTTCCATCGGCGCAGGCACCATCCGGCGCCCGGCTTCTGCTGTGCCGCGAGACCCGAACCACGCGAGCTCCAAGGAACATAGAACCGTGTTTCCGAAAGTCCCCACGAGAGTCGACTACGTCCAGCTCGAACACGAGATGCTGAAGTTCTGGCAGCAGGACGCCACCTTCGAGGCGCTGCGCGAGAAGATAGCCGGCAGCGAGCCGTGGTCCTTCCTGGATGGTCCCATCACCGCCAACAACCCCATGGGTGTGCATCACGCCTGGGGGCGCACCTACAAGGACTGCTATCAGCGCTTCCACGCCATGCGGGGCTGCGACCTGCGCTTTCAGAACGGCTTTGACTGCCAGGGGCTCTGGGTCGAGGTCGAAGTCGAGCGCGAGCTGGGGTTCGAGACCAAGCGCGACATCGAGGAATACGGCCTCGCTCGCTTCGTCGAGAAGTGCAAGGAGCGCGTCCGCAAGTTCGCCGCCGTGCAGACCGATCAGTCCATCCGCCTCGGCTACTGGATGGACTGGGATAACAGCTACTACACCATGTCGGAGGAGAACAACTACACCATCTGGACCTTCCTGAAGAGGTGCCACGAGCGCGGGCTGATCTACCGCGGACGTGACAGCATGCCCTGGTGTGCCCGCTGCGGCACCGGCATCAGCCAGCACGAGATGCACGAAGGTTACCGGGAGGTCACCGATCAGAGCGTCTTTGTGCGTTTCCCCCTGCGGCAACGCGACGGCGAATCCCTGCTGGTCTGGACCACCACGCCCTGGACGCTCACCTCCAACGTCGCCGCCGCCGTCCACCCCGAACTCAGCTACGCCCGAGTTAAGCAGGACGGCGACGTCTACTACCTCGCCGAAGAGCGCGTGGACGAGATGAAGACGCGCGGTGAGTTCCGCGTTCTCGGCACGGTGAGGGGCGCGCAGATGGAGGGCTGGACCTACGACGGCCCGTTCGATGAACTGCCCGCCGCCGCCGAAGCCGCGCAGGCGCACCGCGTCATCTGTTGGGACCTGGTCTCCAGCGGCGAGGGCAGCGGCATCGTGCACATCGCTCCCGGCTGCGGCAAAGAGGACTTCGATCTGAGCCGGGAGCTGGACCTGCCCGTTATCGCGCCGATCGACGAAGGCGGCACGTTCCTGGAAGGCTTCGGGCCGTTCAGCGGCGTGAGCGCCTTTGACGTCGCCGAGCGAATCTTCGAGAGCCTGCGGCAGAAGGGCCTCTACTACAAGAAGGAACCTTACGCCCACAGCTACCCGCATTGCTGGCGCTGTAAGGAGCCGCTGCTGTTCCGCAACGTGGAGGAGTGGTACATCGACATGTCGTGGCGCGACGAGATAAAGGAGGTCGCGCGCCAGATCCGGTGGCTGCCCGAGTGGGGCCTCGACCGCGAGCTGGACTGGCTGAACAACATGCGCGACTGGATGATCAGCAAGAAGCGCTACTGGGGGCTGGCGCTTCCGATCTACCAGTGCCAGCAGTGCGGCTGGTTCGACGTGATCGGCAGCCGCGAGGAGCTTAGGGAGCGTGCCGTCGAAGGCTGGCGGGAGTTCGAGGGCCACACGCCGCATCGCCCGTGGATCGACGCCGTGAAGATTGAGTGCGCCGAGTGCGGGGCAACGGTGGGCCGCATCCCGGACGTCGGCAATCCCTGGCTCGACGCCGGCATCGTGCCGTACTCCACCGTGCGATACCGGACGGATCGCGAGTACTGGAGCAAATGGATACCGGCGGACTTCGTGGTGGAGTGCTTCCCGGGCCAGTTCCGCAACTGGTTCTACGCGCTGCTCGCCATGAGCACCATGATGGAGGGCATAGCCCCGTTCAAGACGTTGCTGGGGCATGCGCTTGTACGTGACGAGCACGGCGAGGAGATGCACAAGAGCGCGGGCAATGCCATCGAGTTCGACGAGGCGGCGGACCGCATGGGCTGCGACGTGATGCGCTGGGTGTTCTGTCGCCAGGACCCCGTGAACAATCTGAACTTCGGCTGGTCGATGGGCGACGAGACGCGGCGCGGCGTGTTCAACACGTTGTGGAACGTCTACGCTTTCTTCTGCAACTACGCCCGACTGGACGGGTTCGACCCGACGACGGACCCGGTGCCGTGCCAGCAACGCCAGGACATCGATCGCTGGCTGCTCAGCGACCTGCAGATCCTGGTGCGCACGGCAAATGAACGCATGGCAGGTTATGACGTGGCAGCCGTGGTCCACCGGGCGGAGAAGTTCATCGACGACCTGTCCAACTGGTACGTGCGCCGCAACCGCCGGCGTTTCTGGCGCGCCAGAGGCCGGGACGACCGAGACAAGCTGGCCGCCTACCAGACACTGCACGAGGCGCTGACGACGCTCTGCCGGGTGCTGGCGCCGATAATACCGTTCCTCACGGAGCACATGTACCGGAACCTCGTTGCCGATCAGGACCCCGACGCGCCCCGCAGCGTCCACCTGTGCGATTACCCGACGCCCCAGCAGAGCCTGATCGACGAGCAACTGAGCCGGGACGTCGAGGTTGTCACCTCCACGGTCAGCGCCGTGTTGAGCATCCGCAACCAGGAGCAGATCCGCGTGCGGCAGCCGCTCGGGGAGCTGATAGCGGTGAGCGAATCGGCGGCGACCGCCGCTGCCCTGCAGCGCTTTGAGCAGCAGGTGCTCGAGGAGCTGAATGTCAAGCGGTTGACCGTCACGGACAGCGCGGAGGAGATGGAACGGTTCCGCATCGTGCCGGACATGTCGAAGCTGGGGCCGAAGTACAAGTCCGACGCGGGCAAGGTCGCTGAGGCCCTCAGGTCGCTTGACGGACGGCGCGTGGCGCAGGCCTTGGACAGTGGGCGGGCAGTTGCCGTAAACGTCGGCGGCATGGAGTGTCGCGTGGCGCCGGACGAAGTGTCCGTCGTGCGCGAGATGCCGGAGAACAGGGCCATGACGAGCACCGGCGAGCTGACGCTGATCCTTGAGACGCAGATCACGGACGAGCTGCGTGCCGAGGGCTGGGCGCGCGACACCGTGCGCCACGTGCAGCAGTTTCGCAAGGAGCTCGACCTGAACATCGAGGACCGTATCCACCTGCGCTATGCGGCCCCGGAGCCCGAGCTGGCCGAAGCGATCGAAAAGTGGCGCGACTACATCATGGGCGAGACCCTGGCCCTTACCATGGAGCGGGGCGTTGAGCAGGGGCCGGCCAAGGAGGTGGAGATCGACGGTTCGGCCCTGACCATCGAGGTGAGGCGATCCGGCGACTGACGGTATACCCGTGAGGACGGAAGGAGAGAAGTTGGCGCGGAAATGGCCGAACATCGTCTGGATCATGGCTGACGACATGGGCTGGGGCGACCCCGGCTGCTACGGAGCCGAGAAGGTACTAACGCCGAACATGGACCGGCTGGCCGAGCAGGGCATGCGGTTCACGGATGCGCATTCGACCTCCGCCGTCTGCACCCCCAGCCGCTACAGCGTCATCACGGGCCGCTACTGCTGGCGCACGCGCCTTAAGAGCGGCGTGCTGGGCGGCTTCGGGCCGCCTCTCATCGAGCCCGGCCGCCTGACGGTCGCTCGCCTTCTGCAACGGGCAGGCTACTCCACCGCCTGCGTTGGCAAGTGGCACCTCGGGCTCGGCTGGAGGCATGTGGACGGCCGCGTCGGCGAGTGGGGCGACTGGGACGACGAAGCCGTCGGCCACGGCTTCGACGTGGACTACTGCGCCCCCGTGCAGGGCGGACCGGTTGAACTCGGATTCGACTACTTCTTCGGCATTGCCGGCTCGCTCGATATGCCGCCTTACTGCTTCATCGAGAACGATCGCACCGTCGGCGTCCCCGACCGCGAGAAGGACATCTACCACGCTCAGCAGCGTCCCGGACCTATGGTCGAGGGCTGGGACGACACCGAGGTGGACCAGACATTCGCAAGCAAGGCGGTCGCGTGGCTGCAGGACGTGGTGAAGGGCGGTCAGCAGCGACCGTTCTTCCTTTACCTGCCGACCGCCGCGCCGCACCGGCCCTGCGTCGGGCCAGACTTCATCCGAGGGCGCAGCCGCGCCGGTCAGCGCGGCGACATGGTCTGCATGTTCGACTGGGTGGTGGGCAAGGTGATGGACGCCCTGCAGCGGCTCGGCGTTGCTGATCAGACGCTGCTGTTCGTCACCAGCGACAACGGCGCGCGTGAGGGCGACGTGGACGGCAGCAACTACGGGCACCGCTCCTGCGGCGATTGGCGCGGCTTCAAGGGCGACATCTGGGATGGCGGGCACCGCGAGCCGCTCATCGTCCGCTGGCCCGGCCGCATCGAGCCGGGCGCCACCTGCAACGCGCTGGTCAGCCTGGGCGATCTGGCCGCGACCTGCGCCGACCTGACGGGCGCTGAACTGCCGACAGATGCGGCCGAGGACAGCGTGAGCATGCTGCCTCTGCTGCTTGGCGAGCGTCCGGCCGTGCGGCATGGCGTGGTCCATCACTCCATGAGGGGCTACTTCTGCGTGCGGATGCAACAGTGGAAGGTGATCTTCGGCCTCGGCTCGGGGGGCTTCAGCCATCCACAGGCTGCGCGGCCCGGAGCGGAGGATCCGCCGGGCCAGCTCTACGACCTGGAGAGCGACCCGACGGAGACGACCAACCTCTGGTTCGACCATCCCGACCTCGTTCACGCTGCCCGCGAGACGCTGGAGGGCTGGCGACGCGCCGGCCGCAGCCGGTAGGGGCGTGCGCCCGCCCCGGCGCGGGCGCGACGCCACAGGTTTCCCCGTCCTCACGCCATGCCGCAGGTGGGTACCATGTTCTGGCAAAGGAACTGCCGAGCTTTGACAGCGTCCGGGCCGGGCGCTAATATCCCTCCCTGTCCAATTCCTTGCCGTTCAGTCACCCTTGCGGAAGGTCCCTATGAAGCATTACGCCAAAGCAGAGGACGTAAAGGTCGGCGCCGTGGGTTACGGCGGTGCGTTCAACATGGGCCAGAAGCACCTGGCCCAGATGCAGGATGCAGGCATGGCCCCGTGCGCGGTCTGCGACCTGGATGAGGAGCGCCTGGCCGTCGCTGAGGTCGATTTCCCGGGCATCGAGACGTATACGTCCCTGGGCGATATGCTTGAGAAGTCCGATGTCGACCTGCTCGCCGTCATCACTCCCCACAACACGCACGCTGAACTGGCCCTGAAGTGCCTTGAGGCCGGCCGTCACGTCATCGTGGAGAAGCCGATGGCGGTCACTACCGGGGAATGCGACCGCATGATCGCCGCGGCCCAACAGCACGACCTGCTGCTGTCCACCTACCACAACCGCCACTGGGACGGGTGCGCCCTGCGGGCCGTTGAACAGGTCGTGGGCGAGAATGTCGTAGGCGATGTGTATCGCATCGAGGCCCACATGGGGGGCTATCGCAAACCCGGCGACTGGTGGCGCAGCAGCCGCACCATCAGCGGGGGCATCCTCTACGATTGGGGCGTGCACCTGCTGGAATACTGCCTGCAACTGCTGCCCGGGGCCGGACTGGCGGAAGTCTGCGGCTTCCGCCATATGGGGTTCTGGGCCGAGCATAGCACCTGGGCGGACGAGGTGAACGAGGACGAGGCCCAGGCGGTCGTTCGCTTTGACTCTGGACAGTGGCTCACCCTGACCATGTCTTCACTGGACAGCTACCCCAAGGGCCGCGAACGCAGGTGGGTCGAGGTAACCGGCACGAAAGGCGCCTACCTGTTCGACGGCTCTTCGTGGAAGAGCATATTGCAGACTGAGGATGGCGCCGTCGAGGCGGAGGGCAGCAACCCCCAGAGCGAGGGCCATCGCTACTACCAAAACGTGACGGCGGCCCTGCTCGGCGAGGAGGAACTGGTCATCACTGCCGAGTGGGCACGCCGCCCGATCCACGTGCTCGACCTCGCGGTCCGCAGCGCCGACGAGGGCCGGGCTCTGCCGGCGAGATACAGTTGAGAAACGACGCACTCTCATGACTACTTGCGATCCCTACGGCCCGGTCGCACCGCGAATCTATGACCTGATCGTGCACGGCGAGACGGGCGCCGAGGCCGGCGTGGAAGAGATGGAGTTTCTGCACTGGGCGTTCGCCGAGAGGGCACGTCGGCCGGTGTGCGACATCCTGGACGCGGGGTGTGGCACCGGGTTTTACCTGGTGCCGCTGGCGCGCGAAGGGTGCCGCCTCACGGGGCTCGACGTCAGCCCGGGCATGCTGGCCGAGTGCGAGCGGAAGCTCGCCGAAGCCGAACTTTCCGCAGCCGTGCGGCTCGGAGCGATGGAACAGATAGAGCAGGTGTGTGCGTTCGATGCCGTGCTCTGCCTCGGCGATGCGCTCTGCTACCTGCTCGAGACGGACCGCATACTCGACGCCCTGAGGCGCTTTCGGCGGGCTCTGCGGGTCGGTGGGCTGCTGGTAATCGAGAACGACAACCTGCTGAGCCCCGAATGGCAGGCGCTCGACGGTCCCGTGCGCGCCACCGTCAGGGAGAGTGGGCTCAAAGTCGACTGGCAGACGGAACACCGTTACGAGGACTTCACCTCGCACTACATCATCGAGGATCGCGGCACGATCACCAGCGACAGCCGGACGCACCGGTTCCACACGGTCGAGAAGCTGCGGGCGATGACGGCGGGCGAGGTGCTCTGTTACCTCGACCGCGCCGGCTTCGTCGAGGCGCGGGCATACCCGGGCTTCTGCCGGGACCGGCGGCGCGAGACGAGCAGCGAACAGATAGTTTTCACCGCGGTTGCTGCGCAAGCAGGCGCCTGATGCAAGGGAGGCACGGCTGTGGGAGAACTGCTCTTGCGGGATGCGGAACCGGCTGACGCCGACGCTATGGTCGCCATTGCGCTGGCGGCCTGGGAACCGTACTTCGCCTGGCTGCGAGAGAGGATGGGCGGAGCGATGTTTGAATGCTTCCACCCCGACTGGCGCGCCGAGAAGCGACGGCACGTGACGGACCCGCTCGCCGCCGACAGGCCCGGGGAAGCCATCGTGGCCGAGAGGGACGGCGAAGTGGTCGGCTTCGTCTGCCACTATGCCAGAGCGGAAGCAGGTTGGGCAGAGATCAGCAACAACGCCGTGCGGCCCGACTGTCAGGGGCAGGGCATCGGGCCGCCAATGTACGAGGAAGCCATCTCGCGCATGCGACGGATGGGGCTGCGACACGTGCGCGTGGACACCGGCGGTGACGAGTTCCACGCCCGGGCGCGCCGCGCTTACGAGAAGTGCGGGTTCACCGTGCCCGTCCCGGGCGTCACCTACCACCGTGCCCTCTGAGAATCAGCACGGAGAAGATCATGGACATCGTCCCCTACGAGACAGACCTCGCGGCAGAGGTCAGCCGGCTGTACAACCGGGCCGTGGCGGACCTGCCGCACTGCTACCCGAGCGATGCAGAGAGGGTGGCTGCCGTGGTGGCACGGCAGCAGCCGGCCGCCCCCGGCCATGTGCCGGAGAGCCCGAGGGCCTTCGTGGCGTGCGAAGGCGACGAAACCGTGGGCTTCGTGGACGCTGCCCTCGGACGGCCGGAATCCTGGGGCGAGGGGCCGCAGGGCGTCATCCGCTTCCTCTACTATCTGCCCGGCCATCGGGCTGCCGGACGGGCACTGTTGGTCGCAGCCGAAGAGCACGTGCGCCGCTTCGGTGTGGAACGGATACAGGCATTCCCCCAGGAGTACCGCTACCCCTTCTACCATCTGCACGCCGCTTACCTCTCCGATCGCCTTGGCCACGTGGAGGGGCTGCTCGGCATGAACGGCTATCAGCGCGTTCGCGGCGAGGTGATCCTGGACTGGCCCGACTTCGAGCCCTCGGTGCCCCGTGTGCCCGATGCGGACGCGGACGTTGGCGTGTCTCTGCCGCAGGGCAACGGGCGCTTGCCCGGAGTTAAGGTTCAGGCGACCTTGAACGGCTCCGACGTGGGCGAGTGCGTCTGCATCTCTTGCGGAGAGCACGCGGCGGACCGACCGGCGCAGGAATGGCTCGAGGTGGTCGGGCTCGGCGTGAACGATAGCCTGCAGGCCCGGGGGTGGGGGCGCTACCTGTTGCTGCGGGCCTTGCAGGAGGCCCGTCAGGCCGGCTACCGCAACGCGGCCATAAGCACGTGGTGGGGTAACGACCGAGCCCTGCTGTTTTACAGCAACTACGGGTTCCGCGTTGTAGACTGGACGTACGGCTGGGGCCGCGAGCTATGACAACTGTCAAGGGCGCTCAGCGCGCCCTTCCATCCAGCATCGTGCGCGGGGCATTCGCTGTCACTCAGGTGCCCCTCAGGCGGAGTTAGGGCATGTCTTCCAGCAAGCACGGACCGACCGATTACCGCGCCGCCGTCCGGCAAGCTGTTCTGGACGAGCAGAACTTCCAGGGCCTGACGTTCAGCCAGCCGAGAGGAGGGCTGGCCGATGGATGGGTCAGGGTTCGGGTGCGCCCGGTGGAGATTCAGGGCGAACGGCGCCTGCAGTTCAACTACTTCACGCCGACCCAGTGCATCACCAAGAATTACAGTGGCCAGGAACTGCGCCGCAAACTGGAGGAGGCGTTGCGCCTGCCCTTCCGCCAGATCCACGTGCAGTCGCTGGCGGGTGACCTGCACGTGCGTGTGTCCTCGTCCGGCAGAGCAAGCCTGAAGCGAGGCAAACCGTCCCGCCCGGGTGAGAAGCCTGACCTGAGCCACGATCGCCGCAAGGAGCACGAACTGGCCCTCGACGAGCCGAACACGTTTCTGCGGGCGGTCGGTATCGCCGGCGACGACGGCCGCGTGCTGCCCACCATGCAAGGCAAGTTCCGACAGGTCAACGAGTTTCTGCGGGTGATCCGTCAGACTGTGGTCGACAGCGACTGGGCCCGGGACGGCGTGAACATCGTCGATTGCGGCTGCGGCAAGGCTTACCTGACCTTCGCCGCATACCACTATCTGTCAGAGCGACACGGAGTGCCGACCAGGATCGTCGGCATCGACGTGGACGAGGGCCTTATCAGGCAGGTGGAGGCGCTCCGGGACGGTCTGGGCTGGGCGGACCTCGAGTTCCGCGTCGCGCGCATAATGAGTTTCGAGCCCGAACCCCGGCCCAACGTTGTGCTCAGCCTCCACGCCTGCGATACGGCCACTGACGAGGCGCTCGCGCGCGGGGTAGAGTGGGGCAGTCGCGTGATACTGGCCGCGCCGTGCTGCCAGCACGAGCTGCACCACGCGCTGAAAGCGCCGGCCTTCCGGCCTGTGACCCGGCAAGGGATACTACGGGAGCGGCTCGCCGACATCCTCACCGACGCCTTCCGGGCAGTGGCGCTGCGCATCATGGGCTACCGCACCAGCGTGATCGAGTTCGTCGACCCCGAGGCGACGGCCAAGAACCTGATGATTCGTGCCGAGGGAGGGCTGCGGCCGTGGCACGGGCCGTCCATGCGCGAATACCGCGAGCTGGCGGAGTTCTGGGACGTTGAGCCCACCATCGGGCGGTTGCTCGGCGAGCAGTTCCAGCGGCGCGTGGAGTCCCTCAGCCCTTGAGGGCCTCCAGCAGCCCGGCGAAGGTCGTGCATGGGATGCCGAGCTTGCGGACGTGTTCGAAGGTCAACTCGAGCATGCTTATCCGCGGATCGAAGCGTCCGAGCGACCAGGGGTGCCAGATGAGCAAGACGTGGGGATAGCCCTGCGCCAGCGCTTCGTCGATGAAGACGCGATGGACGGCAAATTCCTCATGCGGGATGGAGACGAAGCTGGGCGGTACGGCGTCGGGCAGGCCCGTGGGCCAGAGCAGCATGCGCTTCTGCGGGAAGTGAGTGTTGTTCTTTAGTATGTTCTCGTGCCAGCCGTGGCAGGGCAGTTCCCATAGCTCGGGGAAGCCATCCGGGAAGCCGCACGCCGGGCGCAGGCCGAGGCACTGCCGCCCGAAGACCTGCTGCACCAGCGCCGTGCCGCGCGGTCACGCTTGGCCGTTGCCGCTGCTATGCCTATAATGCGGCGGCGGTCACCGGGGATTGCACGACAACCAGAGCAAGGAGGACGGAATGGCATTCGAAGACATTGCGAAGCACAACATGGACCGACTCGCCGCAAACGCGTACCCTGGCCGGGGGATCGTGGTCGGGCTGACGCCCGATGGGCAGAACTACGCACAGGTCTACTGGATCATGGGTCGCAGCGAGAACAGCCGGAACCGGGTCTTCGTAGAGGCAGACGGCATCATCCGGACCGCCCCGTTCGACGAGTCGAAGGTCGAAGACCCATCGCTCATCATCTACAACTGCACCCGTGCCCACGCGCGCTTCCACGTGGTCTCCAACGGCGACCAGACGGACACCATCGCCGAAGCCATGTTGGCCGGCCGAACGTTCGAAGACGCACTTTTTACCCGAACCTTCGAGCCGGACGCGCCGAACTACACGCCCCGCATCGCGGGGATCGTGGACATGGACGACCCCTTTCACGCCTACAAGCTGGCCATCATCAAGGCCGTTGAGAACGAGGGCGACTACTGCACTCGCCACGTGTTCAACTATGAGGCGGCGGTCCCCGGCATCGGCCACTGCGTGACTACCTACGCCGGCGATGGCGATCCCTTGCCCTCCTTCGATGGCGAGCCCTGCATGCTGCCGCTGAGGGACGAGGTGGACCAGACGGCCGAGCTCTACTGGGACGCGCTGAACGAGGAGAACAAGGTGAGTCTGCTGGTGAAGCTGATCGACGTTGAGGGCGGCAGGACAGCCGTGCACGTTATCAACAAGAATGCATAGCTCTTCGGCGGAGGTCGCGATGACGCGTAGCGTGATACCGTTCAACACGGGCTGGCTCTACTGCCCCGAGGATAGGGCAGAGTTCTGCGAGACGGAGTGCGATGAGTCGCCCTTTGAGCCCGTCTGCCTGCCGCACACGAACGTCGAGCTTCCGTACCACAACTTCGACAACGGGCAGTACCAGTTCGTCTCTTGGTACCGGCGACGGTTCGCGGTGCCCGACTCTCTGCGGGGGCGCCGGCTGTTCCTCGACTTTGACGGCGTCATGATGGCCGCCGAGGTCTTCGTCAACGGACGGAGGCTTGCCGAACACAAGGGCGGATACGTGCCCTTCAGCGTCGATATCACCGAGCACGTTGAGCCCAGGGCGCCGAACGTCGTGGCAGTGCGGGTCGACTCGCGCGAGCGCGGAGACATACCGCCCTGTGGCGGGGTTGTGGACTACCTCACCTTCGGGGGCATCTACCGAGAGGTGCGCCTGCGCGCCGTTGGTGCGCTGCATGTCAATAATGTGTTCGCAAGGCCGGGCAATGTGCTGGAGGAGGCGAAACGGTTGGACGTGGACGTGACGCTGAGTAACGCCGGCAAGCAGGAGGCAGGCGGGCGCGTGAGCTGCGAATTGCTCGGCGCCGACGGTCAGGGCGTGGCCCGCGCCGAGACGGAAGCGGTGTCAGTTCCCGTCGGAGAGCAGGCCACTCTGACGGCGTGCTTCGAAGGGCTGACCGGGGTTAGGCTGTGGGACATTGACAGCCCGACGCTCTACACCTTGCGCGTCAGCGTGCTGCGAGATGGTTGCGAGGCCGATTCCACGAGCGCCCGCGTCGGCTTTCGCGTGGCGGAGTTCACGGCTGGCGGGCCCTTTCTGCTGAACGGGCGCCCGGTGAATCTGCGCGGGCTGAACCGTCACCAGACCTTCCCCTATGTGGGCGGTGCGGCTCCCGCGCGACTGCAGCGGCGCGATGCCGAGATCCTGAGGCACGAACTGGGGCTGAACATCGTGCGCACCAGCCACTACCCGCAGTCGCCGCATTTCCTGCACCGTTGCGACGAGCTGGGCCTGCTGGTGTTCGAAGAGATTCCCGGCTGGCAACACATCGGTGACGCCGACTGGAAGGAGGTCAGCTACAACGATCTGCGGGGGATGATCGTGCGCGACCGCAATCACCCCAGCATCGTGCTGTGGGGAGTACGCATTAACGAGAGTTGCGACGACTACGACTTCTACACCGAGACTAACCGCATCGCCCACGAGCTCGACCCGACGCGACAGACCGGCGGCGTGCGCTGTTTCGAAGGCAGCGAACTGCTCGAAGACGTCTATACCATGAACGACTTCGCCCACAGCGGGGGCGACTTCGTCATACGCGAACCCCGAGTGGTCACCAGGCTCGACTACGACGTGCCGTACATGGTGACCGAGTTCAACGGCCACATGTACCCTAGCAAGCGTTTCGACAACGAGGAGCGGCTTGCGGAGCACGTTCGGCGGCACGCCCGGGTGCACGATGCGATCGCCGGCAACGACGCCATCGCGGGGGGCATCGGCTGGTGCGCCTTCGACTACAACACGCACATGGAGTTCGGCAGCGGCGACCGCATATGTTACCACGGCGTGAGCGACATCTTCCGCTTCCCCAAGTACGCCGCATGGCTGTATGAGAGCCAGATCGAGCCCGACGTGCGCCCCGTTTTGCGCGTTGCCAGCCGCTGGAAGCTGGGGGAGCGTTCGGGCGGCGGCGTGGCGCCGCTGATGGTGCTGTCAAACTGCGACCGCATCGAGGTCTACGTGGGAGATGAGAAGCGAGGGGAGTATGCGCCCGACCGCGAGCAGTTCCCCCACATGCCGCATCCGCCCATCTTGTGCTCCGATCTTCGGGGCGGATGGGGCGGTGGCTGGCAGCGGCTGCGGGTGGTCGGCTACGTGGGCGACGTGCAGGTGGCGGAGCAGTGCGTGGCGCCGGACGGGGTGCCTGCACAGCTCGTGCTGCAGACCGACCACGCCGAACTTGTGGCCGACGGCGCGGACATGACCCGTGTAGCCTTCTGGGCCGCCGACCGCTACGGCAATGTGCTGCCCTATGCCGATGAGCCGGTCAGCCTGCACGTGGAGGGGCCGGCACGGCTCGTGGGGCAGAATCCGTTCCCCCTGGTCGGCGGTGTGGGCGCTCTGTTGCTGCGCGCCGGCCGGCAACAGGGGATGGCCACCGTCACCGCCAGCACCGCCCGTCTTTCGGCACAGAGGGCGACCGTCCGCCTGACAGCCTATGAGCAAGAGAAGGCAATAGCTCCGAACGGTTGAGACGAAGCGCCATGGACGGCGAAGCCAGAAGGATGCTGACCGAGGCTGCGGCCGCCGTCCTTCGCGACGATGAAATGGCCCTGCTGCGGTTGCTGACCGAGTTCACCGACGAGCGCCTCGCAACGGCCGAGGAGGGCGTCCGGACGGCGGGCAGCGATTCCACCGATCGGCACCTGCACGCCTGCCTGCGTGAGTGCTGGGATGCATTGGACGGGCTGGGGCGCGAGGCCAACCTGATCATGGGCTGCCTCTTCCCCGAGGCGGGGCTCTATCCGCCGTTCGAGATGAGTCGGCAGTGCACCTTCTACATGGTGCGCAAACTGCTGCGCGAATGCGACACCACGCGCGAGCGGCCGCTGGCCCGGCTGCTGTGGGATGAGACCCGCGATGAGCCCGCCTCTGCGTACCGCCTGCTCAGCTTTCTGCGCAACCTGAGCCTCTTCGTCCCGATTCGCGCCGAAGGCGGCCTGCTGCCCGGCGCGGACACGGTTCCCGAACCGATCCGGCCTGCCGTGAAACCTCAGGAAGTGGCGGCTTGCCCCGTGGACGAGGGCCTCTCGCAGATCGCTGGGTGGCTGGCGAAGCTGGTGGCGCAGAGCCGGCGTTTGATGGCGGCGGCCCTCTACCGGGCTAATCGATGATGCGCGGCACCTTAAAGAAGCCCTCCGCCTGCTCGGGCGCATTGCGCAGGGCTTCCTTGCGTGGGAGTGAGGAGCCCGTTCGGTCCTCTCTGGCGCGCTGGACGCCCGCGATCCCGTGCACCATGGGCTCAACGTCCGAGGTGTCCAGCTCGTTCAGCTTGTCCATGTAGGCTACGATGTCGCTGAGCTGCTCTGCGAACTTCTCTTTCTCCGCAGGCGACAGGCGCAGCCGGGACAGGTGCGCCACGTGGTCGACCTGCTCGGGGGATATGCCCACCTCGTCGGTCCCTATCTTGGCGCCTTGGTTACTTTGCCGTTGCGGATGCACTTCGCGCAGACGGTCATGCGTCTGCGCGCGCCGTTAACGAGCACGCGCACGCGCTGGAGGTTCGGGCGGAACCGGCGCTTCGTCCGGCCGGTGGTCTTGATGCCGACGCCGCCGAGGTGCTTCGCCCGGCCGCGCCGCGCGTACTTGTAGCCCTTGGATGATCCGCGACCGCAAATCTCGCAAACCTTGGCCATGGTTGCAGTCCTCGAATGGATGCTCTCGCTCAGGTGAGAGGACGCATTATAGCCCTTCCGCTCAGACCTTTCAAACCTCCTGTGCGGCTTAACAGGTTGTTAAGCTCCGTGGCGTTCATTGCTGATGCGACGCGAATGCCGGCTCACTTGCCGCGAGGCCGACGTGTGGCTAAGCTATGAACGTGACCCGCCCTCTCGCATAGGCGCCAGGCATGCCTGAACACCGCCACTCCCGCGCTCGGAAGGCCGACCAGCGTGCACCGCTGCTGAGCCCGAATCCCGTGTTCATCGGGCTGCGCTATCTGCTGGCCAAGAAGCTCGGGTATCTGGCCATCATCGGAGTGATGCTGAGCGTGGGGACGTTGATCGTTGTCATGAGCGTGTTTACAGGTTTCCAGAGGCAACTCACCTCGGTTATACGAGGCTACCTGAGCGACCTGCGCGTTCAACCCGCAGCGGCGACGCTCTACGGGCTGGACGACTGGCGGAGCTGGCGGCGCGTTGTGTTGGAGGCGGACCACGTGGAAGGCGTGGCTCCCTACATCGAAGGGGCCGCCCTGTTGCGCGTGCCGGGCAGCGGGCGCATGATGCACGCGTTCTTCCGCGGCGTGCATCCCGAATACGAGCCCACCGCCTCCGAGATGGGCAACTACGTGATCCGCGGCGACTTGCGCGACCTGGGGCGGCGCTACTCGACTCCGGACGGGCCGCTCGATGCGTGCTTCGTCGGGGAGCCATTCTTCCGCTTCGAACCGCAGGACATCACGGAGAACCCCCGCGAACTGGTCCTGGTAACCGCCACGCCCGACCTGCGGCGCCGGCTGGCGCGCTATGCCGTCAACGGCATCTTCCAGACCGGCAACTACGAGTTCGACGCGAACACCGTCGTGATGAGCCTCGGGAACGCCGTCAAATTCGTCGACTCGGGCGGCGGCGTCAGTGGCCTGAACGTCCGGCTCGACGATTATTCCAATGCGGAGCGCGCCCGGCGCGCCATCGCCGAGAGGGTGGCTCCCGGCGTGGTTCTGGCCTCTTGGAGCACCAATGAGAGCCCGCTCGCTGTCGCTCTCAGCGGACACGGCGGGCGTGTCGCGGTCGCAGGCAGCGAAAGCGTCGTAGTGTGGGAGACGTCCGCTGCAGAGCCGGTCGCCCGGCTCGACGTGAGCGCGACCCAGGTTGCGCTGGACCGTAGCGGTCAGCGACTCGCGGCGGTCACACGGGAAGGTCGCTTGAGCATCCTCAGCCTGCCGCAGGGCGAGCCGTCGAGTGCTGTCGAACTGACCCGGGCGTCGGCCACGGCGCTTGCACTGGCAGCGGATGGTTCGGCCGCAGCGGTAGGGCGCTCGGATGGCGTGGTGGAACTCGTTCGTCTGAACGGGCGGCCCGAGACCGCGCAGCTCAGGGGGCACCAGGGTCCGGTTTCACTCCTTCGCTTCGAGCCCGGGGCGCAGCGCCTTCTGAGCGGCGGCAGCGACGGGCGGCTGATGCTTTGGGACGTGCACGGCGGACGGCGGCATCTGTTGCTGCGGCATGGCGAAGCGTCGCCGATCGTCGCGGCCGCGTTCTCTCCGGGCGGTTTGACCCTCGCAAGCGCAACCGCTGCCGGCCACCTGGCCGCGTGGGACCTGGAAAGCGGCGAACTGCTGACGGTCTGGCCGCAGGCCGTGGAAGGGTTGCGCGCCGTTGCCTTTGCCGGCACTTCGCAGCTCGTGGTGACGGCGGACTCCGGCGGCGCTTCGTTCTGGGCTTTCGACCGCATTGGCAAGGCCGCACTGGTCCGGCTGAGCCGGCGGGCGCCCTTCCGTGACGGAGCGGTGAAGCCGATTGCTTTCGGCGCGGAGGGCCACCGCGTGGCGTGCATCGCGCCGGGCGGCCACGTGCAGGTGCGCTACACGGGCAGCGGCTTTGCGATCACCACGTGGGAGGAGGAGCGCCGCACTTTCCTGGAAGCTGTGGCGATGGAGCAGTTCCTTCAAGGGCTCATCATGAGCTTCATCCTGGTGCTCGCAGGTTTCCTGATCTTTGCCATCGTCACGACGCTCGTTTACGAGAAGCGCCGCGACATCGGCATACTGAACGCGGTCGGTTTCACCCGGTGGCAGATATGCGTGGTCTTCGTCACGTGCGGACTGGCGATCGGCGTCATCGGCGGCCTGCTCGGCGTGGGGGGCGGCGTGCTGTTCGCCGACAATGTGAACGCCATCCGCGAGTTCATCAAACTGCGCACCGGCTTCGACCCCTTCCCACCCGAACTCTACTACTTCAACGAGATACCCGTCTACATCGGGTTCGTCACGCCGGCCGTTACGGCCGCCGGAGCGCTGCTGTGCAGCCTGGTCTTCAGCTTCTTCCCCGCGCTGCGTGCGGCGCGCATGGACCCGATAGAGGCACTCCATCATGAGTAGAGAACCTCTACAGCGAACGCCCTATACGAGGACAGGAACATGGAGCTGAAACATTCGGTGATGGTCGGCCTGATGGGCCGGCAGGCTGACCGTTTCCACGAGTACCAGCCCGGGCGTGACCTGCCGGAGCGACTGCGCATGGTCCAGCAAGTGGAAGGCGCCGAAGGTATCGAGATCGTCTACCCGGTTGACTTCGGCAACGACGTGGAGGCGACTGTGCAACTGGTCAAAGACAGCGGCCTTGCCGTCTCAGCGGTCAACCTGAACCTGAAGTCCGCGAAAAAGTGGCAGAACGGTTCTTTCACTTCCGCCGATCCCGACCTGCGGCGGGACGCGGTGAATGACATGAAGACCGCGATGGACCTGGCGGCGGAGTTCGGCGCCGGCATGATCACCTGCTGTCCCCTGATCGACGGGCACAACTACAGCTTCCAGGTGGATTACACCAGGCAGTGGCGATGGCTGGAGGAGAGCGTCGCAGAAGCAGCCGACCATCGCGACGACGTCCGCATCAGCATGGAGTACAAGCTGAACGAAGCGCGTAACTTCTGCATACTGGGCGACATGGGGCGAACGCTCTACCTGTGTGAGCGGCTCGACCGGGATCACGTCGGGGTGACCATGGACGTAGGCCATGCACTGATGGCCAGGGAGACACCCGCCGAGGTCGCCTGCCTGGCCCGCCAGGTCGGCCGGCTCTTCTACGTCCACCTCAACGACAACGCTCGCGAGTGGGACTGGGACATGCTGCCCGGTTCGGTGAACGTATGGGACCTGCTCGAGATGATCTACTACCTCGACCGGCTCGAGTGGCAGGGCTGGCTCGCCTATGACGTGCTGACCCGCACCGGTGACCCGGTGGAGCAGATGAGCGCGACCATCGGCATCGTCAAGTCCGCCGAAGCGCTGCTGGAGCGGGTAGGCCGGCAGACGCTGCGCGGTTTCATCGACGAGGGCGTCCCGGCCCGGGCGTTCGGCTCGCTGTGGCAATCGCTGCACTGAGCGCGGCCAGCCTCATTCCTGCGGTCCGATCATGCCTTCCTCGATCATGCTTATATAGGCCGAATCGCGGGTCTGGAGCGGCAGGTCGATGCGGCAGCGGCTGCGACTCGACTCGTAGATGGCGAAGATGATCTCGGTGGCCCTTAGCGCTTTGTGCACCGAGAGCTCGGGCTCATCGCCGCTCTCCAGGCAGTCCACCATATCTTTCATGACGCGCGGCATGGGGCTTGAATCGTCGACCGGCGGGGCCTTCCAGTTCGGATCGTCGTAGACAACCGCCCGCGGGTATGTGCCCGCCCAGGTGATCTCCATGAAGCCCCCGCTGCCGGTCAGGCGCACGCCGCTGCCCATCTCCTTGTCGTCACCGACGTGGATGCTGCCGCGCACTCCGTTCTCGAAGCGCATCATACCGACCGACATGAAGTCGCCCGGCACGTCGAAGAATGGGCGCGTGGTGCGGGCGTCTACCTGGCCGATGACCCACACTGCCGGGCTCTCGTGGTTCATCATGATGCCGAGGTCGAGACTGTGCGTGCCGCAGTCAAGCAGATGCATGGGGGCGAACATCTCGATGCGCTCCAGCTCGCCGAACGTGCCGGCGTTCCACAGCTCCCTGGCCTGAATGTAGCCGTGATTGAAGCGGCGCTGGTGGTTGAAGCTGATCTGCGTATCGCTCTCGTCGTTCAGTTTCCCGAACTCGAGGCTCTCTCCCCACGTTGGCGCCATGGGCTTCTCGCAGTGCACGGCCTTCACGCCGGCTTCCACGCATGCACGGGTGACCGGCAGGTGCAGCTTCGGCCACAGGCAGACGCTGACGATATGGGGCTGCTCCTGGGAGAGCATCTGCTCGTAGTCTGTGTAGACGTTGGCGTCGAAACCGTGTGTTCCGGCGAATTCCTCCGCCTTCTCGCTGTCGATGTCGACTAAGGCCGTCACATTGCACCGCGGTTCGGCCTTGTAGCCCATGGCATGAATCCTGGCAATTCCGCCGCAGCCGATGAAGGCTGTCCGATAGTGGTCCGTCATCGAGGCTCTCCGTGCGTCGTCGGTCAGTCGTGCGGTGGTTCGCGGGTCGGCCGGCGATCCGCACGTGCCCGCCGGATGGGGCGTCCTTTTAGCTCAAGCGGGTCTCCGGTGCAAAGGAATCACGCGGTTTCTGTTCACGCGCCGCCGGTTATCTCCCGCAGGCGCTCGAAGAATCGACGCTTGATCGGCGTGTTGATGCCCCAGTTTACCGGGGGAGTCTGGTAGCCGCTCAGGTCCTGATAACGCTCCTCGCGGCCGTGCTCCTTCCAATTCATGCGGTCCTGGTAGTCGCTACCGTAGCCCTGGCAGTAGAAGCCCCACGAGGCCCCCTCGCGCACCGCTGCCTCTAAGTTCTCCACGAACACGCTATCCTCATTGATGCAGATGGGGCGGGGACGCGCCTGGTAGTTGGGCAGTCCCCGCATTGTGCGCACCTTTTCGGCCACCTGCTGAGGCGTCAGGCCGTTTCCGTGTGGCAGGCTGACGTGCTCCGCTGCGAGCCACTGGCCGCGCGCCATGGCCCCCCCGCCCCCGCTGCTGCACCCGATTAGCAGGCGCCTGCCCTGGTGCGAGACGCCCTGGCAGGCCCTGATCAGTGCATGCACGCGGTCCGGGCGCAGTATCTGGTGCGGATAACGGTCGTTGCACTCGTTGACCAGATCCACCATCACGTTGCGGTGGCCGGAGCGCAGCAGCCACTCCGTGGTGCGCAGGGCAGCGTCGGTGACCGTCGCCTCGTCGCGCAGCCGACGCACATGCTTCCAGTAGAAGTAGTTGACGATCACGACCATGCCGCAGTCGTCTGCGGTCTGGAGCACCCGCCCGAGGCGGTTGAAGTAATCCTCGCGGAAGCTGCCGTCGGGCGCGAAGGCGGAGTTCTCGAACTGGTCGTAAACCTGGCGGGAGTAGATGGCGCCGCCGCCCTGCAGGCCGACCGTGACGGCGAGCAATCCGTGCTCGCGATAGGTGGGCAGCGCTTCGCAGAACTCGTTCACGTTGCGCTCCGCGTCCCACTGCCCGGTGTCGGGGTAGGCCCAGTTATGGCGAGTCTGGGGGTTCGGGTCGTCGAAGATGGCCTGCACCATGCGCGAGTTCATCAGCAGTCCCTCGATGGAATGCCCCTGCCACTCGCGCCCTTCATACGTGGGTCGCCCGTTGAGCATAAATCGCGTTCCGTCGAGCAACAGTTCCGTCTGCATAATGGGGTCCTTTCCAGTCTTTCTGCGTCTGGGGCCTGTGCGGCAAGCGGTCTGGCGGATGTCGGCAAGTAGACGGCAGTATCGCCGCTCAGGCCGCTCCTGGCAAGCGTTGCGGGTGGGTACGATGATCCTGTTAAAGGAACTGCGCAGCTTTGCGGCGGGAGCGATCGCCGCCTATAATGCGCGAGCCTGTGGGCCGCCTTCATAGATGGAAGCCGATGAGCGACGCGTCCATGCCAGATATCAGCGTGCGGATGTGCGGGATGCACCTGCGTAACCCAACGGTGCTGGCCTCCGGCGTGCTCGGGGTATCCCGCGACATGATAGCCCGCGTGGCCGAGGCGGGCGCCGGCGCGGCGGTCATCAAGAGCATCAGCCCCGAACCACGCGAAGGGCACCACAACCCGACGGTGATCGCATACGAGGCCGGCCTGCTGAATGCGGTCGGCTACTCGAACCCCGGCATGGAGGTGGCGGCGCACGAGTTTCACGACATGGCCGAGCTGCCGGTCCCCGTTTTCGCTAGCGCGGTGGGCAGGAATGCTGGAGAGTTCGCACAAGTGGCCGAGACTTTGAGCACGTGCGGCTTTGCGGCCATCGAATTGCCCCTTTCGTGTCCGCATACCCCTGGATATGGGACACTGGCCGGACACGGCACCCCGGCGGCCACCGAGGAGATCACCCGGGCGGTTCGGGGTGCGGTCGACCTGCCGATCTTCGTTAAGCTCTCGCCGAACTTGCCTGCCATCGGCGAGTTGGCTCTCGCGGCGGTGGAGGGGGGCGCCGACGGCATCAGCGCGGTGAACAGCCTCGGGCCGGGCATGGTCATTGACCTGGAGACGCGTGAGCCGATCCTCGACTTCAAGGTCGGAGGAGTGAGCGGCCCGGCGCTTCGGCCGGTAGCGGTGCGGTGCGTCTACGATGTCGTAACAGCCTTGCAAAGAGCAGGATACGACGTTCCCGTGATCGGCATCGGCGGAGTCGCAACGGGTAGGGACGCGCTGGAGATGGTCATGGCAGGCGCGGCGGCTGTCGGCGTCGGGACGGCGGTCTACAACCGCGGCGTCGAGGTGTTCGAGCGTGTGGCGCGTGAGCTGTGCAACCTGTGCGCGAAGCTTGGGATACGGTCGTTGGAGGAGGTCCGCGGTGCGGCTCTGGACTGTGAGGGTCGGGGATGATTGATGCAGCCCCGCAGGTATCGGTGAAGCCTTCTCTCCCCGTGGTGTTGACGGTCGAGGAGCGGATACGTGAGAGCGACGAGGCCGTGACGCTGTGCTTCCGACGTCCCGATGCTGGCGCCGCCCTGCAAGGCCTTGCCCTTGAGCGGTTTAGGCCGGGGCAGTTTTTCATGGTTTGGATCCCACGGCTTGACGAAAAGCCGTACGCTGTCTCGCGTTTGGACTCCGAACGAGTGGAGATCACGGTGCAGCCCCGAGGGCCCTTCTCCAGGCGTCTTGCGGCTATGCGGCCGGGTGCGATGGTAGGGCTGCGCGGTCCTTTCGGGCGGGGTTTCTGGCATTTGGACCGCTATCAGGGGTCGGACCGGGTGGCGCTCATCGGCGGTGGTTGCGGCATGGCGGTTCTGGCGCCCCTGGCGGAGCGGCTGAACGCGGCCCACGTGGTGCAGGGAGCCCGGACGGCCGGCGGGCTTTTATACAGGGAGAGGTTTCCGCAGCAGGTGTTCTTCACCGACGATGGGTCGGCCGGACGCAAAGGTTTCCCCAGCCAGTGGTTGCAGGAGGCGGTGGCTGATGATGCGCTGCACATGGTCTACACCTGCGGCCCCGAGCTCATGATGAAGGCGGTGGAGGATGTCTGCCGGGGCTCAAGTGTGGATTGCCAGGTTTGCCTTGAGCGTTACATGAAATGCGGCATTGGTGTCTGCGGGCAATGCGATTGCGACGGGCGGCGTGTCTGCGTTGAGGGACCGGTCTTCGAGCTGGCAGAGCTTACGGATATGCCGAGCTTCGGAAGACACCGCCGGGACAGGACGGGGCGCATAACGGCCGTCACCACCGCCGACCGATGTCCGGCCGCTCCCGCGCCGCCAGGTACCGATTGATCCTACCTTTGCCCGGGAAGCGGGTTCCTGCTAAACTCGCGCTCTGACGGCGCGCTCGACGCCTTGAACGCCGAGCGGCCAACCCGTCCCATCCAGAAAGCCGGAGCACAGGTCCGCTGGCGGGCACCCCCGCCGCAGCCTGCCAACACGATGCCAACCTTCCCTACGAGCGAATCCACCGGGCGAATGAGCGGCCCGCCATGCCGCGTGCCTGCAGCGGGCGCTCTGCCGCTGCTTGGGGCGACCGCAGCGGAGGCGGGCGAGAAGGTCGATCTCTCCGGTCTCAGCGGCCTGTCCCGTTCCCTTGCAACGCTTTACAACGATCACCGTCTGTTATACGCGCTGGTGACGGTGGCAGTGCTTTGGATTTGCGGGGCTCTGCTCGGAGTCGCCATCGAACAGGTGCTTGCAGCGCTGGGCAAGGGCACTGAGAGACTGGAGCATTCCGAGTAACTTTTGCGGTCGCTGATATGTTCGGCATTTACATGCCCATCTCCGGCGTGGGTATTGATCTGACCATCCTGGTCACGATCGGTTTCGCCGTCGGCGTGCTTGCCGGGTTCTTCGGAATGGGCGGCGGATGGATCATCACTCCGGCGCTCAACATCTTCGGGCTGCCCATGCCCTTTGCTATCGGCACCGGTCTGGCCAACATCACCGGACAGAGCGCCCTGGCGATCGGCAAGCACCGCAAGATGGGCACTGTGGACTTAGCGCTTGGCATCCCCATCGGGGTCTGCATGGTGGCCGGCGTGGAAGGGGGTGCACGAGTGGTGCTGTGGCTGGAGAGCCAGGGCATGGCGGACAGTGTTATCCGGTGGGTGTACATCGTGTTCCTCTCGGGTCTCGGTGTTGTCATGCTGGCGGAGTACATAGCTGGTTGGGCCAGGCGCAACGCGGCTCAGCGGTCGGTCGGGGCCGACGACTTGGCCGGGGCGGCCAGCACGGCAGGTATGCTGGACAGGCACGATTTCCTGAAGGTGCCCCCGACCGTCCACCTGAAGAGCTGTCCGGTTGAGGTCTCCTTCTGGATCCTTGGTTTGGCGGGCGTCACAATCGGTTTCCTTGCGGGCATCATGGGCGCCGGAGGCGGATTCGCGCTTGTCCCGTTCTTTGTGTTTGTGGTGGGCACGCCCACGTACGTTGCCGTCGGCACCAGCCTCGTGTGTGTAATGATCTCGGGCGCTTACGGCGCCTTCACCTACGCGCTCAAGGGTCGCGTGGAACTCTACGCGGCTCTGCTCATGATGGTGGGTGCTGTCCTCGGCGCTCAGTTAGGGAGTGCGGCTATCCGCTACGTGCGCGGCTCGGGCGTTCGGCTGCTGTACTCAAGCATGCTCATGCTTGCGGCGGCCAGCGTCGTGATGAAGCAGGTAGGTTGGGACACCGCGTCGCAGGTGGCCATACTCGGCGGTGGCGCAGCGATGTGCGCTATGATCGTGGCGCGCATGTTCTACGCACTCGCCGTGCGGCCATCTTCCGAAGGTTGATGCAATCCGCACAGGCACCGCGCGCCTTCGGTTGCGGCGAACAGCCGCGCGCGAAGCATCTGGCAGAAAGCTCTCCGGTCCACGTAGTCACCTCTGTGCAGCGCGGGCGCGATCACAATGCCGATCCGCGCAAAGGGCAGCGGCACGACGAAGCGGTCCCAGCTATTCGCCATCCAGGCTCCGCGCACGTGCAGCCCGATGGGATGGAGGGGCAGGCCGGTGCGCTCCGCCAGCAGCGCCAGGCCCGGCTGCACGCTGAACAGTGGCCCACGGGGTCCGTCCGGTGTGGCGGCCACGCTGTAGCCCTCTGCTACTTTCTCCAGAAGGCCCTTCAGCAGCGCCAGGCTGCCGCGCGAGGTGGATCCCCGCACCGACGCGAAGCCCATGTGCTCCATGGCGTGGGCTACGTACTCGCCATCTTCGCTCAAGCTTACAGGCACTACGATGCGGTGCCCCGCGAAGTGCGTCAGCATGCTCAGGATGTGCCGATGCCAGAATGCCACCATGACCGGTCCACCGTTCCCACCAACGGCATCCAGACACCCTGTCTGATCGACCAGGCGCACATGCCAGGTGGCGTGGCATGCACGCAACAGCCGTGTCGAGAGCCAACCGGCTGCGCGAAAGCGCAAGTCGTGGCGAACAGTGGGCATGCGACGCTCTGCGTGGTCCTTTCTCGCTCAGTCGGGCGGCGCGAGTGCGGCCAGCCGCCACTGCGGCGCCACGCTGTGCCGCACGACAAGCAGTGCCCCGGCCAGCGCGAGCGGGGCGATGTAAACCAGGGAGGTGGCCATCCCCACACGCGCCTGCAGATGGAACAACAGCAGAAACATCGGCACCATGATGAGTCCGCCTCCGATGCCGAGCAGCACGCTGGCGAAGCCCGCCTCGAGGCCCGTTAAGAGGAAAGCAACGTAGGTGCCCATGGCCGGCCTTTCGGGTTGAGCCCAGCGGTGCCGCAGGATAGGATCCGGGCGATGCCCCTGTCAATCTGCGTCAGTTCGGATACGCCCCCTCCGCCGTTGCACCTGACGGCCAAAGGGCGAGGGCCCTCGCTTCGAGAAACTACCCGGGACCAGGCCACGCGTCAACTGCCATGCCCTGGCCGACGGGGCCAGCATACGGGGGCAATCACCGGCTGCATCGCATACAGGGGAAGGCTATAATGGGGTCATGTCGGGGCCGGTTTGCCCGGCAGCGCGCTCGGGAGAGAGGCCGAGCTCTGGTGGTTGCATCCTGAAGAGCTGGAGTCCACGAACGAGCATGACTGGGCGCCGTCTGCGCCCGAGGTGACCATCCGAGGCAAGAGGCTGGACGGCTTTCGCAGCGTTTACAGACTCGACCTGCCGCTGGCCACGATCATGACGCTGCGATGGGAAGAGGCGGGCTGAGATCACTTGTATCTACGCAACAGAGCCTGCGGGGTAGTTAAGTCGGCTTTGAGCTGCCAGCAAGGGGGGGTGGCCTATGATCGTTGACACGGACAGCTATGGTGCGTTCGAGCTCGAGGACGAGTTCCTGGATGATTGGCGCGACAGGCCGCCGAAGTGGGGGTTCGGCGCTCTGTCATGGGTAACCTACAAGCGCACTTACAGCCGCAACGGCGAACAGTGGTGGCAGACGTGCCGTCGCGTCATCGAAGGCATGTTCACCGTACAGCGGGTGCACTGCCTGGAGCGCGGGCTGCCGTGGGATGATGCCAAGGCCCGTGCCTTCGCCCACAGGGCATTTGAGCGGCTCTGGCAGTTCAAGTGGACCCCCCCGGGACGCGGCCTCTGGATCATGGGGACGCGGTTCGTCTACGAGCGGGGTGGGGCGGCCCTGAACAACTGCGGGTTCGTCTCAACGCAGGACATCCGGCGTGACTACTCCGAGCCGTTCGTCTTTATGCTCCGCATGTCCATGCTCGGGGTAGGTGTCGGCTTCGACACTCGCGGTAAGGGCGAGCTCACGATTTGCCGGCCGCAAGTGGATCAACGGGAGCATACCATCGGTGACAGCAGGGAGGGCTGGGCCGAGGCCCTGCAGCGCCTGCTGCACGCCTATGCTGGTGATGCCACGCTGCCCGCGCAATGGGACTATTCCCGCATACGGCCCAGAGGGGCGAAACTCGAAAGCTTCGGGGGTTATGCCAGCGGTCCCAAACCACTACGCAAGATGCTTCAGGCACTGAAAGACCTGCACGATGCCTACATCGGTCAGAAGGTCGACGCGCGACTGATCGTGGACACCATGAACATCATCGGCCGCTGCGTCGTGGCGGGGGGCATACGACGCTCGGCCCAGATCGCGTTTGGCGAGCCGGACGACGAGCAGTTCCTGGACCTGAAGCAGGACTGCGACGCCGTCGACAAGTACCGCTGGGTGTCCAACAACTCGATCTTCGCCGAGGTCGGCATGGACTATTCGGCTGCCGCCGAGCGCACCGTCGACAACGGCGAGCCGGGTTACCTGTGGCTGGAGAACGCACGCGCTTACGGGCGGCTGAAGGACGAGCCCACGTGGACCGATGCGAATGCCATGGGGAGCAACCCTTGCGTAGAGCAGACCCTCTGGGACCGTGAGCTCTGCTGTCTGGTGGAGACCTACCCCGCGCACCACGAATGCCTGGCGGACTACAAGGAGACACTGAAGATCGCCTACCTGTATGCGAAGACGGTGACCCTTGTGCCCACCGCGGACAAGCGCACCAATGCCGTCATGCTCCGCAACCGCCGTATCGGCTGCTCCATGACCGGCATAGTGCAGGCCATCAACCGACACGGCTACCGCTGCTTCTTCCGCTGGTGCGATGATGCCTATCAGTACGTAGGCCACCTGGATGGCAAGTACAGCGACTGGCTTTGCGTTCCCCGTTCTATCAAGAAGACCTCCGTGAAGCCCTCGGGGACGGTAAGCTTGCTGGCCGGTGCGACCCCGGGCGTGCACTGGGAACACGCGCCCTATTACGTCCGCCGCCTGCGCGTGACCGAAGGCCATCCCCTGGTCGAGATGTGCCGCGAGGCGGGTTACTTGGTTGAGGAAGACCGCTACGCGGACAACACCATGGTGGTCGCTTTTCCCATCCACATCGAGCACCTCGGTCGCGGCAAGTCCGAAGTGCCGCTGCGCGAGAAAGTAGACCTGGCGGCACAGATGCAGCGCTACTGGTCCGACAATCAGGTCAGCGTTACCGCAGAGTTCGACCCCGATGCTGAGGCCGGCCAACTGCCCCGCATCCTGGAGACCTACGAGGACCGGTTGAAGGCCGTCGTCTTCCTGCCAGAGACCGGGCACGGCTACGAACAAGCCCCGTATGAGACCATCACGGAGGGCGAGTACAACCGCATGGTCTCCCGGCTTGAGCCGCTGACGGGTGAACTGGCCCACGAGCGCGAACTGGAGGCGCGTTTCTGCGAGGGGGGAGTCTGCGACGTGAGCAGTTGACGGGCATAGGGCTTGCCTCAGGGCTGTCCGCGTTGAAGCAGAGGGGGGTATCGGCTATCATACTGGGCAGCGTGGTATGCCGCGCTTCCATCGCTCTTACACGCACCCCCGTCAGATTACGGCCCGGCCCCCTGCATGCTGGAAGACATCCGCAACTTCTGTATTGTCGCGCACATCGATCACGGTAAGTCCACGCTCGCCGACCGCTTCCTGCAGTACACGCACACGGTCAGCGACCGCGAGTTCCATGAACTGATGCTCGACGACATGGAACTCGAACGTGAGCGGGGCATCACCATAAAGGCCAGTTGCGTGACGATGCCCTTCTCGACGGGCGAGCGGGAGTACCGTCTCAACCTGATCGATACGCCCGGCCACGTGGACTTCAGCTACGAAGTCAGCCGCAGTTTGCGCGCCTGCGAGGGGGCCATCCTGCTGGTGGACGCCAACCAGGGCATCGAGGCCCAGACTGTGGCGAACCTCGACCAGGCGCTCGAACACGGGCTGACCGTCATCCCCGCCGTCACCAAGATCGACCTGCCCGATGCTCAGCCGATCGAAGTGATGGTGGAAATGGAGCAGACCTTCGGCTTCGACCCCGATCAGATCATCGCCGTCAGCGGCAAGACGGGCGAGGGTGTGGAGGAACTGCTGCAGGCTGTGGTCGACAGGGTGCCGCCGCCGCAGGGCGAACCCGAAGCGCCGCTGCGGGCCCTGATCTTCGACTCGTTCTACGATGAATACCAGGGAGTGGTGGTCTTCGTGCGCGTGGTCGACGGCGAGTTGCGCAAAGGCGACGCCATACGCATGCTCGGCTCGGAACGCACCGAGGAAGCCATGCAGGTGGGCATCTTCCGGCCGAACATGGTCCCGTGCGGGGATCTGAGTTGCGGCGAGGTGGGCTACGTGACCACGGGCGTCAAGAACATCCGGGATGTTCGCATCGGCGACACCATCACGCAAGCAGATAACCCGGCGGACGCCGCCCTGCCGGGCTATCGCGAACCAAAGCCCATGGTCTACTGCGGGCTCTTCCCGCAGGATAGCGACGACCTGCCCACGCTCCGCTCCGCGCTGGAGAAGCTGTCGCTGAATGACAGTTCATTCGACTGGGAAGTGGAGACGTCTGACGCGCTCGGGTTCGGCTTCCGTTGCGGGTTCCTGGGCTTGCTGCACATGGAGATCATCCAGGCGCGACTTGAGCGCGAAAACGACGTGCCCATCATCCAGACGGCGCCGAACGTCACATATGAAGTGCAGACGATAGAAGGTGACGTGCGCCGGATACACCGTCCGGCCGAAATGCCCGACATGGGCGATGTCGAGCAGGTGCGCGAACCGTGGGTGAAGGTGGACATCATCCTGCCGGTCGAGTATATCGGCAACGTGATGAAGCTGGCCGAGCAACGCCGTGGCCGCCAGGTGCGCAGTGAGTTCTTCAGCGATCAGCGCGCCATGCTCGAGTATGAGCTGCCATTGGCGGAGATGGTATACGATTTCTTCGACCGGCTGAAGTCGCTTACACGCGGTTACGGCACCATGGACTACGAGCTGATCGGTTACCGGCCCGGGGACCTGGTGAAAGTGGACATGCTGGTCAACGAGAAGCCCGTCGACGCGCTCTCGATAATCTGCCATCGGGAGGAGGCCGAGCGCCGCGGCCGGCGGATCGCCCAACTGCTGCGCAAGAGCATCGAGCGACACATGTTCCCTGTCCCAATCCAGGCCGCAATCGGCAGTCGTGTGATCGCGCGGGAGACCATCCCCGCTATGCGGAAGAATGTGACTGCCAAGTGCTACGGTGGCGACATCACCCGCAAGCGCAAGCTGCGCGAGCGACAAAAGGAAGGCAAGAGGCGGATGAAGGCGGTTGGTAGCGTGTTCATCCCGCAGGAAGCATTTCTGTCCGTGCTCGAAGGCGAAGAAACCTGAACTCGGTCCCGCGAGGAGCGCCCTTGGCTGACGACGAAGCGCGCATAGAGAGTAAGGGTGCCGCCTTCCGAGCCGGTCCCCCAGAACGTCGCACACCGCTGCGCGACAATCTGGAGTCGATTGTCATTGCCATCGTTCTGGTGCTCTGCATGCGGCAGATGGTCGTGGAAGCCTTCCGCATCCGCCACGGAAGCATGGCGCCGACGCTGATCGGCGACCACAAGGAGATCCGCTGCCCGAACTGCGGCTGGGCCTTCAACGTCGGGCTCGATAAGGTGGAGCGCGACCGCGGCGATGTGGAGTGCCCTAACTGCCGCTTCAAATGGAGCGGCGCCGGCCGCATGGAGGAGCACGGCCGGGCGTTGAGCTTCGGTTGGCCACCCTGGCTGTGGAACCGCGCCCGCACGCAGGGCGGGCAGGTCCTGGCCGGCACAGAAGCGGCGAACCGTGTGCCCCGGGACGCGGCCCGCATCTTCGTCAATAAGTTCGTCTACCGCCTGCGTGACCCTCGCCGCTGGGAGGTGATCGTCTTCATATATCCCAGCTACCCGGCGCGCTGCACCATATGCGACTGGCGGGGCGAGGTTGAGGACTTGAACGGAGCCCGCTGTCCGGACTGCGGCGCCCGCGAGCTGGAGATAGAGGCCAAGAACTACATCAAACGCGTCGTCGGCCTGCCGGGCGAACGCGTGTCGCTGCGCAATGGGGACGTCTACGTGAACGGGAGCATACGGCGCAAACCGGCGCACGTGCAGCGGGATCTCTGGTTCCACGTATTCGATAGTCGCTTCATGCCACGCAGGGAGGTGATGCCCCTGTGGGAGTTCGCGGGGGCAGAGCAGAAGTGGTTGCCCGACCCACCGGGCGGGGTGCTGGAGGTGGACGCCCGAGGGGCGGGCAAGCCGCTGATGGCCGAGTTCGCCCGGCCGGTAACGGACTTCTATCCCTACGACGGCGTCAGCTTCCGGCGGGGCGGGGGCATCGATTCCACCGGCCGCAACCGTGGGGGCGATTGCCGCATCCGCGCCCGGGTGCGCCTGCTGGATGGCGAGCCGGGCGCCGCGGTGATGCTGGCGATCGAAGACGCCGGCCGAGGGCTGGTGCTTAGCCTGTCCGCTGGCCCGAACCCCCATGCCGTGCTGACCGAGCAGGGCGTGCCCGTTCGGCAGGTGGCCCTGCCGCCGTGGCTGAGCAAAGAGGGCACCTGGATAGGTCTGGAGAACTACGACGACCGGGCTGTGGCGAGCATCGCGGGCCGCGAGGTGCTGCGCTATGAGTACGAGGGCGAACCATCGACACGCCGAAGCATCCGCTTCGGAGCACGCAACGCCCGTCTCCTTTGGCAGCGCATCGTCATCGAGCGCGATATCCACTATACCCACGATGAAATGCACGGCGAGGGTTACTCCTATCAGCTTGGGCCGCAGGAGTACTTCGTTCTCGGCGACAACAGCCCCGCCAGCAGTGACAGCCGCCGCTGGGAGCGCCCTGGCATACCGGAGCAGAACATCATCGGCCGGGCCGTCTGCGTGTTCTGGCCGGTCCACCATATGAAGTGGCTCGCCTCTCCGTAGGCCGCCTCGCGAGCCAACGCCCCCTTGCACCGGCCGCTGCCAGCGATTACAGTCTAAGGGGCTATTGCAGAACCCGGATCTACTGCGGCCGCCTTGCCCTCGGGCTTCTCGCTCGGCCTCGTCACGAACGGGGTTCTGCAACAGCCCCTAACGCCAGTTGAGGGGAGGGGAAGGGTGAACAACCGCGCCGAACGGCAGGATCTCACCGACGAGGCGATCGAAAGCATCGAGCTGAGGCTCCGATACATCTTCATAGGCTCCATCTGTCTCTGCTTCTTCATAATCCTCGTGCTGATGTTTGTCATCCCGCAGTGGCTGGCCCTGCCGGTGCTTGTGCGCTATTTTTTCCCAGCGGTGCTCATGTGGTCGCTGGTTGTGACCGCCTATGTCTTCTACTCGCAATACTGCCTGTCCGACAGCGTGAAGGAGCGCCTGCGCCGCAAGAGCTATTTAGACGAGGTAACTCAGGTATTCAACTACCGTTATCTCGATCTGCGCCTTTCGGAGGAGGCGGAGCGCACGCGCAGACACGGTGGCCTGACAGCGGTGCTTTACCTCGATCTGGACGGTTTCAAGGAGGTCAACGACCGGTTCGGCCACCAGGTGGGCAACGTCGTTTTGGAGGAACTGGCCACCGCAATGGCCCGGCAGGTGCGCTCTTGCGACGTATTCGGCCGCATCGGCGGAGACGAGTTCCTCGCCATACTACCCCAGACCGACCGACGCGAGGCTTACGTCCTGGCCGAGCGCTTACGGGACGTGGTGGAGAACTACCGGCTCGAGCTCGCCGAGGGTAGGATTGTGGATTTCGTGCGCGCCAGTGTCGGCGTCGCTGCGTTCCCCGTAAACGGCGAGACGATGGAGAACGTGATCACAGCGGCGGACAACGCCGTCTACGAGTCGAAGGACGAAGGCGGCAACCGCGTCACGCTGGCCGGGGAGTTCATATCCGCGCCGTCACCCGCCGAACGGGCAAGCAACCGCCAGGGCGGCCGCCGGGCAGCGCGTGATCCCGAGCAGGGGAGCCAGGCATGATCGTGGCCCACATACTCATAGCTCTCGGCGCGCTCTGCCTGCTGACCGGGCTGATCGGTCTCTTTGTGCGCCTGGCTCGCGCCATGTGGGGTGGAGCAAAGCGCGAGAGCGCCGAAACCTGAGGGCCGACCATCGCCCTGATGCCGGCCACCCCAAACCAGTTCGCCGTCCGTCTTGAATCCGACTTCCGCCGTTGAGTATGGTAGGAATACTGCAGGGAAGATCATGCTCAGCGGGGCGGACGTGCCATGAAGAAAGCCTTTGCGTTGCTGTTGCTGGCGGCGGTTGTTGGCATCGTCATATCAAAGACGCAGCAGACCGGTTCCGCGAGCGTGGACGAGCCAGCCACCGGCGCAGGCACTGCGTCGGCGGGCCGCCTCGAGGCGGCGACACTCTCCGGCGAACACGAGGGTGTTCTGCCCGACCGCCGGCAGAGCGCCACACCCGGTCAATCCCCCGTCGCAAGCAAGCTGTCGCCGCCGGAGCAAGCCGTCACCAGTCGCCCGGGCGACGCCCTGCAGGCAAAGCCCACGTCCGTGCCCGAGCCGCTGTCTGCGCAACCTGAGCCTGCGCCGACCGAGCCCGTCCCCGGGGCGGCGCTGGCAGACGCGATGGCACTGATCGAGCAGGGCGACCTGGTTGCTGCGCGCCGGGCACTCACCCCACTCTATATCGAGGCGACGGGCGAGAGGGCGCGGAAACTGAGACTGGCGCTCGATCGCATCAGCGAGAAGCTCGTGTTCGATTCGCGGGTGATGGACGGTGCGATCCTGCACGAGGTGGCGCCCGGGGAGACACTGACGCGGATAGGCCAGCATTACGGCGTAAGCTGGCGCATGATCGCCCGCCTCAACCGCGTCGACCCGAAGCGTATTCAGGTGGGCCAGAAGCTCAAGGTCATCCCCGGCCCGCCGAGCATTGTTGCGTGGAAGAGCCGCTTCGCGCTGGCCCTGCTGATGGACGGGGTGTACGTAAAGGAGTATCCCATCGGCGTCGGCAAGGATGGCAGGACGCCGGCGCGGGAGTTCACCGTGGACAACATGCTGATTCGCCCTCGCTGGTATAAGCCGGACGGGGGCATAGTGGAGTACGGGGAGGAAGAGCACCTGCTCGGCGAGCGATGGATCGGGTTCAGCGACGAGCCGGGCGCCGCCGGGTTCGGCATCCACGGCACGAACGACGAGGCGGGCATCGGCACCGAGTGTTCCAACGGCTGCCTGCGCATGCGCAACGAGGACGTGATGGAGCTCTACGACTTTCTGGTTACCGGTGCCCATGTGGAAATAAGGGAGTAGGCCCGTGTATCGGCAACAGAGCTTGGAGACCTACCTGCGCGACGCGGCGGCGAAGAAACCGGCCCCGGGAGGCGGCAGCGTAAGCGCCCTGGCCGGAGCGCTGGCAGCATCCATGTGCGAGATGGTGGCCAACTTCACCGTCGGGCGTAAGAAGTACGCCGATGTCGAGGACGAAGTGCAGCAGATGCTCTCCGACCTCGGCGAGGTGCATGAAGCCCTGATCGACCTGTTAGACCAGGATGTGGAGGCGTACAGGGCTGTCAACGCCGCCTATAGTATGCCGAAGGAGACAGAAGAGCAGAAGTCTGCCCGGGACGAGGCCATCGACCGCGCTCTGCGCGGCGCGATGGATGTGCCCCTGCGGATAATGCGTCACTGCGCGCCAGTTGCGGTCGCCGCGCAGCGCATCGCCCGTATCGGCAACCCCAACCTGATTACCGACGCCGGAGTGAGCGCCATCCTGGCTGAGGGGGCCTGCGCATCGGCAGCGCTGAACGTGGAGATCAACCTGAAGTTCCTGCAGGACGACTCGCTGGCGGCCGAAACGCGCGCGGAGATGGACAGGCTTCTGCGTCAGGTCGAGCAAGGCCGCCACGAGACTTCGCGCCTCGTCTCAGCGCATCTGGAGGGCTGAGTTGTCACTATCCGAGGGCTACCGGATCGGAAGCAGCAACGCTGCATGCTGTGACTGTGGAGTGGAGTTCTCTGCCGGTCAGGGACTGTTCTCCGCACTCCGGGAAGCCGATGACGGGTTCGAACGCATGGATTACTGCACAGCCTGCTGGCAGCGCTGCAATGAGGCTGGCGGATGGTTCTGCCATTGGCGCACACGCCGGCCCCAGGCGAGCGCGCGCCGTGTGCTCGACACCGACCTGATGGTCGAGTTCTTCGATCGGCTGGCGCATGCCGAGGACGCGGACAAGCGGGCGTTCCGGTTCGTGCTTGCCCTATACCTCGCCCGCCGCAAGGAGCTCAAACTGCTGGGCGTGCGGCGCAACGCGGAGGGCGAAGCCTTGCTCTTCGAGCGTCGAGGGACGGGCATCCGGGTCGAGGTGCAGGACCCACACCTGGGCCAGCAGCAGATAGAAGAAGCTGCCGTGAAACTGGGCCGGCTGTTCGACGCGGACCTCTGAGGCCGAACTGCCTGACTCAGCCCGCCGAAGCGGCGTCGGCTTCCTCGTCAGCGATAGAGTCACGACACTCCTGCCACACCCATTTCGGCACCAGCCTGCCGGCCAGCCAGAACCCCGCCGGCACGATGAGCAGGTCATCCAGGTAGCCTATCAGCGGCAGAAAGTCGGGTATCAGGTCAATCGGCGAGATTGCATACGCCACCGTCAGAGCGGCGACAGCCCTTGCGCACCAGGGAGTATGGGGATGCTGCCACACCGCGCGCAGCAGCCTGAGGCGGCTCCGCGCTGCATGCGCTGCACGCCCGAGCCCCGATCTGCGCCGTTCGCCGTCCATGGCAGTGGATTGTAGCGTTCCGGCACGCGAAGGCCAAAGTCGCATGCGTGATTGACCCGGCGCCGGCGGCGCGCTATGCTGGCGTCACTGTTCGGGCCAGACCCACTGCCTACATGGGGGGCGTCGCATGTCGCGTGTTGACCTCGGCGTGGTCAAATCTTACGACATCCGCGGAACTTACCCCGATCAACTCGACGGCTGGTTCGCTTACATGTTCGGCAGAGCGCTACCCCGCGTCATCGACTGCGAGAGGGCAGCTCTCGGTTGGGATGCCCGGCTTAGCTCCCCGGAGCTGGCCGGTTCGCTGACCGCAGGGCTGCGGCACGAAGGCGTTCAGGTCGGCGTTCTGGGCATGTGCCCGACGGAGTTCGTGTACTTCGCAGCGGGCTCCGAGCCGTCGGTCGATCTCGGGCTCATGGTCACTGCCAGTCATAACCCCCCTGAGTACAATGGCTTGAAGGTCGTCCGGGGCGCTGCAGAGCCTGTGACGGGGAGCACGGGGCTCTGCGAGATCGTCAGGCTGATGGGGGAGCTCGATGTCGAAGCTGATCCCGCCTGCAATGCGCCGGAGGCCGACGTCGCGCTCTGCGAAGCGTACGTTGACTTCGCCCTGGATTTGGTCGGTGCACCGGATACCAGTGGACTGAGTGCCATCGTGGACGCCGGCAACGGCGTGGGCGGCATGCTGTGGGATCTGCTGCAGGCGCGGCTCGGTGTTGAGCCCTGGAGGATGAACTGCCGCCCCGATGGGCACTTTCCGGCGCACCATCCCGACCCTTCCAGGCGGGAGAATCTGCTACCGTTGATCGAACAGGTTGCCGAACGTAGCGCGTGCTTGGGCTTCTCGTACGACGGAGACGCCGACCGCGTCGTAGTCGTCACAGAGGATGGACATGTTGTGGACGGCAGCGAGATGACGGCCTGTATTGCACTGCGCCTGCTCGAGCGAGAGCCCGGTTCGGTATTCGGCGTGGGGCAGACCACGAGCCGCAAGGTGCTTGACTACTTCACGCAGATCGATGTTGAGCCCGTCATGGTGCCGGTCGGGCATAGCAAGATCAAGACCGTGCTGCGGGCCACCCCCGAGATGGTCTTCGCAGGCGAGGATGCGGGACACTACTACTACCACGACTTCTACCATTGCGACAGTTCGCTGATCACCACGCTGCACCTGCTGCACATGGTTGCGGACGGACGCCTGGCGGAGCTTGTGGGTTCGTTCGCAGGGCCCTGGTATCGTCCCCGTCGCGAGCCGTCCTTTAAGTTCGATGACAAGCAGCACGCGCTCGAAGTGTGCCGAACCGTCGCTGAACGGGCGCTGGAGCGGCACGGGCAGGGCGACGAGATCACGTGCGAGCGGGGCGGTCGAGTCGCGCGCAACTGCGCCCCGGACAAGGTGGCGGATTGCGATGGTGTGCGCGTGGACTACGAAGATTGGTGGTTCTGCGTCCGTCCGTCTGGCACCGAACCCATTGCTCGGCTCGCCCTTGAGGCCCGATCCCCCGCCCTGCTCCAGAGGCGGATGGCGGAGCTAACGGCCATGTTCACAGATCTGACTGCTGAGTGATGGCGCGTCAGTTGCGTTGACACTTCGGGTGGCCTCTCCTATAATCCGCCGTTCCTGATGACACCCATCCTCCGAATCTTCGGAGCCCAAGAAGATGAAGACGGTGCTGATAGCCGACGTGCTGCCGCAGGAGTGTACGCGCATACTCGAGGAAGCCGGTTTGAGGGTAGTGGACGAACCGGGGTTGTCGGAGGATGGATTGGCTCAAGCCATCAAGGGTAAGCACGGCGTCATTTGCCGGTCGGGCGTTCAGATCACAGAGCGCGTGCTGGAGGCTGCCGACGCCCTTGAGGCCATTTGCCGGGCTGGGGTCGGCGTCAACAACATCGATCTGAACGCGGCCTCGCGTAAGGGCGTAGTCGTGATGAACACGCCGGGGGGCAACACGACCAGCACGGCTGAGCACGCGTTTGCCCTGATGCTCGCCCTGGCGCGAAACATCGGACCAGCCTACGTATCGATGCGCGAGGGCCGGTGGGATCGCAAGAAGTTCGTGGGTTCACAGCTCGCGGGTGCCGTTCTCGGGGTGGTCGGCTTCGGCCGCATCGGCCAGGTTGTGGCCAAGCGGGCGGTGGCCTTCGGGATGGACTTGCTCGCCTACGATCCGTACGTGAGCCGCGAAACGGCCGAGAAGGTAGGTGCGCACCTCGTAGACCACCTGGCGGAGCTTCTGGAGCAAGCCGACTACATTTCGCTGCACGTGCCGGAGAACGACCAGACCAAAGGCCTGATCGGCAAAGAGCAACTGGGTCTGATGAAGCCTTCGGCCTGCATCATCAACTGCGCGCGCGGCGGGGTGGTGGAGATGGACGCCGTAGTGGATGCAGTCCAGGCGGGGCGCCTTGGGGGCGCGGCCTTCGACGTGTACACCTCCGAGCCCCCAACCGATTACTCGTTCGCCCGGCATGATCGGGTGCTCGCCACGCCACACCTGGGTGCCTCTACCGGCGAGGCTCAGCTGGCGGTGGCCACGGATGCGGCCGAACAGATGGTGGACGCGCTGCTGCGCCAGCACTTCCGAAACGCCGTGAACACTGCCGCCGTGCCGCCGGAGGAGATGAAGGCGCTGCAGCCCTATTGCCAACTGGCCGTCAAGCTGGGGCACCTTGCAGCGCAGCTCAATGGGGGCCATCCGGAGTCTGTCGAGATCGCGTGCAAGGGGGAAGTTGCCGAGAGGGACATCAATTTGGTCGTGAGCTACGGCGTTATGGGCGTTGTCCGCCCGCTGTTCGGCAGCGAGATCAACGTGGTGAGTGCGCCTCACATAGCCGAAGAACGCGGCGTGCGCATCACCAGCTCTTCGACCGTGGGGCTGGAGGCCGGCTTCACCGACCTGATATCGCTGGTGCTAAACACCGACCGCGGCCGCACCGACGTGGCGGGCACGATCTTCGGGCGCAAGTACCCGCGCGTTGTGCGAATCGATGACTTCTACATCGAGGTCGACCCGGCGGGTCACCTGCTCGTCATCCGTTGCACCGATGCGCCCGGAGTCATCGGCAAGGTAGGTGCTATACTCGGCCTGGCCGGCATCAACATCGCGCGGATGGGCTTCGGTCGCACTCAGCAGGGGGGCGAGGCCATGCTGGCGCTGAACCTGGATTCGCTCGCCGATTCGAAGACGGTGGAGAAGATAAACCAGCTTGAGGTCGTCAACGAGGCCGTTCTGGTTGAGCTGTGAGCGAGCGAGGTCAGACGCCGCCGGCCATTCATCTTGTCTCGTGGCCTTGCCACCCGTATAATCGCCCTCGGATGGTAGCGCTCTGTGGGTCACAAATCTGGGCGGAGGCGGCATGATCCGAGCGGCGAGCCGCGCTTGTGGGACGGTGATCGTGGCCACGTTGTTGCTGACTGCCGTGCTTTGCCGCGGGGCTCGGGGCCAGGAGGCCGGATCCGAGGCGCATATCTTACGCCTTGAGGGTATGATCACCAAGGCGGGCTTCCTCAACGTGCGCGGCTACATCAACGAGGCCCGCGAGCAAGGTGTTCCCACCTTCATCCTCGAGCTCGATACACCCGGGGGCACGATCCAGGATTCGATGGATCTGGCGGACTTTATCTTCGCCCTCGAGGACATCCAGATCGTCGCCTACGTGCACAACCAGGCGCTCAGTGGCGGCACCATGGTCGCCCTCGCCTGTGACGCGATCTACATCGATGCCTCTGTCGGGCAGATGGGCGACGTGGCGCCCGTCGATATCAGCGGGCAGATACTGAGCGAGAAGATTCAGACTGTCGTCCGCGAGACGATGGCCAACTACGCTCGCGCGCGCGCTTATCCCGAGGCCCTGGTGAAGGCGATGGTCACCAAGGAGGTCGAGGTCTTCCAGGTGCAAACCGTCGATGATCCCGAAGGGTCCTGGTCGTACGTGACCGGGGTCGAGTTCTCAACGTGGTCGCCCGAGCAGCGCGAAAAGGTGCTGAACAAGGAGCTGGTCGTGGCCAGCAATGAGCTGCTCACCATGAGCGGACAGCGGGCGGTGGAGCTGGGGTTTGCCCGCAAAGCAATGCGCAGCCCGCAGGAGCTGTACGATACGCTTGGGCTGAGGCCCGAAAGCGTGGAGCGCATCTACCTGACCGGCGCGGAGAAGCTGCTGAACTTCCTCGACGCCCTTAGCCCCCTGCTGATCGTCGGTGGTTTCGTGCTCGTCTTCCTCGAGCTGACCCAGCCGGGCCTTGGCTTGCCTGGCCTGCTGGGGGTCATATGCTTCGCGGCTTTCTTCTTCATCAAGTTCAGTCTAAACTATGCCCACATCTTTGAGGTGCTGCTTTTCGTCCTGGGACTCGCGCTGCTGATGGTCGAGATCTTCATCATCCCCGGGTTCGGCATTGCGGGGGTGTCCGGCATTGTGCTTATGTTCGTGGCACTGGTTCTGGCGTTCCAGGAGTTCGATCTGCCCAGAACGCCGCTGGAGGTGGAAGCCTTCCAGTACAACCTGCTCAAGGTCGTTGGTTCGCTGGCGGGGGCAGCGGTCGGCATTGGGCTGATGGTGCGCCTGATGCCCTCGATGCCGGGTTTCCGGCGGATTATGAACGTCTACAGTCTGGCGGACGCGAGCGTCGGCGAGATGCAGGAGCGCCGGACCCCCGGCCTGCAACGTATGGTCGGCGAGGTGGGCACGGCCCTGACCGCGCTGCGGCCGGCGGGAAGGGCCGAGTTTGGCGAGATGCTGCTGGACGTTGTGACGGAGGGGGAGTTCGTGGAAAAGGGCGAGACCGTGCGCATCGCGCAGGTCCACGGCAACCGCGTCGTCGTCGAACGGTGCCGGCGAATGTGACCTCTACCAGTTGGGGAGAACAGGATTGGGCGACCTGACGATCATCATCGGCGTGTTCATCTGCGGCCTGGTGGCGATGTTCGTGGAGCTGTTCCTGCCGGGCGCGATCATCGGCACCATCGGTTTTCTGGCCGTTGCCGGTAGCATCGTTTTCGCCTTTGTGCGGGGGCATTCCACCACGGGCGCCGTGCTCGTCATGTGCACCATCGCGTTCATACCCGTTTTCTTCACGGTTTGGAAGAACGTGCTCGCCCGCTACTTCGCCATCACGGGCGACGAGAAGGATTTCCGCCCCTCGGCGCTCGGCAGCGATCTGGTCGGTGCGGAAGGCATCACCCTGAGCGCCCTGCGCCCGAGCGGCATAGCGCGGCTGAACGAGCAGCGCTACGACGTGGTGACGCGCGGTGAAATGCTGGAGAAGGGGACGCGGATACGTGTCATAGAAGTGTCCGGTAATCGGATAGTGGTTGCGCGCGCATAGACTATGACGACGGTCGCGGGCCGTCGTGGAGTGAATCTGAGGTCTTCAGCGATAGGAGCCAGGCATGTTGCCAGTAGTAGCACAGATGAATCCGGGCGCGGTCATCGTCTTGATCGTCGCCGTCATCGTCTTTCTTGCTTTCCTGATGTTCGCCTTCAGCTACGGCATGCTGTACATCAAGGCGCTGCTGGCGGGGGCACACGTCGGCATATTCGAGCTCATCGGCATGCGCCTGCGGGGTGTTCGCCCGTCGGTGATCGTGGACAGCCGCATCATGGCCATCAAGGCCGGCCTGCCGATAAAGACGGTTGAACTGGAGACGCACTACCTGGCACGGGGCAACGTGCCGAACGTGGTGCGCGCGCTGATCGCCGCCAGCAAGGCCAATATCGCCCTGACCTTCAACCAGGCGTGCGCCATCGACCTGGCCGGCCGTGACGTGCTGGAGGCCGTGCAGACCAGCGTGAATCCGAAGGTGATCGACTGCCCCGATCCCACAAAGGGCCGCGACACCGTTGCCGCCGTGGCCAAAGACGGCATCCAGGTGAAGGCGAAGGCCCGCGTTACCGTACGCGCCAACCTGGAGCGGCTGGTCGGCGGCGCCAAGGAAGAGACCATCATCGCGCGCGTCGGCGAGGGGATCGTCACAACCATTGGTTCTTCAGAGAGTTACAAGGTCGTGCTGGAGAACCCCGATATCATCAGCCGGCGGGTGCTTGACAAGGGGCTCGACGCCGGGACGGCATTCGAGATACTGTCCATCGACATCGCAGATGTGGACGTCGGCGAGAATATCGGCGCCAAGCTGCAGGCCGACCAGGCCGAGGCGGACAAGCGCGTCGCCCAGGCACTGGCGGAGCGGCGCCGCGCAATGGCCGTGGCCCGTGAGCAGGAGATGCAAGCACTCGTGGCTGAGAACCGCGCGAAAGTGGTGCTGGCCGAGGCCGAAGTGCCGAAGGCCATTTCGCAGGCGTTCCGCGAAGGCAACCTCGGCATCATGGATTACTACTCCCTGAGGAACGTCCAGGCCGATACCGATATGCGCCGCTCCATCGGCGGGCAGCCGCAGGAAGGCCAGTCAAGCAGTTAGCGGGGGCGCATGATGGCAGCCCGACGGCAAGACACCGAACAGCAGCGTGCCGCGTTCGCCCGTGAGGCTATCCAGCGGGTGAGCGCTGCGGATGATCCGGACGAGGCCGCTACTGCTGTGCTCTCGCAGGCGCCCGACACGCAACACGCGCGCGCGGTGCTGGAACTGGCCGCCAGCGCGGCGGGCCGGGCCCGAGGGGCTCTGGTCCGGGCGGCTGTCAGCAGCGGCAGCGACCAGGTCGCCCGGCTCGGGGCCGAACTACTGTCCGACGCGGCCGAAGACGGGCAGGCCATGGAACTGCTCGAGCTGTGCTTCAAGTCTCTCGACCCGGTAGTGCGGCGTCGGGCCACCGACGCAGTTGAGAACTTCGTTGACCCGGCCGCCGTGGAATACCTGGCTCAGGCGCTTGTGGACGACGCCACGATAGTGCGGCGCTCCGCCGCCGTCGTGTTCGGTCTCGTCGTCGGCACGCCGAACCACGCACTGCGCTGCGAGGTGCTATCGGAGTTGAGCGACCCGAAGAGCGCGCTCGCCCGTTCCGTGGTCGAGAACGATGACAAGTCCGTTCGGGCGCAGATCGCCCAGGGCCTTGCATTCGCCGACTCCGACGAGGTGCTTCCGACGCTGGAGGCGATGAGCCGGGACGAAGACCCCGAGGTGCGCCAGGAGGTGGTGCTCTGCCTTGCCGCTGTGGGCAGCGATCGTGCTGCGGAGCTTCTGAGCGGCTGCCTGGACGATCCGAGCTACTCCGTCGCCTCGACCGTCCTAGACATGCTGGCCGCCCTGCTCGGGGCGGGCTCAAGCTCGTTCCTGGAACAACTCGAGCGTGCCGTGCACCACAATCTGCCCGAGGTGCGCCGCCAGGCCGTGCTCATGCTCGATCGCTTTGACCACGAAGAGGCCGTTCCGGTGCTGGAGGACGCCTCGGACGACAGGGATTTCGAAGTCGCTCGCCGTGCCGGCGAGATGCTGCGCCGGATGCGCACCGAATCCCGGCTCGGCTGGCTCGCAGACGAACTAAGCGACCAGATGGCCGGCGAGCGCGCATTGCCCACGTGGGAGGCGGGCAACATCGGATTGGAGGCGGGAGTGCGTCAGCTTGCGCACATGGCTGGCGCTGAAGAAAGCCTGAACCAGGTAATCCTCATGCTGGAGGATGCGATACGGGAAGGCGACTCCTCCGACCGGGTGCATGCCGTATCCGAACTGTCGAGCCTTAAGGACATTGGCCAGTCCCCTCCCATGCGCGAGGCGTTGCGCGATCCGGACTCCGCCGTCCGCAGTCGCGCCGCCGACGCACTCTCCTACACGCGAGACGCTGGCCTGCTGGTCGACGTGCTCACGGGTCACCCTGACCCGATGGTGCGGCGCCGCGCCGCAGAAGCGCTCGCCCAGAACCCCGGCGGTCGTGGCAAGAGGGGTCAGATGGCAGCGAGCGTCAGTTTCTCCGGTGTCCGCACGGCAGGCATGGAGCTTTTCAGCTACTTCCTGAAGGCGCTGCGGGACGAGGACACGGGTGTCAGGCAACATGCCTGCACGGCGATACGCGACTGCGCGCAGCGCGTGGGTCTGCTGCCAGTGCGGCAGACATTGCGAGCGCTGGAACGTGTTGAGCAGGACCTGCAGGTCTCCGTCCTGGTGCAGGAGGATGCTGCACAGACGGCCGATAGAGTAAGGGAGACCGAGATTGGGGCCAGCATAGCCCAGTGGGTCGATGGCGTGCTCGAATGGCGGGGAGTGGTCGCGCGCCAGGCATACAGCCTGACCTGGGACTCCGAGGACGAATGCTACTCTCTGCGGCGAGCCCTCGACGAAGAGACTGCGGAGCAGTGGGCGGAGCAATCGGGCCTGACCGACGAACAGGCCGAGGGCATAAAGGGGGGGGGCGGGAGGGTCGATACCACGCAGGCCAAGGCCATCCTGAACGGTGTCGGCCGCAGTCAGACATCGGCACTTGAGTGTGTGGCGCACGCGAGCGCTGCGCTCCGGCTGATAGGGCAGCAAGAGCACACCAACCGTTTGCGACAATGGGCTGAGGCGGTGAAGACGGGGCCCCGACTCGACTGGGGCGAGGATGCGCTCGCGTGCGGCGTGCTGGCGCGCATCACGCGGCTTCGGCAACTGGCTTGGACGCAGGCGCAATGGGCCGTGGCGTCGTTCGACGATGCGGAGGCAAGGACTGCACTGCGCGATGCGGCTGACGGGGCTGACGACTGGGCGGCGCTCGCAGCGCTGCGAGCTCTGAGCGAGCTGGAAGGCCCTGATCAGCAGTTGGAGCGTATGGAGCATCTGTGTGCTGCGTTGGCCGATAAGCGGGGCGCTCGAGAGCTGGTGGGGCAGTGCGCTGTGATACTGCTGAGCGCTGGCAGCGGGCAGGCCGTTCCCTTGTTGGGCCGGTCACTGTCCGGTGGGCGTACCGATGCCCGCATGGCGCTGACGCAGCGTCTGATGATCGCGGCCCAGCAGCCCGAGGTGGCGCGCGCGCTGCGCGAGCACCTGTGCGAATCGGACCTGAGAGAGGAAGCGTGCGCACTGATGGGGCTGGCCCTGCGCGGGGCCGGCGCTGAGACAGCGGACCTCGACTGGAGCGCTGCCGACGAGATGGACGACGCCGGTGGCCGCTTCGCCCTGCATGGCATGAGGGCAATGGACAACGAACCCGAGGGTGCTCAGGCCCTCATTGAGGCGTTGCGCACCGGAAACCCAAGCGAGAGCTACCTGGCGGCATGGTACCTATCGCTTGCCCGTGTGCGGTCTGCCGTGCCTGTCTTTGCCAGCGTGCGCGACCAGGAAGTGCCTTACATCCTGCAAGCTCTTGCATCGGGCTCGCTTCTGCGGCGGGGGCACAGCGGAGGGCCCTCGTGGTTCGGGAAGGTCATGGGTGGCATATCGGGTGAGGTGAAAGCGCGGGTGCTGACGCACCTGAGCGCCGCTGTGGAAGACACGATTCCGCTGATGTTACAATGCAATGATGTGAATGTCGGCCGATTTGTTTGACGACCGGCGTTCGCCAAAGCATGGATCCGGAGGCCGCTGATGGATGGTTTGCTGGAAGCCGTTGTTCCGCTTATCGTGGTTCTGTTCTTCATTCTGGGCGGCTTGAAGAAGGCGCTGGAAGCGGCCGGTCAGGCACAGCAACGCGCAAAGGGTCGTGCAGGGGGCGACTTCGAGGCTTCGCCTGAGGAAGTACAGGAGTTCCTCCGGGGATTGGAGGCGGCCCATGGTAAGCCGGCGGCGGAGCCGCCGGAGGATCGCCCCGGACGGCAGGCGGCCGAACCGGTGCGCGAGCGAAAGCGCCCGCAACCTCTGTGGGAGGCCGCTGGTGAGGCCGAGCCGGCCACTTCAGTCAGCGCAAGGCAGGCAACGATTGCGCGCGCCAGGCGCGCCCGCCGGGCTCGGCCGCGTGAGGACCGCAAGAGCATTGTGCCGAAGCCGGCGGCGGAGACTGCCGACCAAAGCGTGCCTGCCGAAGCTGCAGTTGCCCCAGCGGCGCTCAAGAAGTTCGGTCTGAGGCAAGCGGTTGTGTGGTCTGAGATACTCGGTCCGCCTGTCAGCCGTCGCCGGGTGCCCGGCCACCGTCCGCCCGGGCTGGGGAACGGTCCGGCATAGCTTGCCCCGCCCGACCGAGTGGAGGCGCGCGCGGTCGTTGCCGGACATAGGTCCAGGTCGCCGCGAGAGGCCCGGAGCAATGGATGACGACATCGCCGAGAAAATAGAACACATGCGTGCCCGCCTGGACGAGCTGGGCGTGCAGTACATCGAGCCGCGCAACCCTTACTGTACTGTGGCCGTGCTGCTCGGCACAAAGCGGCAACCGGAGATCGTGCTGAACTTCTGGATCGGCGAGCCCGAATCGGTCGAGTTCCGGCGCGATGTGCTGCCATTGAAGATGCTGCCGCGTGCTGTCCGGGCGCTGGAGAGGGCAGGGCAGGTAGTGGACATGTTCCCGGCTTAGTGGCAACGGGGCGGAGGGAGGCCAGCAGCATGGTGCGCGAACCTGCAGTCAGCGGACAGTTCTATCCGGCGGATCCCGATGCATTGCGGGCGAAGATCGACGCGTACGTGAGGGGCGCCGAAGACGTGCAACGTGCGCTGGGGGTGCTCTGCCCGCATGCGGGCTACGTATTCAGCGGCCCCGTGGCCGGGCAGACCCTGGGCTCCGTGGTAGTGCCGGATACGGTAATCTTGCTGACGCCGAGCCATTCCTTCCAACAGCCGCCACTGGCTCTCTGGACCGGCGGAGCATGGCGCACACCGCTTGGGGAGGCACCCATGCACGCGGACCTGGTGGACGCTCTGGGCGCACTCCACATGGTGACATCTGACGACCGGCCCCACAAGCCGGAACACTCTGGCGAGGTTATCGTGCCGTTCCTGCAGTACCTGAACCCGAATGTCCGGCTTGCGGTTGTCTGTGTCACCGCCAGGGCGGGGCGTCAGACCCTGAAGGAGTTCGGCCGGGCCTGTGTCGACGCCATGCAGGCCTGTGACGCCGAGGATGCACTCGTCGTCGCCAGCAGCGATATGTCACACGAAAGCGGACCGCAGGCACTTGATATCGTCAATCGCAATGACCGCCGGGCGATTGAGCAGATGCAGAAGCTCGATCCCGATGGACTTTACCTCGCAGTCCGGGGCGAGGGGATTACCATGTGCGGCGTGCTGCCCGCTGTGGCCATGATGGAGTCTGTTCGTGCCCGGGGCGGCACGGAAGGTCGACTGGTCAGCCGCGCCACCAGCGCCGACTCTCCCATGGGCGGAGGCTCCTACATAGTCGGTTACGCCGGGGTCGTCTTCACGTAGGCCGGCCCCAGAATCGGCTGAGCGGAACAGGCACGGCTGCGCTGGGTTCGCGACCGCCTAAGGTCATACGGCGTTGTCATACAACGTCTTATGTACTACTCCTCCGTGTCCACGCTTGCGTCCGATTCCTCGGTGTCGGCGACCTCCTCCGCATCGCCCTCGTCAACTCGTTTCGGCTCTGGCCGCCTGCCCATCAGGAGAATCGCGATCGCCGCGGCACAGACCACGATCGCGACGACCAAGAACGTCGACTCCACCGTCCACAAGAACACGTGCAGCATGGCCGTCCTCCCTCTCGTTGGGGGTGATGGTATATTGGCGATTCTGGCCCTTGAGGTCAAGCGATGCTCGGGTATGTGAAGAGCGAGCGCACGTGGGGTAGAATGCTGTTCCCAACGCCGGAGTGTCCGATCCCATGAAGCTGATCATCGCGCCCGACTCCCTGAAAGAATGCCTGAGCGCCCCCCGGGCGGCCGCCGCCATAGAGCGCGGGGCGAGGGCCGCCCATGCGGGTGTGCAGGCTGTCCGGGTGCCCGTGGCGGACGGCGGAGAGGGGACCGCACAGGCGATGGTTGCGGCCACTGGCGGCGAGCTGCGCGCGGCACGGGTAGCCGACCCTTTGGGGCGGGCGGTCCAGGCTACCTGGGGGCTGTGTGGCGATGGCCGCACGGCAGTCATCGAGATGGCGCAGGCGAGTGGCCTGGAGCGGCTGAAACCCCACGAGCGAAACCCCATGCGTACCACCACGCGCGGTACCGGCGAACTGATCACGGCCGCCCTCGACGCCGGCGCGCAACAGATCATTGTGGGCATCGGAGGCAGCGCGACGGTCGACGGAGGGGCCGGCATGGCTCTCGCCCTCGGCGCGAGGTTCCTGGACGGCCAGGGGGAGGAGATCACCGACTGCCGGGGCGGACGTTTGCAGGACATCGCAGACATCGATCTATCCGCTCTGGACCGTCGATTGGCTCATTGCCATGTAACCGTCGCCTGTGACGTCGATAATCCTCTCACCGGACCGCACGGCGCAGCACGCGTCTACGCGCCCCAGAAGGGCGCAACGCCCGAACAGGTCCAGCAGCTCGAACAGGGGCTGGTCAACCTTGCCGAAATTGTGCGGCGGAAGCTGGGGCGCGACGTGGCGCATATGCCCGGCGCCGGCGCAGCGGGTGGGCTCGGCGCGGGGCTTGTGGCTTTCCTCGATGCCCAGCTTGCCAGCGGCGTGGAGACCGTGATCCGCGCCGTCGGGCTGCGGAAGGAGTTGCGCGGGGCCGACCTTGTCATCACTGCCGAGGGTCGGTTCGACGGCCAGAGCGCGTTCGGTAAAGCGACGGCCGGGGTCATCGCCGCCGCCCGCCAGCAGGGCGTGCCCGCCGTGGTCCTCGCAGGAAGCCTCGGCGCCGGTTACGAGCAACTGCACGCCCGGGGCATGAGCGCAGCTTTCTGTATCGCCGATCAGCCGATGACGCTGGAAGAAGCCCTGCGGAAGGGCGAGACACTGCTGGAGCGCGCTGCCGAGAGCGTCGTGCGGCTCTGGGTGGCGCGGGGAGCCGCCGATGGCTGAGCGCGACCTTGTTCGCCAACTTGAGGATCTGGTATCCGGCCGGCGGCCCGACTGGCTGCGGCTCGGCATAGGCGACGACGCAGCAGTGTTCGACGCGCCGTCCTCGCCCCTGGTCGCCACCACCGACACGGTGATCGAGGGTGTGCACTTCGAGCCAGGCACATCAATGCAACTCATTGGCAGAAAAGCTGTTGCGAGGTCACTGAGCGACCTTGCCGCCATGGCCGCCAGACCCCTCTGCTCCCTTGCCGCAGTCTGCTTCAATGCACAGCGCGAGGGGCAATGCCGCGCGCTGGTGCATGCCATCTGGCAGGCGGCGGACGAGATGTCGGCGCCGCTGATCGGGGGGGACATAGCGTCCGGAGCGGGGCGCCTCGCGGTGGTCGTCACTGTTCTCGGAGTGGCGGGGCCGAAGGGCGTGGCGACGCGTGGCGGGGCGCAGCCCGGCGACGCCGTCTGCGTGACCGGCGAACTGGGGGGTTCTATCCTCGGCGGCCACCTGACGTTCGAGCCGCGCATTGACGTAGCGCTTGCCCTTGCCGAACGGTTCGACCTCCACGCCCTCATCGATATCAGCGATGGCCTGAGCACGGACGCCCTCCATCTCGCCGAAACCAGTGGCCGCGGACTCGTTCTAAATGCCGAGTCTATACCGATATCCGACAAGGCCAGGCAGCTCGCAGAGGACACGGGTGGCGAGCCGCTCCGCCACGCCCTGGACGACGGCGAGGACTACGAACTCCTGTTCTGTCTGCCGGCAGGGCAGGCCCGCGAGGCGGCGGCGGCCGGCGTGGCCGGCCTGGCCGTCACGGTCATCGGGGAGGTGGCGGAACAGCCCTCATCGTGGCTCGTCCTCGCCGATGGCGCCCGCGTGCCCCTGCGGCCCGGCGGCTGGGAGCACCTGAAGCCATGAGCGAAGCCGTCTGCGCCGTCACCAACGCCCCCGAGCAGACCGAGGAGCTGGCTGCCGCCTTCGCCGCGTGCTGCCAGCCGAACGACGTCGTCGGCCTGCAGGGGACGCTCGGCGTGGGCAAGACGTGCTTCGTGCGCGGCCTGGCCCGAGGGCTCGGTTCAGACGATCGCGTCGTCAGCCCAACCTTCGTGCTCATGAGGGTTTACGACGGGCGCCTCACCCTCTACCACTTCGACGCTTACCGCCTCGCGGACGCCTCTGACATGGAGGCCATCGGCTGCGCAGAGACCTTCGAGAGCGGCGGCGTGAGCATCGTTGAATGGGCCGGGCGCGTCGCCGGCTGCCTGCCGCCGCAGCGCTTCCTGCTGAGCATCCGGGTGGGCGGCCCCACTCAGCGCCGGTTCCGCCTGACGGCGCAGGGAAAGGACCCGAGAGCGCGTTTGGACGCCTTTCGGCGGGTTCTTGCGCCCTGGGCGCCGTAGGGGCGCGGCGGCGGGCGGAACGCATCCCGACCTCCGTTGCCGCAACCCCTATGTGAGCAACCAGATGTGACGGAATGGGTTCGTTTTGCAACGGGGCCCCTTTCAGCGTCGGCATGCGGGTCGCCGTGGCGTGCGTCTGGCGTGGGGGGCAGCATACACGATGCCGGGCGGTGGTGTGTCCGAAATGGGCGCTACTGTCCCGTTTGGGCGGTCGAAAGGGCGGCAAGGCACCGGTCGGCTGCGGGCTGCGGGCCCGTCGGGCGCGGGCCGTGCGCCGCAGCGCGTCCGGTCAGTGGCCGGGGTTGCAGCGCACCCCCGTCCGGGGCGGACCGAAGCGACGCTAAAGGTCCTGTATTGTGGTTACGACCTTGTAGTCGACTTCATCCAGTGCGCCGTCCTTGCCGAGCTGCGCCGAGCCGAAGTGTGCGGCGCCGCATTCGATCTTGCGCCGCTCGGAGGGGCGAAGCTCCGTGCGCCAGTTCTCGCCTTTCGTCTCCGAGACCAAGTAAAGCACGGGCTGTCCGTCCTCCTCGGACCCATCCATCACGACCGCCCAGTCAGGATTGTAGTCGCCCACCGGTGTCGGTACGGTGAACCAGCCGGGCAGCTTCACGTAGAGTCTGACGTCCTCACGTGCCTCCAGGCCCTTCACGAACTCCTTCTCGACGTCCGAGTCGCACGGGATCAGGTCGTACACTGCCTTGTCCCTGTCGACATCGGGCTCAGCAACGTAGCGGCTGAAGACCTCGACTACGTCGTCGTCCAGTATCTGCTGCATCTCATACCACTCGTTCAGCTTCTCATAGCGTATTCCGTCCACGAGCTGGTCCATCAACTTGTCCTTCAGCACGCGCACCGCCACGCTGGCCCACTCGTGGGGATTGTCGAGTGCAGCCTGCTTGTTGCCGGCCCGCCTGAACACCTCCAGTAGCGTCCGGCGTGTGAGCCGCACCGGCGGCGTCGTGTTCTCCAGCAGACTGCTCATCACGTCCACCAGATTCGGCAGCGGGTACCGCCCGGCAAGGTCCTTGACCGTCTTTGCGGCGCTCGTCTGCAGGGCCTCGAACGCGCCCTCACCGTCCACCTTCACCTGACCCTTGGTGATGGTGACGCGCGGCGGCTGGATCGTCTCTCTCTCGATCTGCGGAACGGCCTCTTCGAGCAGCTTGTCGGTGTCGATCTCTACCGCGTAGCGCGTCTTGTGCTTGATCCTCTCCCACAGTGCCTTGAACTCTTCGCTCAAAACGCGCCGCTTGCGCAGGTGCGCTCTGCCGTGACCGGCCCGACGCGGCTTCGGCGGCAGGATGCCCTCGCCGTATTCCTCTTCCACCTTCCGCCTCTCGGCTTCGGTCAGGTCGCCTATGGGCTTGCCGTAACGCGCCTCGATGGCCTCCCTGTACTCGTAGGCGATCTCGTCCTGAAGGCTCTGCACATATCGCGCATAGCTCTCATTGGCCACCACGGTCAGGATGTTCACCCGCTCATCCTGGAGGCGGTTCCCTTCCTGGTCAACGCCCAGGCGCACGCCGCGTCCCACCTCCTGACGCTTCTTGATCGCCGAGGCCGTCTGATTCAGCGTGCATATCTGGAAGACGTTCGGATTGTCCCAGCCCTCCCGCAGAGCGGAGTGCGAGAAGATGAAGCAGACGCGCGCCTTCCTGCGCGCGTCCTCGTCCTCCACGCTCTCCGGGAAGCTCAGGAGTGTCTCCTTGTCCTTCATGATCAGCTCGTACGCCTCGACGTCGCGCCGGGCTTCGCCGGTCTTGGAGTCGAGCAACTCCACCTCACCGCTGCGCCGCCGCTGCTCGGCGAAGTAGGCCGCCTGCACCTCCTCAGCGGACAGATCCTCCCATTCGGGATGCCCGGCCTTCAGCTCTTCGAAGGCTCTGTCGAACAGCCGGCGGATGATGCCGTCGTCGTCGGCGTAGTTGGCCACGCGGTCGATGAAGAACAGCGAGATGACCTTGATGCCGTGCTCCTTGAGCCGGGCCTGCTTCTGGAAGTGCTCCCCTATGGTGTGGCGGATCTGCGCGTCGAAGATGGCTTCTTTGTCGGCGCCCAACTCCTCGCCGAGACTCAACTCCACGTTGTTGGCGAACCGCACGAACTGCCCACCGGGGTTGATCTCGTCCACCTGGAACGGCTCGTAGTCGGACCGGTTCGCCTTTTTCGCCAGGGCCTCCCCCGCTCTCACCGTAACCGTCTTCTCCTTGACGGTACCGTCCTTCATCAGCTTGTGCACGGCCACGCGGGCAGAGACCTGCGTCTTCTTCGTGCGGATGTCGTCGATGCGAACATAGGGCAGGTTCTCGTCGTCCTCCTGCATCACCGACGCCACCTCGATCTTCTTCACCAGCCCCTCCTGGTAGGCCTGCGCCGGCGTCAGGCGGTAGACCAGGTTGTAGGGGTTCCGATGCGTGGCGCTGTAGCGGAGGGCGAACAGGGGATCGAGCAGCGCCAGTGCCGCCACGCTCTTCTCGCTCTCCATGTTCTGCGGCTCGTCCAGTATCAGGATCGGCCGTGCCGCCTGGATGAGGTGGATCGGCGTCTCGCCCTGGAGCCGGTCAGTACTCCGGCGCAGAACGTTCGCCGTCTTGTTGAACGAGTCGATGGTCATGACCATGACCTCGACCGCGT
>CAYQXJ010000002.1:0-73189 GCA_964421565.1 uncultured candidatus Brocadiaceae bacterium
ATCATCACTCAGACCGACCCGGAGACCGTCTTCAACGCGCTGCGCCTGGCGCTTTACAGCCTGGAGCAGGGAGACGAGGTGCGCGTCTTCCTCTCGGGCAGAGGCGTGGAGGTCGACCAGATTGAAGACCCCCAGTTCGACGTGAAAGCACAGGCGCAGAAGGTGCTCGACGCGGGCGGCGAGTTTCTCGCCTGCGGAGCATGCCTGAAGCTGCGCAACTCTGAGGGGTCGGAAGTCTGTCCGCTCTCGACGCTCAAGGACCAGTACGAGCTGGTGCGGGACTCGGACAGAGTGGTTACTGTGTGAAGCCCCGCATCTCTTGTTAGGGAGAAGTGCGTGTCGCAGCAGAAGACTGAGCAGGAACTGCCCGACTACTACGCCTGCGTCGCCCGCGACGTGGTCGAGATGTGCAGGCCACGTGAGGGCGTTTGGGTGGACCTGGGCTGCGGCCCGGGCCCGATCGCATTCGCGCTGGCGGAACTGTCCGAAAGCGTCTTAGTCCTGGTAGACCCGGACCGAGGGGCTCTGGCGCGCTCTCTCGAGAAGGCATGGGAGTTGAGCCTTCGGCGGCGAACCGTGACGGTGGTCGGGCGGGCCGAGCAGATGCCGCTCGCCGACGCTTCGGTGGACCTGGTGGTTAGCCGGGGTTCGATCTTCTTCTGGGAGGACCGGCCGGCCGGCGTGCGCGAGGTGTATCGCGTGCTGCGCCCCGGCGGGGCGGCCATGCTCGGCGGCGGCCTGGGCAACACCTATCCGTTGTGGGCGCGGCGGGAGTTCATCCGCCGCCGGCGCGAGGGAGTGCGTAAACAGGGCGGCGACGCAGTCCGCGCCTTCAAGGAGGTCCGCAGCCCGGATGCATTCCGACGCTGGGCTGAGGATGCCGGCCTGGAGGACTATGAGGTCGTGGGCGAGGCCGCACTGCCGGAGGACGACCCGAACACCGGCCTGGGGTTGTGGCTCATCTTCGAGAAGAAACAGGAGTAGCTATGAGCACGGTGATAGAAGTCCGCGGCTTGACACGCAGGTTCGGCGACCTGACCGCCGTGGACCACGTGGAGTTCGATGTGGAAGAGGGCGAGGTCTTCGGCTTCCTCGGGCCGAACGGTGCCGGCAAGACGACGACCGTCCGCATACTCACCGGCGTTCTCGACGCCACCGAGGGCACGGCGACCATCCAGGGCCACGACATCCGCACCGAGGCACTCGCCGCGCGGGAGCACCTGGGGATCGTGCCGGAGGAGGCCAACGTCTACCTGGACCTGAGCGTCTGGCGCAACGTGATGCTCATGGGGGAGCTGCACGCTGTGCCGCGCGCCCGGCGCGTTGAGGAGGGCGAGCGCCTGCTCGGGCTGCTCGGCCTGGGCGACCGCAAGAAGCAGAAGGCGCGGGCGCTCTCGAAGGGCCTCAGGCAGCGGCTGATGCTCTGCTCGGCGCTGGTGAGCGGGCCGGAGATCCTGTTCCTGGACGAGCCGACCAGCGGCCTCGACGTGCAGAGCGCACGGCTGATCCGCAGCATCGTCCGCAACCTCAATCGCGACGGGCTCACCGTCTTTCTCACCACGCACAACATGGCCGAGGCGGAGGAGATCTGCGACCGCGTGGCCATCATCAACCAAGGCGTCATCGTGGCGATCGACACGCCGGAGGAGCTGCGAGACGCTATGAAATCGAGCCAGTACTTGCAGGTGGACTTCGAGTCGGGCGGGCCGGTGCAGGACGAGCTGGAGGCGTTGCCCGGCGTGGAGCGGGTCAGCGGCGGCGGGCAGCACTGGCGTCTCTACTGCGAGCGGCCCGGGCGGACGGCAACCGAGACGGTGAAGCTCGCCGAGCGCAAAGAAGTGGACATTGCAGAGATAGCAACCTGCAAGCCGACGCTGGAGGACGTGTTCGTGCAGTTGACCGGCGACGACAGGGAGGAGGACCGTCAATGAGCAAAGCAGCCCACACCTGGCGCAGGCAGGCGCATGGCGTGTACGTGATCGCGAAAAAGAACGCGCTGCTCTATTACCTGAAGCCGCCGGTGCTCATCTTCGGCGTGCTCTTCCCGGTGTTCTTCTTCCTGACCTTCAAGATGGGCCGGCCGATTGCGCCGGAGAACATTGTGCCCGGTATGGTGGCGATGGCGCTCTGGTTCACGGCCAGCGCCGTGGGGCCGCTGGTGACGCCCTGGGAGCGACGCGCCAAGACCTACGAACGCCTGATCTCCTCACCGCTCTCCCTGCGCGCTATACTGGCCGGCGACGTGGTGAGCGGCCTCGTTTTCGGCGCGTGCCTTTCGGTCATCCCCGTCGTGCTGGGACTTACGTTGACCGACGCGGCAGTCACAAGCGTCGCTCTGCTGGTGGCGGGCATCGTGCTGGGAGCGTTCAGCTTCGCCTCGCTCGGTGTGATGCTGGCGGCGCCGCCGGCCAGCAGCCCGTCGAACATCATGCTGCTGTCGAACCTGGTGCGCCTGCCGCTGCTGTTTGTGAGCGGCGTTTTCCTGCCGATTGCGCAGATGCCGCCCTGGGCGCGCTGGGTCTCGCCGATATCGCCCCTCTCGTACGCCGGGGACCTGATTCGCTCGGGTTTCGGGCAGACGCCGTACTTCCCCACCTGGCTGAGCCTGATGATGCTCGTGGCCTTCACGGGTGTTCTTTACTGGGGGGCCTGCCGATTCCACAAGATGTGGCGGGCCAAAGGGCTATAGCCCGCTCTCGTGTCAGGGCTGCAGCAGGTAGTCGGCAATGGCCTTGTAGAGCGTGATGACGGCCAGGATTGCGCAGTGACGGCTGCCCTCGCCGAGCAGGCCGTCGGAATCCATGATCTGCCTGGGGCTTATGGCCAGGGCATCCAGCAAGCTCTTGCCCTCAGCAGCGGCTGCGACCGCCCTGCCCATGCGACGGGTGTCCTCGCAGCCCTCGGTGTAGTACCTGACCTCGCGGATGACCTCATCCCGAATGTCCAGATAGAACTCCATCTCATCGCCGCATGCGCCGCGAACGAACGCCGAGCCCGACGGATCGTTCATACGCCCGTAGAAGATGCCGTCCTGCGGACCGACGGGGCGTCCCTCGCCGACCGGCCCCGGCTGTTCCTGGCGACTGTTTGCCATGATCCCGCTCCACTGAACCCGAACATCCCGGCGAGTATATCGCGGATCGGCCGCACGGGCCAGTGCGGGAAGGCGAGCTCGGCCCTTTGCGCTGTGGCCTTCCCCCGGGTGTTCGCGGTAAGATGCGACAACCCGAGGCCCCTGCGCACGAGGGAAATGAGCGGTGGAGAAGGTCGCACTGACTGTCGTCTACGACAACTACGTGCTGGAGGACCGTCTGCGCGCGGCGCACGGGTTCGCGTGCATTGCGTGCGCGGCGGGGCGGACCGTCCTGTTCGACACCGGCGGTTCGGGCCGGATACTGCTGCAGAACATGAACCAACTCGGCGTCGACCCGGCCGGCATTGAGGCCGTTGTCCTCTCCCACATGCACTGGGACCATATCGGAGGGCTTGACGCCGTACTCGGCGCGAGCCCGGGGGTGGCGGTCTTCGCCCCCTGCGCGTTCTCCTCCACCTTCCTGGACGACCTGCGAACGAGGGCCGGGACTGTGGTGGAGACTGCGAGTCCCCGCGAGGTGGTCCCACACATTTGCACCACCGAGATGATCGAGGGGCCGATTGTTGAACAGGCGCTTTGCATCGAAACCGCTGACGGCGCAGTGGTGGTGACGGGCTGCGCGCACGCGGGCGTCGTCGAACTTGCGGCATCGGCGCGGCGGATGGTCGGTAGGCTGCATACCGTGCTGGGAGGGTTCCACATGAAAGCGCACGGCGCAGACGGCATTGAGCGAACCATCGCCGGGTTGCGCGAGCTCGCAGTAAAGGGGGTCGGCCCGTGTCACTGCTCGGGCGAGCCCGCGCGAGCTGCCATGCGGCAGGCATGGGGTGAGGGCTACGTTGACACCGGCGTGGGGGCGCGGATGAGCTTCGCGCTCGGGCAAGAGCTGTGACGCCCGCTGAAACGACACGTTATGGGGCGTCATATTGCAGTTGAATCCGCGGAGCAGATGTGCTATGATTCCGTGTACAGACGCGCTCCCTTGCGCCCTGAGGGCGGCACGGCTTAGCCGTGCGGAGCAGTCAGGGGGTCGTTCCGCAACTGTGCGCCATTCCGCAGCACCCCGATCAAGTTGTCTGCGGGTATGGTTTGGCATCTGCCGGCTTCGCTTTCGCTTCCCAGGAGTCCCTCATCCCGGGTAGCGGATGCCTCGCTCGCAGTGCTCTCCGTTGTCCTGAACGACGCTTCCGCCTGCTCACCGTTCAGGCAGCGTTGGTGGTGGAGCGCCTGAGAAGCCGTCGATTGCAGCACGCGCAACGGTGTGCGTGCGCCGATGGTAGAGCACTGTATAGTGAGAGGTCGTAAGATGGTTCAAGGTAAAGTGAAGTGGTTCAGTGACGACAAGGGTTTCGGGTTCATCGAGCCTGATGATGGCAGCCAGGACGTTTTCGTCCATCATAGCGCTATCGAAGGCAGTGGGTTCAAGACCCTGGCCGAGAACGAGGCCGTCGAGTTCGAGGTGGAAAGAGGGCCCAAGGGCCTTCGCGCCACGAACGTGGTGAAGGTCTCCGGCTGAACCGAGTAAAACAACTGATGTAGAATGGGCGCCGTCGCGCAGAGGGACGCGGCGGCGCCCTTTTTCATTTGAGCAAGGGGGCTCAGCTCGCCAGGAACTCGTGCGCGAGGATAAGGTAGGCGCTCGATCCCCACGTGTACGCCTTGTCGCGGAGCGGCTCGCCGGTCAGGGCGTTGTAGTTCTCAGCAAACGTGTTGCACCTGACGCACATGTCGCAGTAGCGGCGGGCGACCTCGGCGGCCAGTTCGCGGTAGCCGCAGCGCGCCAGTCCGTCGGCGATAAGCGTAGTCTCCGAGCCCCAGATGGGCCCTCGCCAGTAGCTGTCGGGCGCGTAGAGCGGGCTTTGCGGGCTTTCAGTTGCCGGCCCATAGTCGGTCAGGAACCGACCACCCGGTCGCAGGGCTTCCGCCATCCTGTCCCGTATCTGCTCGGGCCATCGTGTCCCGGCCGTGACGCCCTCATAGTTGAGAAGACAATCACCCTTCTCGTTGGCTGCGCCACTGAACGCCTGCCGCGCCATGAACTGCTTGCCGTTCCAAAGGACGTCGACAGTGCGCTGGGCGAGTTCCGCTGCCTGTGCTTCCCATCGTGTCGCCTCCTTCGGGCGCCCGAGCCGCCTTGCCAGCTCGGCGAGCGTATCCATCTGTGCTATCAGGTGGCCGGCCAGGTCGGGCGAGATGAGCGGGAAGCCCACGTCGAAGACGGTGGCATTGTCCCAGCCGCTGTCGTTGCCGTGGTGGTACTCGGGCAGTCCGTCGTCGTCGTAGTCGCGATCCTCCATCCACCAGTTGGTCCAATCCCGCAGTCGTGCGTAGGCCTGGCGCATGCGGCCGGGCGTGAGCAGCGCCGGATTGCGCATCATCTTGCGGAGCGCCCAGCCGTGGATTGGCGGCTTGCAGAAGTTCCAGTAAGGTCCCTTGGGGCTGACCGAGTCGGGCAGGGCACCTCGTTCGTCCTGGTAGTCGAACAGGACCATGAACTGGTCCCATGCCAGGTCCGGATTCGTGTAGCTGAGCGCTATGGCGTTGAAGCAGTGGTCCCAGCTCCAGCACTGGCTCATCCAGTTCTTGCTCATCAACATGGTGGGCCGTGTCAGGTGTCGCGAGGGGGCAACGACTGAGACCCAGTTGACGAACATGGCGAGCTCGCCTGCATCGCGGTACGCGCCGGGCAGCTTCGGCATGGTGGTCAGCCAGTGCTGCCATTCGCGCTCGACCCGCGCAACGCATTCCTCGAAGTCCTCGGACGCGTCGTAACAGGCGGGACTGCTCTCGAACTCATGGATCGTCGCCTCCCAGCAACCGTCTTCGGCGGGCAGAAACGTGGCGGTGAACCACGGGGGTTTCGGCGGTATCCTCTCGTTCGACCTATCCTGCGTGCGCACGTAGTGCTTCGCCGTCACGTCGAGGTCGCCGGTTATCGGGCTGAGCAGGAACTGGCTGCGGCAAGCAGGGCAGTTCACGTGCCAGCGGCCCTCACCCGCGCGCAAGCCCATGTCGCGGTGATCCCCGACTGATCGCAGGCGCAGCCCGACCCCGTGGCCCTGCATGCGCACCGTCTGCGGCTCGGCGAAGCATATCTCCACCTGAGCGCCATCGGCGCCGAGCCGCAGAACACCGGGAGTTGCGACGCAGCAGTATTCGACGGGAGCACCGTCCCGCACGAGTTCCACACGGAACACTTCCCGAGAGTCGCCCACCCCGAGCATGGTGCGGAACAGCAGGTCGCCGTTCCCATGTGGCGCAGGCCACTTGCTGAACGCTATGTAAGACCCGTAACGGCTGAAAGGAACAGCAGATATGTCGAACTCCATCGCTGTATGCTCCACCTTCTTAGTGAGAGGGAGAAAGGTTCTTCTCGGCACCGCAACGCATTCACTTGACGGGAGATGAAAATACGGTACATTGTCAGGGAATCAAGTGAAAACCACGTTCACCTCGAACTCGCTGCAGCTCGCCCGCGAAATGCCCGCACTGAACCCCGACGCCGACGGATCGTGCCTTGCACGCATCAGGGCTTTTCTGCGTGATGCGCCGCCCGGCCAGTCAAAGGTGGGGGAGTTCATCCTCGAGACACCAGCCGAGGCGCGCAGCATGGCCATCAGCCGGCTTGCTGCCGAGTGCGCGACAAGCCCCGCCACGGTTTCTCGCTTCTGCAGGGCACTGGGCTATGTCAGCTATCGCGATTTCCAGCTCGATCTTGCCGCCGCCATTGCTCAAACGGGTGTTGCGACGCTTGATGATTTCGTCGCCGGTTCGCCCCCCGAGGTGGTTGCCCAACGCGTCTTCCAGATCAACAGGGAAAGCCTGGAAGATACCGAACGCCTGCTGAACATGGGCGAGCTTATCGAGATCGCCGGCCTGATTGCCAACGCGCACAGGATTCTGCTGCTCGGCATCGGGGGTTCCGCGCTGGTCGCTCGCGATGGTGCTCAGCGGTTCATGAGCCTGGGCCTTACAGCCATCGCGGTGGAGGACCCGCACGAACAGGTCTTCGCTACGGCCAACGTGACCGAGGGGGACGTTGTGCTGGCCATCAGTCACACCGGCCAGACGAGCCACGTTGTGGAGGCCGCCGGCGAGGCCCGACAGAATGGCGCTCAAACCGTCGCGCTGACCAACTACCCCGCTGCCCCACTGGCGGATGCCTGTGAGTACTGCATCATTACAGCGTTCCGCGAGCACCGCATCAACGCCGCTGTTTCCTCCTCCCGCATAGCCCAAATGTGTGTTATCGACTGCCTGTACTTCATGGTTGCTTCCTGGGTTGCTGAGAGCGCCCGCAGACTCGCCGATGAAGCCGAAAAACGCGTGCGGCGAATGCTCCGCCATCGACCGACGCGTCAGTCCAACTCCTAACCAGAAGGAGCGTGAGTATGTACACCCGTTATTACGACCCGGTTATCTTCGAACACACGTTCGATGGCATCGACCTGGACCGACACATCGTGGCCACCTACTTCATGGAGGACGAACTGCCCGGCGAAGACTTCGTCGAGTACTTCAGCCTTATCCAGTCGATGGCCCTGGAGGGGTCGACCGGCACGTGGGAGAAGGTCGAGGAGGACACCGAAGACGTCCGCCGCATGCTCAGCGGCAAGATGGTCGGTTACTACGAGATCCCCACCGACCGCCCGAGCAAGCGCTCTGCGGTCGTGCAACTCGCCTTCCCCATTGAGGCGTGGAACGACAACGTGCCGATGATGCTGCTGAGCGTTTCCGGCAACTGTTTTGCCTACAGCGACAGGCTGCGCCTGTTGGACCTGTTCATCCCGGACGGGGTGCTGCAGAACTTCAAGGGGCCGAAATTCGGCGTGCCCGGAATACGGGAGAAGCTCGGGGTTCCCGAGCGCCCGCTGTCGCTCCACATCATCAAGCCCAAAATGGGCATGACCCCGCAGCAGGTTGCCAACCAGTGCTACCAGACGGCGATCGGCGGCGCGGATATGATGAAGGACGACGAGATGACCAGCGACGTATACAACAGCACCTACGAGGACCGGCTGAAGGCGGTGCTGGACGCGCTGCATCGGGCGAAGGACAAGACGGGCAAGATGCCGATCTACTTCCTGAGCATCACCGACGAGCCGCGACGCATCTTCGAGAAGGCTGCCCATGCGGTCGAGCTCGGCGCGAACGGCCTGCTGGTCTGCTACAGCGCCGGGTTGCCGGCCATCCGGCAGCTTGCTGAGGATCCGCAGATCGACGTGCCGATCCTGGTCCATGGCTCGCACATGATCGCGGCTCAGCCGTGCATATCCTGGCCGGTGTTTGCGAAGCTCGCCCGCCTGTGCGGTGGGGACTTCATGCTGACGCCGACCTACTGGTCCAGTATCCCCATGGTGAGCCTTGAGGAAGGGGTCCGCACCGCCCACGTGAAGCTTGCGCCGCTCGGGCACATCAAGCCCATGTGGCCGATGCCGTGCGCTGGCGTCTACCCGGGCCTCGCTCCGATACTTGTCGGCGAATACGGCCCGGACATCACGATCCCGGCCGGCGGCGGCATGCTGGGCCACCCGGACGGTTACACTGCCGGAGCGCAGGCCTGGCAGCAGGCCATCGCGGCCGCGATGGCAGGGGAAGATATCGTGGAGTACGCGCGTCAGAGCGGCCATAAGCCGCTGCGAAGGGCCCTGGAGAAATGGGGCTACATCGAGCGGCCGAAGACGCCCTGGCTGCGCGTGGCCCCCAAGTTCCATCCGAAGCGTATGAGCTTCGGAGAGGACGAATAGGCCGGCGGCAGAACAGTTGAGTCAAGCGGAGGAACGAGGATGCTGGCGGGACACAAGTTCGGCGCCTGCCTGCCGACGTTTGGCAGTTGCGCCGATCGCTACTGCCTGAGTGGATACGGCGGCGGTGGCGAGACGATGGAGGAGATGCTGGATCTGGCCGCCACCGTCGACGGACTGGACGGGTTGGAGCTGGTGGGTAACTGGCACGTCAACGATGAGAATATCCGCGACGTCGCGGCAATGTTCGCTGAACGGGCCCTCCAGATATGCATGATCGTGCCTGACCTCTGGACGCAGGCCAAATGGGGGAAGGGCAGCCTGGCGGCGCCCGACGCGGCAACGCGACGTGCAGCAGTTGACGAAGTGAAGAAGGTGATGGACTGGGCCGCTGAGCTCGGCTGCCCGTACGTGGACGTGTGGCCCGGCCAGGACGGCTTCGACTACTCACTGCAGGCCGACTTCACCGCTGCCTGGCAGTGGATGCGGCAGGGCCTTGCCGAGTGCGCGGAGCACAACGACGAAGTGCGCGTCCTGGTCGAGTACAAGCTCAAGGAACCCCGCACCCACTGCTTCATCAACAGCGCAGCGAAGGTGCTGTTGCTCACCCAGGATATGGACGAGGTCGGGGTGCTGCTCGACGTCGGCCACGCGCTGGCAGCCGGGGAGAACATGGCCGAAGCGGCGGCCCTTCTGGCGCAGCATGGCAAACTTGATTACATCCACTTGAACGACAACTACCGGGCGTGGGACGACGACATGATGGTCGCCTCCGTTCATGTGGTCGAATACCTGGAGCTGGCCTACTGGCTCAAGCAACTCGGCTACGATGGGTGGCTTACGCTGGACATCTTCCCCTACCGTGAGGATGGCGTGGCCGCTGCTGTTGAATGCCGCGAGTGGATGAGCGGCCTGCTGCGTGCCGTCGACCGCGTCGGCATGGACGCGTTCGCCGCTGCCATACGCGATGCTGACGCGTGCCGGGCAAGCGCCCTTGTGCGCAGAGCTTTGAACCTGTAGACGGTAGCGGAGGCGTAATATGGCAGTGCCCATACGCATGCCGGACCTTGGCACCACGGTCGACGAGGTGGAGCTGGTCGCCTGGCTCGTGCTCGAGGGTGAACCGGTAAAGCGCGGCCAGCCCGTCGCTGAGGTCGAGACGGACAAGGCCGCCTCCGAACTCGAGTCCGTCGCCGAAGGCACACTCCTCAAGCACGTGGTCGCCGAGGGTGAGTCCGTGCAAACCGGTGACGTCCTTGCCTACGTCGGAGAGCCCGGCGAGGTCCTTCCCGAGCCCGAGCGGGAAAGAGATGCCTCTCCCGCTGCGAACGCGCAGAGGGGTGCCGGTTCCGCTATTGCCGACAGGGCCGCTGTCGCCCCCATTGTGCGCAACCTGGCCCGGGAGCTCGGCGTGGACCCGGAGCAGTGCGCCGGCGGCGGAGTCGGCGGGGTAGTCACGCGCGAGGATGTGCGCCGTGCTGCCGAGCGCGTAACTCCGCGCGAATCTGCACAGCCGGAGCGCCTGTCGCGGCGGCAGGCGGCGGTGGCAAGGGCGGTGCAGCAGAGCATTCGCACCATACCGCACCTGCGGTTGCAGGCGAGCATTGATGTTTCGGCTCTCGAGCGCGTGAGGGCGGCGGCCGAGCCGAAGGTGAGCTACGATGCTTTCTTCCTGAAAGCGATGGCCGAAGCACTGAAAGAAGTGCCCCTTGTTGCGGCGCGGCTCGACGGAGACTGCATTGTGCGGCCGGACGGCCTGCATATCGCAGTGGCTGTTGGGGTGGGGGATGACCTCTTCCTACCGGTTGTTCGCAACGTTGACCGGAAGCCACTGCACGGCGTACACCAGGAGATCGTCGGGTTGGCAGAGCGCGCTCGACGGGGGAAGCTGCGGGCCGAGGAGATGACCGGCGGTTGCATGGCACTCAGCAACCTGGGTATGTACCCGGTGGACACGTTTGATGCCATCATCTTCCCCGAGCATTCCTGCATCCTAACCGTGGGGGCGGTTAAGCGGCGGGCTCTGGCAGTGGGCGATGCCCTGGCCGTGCGACCGACGGCGGTTGTCCGCCTTGCCGCCGACCACCGTCTGATCAACGGCCGTGTGGCCGCCCGTTTCCTGGCGAAGCTGCGTGAACTGATTGAGGAGTGGCGGTAACACTAACGCCGACCTGAGGCAAGGAGACCCATGGATTACGACAATGACTTCCTGCTTTCGCTCTATCGGCAGATGCTGCTGATACGCCGCTTCGAGGAGAGAGTGAAATACCTCTTCCTCGAGGGGGTCATGCCCGGCACCATACACCAGTACAACGGCCAGGAAGCCATCGCCGTCGGTGTGTGCAGCGCCCTGCTCGACAGCGACATCATCACCAGCACCCACCGCCCCCACGGCCATGCCATCGCCCGCGGGCTGTCGGTTGAGTCGCTTATGCACGAGCTGTTCGGCAAGACGACCGGCTGCTGCCGGGGCAGGGGAGGGTCCATGCACGTCGGCGACCTGGAGAAGGGCATGGTGCCGGCGATCGCCATCGTCGGCGGAGGGGTGCCCATCGCGACGGGTCTGGGCCTGGGGTTTAAGATGAAGGGCGAGTCCCGCGTGGCCGTCTGTTTCATGGGCGACGGGGCCGTCAATGAAGGCGCGTTCCACGAGGGCCTGAACATGGCATCCATCTGGTCGCTGCCGGTGCTCTACGTCATCGAGAACAACAGGTACTCTGCATCGACGCCCATCGCGGATACGGTCAACGTGGAGAAGCTTTCCGATCGTGCCTGCGCGTACGGCATCCCGGGCACGACCATCGACGGCAACGACGTCATAGAAGTCTATCAGACGGCACGCGAGGCCGTCGAAAAAGCACGCGCCGGCGAAGGGCCAACCCTGATCGAGGCGCTGACGTATCGCATCACGGGGCATTCGCGCCGTGATCCCTGCAATTACCAGCCCGAAGAAGAGCGCGAGGCCGCACTGCAGAAGGAACCGATAGGCCGGTTCGCCGGTATTCTGCGAGAGCAGGGAGTGGGCGAAGACCGCCTGGCGGAGATAGATGCTGGAGTGCAGGCCGAAGTGGAGCAGGCGGTGGAGTCCGCCATGAAGGCGCCCGACCCTGAGCCTGAGGACGCCCTTGACGGGCTGTTCGTCTGAACCTGAGCGGAGGGAAACATGGAAAGACTGACCATCGCTGAAGCGCTCCGCCAGGGGCTGCGCGAGGAGATGGAACGCGACGAGCGCGTCTTCTGCATAGGCGAGGATATCGGCATACCGGGCGGCTGGGGCGGGGCCTTTACCGTGACCCTCGGCCTCGAGAAGGATTTTCGTGACCGACTCGTCGACACCCCCATCTCGGAAGCAGCCTTCTTCGGCGTAGCCTTGGGGGCGGCGCTGACGGGCCTGCGCCCGGTAGCTGACGTGCAATACAGCGACTTCATCTTCTGCGCAATGGACCAGGTGGCAAACCAGATCGCCAAGATGCGCTACATGGGCGGCTGCAAGTTCCCTGTGCCGATTACGATGCGGGCTCCGGTCGGTGCGACGGGCCGAGGAGCCCAGCACGCGCAGAATCCGGAGAGCATCTTCCTGAGCATCCCGGGCATCAAGATCGCATGTCCCGCTACGGCCTACGACGCAAAGGGACTGCTGAAGGCAGCCATTCGCGACGATAACCCGGTGCTCATCTTCGAGCACAAGCTGCTGTACGGCTCAAAGGGCGCGCGGAAGGAGACAGGCACGGTCGATGCATCCAGTGAGATCCCGGCTGACGACTACACGGTGCCCCTCGGGGAAGGGATCGTTCGACGCGAGGGCACAGATGTCACCATCATCGCGAACCTGCTGATGATGCATCGGGCGCTTCAGGCTTGCGAACAGCTTGCGGACGAGGGCATCAGCGCAGAAGTCATCGACCCCCGCAGCCTGGTGCCCTTCGACTGGGAACTGGTCGAACACTCCGTGCAGAAAACGCGCAGGGCCGTGGTGGTGGAAGAGGGCCCGAAGCGCGGGGGCATAGGATCGGAGATCGCGGCGGAAATCACGGACCGTACCATCGACTACCTGCTGGCGCCGGTGGCGCGCGTGGCCGCGCCGAACATACCGGTGCCCTTCGCTCCGCCTATGGAAGACTTCTACCGACCGGACGCCGCTCGCATAGTCCAGGCTGTGCGCCGGCTGACGGACGGGGTTGGTTGAGACGCAACAACGTCGGTTGCAGGCGGAGGATTAGCCATGTCGGAGATGTGCGTGCAGACGAATCGCGTGATGGAATGGTCGTTCACAGCGGCTCAGGCGTACGAAGATCCGTTCAACGACGTTGAGCTGGACGTAATGGTGACGGATCCGGAGGGACGGGAAAGGTGCGTGCCGGCCTTCTGGGTGGGCGACGGCACGTGGCGGGCGCGCTACTCATCCAGGCTGCCGGGGCTGCATCGCTGGCGGAGCGTCTGTTCGGACACGCAGGACTCCGGCCTGCACGGATGCGAAGGCATCATGGAGTTCAAGGAGTACCATGGCGAGAACCCCCTCTTTGCCCGCGGAGCGCTATGCGTTGCCGAGGGCGCGCGCCATCTGGAGCATGCCGACGGCACACCGTTCCTCTGGCTTGGGGATACCTGGTGGATGGGGCTGTGCCGGCGCCTGCGTTGGCCGGAGGAGTTCGAGGAACTGCTCGCCGACCGAGTCGCCAAGGGTTTCAGCGTGGTCCAGATCGTCGCGGGCCTCTATCCGGACATGCCCGCTTACGACGAGCGAGGGACCAACGAAGCCGGCTTCCCCTGGGAGCAGGACTGGGCGCGGATCAATCCCGCCTATTTCGACATGGCCGACCTGCGCGTGCGCCGCATCGTGGAGGCCGGCCTCGTGCCGTGCATAGTCGGCTGCTGGGGTTACTATCTGAAATGGCTCGGCCTGGAGCGGATGAGGCGGCACTGGCGCTACCTCATCGCCCGCTGGAGCGCCTATCCCGTCGTGTGGTGCCTTGCCGGTGAGGCGACGATGCCCTTCTACCTTTCGGGGGAGAAGGATGCTGAGCGCACGTTCCTGCGCAACGGGTGGACTGAACTGGCTCGTTACGTGCACGAGACCGATCCGTTCCAAAGGCCCGTGACTATCCATCCCACGTCGTGTGGACGGGAACAGGTCAACGATCCATCCGTGCTCGACTTTGATATGCTTCAGACCGGCCACGGCGACCGCCGAAGCCTGCCCAATACCGTGCGGCTGGTCACGCAGAGCCGGAACGCCGAACCAGTGATGCCCGTGATTAACGGCGAGGTCTGTTACGAGGGGATCGGCGGGTGTTGCCGCGAGGAGGTGCAGCGAATCATGTTCTGGGCCTGCATGCTGTCCGGCGCGGCGGGCTTCACCTACGGGGCCAACGGCATCTGGCAGGTAAACCGCGAAGGCGAGCCCTACGGCCCGTCTCCGCACGGCATGAGCTGGGGCAGCACCACCTGGCGCCAGGCATACCGGCTGGCCGGCTCTCGTCAGCTTGGGTTGGCGAAGGCCTTGCTGGAGCGTTACCCCTGGTGGCGCTTCGAGCCCCATCCAGAATGGGTCGTGCCGCATTGGGACGAGGAAGACTTCCATAGGCCGTATGCGGCGGGCATCCCCGGCGAAGTGCGGGTGGCGTACCTGCCCTTCTTCCATCCCGGAGCCGTTATCACGGGTGTCGAGGAGAGCGCTGACTACAGGGCATTCTTCTTCGACCCCGTCAGCGGCGATGAACATGAGGCAGGTCCCGTGGTGCCCGATGCGGACGGCAACTGGCACGTACCCCAACTGCCGATCTACCAGGACTGGATCGTTGTGCTTGACGATGGGGATGCATGAAGCCAAGATACATCTGAGTGAGGAGAAGAGCATGTCTTCTAATGGGTGGGCAGGCGTCATTGCCCTGATCGGCGTGTTGACCGTGGCAGCGGGAGCGCAGGAATACTCCTGGCAGAAGCCTCACGCACGGGTCATCGAGACCGGTGCCCTGGAATGGGCGCCGGAGCCGTTCGACTACGCCGCCGTGGGCGAGGTCCGCTACATCGACTACGAGAACGGGGACGACAACGCCGCCGGCAGATCGAAGGACTCCCCCTGGAAGCACCACCCCTGGGACGCCGGCGCCACAGGGCGGGCGGCTGAGGGTACCGCTGAGACTTATGTTCTCAAGCAAGGCGTGACCTACCGCGGGACGCTGGAGGTGCCGAAGGGCGCCTCGGGATACCTGACTCGTGACCCTGCCTGGGGAGAGGGCGAGGCGCGCGTTTATGGCTCCGAGGCGGTGATCGGCGGCTGGGAGCGGGGGTCCCATCCCGACATGCCCGGCGATCAGACCGTCTGGCACGTAGAACTGGACTTTGCCCCGCGCCTTGTTGCCATGGTGGACAGCGCCGGCGAGATCACCCGCCTGAAGCTGGCCCGCACGCCGAACTGGGAGGTCTCCGACCCCAACAACCGGCTCTCCGAGTGGTGGGCGTGGGACCAGCCGGAGTGGTGGCTCCAGTTCCAGGGCAAGAATCCCAACCTGATGGAGGTGGACGGTAAGAAGTACCACCTCGGCATCGATGCCGATCACATGGACGAGGTCGGCCAGGAGGCCGTCGGCGGCTACGTGTGGACGGAGTTCGGCATCCCCACCGGCAACTATCCCTATCCGGCCAGGGTGCAGGCCTACGATCCCGAGCGTCAGGGCATCGCCTTCGGCGGGCCGTGGTTCGAGGGGCCGGGGGCCATGATCTTCGCCGGCCACCGCTACTACCTGGAGGACCGGCCGCATTACCTGGACGAGCCGGGGGAGTTTTGGTTCGACAAGAAGGACTCCGGCGGCACGCTCTACGTGCGCCTGCCGGGCGAAGTCGATCCCAATACGGTCACCATCGAGGCCGCCAAACGCATCCGCGTCATCAACGGAACGGAGGTCGGCGACCTGCGCGTCAGCGGGCTGACCTTCCGGTTCACCAATGTGCTGTGGGAGCTGAGCGAGGTGCAGTTCGGCGACCCCGAGGTGCACGCCGGCGTGGTGCGCGTGCGCGGCGCGGCGGACAGCGTGGTGGTGGACCACTGTCGGTTCGAGCACGTCCATCTGCCCCTCCGCGTGGAGGTCGCCCCGGGCCGGACGGTGGGGCTGGTGGCGTTCAACGACAATGTCGCTTCGTGGGCCGATCACGGCGTCACGGAGATCTCGCAATCGCTCCGCAAAGCGGAACCCGGCCGTTTGTTGCGCGTAGATGTGTTCCGCAACAAGTTCGACCACGTAGCCTTCCGCGGCTCGCGGGGGCGCTGGGCTTCGGGAGTTCGGGTTAGCTGTCCCGAGGTAAGCGAGATTGCAGGGAACATAGCCCACCGCTGCGGCATGCAGGGCCTGGATGTCTATGGCGGTAAGCTCAACGGCCAGTCCCACGAGGCCCCCTTGAGCCGTATCCTGATCCACCACAATGAGGTGGTCGATTCCCTGCTGATGGCCAGCGACTGGGGCGGCATCGAGACGTGGCAGGGCGGCCCGGTCTACGTGTACAACAACGTCTCGGGCAACCCCGGCGGGCTGATGTACTGGCAGTACAAGCCGGAGGAGAAACAGGGCACGCCCCGGTTCGGGTTCCCTTTCTACACCGACGGGGCCTCCAAGAACTATCACTTCAACAACATCGCCTGGGGCCGCAATAACGAGCCGGGCAGCATCTACGCCAACAATTCGGCGTTCCAGTCGCTGATTGGCTTCGCGAACATCAAATTCAACAACACCGTCTATCGCTTCGTCAACGGCATCCGCCGCCAGGGCACCGGCGGCTCGCGCATGCAGAAGTACCTGGGCAACGTCTTCCAGGACATCTCCGAGTATGTCTTTCTCCACCACCAGGGCAAGGGCGACCCGAACATCTCGCACTTCAACAACGTCGACAGCTACGACTTCCGCGCCATGGCCTACGCCGCAAACTACATGGACGAGCCAGGGCTGGGCATCGGCGTGATCAGCGAGCGGGGCTTCGTTCACGAAACCATCCGGTCGATGACGGAGCCGCTGTGGGAGCTCCACGCGGCCGCCGCCTCGGTCGGGGAAGTGGTGGCCCCCCCGCTGCGCGATCCGGCGAACGGCGACTTCCGGCCGGCCGAGGGCTCGGCGGCTGTGGACGCCGGCGTCACCGTCTTCGTGCCCTGGGCCCTTTACGGCACCGTGGGCGAGTGGAACTTTGTGCGCAACAACGATGATCCGTCCCTCGTCATCGACGAGCACTGGTACATGACCGAGGCCTACCTCGACCGCAGCACCTACCAGACTGCTCCGCGCTACCACCTGCAGGGAACGGGCATCGGCGCCGACGACTACGTGGCCGGGGCCCTGGAGGACTGGGCGCCCGGGGCACTGAGGCTCGACGGCCGGGACCAGTTCCTCTCCGTCAGCCACCAGACGTTGGTCGAGCCCTATACCATCCAGCTCAGCCCGAAGTCCAGGAACAAGCACGCCGACAAGGTGCGTACACTGTCGAGTGAGCAGAAGCGCACTGTTGACATGCAGGAGAACAGCTTCATCGTCGAGGCTTACCTGCGGACCGCGGACTCGGACGGGCTCATAGCCGGCAAGATGGCCGGCACGGGCTACGCCCTCCGCGTGGCGGACGGAAGGTTGCAACTGACGCTGGCGGGGGACGGGGAGGCCATGACCGCGACCGGTGGGCAGATCGCCGACGGACAGTGGCACCACGTGCTGGCGGAGGTCGACCGTCCCGCCCGCAAGGTGACGCTCTACGTCGACGGGAAGGCGGCCCGGCTCGAGACGCAGGGCGCCATGCCCGAGGGCGGCCTCGGCAATGAGGCCGACTTCGTCGTCGGCAGGCAGTTGGCATGCACTGTCGACTTCCTGCGGGTCAGCCGCGGAACGCTGGCCGACGCCCGGACATCCATCGAGGAGCTTTACGCCTGGCAGTTCGACGGCCCGCAGTTCCGCGACTTCGCCGGCCGCGAGCCGGTCGGCAAGCGCGACGCCGGTGCCATCGAGGCGGTCGGTCAGTAGCCAGGTGCGCGACACAGGAAATCAACCGAAGGTGGTGAACGTATGATGCGAAGCAGCAGACTTGCGGCAGGACTGACCTGCGCACTGATCGTTCTGACGGGTTTGTGCGTTTCACTTGCGCGGGCGGAGGAATACTCCTGGCAGAAGCCACACGCGAAGGTTCTGCCCCACGGCGATCTGGAGTGGGCGCCCGAACCGTTCGAGTTCGTGGCGGGCGATTCCGTCCGCTACATAGACTTCGAGGGCGGCGACGACAACGCCACCGGCACCTCGAAGGACGCCCCCTGGAAGCACCACCCCTGGGACGCTGCCGCCACCGGCCAGGCCGCCCAGTGCTCGGGCATCCAGACCTACGTCTTCAAGCAGGGCTCCGTCTATCGCGGCGTCTTGCGGCCCGACGAGTCTGGAGAGCCGGGCGATCCGATCCGGCTGACCCGCGACCCGGACTGGGGCCGGGGCGAGGCGGCCATCGTCGGCTCCGAACTCGTCTCCGGCTGGAAGAAAGGCGCCGGCCATCCCGACATCCCCGAGCCCGAGAGCGTCTGGCACGCCGACCTGGACTTCGCCCCCCGCAACGTCTGGATGGTGGAGGCCGACGGCACCGTCACGCGCATCAAGCTCGCGCGCACGCCGAACTGGGAGATCACCGACCCCCACGAGGTGCTGAGCGAATGGTGGCAGTGGGAGAACCCGCGCTGGTGGGCCGGCGAGCACAAGACTACCGTCGGGGGCAAGACGATGCACCTGGGCGTGGACACCGAGCACTTGACCAAACCGGCCGACTACTACGAGGGCGGGCTGGTCTGGACCGAGTTCGGCATCATGATGGGCTCGCCGTTCGCCTCGAAGATCGAGGATTACGATCCCGAGCAGAAGGCCGTTGCCTTCCAGGGCATCTGGTACGGCGACACCGGCGAGATCATCAAGGGCTGCCGCTATTACCTGGAGGATAAGCCGCACTACCTGGACGAACCGGGGGAGTTCTGGTTCGATAAGCGCGCCAGCGGCGGGCGGCTCTACGTCCGGCTGCCGGGCGACGCCGACCCGAACACCGTGACCGTCGAGGCCGGCCGACGGCTGACCCTGATCGATGCGGGCGACCTGAGCCACGTGACGATCAGCGGCCTCACCTTCCGGTTCACCAACGTCTTCTGGGACCTGACCGCCCGCGGTTTCGTGGACCCGGACGTGCAGTGCGCGGTCTTCCGCATGATCGGCAGCGGTGAGGACGTCGAGATCAGCAACTGCACCTTCGAGCACGTGCAGATGCCGATCCGCATCAAGGTAGGCAGCGACACGGGGCGCATCGACGACGTGCGCGTTACCGACAACCGGATTAGCTACACCGACCACGGAGCCATGTCAATCAGCGACAGCTCCCGGTGGGGCAAACAGGAGCCCCCGATCGGCGTGCTGGAGCGGGTGGAGGTTCTGCGCAACAAGCTCGACCACATTGGTTTCCGGGTAATCCGTAGCGAGCATGGGACGGCGATCGGGGTCGGCCGGGCGAAGGTGGCCGAGATTGCCGGCAACATCGTGCATCGCAGCGCCGCCCAGGGGGTCAACGTCTCCGGCGGCAAGGGCTCCGGGGCGCGCTGGGACGCGCCGTTCGCCCGCTACGTCATCCACCACAACAAGGTGGTCGACACGCTGCTGAAGAGCAACGACTGGGGCGGGGTCGAGACGTGGCAGGGCGGCCCCTTCTACGTGTTCAGCAACATCAGCGGCAGCCCGGGCGGCTACATGAACTGGCGCTACAGCCCGAACAAGCCGGGCAGCGCACGCTTCGGCCACGCCTACTACATGGACGGCTGCTTCAAGAACTACCACTTCAACAACATCGCCTGGGGCAAGAATAACGATCCGGCAAGCAAGTACTGCAACACCTCCGCCTTCCAGGAGATCATCAGCTACCAGAATACCGTCTTCAACAACACGGTTTACCGGTTCTTCAAGGGTAGCCGCCGGCAGGCGCCGCAAGCCGGGCGAGACAAGTTCCTGGCCAACATCTGGCAGGACATCTCCGGGTGGGTCTTCTGGCACGCTAAACCGACCGAGGAGGAGGCCGACCCCAACGTCTACCAGATCAGCGAAAAGGATGACGAGTTCGCCTACGAGACCAACGCCTTCGCCAGAAACGTCTTCTACGATATCAACGGGAAGATGGGAGTGTTCGAGTCCACCGGCGTGCCGCGCCCGGAGCTGGAGCAGATGCGCAAGGCGCTCCAGGCGCGCGACGCGATGGCGTCCGGGCTCGGCGTTATGGCCGAACGCCCGCCGCTGCGTGACGGCCAGGGGCATGACTTCCGACCCTCTTCCGGCTCGGCCGTCATCGACAGCGGCGTCCAGGTTTTCGTCCCCTGGAGCCTCTACGCCACGGTCGGAGAGTGGAACTTCACCCGCAACAACGCCGATCCGGCGCTCGTCATCGACGAGCACTGGTACATGACTCCCTACCACGTGGGGCGCGAGGAATACTACACGAGGCCGACATACCCCCTGACGGGTGTCAACATTGGCGCCGACGACTATGCTGACGGTCCGCTGGAGGACTGGACCGTCGGTGCCCTTACCCTCAATGGGCGCGACCAGTATCTGGTGCTCGCTGACGAAGCGATCGACGAGCCGTTCCGCATCCAGGCCGAGGTCGAACAGGCCAGCGGCGGCTGGGCGACGGTAACCGCGCCGGCGGGCCTGATCCCGGGCGAGCCGTTCGACTTCAAGGTCGAGCTGGCCGAGCCCCACCCGGGCCAGCAGCTCGCGGTGCACCTGCACTGGCGCAAGAGCAACGCCTTCGGCGGATTCAACGCCTGGGGCGGCCTGCCGAAGGACGCCGCGCGGACGGGGCCGCACACCTTCCGCTTCACCCCGGAGGATAAGCCGGGGCTGGTCAGCTTCAGCGCGGCGGTCTTCCTGAGCCCCAGCGGCGAGTGGGGCGATCACACCATGGAGGCCCGCGTGGAGTTCCCGAAGGCCGCCCCGGGCGCTGAGACAGAGACGCGCACGGCGCAGCTCGGCGGCGAGGCGGAGCAGACGACCCGCTGGGTGAGCATTGCCGGCGAAGCCCTCAAGACGCCGGAGGTCTGGCACTCCAGCTTCCTGGTCGAGGCATACGTCAGGACGGAGCCGGGAGCGCAGGGGGTGTTGGTCGAGAAGATGGGCGACGCCGGATACTCCCTCTCGGTCAACGAGCGAGGCACCGCATCGTTCGCCGTGCGCGGTGCCGGCGCCTCGGCGCAGTTGGAGGGTGGCGCCCGGTTGAACGACGGCGAGTGGCATCACCTGATCGCCGAGGCCGACCGCGCGGCGGGCGCCCTGACCCTTTACGTCGACGGGGAGCAGGACGCCAGCGGGCGAGGCGTCGGGGGCGACGTTTCGCTGGCGAACTCGGCCGACTTCTACGTCGGTGGCACGCCGGGCGGCGACAACCTCGCCTGCGCCCTGGAGTTCGTGCGCGTGAGCCGCGGCACACTGGCCGATGCGCGCACCACCATCGAGGAGCTGTACGCCTGGCAGTTCGACGGCCCCTTCCTGCGCGACTTCACGGGCCGCAGGCGTGAGCGCGGCGCGACGGCCGCCGGAGCCATCGATTTCTGAGGCGAAATAACTCGGCCCGCCGGACTGTAGGCGGAGTGTTCGAACAGGCGCGTACAGATCGTTGCCGTCGTACTGATGCCGTTGATGGAGGCGGGCCTCTACCGACCTGACAAGTAGCACGCCGGCCGCCACAGCACGTCGGGGCTCTTTGTTGCGATCTGGCGGCCTGAAGTTGATCGGGGTCCGACCACGGAAGGCCGGCTTCACACCGGCGGCGCAGTGACCGGCCAACTTACTGACGGAGCGACCAGTGAACGTTGCTGAGCTGATGAATGCATTCCAGCAGCCGAAGGCACGCTATCGCACCATGCCCCAGTGGTCCTGGAATGGCGAGCTGAGCCGGGAGCGCATTACCGAACAGATTGAGCTGTTCGCCGAGCAGGGTGCAGGCGGCGTTTTCCCGCATGCGCGCCCGGGGCTGATATCGGTCTACCTGTCGGACCAGTGGTTCGAGATGTGGGGCCATGGGATGCGCGAGGCAGAGCGCCTGGGGATGCAGTTCCACATCTACGACGAGTTCTGCTGTCCGGGTGGCCACGCGGGCGGCCACGTCGTGGCGCAGAAGCCCCATCTCGTTCAACGGGTCCTTGCATTACAGTTGGTAACTGACCCGGCGGTGCGCGTGGAAGGCACGCCCGTCGCTTGCTTCCGCTGGGATCGCTCCGGAGGCGGTTTCAGCGAGGTGGCAAGCTCTGCGAAGGAAAGCGCGACTAACGATGAGCCGTTTCTGGTGCTGGCCCTGCGTGCCGGTGAGCACCGGCCCGAGAAAGGCGGCTTCGCGCTGCCCGATATGCTGAGGCGCGAGACGGCCGAAACCTTCATTGCTACAACTCACGAGCGCTACGCGGAAAGGTTCTCCGATGAGTTCGGCAAAACGGTCCGCTTTGTCTTCTGCGACGAACCGCAGATCTACGGTTCGAGTGATGGTTGGCCTTTCTCCCGGCATCTGCTGCGCGAGTTCCGGCATGACCATCACTATGAGCTGACCGAGCGGCTCGGGGCTTTGTGTTTCGGCCAGCATGGCGCCGAGCAGGTGCGTTTTGATTACTGGCTCACGGTCAATCGCCTGTTCACGGGCAACTTCATGCGCATGCTTCACGACTGGTGCGAGCGCCACGACCTGATGCTGACCGGGCACCTGATGGAGCACTGCTGGCCGAGTCCCCGGCCACATCCTGACGCCATGGCCGCCATGCGCTGGATGCAGGCGCCGGGCAATGACTTGCTCGGGTTCCAGTTCGAAGCCACCTGTCCGGAGGACAACGGCCTTTACTTCTTGAACGCCCGAGAGGTCAGCAGTGTGGCAGCTCAGCTCGGGCGCGAGTGGGTTGTCACAGAATCTTGCGGAGGAGCCGGTTACGAGGCGGCTTTCGACGTCTTCAAGCCGCTTGAGGATTATCTCCTGGCCCTCGGCGTAAACGTGATGGACCCGCACCTTTGCCACCAGACACTGTCCGGCACGCGGAAGTACGATTGGCCGCAGACACTGAGCGATCATAGCCCGTGGTTCCTGCACTACAGGGCTCACGCCGACCATGTAGCCCGTGCGAACGCTGCGCTCAGTCAGGGCGTTGAGCGAAACCGCGTCCTCGTGCTGCATCCGACCACCACCGGCTGGCTGCACTACGTGCCGCCTCCCTTCCGGCTGGGTGGTGAGCATGATCCGCTCCGCGAACTCCTGCATGGCCATGCAGACCTGCTGCTGCGTCTGTACGGCTCTCAGGTGGACTTCGACCTCGGCGACGAGTTCATCATGCAGGAGTTGGGGGGCGTGGAGGATGGGAAACTGCACGTTGGAGAGCGGCTGTATGAACTGGTTGTCATCCCTCCATGCACAGAGAATCTGCTCTCGTCCACTGTGGACATGCTCGGCGAGTGGCTCGAGGCCGGGGGCGTGGTCATAGGCGGCCCGACGGCTGCCGGTCGCGTCGACGGACGGCTCAGCGGTGCCGTAGATGCCCTCCAGGACCGGTTCCAGGCGCAGTGGCAGAGCGCGGAGGAAGTGGATCAACTGGTCGCCGCTGTCCGGGAACGCGTCACGCCACGATTCACCGGTTGTGATGGTAGCCCCTTGCCCTCTGCTCTGTGCTGGCGGCGGGTGGAGCTGCCGGGGGGAGCGGTGCTCTACTTCTTCTGTAACCCCTGGGCCGAGCCGCTGGAGACGCGTGTCCGGCTTCAGAAGGCGCATGTGGCCGAACTGGACACGCGCAGCGGCGAAATGCATCGCCTTGACGCTGAATGCGATGATGGGCATGCAGTCGAAAACCTCTCCCTTGCGCCCCACGACCACGTTCTGTGGCTCTGTACGGACAGTGTGCCCTCCGGCATTCCCGCCCGTGTAAAGGCCGCGCAGCGTCCCATCGCTGAGCTGAAAGCGGCCAGGTGCGTGCGGCTTGCCGACAACGTGCTGACGCTGGACTACTGCGACCTGGAGGCCGATGGCCAGCGATTCGGCGATATCAGCGTGGTGCGGGCCGACCAGCTCAACTGGCCGCTACAGGGCTTCGAGCAGAATCCCTGGCCGAACGCCCACCAGTTCGAGCGCACCGTCATCGATCGGCCCATCCCGCCGCAGAGCGGTTTCTCATTGACCTACCGGTTCGAAGTCGCTTCTGGGCTTGGGGATAGGGCGTTGTCCCATCTGCGCATAGTTGTCGAGCGGCCATGGCTGTACGCCATCGAGTTGAATGGCCGGGAACTGGACCTGGGCAGCGCCAGGCGCTGGTTCGACGAGCAAATGGCCGCGCTGCCGATAGGCCATGCGGTCTGCCGTGGCCGGAACGTGGTCACGCTGACCGCCCGTCCTTTCCACGTGCTTTGCGAGATCATGCCCATCTATGTCGTTGGCGATTTCGGGCTTGCGACGGCGTCTCGCGGGTTCACAGTGGTTCCTGACGTTCCGCTCCGGCAAGGGGATTGGACGGCTCAGGGCATGCCGTTCTACCACGATACTGTCCGCTATCCGTTCCAGTTCGTCCTGACCGAGGGTTGCGAGGGCCTCACGGTGCAACTGGCAGACTGGCGCGGCTGCGCAGCGGTTGCGCGGCTCGACGGATGCACATGCGGAGTGGCTTACACGCACAAGGCGCAAATCATGTGTGAAGAATACGTTACGGAAGGTGAGCATGAGCTGTCTGTGGACGTTGTCGGCAACATGCGGAACCTGCTCGGCCCTCACCACGCCGAGGGTCTGCCGGGACGGTGGACGTGGGCGCAGGGCCCGGAGCACATGCCGTCCGGCGCCGACTACCGCCTGCAGCCGAGCGGACTCTACGAGCCCCCGAGGCTTCTCGTAAGAAGCGGATGACACATCAGTTATAACTTGTGCATGGGAGCAGGGAGGCATCCGGACACAACCGGACATCCCCCCGACATTGCATCTCTGGCGTCCGGCCATTCGCGGAAACTGGCCGTGTTTGTGGCACTGCAGCGTCCGGGTCTGAACCCCCGCCGGTGCCGGTCGCCGAAGACGCTCGCCCGCTGGCAGGTCAACCGGTCGATCATCGTCGCGCGGGAGGTGCGCATGCACGCCGGGCTCTGCGGCGACCCGCATGCGTCGATGCCGGGGAGCACGGCGCACTGGACAGAGCGGTGAAACTCGCGTAAGCTCAGCCCCGCTGAGTGGCAGTTGCAGGCGGCTGAACGAAGCTCAACCGAACGGAGAAGCAAGCATGGCAATCGGGTATCAGGACACGCCGATGATTCCGGGCACGAACTGGCACGTGCACGACGGCGAGCGGCCGCAGCCGCCCGTCGTTACGCCGACCAACCTGGGGCAGATCGCGCCTGTGACGCCGCCCGGCGACGCGATGGTGCTGTTCGACGGCTCCGATCTGGAGGAATGGGAGTCGGCCAAGGAGGGTGGCCCGGCGAAATGGGAGACCATCGGCGACGCGATGCGGGTGGTGCCCGGCACGGGCGGGATCCGCACCAGGCGCGCGTTCGGCGACATCCAGCTCCACGTCGAATGGGCGGCGCCCGCGGAGGTGAAGGGCGAGAGCCAGGGGCGCGGCAACTCCGGCGTCTTTCTGATGGAGTGCTACGAGGTGCAGGTGCTGGACTGCTACCAGAACCCGACCTATCCGGATGGCACGACGGGGGCTATCTACGGCCAGTATCCGCCGCTGGTGAACGCCTGCGTGCCGCCCGGCGAGTGGAACGTTTACGACATCCTGTGGCAGGCTCCCGCATTCGAGGGCGAGGATCTCGTCAAGCCCGCCTTCATCACCGTCCTCCACAATGGTCTGCTGCTGCACAACCATGTGGAACTGATGGGGCGCACCGGCCACAAGAACGTGCCCGGCTACAAGCCCCATGACAGCACGGGCCGCATCGGCCTGCAGGACCACGGAGACCTGGTGCGGTTCCGCAATATCTGGGTGCGCGAGATCAAGGATTACGATCAGGGCTAAGCGCGACAGCGGCGGCCGAGGCGCGTGCGGCCGACATCACGCTACATCCACACGAGCCATAGGAACGCCCCGCCGAAGAGCACGGCAGCGAGCGTGAACGGCAGGCCGATGCGCACGAAGTCCAGGAAGCCGACCTCTTCGTCGCTCTGCTGCAGCAGCCCGTAAGCGACGATGTTCGCCGAGGCGCCGATCGGCGTGATGTTGCCACCCAGGCAGGCGCCCACCAGCAGCCCCAAGGGCAGCAGCAGGTTCGTCTGCGGCAGGCCCATGCGTGTGCCGACCGAGTCGACCAACGGCAGCATGGCGGCCAGGTAGGGCACGTTGTCGACGAAGGCGCTGATGGCGATGCTGAAGATGATTATCAGCAAGAAGGTGCCCAGGACGTTGGAGCCGGTCAGCGCGCTGACCGCTTCCGCCGCGCTCTCTATTGCCCCGGTCTTGTCCAGCGCGTAGACCATCATGAAGACCCCTGCCAGGAAGCAAGTGGTGCTCCAGTCGTAGGACTTCAGCACTCTGAGCGCGTCTTCACGGGCGCGGCGGCGCATCCAGAGCCACGCCGCGCCCCCGGACGCCATGCACACGGTGGCGCCGAACCACAGGAAGTTCCTGTCGAACAGGGAGGCGCACGCCAATCCCAGGATCATCAGCCCCAGCACGATGGTGGGGAACCAGCCTCGTGGCTGCTCGGTCTCCACGTTCTGCACCGGCTGCCTGTAGCGGCGGAACATGAGCCAGAGCACGAAGAACGCGGCGACCCCACCGACCTGGACGGCCCAGAAGATGCCGGGCCTGCCGTTGACCCAGAAGAAGTCGTTGAAGTTGAGCTGGTAGTGCGCTGCCAGGATCATGCTCGGAGGGTCGCCGATGAGCGTGGCGGTGCCCTGCAGGTTGCTGGAGATGGCGATGCCGATCAGGAACGGGGCGGCGCGAACCTGCAGCTTGCGGGCGAGCGCCAGGGCGATCGGCGCGACGATCAGCACGGTGGCCACGTTCTCTGCCACGGCGCTGATGGCGCTGGCGAAGATGCAGACAAGCAGTATCGCCCAGCCGACGTTCGGGCTCCGCTCGATCAGCAAGTCCGCCGTCCAGGCGGGCACGCGGCTGTAGATGAAGGCTTCCGCGACGAGCAAGGTCCCGGCGAAGATGCCGATGACGTTCCAGTTGATGGACGCCCAGCCGCCCTTCTCGGTCAGTTCGAACAGGTCGGCAGGGCGGAGGATGGGGCGGTGGCCGAATAGAACGGGCAGCAGGAACATGGCGGCCACGCCGATCCATATGGCCTTGGCTCGGTGCGCCCGGCTCATCACGAGCCAAAGGTACACCAGGGCGAAGATGCCGACACTGAGAATCACCGGAGACATGGTCGCAGTGCGCTGTCGGGTCAGGGTTGGGTGTGCGCAGGGGGAGTGTAGCAGGGGGCCGGCGGCCGTTCAACGGGAGAAGCGCCCCCCCCCGCACGGGGGAGGCGTCGCTTCGGACCGCAGCTAGAGCGCGCCTGATCTACTCGGGGGTGGTGCCCGAACCTGTTGACAGGGGCCGGCTGCTCAGCCTACGATTGTCGCTGGCTGTCCCCACCGCTGAGCAGTTCGACTCTGTCCCTCGCACAGGAGCGGATATGCTATCAGCCGATGAGCAAGTGCTGAGGAAGGAGCGCGCCAAGACGTGGCGCATCGTGGTGGCGGTCGGGACGGCCGTGGTGGCCCTGGCTTTGATCCCCATCATTCACCTGAAGACGGGGGAGGGCTGGACGTCGAACACCATGATTGCGGCGTACATCCTCTCCGGCGTGATCCTGGGCGCGGACCTGGCCGTGATGGTTCTGCTCAAAACGGTGCGCACACGCTACTCGGTCGAGGAGGCGATCCTCGAGCATCGTGACGTGAACGAGTATGTCATCCTATGGAACCGGCCGCGTTGGATCCTCTACACGCCGATCATGGGCATCTCGGTGCTCTTCGGGCTCTGCCTGGTGCTGCGCCAGGCGGGGCTGTTTCCGCAGGTCGTCAGCCCCCGCATGCTGGGGGGCATATCGGCGGTTCTGGTATTCCTGAACGTGATGGTCGAGCAGTTCCACATGAGCATCAAGGTGGTGCTGATCGTCATACCCACGGTGGGCGCGTTGCTGCTGGTGCTGCACCTGGTCGGCTACGCGGACAATGCGATCGGGCTGGTGCGGTTCGCTGCCGTGGCGGTGCCGGCGAAGCTCTACTTCATGGGGGCGCTGCTGATTGCGCTGGTGATCTTCATCGGTTGGGTCCACGGGCTGTTTCACTACATGGCCGTCACGCCGAACGTCGCCGACCTGCAGCGTGGCCTGACCGAGACGGGTCGACAGATCCGGAACGACGACTACGACGTGGATTTCGACGCGACGGACGTGGTGGAGCGCTGGCTGTTCGGGTTCGGGCGCATCATCATCAGCTTCCGCGACCCGGGCCGCCCGCCCATGGTCTTCTTCGTGCCGCGAGCGTCGCTGGTTGACGATCAGATACGGCGCGTGCGCAGCGTTACGGCGATTGACGGAGGGCAGGGCGAGCAGGGCGTGCCGAGCGTCCCGCCGGATGCGTGAAGACGGACAGCCCTCCTCCCGCCTTCAGCCCTCCATTCGCCGCTCAGGCGAACAGTTGCCGGAAGCGCGCGGCCAGCTCGCGGACGGCGCGGGCCTGAGTCGCGCGGCGGATCTTCTCGCGTCGCTCGCCGTGGTCGTCGTACACCCCGAGCGCCTCCAGTGCGGAGAGGGCGTCGCGCATGCCGGCCTCCTTCAGCACAGCCAGCAGGAAGGCGAATGCCTTCTCGTGGCGGGTGAGGGCGATGGGCAGCAGGAGTCGGACACGGTTCTCGGCCCTCACGCCGGCGCGGTAGCGCTCACGCAAGATGGCGAACGCTTCGGGGTGGCGCGACTCACCGATCGCCAGGGCGGCTTCGTCCGCGACTGCCGGGTCGGCATCGTCGAGGAACTCGTGCACGAACTCGAGCGAGCGGTCGGGCGCGATGGCCATCAGGGCGGCGAAGCATTCCCCGAAGACCGCAGGCTCGGCATCCCCGGCGCGCACCTTCGCCCGCAGCAGCAGTTCGCCTTCGCGGGTGCCCAGAAAGCCGAGGGCCTTGGCCGCAGTCCTGCGGGGCCCCGGCTCGTGGTCGTGCAGCAGGTCCACCAGCACGTAGGCCGCTTCGTGGTGGCCGATGCGCACCAGCTCCAGGCCGCAGAGGGTGCGCAGTTCCGCCGCCGTGTCCACCGGCCCCCCGTACGCCGCCTCCATCTGCACGTGGCGGGCGCCCCGCAGCAGCAGGGCCGGCTCGCGGCGGTCCAACTGCTCCAGTGCGTGGACGATGGCCGTCTTGGCCAGGCAGGCCCTGTCCTGCTCGGGCCTGTCCACGAAGCGCTGAAAGGCGTCTGCCATGGTTGGCACCAGCTCTTCGGTCCCGCAGCGGCCCGCGCACCGTGCCGCTGCGGCCGCCACGGCGGAGTTTGAGCCGGCGAAGCAGGCGCGCAGCGTCTCGATGGCCTGCGGGTCGAGGTCCGCCACGCGAAGCTCTGCCAGCCACTGGAGCCGTCTCTCCGCTGAGGATCGTGGCATGGCGCTCAGGCCTTCCCGGCCAGGGCGGAGGGCAGCGGCACTTCGAGGGCAACGACGACCGGTAGATTCTGCTGACGGCCGACGTACCAGACGGCTCCGTTCATCAGGCTGCCGACGGTGCTGACGTAGAGGTGTGCCTGCGCCTGCGCGCAGCCGGCCAGGTCGCGCGCCTCGTGGAAGGTGGGCCGGCAGGCGATGCAGGCAAATGCGCCGTCCTTGAGGAGCATCGGCCGCTGTGGCTGGTAGCGGCTATCCCTCGTGACGGTGAGGGTGACCTCGCCGGCACACTCGACGCCGAGCCCGAGTACCTCGCCCCAGCCCTGCGCGGCATGGGCGTCCCCCAGCGCCAACATGCCGCCTTCGCACCGGGCCCGCAGCAGCAGCGTGCTGCCCGCCCTCACGTCGCGGTAGTCCATGTTCCCGCCCTTGTCACAGGGGTTGGGGGACGGCTCGGTCGGCATCACGTAGGTCTCGCCCAGTTTCACTTCGGCCACCGGTTGCATATCAGCGCATCGCTCGCCCGGCGCCACGGTATGGTCTCTGCTCACGCGCAGCATCTCATGCTCCAGTTCTCGAAGCCACGCCCCTGTCACAGTCGAGGTCGGCGGCTGCTGCCGCGCGATGGGCACACGGTAGCAGTGCCCCCCGGCCTTGGCAATCGTAACCGCTTGTTCTGGGCCTTCCGGGGTGGTTTCGGTTGCTGCGCAGGTCGTCAGTGCCCGCGCAACTGCCTGCCTCAAGCATTCCGATCTGCCCGCCTGCACAAGGGGGGCTGCAGTGTGCGTCAGGTCCGCCGTCCATGGGGTCGAATACGGCGCGGCCCGGGTCCCGACCGGAAGGCGTTTGACCCGCAGGGGGCGCCTCGCCATGATGGGGCCGAATGAATCCGGTGGACTAAACCAGCCGCTTACGGAACAGGAAGCGAGCCATGCCAGAACGCGTGCCGGCAAGGAAGCGGGCAGTTACGGAGCTGCGGATTACCGTCGGCGACGCGAGCGCCGACATCAGCGGGTTCACCCACGGGCACGTGCAGTGTGCCGTGGACAGGGTGGGTGCGCTCGGCGGGGGCATTGTCGAGCTGACCGAGGGCGTCTTCCGCATGGGCGACTCGCTGCACCTGCGCAGCGGTGTCACCGTGCACGGACGTGGGCCGGCCACCGTGCTGCGCAAGAACGCGATGAAGAGGGCGCGCGTGACCACCTTCCTGGGCTTCGGGCATTACGACCTCGTGGTTGACCGACCCGACCTGTTCACGCCGGGGGAGGGCGTGCTGGTCGGCGACCGCAACGCCGTCGGTTTCTACCAGACCGTTTCCACGCTCGTGCGGCGAGAAGGGGGGACGTGGTTCACCAGCCGCCCCCATGCCCATGACTATCGACAGGAGGCGGAAGGCTACGTCAAGACGCTCTTCCCGCTGATAAGCGCGGTGGACGTGAGCGACGCGGCGGTAGAGGACCTGAGCGTCGAGGGCAACGCGGAGCAGAACGACCTGCTTGGCGGGTGCAGAGGGGGTGGGTTCTTCGCGCACCGGGCGCAACGCGTCCGGGTGCGCCGTGTCGCTGTGCATCACTTCAACGGGGAGGGCTTCTCCCTCCAGACCTGCGACGATCTGGAGCTCGACGCGTGCACGGCGGAGGAATGCAGCGGGAATGGGTTTCATCCCGGCAGCGGCTCGAACCGCTTCCACATTCACCAGTGCGCCGCCCGGCGCTGTGGCGCCAGCGGCCTGTTCTACTGCCTGCGCGTGCGCGACGGCCGGCTGGAGGACTCTACCTTCGAGGACAACCGCGAGCACGGCGTATCCATCGGCTGGCGCGATACGGGGCACGTGAACCGACGCCTGACCATTCGCAACAACGGAGGGGCTGGCATTTACCTGCGGGAGGGCGATCGCGGCGTTGCTCCGCACAATAACAGCATCGAGGACTGCCTGCTGGAGAGGAACGCTGCGGACCGGGGCATGGCCGAGATCGTGCTTCAGGGCCGCACGGAAGGCCTGCGCCTGAGCGGCAACCGCATCCGCCGCCGCCCCGACCGGCCGGCCATTCTGATCATGCCGGAGATGCCGCCGTTCGTGGAGCATGATAACAGCATCGAGCCTGGCGGGCCCGGGGCCGTCGTGGACCGACGCAGCGGGCAAACCGGCGAGCACTGACGCGCCGACGGCTGCCCCTTGAGGCAGGGCCGTCAGCCGCTCCACCAGGAGATGTGGTCGGTGCCAATCGCCCGCGTTTTCTCGGCCAGGCGCTGGAACTGCTCGCTCTGCAGGAACTCCGCCTCGTCGAGCGGGTAGGGATGGGGCTGCTCATCGAGGAAGGCCCGCAGGTGGCCCTTCAGCTCTGCCAGTATGTTGCTGCATGCAGGGTCGGCGGCCAGGTTGTTCATCTCGCCCGGGTCTGCCTCCAGGTCGTATAGCTGGTCGGGGTCATAGTAGCCCGGGTAATGCTCCATGGCGATCTGAGCGTGGGGCTGCTTGCGGCGGTCCATGTGGTTGGGGGCCTCGTCCCGCTCGCCGCGCCGCATCTGTTCGATCACCCGTTCGGGGAACCGCAGGGCGATGTACTTCCAGCGCCGCGTCCGCACGGCCCTCAGGTAGCCGACCTCAAAGAAGAGGGCTTCGCGGGCCTCCTCCACCTCGCCGCGCAGCACGGGGGAGATGTCCATGCCGTCGAACTCCACCTCGGCCGGCGGCTCGATGCCGCAGAGGGCGAGCAGTGTCGGCATCAGGTCGATGTTGCTCGCCAGCGCATCGGTCTGCACCCCCTCGGGCAGCAGCCCCGGCGCCGAGATGATCAGCGGCACGCGGATGCCCTGCTCGTAGCAGGTGGACTTGCCCGGCTCGATGTTGTGGTCCGAGCAGAAGACGAAGACCGTCTCGTCGAGCACGCCTTTCCGCTCGAGTTCGTCGACGATGGCCCCGACCTGGTCGTCGATCCAGAGGGCGAAGACGTTCTTTTCGTTCACCTCCGCACCCATCTGCCGCAGCCGGTTGGGCAACTCGCGCCGGTCGGGGAGGGGTCCGGGGCGTCGGTCCATCCTGCCGCCGGGGGTATAGCGCCAGTCGCGATCGAGCCCGGCCAGCGCGCTCGGCCCGTGGGTGCAGGTGCTCCCGTAGTGGAGCAGGAAGGGCTGGCCGGTGGGGGATTGGTCCAGGAAGTCGAGCGCGGCCTGTATCGACCACTCGATGTGGTGGTCGTTAAGTGCTTTCAGCGGCCAGTTGCCGTTGTTGCCCCAGATGACGCCGCCCGCGAAGTCGAAGCCGCCGGTGCGCCGGACCTCCTGCACCTGCGCCGCCTGCAGCTCACGCAGCTTCACGTCCACCTGGGGGTCGGCCGGGTCGGCGTCAGTGTCGAACTCCGGCACGTCCAGCATCGAGGCGGGGTGGCCGACATGCCACTTGCCGGCAAAGCCGGTGCGATAACCGGCCTGCCGGAAGAGGAACCCCTGGCTGGGAATGCTGGGATTCAAGTAGACGTTGAACTCGACGCTGGCTGCCTCATCACGTGGCTGCGACCTCAGGAACACCGGGTCCGGGCATGTCCCGGCGTAGCGGCCGGTCATGTATGAGTAGCGGCTCGGCTGGCAGATGGCCGAGGTGCAGAAGCCGCGGTCGAGGCGCACCCCGCGCCGCGTGAGCCGGTCCAGGTTGGGCGTCGGCACAGTGCCGTCCCAGCAGCCCAGGTAGCGGTGGTCGGTGTCATCGACGATGAAGAAGACAACGTTGGGTCGTTGCTCTTGCGACATGGCAGACTCCAGGTGCTGAAGATGGAACGGCCCGCGTCCGGCGCGGGCTAGGTCCCCATTCTGGCGAGCGGGGAGGCGTTGTCAAACTCCCGGCCGGGCAGCCCGGGGGGCAGGGGCGTGCTCAGTCGTCGGTGAACTCGCGACGGATCTCGTCGCCTTCCACGCCGCTGCGGCGCATCAGGCGGTGGAAGCTCTCGCGTTCGATGCCGGCGTGTTCGGCGGCGCGGGTCACGTTGCCCTCGAACATCCGCAGCACCTGCACCACGTATTGGCGCTGGATGTTGGTGCTGGCCCTGTCCATGGCCTCGCGGTAAGGCAGGGCGGCAAGGATGCTCATGTCCGTGGTGCTGTCCTCGAGCGCATTCTCGATGAAGGGGAAGAGACCGGCGTGGATGATGCCGTCCTCGGCGAGGACCACCGCCCGTTCGACCGCGTTCTGCAGCTCGCGCACGTTGCCCGGCCAGCGATAGTTGAGCATCAGTTCCATGGCGGACGGCTCGACCTCAAACTCCTCGGCCCGCTCTCCGGCGAAAACCCGCAGGAAGTGCTCGATCAGCAGGGGAATGTCTCCGTCGCGCTCGCGCAACGGAGGCAGGCGGATGGGGAAGACGTTGAGCCGATAGTAGAGGTCTTCGCGGAAGGCGCCCTCCTTCATCGCTTCGCGCAGGTCGCGATTGGTGCTGGCGATGATGCGCACGTCGACGGGCATGTCCTGGGTGTCGCCGACGCGCCGGATCTCGCGCTCCTGGATGGCGCGGTTGATCTTGACCTGGAGGTCGGATTCGAGCTCGCTGATCTCGTCGAGCAGCAGCGTGCCGCCGTCGGCTTCCATGAACAGGCCGCGCTTGTCGCGGGTGGCCCCGCTGAATGCGCCGCGCACGTGGCCGAAAAGCTCGCTCTCCAGCAGTGCTTTGGGCACGGCGCCGCAGTTGACGGCGACGAAGCGGCGGGTGCGCCGTTCGCTGGCGTGGTGGATGGCGCGTGCGAACAGCTCCTTGCCAGTGCCGCTCTCGCCGCTCAGCAGCACGGTGGTATCGGTCTCGGCAGCTTTGCGGGCGAGGGTGTATGCGCGGCGCATCGCCTCGCTCTCGCCGACGATGCTTGGGAAGCCGTAACGTCGCTCAACCTGTTCTTTGAGGATCTGGGTTTCTTCGCGGAGCTGTTTGCGTTCGAGCGCCTTCTCCAGAACGATCTCCAGTTCATCTGGCTCGAACGGTTTGGTCAGGTAGTGGTAGGCACCTGCTTTGACGGCGTCGACGGCCTGGGCGATGGTTGCGTAGGCGGTCATCAGGATCACTTCGGTGTCGGGCGCGTGTTCCTTAACCTGCTGGAGCACTTCGAGCCCGCCCATGTCGGGCATGCGGATGTCGCTGAGGATCAGGTCGGAGGGGTGGCGGCGGAAGAGTCTGAGCCCGGCGGCGGCGCTGGAGGCAGTCTGCACTTCCCACCGGGGGGAGAGCATCTTCGAGAGCATGGTGAGCATGCTCTCCTTGTCGTCGATGATCAGGATCGCCGGTCGTTGCTTGCCCACCTGCAATCGCTCCGGCCTGTCACGGCCATCTAAGCTCCCGAACTTGCCTACCTTGCAACGCCTTTCCAGGCGCGTCTATAATCAGCGTCATTGTAGGCGAAGCCCTCCCGTACGCAAAGGGGAAGCGCACGTGGTAGACCTCTCCAAGGTGAAGACCTACTCGATCGCCGAGCGTCGCAATCTGCTGTCGCTGGATGATTTCGTGAAGCCGGACCAGACGCGCATCCTGTGGCACGACGAGCGCTTCGAGCGTCTGTGCGGCATCGTGCACGATGCGGCGCGGGGTGGGCGCCAGGTGCTGCTGCAGATGGGCGCCCACGTGATCAAGTGCGGCCTCGGGCTGGTGCTGATCGACCTGATGAAGCGGGGGTTCATCCACCACGTGGCGATGAACGGCGCGTGTGCCGTCCACGACTTCGAGTTCGCTCTGATCGGCGAAAGCAGCGAGGACGTGGCCGAGAGCATCGAGGACGGTTCGTTCGGCATGGCGGAGGAGACGGGCCGGTTCATCAACGAGACGGTGAACGCGAGCGACGAGGGCTTTGGCCGCGCGCTCGGGCGCTGTATCAGCGAGCAGCGCCTGCCCCACCGCGACCACAGCGTGCTCTGCGGCGCATTCGAAGCCGGTGTGCCGGCGACCGTCCATGTGGCGATCGGCACCGACATCGTCCACCAGCATCCGACGTTCGATGGCGCAAGGACCGGTGCGGCAACGCATTACGATTTCAAAAGGTACATTGACACCGTCTGTCAGCTTACCGCAGGAGTGGTGCTGAACTTCGGCTCGGCGGTCATCATGCCCGAGGTTTTTCTGAAGGCGCTCAGCATCAGCCGGAACCTGGGCTTCCCGGTGCGGCCGCTCTACACGGCGTCATTTGATCTGCGCGAGGACATCCATGATTACTACTTCCGCCCGCGCAAGAACGTGGTGATGCGACCGACCAGCGGCGGGGGCGAGGGCTTCAACTTCCGGGTTGATCACCGGGAGAGCATACCTACACTGCACCGCAGGCTGCTGAAGATGCAGGAGGCCGGCGGCGCATGAGGGCGGTGGTGCAGCGGGTCAACCAGGCGGCGGTGGAGGTCGATGGAGAGCGCGTGGCGAGTATCGGCGCGGGGCTGGTTGTGCTGCTCGGCGTGGGCGAGGACGACGGCGAGCAGGACGCCGCCTACGTGGCGCGCAAGATCGCCGGGCTGCGCATCTTCGACGACGCGCAGGGGCTGATGAACCTGTCGGTGCAGGATGTCGGCGGCTCCGTATTGCTGGTGTCGCAGTTCACTTTGTACGGGGACTGCCGCAAAGGGCGACGGCCCTCGTTCAGTCACGCCGCCGCGCCGCAGCAGGCCGAGCGGCTTTACCGGGCGGTTGCCGCGCACCTGCGCGAGCAGGGGCTGCGGGTGGAGACGGGTTGTTTCCAGCGAGAGATGCACGTCTCGCTGATCAACCATGGGCCGGTGACGTTGTTGATCGACAGTGAGAGGAACTTCTGACCCGGTGGAGACCATGGGCGAACGGGCCGGATGGCTGGCGGCGGTGGCGGTACTGGCCGCGTTGAGTGTGAGCTGCACGGCGGGGCCGCAGAAGGCTGTGGCGACGACGCCCGGCCCAAGCCCCTCTGCGGCGCGCCTGCCCGCAGCGGAGCCACAGTTCGAGCCGCCCCCGCTGCGCATCCCCGCGCCGCCGCGGCCGGTCCCTCAGGGCGATTACACCAGTCCCGCCCGTCCCCCGCGCGTTTCGGGCCGGCTGGATGTGCCGCTCAAGCGCCGGTGGAAGTACATCGTCATCCATCACAGCGGCACCGCCAGCGGCAGCGCAGCGGTCTTCGACCGCTACCATCGCGAGCACAACAACTGGCGCGGCGTCGGCTACAATTTCGTGATTGGCAACGGGCATGGCTCGCCGGACGGGCTGGTGGAGGTCACCTTCCGGTGGGAACAGCAGACCGACGGGGCGCACGCCGGCCATCCGGAGTATAACCGTTATGGCATCGGCATCTGCGTGGTGGGCAACTGCAACAACCGCCCCCCGAGCGAGAAGCAGATGCACGCGCTCATCGGCCTGGTCAACTACCTGCAGGAGCGTTGCGAGATCCCGACCCGGCACGTCTATGGTCACCGGCACGTGCGCCCCGATGGCACAGAATGCCCGGGCAAGCTGTTCCCGTGGTACGAGATGCTCTCCCGCCTGCGACACTGAGCCCGGGCTCTGGGCAGCACACCCCCGGCGGTGCGTTCGGGCCGGCTACCAGGCGAGTTCGGGCTCCGCCGAGTCGGCGTTCATCTCCGGAGGCAGGCGCCGGACCTGCGTCCCCTCGCGGTCCGTGAAGTACAGGCACGAGCGCGATAGCTGCCGCGCGTGGCCGTCGGCCCAGAGGGCGTAGAAGTCTGGATGGGCGTTGAGCGGCCGGCGAACGTAGGTGTGGTTGCGCTCGCTTTCGGCGGTGAGCTGTCGGTGCATCTGCCACGAGAGGCCTCGGTCCGGGCTTAGCCACATCGCGACTTCCCCGCCGGGGTTATACGGCTGGGGGCCCGGAGCGGTGGGGGCGATCAGCCGCCATGTGCCGCCCTCCTCGATGTAGAGCGGGCCGAAGTCGTAGTTGTTGTCCGAGGTCGTCACTTCGCGGATGATCCATTCGGCGCCGTCCCAGCGGGCGGTCTGCCAGGTGCGGGGGGCATTCTTTGGGCCGGATTCGAAGCCTCGGCTGGTCAGGTACAGGATGACCGGGTTGCCGGATGCGTCGAACTGGAGCGTCTTCAGGTAGACGAGCAGTCCCTCGGACCGGTAGTCGTGCACGAGCGCGGGGTTTTCCCCGTCCCGGAGCGGCACGTCGAGGGGGTCGCCCGCGACGTTGCGCCAGGTCTCGCCCATGTCGTCGGTCTCCAGGTAATAGAGGTCCGTCCGCGCGTTGACGCCGAGCGGTTCCGGGTGGGTGTTGAACGCCGTGGCGACGCGTGCTCCCCGGCGGGCGCTGACCTGGTAATGGCCGCGCTCGAAGAACGCCAGCAGGCTTCTCTCGCGCCATTCGCGCCCGTCCCGCGTGGTGATGAAGTAGAGCCGGCGCAGGGCGCCGCGCTCGTCGCCGGTGTAATGCGTGTGCGGCAGGAAGAGGCCCTCTGCGGGGATCCAGTGCGGCTGGCTGTAGGAGAAGTTGAAGTCGGCCAGGCGCTCGAACTCGTCGATGCAATAGGGGCGGGCGCTGCGGTGAACCCACGACTCGCGCGAGACGCCGTGGCTGTTCGAGAACAGCCAGATGTGGCCCTCCTCGTCGATCGCCATGGCCGTCATGTCGTGCGCGTCGTCAGTGCCTTTCTGCGCGAGGATAGCCGGGCGGGGCACCGTGCCGGTGGCGTGATCGAAGTAGGAGATCATGTGGGTGATCTCATTGCGCGTGCGCGGCGAGCCGCCGTAGCAGAAGAACGTCCGCTCCACCTGTTGCGCGTAGCAGGCCAGGGGGGCGATCTGCTGGGGATAGGTGCCGAGGCCGCCGCTGTACTTGAAGCGGTATTCGTTGTCGAGGTGTTCATTGTAGTACCAGACGCCCCGGTAGCCGTCATCGCGCTCGAGCTTCATGGTTTCCATCGGTTTCATTCTCCCTGAAATTGCGGTTCAGCGTCCGCTGGCGCCCGCGCCGGTGTAGCGGACACCCCCGTCGGACGACCGCCGGAAGGCGTGCGTGCGTCCGTTCACCGTTACGGTCACGCCGCCGTCGGAAAACTGCGTGTCCAGCGCCGGCGCCTGCCCGCGCGCCAGAACTGTCACCAGGCGCCAGCTGCGCACTGCGTCCGGCGATTGCAGGGCGAAGGCCCGGTCGAACCGCGTCTGACCGAGGTCGGCGCGGGACGGCGAGTCGGCGTTCCAGGCGAGATGCAGGCGCTCCCGCTCACCGCTGATGATACCGCCGCCGGGACCGTTGAGTTGCGCGTCGAGCTTGGTGTGCCAGTTGACGGTGAACTGCGACGGCTCGGCCGCCAGTACGTCGTCGAGGACCAGCACGTAGGCGCCCTGACAGACGACGACGTGACGCTGGTAGCGCTCCAGCGCGCCGCCGTAGCAGGGGGCCGCCTCGGAGACCAGATACGACTCCCCGCCGGCGGCCCGGCATTCGAGAATCTCTGCGAAGGCAGCCGTGCGCCCCCCAAGACGTCGGCTGCCCTGCCGGGTCTGCCCTTGTCCGTTGACCAGCAGGCAGTTGTGATCGCTGGCGTCCCGATGGCCGTAGCCCGGATCGTTGAGCATGCGCTCGCCGCCCACCCACAGCAGCATGTTGTTGGCGTCGTTCTGGCCGTGATTGGCACCCAGGTCGCCGGCCTTGAAGGGCACGAACATCTCGTCCTGCAGCATCACGGCCCAGTGCACGTCGCGGTATAGCCGCGCGGCCGGCCGGGGCTCGGCGGGTGGCGTCTCGATCGGCGGGCGCCACAGGATTGCGAAGGGGCGCGTGTGCCATCTGGCCGAGTTCACGTCCAGGTGGCGCACGTACTGGGGACTGTCATAGCGCATCGCCAGGAAGTAGAGGACGCTCGGAGGGTCGAGAACGAGGCGATCGCCGCAATCCTGGAAGTTGACCCACCTGCCGTCGGGCGCGGTGAAATCCATGCCGTAGCGCATCGTCAGCCGCATGCCCGGCAGCTCGAAGAAACCGTCATCCGTGCCCAGAACACGTTCCAGGGCGGCATAGAACTGCGTGGCTTGCGAGACGGTCGTTCCCCAGTACATCGGCCCCTCGTCCCAGCCTCCGTCCTCCGCCTCGCCCTGGTCGAACTCCGGGTGCATGTAGCGCAGCGACTCGCGCGCCCGCTGCACCACCTGCACGGATTCGGGCAGTTCATATAGCGAGGCGAGGCCGGCCAGCCCGATGCTGCCGTTCACCCACGGGTTCCAGTTGAAGTAGCAGTTGCTCCACCACTCGGTGTGTCCCTTGCCGTCGCTGAAGCGGCCGCGCTCGGCGTCGTGGACGGCCAGCGCCTGCAGGTAGAAGCGGAACACCTTGCTGCGCAGCGCTTGCAGGCAGGCGTCGCGCTGAGGCGGTGTCATCGCGTGGTAGAGCATGTCGTAGCCGTAGGCCAGGGGCAGGGCCTTGATCGCCGTGTCCAGGTCGCAGTACTTCAGCCCACTGCCGGAGGCGCGCCACGTGCCCTGTTCATTGGCCAGGCGCATCAGGATGTCGATGGCGGGCCGGGCGTACGCGGGATCGCCGGTCAGGTTGTAGGCGATGCCGGCGCAGAGCACGTTATTCGCCTGGCGACGTGTTCTCTCGGGTTTGAGCGCCCTCGCCCGCACCCTTTCCCAGAGCGGCGCGATCTGCGGGTGACGCACGCGTTCGCGCAGAGCCGGCAGGTCCTCCGCGCCGAAGTAGAGGTAGGGGTGGCGCGGTGGCGCCGTGCCGGCCAGGGCGTCCCGGGCAGCGAGACCACAGGTTAGCAGGCATACCAGGAATAGCAAATGTGTGCTCATGCGGTTCACCTTCCGTGTGGTCGATTCGTTGCGGAACCGGCACCCTCTTCGCTCTCGGCGTGGCGCAGCGCCGCGGCGAATTCACCCGCATCGCCGAAGCGCTCTGCGGGGTCCTTTTCCGTGGCGCGGCGGATCACCTGGGCCAGGGCGTCGGGTATGGGATAGTGGCTTGCGCCGGCCGGTAGAAGGGGTTCGTGCAGGTGATGGAACATGAGGGCGAAGGAGCGTTCGCCCTCCCACGGCAGTCGCCCGGTGAGCGCGAAGTAGAGCACCATGCCCATGGCGTAGAGGTCCGTAGCCGGGCTCAGCGCTTCGCCGCGCCACTGTTCGGGGGCCATGAAGTGTGGCGAGCCGACGACGGTGCTGGTCGTGCTCAGGCTGGTGGTCTCTTCCAGAAAGGTGGCGAGTCCGAAGTCCGTCAGTCGCGCGCATCCAGCCCTGTCCACCAGGATATTGCCCGGCTTTACGTCGCCGTGAACGATGCGCGCGGCGTGCACGGCGCCGAGCCCGCACAGGGCCTGTTGCAGTAGGGCCGCTGCTCGCTCCCGCGCCAGGCAGCCCTCGCGTCGCACCAGGTGCGTCAACGAGGGGCCTTCGACGAGCTCCATCTCGACAAAAGCTATGCCTTCGGCGACACCGAGGTCGAGCACGGGCACGACGTTCGGGTGCCGCACCGAGGCCGTCGCGCGCGCCTCTTGCCGCAGCTTGCGCAATGAGTCCGCAACTGATTCCAGCGGCTCGAAGTCGAGAAGCTTGACGGCCACCCGGGCACCGGTGCGTCGGTTCACCGCGCGGAAGACCTGGCCAGCCCCGCCGCCGCCCAGCAGGTTCTGCAACTGGAAGTGGGCAAACCGCCGGCAGAGGGCCGCGGCGTACGTGCCGGCGGCCTCCGCGGCGCGCCCCGACGTTCCCTGCTGCCGCGCGGGAAGTCGCGGGCGCAGGCGCGAGGCCATGGCCTCCCCGCAGAGGGGACAGGTCTCGGCGGACTCCAGCTCTGCGGGCCGTGCGCGGAAACGGCCGCCGCACGCCCGGCAGTCGAGGGGCACGTAGACGCAGACTTCGCCGAGTGCAGAGACGGCGGAGCGCAGATGCGGGCGCCGGGCCACCACGTGCTCCTGCAGCGCGACAAACTGGTCACCGCCGGCCGAGGACGCCTCGCCGATCAGGTCGGCGGCCTCGCCGGCTGCCAGATGTCCTTCGCTCACGAGGCCGAGGGCCAGAAGCACGGCGTCCGGGGCGGGCAGGCGCCGGGGTTCTGGTTCGCGTTCGGGTTCCCTCATGCCCCCACCAGCTCCCTGAACTGCTGCTCGCTGAGTTCGCGCACCCCGGCGGCGCGGGCCCTCTGCAGTTTGCTACCCGGCTTCTGCCCGACGACCAGGTAGTCGGTGTTTCCGCTCACGCTGGCGGTCACGCGGCCGCCCTGAGACTCGATCAGTTCAGTCGCTTCGCTGCGTGTGAGCCCGCTGAGCGTGCCGGTCAGCGCGAACGTCTTGCCGGTCACGTCCGGGTTCGTTTCCGCGCCCGGGCGCTCCGAGCGCGTGTTCACGCCGGCGGCCCTGAGTTTGGCCAGGACGGTGCGGGTCGATTCGCGGGCGAAGAAGTCTACGATGCTTTCAGCCACGATCGGGCCGATCTCGTGCACGCGCTGGAGCGCTTCGGCGTCGCCCGTTGGGATGGCGTCGAGGTCCTCGAAGTTCGCGGCCAGCACGTCCGCCAGGTGCGCGCCGACGTTGGGCACCGAGAGGGCGTAAATCAGGGGGGAGAGCGCCCGCTGCTTGCTCTGTTCGATTGCGTCCAGCAGGTTCTCGGCCGACTTCTGGCCCATGCGCTCCAGTTGGAGCAGGCGCTTGTGTTCCAGACGGTAGAGGTCGCCGACGTCGCTGACCAGATCGGCCCGCACGAGTTGTTCGGCGAGCGCTTCGCCGAGCCCTTCGATGTCCATCGCGCCGCGGCTGGCGAAGTGCGTTATGCGTCCTACCCGTTGCGCGGGGCAACCCGGGTTGGGGCAGCGCACGTATACGCCGGCGGGATCTCGGTGCACGGGTTCATCGCAAGCGGGGCAGCGGTCCGGTCGGCGAAAGGGTCGCTCCTCGCCCGTCCGCTTCTCCGGGATGACCTTGACGACCTGGGGGATGATCTCACCTGCCTTCTCCACCAGCACGTAATCGCCCTCGCGCACGTCCATGCGTTCCACTTCGTCGAAGTTGTGCAGGCTGGCGCGGCTTACCGTGGTGCCGGATAGCTGAACGGGTTCGAGCATAGCGACCGGTGTGAGTTGGCCCGTTTTGCCTACGTTGATCTCGATGCGGCAAACACGGCTGACCTGCTGCTCGGCGGCGAACTTGTAGGCCATCATCCAGCGCGGCGCCTTCGAGGTGCGCCCCAGGCGCTGGCGCTGAGCGGCGCTGTCCACCTTGACCACCAGCCCGTCGGCGGGATAGTCGAGCTGTTCCAGGTTGCGCTCCCAGTGTTCGCACTGGCGCAGCACGCCCTGCACGCAGTCGCAGCGTGCGGCGTGGGGGTTAGTGGGGCAGCCGGCGCTTGCAAGCCAGCGCAGGCGTTCCCAGTGGCTGTCCGGGGGCGCCACGCCCTCACAGTGCCCTATCTCGTACGTAAAGCAGCGCAGGCGGCGGCGGGCGGTTACCCTCGGGTGGAGCAGTTTCAGGCTGCCGGCGGTGGCGTTGCGCGGGTTGGCGAACGGGGTCTCGCCCCGTTCCTCGCGCTCACGGTTCACCTGCGCGAAGGCGTCGAAGGGCATGTAAACCTCGCCCCTGACTTCGATGACGCTGCCCGGGGGCGCTTCGGTGCCGAGGCTCAGCGGTATATCGTGCACCGTTCGGGCGTTCGCGGTGATGTCGTCGCCGCGCAGGCCGTCGCCCCGCGTGATGGCCTGATCGAGCACGCCGTCGCGATAGATAAGGTTGATGGCGACGCCATCGATCTTCGGCTCTACCACGTAGCTCCAGTCGGCCCCGTCGCCGAGGAGCCTGCCGATCCGGCGGTCGAACTCACGCACCTCCTGCTCGCTATAGGTGTTGTCGATGCTGAGCATGGGGGAGAGATGTTCGGCCGGGGCGAACTGGTCGAGGGGCTCGCCGCCGACGCGTCGGGTGGGGCTGTCGGCAGTGGCCAGCTCTGGGTGCTCGCGTTCGAGCCTCAGCAGCTCCTGCATCAGGGCGTCGAACTCTCGGTCGCTGATCTCCAGGCGGTTCTCGACGTAGTAGAGGCGATTGTGGCGTCGGATGGCCTCTCGCAGGTGCTCGATGCGTTCGGCGGCAGAGGGTTGGTGCGCCATGGTGGTAGGGGGGGCGAAGCTCAGGCCGAGTGCTTTGCCTCCAGCGCCGCCTGCTCGAAGAAGCGTCGCAGGTCCTCGGCACAGTGGTCGCAGAGGGCGCCGTGGCGGATGCGGTCCTCGGTGAGCTGGGCCCAGTCGTCGGGCGCGACCCGCGCGGGACGCAGTATGCAGGTGTGGGTGCAGCAGATCACGTCGCCGTCGAGCGTTACGTCGTCGCGGCGGTGGTCGGGCACTCCGAACATGAAGCACATCTGGCGCATTACTTCGGTTTTCAGGTAACTGTAGGGCAGGCCCCATATGTGCTCGATGCGGTGGGTGCTGATCACGGCAGCGCTGAGGCGCTCGGACTTGCCGACGGCGTAGCCGGGGCCGGCCTGATCGTCCCCTTCGGAGGGGTCGTACATGTCCTCTTCCATCACGAACAGATCGTAATGGTCGCCGAGGCTCGATTCGTTGCGCCAGGGCTCGACGGAGAAGTTGTGCAGTATGCGGTCGCAATCGACCTGCATGCGGTCCTCGTCCAGGGCGTCGAAGACGTACCAGTCAACGCTCTGGTAGGGGACCAGTTCGTTCTCGTCGTTGCGCCATTCGTTGCTGCGATACTGCCCGAAGTCCTGCACGGCCATGGGTGTGCGGCACCGGCCTATGGTGAGAACCTCGGTGATGGCGTCGGCGATGGCAACCTTCTCGGGCCAGAAGCCCTTATCGTTGAGCAGGTTTAGTGGCTTGAACTTATTCATGCGAGCTTCTATCCGATGAACCGGAATATCTCCTCCAGGCTCTTGCGTGGTGTCCCGGTCGCCTCCTGTGCGGGATAGCCCAGGGGTGTCAGGGCCACGGGCTCGAGGTCATCCGGCAGCTCGAGCGCCTCGCGGAGGCGGTTCGGCACGAACGCGCCGATCCAGCAGGTGCCGAGCCCCTCGGCGGCGGCGGCGAGCACCAGGTGTTCCATGGCGATGCTCACGTCGACGTCGGCGTAGCACTTGCCGTCCACGCGCTGCCACGCCTCGCCGGGCCGGGCGCAGGCGCAGATGACGATCGGCGCCTTGGCCAGCCATTCCTGCGAGTACGCCTTGAGCAGCCCTGCTCGCCGGTTCTCCTCACGGATAACGTAGAAGACGTACGGCTGTCGGTTGGCGGCCGAGGGCGCCAGGCGCACCGCTTCAAGAACGCGGCGCAGCTTCTGCTCCTCGACGGGTCGGCTCTCATAGGCGCGGATGCTGTGTCGGTTCCTGATTACGTCGTGGAAGTCCATGGTCGGCCTCCTCACAGAGCTGGGCACTTAGGTACATTATTCCCGGCGGGGCGGCCGTGTGCAAGCGGCGGGAGCGCGAACGGCGTCGGCTCCTCCGGCCTCCACAGATGCAGAGAGCCACCACTTCACGCATCCCGTGGTCCTGCGGGCAGGGGCAGTGGGGCGGGCGAGCCGGTGGGCTTACCCGCCGACCGACAGGCGCCGGTGCGGCTACTTGCTGCGCTCTGCGAGCCAGCGCTGCACGCCCTCATCCTGCGTGCGGACGCGCTCGGCCATGGCGGCCCTGTACTCGCCCAGCTTTTCGCGCAGGGCGGGGTCGGAGAGCGCCACTATCTGCACGGCCAGCACGGCGGCGTTGCGCGCGCCGGAACTGCCCAGCCCGACGGTGGCGACGGGTATGCCGCTCGGCATCTGGAGTGTGCTGAACAGGCTGTCCATGCCGCCCATTCGGTCGGTGGGCACCGGCAGGCCGATCACGGGCACGCTCGTCTGCGCGGCGATTACGCCGGCCAGATGGGCGGCGCCGCCCGCGGCCGCGATGATCGCCTGCAACCCCCGCTGCTGGGCCGAGCCGGCGAACTGCTCGACCCGCTCGGGCGAGCGATGGGCGCTCATCACGTGCAGTTCGAAGGGCACCCCGAAGTGCTCCAGCGTCTCCACCGTCTTCTCCACCACGGGCAGGTCGCTCTCGCTGCCCATCAACACGGCAATCTTCACCTGCTTGCTCACGGTGCGTTCTCCCCCCCTTTCCAAGGGTTCGCGCATCTGCGCTGCGCGTTGCTAACCCGACGCAGCTCCGTCTACTGCTCTTCCTGTTGCTGCTTGCGGCGCTGGATGATCTCCTCCTGGATGTGTGCGGGCACGGGTTGGTAGTGCGAGAACTCCAGCGTGAAGCTGCCCTCGCCACCGGTCATGCTTTTCAGTTCGGTGCTGTAGCGTTGCACCTCGGCCATGGGTATTTCGGCCTTGACGACCTGCAGCGGGCCGACCTGCTCCATGCCCTGTATGCGCCCGCGGTGGCCGGTCAGGTTGCCGGTCACGTCGCCCATGTACTCGGCGGGGATGGTCACTTCCATCCTGGCGATCGGCTCCAGCAGGGTCGGCCGCGCCTGCGCGTATGCGTCGCGGAAAGCTCGGGCCCCGGCTATCTTGAAGGCGGCCTCGGAGCTGTCCACGCTGTGGTAGGAGCCGTCGTAGACAATTACGCGCACGCTATCGACGGGGCGGCCGGCCAGGGGGCCCGTGTCGAGAACTTCGACGATGCCCTTCTCGACGGCGGGCAGGAACTGGCGGGGGATGACGCCGCCGACGACCTCATCCACGAACTCGAAGCGCTCCTCGCCGTCCATGGGCTCCAGGCGTAGGTAGACCTCGCCGTACTGGCCCCGGCCACCGGTCTGTTTCTTGTGCCGGTAACGGCCGTTGGCCTTGCGGGTGATGGTCTCACGGTAGGGGATGGCGGGTTCGTGGGTCAGTACGCTGATGTCCAGCCGGCGTTGCATGCGGGAGAGCATCACTTCGAGGTGCAGGTTGCTCATGCCGGTGATGACCAGTTCGCCGGTCTGTTGATCGCGCCGGATCGTGAAGGTGGGGTCGGACTCGGCCAGGTCCTGCAGGCCCGCGCTGATCTTGGTGTCGTCCTCGCGGCTCTGCGGCTCGACCGCCAGGGACATCATCGGCTTGGGGAAGTCCATCGGCGGCAGGTTCAGCACTTTGCCGGGCGGGCAGATGGTGTCGTCGAGCTGGAGCTCCTCCACTTTCGTGACGGCGATCATGTCGCCGGGCAGTGCCTCGTCGACCTCCTCCTGCTCGGCGCCTTTGACCAGGTAGATGTGGCCGAGTCGCACCTCGCGGCCGGTGCGGGCGAGCCCTACGGTTAGGTCGCCCTTCAGTGTGCCGCTGTAGATGCGGAAGACGGCGATTTTGCCGACATGGACGTCGGTGGTGGTCTTGAAGACGCGGGCGCAGAGGGGGCCGTCCGGATCGGCGGTCAGCGCCACCTGTTCGCCTCCGGTATCGGTGGCCGTGCGCGGGATATCGCTCGGCGCGGGCGCGCAGGAGGCGAGGAACGCCGCGGCCTCTTTCACGCCGATGTTTGCCTTCGCCGCGCAGCACATCACGGGCACCATGCTGCCGTTCGCAACCGCGTCGCCGAGTACGTCCATCAGCTCCTCGGCGCCTATCTGCTCCCCCTCGAAGTAGCGCTCCATCAGCGCGTCGTCGCACTCGATGATTGCCTCGCGCAGTCCCTGCCCGGCGGCTTCGGAATCGCCGACAACGCCTTCGGGGGCCTGGTCCGTCTCCAGCAGGTTCACCACGCCTTGGATGTCCGCGCCCACGCCGATGGGCAGGAAGACGGGCTGACACTCGGTGCCGAATGCCTGCTGGATATCCTCCAGCAGGCCGGGCAGGTCGATGTTGTCGGCGTCCAGGCGCGTTATCAGCAGCATACGGGCGACGCCTGCCTCGCCGGCTGCCTGCCACATGCGGCGGGTGTTGAGCTGTATGCCGTCGTGCGCGCTCAGGGCGATCACGGCCGTCTCGACCACGGGCAGGGCTGCCATGGCCATGCCGACGAAGTCGATGTAGCCGGGGGTGTCGATCAGGTTGAAGGTGCGCTCGTGTGCCTGGAAGTTGAAGATGGTATCGATCACTGAGAAGCTGCGTTCCTTCTCCTCCGGATCGTAATCGCTCAAGGAGGATCCGGCGTCGACGTCGCCTGCACGCTTGGAGAAGCCGACGGCATGGAGCAGGTGGTCGACGAAGGTGGTCTTCCCCACGCCGCCGTGTCCCACAATGGCCACGTTACAAATGTCGGACGGAGTGCGTTTCGCCATCAGTGTCCTCCAGCTTCTCGTTCGGTTCTTGTTCTGTATTCTCTGCGCCAGGCGCGGTACGAAGCCGCGAGGGATACTCAACGGCGATGTCGATCGCTTCCGGCAGCGCGAAGCGCTCCTCGTAGAGGGCTTTGCCAATGATAACCGCGTCTGCGCCGCACTCGCCCAGGCGCGCCACGTCCGCCAGCGACGCGACGCCGCCCGAGGCGATCACCGGCACGTCAACTGCTTGCAGCAGGGCCTCCACGCCCTCGAAGTGAGGGCGCGTGAGCATGCCGTCCCGGGCGATGTCCGTGTAGAGGAACGCGGCCGGCCGGCCCTCCGCCAGCCGCCGGGCCAGTTCTACCGGCCCGACCTCGGAGAGTTGTCGCCAGCCTTCGACGGCCACCCGCCCGTCCTTTGCGTCGACGGCAATCACCACGCGGCCCGGCATCGCGCTGCAGAGGGCGACGGCCCAGTCGGGATCCATAACGGCCATTGTGCCGACGACGGCGCGTGCCGCCCCGGCCTCCAGGGCGCGCCTGACGGTCTGCTCGCTACGCAGCCCGCCGGCGACCTGGACCGGTATGCGCAGCCGGGTCAGTATTCTCTGAACGGGCCCCGGGTTGCCGCCCGATGCCAGCGCGCCGTCCAGGTCGACCACGTGGAGCGCCCTGGCGCCCTGCCGTTGCCAATGGAGAGCGGCCTGCACGGGTTGCTCGTAATAGACGGTTTCGTCCTCGGGGTGTCCCTGCAGCAGCCGCACGCAACGGCCCCTGGCGATATCCACGGCCGGCAAGACGAGCATGGCGTCGGCGGTTCCTTTCCGGGTTCGTCGCGGCGACACCGCGGGCGTCGGCGATCGTTGCGGGAGCCTGGGTCGGACGGGCCGGCGCGTCGGATCGGCACGGGTCGCCCGCAACCCGCATCCGGGCCGTGGCCCGTAGGTTGCAGATTATAGGTCGGGCTGATCGGCCTGTCAAAGGGAGGTGCCGGGGTGTGGTCAATCGGTTGACTTGTGCCCTGAGGGCGCGTATCGTAGGGTTTTGCTTAGTGGTGTCCTATGCTCTGAGACAGGGCTTTGCCTGCCGAGATATCATACCTGCCCCTGCGGCTCGCCATTCTGGTGCTCACTTTCTGCCTGTCCGGTTTCTTCAGCGGCTCGGAGACGGCGCTGTTCTCCTTCCAGCCGCACGAGCTGAAGAGGATGGCCGGCTTGCATGGCGCCGACGGCGTGATCTACCGTCTGCGCGAGCGCCCGAAGCGGCTGCTGACCACCATCCTGTTCGGCAACATGGTGGTAAACGTCGTCTTTTACAGCGTCTCCTTCCTGCTGATTGTCGACCTTAAGCCGGCGGTTGGCCGGACGGGGGGGGTGGCGCTGGGGCTGGCGTCGCTGATGACGGTGATCCTCGGCGGCGAGGTGATGCCGAAGAACCTGGCGGTGATGGTTTACCACACCTGGGGCCGGCTGGCGGCCTATCCCCTGTGGGTGCTCGAGCACGCTCTGCTGGTCATTGTGGTGCCGCTGGAGGCCGCGGCGGACCTCGTGGTCTCCCTCTTCGAGCGGGGACACCGGCCGGAGATGGAAACCGAAGAGCTGCAGCAGCTTGTGGGCCTCGCCGCGCGGGAGGGCACGCTCGACTTCGGGGCGGGCAGGATGATCGCTGAGGTGATCGAGCTATCCGACCTGGGGGTCGCCGAAGTGATGGTGCCGCGGGTGGAGATGACCACCTTCGACGTGGATGACGACCCGCAAGGGCTGTTGAAGCTGTTCCGTACCGCCAAGCTCACCATGATCCCCCTGTACGAGGGCGAGACGGACAACATGGTCGGCGTGGTGCACGTGAAGGACGTGCTCTACCGCCGGGACGATGCGCCTCTGAAACAGCTCGCACGACCGATACCTTTCCTTCCCGAAACAGCAACCGTAGAAGAGGCGCTGGCGCGTTGTCGCACCGTGCATAGCAAGACGGCCTTCGTCGTGGACGAGTACGGCGCGGTGGTCGGTCTGGTGACCGTTGAGGACCTGCTGGAGGAGATTGTCGGGGAGATCGCGGATGAGTACGACAAAGCCGAGCGGCCCGGGCCGATGGAGTTCCTTTCCGACGGTACCGTCAGGCTGCAGGGACGGCTGAGCCTGCGCACCTGGCAGCAGATGTTCCCGGCCCCGGCGCCGCCGACGAAGGTCAACACGGTGGGTGGACTGGTGATGTCGCTGCTCGGCAAGGTGCCGGAGGCGGGCGACAGCGTCGAGTGGCAGCAGATGGAGTTCACCGTCGAGAGCGTGTACGGCCGCCGCGTGGGCAGCGTGCTGATGCGCACCTTGCCGGGCCGCAATGTCCAGAGCGGAGGTGGCAACCCTGCTTAGCTACCTGCTTATCGTGCTGGCTATGGCCGTGGAGGCCTTCTACAGCGGCAATGAAACCGGTTTCTACTGCGTGAACCGGCTCCGCCTGATGGTGCGTGCCGAGCAGGAGGGCTCCGCCGCGCGGGCGCTGATGCGGCTGACTCAGAGGCCCCAGCTCGCCATCAGCACCATGCTCATCGGCACGAACGTGGGCGTCTACACCGCGACCGTTCTGGTGACCAACAAGTTGCGCATGCTTGGCCTCGGCCAGCGGGCAGACCTCTACAGCAGTCTCATCCTGCCGCCGATCCTGCTGGTGTTTGCGGAGATCATGCCGAAGTCGACCTTCCAGCATCATGCCGATTACCTGATGTATCGCACCGCCTGGCCACTGCGGATATCCATGCTGCTGCTCTACCCGTTCTCCGTGTTTCTGCGCGCTGTGAGCCGTATCCCGCAGCTTCTGCTGGCCGAGCGCGTGCGCCCCCGTGCGCCCGCCCTCACGCGCGATACTTTCCAGTTCTACCTCAGCGAGAGCGCCGCCCGCGGCGTGCTGAGCACCTATCAGCGCACGATGGCGGAGAACATACTGCGACTGCGCAGCGTGCGCGTGGACGCGACCATGACGCCGCTGAGCGAAGCGGTTATGATATCACTGGAGGGCGACCGGGCAGAGCTGACGCGCCTGTTCAAGGAGCATCGCTACTCGCGGTTGCCGGTCTACCGCGGCGAGCGGGACAATATCGTCGGGATGGTAAACGTGCTCGACGTGGCTTCGCAGCGCGGTGAACCGGCCGTTGAAGACCTGCTGCGCGAGGTCGTGGAACTGCCACGCGAGACCTCCGTGGCGGATGCGCTGCGGCAACTGCGGCGCGCGCAGCAGCAGTTCGCAGTCGTCACCGGCGAGGCGGGCAGGGCGGTCGGCATCGTGACCGTGAAGGACCTGGTCGAGGAGATTGTGGGCGAGCTGGAAGCCTGGTGAGCCCGAGCAGGGGGGAGCAAGAATGGTCGGCAGAAGAGGGCGCGAGGCGGTTGCCCTGCTGGTGTTGCTGCTGATGGCACTTGGCGCGGGGCCCGCGCAGGACGCATTTCAGGTTCGCACTTCGCTGTCGCCGCCGCAGCAGGCCGCCGGTGGCCGAGTGATCGCCGAGGTGGCGTTCTCGGTCGATCCGACGTTCTACGTCTGGCTCGACCAGCTTCGCATTCAGCTCGTCGAGGGCCCGGAAGGCGTCTCGGCGGGTGAGCTCATCACCCCTGAGCCGAAGGTGAAGCGCGACCCCGTGCTCGAGCAGGAGGTGGAGTACTTCGACGGTCGTTTCTCAATCTTCACGACGCTCGAGGTGGCGGAGGGCGTGCCGGCCGGAGAGTATCCGCTCCTGCTGCGCGTTGACTATGTAGGCTGCGGGCCTGACCTCTGCCAGTTGCGGCGGGACGAAGTCGAAGCCGAACTGACAGTAACCGAGGGGCGGGCCGTGCCGGTGGAACCGCCCCGGTTAGCCGGGGTGGGCTCCCAACCAGCCGGGCGGCAGGCGGGCGGGGGGGCCGGGTGGTTCGAAGGCCGCAGCCCCGTCATGGCCGTGCTGGCCGCGTTCGTCCTCGGGCTCGGCCTCACGCTGACGCCCTGTGTCTACCCGCTTATACCGGTCACGATCAGCCTGGTCGGTGCCACGGCGGGGCGGGGGCGGCTGGACGGGCTGTTTCGCTCGCTGGTTTACGTACTCGGCATATCGGTCACTTACTCGGTCGCGGGCGTGGCGGCCGCGCTGGGTGGGGCGCAGTTCGGGGCATGGCTACAGCAGCCGGCGGTATACCTGGCGCTGGCGGGTGTCTTCGTGCTGCTGGCGCTGTCGATGTTCGATGTATTCACCATCGACTTGACCTCGCAGCGCCTACAGCGCTTCCAGGCGGGCCTGCGGGGCAAGGCCGGCATGCTGGGCATCTTCGCCATCGGCATTCTGAGCGGCGCGGCGGCGACGGCGTGCATCGCGCCGATTATCATTGCGGCCCTGCTCTATGTCGGGCAGCAGGGCAGTGTGTTGCTCGGTTTCATCATCTTCTTCGCGATGGCGTGGGGCATGGGCACTCCGCTGGTGGCGCTGGGTACGTTCACGGGCCTTGCGAAGGCTCTGCCTCGTTCGGGCGAGTGGATGAACGTGGTCAAGAGCGTCTTCGGGCTCGCGCTGCTTGCCGTGGCGCTCTACTTCGTCGGCAAGAGCGCTCTGTTGCCCGACATGTGGTATCGGATTCTTGTGGGCGCTTTTCTGCTCGGAGCGGGGGTCTTTGTCGGCGCGTTCGATTTGCTCTCTCCGCGCAGCGGATCGTGGCCGCGACTGCGCAAGACAGTCGGACTGCTGCTGGTGGTCGGAGCGCTCGCCGCGTTCCTCGGCCCACTTCTGCCCGCCGCACAGCCGCCGACGGAGCGTGCGTCAATCGACTGGCTGCCCTCGGAGCAGGCCGCTGTGGCGGCGGGCGAGGCAGAGCAGAAGCCGGTGATGCTCGATTTCTGGGCGGAGTGGTGCGCCCCGTGCAAGAGGATGCTGCAGACGACGTTCGTCGATGCGGACGTGGTGGAGGAATCGCGCCGTTTCGCGTGCGCCAAGGTGGACGTGTCGGTCCTTTCGGCGCAGGAGCGCGACCGCATCGCGGAGGTCTACAACGTGCGCGGCGTGCCGACGGTGGTGTTGATGGACAGCGAAGGCGCCATCTCTACTCACGCCGGTTACATAGGCCCCGAGCGCATGCTGGCTCTGCTGCGCGGGGTTCGCTGAGAAGCGTTTCGTTCGGTACGAAGGGGGGCTGAAGTGAAAGGGCTCGTCAGGAAGCTGTCGGTGGTCTGGTCGGCGGGGGCGCTCGGTGGACTTCTGAACGGCGTCGCACTGTGGCTGTTCGGCGTGCTGGGCATCACAGCGACGCTCGGGGTGAGCATCGCACCGCAGTTCACGCCGCCCTGGCTCTATCCGCGACTGGTATGGGGTGGTATATGGGGTGCGCTCTTCCTGCTGCCGCTGATGCGCGGTTCGGTATGGTTGCGGGGGCTGGTATACAGCATGGGGCCGACGCTGGTGCAGTTGTTCATCGTCTTCCCGCTGAAGGCCGACAAGGGCATGCTGGGGCTCGACCTGGGCGCGGCGACGCCCCTGTTCGTGGTGATCCTCAACGCCGTTTGGGGCATCGCGGCGGCGTGGTGGGTGGTGAAAGGTTCGGAGCCCGCGCCGGTGCCCGTCCAGGCGCAATCGAACCCGATTCAGTAGCCGGCGCGCTTGTCCACCACGTTCAGAAGTTGCTTGCCGGCCGCGTAGCGGCGCACGTTTTCGAGAGTGAGCTCGAACAGGCGCTCGCCCGTGCGGGGTCCGGCGCCGCCGACGTGCGGCGTTATGATCACGTTCGGCATGTCCCACAAGGGGCTGTGCGGTGGCAGGGGTTCGGGTTCCGTCACGTCGAGCCCGGCCCCGGCGATCCAGCCCTGCTGCAGCGCCCGCAGGAGGGCCTTGCCATCAACGATCGGCCCCCTGGCAACGTTGATCAGCATTGCTTCACGCTTCATGAGGGCCAGTCCCCGGGGGCCGATCAGGCCCCTGGTCTGTTCGGTGAGGGCGCAACTGACCAGGACCCAGTCGGACTGCGCGAGCAGTTGCTCCAGCCGGCCCGTGCCCCACACCGCGTCGGCAAACTCGTCCGGTTGCGGGTGCCGGCGCAGTGCGAGCACGCGCATGCCGAGGCCCCTGGCGCGTCGGGCCGTCTCGCGGCCGATGCCGCCGTAACCGACGATGCCGAGGGTGGACCGGTAGAGCTCACGTACGCGGCCGCGCATGGCGTGCTTCGGCCCGTGCCAGGGATCCTGGCCGGGCGGCCGAACGCACATGTGGATGCATCGGGCCAGCGCCAGCATCAGGCCAAGGGCATGTTCGGCGATGGGCACGGAGAAGATGTCGGCGGAGTTCGTCACCCTCACGTCGCGGCTGCGCAGGGCGGGGGTCAGATGGCTATCGACGCCGGCGGACCAGAAGTGGACCCAGCAGACCTGTTCGGCGGCGGCGAGTATCTCGTCATCCCAGGGCCCGTGCAGGTAGGCATCGGCGTCACGTATCTCCTTGAGCACTTCCTCCCGGTCGGCGGCGCAGACGAAGGTGGCCTGCGGCGCGGCCCTCTGCAGGCGTTGGATCTGGCGCTCATCCAGGTGGCGGCCGATCAGTATCTTCATGGCAGTGGTTCCGTTGTCCTGCGCGATGGTTCGTGGCCGGCTTATGATAGCGTGCCGGTTCGCGCTGTCAAAAGCGGGGCGTTCGCAGGGGAGCATCGGCTGCGCGAGCCCCGAGCCGGGCGCTTCGGTTGACTTGGGCGGACGGCTCAACTACATTCGTAAACGCGGTGCCAGAGTGGCGGAACAGGCATACGCGCGGGTTTCAAAAACCCGTGGGCGCAAGTCCATGCGGGTTCGAGTCCCGCCTCTGGCACCACAAATTCACTCTGCTGTCCCGCTTGCCGGCGGGGCGGACGGGCATGTTGCCTGCGTGCCGGGGGCGCAGCCGCGGCGCCTGGTCTGGCGTTGCCCCGCAAACAGGTCCATGGCGCGGCTTAGCGAGGATAACACGGGCGCATGAGTGCGCGAGTCTTCTATCTTCCGTTTGGTGATGACGTGTCGGACGAGGCGGTTGCTGCGGCGGCGAGCCGTGTCTTTCAGGAGGCGACATTCGGCAGCCGACTGGTGCGCGGGCGACCGGTCGCCGTGAAGACGCACTTTGGCGAGCGGGGCAACGACAGCTACCTGCCGCCGACGGTGGTTAGGGCCGTGGTGGACGAGGTGCGCAGCGCGGGCGGCGAGCCATGCCTGGTGGAGACCAGCACGCTCTACCGCGGGCGGCGTTCCAATGCTGTCGACCACTTCAACCTGGCCCTTGCCCACGGTTTCGGTCCCGAGCGCATGGGCTGCCCCCTGCTGTTCCTGGACGGCTTGCGCGGCAACCTGCACGTGGAGCAGCGCGTCGAGCTGAAGCACTTCGACACCGTGGCCGTGGCGGGCGACTTCACCCTGATACCCTCGGCCGTTATCTGCTCGCACGTGACGGGTCACATGTTGGGCGGTTTCGGGGGCGCCATTAAGAACGTCGCCATGGGGCTGGCTTCGCGTGCCGGCAAGCTGCGCCAGCACTCCGCCGGACGGCCGCAAATACGAGCCGAAGACTGCATAGCCTGCGGCACGTGCGCCGAGTGGTGTCCGGAGGATGCCATCACCGTGCCGGAGAAGGCCGAAATAGACTATGAGTGCTGTATCGGCTGCGGCGAGTGCGCCGCCGTCTGCCCGGTCGGGGCCGTCGGCTTCGGGTGGGACGAGCCCGCCCGCAGCTTCAACGAGAAGATGGCCGAATACGCATACGGCATCTTGCGGGATAAGCTCGATCACGTCGCCTTCCTCAGCTTCATCCTCTGCCCGACGAAGGAATGCAACTGCGAGGGTCACGAGGGAACGCGCATCGGCCCCGACCTCGGCGTGGTGGCCTCGGCCGACCCTGTGGCCGTGGACCAGGCGTGCATCGACCTGATGAACGAAGCAGTCGGGGAGGATGTGTTCGAGGCCGTCTGGCCCGGCAAGCACTACACGGCCCAGCTTGAGCACGGGGAGCAGATAGGGCTGGGTAGACGGCAATACGACCTGGTGCAGATCGACTGATCGGGGACCGGCGTGGCCCGACACGTGAGATTCGAGGCGGCAACTGACTGCCGGTACGGCTGTGCGCCCGGCGAAAGGGAGTTCGAGCAGCACATCGAGCTGGGTGTGGTGCCCCTGGACAAGCCTGCCGGGCAGACCTCGCGACAGGCGGGGGAGGCGGTGCGGCGGCTTCTGGGCGCCTCTAAGGCGGGCCACGGCGGCACGCTGGACCCGAATGTCACGGGCGTGCTGCCCGTGCTGTTGGGCCGGGCCACGAAGGTGGCGTCCGTGCTGCTGCGCTGCGACAAGGCTTACGAGGGGGGCATGCACCTGCATGGGGACGTGGACGACGGCGAGTTGGAGCAGGGGTTGCAGGCGCTGAGAGGCACCATCACGCAACTGCCGCCCGTGCGCAGCGCCGTGAAACGCCGAGAGCGGCAGCGCGAGGTCTACCGTTTCGACGTCACCGAGAGAGCCGGGCGGGACGCGCGGTTCCTCGTGGAGTGTGAACGTGGCACCTACGTCCGTAAGCTTGTGCATGATCTGGGCCAGGAGTTGGGGTGCGGCGCCCACATGACATGGCTACGGCGCACGTGCGCGGCCGGCTTCGGCATTGCGGACTGCGTCACGCTGGAACAGGTGAGCCGCGCGTGCCGGCGGGGCACGGCCCGGGGTGTCGTGGTCCCGGTTGAGCGGGTGCTCGCGCGCCTGCTGCCCGGCGTGTGGATAGCGGACGGGGCTGTGCAGCCGGTGTGCACGGGCTATCCCGTCGCCGTGCCCGGCATCGCCGCGCTCGACGATTTTGGCGCAGGCGATGCGGTCGCGATCTACACACTGAAGGGCGAGGCTGTCGGCATCGGCGAGGCGTTGGTGGGTTCGCAACAGCTCTTGAGTGCTGAGCGGGGCGAGGCGGTGAAGCCGGTTGGTGTGCTGATGGAGCGAGACGTCTATCCGCCGTGGCGTTCTGAGGATACGTGATAAGAGGGCCGGTGGAAGAAGGTTGCGAGGGGCTGCTGCTGCCGCCAGGCTGCGGACCGAGCTTCGGGTTGCTAAGGGCTGTTCCTCCCGGCGGGAGTTGGAGCTCGCCGGCTCGCCGATGAGGCACCGACCGGTTGTCGCTCCGCTTGACGCTCGGACGGCCGGGGTATAGAATCGTCTCGGTAGCGGGGTTTGGCAAACAGGCGTCGCGAATGGCTGCAAGGAGTCGTCGCATCACAGATATGGGTGAGACCGGATTCAGCGAGGACTTCAAGCGCAACTTTCTGACCGGCATCGCCGCGTTGTTTCCGATACTGGTGACGCTCGTCCTGCTTACGTGGCTCGGCCAGCAACTCCACTACACGATCGGCAGTAGGGCGAACCGTGTCTGCCGTGAACTGATTGTCCGGGACAGAGAGGTCTTCGAGTTCTTCTTTCCCGGCGCCGGCGAGGCGGAGTCGGAGGAGCTGGCGAACCGGCGGCTTTACGCGCAGCAGCACTTTCCCGGTTTTGTGGGCGGCGTGCTCGGAGTGCTGGCGGCCATCGTGGCCGTCTACATCATCGGCAAGTCGCTGCGCAGCTTTGTCGGGCATCGCGCAATGCAAGCGGTGGACCGGTTCTTCGAGCGGTTCCCGGTGATCAAGGCCATCTACCCCCACGCCCGGCAGGTCGGCGACTTCATCTTCGGGCAGTCGGGCAAGCGGCGGTTCAGCAACGTGGTGGCCGTGCAGTACCCGCGCAAAGGCGTCTACACTCTCGGTTTCCAGACCGGCGAGGGTCTGCAGACCGTGGAGGACAAGTTGGGGCGAAGGCTCGCCTCGGTGTTCATCCCCACTTCGCCGACGCCGCTGACCGGGTTCGTGGTGATGGTGCCGGTCGAGGAAGTGCTGGCGCTTGAGATGAGCGTGGACGAGGCGTTCCGCTTCTGCATTACGGCGGGCATGCTCTCTTCCGCCCCGCGGGGGAGTCAGCGTCCGCAAGTCGCCTCGCTGCCCACAGCGGACGGAACGGAGGCCGGCAGTTTGCAGGCTTCGGAACTGACAGATAGCCGGGGAGACGGTTAGGCCCAGACGGCCGCCAGTGCTGTGCTTCTTCAGCGAAGGAGTGAATGTACAGTGCAAGTCGAAATCGCCGGACGGCACATGGATGTGACGGAGCCGATGGAAATACAGATCAGGCAGCATGTGGAGAAGCTGCCACGCTTCGACGATAAGATACAGTACCTGACCGTAACACTGGATACCGACGGGGGCAGTAACCTGGTGGAGATCATCGCCAAGTGTCACCGCAGCGACCTGGTGGCCGAGGCGCGTGGGCATGACATGTACCAGACGATCGACGAGGCATTCGCCAAGATCGGTCGACAGATCCGGCGACTGCACGACAAGCTGGTGGATCACAACAAGAAGGCGTCGTAGAATCGGCGGCGGGCTCGCCTGCCCCGTCAACGCACTGGCGCATGCTCGGAGCGGCGGCCTTTCCCCGACCTTGCTGATGGAGCGTCGCGATGGCTCTGGCTGATTACGTGTGTAAGGAGGCGGTCTGTGTCGACCTGGACGCCGCCGATCGTGGAGGAGTGCTGCGGGCTCTGCTGGAACGTTTCGTGGCCGCCGGAGCGCTGGAAGGCGACCTGGTCGACGACGTGCTGGCAGAAGTTCTCAAACGCGAGCGGCTCGGCAGCACTGCCATCGGCCGGGGGGTGGCGCTGCCGCACACGCGCAGCGAGAACCTGAAGCGTGTAGTGGTGGGTTTCGCGCAGTGCCCCGGCGGCGTTGAGTTCAACGCGCTCGACGGCGAGCCGGTGCACCAGGTGTTCCTGGTGCTCGCAGGCGAGGACCACCACGAGGAGTACGTCGCCGTCATGGAACGCATAACGCGGCTGGTGCAGAATGAGGACTTCCGGCGTTTTGCGGCCGGAGCGCAGAGCGCGGATGCCGTGTTTGAGTTGATCGAGGAGATGGCCGTCTAAGCAGCGTCAGGCCGACCGGGCAGGGAAGTTGACACTCGCGAGTAGACATGAGCAGCGCCAAGAAGCACAAAGCAAAGCTGAAGATAAGGAATCAGATGGGGTTCCACGTCCGGCCCGTCCAGCGCTTCGCCGAGCTGGCGCGCGTGTTCAAGTCGGACATCCAGGTCTCCCTGCGCGGTCGCACTGTGCCCGGCAAGAGCCCGATGAACCTGATGAGCCTAGGCGGGCGGTGCGGCGATACGCTGGAGATCGAGGCCGTCGGGGAGGATTCCCGCCAGTGCGTCGAAGTGCTGCGCTTCCTCTCGGAGAATCACTTCTTCGTGGAGGACGAAGACGAAGCGGACCATGACCCCGAGCGTCACCTGTGCCGGCTGCACCACATTGCCTCGGCCTTCGACAGCGACGTGCGGCTGCTGGTGGACGGGCGCGACGGGGACGCCAAGGACAAGGAGCAACTGCGCGCCCTGGCGCTCAGCCCCACAAGCGCCCCGGAGTTCGAGATCCGCGGCAGCGACGCCGAACAGGCCCGCGCCATCTTCGAGAACCTTGTCGAGCACTGTTTCTACGTGGAAGAGGAGATGGTCAAGCGCGGCGGGGGAGCCAGTTGAGCATGGAGATCAAGCGGGGCATACCGGTCAGCCCGGGCATCGCCGTGGGCGAAGTCTTCCTGCTCGAGGCGGAGGGCGTGCGCATACCGGAGCACTTCATCTCCGAGGGGGATGCAGACGCCGAGGTGGAGCGCCTGGCCGACGCCATGGATCAGGCGCTGGAGGAACTGGAGCACCTGGCGGATCACGTCTCCAGCCGTGCGGGCAGCAAGATCGCCGAGATATTCAGCGCGCACGCCGGCATGCTGAAGGACGACTACTTCCGCCGCGAGTTCTTCGACCGCATACGGGATAAGCTTTACACCGCCGAGTTCGCAGTCAGCCGCACCATGCGGCAGTGGCGCAAGGTCTTTCAGGAAGACGCTTTCCTTGCGACCCGGGTGCCGGACCTGGACGACCTGGAACGCCGACTGCTGCGCAACCTGCTGGGCCAGCGGCGGGAGGAACTGGGTTCGCTGCGGGGCGAAGTGGTGCTCGTAGCGCATGACATGGGGCCGAGCCAGACCGCGTCGGTCGACCCCGAGAAGGTGCGGGCCATCGCCATCGACGCCGGCGGGCCGACCGGCCATACCGCCATCATTGCCAGCGCCCTCGGCATACCCGCCGTAGTCGGCCTGGGCAACGTGACCGGCGAGCTGAGCGGGGGCGATACAGTCATCGTGGACGGCTCGCACGGGCTGGTGATCGTAGACCCTGACCAGGAAACCCTTGAAGCCTACCGCCGCCGGCGTGCTGAGTTCGAAGAGGCCGACATCCACCTGATGGAGGAGTTGCGCGACCAACCGGCCGAGACCCGCGACGGTCGGTGCGTGCGCATTATGGCCAACATCGAGTTCCCCCGCGAGGTGCTGCGCGCCGTCGAGCACGGCGCCGAGGGGATCGGCCTGTATCGGACGGAGTTCCTCTACCTGACCAGCGAGGAGCCACCAACCGAGCAGGACCACCTGGAGGCATACATGGAGGCGATCCGTCAGCTCGACGGGCGGCCGATAGTTATCCGGACGTTCGATCTGGGGGCGGACAAGTTCGGCGGGCCGATGGAGGCTTCCTATGAGAAGAACCCCTTCATGGGGCGCCGCTCCATTCGCTACTGCCTGGACCATCCGGAGATACTGCGCGAGCAACTGCGCGCAGTGCTGCGTGCCAGCGCCCACGGCGATGTGAAGGTCATGTTCCCCCTGGTTACCAGCCTGCAGGAGGTGCGCCAGTTGCGGCGCTTCCTGGATGAGATATGCGAGGAGTTCGACGCCGAGGGCGAGCAATACGACCACGAGATTGAGGTGGGCATCATGGTCGAAGTGCCGAGCGCCGCCGTGGCGGCCGACACACTGGCCGAATCGGTCGACTTCTTCAGCATTGGCACCAATGACCTGATCCAGTATACGCTCGCCATCGACCGGGCCAACGAGCATGTCGCGCACCTCTACCAGCCGTTGCACCCGTCCGTGTTGCGCCTGATCAAGATGACTATCGATGCGGCGCACGCGCATGGCATATCCGTAGGGCTTTGCGGCGAGATGGGCAGCGAGATCACCTACACGGCCATGTTGCTGGGACTGGGGGTGGATGAGTTCAGCGTCGCGCCGCCGGTGGTGGTGCCGGAGGTGAAGAAGATCATCCGCAGTATCAACTATGATGATGCGCGCGAACTGGCGGGGCGGGTGCTGGAATGCGATGATCCATCGCGCTCGCTGGAAGTGCTCTCGGAGTTCAACCGGCAACTGCTGCCAGGGCTGTTCCCATAGTGTGGGGTCAGTCGCCCGGTCCTTCGGCGCCCGCGCTCTGATCGTGCCACGTCACGTCGGCCTCCAGCAGTTTGCGGTACACCGGTGGGGGCAGGTAGGGCTTGACCACTTCCTCCCAATCCTCGTAGCCGACCAGGCCCTTCACGAAACTGCTGCTGACCTCGCATATCTCGCGCGGTGGTATCAGGAACACGGTGGTCAGGTCGGGGGCCAGGTCCTCGTTCACATTGCGCATGGTGTGCTCGAACCGGTAGTCCTCCAGGCTGCGTATGCCCCGCAGTATGTAGCCGGCGCCGCGTGACTGCGCGTAGCGCACCAGGAACTGGCGCTCGAAGCTGTCGATCTCCACGTTCTCCAAACCGCGAGTGCATTGCCGCAGCATCTCGAGCCGTTCAGGCACCGAGAAGGTGTAACGCTTCTTGGGGTTCACTCCGACGGCGACTACCAGGTGGTCGAACAGCTCGGCGCCCTTATCGATCATAAACATGTGGCCCTGGGTCGGCGGGTCGAAGCTTCCGGCGTAGACACAGACTTTGCCGTCCAGCACGCGCTTGCTCACAGCACCCTTCCCCCCTTTACCGTCCAGCCCTCATGCTGCAGCAGGTTTGCCTTCCAGGTAAGCCCGGCCCCGAAGCCACCCAAGCGACCGGCCGCCGCGACCACGCGGTGACAGGGCACGAAGATGGGCAAGGGATTGCGCCCCACGGCCCCGCCGACGGCCCGCGCGCCTTGCCGCACGCCCACCCGCGCGGCAAGCTCGCCGTAGGTTACCAGTTCGCCTCGGCCCACGCGCAGTAACTGCCGCAGCACGCGCCGGCGGAACGGCGTCACAGAGGGCATGTCGAGCAGGGCGGCGTTGGCTGGCAGGTCGCCACCGTCGAAGTATTGCGCCAAAGCGGCAACGTAGGGCCGGGCGGCTGGCGGCGCGCTGTCCGGTGCCGGTCCGTTCGCCGGGCTCAACTCCACCCGCACGAGTCGGCCCGCACTGACCGTCAATGCCACCGGGCCGTACGGACTCTCATATGCGCAAACCGTCGCCATTCGGCTCTCCCCGCTCGAGCGCCGGTGCAATCACCGGGAGCCAGGACGCAGCACAGTGTAGTGCCGCGGCGGCTCGAACACAAACTGCTCTTCCTCTACGTCGGGGTTCAGTTCCATATTGGACAGGGCGTAGGTGTGGACGACCTCGCCCCCCCTCTCGCGTAGCACGAACTGCCGGGGCAGCCAGTGGCGGTCGGAGATGAGGACCTCAACCGCCATGTACCGGTGTTCTATCTGCAGGTGCTCCCGGGGGCGGAAGATGACCCGGTAGAGTGTTTCGGGTCCTTCGTCGTCTTCGGGTTTGCCCTGCTCCACGTCGGCCAGCTCGATGGTGTAGTTTTGCAGCAGTCGTTTAGGCCCACGGCCGTAGCCGAAATCGAGGAATGCGGCTTCCGTGTTCGCCATGGTCTTGCGGGTGCTGTCGTAGACCTCGACGCTCTTGTCGTCGTGGTCGACCACCCACCAAGTATCGCCGTTGCAGTAGACGTCCTCATTGCGCGGCTCTCCAAGGGTCAGGATGATCTTGTCCGGCGTCTTGAAAACGAGCTTCCCACGCGCCTGGCGCCGGATGTCGAGCAGTGTAATCCGTCGCTCGTATCGCACGTCGGCACGCACCGCGGTGAATTCCTCCTTCGTTTCGTCGACGCGCTCGAGCACCTGCTGCAACCGGGGGTCCAGTTCGGCCCACAGTCTTTCGGTCTTCTCCCGCAAATAGCGCTCTGCCGGGCTCTCGGGCTCTTCCCCCTCCTCGGCCTGGGTGGAAATGGTGAAACAAACGGCAAGCAGCAGACTCCACGCCAGCAGCTTCAGACGATTATGCGGTTTTCTCACGGGGATATCCTTTCGGGAAGCATGTCGAGCAGTTCGTCCAGTTCATGGATCACCACGTCGGCCTCCGCGGGAGCTTCGGCAAGGCGCCCTGACACCACCCAAGCCGTCAGCGCTCCGGCGGACCTGCCCGCCTGCATGTCGAAGACGTAGTCGCCCACCATCAGCGTCTGCCGGGGCTCTATGTGCAGGCGGCGCGCTATCTGCAGCACGGGTGCCGGCGACGGCTTCGGCCGGGCATGCTCACGCGACAGCCACACGTCGAAGCTCAGGCCGAAGCGCTCCATCACGGTGCGCGCGGCGAAGGTGGAATTGCTGGTCAGCAGAGCCACCTTCAGGCCCCTTTGCTGTAGCTCGGCCACCACGCCGTCGGCGCCATCGACCAGAGTGCAGCGGAGCGCGGCGTCCCGTTCGTGACTTTCCAGCGCGGCGCGTGCGCGGTTCGCCTTGGCAGTGGGCATCTGCCCAATCGAATCCAGAATGGACGCGCCGGCTGGCATGCCCAACTCATCGCGCAGCCGGTCGAAGTGAAGCGGGCTATCCGTCAATGTGCCGTCCATATCGAAGATGACAGCCCTGACGCCCTGTAGCCTGTCAGCCGGCCTACTTGAAGCCATGACACACCTTTAGTGGCCGGGGCGGTCTGCTGGTTCACCTGCGGCTCCCCGGTTCCCCTGCCGCCGGTTTGGCTTGATCAGCAGGGAAAGCGGCCGGCGGGGGCTCGTTCACGGCGAAGGTGAACACTCTCACCTGGTCTGCCCCGTGTGTGGCGAGCGGCCGCAGTCGCACGGCAGTCGCCCGCACACCAGGCAGTTCGATCCGCCAGAAGCGCTGGCGGTTGTCGTGTTCGGAGTGCACGGTCTGCCACTTGCCGTCCCGCTCGGCCTCGATGTTGAACTCCTCGACCAGTTCCGGGGGTGTTGACTTGCGATGGTTGGTGTTGTGGTAGCTCATGCATATCTCCTCGGTCAGATTGGTATCGAAGGCGACGGTGACCGAGTCGATCTGTTGCGGCTCGCTCCAGCGGTATTCGACCCATTCGCCGGGGTCTGCTCGCCAGGAGTGGTCCTCGGCGTGGACTTGCCGGTTCACGCCGTCGCGCAGCACGGCCGGTTGGCCGACGGATGCCTTCAGTTCGGCCTGCATGGTCTGCGTTCCGAACCGGCGGGGAATGCCGGGCAGGTAGCAGTCGTTGGACAGCAGCTTCTGCTGTATGGCCTCTATGGCTGTGCCCTGGGCGCATTCCCTGGGGCAGAGCCCGTGCCGAAGCGCGTAGGCGGCGGCTGTTCCGATGGCCTGGCCCATCACGGCCCCGGTGCCCATCACCCGGGTGCTGCTCAGGCCGACGTGGGTGCAGCTTGCGTTGCGGCCGGCCATCCACAGGTTGCCGACGTTTCGCGAGTAGAGCGAGCGCAGGGGGATGCCGTATACGTCCGGCACGTGGCCGAAGGCGGCCGGGCGTTCCGGGGCCCAGAAACCGGCAGGTGGATGGCGGTCCATGGACCAGCCGCCGTAGGCGACGGTGTCGTGAAAGCGGCCGCCCGATTCGATGTCCGGCTGGCAGAGCAGGTGGTCGCCGACCAGTCGCCTGCTCTCGCGCTTGGCGGGCAGGAACTGTAGCCAGTCGATGGCCCAGTTCTCGGCGTCATACTCGCCGCTGTTCTTGATGAAGTCCCACAGCCCGTAGACAATCCGCAGCAGCTGGTCGCGCACTTCCTCGGTGTCGCCGATGGAGTCCTTGTCGCCACCGAGTTCGACCCACCAGTATCCGAAGAAACGTCCGGTGGGGCGGCGGTGCGGGGGTAGGTCTTCCACACTGGCGAAGCGATATGCCCACTGTGGGGCTGTGAACGGCTGGGGCGAACCGTGCTCGCGCGCGCCGAACAGGCAGGTCATGCCCATGGTCCTGTCGTCGGGCTGCTCGGGCGCCAGGGATTCGTCGAACTCGTGGCGACCTTCGCGCCCGCGACGGGCTTCGGCGCCTGCGATGGGGGTCATGATGGCATCGCCGGTGCAGTCGGCGAACATCTGTGCCTCGACGCTCAGCTCCCTCTGCGTGGTCAGTTGCCAGCCCGTTGCGCTCACCACGCGATCGCCATCCTTCGCCGCGCTGCGGCACGAGCAGTTGTACAGCACGCGCAGGTTCGGTTCGTTCTTCACCGCCTCCCACAGCACGGTGTCCCAAACTGAGTAGCTCTGCTGGGGGTTGACGGCCAGGTTCGTGAGCATCAGTTCCTCGATGATGCCGGTCTCACGGGCGTCTGCCCTTTTGCCGTGCTGGTTGGCGCCCGTGATGTGCACGCGACACTCGCTGCTGGCGTTGCCGCCGAGCACGGGACGCTCGTGCATCAGGACGGTGCAGACGCCGCAGCGCGCGGCGGCCAACGCGGCGCAGAGCCCGGCCATCCCGCCTCCCACCACGCAGAACTCAACTTCCAGTTTCTCGGTGTCGAGCATGAGTCGCCCCCTATGTCTTGGGTTCTCGCATTCTCCGGGCATTCTACGGGGCGAGCGCCAACGAGGGCAAGTCGCCGAAGGCGCCGCCCGCTTTACGGGGCAAGGCCGACCGCCTACAATGTCGGTCGGGCGCGCCGTCCGTCTTACCTATCCTCTAAGCTCGGGACGCCCATGTCCCTGTTCATGCTGTTCGTCACCGCGTTCGTCACCGCTCTTTCCGGTGCGCTTATGCCTGGCCCGGTGCTGTTCGTGACCGTCCGCCACAGCGCGGCCGGGGGCCGTGCGGCGGGTCCGCTTGTGGTGACCGGACACGCTGTGGTGGAGGTGCCGCTGATGCTGGCCATCGTATTCGGCCTTGGAACGGTGCTGCGGACAGATGTGTTCACCGGTGCCGTCGGGCTGACAGGGGGTGCGGTGCTGCTGGTGATGAGCTGGGGCATGCTGCGCGGGCTGCCGGATCTGAGGTTGCCCGACCTCCAGGCGGGACGTCGGGCGGACGGTCCTTCGGCGTTCTCCGTCGTCGCCGCCGGCGCCCTGACCTCGCTTTCGAACCCGTATTTCCTGATCTGGTGGGCGACGGTGGGATTGAAGTTCCTCGCCGAGGCGGCGCAGTTCGCCCTGGTCGGTTACGCCGTCTTCTACGCGGGGCATGTGCTGGCCGACCTGCTGTGGTACGCCGGGGTGAGTGAGTCGCTGCACCGCGGGCGGCGGGTGCTTTCGGACGGGGCCTACCGCTGGCTTGTGGGGGCTCTGGCGGTCGCGCTGGCGGGCTTCGCGGGCTGGTTCGCCTGGGATGGAGCAGAGCGGCTTTTGGGCTGGGTTTCTACAGTTGGATAGGTCTGCCCGGTCCTTCGGCGAACGCCTCGAAGATGCGGGTGACCTGCCATGCCTGCTCCAACGTGCCCTTCGCCGGTGGGCGATCCTCAATGAGCGATCGGGCGAATTCATTGATCTCGCCCCAGTATCCGAGCAGGAAGAGGCCCTTGTTGTAGAGCTGGCCCAGGGAGAACTCGGGCTCCCAGACGGCTGTCGTCCCGTCTGCCGGACCGGTGTAATGCGTGGGAGTGCTGCCGTAGCCCCAGCCTTCGGGTCGCTGCGGTCCCCGGTGGTAACTCAAACGCAGGTTATTGGCCACGATGATGTGTCGCCCGCGCGTGGACACGATCATCGTGCGCTCCATTCCGCCCTCGTTGCCCATCCCGTGCGTAAGCTGTAGAGTGGCCACAACGCCCGAGGAGTAGCGGAACACGGCCACGCCGGCGCCCGCGTCGCTCCTCTCGTAATAGAGGCTGGCCGGCATGCCGAGCAGGAAGGTCAGCACTGAGGCCGGATGGCAAAGGTGATCGAGGAATCCGACCGCGCGGCCGCCTTCGCCGCGGGCATAAGTTGCGAACTCCTGCCGTTGCGGCACGTACTGCGGGTACTGAAGGGTGACGTAGGAGAGTGGGCCAAACTCCGCCGCACGCATCAGCTCGGCCGCCTTCTCATTGGCGGGGCAGAACATCTTCTTCAGTCCCACCATGACGTGCCTTCCCGTGCGCCGCGACACGGCCTGCATCTGCTTGATCTCCGCGCAGGATGCCGCCGGGGGCTTCTCGATCCATGCACTTGTCCCGGCCTCCATGCAGTCGATAGCCAGGTCGGGATAGGTCGGCCGTCCGCGCTCGTCGTAGCCGGTGCAGATCAGTGCCCCGTCGGGCCGCTCTTGCTCCAGCATTTCGTGGTGGTCGGTGTAGCAGTTCGGCGCGCCGAACTTCTGCGCGAAGGCCTGGGCACGCTGCTTGTCCAGGTCACAGGTCGCCACCAGTTCGATGGGGCAGAACTGGAGGCAGGGATACAGGTTGCGGAACGAGTGCGAACCACATCCGATGAAGGCGAGGCGCGCCACCGGCTCCTCGCTGAGCCGCCCATGGAAATCGATACGCATGGTCTCACTTCCTTTCCGGCGCCGCCGGCCGTGCAGCCAGGTGGCCCCAGGTGTAGGCGTTGCACGAGACGCCCGCCTGGACCATGTCCTCGTGCATCGTCGGCAGCCAGAACACGTCGAAGTAGCTCTCCATCGGCGGCCATTCCTTCAGGTCGGGGTGGGCGAAGCGGTTGATGACCCAGTAGGACCACTGGTCGCTCTTGCGGAAGTAATCGTCTGAGATCAAGTAGTGCAGGTCCATTGGTCCGGGCACGTTGATACCGACGGGGGACCCTTCGTGGGCGGCCGCCAGGTCGAAGCGCATCGGGTGCCTGGCGCTGTTGTGCCCAAGCCCGGTGGTGTAGCACATGTTGACGGGGTTGGCGCCGAGCCCGGTGAGGGACGTCCGCAGGGCCGCGCGCAGGTACTTCTCGTCAGCGGTTAGCACGTGGGCGCGCACGAGTGCCGGGCCATGCTTGGGCGCCCCGCCGCTGCTGATGAAAGGGAACCAGTCCGCCCACTTCGCCCAGCCGAAGGCGGTGCGCTCGACGTAGTCGAGGATGTAGTCGGCGTTGGCGATAACCGTTTCGCGGCATCTGTCCTGCAGTTTGACGTTCACGGTCGAGTGCTCGATGCGCGCGTAGACCCACTCCGTCTCCAGGTGTCGCCACCGATGTGCGGTGTCCCCTTGCGGTGGCCGGTAGGAGTCCACGAAGACCTCGTTCCAGCGTTCGGCGCCGGTCAGGCGGAACAGCTCCGCGGCGGCTGTTGCCCGGTGGCGGAGTATCGGGGTCTGGTCCTTCCACTGATAGTCAGGCCAGCGTTCCTCGGCCCAGTTCATGGCCTTCAGGGCGCTCTTGCCGTAGGTGGAAGCCAGCACATCGTCCCAGCGTTCCAGGGCGAGGGCCGCTCGGGCGGCGCAGGCGGCGTAGACGTAGCTGGCCCAATTGCCCGGTCGATAGGCGTAGCGGGGGCTGCGGAAGCTCCAGCTTCCGGCCCACATGGGGTTGTCCACCACGAAGATGCCACCGCGTATGCCGCCCTCGGGCGTCTGTGTGCGGCGTTGGAAGTCGATGCCCCAGAGCGCTTCGTCGATGACATCCGGTATGGCGTCCCCGGATTCGGGGATGGAGAGGTCGAGCTTCCCGAAGTGTTCCGGCGCCAGCAGGACGAGGTCCAGCAGGTAGTAGCCGGCGAGCATGTTGCGGGGCATGCTCTGGTAGTCGCCGGCGTCCTTGTGGCCACCCCACGCGTCGGGCAGCAGCGGGCCGCGCTCGCCCTCCACGAATCGCGACTTCCCGCCTAGCCTCTTCTCCTCGTAGGAGGCTGCCGCCTCGTACACCCGGTCCCCGGGGATGCCGCGGTCCCGGCCGAGCGGCCGGAAGTCGGCCTCGCGGACCCAAGTGGTATGCGGAGGCCCGAACGAGGTGCTCCTGCGGTAGCTGAAAACGCCCTTCGCCGCCGCACGGAAGGCGTCGGTCCACACGTCCGGTGCGATGCGGAAAGGATAGGAGCAGCCCACGCCCTCGACGTAGACCCGGTAGGTGCCCGGCTCGGCCAGCTCGGGAAAGTCCATCCGGTAGACGTTCGTGCCATTGTAGTCGCGTTTGCGCTCGTCGAGGCTTGTGTCCCCCTCGCTGTGGACGAGCCTGGCTAGCCCCGAGTAGACCTCCCGTCCGCCGGGTTCCTCCAGCACGCTGAAACGCAGTGACCCGCCGTAGTCCAGGCCGCCGCCGTCCCCGAGCCAGCAGGAGAGCCACGCGCTCTTAACCGGGTCGTCGGGGCGAAAGCCGAGGTGGCTGACGTGGACGGCTTCGCTGCGCGCCAGCCGGGGTCGGTAAGTGAAAGAGCGCTCGCGGAAAGGGCCCTGGGGGAAGGCCAGTTGGTAGGTGGCTCCGTCTTCGAGTGGCTCGGGAAGGCGCAGGTAGATGCGGTGCTCGACCGGTCCTTCGATCTGGTTGCCTTCGGCGGCTACCATGACCAGGTGGGTGGGCCGGCTCTTGCGGTATACCGCGACCGGCGCGGTCGGCCGGACGTATGCCGAGTGACCATCGGAGCGGAGGCGGTAGGATGCGGCGGTACCGGCCCAATCGGTATCCAGCCTTGGGCCGACGACGCGGTCGTAGAAGTTGACAAGGTCGTCATAGCAACGCACTGCGACCGGCTCGCCGTTCCGGAACAGGCGCCCCTTACGGAACTCGTCGCCGGGCATCGGCGCGTAAGTCTGCAACCCGCCCCGCACGATGCGCCGCTCACGCACGGTGATGCCGACGATGTGCGGCGCCACCGTGTCGATGCGTACGATGCGCGGTCCTTCGCCGCCGGATACGCCGTTCTCACCGGCAAGGGCGGCGGACACGACAACGCAGAAAGCTGCGAGCGGGGCGGCCAGCAGTGCCAGCGACAGCGAATGAGACACGCAAGTCTTGTGCATGGATGGCGCCTTCGTGATAATTCGAGATTGTTCTATTGGAAGGGCTGACTGTCGGACCGGTTACCTTTCTTCCGTCGTCTGATCAGTATGCACGGGCCCACACGGCGACCTCCCCGGCATCCCCGCCGCAGACGATGCACGGGCCGACCTGCCTCGGTTGCTCCAGGGGGATGCAGCGGGTGGTGGCCTTCGCCTCGTCCTTGATGCGTTCCTCGCAGGCACCGTCGCCGCACCACGGCGCCCGGGCGAAGCCGGTCTGCAACCCCTCGAGGAAGTCTTCATAGGTTTCCGGCCGGCGGGTGTGCTCTTCGCGGAAGGCGCACGCTCGCTTGAACAGCGCGTCGTGCACGGCGCCGAGGGCGTCGCGGACCGCATCGGCCAGGCCGGCCAGCGGCACAAACTGCTTGCCGCCCTTGCCGGGAACGTCGCGTCGCGCAAGCACCGCCTGCTCGTTCTGCAGGTCGCGCGGTCCGATTTCGATGCGCAGGGGCACGCCGCGCAGCTCCCATTCGTTGAACTTCCACCCGGGCGTCATCTGCTCGCGGTCGTCCACCTTCAGCCGCAAGTTGGCCAGTTCCGCCTCGATCTGGCGGGCGACGTTGAGCACGGCGGCCCTCTGCTCATCATTTCGCCAGATGGGGACGACGACGACCTGCACGGGCGCCAGGTGCGGGGGCAGGATGAGGCCCTGGTCGTCGCCATGCGTCATGACGATGGCGCCGATGAAGCGGGTGCTCAGGCCCCAGCTCGTCGTCCAGCAGTGTTCCAGCCCTCCCTGAGAGTCCTGGTACGTGATGTCGAAAGCACGGGCGAAGTTCTGGCCCAGGTCATGGCTGGTGGCCGACTGCAGGGCCCGGCCGTCGCGCATCATGGCCTCGATGCTGTAGCTGTTGAGCGCGCCGGCGAACTTCTCCGATTCGCTCTTACGGCCCTTGATGACCGGCACGGCGGCAACGTTCTCGGCGAAGTCGGCGTAGGTGTCGAGCATACGGAAGACCTCTTCTTCGGCCTCGCGGCGCGTCTGGTGCGCGGTATGGCCCTCCTGCCACAGGAACTCGGCAGTGCGCAGGAACAGGCGGGGGCGCATCTCCCAGCGCACCACGTTCGCCCACTGGTTCATCAGCACGGGCAGGTCGCGGTAGCTCTGTATCCATTTCGACCACATGTGGCCGATAACGGTTTCGCTTGTGGGGCGCACAACGAGCGGCTCCTCCAGTTCCGCCCCGCCGGCATGGGTGACGACGGCGAGTTCGGGGCTGAAGCCCTCGACATGCTCGGCTTCCCTCTCCAGGAAACTGTGCGGTATGAACAGGGGGAAGTAGGCGTTCTCGTGGCCGCTCTCCTTAAAGCGCTTGTCGAGGGCGTCCCTGATGTTCTCCCACAGGGCGTAGCCGTAGGGCCGGATGACCATGCAACCGCGCACGGGCGCATAGTCGGCCAGTTCGGCCTGCTGGACGACCTCGTTGTACCAGCGAGAGAAATCCTCAGCCTGCGGGGTCAATCTCTCTGCCATGGCTCAGATAGCTCCTTCCTTGCCTCTCCCATGGGGGAAACTGTAAGTGAGCAAGCGAAATGGAGAAGGCAGCCGGGAAGAGTCAGAAGGCCGAAAGGCGGCGGCCGCGCAACGCTCGTTTGCCTGCGTCTCTCTTGCGTGCACCTGTCGCACTGGCCAGGGCAAGTATCCATCATCTCCTCCACCTCGCCCCTTTGTGTGCAGGCCCGAGCCCCGGTTGGAGAGCGCACCTCTTCGGCGCCGCTTTCAAGCGATTCCCAGGCGCTGCTTGACGCGCCGCAGCAGCTCGACTCCTTTGCGTATGTCCTCAATCTGCCGTTCGCCGCTCACTTCCCTTTCTATCGTCAGCGGCCCCGTGTAGCCCATTCGGTGGAGCATGGCGACAAAGCGCGGGATGTCCACGTCACCCTGTCCGAGCGGCACCTCTTCGCCCCATGCACTGCCGGGCTCTTCGGCCCATGTCGCGTCTTTGGCATGAACACTGCGCACGTAGTCGCCGACCATCTGCAGTGCCTCCAGCGGCTTGCCGCTGCCGTAAAGGATCATATTGGCCGGGTCAAAGTTCACGAACAGGTTTGGCCGGTCCGCCGTCTGCAGCAGGCGTAACAGTGTGTCGGCGCTCTCCTGTCCCGTCTCAAGGTTCATCGTCAGGTCGCGCTCCGCACAGTAGTCCGCAACCCGGCCGATTACGCGGCAGATCTCCGCGAACTCGGGCGAGTCCCACGCTTCGCTGACGAATCCCACGTGGATGCCGATCCCTGGCGCTCCGACCCAGGCGGCGAACTCGGCGATCTGGTAGGTATGCTGCAGTCTTTCGTCTCGCGTGGCTGGCGGCACCAGGCCGACGGTCTCCTTTACAATCGGGATGCTGGCGTAGCTCTCGCCCGGGTAGCCGCAGAAGAGCAACGTCAGCTCGATGCCGGCGTCGGCGAGCTGGGCGGCGATGCGCTCGGCGTTCTCGCGGTTACGCCCCTGCGGACCCGGTGCATGGAGCTGCACGGTGGAGACGCCGAGGTCGCTGACCCGTTCGATGGCAGCGCCGAGGCCGGCACCGGCCGATGCAAAAACTCCAACCGGCATTATCCGTGCGCTCATGTTTCTTCCCTATTTGGTGCGAAGCGCCGTCCGGCGGGTTGAGCTGAGCGGCCAATCTATGAAAGGCCGCCTGCTGTGTCAAGGCGAGCCAGCAGCGGCCGCGGGCCGGGTAACGCTTGCGCCGAGACGTAGTCGCCAGCATAATACGCGTCACCGATCGGAAACGCTGACGACAACCACCCCATTGCCCTGAGGCGTGGATGGACCAGGTGAGCAGAAACCGCAGCCCCTGCAACGTCTGCAAACGCCTGGCGCCGGCCAGACGTGAGGAGCGCGAGGGAAAGGTATACCTCGTGAAGGAGTGCCGGCAATGCGGGCGAACCGAAACATTGATCTCCGGCGATGCCGAACGCTACTTCTTCAAGCGTAGCCTGGACGAGGGCTACCCGTACGGCGGCTGTTCGCTGGAGTGTCTGAGCTGCCAGCGCAAACGCATGCCGCAGTTTGCTTTCGTCAACGTGACGAATCGCTGCAACCTGAACTGCCCCATCTGCATCGACAATGTGCCGAGCCTGGGCTTCTCCTTCGAGCCGCCGATGGAGTACTTCGACGCGCTCTTCCAACGGTTGGCCCGGAACGACCCGAAGCCGACTGTCGCGCTCTTCGGCGGCGAGCCGACGGTGCGCCAAGACCTGTTCGATATCGTGCGTCTCGCCCGCTCCTTTGAGCTGAGCCCCGTGTGCTGACCAATGGCCTGAAGCTGGCCGACATGGACTACTGCCGCGGGCTGGTGGAGACGAAGGCGCATATTCTGTTGTCCTGGGACGGCAGCAATCCGCAGACCTATGCCGTGCTGCGCAACAGCCGGCCCGCCATGGAGAAGAAGCGCGCAGCGATCGAGAACCTTGCCCGCATCGATAGGGTGAAGCGACGCAAGGTCATCCTGATCATGTGTGTGGCCCGGAACCTGAACGACGACGAGATCGGCGACTATCTGGCCTTCTGCCACCGCTACCGGGACATACTGTCGGCCGTTTACCTGATGCCTCTCGCTCACACCTGGGAGAGCAAGGAGTCGGACTTCCGACCCGAGCGGATTACCACCGAGGATGTAGAGGCGCTCGTGGATGCCGCCTTTGACGCGGAACAGGTCGATTTCCTGCC
>CAYQXJ010000002.1:73289-178733 GCA_964421565.1 uncultured candidatus Brocadiaceae bacterium
GGCGGGTCTTCTGCGGATGCTTGTGCGCGAGGTTCGGCTCGCCGATATGCTGAAGGGCAGAGGTATCGGCAAGCTGTGGCACGCCCTCGCCTTGTCGGCCAGATTGGCGATGGATGGCTCGCGCCACGCCGCGTTGCAGCGTCACGCGCACGTGCAGGGGTTCCTTCAGGTGGTCGTGTTGCCGTTTGAGGACGACTATGTGCTGGAGACCGAGCGGATTGAGCGTTGCCCTAACGCGCATGCTTTCCTGGAGCCGGACAGCGGCGAGGTCAACTACGTGCCCATCTGTGCGTGGCGGCTGCACAACCAGAAAGTGCTCAGGGCGCTGGCCGACTCATGGGCGCGCACGCGAACCAGGCCCGCCTCGCGCGCGCCCTCCGACTTGACTTGATCGCGTGCGTTCTGCTAATCTGGTTGATACACAGGGGTGTTGTGCCCCTGCTCACTTCGTACACGTATTATTCCAGCCACCCCTGCGAGTAACTGCTATGCCGGATGAGCCCCAGACTGAAGAACAGACCCAGGTCGCCGAGGAAGCACAAGAAGACGCCCCGGAAGTTGCCGTTGAACGCACCGGGCCCTGCGAAGTCGTGATTCGCATCGAGGCTGACGCGGATGCGCTGCGCCGCCGCTACCAGGAGGACCTGGTCAGCGTGCAGTCGGAGGTCGCGCTGCCGGGCTTCCGTCGGGGAAAGGCGCCCGCCGGGCTGGTGGAGCGGCGTATGGGCAGCAGCCTGCGCAGCGAAGTGGTCAGCGGAGTTATCGACGAGGGCTACGAGGCGGCGGTCAAGGAGCACGACCTGGAGGTTGTAGCCGACCTGGAGGCCCCCCAGGTCGACGAAATCGACTGGGAGCCGGGCCAGCCGCTTGCAGTCGAGTTTCGTTGCGAAGTGCTGCCCGAGGTAGAGATCGAGCAGGAGGACTACACCGGCCTGGAGGTGGAGGTGCCGGCGCTCGAGGTTGATGACGAGCTGATGGAGCAGGAGAAACGCCGCTTCGCCGAGCAGTTCGCCACGTGGGAAGAGGTCTCCGGCGAGGGCATCGATTGGGACGACTACGTTTCGGGGCGGGTCAGCGTCGAAGGCGTCGACTGGTCGGACGAGATCGCCTTCTACCCCCGCGCCGAGCGCATCGGGCCGTTCGAGGTCGAGGGGGTGAAAGCGGCTATGAGTGGGGCGAGCGTCGGTGACGAGCTGGAGCTACAGGGCGAACTGACGCAAGATGACGTGATTGAGGGCCTGGGCAGGGGCGATGAGGTGACGTTGAAGGTCACGGTCGAGAACGCCGTGCGGCGCAGGATTCCCGAGATCGATGATGAACTGGCCACGAAAATCGGGCTCGAATCCGTTGAAGAGATCGAGGAAATGGTGCGCGAGCGCCTGAGTTCGGCGCTGCAGGAGGAGCGGGAATCGGTGACCCACCACATGATTGTGGACGCCATCCTCGAGCGGTTGGACCTCGAGATGCCCGCAAGCCTGATCTCGCGTGCCGAACGCGAGCAACAGACGCGCAATCTGATACGCATGCTGCGAAGCGGAGTGCCGCGCGAGCAGGCGGAGCAGCGGGCCTCGCAGCAGGCGGACGAGACGCGGGAGGGCATCGTGCGCGCGCTGAAGCGAGAGTACATACTGCGCAAGATTGCCGAGAAAGAGCGAATCCTGGTGACCGAGTCCGAGGTGGACAGCCAGATACGCGCCTTCGCCGCCCGCCAGGGATGGCGGGAGGAGAAGGCCGAGGCCTATCTGGAGGAGCGCGGCATGCTGCGCAGCCTGCGCGCCGACATGAGGGAAGCCAAGACGCTCGAGTTCTTGGTGGAGAAGGCGCAGATCGAAGAGGTGTCTGCGCAGGAGTTCCAGAAGCGGCACGGGCACGATGATTCTGAGGCCGGCGATTCGGCAGCCGCAGGCGAATGACGGCCGCCCGCAGAGGTGAAGCGGAGAAGGCGATGAGCAAAGCTGACCACTACCGCGAATGGCTGCTGGATGGGGCGGGGCTCGATCCCGCCGTCGGCGGCACGATGGTCCCTACCGTTGTGAAGAAAACCAGTTACGGCGAGCGAGGATACGACATTTTCTCGCGCCTGCTGGAGGATCGCATTATCTTCATCGGCGCCGCCGTTAACGACGTGGTGGCGAACCTGACGGTTGCGCAGATGCTGTTCCTCCAGAACGAGAACCGCAAGCAGGACATCCACTTGTATATCCATTCGCTGGGCGGCTACGTTACCAGCGGGCTGGCCATCTACGATACCATGCAACTGGTGGAGTGCGATGTGGCCACGTACGTGGTAGGCCACGCCTTCAGCATGGCCGCCGTGCTGCTGGCCGGCGGCACCAAGGGCAAGCGCTACGCACTGCCCCACGCACGCGTGATGCTGCACCAGCCATGGGGCGGCATGGAAGGAACGGCGGCGGATATCGGTATCCACGCCGAAGAAATGGTGAAGCTCAAGCAGTGGATAAATGAGATCCTGGCCGAAAGCACCGGTCAGCCGCTGGAACGCATCGAGGAAGATGCAGACCGCGAGTTCTACATGTCGGCCGGAGATGCCATGGAGTACGGCTTGGTCGACGAAGTGTTGGCGGCGCGGGATCTCGAATAGCAGGTCGTCGGCGCCAGGGCGTCCCGGCGGCTGAACTCGTTGTGAGAGGCGCACATGCCAAGCGAGCACAGCGGTCAGAAAGAGGCGTGTTCTTTCTGCGGCAAGGGTTACGACGCCGTCCAGAGGCTTATCCAGGGCGGACATAACACCTTCATCTGCGACGAATGCGTCGAGCTCTGCTACTCCATCATCAAGCAAGACGGCGGGCGAACACCTAAGACCCAGGGCGTCGTGCGTGTGCCGCCCCCGGTAGAGATCAAGCGCAATCTGGACGAATACGTCATCGGCCAGGAGCAGGCCAAGAAGACGGTTGCGGTCGCTGTCCACAACCACTACAAGCGCCTGCTGTATGAGGACAAGGAGGACGTCGAGCTCGAGAAGAGCAACGTGCTGCTGATCGGCCCGTCCGGCTGCGGCAAGACGCTGGTGGCCCGCGTGCTGGCGCGCACGTTGGACGTGCCGTTCGCCATCGCCGACGCCACCACTCTGACCGAGGCGGGCTATGTCGGCGAAGACGTGGAAAACGTGCTGCTGAAGCTCATCCAGGCGGCGGACTTCGATGTGGGCCGGGCAGAGCAGGGCATCATCTACGTGGACGAGATCGACAAGATCGGCAAGACCTATCATAACGTGAGCATCACGCGCGACGTAGGTGGCGAAGGCGTGCAGCAGGCCCTGCTGAAGATGCTCGAAGGCACTGTGGCCAACGTGCCACCCCACGGGGGGCGCAAGCACCCCGAGGAGAAGTACATACAGATCGACACCAGCCGCATCCTGTTCATCTGCGGTGGTTCCTTCAGCGGCATCGAGGAACTGGTTGCCGCCAGGGCGAACGAGCGCGCCATCGGCTTCGGCCAGAAGGGCGGCGACGAGATGCAGGCCAAAGGGCGCCTGCTGGAACAGGTGAGCGAAGAAGACCTGATCAAATACGGACTCATCCCCGAGCTGGTCGGCCGGCTGCCAATCTCAGTCGCCCTTATGCCGCTGACCGAGGAGGAGATGGTGCGCATATTGCTGGAGCCGAAGAACGCCCTGGTGTGCCAGTACCAGAAGTACTTCGAGCTGGAGGGGGCAAGCCTCGAGTTCACCGAGGGCGGTCTGCTGGAGATTGCGCGCATCGCGAACAGCAAAGACACGGGCGCGCGCGGGCTGCGCACTGTGATCGAGAGGGTCATGCTCGAGCCCCTGTTCAATCTGCCTTCCCGGGCCAAGGGCGGCACTTATACCGTTACGCCGGAGGTCGTGCGCGGCGAGGCGCCCCTGCTGGAGCAGCGCAAGCGCAAAGGCGCCTGAACGCCTCTCTCCGGCACCATGCAGCCGCCCCGTCATGTTGCTACGCCTGGGCGCCAACGGCCTCTGCCGGTTGCGCCGGCGCCGTCGTGCGGTTAACATACCGAATCCCCGGCGCAGTCTGCGCGTCGGCCCCGAATCACCACATACGGAGAGCGGACCGTGGTACGCGAACTGGCCGTATTCCCCGACTTTGATTCCAAAAGGCTGACCTTTCCCGAAGTGCCAGCTTTCCAGTACGACCGCACGCTGGCGGACGAGCTGGAGGCGGGAACAATAGCCGCCGAGCAGGCCGTGGACCTGCTGGAGTGGATGATGAGCATCCACGCCTTCGAGCAGATGATACTGTCACTGCGCATGCAGTCGTTCGAGCCGCTTCGGGAGATGGGTTTCCGCTACCGGGGGCCGACACACCTGTCAATCGGCCAGGAGGCGGCCAGCACGGGCGCCTGCGCCGCCATACGCTGGACGGACTACATCACCAGCACCCACCGCGGCCACGGTGACGCCATCGCCAAGGGCTATAGCGCCATAATGGGCCGCACTGATGAAGAACTGCGGGCCTGGGTCGGCACCGATCGGGCGCAGGAGTTGTCCGGCGATGATCTGCGCGAGCTGGCCAAGGGCGAACATGTGTACCGGACGGTAGCCGAGCTGTTCGGTAAGGAAGACGGCTACTGTCGGGGACGGGGTGGAGGCATGCACATCGCCGACTTCTCCAGTTCGCATCTCGGCGCCAATGCCATTGTCGGCGGCTCCACCGGTATAGCGACCGGCGCCGGGCTCAGCGTTCGCTACTTCGGCAGCGATGACGTAGTGCTCTGCTTCGCCGGAGATGGCGCCTATGCGAACGGCATCGTGCTGGAATCGCTCAATTTCGCCGCGCAGGGCCAGTTCCGGGACGGCCTCGACGGCCGGGAGTTCGGCCTGCCGGTCGTGTATGCCATCGTCAACAATCAATACGGCATGACGGGGCAACAGCGCGGCGAGGTGAGTGGTGTGGACCACTTGGCGCGCCGCGGCGCCGGATTTGGCATCGACGCCCTCCACGCCGAGGTGGTCAACGGGATGGACGTGCTCGCCGTGCGCGACGCTGTGTCGCGGGCTGCCGATCGCGCCCGGGAGGGCAGGGGCCCCGTGCTGTGCGAGCTGGTCTGCTATCGTTATCATGGGCACAGCCTGAGTGATCCGCGCACCGAGTACCGACAGAAGGAGGAAGAGAAAGCCTGGCGCGAGTGCGAACCCATCGCGGCCTTCAGCCGCCAGGTCGTGGAGGCGGACGTTGCCACGGAGCAGGAGGTCCAGGAACTGCAGCGCCGCGTGGAGGATCGCCACGAGCAAGCAGCCATACGCGCTGCCAGGGCCGCCGATCCCGACGCGTCGGAAGTTACCCGCTACGTGTTCACCGATACCTCGGCGGAGCGCGTCCCCGAGCAGTATGCCAACCCCGAGACCTTGCAGGAACCACCCCTTCCCGAACGTAAGGACGGCGGGATAAGCTTCAAGGCGGCCCTGTTGGAGGCACTTATCCAGGAGATGCAGCGTGACGAGCGCGTGGTCGTCTACGGCGAGGACGTGGCCGATTACGGCGGCGCCTTCAAAGTAACCAAGGGTCTTCTGGAAGCATTCGGACGGCGGCGAGTTTTCAATGCGCCAATCAGCGAGGCCTGCATAGTCGGCAGCGGGGTTGGGGCCTCCATGACCGGCATGCGGCCCGTGGTGGAGCTGATGTACAGCGACTTCGAGTTCCAGGCGGGCGACCAACTGTTCAATCAGGCGGCGAAGTGGCACTACATGAGCGGTGGCCAGACGACCGTGCCCCTCGTCATTCGCAGCTCGGTCGGTGCGGGCAAGGGCTACGGCGGCCAGCACTCCCAGGCGCTGGAGGCCCACGCCACCCACACACCCGGTCTTTACGTCATCGCGCCGAGCACGCCGTACGACGCCAAGGGGCTGCTGAAAAGCGCCATCCGCGACGACAACCCCGTGCTCTTCGTCGAGTCGCAGGCACTTTACAACGAGCAGCGCGAAGTGCCACCAGACGACTATCTGGTGCCCATTGGACAGGCGGCGGTCCGTCGCGAAGGCAGCGACGTGACCATCATCGCCTGGAGCCTGCTGGCCCACATGATGATCGAAGCCGGTGATATCCTCGCCTCTGAGCACGGTGTTGAGGCTGAACTGATCGACCTGCGCAGCCTGGTGCCGCTCGACATGGCGACGATACTGAACTCCGTGCGCAAGACGGGCCACGTAGTGGTGGCGTGTCAGGCGGTGAAGACCGGCAGCTTTACGGCCGAGGTGGCCGCGCGAATACAGCAAGAAGCGTTTGATTACCTGGACGCTCCGATCGAGCGGATAGGGTCCGCCGACGCCATCTCGCCACAAAGCGAAGTGCTGGAGAAAGCGTACCTGCCGGATGTGGACACCATCGTCCAGAGTGCCCTGAAGGCCTGCTACGCGCAGCAATAGCTGGCCCGCACCTGACGCTCGGCGCGGGAGGTGGACGCCATGGGTAGACTACCCTCAGGGCGCGGGTCGCGAGGGCGGCTCCAACTGTTGTTGCTGTTGGCCCGCGAGCACCCCGTCCGCTCGCTGCTCGTCCTCGGGGCGGTTTTCGCTGCTCTGTGGCTGGTGGTGGACTACCTGCACGTCAGCGAGCTCGAGGAGGTTCTGCAGACCATTGAGGCCGTGCGCGACGCCGTCGTCGCGGCAGACATCGAAGGCATAATGGAGCACGTTGCGCCCGAGTTCTCCGCACCGCGCCGCACGAGCGGTCGAGCCTCGCAGAGGTTGGGCAGAAGAGCGCTGGCCGGGGGATTGCGCATGGCGCTGATGCAGGAGCCGGTCGGTCGGGCGTTCATCGTCTCGCGCGATGTGCAGATTCGCAGCGGCACGGCGCGCGTCGAGCTGCGAGTTGTCTCCTACCAGGGCGGGCGCATGGCGACCAGCGACTGGGTTGTGGTGCTGGAGCGCAGGGACGACAGGTGGCTGATACGGCGGGTAACGCCGGTGCAGATACAGGGCTGGCAGGTCGGCAGCCTGGAGGAACTCATCTACCGGTGGCGGTAGGATCGGCGGATGCGCCGGAAGTCAGGGTCACCGAGTCGCCTTTCTCGCACCCCAGCATGTCGGCCGCCGAACCCTGGTTTACGGCGACTTCCAGGTAGCCGCTGCTGCCGATGAGGGCCACGAGCTCTCCTTCTTCGACATCGGCGTAGGCGGCGCTCAGCCCTTTGACCTGTCGGCGTTTCACCGTGACGGCCAGCTTCCCGCTTGCTGAGAAACTGCGCTCGAGCATGCTGGCGCGGATATTAGTGATCAGGTTGCCGAACTTGTCGATGTAGATGATCTCGCCCCTCAGACTGCCGTCCGCTGCGCGAACGGGCTTGGGCAGACGCAGCTTGCGGATGTAGCGTTGCTCGGGCCCAAGCTCTGCCGCATCGAGCCCGTCGGCGAGGTAGGCCGCCACCGGGGCAAAGATGTCGCGCCCGTGGAAAGTGTAGCTCGGCTCTTGCAGGAAGTACTGCGTGTTGGTGACGCGATGGACCTGCTCAGGGCTTGCTTCGTCGTCGATGATGCTCAGCAGGCCGTTGTCAGGCGCAAGGAAATGCTGGCCGGCGGCGCGCATGTAGAGCACCGCGCGGTCCGTTCCCACCCCGGGGTCGACCACGCACGTGAAGATCGAATCTGGTGGAAAGTAGCGGTAAGAGGCGGAGAGCACAAACGCCCCCTCTGCAACATCTTGCGGCATGATGTTGTGCGAAAGGTCAATGACGGGAGCGGCCGGGCAAATGGTGCGGATAACGCCCTTCATCACGCCCACGTAACTGTCGCGGAACCCGAAGTCCGTCAGCAGCACGATGGGGGGCGCTTCTCTCTTGTGGTGGAAGAACTGCATAGCTATCGCTGTCTGACCGTACGGAGCAAACCCCAACCGTCGACGCGATTCTACCGACCCGTCGGGCGCGATGCAAGTTGGCGGGCAGTTCAGCGCGGGGCCTTTTCGCCGTGTTGGCTGCGCACGCCGGTAAGCGCTTGACGGCCCCTGACCGGTGGCAGTACCCTGCTGTGGGGAAAGCGGGCCGAGGAAGAAGGTATGCATTGCCACAACGGAGCTTTGCGGGCCGGGCAAGACGGCTTTCCGGGCTCTGTTGATCAACCATCCGCTGGAGGGTAGCGAACGGACGCTGCCTGCGTTTCACGACGACGCCGTCACCTGCTGCGGGCTGCGTCGGCCGGGCGGAGGTAGAGATGACGGCCAGAGGATCGAAAGCGAGTAGCCTGTGCGACGATATGGCAACACCACCTGGCAGCGTCTCAGACTGCTTTTGACGCTGGTTGCTGTTGCTGCGTTCCTCTTCCTGCTGCCGGCGCGCTTCACGGCGCCGCTGCGCGTTGCCTTCGACGAGGCCGTCGGCCCCGCTCAGACCGTCGTTTACCAGACGGGCGGCAAGGCCGTGGCGACCACCGGTTCGCTGACTGATGCCATCTTTGGTGCCGACCGGCAGCGGGCACTCGAGCGGGAGCTGAACCGTTTGGAGAACGAACGGGCGGCATTGGCCGAGATTGTCAGGCGGCAGAAGATGCGGCTCAACAGCATCGATAAGCTTCAGGTCAAGCGCTTCGCCTTCCGGACGCTGAGGGCCCCGGTGAGTTCGTACGACACCTCAGCCGTCCGGCGAGCCATAGGCGTGAGAGCGGGCACGAGAGATGGCGTAGAGAGCGGATTCGCCGTCAGCGCCGACGGAGCTCTGGTGGGCGTTGTCACGCAGGTTGGCCCCTGGCAGTGTCGGGTGCGCCTGATCACAGACGCCGAGAGCGCCATCCCCTGCCGACTCAGCACGGGACGCTCGGTCTGCATACTCCAGGGCGAGGGCGAGGCGACCTGTACGGTCGATTGGGTGGACCGAGAGCAGTTCGTGGAACCTGGTGACGTGGTAGTCACTGCCTCGCTCGAACTGACACGGAAACTACGTCTGCCGGACGGCCTGCCAGTGGCCACGATTAGTGCTGTAAAGCGCGACGGCATGCGGCCCCTGTTTCTTGAGGTGAGCGCCGAGCCCCGAGTGAACCTGGAGCGTCTGGAGGAGGTGGAGATACTGATCCCCGAGGGTGACCGGGCCGAGTGAATCAACCCGCTCAGGTGCATGCGCCTGGACCAGAGGCCGGGCACGGACAAGGCCACGGGGAGAACTGCAGCGCGGGCGGCGAACTGGAAGCGTCTGGCACTGCAGACTACGCGAAAGCCCAGCGTGCAGCGAATCCCGCGAGGTTGAGAGCAAGCAGCGCTGGCCACAGCACCCAGCACAGTAGCGCCGCGTAGGTCATCTCCAGGCAGAAAGGCGCCCATACGCGGTCGATGAAGAACAGCAGCAGCCCCATAAGCGAGAGCCCGAGCGTTGGGAGCATGACGGCGAACGCCAGCACGGGGCTTACGGGCCAGAAAACCAAGATTGCCGCTGAGCCTGCCGTCGGCACGAACAGAGCCCCAAACAGCGTCACCAGCAACTGCCTGCGACTCCAGAAAGCCCAGGCCGCTGCTGCGAAGAAGGCCAGCGCCACCGTGTTAAGGCCGAGTGCCATAGATTGCGCAGCTTACATTACAGCGGGCGAGCCCGCAAGCTGAGGTCGACGCGCGGGCCCTGTTGAGCGCCGGTCGATCCGCGCGCTATCATCAAATGGGACGGATGAGTGAGGAGGCGGGATGCGAGCGATGGAGGGCGTTCAGGCGTTAGGGCCCAGGGAATGTCGCGCGCTGGCGGGGCGGCTGCCCGACACGCCGGAGACCGTGATCGCCATCCACGTGCTGCGGCGGGGCTTCGCGCGAGCATGGCTCGCCAGGGGGGATGAAACGGTCCTCATCCGGCATGATTTCAGTCCCGAGGAGCCCACGGTATTCGGCCCCGCTGCGGGGGCCGTGTGGCCCTTGCTCAAACAGGTTCATGGCTGGCACTGCGTCAATGTCGACGCAGACGCCGCCGAAGCCGTCCGGACGCTGCTCGAGCGCCGACTGGGGACGCTGGTGGCGTCCTACGATGATGTTTACCATGTGCTGGACGCTCCGCCGGTTCGGCATCGCTCGCCGTACGTGCGGCGCCTCACACGGCCCGATGCGGTGATTCTGCGGGCGTCGGCGGACGAGATACAGTTCAACACCTTCGGCAGCCTTGAGGCCCTCCTGACGGAGGGTTTCGCGGCGGGCGCGGTGATCGACGGCCGCGTCGTTTCGGTCGCCAAGACGACAGCCATTTCGGGCGCGCATGTAGACATCGGCGTCGAGACGCTCGAGGGCTGGCGCGGCTGCGGCCTGGCCACGGCCGCTGCGTCCATCATCGCTCAATGCGTCCAGAACAGCGGTCGTGTGCCAGTCTGGAGCACAGTAGAGGCAAACGGGGCGTCGCTAAGGGTTGCGCAGAAGCTCGGATTTCGGGCGTCAGGCCGGCGCGTGTACCTGGTTCCGGACTGGCCGGAAGGCTGAATGTCGGTCTGCGGTTACGCGTTGCCTTGGCCGGCGGTGTTCGCTTCGCGCGCGGTTTTCTGCGCGGCTGTGGCGAGTTTGCGCGCTTGACGCGTCCGCGCCCTGAGGTACACTCGTTGCTGCAAACCCGAGCGAATCATTCTGGTAACCTGAGGAGCCTATATGCCGCGCTCAAAGCCGGGCGAAGGAGAACCAGTGTTGCTGGTGCTGCTGGGCGATGCGGAGCATTCCGGGGCGGGGGTCGTGCGGGCGCCTAAGGACACAGGCCACAGTTCGGTGATGAGTGCCCATATCGGAGAGGATTACTCCACCACGCGCTGGCCGGTCGTGGTGAAGGTGCGACGCGGCTTCACGCCCGAGTTTGTGGCGGACCGATTGGAGGATCTGGCCGATTCATTGCGGGATGAGGAGTTTGGCTTCTGGGGCGGCGTGCCGGAAGAGCTGCCCGAACACGTGGTGCGCGCCGCCGAGGAGGATGCGCGCCGCCTTGGTGTCGGCGAGGGACGCCGGCCTGTCCAGGTTGTCGTCGAGCGCCCCGAGAGGAAGGGCGTGCTGGTCCGTATAGAGGTTATCAGCGCGGACGCAATCGACCATGAGTTGGAGGCGGAAGAGTGAGCGCAATGCGCATCGTCCGCCAGGCGGTTCGTTCCGACGTCGTGCTCGCTGCTCCGCCATCGAAGGCCCACACTCTGCGCGCCCTGTTCATGGCATCGCTGGCCCGCGGCCGCAGCGTGATTTGCAACGCGCTGTTAGGGAAGGACCAGCAGGCCGCTATCGAGTGTCTGAGGCGCCTCGGTGTCACGATCATCTGCGAGGACGAAGGCGTCGTGGTCCACGGTGTCGATGGCGAGTACCTGCCGGTTGCCGGAGAACTCCACGTCGGCGAATCGGGAGTGAGCGCTCGCTTCCTGACCGCTCTCGCCTGCCTGTCGGCCTCACCGGTTACGGTCACCGGTGTACGACGCATCACGGAAAGGCCGGTCGGCGAACTGGTAAACGGCCTGCGAGAGCTGGGATGCCGCGTCGACTACCTCGGTGAAGAGGGGTTTCCCCCGGTTTTGCTCCATGGTGGGGGCATACCCGGCGGCAGGGCTTCGATGCACGGCAGCAGCACTTCCCAGTTCTTCAGCGCAATGCTGACCGCGGTCCCCTACGCCGCACTGTCCACCCGCGTGGCCTGTCTGGACGATATGTCCGAGAAACCCTACGTGGACGTGACGCTTGCGCTCATGCGGGAGTTCGGTGTTGAGGTCGACAGAGAGGGGTACGAGAGCTTCCTGGTGCCCAATGACGCCGGCTATCGCGGCCGGGAACTGAGCATCGAGGGGGACTATAGCAGCGCCTCCTTCTTCTTCGAAGCCGCCGCGGTGTGCGGCGCACGCGTGAGCGTCAGTGGCCTGCGGCGCGACAGCGAGCAGGGCGATCGACGTATGCTGCAACTGCTGGAGAGGATGGGCTGCGGGGTGCAGTGGGAAGGCGGGCTCGTGACAGTGGAGGGGGGCGAGCTGAAAGCCATCGAGGAGGATATGGGCGATGTCCCGGACCTGGTGCCGCCACTGGCTGTGGCAGCGGCCTTCGCCGACGGCCGCACCTGCCTGACCAACATCGCTCAACTGCGCCACAAGGAATGCGACCGGCTGGCAGTCATTGTCTCCGAACTGGAGAAGATGGGTGCCCAGGCCTGCTGCGACGAGTCTTCACTCACCGTGATAGGCGGCACGCCCGCCGGTGCACAGATCGATCCGCACAACGACCATCGGATCGCCATGGCGTTCGCCATCGCGGGATTGGTTACGGGAGGACAGCGCATCCAACAGCCCGACTGCGTGGCGAAGTCCTTCCCGGACTTCTGGGACCGGATTGGCAGGTTCCTGTAGGCCGTCCGCTGCCCCGCACCGTCGCACGCCTCGTGCTCAGCCTTGCAGCCGTAACTTCGTCTCCCCGTGCAGCGCCTCCACGCTCTGCCGTGATTGGCCCAGCGCGACGATGCTGGCTTCGCCCTCTGACAGGCAGCCGCAGTTGTAAGGGAAGACGCCGTTCGGCATCCCTGGCCTCCAGAGCAAGTCGCCGAGCGTTGTCGCCAGTTCGTTGAAGGTGCCAGCGTCCGTTCTGGCTCCGCCGGAGAGGAACGCGGGGAAACGCTGCCCGCCGCGCTCCAAGCGTTCGGCAAGGGCTTTGGGATAGGTGACAGCGTTCGTGCGCGGGTTCAGCTCCGCCAGGATATACTCTCGCTCCCCGGTCGGTCCGTGCTCCACGAAGTCGAGCCCCAGCAGGCCAGTGAACCCCTCGTCGCGAAGCCATCCGGCCATCTGAACTGCATCGGACACCATATCGCCAAGGTGCTCGGCCGATGAGGGCCAGATATTGCCGTCGTACCTCAAGTCGCGGTCCAGCCGCTGATCGGTTGCGCTGACGTGACGGATGGCTCCGCTGCCCGGCTCGATGCAGACCTGCACGTTCGGCGTCACCGCGACGGGCAGCATGGCCTCCACCAGATAGACGGTGTTATCACGGCTGGCGGCGATGGCGTCCATGCTGCGTGCCATGCACTCGGCCCTGCCGTCGACGATGTGGGTAGCCGTGCCGGATGCGCCCCGGGAGCCGCGCACGATGACGCGGCCCGTCACAGGGAGCCAGCGCGGTACTGCCGCACGCAGGGGTGCGACGTCCCGGGGTGTTCCGTCGGCCTTCGGCTCCAGGCGCACTACTTCTCCCGGCGCGGTAGGAACCCCCAGTTCCTGCGCCTTGCGCCGGGCCAGGTGCTTCTGAGTTGCGTGTTCGATGGTTGCGGGTGGGCCACCCAGGACGATCACCTCGGCACCCAGCGCGTCTTCCAGCGCCGCCGCCAGCTCGAACTCCGCCGCCGATGCGATGAACGGGTTGAGGATGAGCCTGTCCTCGGCACCCACCAGGTCGCGTATGCGGCTGAGAGCCCCGGTGTCCGCCGCGAGCCGATGGGCAAGGTTGGCGTCGGGCGCGTCGAGCTCGGCGGGCACAACGATCCCGTCTCCGCTCGGGCCGACTCCACATGAGGAGAGGTATTGCAGATATGACGCGTCGACAGGTGACGCGACACATACGATATCCGCCGGCCCGGCTGCCAACAGTGCCCTTTCGGCATAGACGTCAAGCCCCGAGAGCATCTTGGCGAGCGCCCGGCTGGTGGGCATTGACGCGAGGCCATGCACGAACACGTGCGGGGCGCTGAACACGTCGTAGCAGTCCAATATGGTGCTCCACGCGGCGGGTTTGGGCGCGCTTTTCGTCATGCGGAAAGGGCCATCACTTTGGGCTGGCGGGAACGGCCGGCTGCAGGGCCTGCATCCGGGCTCCGGCGCGGATTCCATCCCGGCCGTCGAGGCCGGCTTCAAGGGCGTTGCGGTAGCTCTGATAGGCGAGTTCGGGCCTTCCGAGCTCGTCGTATGACACGGCGAGCATGTAGTGGAAATCCGGCCTGCCGGCAGAGCTCTGCGCGACAGCGGAGAGCGGCTGCACGGCCTGTGCGTACTTGCCCTGTTTGAATCGGGCGATGCCGAGCCCGGCGACTGCCGTTACTCCGCCGGGGAACTCAAGGGCCGCCTTCTCAAACTCACGCTCGGCAGCCGCGTTGTCCCCTTCGGCCAGATAGGCACGGCCCAGGCCGATGTTGGCGAGCACGTAGCGAGGGTCTACGTTCAACGAATCTCTGTAGGCCGATGTGGCTTCCTGCACGCGGCCCAGCCCGAGCAGCGCGTCGCCCTTCAGCCGGTGGAAGGGCGCCTGGTCGTCGCGCATCTGAAGCGCCTCCCCTGCGGCCGATAACGCGTCGGTGAACTGTTTTTGGTTGAGCGCCTTCATTCCGCGATCGTATGGGCCGAAGGCCCGCTCCACGTCGTGCAGGCGTTCACACCGCCGCTGCCAGCGTTCGGCGAACACGCCGTCGCCCTGTATGTAACGTTCCGCGATGCCCTTCTCCGAGATGACGCTTTCAATCTCCTGGACACGGTCTCCGGCGCCGGGGTGGGTGGACAGGTAACGGTCCAGCACATTGTCCTGGCGGGCGCTCAGGGACGCCAGCAGCTCCTGCATGCTGATGGCCTGTCGGGGATCCCAGCCGGAGAGCGCCATGTAGTACGTGCCGACACGGTCGGCCTGACGCTCCTGCTCCCGACTGTAGGAGAGCCCGAGCAAGGTGACACCGACTTCGCCGACTCCCAAGGCGATGCGCCCGAGCTGAGATTCGCCGGCGGCAGAACCCGCCGCCCCGAACAGCAACGAGAGGGCGAGGCCCTGGCTGAGCCGCTGGGCGGAATGACCCGCCGCGACGTGCGCGAGCTCGTGGCCCATCACGGCGGCGAACTGCGCCTCGTTCTTCAGTTGGGCCAGGAACCCCCGTGTGGCGTAAACGTGGGCAGGTATGGCGAAAGCATTCACTACGGAGGTGTTGAGCATAGTGAACTCCATCGGCATCTCGGGCCGATGCGAGCTCTCGTGCAGCCGCATGACGATGGTGCCAAGGTAACGGTTCAACTCCTGGTCATAGTACTCCCCGTCGTACATGAAGATGATGTTCGGGTGGTTCTGGTCGCCGAGCCGCACCTCGTCCGAGAGTGACAGCAGATTGAACTGGCGACTGCCGGTGACAGGATTTACCTGGCAACCGCTCGTTGCCAGAGCACATGCTGCCAGCAGCACGAGGGCGAGCGGACCCCTTCGTATGGGGCTCATAGGCCGCGCTCCCGTTCGATGAGGTAGTTCGGTCTGCCGGCGTCCGGGTCGCGATAGTCGAGGTGCTGTTCGAGCCGGCTCAGAGGTGGCTGCGGGGCGGGTTCGATGTCTGCGACGTTGCGGCTGACACGACAGCCGGCGTTCATCGCCACCCAGGCCGTCAGCAGCGTAACGATTAGCGCGCGCATGGAGTGCTCTCCCCCCCGGGCGGTGAGAAACCGGGCACCCACCGAGGATACTGGAACTGTCGCCAGGAGGCAAGACAACCGGGCGCGCCCCGGCTCGTCGCCCACGCATGCGAGCGGACTGTCGCTTCCTGGGTGTGGCCTTAGCCCTGCCCACGTGTTCTCTTTGCGGCGCGGTTGACAGCGGGCCGGCTTCTGCTTAGCATGTGTGCAGTGTTATGTGACCGGGGCGCAACGCGTGTGGTTGCATATCCTTTTGTTTGCACATTCCTTACGACAACGCTTGGGACAGCGTATGCCTTCCGGCACCGACATAGCCGAGATCACCGCGGGGCTGACCGAAGCCCAGACCGAAGCCGTCACTTACAGTGATGGCCCGCTGCTGGTCGTGGCGGGCGCCGGCAGCGGCAAAACGCGAGTTATCACTCGCCGAATAGCCTACCTGAGGGCCATCGGTGTGCCGGCTGAGAACATCATCGCCGTTACGTTCACGAACAAGGCCGCGAGCGAGATGCGCCGGCGGGTGGAGGCGCTGGCGGGGGACGAGGTGTACGTGACAACCTTCCACAGCTTCTGCGCCCGCCTGCTGCGGCGCCACGCCAATCGGATCGGTTGGGAATCGTCGTTCACCATATACGACCGCACCGACTCACTGCGCGTGCTGCGCCGTCTGGTAAAGGACATGGACCTGGATCCCGCCACCTACAAGCCGCGCGACGCGCTCGAGTTCATCAGCGTGCACAAGGACCGTGTGACCGGACCGGGCCAGGTGGAAGAGGACGCCATTGGGATCGAGGAGCAGACCATGGCGCATCTCTACCGGCGCTACGAGCAGAAGCTGGCGGACAACAATGCCCTCGATTTCGACGACCTGTTGCTGAAGGCGCTCCATCTCTTCAGCGAGTGCCCCGGCGTGCTTGCACGCTACCAGCACGTCTACCGGCACGTATTGGTAGACGAGTATCAGGACATCAACCTGCCTCAGCATCTGATCGCCCGCGCTTTGCAGGGCAAACATCGCAACATCACTGCCGTGGGCGACCCCGACCAGATGATCTACTCCTGGCGCGGAGCGCGGCTTCAGAATCTGCTGGAGTTCGAACAGGACTTCCCCGGCACACACATTGTGATGCTCGAGCGCAACTACCGCTCCACGGCGAACATACTGCGCTGCGCGGGCCACTGCATCCGACATAATGTGCTGCGCCATGAGAAGGAGCTTTGGACCGAGAAGGAAGCGGGGGACCCAATCAAAGTCTGCGGTTTCGCCGACCCGTTTGAGGAAGGCCGATGGGTGGCGCAGCGCGTCGATGAACTGGTCAGCGCTGGAGTGGCGCAGGCAGATATCGCCGTATTCTACCGCACGAAACAGCAGTCGCTGCCGCTCGAACACGCCTTCGCCACGCTCTCCATCCCGCACCAGGTGGTCGACAGCGTCGGATTCTTCGACCGTGCCGTGGTAAAGGACCTGCGGGCGTACCTGCAACTGCTGGTGAATCCGCGGGACGACGAAGCCTGCCTGAGGATCATCAACACCCCTTCGCGGGGTATTGGGGTGCGGACCCTTGAACGCCTGCAGGCGGCGGCCGCTGAGCACGGATGGTCGTTGATCGAGGCAACCCGCCACTCGGACGAGATCGATTCACTCGGCACGCGGGCCTCAGTGGCGGCAAAGGGCTTCTGGCAGCTATATCAACGGTTGGGCGAGGCGGCGACGGATGATGTCCGAGGGTTGGTCCGCGAAGTGCTCACCGCGACGGACTACGTGGACAGCGTGCGGGATGAGGATCGGGCTGATGTGCAGGAAGTGGTCGACATGTTCCTCGGCTACGCCGCCCAGTATGACGAGCAGAATCCCGGGGGCGGGTTGGTGGGCTTCCTGGAGCAGGCGGCGCTGGTCAGCGACGTAGACGGTTGGAACGCCGGCGCGGGCGCCGTGACCCTGATGACGCTCCACTCCGCCAAGGGCCTGGAGTTCGACGTAGTGTTCATCGTTGGCGCCGAGGAAGACATCCTGCCGCACCGGCGTGCCCTCGACGATCACCCGCATGAGACGCAGGAGGCAGCCCTCGAGGAGGAGCGCAGACTCTTCTACGTCGGCATGACGCGGGCACGCAAGCGGCTCTACATCTGCTGGAGCGGCACACGCCGCATCGTGGGCCGTGAGGAAGTGCAGCGACCGTCGCGCTTTCTCGACGAATTGCCGGCGGACGTGGTGGATCGCACTGATGGCGCGCCGGCAGGGCTGAACGGCGGGGCAGCCGGCTTCATGCAGGAGATGCAGGGCGTTCTGGAGCGAAAGCGCCCCCACAGGGCAGACAGCACGGTGCTGCGCATTACCGATGAGTCCCCGCATCTGGAGCAAGGCGCGCGAGTCGCGCATCAGCGCTACGGGGAAGGGGAGGTCATCGAAGTCAACTCGTTGGGTTCTCGCTTCCTGGTGCGGGTGAACTTCTTCGAAGGTAGCCCGATGGCGCTGGTTCTGAGCCCTGGCGACATCGGTCGGGCGTAGGGGTGTCCATCGGCGTTCGCGAGCCGTATCTGGTTACCCGATGACGCTGAAGCTTCCGAAATACATTCGACGTTGACATACTACATCTGGGGCGCCACAATTGCCAATCCCAAGGAGGCGGGGAAGCAGCGGTCTGCGCGGGGGGCTGAACGGAGGGCTGGGTTTTGCCGGACGACAGGCGAGTGAGTTGGTTTGTGCGCTTGAGCCCACCACATCCGGAGTTTGTCCTTGTCATGTCAGCGGCCGGGTCCATCATCCTGGCCATCTGGGTTGCGTTTCAGGGCACGGGCCCGGACTTCTGGCGGGGCGTGATCGTAGGCGTTGCTCTTGGGGCGCCTTTTGCCATCGTGGTGAGCTTCTTGGATTGGCCGAACCTGCGGGGATGGCTCAATGTTGCTGCGGAGGAGGGGGATCAGGATGAGGGTGATGGCCTGCTTGTCTGGGTGGCGGGAACGTTCTTCGTAGTTCAGGTTGTGGGATCGCTCGTGTTAAGGCATCTGCCTGGCGTAGAGGCGGCGGCCCAGTTGGGTGCCGGCCGGGTTGTTCATGCTCTGGGTCAACAACGGCGACTGGCTTGCCGGCATCTGCGCTGTCGGTCTTCCGCTGTTCATCACGTATCCGGAGTATGAAGCGCTCCATCGCCTGGCGGACGAGGCAGGGAGGTGCGACGGAGATGCCGGCGGCTGATTGCTTCTGCAGCGTGCAACTGCTGGTAGTTCTGGTCCCCGGAAAGCTATGGGGTCCGGAAGTCGTGTTCTCCAGCGCACGCGACCTGCCCGCGCTGTAGCTTGAGAGCGCCGGCGGGCTCTGCTATAGTGTGCCGTTCCTTGTGAATAGTCCCACCTACGGAGCACGTCATGGCGGACAGAAGCCTCGGTAGGGAGTTCTCCAAGGGCATCATCGCCCAGAACGCCGTCTTCGTCCTGGTGGTAGGGCTCTGCCCGACGCTGGCAGTGACTACGAGCCTGAAGAACGCCGCCGCCATGGGTGTGGCGGTCATCTTCGTGTTGACCTGCGCCAACACGCTGGTCTCGCTGCTGCGTCGGCACATTCCGGAAGAGGTGCGCATCCCCTGCTTCATCGTTATCATCGGTTCCTTCGTCACGATGGTGGAGATCATTTTCAAGGGCGTTTTGCCTCCGGCGATCAACGCCAGCCTCGGCATTTTCATCCCCCTGATCGTGGTAAACTGCATCATCCTGTACAGGTCGGAATCGTTCGCCTACCGTCACGGAATGGCGCGTTCGGTCCTGGACGGGCTCGGCATCGGGGTTGGCTTTGCGCTGGCAATCTGCCTGATGGCAGGCGTTCGGGAGGTCCTCGGTGCGGGAACCATATGGGGCTTTCCCTGGGTGCCGGTCTCGTGGCCGGTGGAGTATGTGCCGGCGTCGATCCTGATCCAGGCGCCTGGTGCGTTCCTGGTCTTGGGGCTGTTGATGGCGTTGTTCAACTGGCTCGGCGGCAAGCGCACGCCGCAGGAGGGGGGCTGATGGATATCGGACAGTTTCTCATCGTTGCGTTCACGTCCGTCTTCGTCTCGAACGTCGTGCTGGCGAAGTTCCTCGGTCTTTGCCCTTTCTTTGGTGTGAGTCGCAAGACGGAGAACGCCGTGGGCATGGGAGCCGCAGTAACGTTCGTCATGTTCATGGCGAGCTTCGTGACCTTCTTGCTCTACCGCGCTGTTCTGATCCCGCATGATCTGGTGCTTGCGCTTAAGACGCCGATGTTCATCCTGGTGATTGCGACGCTTGTGCAGTTGGTGGAGTTGTTCATGCGCTCGAAGCTGCCGGCGCTGTACGAGTCGCTGGGCATCTTTCTGCCGCTGATAACGACCAACTGTGCCGTGATGGGCGTGGCGCTGCTGAATACGACTGATGCCCCGCTCGCCTTCAAGGAGATGAGCATCGCTGCCGGACTGGTGGCGGCGTCATGGCGCGGCATCTGGGCCGGCGTCGGCTTCTCACTGGCCATGTTGCTGATGAGCGGCGTGCGGGAGAGGCTGGCCCGGGCCGACGTGCCGGCGCCGCTGAGAGGGCTGCCCGTGGCGTTTGTGGCGGCCAGCCTGATGGCCATGGCGTTCCTGGGTTTCACGGGCATGGCGTAATGGTCCTCCCAGGGACGGCGTTCACCCTTGCCCGCTTTGCGACACTATGACGCGATCACACCCGATAAGTCCGTGGGCTGTGCTGCTGGCTTGCGCTACGTTGCTTCTTCCACACATCGTGTGGGCCGAGCCAGTGGCCATCGTGAATGGCCAGGAGATGTCCCGCGAGGAGTTCGGACGCGACCTGGTGCATTCACTCGGCCGCAGCGCGCTGGAGAGCTACGTCGACCGCGTGCTGATCGAACAAGAGGCCGAGCGCCGCGGAATCGACGCGACCGAGGCCGAACTGGCGGAACGCCGTGAGCTGGAGCTTGACCTCCGCATGCGAGCCCTTTACCGGGATGCCCGCATGGGCGCCGAGGAGTTCCGCTCGGCCGCCACGGGTTTCGGCTGGGATATGGAGGACCTGACACGCGAACTGGAACAGAGCGTCTCCGAAGGCGCCGTTCGGTCGAAGCTGCTGGCAGAGAAGCTGCTGGCCTCCGAGCTGGACCTGAGCGAGCAGGCGCTGCGCGACTATTACGCCCGAACGCGTGGCCCGCGTTTCTCCGTTGCGCACATTCAACTTCCCCAGCGACAACCTGCAGAAGACCTGCTGCGGCTGCTCGGCGAGCGGCCGGATCTGTGGGCGGAAGCTGTGCGGACCTATAGCATGGACCGCGCGTCGGCGGGCTACAAGGGCCGCCTGGCGCCCGTTCCTGCCGGATCGGCGTTAGGACGGTTTTTGGCGGAGATGACGCCCGGTGAGTTGGCTCTCTATGAGGGAGACGGCTCCTACCACGTGGTACAGTTGATCCGTGAGATCCCGGCGGAGGAGGCCGAGTTCGCGGAATTGCGCGGTCGGTTGCGTGCGGAGCTTCTGGCGTTGCAGACTCGCCCCCTGCTGTATGGGATGTTGGCGGACCTATGGGAGCGGGCGACCCTGGTGGTGAACCTCTCCTCCGATCCGCAGCGACGGGCCGTGCTCGGTTTGGATGTCGTCGCCTACGTAAATGGCGAGGCAGTGAAAGAGGATGCATTCGCGGAGGCGCTGGTGAAGGAGTTCGGCCCTTCGATGCTCCAGTCCGCGGTTGAGCGGAAACTCATCTTCCAGAAGGCGGAGCAGATGGGACTGCGAGTGAGCGAGGAGCAGATGGGGCAGAGGCTACGCGAGATCGGCGACCAGTTGTTTGAGGAACAGGCCTCTCGGCGGGCTATGACGGTCGAGCAGTTCACAGAGGAAGTTCTGAACCGCGGCTCGGACCCGTCCCGCTTCAAGATGCGGTTGGTAGATGAGTTTGTTTCCCGCGGGGATGTGCGCGCCACGCTGCTGGCTGAGAAGATGGTCGCCGAGGACATTACCGTGACCGAGCAGGACCTGCAGGAAGCTTACCAGGCTCTGGGCGCAGAGCGCGTCGTCGTGAAGGAACTGGCGCTGGATAGCCGGGCCGAAGGGGAGAGCCTGCGCGAGCGTATCGTGCAGGGGGCAGAGTTCGAGCTGCTGGCGCGTACCGAGATTGCCGAGCCGGGCGCATGGATGGCTGACAGCACCCGGCGAGTTGTGACTCAGGATGATCCTTACTATAATGAGATAAAGGACTTAGAGCAGGGAGACGTAAGCGGAGTTTTCCTGCATGAGGGCAAGTACCGTATAATGCAGGTGGTCAGCCGGAGCTCGACCGACCCGCCGCCGCTTGAAGATGTGCGGGCGGAACTGACCGACGCGGTGTTCCGGCGCTTGGCCAGGCAACGCATCCGTGCCCTGCTGATCAAGCTGCGCGCTGAATCCGACATTCGCACGATGCTTGGGTAGCCCCAGATGGACATACGCTACACAGAACGCATGAGCAAGCTGCCCGAGTACATCTTCGGCAAGCTCAACACCGTGAAGATGGAGAGGCGTCGCGCGGGTGAGGACATCATTGACCTGGGGATGGGCAACCCGAACGACCCACCACCCCAGCCGATTATAGATAAACTGGTCGAGAGCGTTCAGGATCCGCGCAACCACCGCTACAGCGTAAGTGCCGATGGCATACGCAACCTCAAGCGCGAGGTAGCTCGCCACTATAAACGCCAGTACGACGTGGACGTTGACCCCCAGAGCGAGGTCGTGGTTACCATCGGCAGCAAGGAGGGCCTCAGTCACCTGGCCATGGTCCTGGTGGAGCCGGGCGACACGGCCCTGGTGCCCACGCCGGCCTTTCCCCCGCACATCTACAGCATCGTCCTCGCCGGGGGAGAAGTCGTAAGCGTGCCCCTGTCGAACGAGCCGGAGTTCTTCGACCGGCTGCATGATAGAGTGGCGGAGCTCGACCGGACGCCGAAACTTCTGCTGCTGAACTTCCCGCATAACCCGACCACGACCGTCGTGGAGAAGGAGTTCTTTGAGCGCGCCGTCGAGTTCGGTCGAAAGCACGGAATTGTGATCATTCAGGACTTCGCCTACGGCGGCATCACGTTCGACGGCTATCGCGCTCCGAGCTTCCTGCAGGTGCCGGGAGCTACCGGAGTCGGCGTTGAATTCTCCTCCATGTCCAAGAGCTTCAACATGGCGGGCTGGCGCGTCGGCTTCTGCGTCGGTAACCGCGAACTGGTGAGCGGCCTGTCGCGCATTAAGGGCTATTATGACTACGGACTGTTCATGCCCATGCAAATCGCTTCGATCATCGCGCTGCGCGACTGCATGCGCGATGTCCGACACCAGGCTGCGATCTACCAGGCGCGACGCGACACGCTGTGCGATGCTCTCGGCCGGGCTGGCTGGCACATAGAACGGCCGAAGGGCACGATGTTTGTGTGGGCGCCTATCCCGAAAGAGTTCCGCGACATGGGGTCGGTCGAGTTCTGCTTCATGTTGCTGGAAGAGGCGAACGTAGCCGTTGCCCCTGGCGCCGCCTTTGGCGCGGGAGGAGACGGCCACGTGCGCATGGCAATCGTAGAGAACAAATACCGGCTGCAGCAGGCGGCGCGCCAGATAGGCCGGGCCCTGCGCAGCCGACTGGCCACGACCTGACGAGCGAACCACCTATGGCGACTGTGATGCAGAAACGCACATTCCGCCGCGGCGGAGTGCACCCCGATGAGAGCAAGGAACGCACCAGCGGGCTGCCGCTGCAGGCCAGTGAACCCCCGGTGGAAGTGGCCGTCCTGATGGCGCAGCACATTGGAGCGCCCGCCGCTCCCGTGGTTAAGAAGAAAGACACCGTGCGCAAAGGCCAGCTCGTCGGTGAGGCCCAGGGCTACATCAGTGCGAATGTTCACGCCCCGGTCAGCGGTGTAGTGAAGGCCATCGAGCCGCGAATCTATGGGGTAACCGGCATGCGTGTGCCGGCGGTGGTTATAGAGAACGACGGACAGGAGCAGTGGGCCGAAGGCATAGGCGAACCGCAGGACGTCGATGCCATGGAACCGGCCCGTATGGTGGACATGGTGCAGGAGTGTGGCGTCGTCGGCCTCGGAGGCGCCACCTTTCCCTCGCACGTGAAACTGAACCCGCCGCCGGATAGTCCGATCTCCGACGTGTTCATCAACGGAGCCGAGTGCGAGCCGTGCGTCACCGTCGACCACCGTCTCATGCTCGAACGTACCGCCGAAGTGATCGACGGACTGCGCCTCATCATGCGTTGCGTGGAGTGCGATGCGGGTTGGATCGGCATCGAGTCAAACAAGCCCGATGCCATACAGGCGTTCGAAGAAGAGCTGGACGGGGACGATGACATCCGCGTGCTGCCGCTGGAGACCAAGTACCCACAGGGTGCCGAGCAGCAGTTGATCACTGCCGCCACAGGGCGCGAAGTGCCCAATGGGGGCGGCTTGCCCAGCGATGTAGGTTGCCTGGTGCACAACGTGGCGACCGCCCTGGCCATCCGCGAAGCAATCCGCTTCGGTCGCCCGCTCATCGAGCGCGCGGTCACGGTGACCGGCGACGGAGTGGAGAATGCAGGCAACTTCGTCGAGCGGATAGGCACGAAGGTCGGCGCCATCCTTGAGCGCCAGGGAGTGCGTGAGGGGACGAATCAGCTTATACTGGGCGGCCCGATGATGGGCATCGCCCAGGCAAGCTTCGAAGTGCCGTTGGTGAAGGGCAATAACTGCATCATACTGCGCCGACACGTGAGCGTGCCGACGCAGCGCGACTGCATACGCTGCGGCCGTTGCGTGGCGCACTGCCCCCTGGGTCTGATGCCGAACGAGATGAGCATTGCTATGGAGCAGATGGACTGGGAGGCCGCCACGGGTTACGGCATGCTGGAGTGCAAGGAATGTGGCTGCTGCGCCTACGTCTGCCCTTCCCGCCGCCGCATAGTCCACATGGTGAAGTTTGGCAAGGCCGAACTGCGGCGCAAGCGACAGCAGGAGAGCAAGTGAATCCTGCCTGACCCCCTGAGCGAGGCTTCGCATGGACGACAGCAAGCTTCTGGTGAGCGCGAGCCCCCACTTGCGTGCGCCGGACAGCATCGAGAAGGTCATGTGGAATGTGGTGGTCGCTCTTGCGCCCGCGGTCGCCTTCAGCGTCTACTTCTTCGGCCTGCAAGCTGTCCAGGTCTACCTGCTCAGCATCGCCGCGGCCGAGGCGAGCGAACTCGCCTGCCTCCGCGCACGGGGCAAGCCCCTCGCCTGGGCGCTGGACGGCAGCGCGTTCGTGACTGGCGTTCTGTCCGCAATGATCATACCGGCCAGCGTGGCGTGGTACGTTCCGGTGGTCGGTTCCGCGTTTGCAGTGGCGATCGCCAAGCACGCCTTCGGTGGCCTCGGCAACAACATCTGGAACCCGGCGCTCGCGGGCCGCGTCTTCCTGCAGTTTGCGTATCCTCAGCAGATCAGCCTTTCGCAGTGGCCGGTGCCGCGCATGCTATGGGGTGCCGGCCCGGACGCCGTCAGCATGCCCTCCCCACTGGCGGAAGCAGCGACAGAGACGGCGGGGTGGGAGCCAGGCTACCTGGACCTGCTGTTCGGCAACGGCGTGGCGGGCAGCCTGGGCGAGACCTGCAAGATCGCCCTCATCATCGGGGGAGTCTATCTCATCCTGCGGAACATCATCGACTGGCGCGTTCCGCTGTTCTACCTCGGCACGGTATTCATCCTTGCATTTGTGCTTCCGGTTCGCGAGGGCGCTCCGGCATGGTCGCAAGACGGGCTCTATCACGTGCTTTCCGGCGGTCTGATCATCGGCGCGGTTTACATGGCAACCGACATGGTGACCACTCCGGTCACGGCTCTGGGGCGCAGCGTGTTCGCTGTCGGGTGCGGTTTCATGGTAACGCTGATACGCCGCTATGGAGGCTATCCCGAAGGCGTAGCGTACTCGATCTTGTTCATGAACACGTTTGCACCGCTGATCGACCGCTGGGTTCGGCCTCGAGTTTATGGATCGAAGACACCCAAACCGGCACCAAGGCACGCATGAAACCCGAAACTTCGCGGCGCGGAGCAAGCAAGATTCTGTCCGGCGTGCTGATCCTGGCGGCCATCTGCCTCGGCAGCGGGCTGGGGGTCGGTATACTCTACGTGCAGATGAAGGACGGCATCGAGGCCAAGCAGGCCGAGGTTTTTCGCGAGACACTGGCTGTCGTTCTCGGCGAGGGCAGCGAATACGAAAAGATAGGTGACGAAGCGACCGATCTGGCGCCTGTCTACGTCAACCGTAAAGAGGGTGGCGTGGTCTACGCCGCCATGGGTAGCGCGCAGGGCTACCAGAGTGAGATCAGGGTTCTGGTCTCGGTGAAGGCCGACGCGCCTGAAAAGCCGGTGGGCGAGGACCCGGTAATACACCGCATGGCTGTTGTCTCGAGCCAGGAAACGCCGGGCCTGGGTGAGAACGTGAACGCCGTGGCGCCAGACGTTTCCATCTGGGCCGCTGTTGTGGGCAAGGCTGGCCAGCCCGGAAGACCGTGGTTTCAGGAGCAATTCTCCGGGAAGCGCCTGAGCGACCTGACGGTAGTTCCCGGACCCAGTGAGAGGAACGTGCAGGCTCTCACCGGAGCGACGATCACCAGCCGCGCCGCCACCGAGGCGGCACGGCGCGCCGTGCAGAAGATCATCGATACTACGCAGGCCCTGTATGGCTCATGAGTGACGAGGAAGCCCGGCCAGATCAGGCCGCCGAAGCGCAGGCCGACGCTGAGCGCCGAGAGCACGTGAAGCGTGTGGTAGAGGCGCTTCTGTTCAGCTCCGACAGGCCCCTGCGCACAGGCGTTCTGGCGCAGATCGCTGACGCGCGGGATGGCAACGAAGTGCGCAGCGTGGCGAAGGAACTGCGTGATGAGTACGAGGAGCAGCGCCGTGCGTTCGCCGTGGAGGAAGTGGCGGGCGGCCTTCAACTGCTCACGCGGCCGGATTATGCGCAGTACGTCCGCCGCCTTGGCGCCAGCCAGCAGCAGGATAGCCTGAGCAGCGCAGCGTTGGAGACGCTCGCGATCGTGGCTTATCGCCAGCCCGTTACCCGCGCTGAGGTGGAGGACATCCGGGGCGTGGGCTGCGGAAGCATGTTGCGCAGCCTGGTCGAGAAGCGCCTGCTGCGCGTAATGGGACGCAGCGATGAACTGGGCCGACCATTGCTCTATGGCACAACCCGCCGTTTCTTGGAGGCCTTCGGGCTCAACTCACTGTCCGACCTGCCACGCAAAACCGAACTGGGACACTCGGACACCGCGGCTGACAGGTAGGTGCGAGCCGCCAATGCACGCGAAGAAACTCCGCGACGCCGTCCACAAAGACATCCAGCTCGGGCCCTGTGAAGTGGCTGCGCTGGACACTGCGCAGATGCAGCGGCTGCGTGGCATTCGGCAGCTCGGAGCCGCGTACTACGTGTACCCCAGCGCCCATCACACCCGCTTTGAGCACGGCCTCGGCACGTACTGGATGGCACGCCGCATCATGGAGGAGGTCGAGCGCGGCACTGATTTCCGATTTCAGGACGCAGAGCGCCGCGCCGTGCTGCTGGCTGCCCTGGTACACGATGTGACGCACATCCCCTTCGGGCATACCTTCGAGGATGAGCGCCGCCTGCTCGACCGCCACGACCGTAGCTTGCGGCGCTACGATCGGCTGATCGCCGGTGGCGAACTCGGCGATCTGCTGGCCCGTAGTGAGCCCGGTCGGCTGGCGCTCAGGTTGTTGAAGCCGGGATCCGCGCCGCCCCCCGAACGCGCCTACCTGCGCGACATCTTCAGCGGAACCGTATGCGCCGACCTTCTCGACTACCTGAAGCGCGATAATTACTTCTGCGGGTTGAGTTACGAGTTCGACGAACGCATCTTCCACTACTTCCGCGTGGCCGAGGGGCGGCTGGCGCTCGACATGCAACACGCGGGCTTGTTGCGCCGGGATGCGTTGAGCGAGGTGACCAACCTGCTAAGGATTCGCTACGTCCTCAGCGAACGGGTTTACTACCATCACGCCAAGATCGCGGCTGGCGTCATGATATCCAAGGCGGTTGAGCATGCCCTCAACAGGGGCATGACCGAAGACGAACTGTGCTCCCTGACGGATGGCACGCTGATATACCGCATGCGCGAGCAGCTCGGTGGACGGGAGCTTACCGAACTGCTGGACGACTTCGAGGCGCGGCGGCTGTTCAAGCGCTGTTACATGGTGGGGCGGAAGGCGGCGCGCAGTCAGCTCAAGAGTCTCGTGGACGCCTATCATCTGAACTGTGACGGCTTGCGCGACGAGGCCGAAGCGTCCATCGCGAGGGCGATTGGCACGCAGCCGCACCGAGTGGCGATCTACTGCGCGCCCGCGCAGATGGCGCTGAAGGAGGCCGATATTCCCGTGCTGGCGCCTCATACCGGGATGACGCTGCTCTCCTCGATCAACAGCGACGAGGTGCGCGTGCTCAAGCGGCAACACCGGGCGCTGTGGCGACTGTACGTGTTTGTCTCGGGTTCACTGGCGGGTCGCCTGGTGGAGGCAGGCCGGGCTGCAGAGGAAGTGATCGGTTTGCCGAACGAACTGCCACTCTGACCGGAGAGTGGCCGCCAGGCGTCCGCGCGCGCCGCTCTCACCTGGGTTTGCTGCTTCTGTAACCCGTGCGGGGTGGCACGTCCCCTCGGCGGTGCCACACGTTGCCGCTCCTGGCCGTTGTGTACACGGTTGCCCCCCTGCGTTCGAGCGCTTCCAGCAGGGCGGGGTGAGGGTCCAGGCCAATGCCGCTGGCACTTACGTAGGCGAGCGCAGGCCGGAAGAGGTCCAGCAGGTCAGGGTCCAGGTTATGTTTGCTGCCGTGGTTGGGCACCTTCAGTAGGTGCAGATTGCGCATCGCTTCGCGGTCGCTGACGGCCGCGAAGGCCCTTCGGCCGGCATCGCCGGTAAACAGGTACCTCTCGCCGTCGTAGTCGAGCCGCATGATAAGCGACGACTGCTTCTCCGTCTGCGGGTCGTCCACTGCGCTTGAGAGCACCTCGTCGTGATGCGCAGGCCCCTTGGAAGCCGTCTGCCGCCGGCGGAAGGACACGCCGGTCTCCACCATCTCGCTCAGCAGGCTTATGTCGTCGAAGAACGCCACGCACTCCTCGAAGAAGCGTCGGGTTGGCCCGAGCACTTTGAAGGGACCGATGGTGTCCGTCGGCCCGTCCGCGAACGGCTCCTTCACCTCTATGCCGCGCTCCCGCAGCACACGCAGCAGCTCGTTGGTGATGCGAACCGAGGCGGAAAGATGCTCTGCCACCGACCGTACGGCGCTGGACTGCGCCTCGCGCGCCAGCCGGTCGGCCAGTTCGACCGCGCGCTCAGTGTCCACCCCGTGGGCGCTCAGGTCATGCACCCACGCCTGGCCGATATCGCCGGGTTCCGTGCTCTCGACAATGTGCAACTGCCCGGCGGCGTGATCCGCGTCGATGTGGGAGAGCACCAGATGGTCAATCCGACCGCCATAGTAAACCTGCACCTGACGCAGCAGACGGTTGCCGTCTTCCCAGTTACGGCCGCCGTCGATTACCACGACAGCCGGCGCTCCGTCCTGCTGGCATTCGACGATGAGCGCGTCCGAATCCCCCACGGGTAGCATGTCAATCTGAAGCCTGGCCATCGTCAGCACCCCCTGTGTATGCAAAGCCCGGCGAGCACAATTGCCCCACCACTTGCAGGCTACGGCACCTGCTGGGGCTCGTCAAGCGCAGCGAGAGGCCGTTAAGGTTGCATTCGGGCTGCCCCGCCGTTACAACGACCCCACAAGCGCAGTTTGCGGCTCGGAAGAACGGCCAACTTAGAGCGAACAGACAGAGGCATTGCTATGGGTAATGGAAGTGTGAAGGTCGCTGTTGTCGGCGTGGGAGGGATGGGTTCCGGCCATTGCCGCAGGATTGCGGAGCTCGAAGAGCTCGAGCTGGTCGCCGTAGTGGACATCCTGCCCGAACGTGCCAGTGAGATCGCAGAGCAGTACAACGTGCCGCATTTCACCAGTCATCTGGACCTGCTGAGCGAAAAGCTGGCCGAGGCCGTGGTGATCGCCACGCCACACTACTTCCACCCGCCAATAGCCATCGACGCTTTCCGCGCCGGCCTGCATGTGTTGAGCGAGAAGCCCATCGCTGTGCGGATCGGCGAAGCGGAGAAGATGGCGGAGGCTGCCAGCCGGAGCGGCAAGGTTTTCTGCGTGATGTTTCAGATGAGGACCACACCCCAGATTCAAAAGGCACGCCAGATCGTGGAGGCAGGCGAGCTGGGCGAACTGCGGCGCACACTGCTGGTGAGCCCCGAGTACCGCTCACAGGCCTATTACGACTCGGGGACATGGCGCGCAACCTGGGGCGGGGAGGGTGGCGGTGTTATGATGAACCAGGCGCCCCATATCATGGACGTGTTCACCATGCTCGGGGGGATGCCCAGCAAGGTACACGGACGCTGCCAGACGCTGCTGCATGACATCGAGGTGGAGGATCAGGCGGAGGCAATGCTCGAGTATGAGAACGGCGCTGCCGGTTACCTCTATGTCTCCACCTGCGAGCGCGGCGACAGGCTGGTGGAGTTTGTCGGTGACAGCGGCAAGCTGCGCCTGCAGGAGGGTGAGCTGCGCATGTGGCGGTTCGCCCCTCCGGTCGCCGAGTTCACGCGAGAGAACGAGGAGATGTGGGGGATGCCGAGCGTGGAGGAAGTGGAGCTCGACATGCCGGAGCAGCAGAGCGGTCACCAGGTCATACTGCGCAACTTCGCCCGCGCCATCCTGTACGGCGAGCCCCTGATCGCCCCCGGTGAAGTGGGGCTGAAGAGCCTGGAGCTTGCCAACGCCATCACGCTCAGTTCCTACGCCGACCGGCCGGTCAAGTTGCCACTCGACCGGGCCGAGTTCAACGAGCTGATAGAGCATCTTCGAGCCACATCAACCTTCCGCGACGACTGGGGCGAGAGCAAGGCAGAAACGGACCCACAGTTCGGTAGCTGAACCATCCGCCGACCGCATCCGCGAGTGGTCCCGACCGGCGCCGAGACCGATCCGTGAATGTGTGCTTGAGGTTAGGGTTTCGTTTGCACACGTCGAGGCCGGGCCTATAATGCCGGGGGTTTGCTGTCAGCGGACGGTGGCCCTCCTCGGGGCTGCTCTGCTTTCACGATTCGAGCGCGCACCACTGCAGGGTTACTACGTGCCCGAAAACACGCTGGACGTCATCTACTATGTGATCGGCGGGCTGGGGCTTTTCCTCTTCGGCATGCGCATCATGAGCGACGGGCTGAAGAGGGTGGCCGGCGACCGCATGCGGCGCATACTGCGCATGCTCACGCGCAACGTCCCCATCGCCGTGCTGGTCGGGGCTGGCGTAACCTGCCTTATACAGAGCTCGAGCGCCACTACGGTAATGGTGGTGGGCTTTGCCAACGCCGGCCTGATGAGCCTCAAGCAGGCTATCGGCGTGGTGATGGGGGCGAACATCGGCACGACATTCACGGCCTGGCTGGTGGGCTGGCTGGGGGTGCTCAAGATCACGAATTACGCCCTGCCTGCAATCGGCATCGGGCTGCTGATGAACATGATGGGCCGGCGCAGTTGGAAGCACTGGGGCTCGGTCATCCTCGGGTTCGGCATCCTGTTCTTCGGCCTCTCTCTGATGAAGGATGCTTTCGGCCCTTTGCGGCAGAGCGAGCAGACGAGGCAGTTGATAGCCCGCCTTGCCGGTAACCCGCTGACGGGCGTGCTCATTGGCACGGGCATGACGATGCTCATCCAGTCGTCGAGTGCAACCATCGCGATCGCCCAGATGCTCGCCTTCAACGGCGTCTTGACGTTTCCCCAAGCCCTGCCGCTCATTTTCGGCGACAACATCGGCACGACCATCACGGCCCAGATTGCTTCCGTGGGCACGAACATCAACGCGAAGCGTGCGGCCAGGGCGCACCTGCTGTTCAACCTGTTCGGAGTTTTGCTGCTTCTGCCGTTCATCGGGCCCTACGGGAGGCTCGTGGAAGCCCTCGTGCCGGGTGCGGTCGGGCAGCAGAACATCATGCTCCACATCGCCCTGAGCCACAGCGTGTTCAACGTGCTCAACACGCTGATCTGGATGCCCTTCGCGGGGGTGCTGACTGCGGCGGCGCGCCGGTTAGTGCCGGGAGAGTTGGAGCTGGTGTCGGTGGAGCCGCAGTACCTGGAGGAGCACCTGCTCGAAACGCCCCCTATCGCCCTGGAGCAGGCCCGTCGGGAAGTTGTACGCATGATAGAGTTGGCCGCCAGCGCTGTGTGTGACGCAGCCGAGGGGTTTTTCAAGTCTGACCGGACCGAGATGCAGCTCGTTGGGCAGAAGGAAGAGGCCATCGACAATCTGCAGAACAAGATAACCCAGTACCTGATCCAGGTGAGCCGGCGCGACCTGGAACCCGAGCAATCCAACGAATTGCCCGTGCTGCTGCATGCCGTAAATGACATCGAACGTATGGGTGACCACGCAGTCAATCTGGCGGAGGCAGCCGAGCGGCGCATCGAGGACGCGTTGCCCTTCAGCGAAGCCGCGCTGGAGGAGCTCGACATTATGCGCACGGAGGTGTTGCTGATGTTCGAGACGGTCGTCCGCGCGCTCGCTGAATCGGACGCTGAAGCTGCCAAGGGGGCATTCGAGAGCGAGGACCGTCTTAACGCAATGGAGCGGCAGGCCCGGGAGAGTCATCTGCGGCGTCTGGCGGCCGGCGAGTGTAACTTCTACAGCGGCCTGACCTTCGTCGATTGTGTTTACAACTATGAGAAGATCGGCGACCACCTGACCAACACAGCCCAGGCTGTGCTTGGTGACTTCCAGTGGGGAGAGAAGGTTCGGCGAGCCAATGCTATGGCAGGGACGCCTTCTGTGCAGTAGCAGACGGCTCCGTAAGGTGCAACTCTTCAGCGGGCCAGGATGGTCAGCGCGTTGTATGCCGCGTGCGTCCAGACCGCCACTCCGAGCCCGCGGAAGATGTAGATGAGCCCCAACAGTGCGCCGCAGACGGCACGGAACGTGAACGTGTACGGGTCGAAAGGTTCTCCAAGCGCGCCGACGTGGTGCACCGCGCTGAACAAAAGGCTGGAGGCGATAAGGGCGATCGCCAGGCTGAACCAGCGGTGCCAGAGGAAGACTTTGCCCAGAGCCGCTGCAACTCCGCCGAGCAGCAGCAGGCGGAACAGCAGTTCCTCGTAGACCCCTGCCCCGAGCCCCAGCATCAGCTCCGCCGGGGCATTGATGCGAACCGCAAACACGATCCGCTGAGCCTGCCCATAGAACAGATCGGTCAGGACCACACCTCCCCGCTGCAGCAGAAGGGCATAGAATATGCCCTCGGCGATCATGATCAGCACCACCAGGAAGCTGGGCACGCCGTGACGCTCCGACCGCCAGAGCACAGCGACGAGCGCCAATACCACGGCGGCGTTAAGCAGGTGGGCGGCGTGCAGCCCCAGGGCCCCGAGTGGACCTTGCAGCCAGACTTCCGCCAGGTTCCGGACTGAGTGTCCGGCCTGCACGATGCCCGCATGGTAGATGATAATGAGGGGCAGTATGCTGACTATGCTCAGCGAAAGCGACCTGGATTCCGCCAGGTAACCGGCATCGCCGTCGCGTTCACCGGTCCGCTTTGCCATCGGGCTCCCTCAGTGTAGAAGTCCGTACAACAGCATCGCCAGTCCGGCCGGCAGGCAGTAGGCGGCGAAGTAGTGAAGGCGTCCGCGCCGCACCGCCCCGAGCAAGAGGATCAGGCAGCCGGCGCCGGTGACGATGGAAGCGGCCATCCCCAGCGCTATGGTCACTGCTGAGGCCGGATTGGTGATCTGCATCCAGTTCCGGGTGACCTGCACGCAGGATGCACCCATGAGGGCTGGAATGGCCAGCAGGAAGCTGAAACGTGCGGCCACGTCGCGGTTCACGCCGAGAAAGTAACCGGCCACGATGGTGAAGCCGGAGCGGCTGATGCCCGGCAGCAGAGCAGCCGCCTGGGCGATGCCGATCAGGAAGCCGCGCGATGGCTGCACCTGCCGGGTCGCGGGTGCTGGCGCCCAGCGTGAGGCAAGCAGCATCAGGCCTGTGACCATCAGCAGCGCTCCGGCCGTGGTCACGTCTTCGAAGGCATGCTCAATGGCGCCTCGCAGTAGAACGCCGAGCAACCCGGCGGGAATCGTGCCTACCAGCACGGCTAAGGCCGCGCCGACGAGTGGCGCGCGCCGCTTTACCGCCGCTTTGTCGTGACCGCGAATGTGCATCCAGAGCCCGAGTACGCCGTCCCTGGCTACGTGCCATATTGATCGCCAGAGGATGAGCACAATGGCGATCAGAGTGCCGAAGTGGAGGGCGACTTCCAGCAGGATGCCGGCCGCGTTGACCCCCATGATGCGCTGGGCGGCAACCAGGTGTGCTGAACTGCTTATTGGCAAGAACTCGGTAAGCCCCTGGATTATACCCAGTACGATGGCATGAGCCGCTGGCATTGGTCGGCGCTCCAGTCGATGGACAGGATGCGTTTACTGGGCGCTGACTTGGGGCGGCGCGCCAACCTGAGCCATGACGCCTCGCAGGGCCGCCAGCGCTGCCGAGACGGCGTGTTTGCGCGCTTCCGCCTCCACCAGGGCATCCAACTCCTGCACCAGCAGCTCTTCGTCCAAAAAGTCCCGACCGATGTTCTGTCCGAGCTGGGCGATGCGGGATTTCAGATCCTCGATCTCCCCCTGCACCTCTACGTCAGGAGTGTATTCTTCGATCTGTTTCTGCACTCGCTGATTCTCTGCCGCTATGCTCTCCACGGTCGGCAGATCACTGAGTGCTGCCCCCTCGCGTTGTCTACTTTGGATCGCGGCCTCGAGCTCGCGAGACAGCCGGCGTACCTCTTCGAGGCTTTCCCGCTCCCCGGCCGTCTGCTCCAGCAGTGCCTGCGCTCCTTGATAGCGAGCATCCACGGCGGTCGGGCCCACCTGGTCGAACTGCCGCGTAAGGTCTATCACTTGCTGCTGCAGTTCCCTCGCGCGCTCCTCCAGGGTCTGGCGGGCCTGTTGGGCCTCGGTGCGCCACTGTGCCAGTTGCTCCTCGTAGTGCCGGGCCGCTTCCTCCGTGCTCGTATCTTCCTCCGGCAAGGCGAGCTGTGCGGCAAGCCGGCCCTTGGTCTGGGCCACATGCCTCAGTATCTCGAGCACACGTCTGCGGGCTTCGTCACGAGCCTGCAATTCGGAGAGTTTTTTGCGCGTCTCAACCAATTCGAAGAAGGCCGGTTTGAACTCTTTCCACGCGGCCTCGCTGTGGGCCTTCTGCTGTTCGGCCAGGACGGCCAGTTGCTCTTGAAGTTGTTTTAGCTCGGCGACCTGGGCTTCCAGTATTGTCTGCGCGATGCTGGCCTTTGCCTCGCGGGCTGCCGCTTCGCCCTCACTGCCGGGCAGCCAATCCTGCACCAGGTAGAGCCTTGCTGCTACGGCTCCTTCTTCTCCCGTCCATGGGTAGGGTGTGGGGCCCACAACCTGCTGAGCCATCTGCCATTCTTCGCGGCTTGGCAGGCGTTTCATCGCCCAGGTGGCATAGCGTTCGGCTTCGGAGCGGCTCAGGCCCGTCACCGGTTCCCCGGCTCGGACCACGCTGCTTGCCGCCTCCAGCAGACGGTCGGGCACTGGCTGCCCGGTTGCTCGCAGGTAGTCTACGTACTCGCGGACCGTGACAGGCGTGTTGGTCATGAACAGGGGAGGCGCCTCGCGGATTGTTGTCATACCGGCGGGTGCGCGGGCGGCGGGGGGCTGGCGGACTACGGGCACCTGGCCGGCCTCCGGTTCCTTCTTCTCGCAACCTGCTGAAAGTGCGAAGAGGCAGACCACGAGTGGCAGGCTTTTGCGCAGCATCTTACTGTCTCCTTTGGTTTTACGGCTACACGGGGGAACGGCTGTATGATAGAGCAAGTGCACGCTGGAAGTCCAGCGGCCAGTTACCTGTCCTCCGTTGTATCCTGCGTCAGGGCGTCCAAACGCCTCTGAAGGGTGCGCAATCTTTGATGCATTTCCGGTAGCCGACCCATCACGGCAAAGATACGACGCATCTCCCCGATCGGACGAGCTGGCGATCCCAGCAGCACTTGCCCGGCCTCCACGTCGCTGTGCACGCCTGTTCGGGCGCCGAGCACGGCTCCGTCACCCACGCTCACATGGTCGCTGACGCCCACATCCTCGGCCACGATCACTGCTCGACCGAGCCGAACGCTGCCAGCCAGCTTGGCGGCCCCGGCCATGATGCAATCGGGCCCGACGTGACAGTTGTGCGCGATGTGGCAATGGTTGTCGACCTTCGTGCCGTCCTCGATGATGGTCTCGCCCAGCATGGCCCGGTCCACGGTGCTCAGGGCGCCGATCTCCACGTGGTTGCCGATCCGTACGCTGCCGACCTGGGGTATCTTCACGTGGCGGCCTTCTCGTTGTAAGAAGCCGAATCCCTCGGCGCCAATGACCGCGTTGTAGTGGATGATGCAGTCCTCGCCGAGCGTCACTCGACCATGAATGGAGACGTGCGCGTGTACGATGGTCCGCGCTCCGATGCGGCAGTTCGGGCCGACGTATGCATGGGGGTAAATCACGGCATCGTGCGCGATGGTGGTATTTGATTCGACTACGGCGAAGGCGCCCACACAGGCTCGCTCTGCGATCTCCACGTCTTCCGCGATAAATGCCCGGGGGCTGACGCCCTCGGGACGTGCCGAACGGGCCTCGGCGAACTCGGCCAGCACCGCCGCCATGGCCAGGTCCACGTCTTCGCAGACAATCTGTGTGCCCGTTCTGCCCTCTATCTCGACCGGGGTAATGAGCACAGCAGCGTTTGATCGGGCTGCCTGATCGGCCCGTGAGGCGTCGCGCAGAAAGGCCACGTCAGCATCGCCTGCGCATTCCAGTCGCGCAGCGTCGCAGATTACTGTGTCAGCGGGGCCGACGAGTCGTCCCGACGCCAGTTCGGCCAGCTCTCTTGCCGTAAGCCGCAGCATTGCGTCTCCCTCGGGGCCAACGCCTATTCGCAGGCGGTTTTGGCCGCCGAACTCTTGATTCCAGACCGTGACTTCCGTGAACATGCTACAGAGGCGTGCTGCCTACGGCAAGGGCAGGCGCATCCTGAAGCATTCGGAGCAGTGCCGTGTCTGACCAGGCCGACAAGCGCTGCATGCGTCTGGCGCTGCGTGAAGCCCGCGCGGGCGCAGGAGACGACAACGTGCCCGTCGGCTGTGTCGTAGTGCTGGGCGAGCGCATTCTTGCTCGCGCTCATAACTGCCGGGCCACCGCTCAGGACCCCACTGCACACGCAGAGATACTCGCTCTGCGCCGCGCCGCACAGGCCCTGGGAACATGGCACCTCGACGGGACTACGGCCTATGTAACCGTGGAGCCCTGCTGCATGTGTGCTGGTGCCCTCGTCAACGCACGTGTTGCGCGCCTCGTTTTTGGCGCCCCCCAGCCGAAGAGCGGCGCATGCGGCTCGCTCTACGATATCCCGCGGGACCATCGGCTCAACCATCGGCTTTGTGTCGAGGGAGGCGTGCTGGCCAGTGAGGCGCGCGAACTCCTGAGGCAGTTCTTCCGCCTGCGCCGGACCAGGGGATAACCGAGCCGTGGGAATGTGAACCAAACAGGTCTCCTCGGTATGTCAGAACGTGGACCAGATGCCTGACCACCCGGCCACAGGGGCTACTGGCCCGAGCCGGCCCGAAAGCACCGCGCGGCATCGCCCGATGGTGCCCGTGCTGGTGGGGCTTGCCGTCGGCATCCTTGCCGATCAGGCGTTTTCGCCCTCGCCCTGGTCGTGGGCTGGTGTGGCGGTGTTCATGCTTGGGCTCACACTGTTCTGCGTGTGGCGGCGAAGTCCCGGCTGGGCAAACTGGCTACTTGCGGCTGTGTTGGTCATGCCGATGGGTGCTCTGAACCACGCGGTTCGCTACCGGGTTAAGCCGGCCCATCACCTGACCGGCCTACGGCTGCGCGAGGACCGGTTCTACCGGCTGGAAGGAGTTGTCACTGAAGGACCCGAACGCCGCTATACGAGCGATCCGTTCGCTCCGGATGAGACGACCGGCGTCTTCTGGCTTATACGGCTTGACCTGCGCTCCCTGGGGCCGGAGCACTCGCGCAGGGACGTGGAGGGCGGTGTCGCGCTGTTCGTCGGCAGTCGGCCTGACCACGTCAGGGTCGGTGATCGGGTTACCCTCCCGGTGAGGCTTCGCGCAAACCGCGCCCCCACCAACCCCGGGGAGCCCGACTCAGCAGCGCGCTATGCCCGGTTGGGCAGTCACGCCACGGCCAATGTTACACAGGCGTCGAGCATCCGCGTCTTGGAGCGTGCCGGCTGCTACAACCCGGGAGTGGCAGTTGACCGGCTTCGCCGTCGTCTGAATGGCGCCCTCGGGCGCTATTTGCCTCCAGGCGCCGACGGGCTCGTGAAGGCGTTGCTCTTCGGCCGGCGCAGCGCCCTGACACCGCTTCAGGACCGATTGTTCAAAGAGTCTGGCACGCTTCATTTCCTGGCCATCAGTGGGCTGCATGTGGCTGTGTTCTGCGCCTTCGTCAGCTACGTGCTGGCCTGGATGCCCCTTGATGTGCGCCCCCGCCGGCTTTTGCTGCTGAGTTTGATCTGGTTTTATGTCTTTTTCACCGGTTTGCACGTCTCAGCAATGCGTGCGGCGTGGATGCTTTCGCTGGTGCTGGCCGCGCCTCTGTTTGGGCGAGAACGGGACACGAAGAGCGCACTGGCAGGCGCTGCGGCCATCATCTTGGTGTTTTGGCCACAACAACTGTTCTTCGCCGGGTTTCAGCTCACCTTCGTGGCTGTGTGGGCGATGCTCTGCGTCTATCCGGAACTCGCGCATGTCCTGTGGCCATGGCAGGACTTGCTGGGCAGTGTGCAAGATCCTGCGGAGCGATCATTGGCTGCCGAAACGTGGCTCTACGCGCGCAGTTACCTTCTGCTCTCTGTAACAGTTTGGGCTGCGACGGCGCCGATTCGTGTCTGGCACTTCCATAGCCTGTGCCTTATTGCGCCGCTGCTTAACCTGATAGTATGGCCGCTCGTGCTCGTGCTCCTGTTGCTATGTCTGGGGCTTGTGCTCAGCATGCTTGCCTTTGGCGTCGGCGCTGGGCTCGTCGGTGGCTTGGCCGCGTACGTGAGCCGTTCCGTTGAACGCTTGCTCACAACGGCCGGGGGACTGCCCGGTTTTGGGCTCTATGTGCCGGCCCCGCCGATCTGGTGGATCGCGCTGTTCTACATTGGGCTCGTGGTCTGGGTGTTCCGCGCGAAGTTCCGGGGAGGGCGCGCAACCTTCGTAGTGGTGGTCCTGACGCTGTCGCTCAGCTACATGTGGCATGACGCAGCGGTGAGACTCCAGCGCGGGCCGAGGCTCGTTCTGGCGGATGTGGGGCATGGTCAGGCGGCCGTATTGGAGTCGGCGGCCGGCAGCGTGCTGATGTTCGACGCCGGCTCCAGCAGTCCCAGCCGGGCGGAAGCTGTAGCCGGCCTGCTGTGGCGAGACCATGTCGACCGGGTAGATGCCCTGGTCGTCTCCCACATGAACAAGGACCACGTCAGCTTCCTGCCTTACCTGCACCGGCGTTTCGGGATCGAGACGGTAGTGACAACGCCTCCTTCGGGTGTCGGGGGGCTGGGCGGGCGTGTGCGGGATTGGCTGGGGGAACACGTGGCCGAACGCCGGACGGTTGCCGAGGGAGGCTCCCTACGGTCCGCAGGCGTTCTGTGCACTGTCCTGCATCCCGATAGGCGGTTCGCCGCGGGGGATGTCTGTGAGAACTGCCGTTCCATGGTTTTGCGATGCGAGTGGGAGGGCCTGAGCGTCCTGTTTACGGGCGATATCGAGAGAGACGCGGTCTTGCGGCTCTGCAGAGACTATGGCAGCAGGCTGGCATCGGACATTCTCATCGTGCCGCATCACGGCCACTTCCATGACGCGCTGGCGGAGTTGGTCGAGCTGTCAGACCCTCAAGTCGCGATTGTCAGCTCTTCATTGATGGGATTTGACCTACGCACGGCGCATCTTCTGCAGGCCCACAATGTGCCATTGTTTGTGACCGGTCGAGACGGTGCGGTAGTCGTTGAGCCCGCGCCCGACGGCGTGAGGGTGCTGGGCTGGGCCAGCGGTCGGAGTGTACGCTTCGGCCCGCGGGGCCAGTTAGCCTACGGTAAGGGGAGGTAATGAGTGTGACGAAGCACGGACTGCCCAAGCGTCCCGACGACGGCCGGCTTCTGCTTGCCGTTGCCCTGGTTGCATCGGCCGTGGCGGTCCTGGGTCCGCTGGCTTCTTACGACCTTTGGTGGCACCTGAGGGCGGGGGAACTGATTGTGAGTGAGCTTGCCCTGCCCCACGCCGACCCTTTCTCACACACGGCTAACGGGGCTCCTTGGACCTATCACTCATGGCTCGGTGGAGTGACACTGAGCCTGCTGTATGCAGCGGGGGGCGGGTCACTGCTCGTGCTGTGGCGCAGCTTGATGCTGGTGGCTGCGCTGCTGCTGGTGTGGCGAGTGGCAACACGGCGCGGGGTCTCACCCGGTCTAGCCTGCGTGTTGCTGCTGACGGCCTGCTTGCAGCTCCGCGTGCGGGCCCTTGCCCGGCCTCACCTCTACTCGCTCTTGCTCTTTGCGGTTTTCCTTAATCTGCTCGATCGAGATCTGGGAAGGGAGGCAGATGGCCGAGTCTGCGACTGGCTATGGGGTCGCCGGGGAAGACTGCTGCTTCTGCCACCCCTGATGGTGCTCTGGGCGAACCTGCACGGCGGATTTCCGGTAGGGATTCTGCTGATAGGGGCATACGGTGCTGGAGAGCTGGTGTCCGCCCTTGCCTCGTCCCGCGATTCTGCCCTCCGCGCGGTGCTGGGAGGACAGTCTGCCAGACTGCACGCGCTTGCACTTGTCGGAGTATTGTGCCTGCCGGCGGCCCTTCTGAATCCGTACGGCTTCGAGGTGTTGAGGTATCCGGTGCGCCTGATGCAGCTTGAGCTCATCAGGCAGGTCGAAGAGTGGCAGCCGGTGCCACTGCGCGGGGACTACGCCGTCTTCTGGGCCGCGCTGGCGATCGGGGCTCTTGCGCTGGTGCGCGCAGCGCGGAATGCTATACGCGGCGGTGCTGGCGCGTCTCGGGCTCGGGGAACAACGGACGCATTGCTGCTGCTGGGCTTCGGTGCGATGGCCATCCGGGGGTTGCGGCACGTGGCATGGGTAATGCTGATACTGCCGCCGGTTATCGGGCCTGCGCTCGAAATACGCTCTGGCGGAGCCGACAACAGCAGACGAGGTCGGCTCTATACCCTGGCCGTTGCCATCCTTGCCTTCGCCGTTGCCGCATCGCCGTTCGTCCGCAGTCCTCGGCGGGTCGGCGGGGTGAGCCGGGAACGTCTGCCCGTCGACGCCTGTGAGTTCATAGCCGCCCACGGCCTGATGGAACGCCCGTGGAACAGTTACGCCTGGGGAGGCTACCTGATCTGGCGCTTCTGGCCGCGAATGCACGTCTTCATCGACGGCCGGTGCCTGGTCTATGGTGATGAGGGCATTCGACAGTATCTTACCGTCAAGCGCGGCGGCGAAGGTTGGCGAGAGATACTGAAACGGCGCGACGTGCGAATGCTTGTCTATCGGCATGCTGATACGGGGCGCCACCTGCTGGAAGGCGGCGAATGGACCTGTGTCTACTGGGATGACGTGGCGACGGTGGCGCTGCCCACCGCCGTAGCCGGGGCGCGCGATCTGACGGACCTGACGGCTACGCATCCCCACATGTTTCAGGCAGCCGTGCGGGAACGCCCCCCCGAGGAATTGCTGGCAGCCTTGGACGTGGTACTGCAGCGGGTGCCGGACTGCTGGACAGCGCTTTCATACCGGGCACGCTGCCTGGTGCGCCTGGCCGTCCAAGAGTCCGCCAGGAGCGAAAGCCTGCTTAGAGAGGCGGGCGAGTCCGTGGAGCGAGCGCTGGAACTGAACGACGGTTCGTCGGTAGTCTGGCGGGCGCGAGCCGAGGTCGCCCGAGCCCAGGGAGACGATGCGCTTGCCGCCAATGCCCGCTCTCACGTCGCGCGGCTCGTGGCTGAGAGCGAGTGATTGGCCGATCAGGTTTCTATGCCCCCGTGCTCCGCGATCCACGCGGCGCGGAGTTCGCCGGCGGTGAAGAAGGAGCCCGTCAGGCACACGACTTCGTCTTCTGCCGCCTCGGCGAGTGCAGACTCAACCGCCTGTACGGTATCGGGAATCGCGTGCACGCCCCCCTCTACGGCATCGGCTAGCCCTGTTCGCTGCGCGGCCTGCAGCACGGCTTCCACAGGGAGCGCCCGCGGCATGTGCGCCTGGGTCGCTGTGAAGGCGACGCACCGACCACGCAGCGCGGACAACATCCCCTCGATGTTCTTGTCGGCCGAACAGCCAAAGACTACCCGCAACCGCCGTCCTGGGAAGTGCGTCTCCAGAGCGTCGAGCAAGGCCCGGATGGATTCCACTGTATGTGCCACGTCGAGCACGACGGCCGGACCTCTCCGGAGCACTTCGATGCGTGCCGGCAGGGAGAAGTCGGCTAGCGCGTTCGCCACCGTCTGCGGTGTCAACGCGAGCTCCTCGGCTTCGCAGCACACCTCGACGCAGCCGATTGCCGCTGCCAGATTGCTCACCTGGTGGCTGCCGAGCATCGGCGTCACCAACTCTCTGTAGTGGGCTACTGGTGTTCTCAGTGAAAATCGCCAGCCGACCGGTGAGTCAGGGGTCCGCAAGTGAGCACACAAGGGCCGGCATGCGGTGACCACTATCTCGCGTCCGACCTCACGTCGAGGGGAGCCGCGCTCGTCCGCAATGCGCCGTAGCGTCGTAAGTGCTTCTTTGTAATGCTGTTTGCCGATGACCACGGGCACTCCGTGCTTCATGATCCCTGCCTTCTCTGTTGCTATTGCCTCGACCGTGTCGCCCAGCTTGTCCATATGGTCAAAGCCGATGGTCGTGACGGCGCAACAGGTTGGCTGAACGACGTTTGTGCTGTCGAGCCGGCCTCCCAGCCCGACCTCCACAACGGCCCAGTCCACTTGCTGTTGGCGGAACTCGTCGAAGGCCAGGGCGGTCAGCATCTCGAAGTAGGTCGGCGCGCGGTCGGCGCTTTGTTCTTTGCCGCGTCGGGTTTCGACGTAGCGCTCCATGGTTCGCACGCCGCGCAGGAAAGCTTCTTCAGAGATCATATCGCCGTCGATGCGGATACGTTCGCGCGGCGTCACAAGGTGGGGCGAGGTCAGAAGTCCCGTGCGACGACCGGCCTGGCACAGCAAGTGGGCGGCCGCCCCCGCTGTGCTGCCCTTTCCCTTGGTGCCCGCCACGTGCAGCACGCGGTAGTCCAGGTGGGGATTGCCGATAGACTCCAGCAGGCGTTCTACTCGTGTTAGATTCAGGTAACGGGTGTTATACTGCCACTGCCGCGTCTTCTCGTAGTTGATGCCTTGCTCCAGGAAGCGCACGGCCTCTGCGTAGGAGTTGAGTCGAGATTCGGCCACCGAATCCTCCGAGCTTTTGACACCCCCGGCGGCAGAACATACACTGGCTCGCCAGGAAGGCAGGCGGTCGGCTTCTCACGAGCCTATACTGTCGAATATCCGAGGCGGGAAGTCAAGCTGAGAAACTGCTGCGAGGATCCCATGCCCATCGTGACGGACGCTGGCAAGACACGTGCTATGCTTGATGAATTGCGGGAGAGGCAGGTGGCCATGCCGTGTTTCTGCACGGAGAACGCCTGGACCACGGAGGCGATACTTGAGGCGTGCCGCGCGGCTGCCGAGCGGCACGGACTGGTGGACCTTCCGGTCTCCATATCCTTCTGCAACACGTACCACGGACGACAGCATACGCAGAACTACAGGTTCTGTGGTCGCCACGAGTTCGGGTTGACCAGCCTGCTGGCCGACCTGCGAGCCCTGCTCTCGCCCGAGGGGCCCTACGCCAAAATCCGGGTCTTCCCCATGCTCGACCACGGGCAGCCGGAGGGCGATGAAGAGCTTCTCGAGGAACGGCTCGACATCTTCTCCATGGTCATGTTCGATGCCAGCAGTTTCTCTTTCGAAGACAACATCCGGCGCACGGCAGACTACGTGGAGCGCCACGGACAGGAGGTAGTCATCGAGGGGGCAGTGGCTGAACTCAAGGAGGCGTGGGAGCAAGGCGAAGCCTTCGCCATGACCACGGCCGAACAGGCCGCCCGATTCATCCAGGAGACAGGGGTCGACCTGATTGTGCCCAACGTCGGCACCGAGCATCGCGCCGCCGAGGCCGGCGTGGCCCGCTATCACGGCCAGCAGGCACGTGCCATCAGGGAGCAGGTTGGCCATAATATGGTACTGCACGGCACAAGCTGTATGGGCGAGGCGGACCTCAGTCACGTGCCCCTCGAGGGCTTCGTGAAGGTCAACGTCTGGACTATCATCGAGACCACGGGCGCGGAGGCAACTGTGGACTATGTGCTCGAAGAGGTGGGCAATCTGCTCGGCCGGGACCGGGTGGAGGAGTTGGTGCGCGAAGACCTGCTCGGCGCCCGTTACCTCACGCCCCGGTATGTGGACGAGCGCTTTGGCGGCGAGATCGCGCCGAAGCTCGGCAGTTTCCCACTCTGTAACCTGCAGCGAGCGTGGGTTAGCCGTGTCGCCGCCGTGCTGGAGCACTACTTCGACATGTTTGGCTATGACCGGCTTGCGTGAGCCTCAGGCCGCCTTCTGAGCCCGTCCGCTGGAGCTGGCTTGCTTCCTGCGCTTGCGCTTCGAACTGTCCGGGGAACCGGCGAAGAGTTCGTACGCGCGTACGACGACGCCGACCAATACAGCCGAAGTCATGCCGTAGATCATCATCACGAACGCCACGGCCGAGTAGTGGACTACCAGGTTGCGCAGCGCCAGAGCCCAGCCTATCCGGCGCCCTCCGAAGACTGTTCTGCCGATAGAGATGGAGCACAGCAATGCCAACACTACGGCCACCAGGGCAGCGCCGAGAGCCGCTTCGCGGGCGCGTTCCATCGAGACGGCTGCCCCCAGGGCAAGGCTGAAACTGAGCGCCAGCAGCACGTAGAGCCGCGGGTTGCCCCAGTCAGCGCGTGCACCGCGCTCGACCACTGCAGAGAGCAGGCGCCAGGTGCCGACCAGGAAGCCCTGCACCCCGCCGGTGTCTAAGGAGGAGAGTTCCGGCGGGGCGTAGTTGAGCCGAAGCGGGCGGCCGAACATGCTGTTGAGGATAGCGAACGCCACCGCGCAGCCGAACAGAGGGGCCAGGGGGGCAAGGACCTTCGCGACGCTTGCAACTCCGTTGGCTTCGAAACTGACATCGGCTTCTTCTGTCGAGTACATGTTTGCCCGAGTCAGAGTGGCGCCGCACAGGAGGGCCACCGCGGCCATGGAGAACTTGCGAATGAACATGCCCGGTGTAACCAACAATCGCACCGGTTTGTGCACAGTTGCGCCGGCCACCCCGTGGTGAACCATGGCCCCGATCAACAGGCACAGCACCAGCCAGACAAAAAGGGCTGCATACTCCATGTTCATATCCTCCGTCTGCGCACAGGCGCGCTTCAGCGCCACGATAGTCGCACATCGGGGAGGGCGATAGCAAGGCGCCTGGGCAGCGGGCTCACGACTTCGCTCAGCCGATCCGGCGTACTGCGCGGCCTGTGGGTGCGAGTGCGCCTGTCATAGTTTGACAGGTCTGCGGACCTTCACTATAGTGGACCTGACCTACCGCACCAGCTTCCCTGGCGGGACCGGTTCGTGCGGGCTGCGCCCAGATGGCTTGCTGACCAGGGACCTTCGCTGCGTGCGCCGTGCTCAAAAGAGGCAGGCGATGCGCTGGCTGCTGCGATCCAAAATCCACAACGCCACTGTCACTAAGGCCCACGTTGACTATGTGGGCAGCATCACCATCGACGCTGCGCTGGTGGAGAAGGCGGGCCTGATGCCTGGCGAGAGGGTGCTGGTGGCGGACACGAACAACGGGGCGCGCGTGGAAACATACGTGATTGTCGGCGAGCGCGATTCCGGGCAGCTCTGCATGAATGGTGCCGCGGCGCGGCTTATTCACCGGGGGGACCAGGTCATTGTCATGGGCTTTGAGCTCGGCGACGAACCTGTCGACGCGAAGAAGATACTCGTCGACGAGAACAACCGCTTCGTGCGGTATCTGTAGGATATGCAAGTTAGTGATCCGGCAGAGAACTACCGAAGGATTCGCAACGAGTTGCCGGAGTGTGTCGCCCTTGTGGTGGCCGTCAAGGGGCGCCGCACGGACGAGGTGCGTGACGTGGTGCAGGCGGGAGCACGACTGATCGGCCAGAACTACGTGCAGGAGGCAGAAGCCCTCTATGAGGGCCTCGGTGAGCTTTCTGGCCGCGTACAGTGGCACCTGATAGGACACCTGCAACGCAACAAGGTGAACTCCGCGCTGCCACTATTCAACGTCATCCAGAGCATCGATTCCCTGCGCCTTGCCCGCGCTGTCGAGAAGCGAGCCGACCGGCCGGTGCGTTGTCTGATCGAGGTTAACATCGCCGGCGAGGAAAGCAAGTTTGGCGTTCGTCCTGACGAAACCGAAGCTTTTCTGCGCCGGCTTGGGCAGATGCGCACGTTGCGGGTGGAGGGCCTGATGACCATGGAACCGTTCTGCCCCGAGCCGGAGGACGCGCGCCCTTATCTGCGTCGCATGCGCGAGTTGTTTCAGGAGATGCAGGCTGCCGAAATCGCGGGTGTTTCGCTGGAAACCTTGTCCATGGGGATGACCAACTCATGGCGCATCGCGGTGGAGGAGGGTTCCACGATGGTGCGGATCGGCACGGCCATCTTCGGCCCGCGGCCCGGCTAACCAAGGCAGACCAGCAGTATGCGGGCCATCGCGAGCAGGTCCAAAGCGTTGTGCTGGAGTATGGGGCCGAGGTGACGGGCGTCTCCGGTTCCGACGAACTCGTGGTACACGGCCGGTATCCGTTGGCCAGGTATGTCACCGATGCGCGGATGGCCGGTGAGGGCCTGTTCTATGGTCTGCAGGCGGCAGTCGGGCAGGGCGTCATGCCACCGACGGCGACTCTCGTAGAGCAAATCCAGATGCGGCGGCGCCGGTAGTTCTATCCCCCACATGCTGGCCCTGCAACTCAGCAGAGGAAAGTCGAAGGCGCGGCCATTGTAACTAACAAGGCACGCAGAACTGTGCAGCCTGTCTGCGAATGCCGAAATCAGCGCGGGCTCGCGGGAGTAGTCCTCAGCCAGCAGTTGCTCGACTATGGCCCGACCTTGATCGATGCGCATACAGCCGACAAGGAATACCCCGGCATTGCCGAGCCCCAGGGTTTCTATGTCGAAGAACAGGAGCCTGTCGGCATCGACCGTTGTCAGAGGAGCGAAGTCGGGATGCAGCGGGCGTCCGGTCTGTGCTCTGTTGCGCCGAGCGAGGGCCCGTTCGATCTCTGCGGCCAACCGGTCAGCCTCGGGCAGAGCAGAGTGCGTCCAACACAGGCGCCAGACTGCGTCCTCGCGATCGGCCTCAATGCCCTCGGCCGCCTCAAGGACGGCCTGCAAATTGGCGCTGTCTGCCGCGTGGACTTCGAACAGCGTGTGGCCGCCCTGCCAGCTCGGTTGAGCTGAGAACGGGGCTCTTCGCCGACGCATCCAGCGGCTCAGACGGTCCTTCCAGTCTTGCGCTCCTCGCATCTTCTCTGCTCAATCTGGCCAAAACGTTCGCATGGGCGCAACTATAGCGAATTGAACGCCTCGCCGAGAAGCCCGGCTTCCTTCACGTGGTGCTTTGACGATGTGCAGTGCCGACCCTACCATGCTCAAGGCCACCCTCCGCGAAGGGGCCTGTACCGCATCCGCGGTATGCGATCCGAGTATGACCAAGGACTGAACGGGGAGCACTCGCAACGATGGAACCGAGAGAGCGCATTCTAAGCGCGCTTGCGCATGTCGAACCCGACCGTGTGCCACTGGAGTTTCAGGCGCATGACCCGGCCCTGCGACGCGCAATAAGCGAAGCTGACGTGCCCACACAGGTGCGGGAACGCTTCCTGCGCGGTGATGTGGATATCCTGCGTTGCCAAGAACGGCGTAACGATCCAGCCTTCCGCTCCTGGCACGTGGACACGCCATCGGAGGCGATCATCGACGACTGGGGCCGCGCTTCGCTTCGTCACGCCGACTCTGGAGAGAGCCTGCTCACCCGGCGTTTGTTCTACCCACTGGCGAAAGTGCACACTCCCGAGGGGCTCGCGGCGTACCCCTGGCCGGACATGACCGCGCACTGGCGCTGGCGTGGATTGGCAGATGCAGTGCGCGCCAGCCACGCCTGCGGCCGCGCCACGATCGGCCAGATGTCGCAGACCCTGGTGGAGCTGTGCTACGAGTTGCGCTCCATGGAGCAGTTGTTCGTCGATTTCCGCGAGAATCCCGCCATTGTGGAGCGACTGTTCGACATCATCACGGACATCCGTTGTGTGCAAGCCCGCCGGCTGGCGGAGGCTGGAGTGGACATACTGCGCATCGGGGATGATCTTGCCACTCAGCAGGCTTTGCTGATCAGCCCAGCGATGTACCGCCAGTGGGTTAAGCCGCGGCATCGGGCGGTGATCGACGCCGCCCGGGCTGTTAGCCCTCGGGTACACTTTCTCTACCATAGTGACGGCAATATCGAGGAACTCATCCCCGACTTGATCGATATCGGTGTGACGGCTGTCAACCCCGTCCAGCCGGAATGCATCGAGCCGGCGATGGTGAAGCGGAGGTGGGGCGACAGAGTCACCATCTGGGGCGCCAGCAGCACACAGCAGACTCTGGCGTTTGGGCAGAGGGAGGACGTGGTGACCGAGGTGGAGCAAAGGATGCGGACAATTGCGCCTGGAGGCGGCTACGTCGTCAACTTCGTGAACGTTGTCTGGTCACCTCGATCGCGGCGCAACCTGCTGGACTACTTGACAGCCGTTCAGGAGATAGGCGTATACTGCTGACGCTGCATAGTCTGCCTTCTCCTCAGTAGTCGGCCAGGGTGAGCAAACGGCCGCAACTGTGGCAGTAGACCATCTTGTCATCGCGCATAAGCAGATTCTCCGTCTGCTTGGTGATGCGGGTGTGGCAACCCAGGCAGGTGCGGTTGCACACCTTGGCTAGGGGGTCGCTGCGGCGGCCGGCTGCCAGGCGGTCGTAAACGGCCAGAATCTCCGGGTCAATTTGGCGGCGCAGCGTTTCGATCTTATGTTTGAGCATCTCGATGCGGTCGAGCAGCTCCACGCGCTTCTGGCGGACTTCACCCTCTACCCTTTCCAGGTCCGCCTTCGCCTGTTGCGTCTCCTGCTCCAGGCGCTCCTCACGTTCGGCCAGTTCATCTATGGTGCTAAGCAGTTCCAGCGCGCCGTCCTCCCAGCGTTCGATGTCCGCCTCGTGGGCACCGATCATGTGACGGACGGCCTTGTATTCCTTCTCGTTGCGGATTGAGTTCTGCTGCACCTTGAGCTTCTGGATTTCGGCTTCGGCTTCTTCGATCTTCAGTTGCAGCGCGTCGGCGTCCTTGGCGGCTTCAATTCGCTGCTGATGTGCCTGCTCACGTTGCCTGTGTTTCTCCTTCAACTCGCGGCTGGCGTTACGCACGTCGACATCCAGCATCTCAGTGTCGCGTTCCAGTTGGGTGCGCTTCTGCGTCATCTCCTGCACTTCCAGCAGTTGCTCCAGCGTTTCCCTCATCAGGGCAATTCCCGTGTGGTTGGCGGTTGAGCCGGCGGCGAGGCGGCAAAGAAAAAAGCCCGTGCTCTCCCGAGCCGGGCCTTATCGGCGGTGCGAGCGGGCCGCACCCCCGCGGGGCAGACGCGCGAACGGTATCCGCGTCGCTCAACCGGGGCACAAACCCACATAGGCAACCTGCTTTCTGCGGCGAAGTAGAGCGCCAGTTTACGTGTTGCCGGGCAGGCTGTCAATGAAGCCTTCCAACTGGCGGCTGCGTACCGGGTGTTGCAGCTTGCGCACGGCTTTCGCCTCGATCTGGCGCACGCGCTCGCGAGTGACGTTGAATATCCGGCCTACCTCTTCGAGCGTGTAGGTGTAGCCGTCGCCGAGACCGTAGCGCAGCTTGATGATTTCCCTCTCGCGATAGGTTAACGTGTTCAGGACGCTGTCGATTTTGTCCTTCAGCATCTCCTTGGCTGCTTGGGACATTGGGCTGATAGCGTTCTCGTCTTCTATGAAATCGCCGAAGAAGCTGTCGTCGCCATCGCCAATGGGGCGGTCCAGGCTGATGGGCCGCTTGCTGATCTTCAGCACGCGCCGGGTCTCTTCGATGCTCAGGTTTGCCTCCTCGGATATCTCCTCCAGGCTCGGCTCGCGTCCTTTCTCCTGCACAAGTTTCTTAACGACATTGCGGATGTTGCTCATCGTCTCGATCATGTGCACGGGGATGCGGATGGTCCGCGCCTGGTCGGCGATGGCGCGGGTGATGGCCTGACGTATCCACCACGTGGCATAGGTGGAGAACTTGTAGCCGCGGCGGTACTCGTACTTGTCCACGGCGCGCATCAGGCCCGTGTTGCCCTCCTGGATGAGGTCGAGGAAGCTGAGCCCACGGTTGCGATATTTCTTAGCGATGCTGACCACCAGCCGCAGGTTGCCTCCGGAGAGTTCTTGCTTGGCCTTCTCATACTCTGCGTGCACACGACGCACGGCGCGCATGCGGCGTTCCAGCAGGTCGAACGGGCACTGGAGCCTGTCTTCCAGATGCCTGAGTTCCGCTTCCAGGCTGCGCTGCTTCGCCCGGTTGCCGTTGCTGCCCCGAAGCTGCTCCAGGTCGCGCTTGACATCACACATGCGGTCGAACAGCTCGTTGGCGAGGTCCATCAGCGGCTGGATGCGCTTGATGCGCAGGTGCAGCTCTTCCAGCAGCACCATGCATTTGCGGCTCCGGTTGCGCATGGCGCGCAGCGTTTCAATGCGCTTCTTACGGCTCACCTTATCTGCACGAAGCGCCTTCCAGGCTTCACGGTTCTTGTCCTTCAGCTTCTGGACGGTCTCCAGATTCTGCGGCACCCGGTCGACCATCTCATCCTTCTCGACGTCGGGCTCGGCCGCAACATTCAGCGTGCGGTCGAAGGGTAGGTCGCCGTCGCGCACCTCGGTGAGCACTTCGACGCATCGCTCCACGCACGGCGCTATCTGCAGTATCCAGCGTCTGAACATCTTGCGGCTGATCTCCACGCGCTTCGCCAGCGCGATCTCCTCCGGGCGGGTCAGCAGATCAATCTGGCCCATCTGGGTGAGGTAGATGCGCACGGGGTCGTCGATCTTCTCGGTCGTTGCTGCCGTTACCTTCTCCTCGTCCTCCTCCTCATCTTCTTCCTCTTCGCGCAGATAGAGCCCATCCTCGCCCTCTTCGACCTCACGTTCATCGACCAGTTCGATGCCCTTGGCGTCGAGGGTCAGCAGGATCTCGTCGATATACTCGGGGCTCACCACGTCGTCCGGCAGGAAGTCGTTCAGCTCCTCGTACGTGAGGAAGCCGCGCTCCTTGCCGAGCTGGACGAGTTCTTCGATCTCGCTTTCGACGGCAGTACGGTCTATGGTTTTCTCTTCAGTCATCGGCTAACGGCTCTCCTGGGTCATCGGGGCGCCGATTTCCGGTCTTTTTCTTTCAGTCGTTCATGCATGGCACGCAGCTGCTCGTCGTCGAGCTTCTCCGCGCTGCTTGCCAGACGATAGGCCTCGCTACTCGTCCTGCGTTTGTTATCCAGGTATATCATGTAACCGCGCAGGCGCTCTTCAGGGTCGGCCGCCGATATGCGCTCGCGCCGCTTTCGTTCCTGCGCAACAGCACTTGCCGCAGCTTCCGCCAATGCGGACTCGGGCAAAGAGCCCACGAACTCCGCAACGCCGGTCGGCTCCCTCTCCGCGCAGAGCAACCGCCATAACGCGCGTCCGGCAGGGGTTTCGCCGAGGTCCTCCTCACGTATTGTCTCTCGCGCCCTGTGCAGCAACTCAGGGCTGAGTAACAGCAGTCCGAGCAATTCCCCCGGAATTGCCAGGTCGGCCGACAGAGAACGCTCGTTCGCGTCCGCCCGAGGCTTTTGAGCACCGGCGCCACACCCTCTCCACGCTCTGCGGACGTGTGCCCATGCGGCGCTCTCACTGACTCTCAGCTCACGTGCAGTCTGGCGGACGATCATATCTCTTTCTGCTTCGTCACGCACGGCAAGCGCCAGTTCGATCACATCGCGGAACGCAGCACGCCTTCCCTCCAGCGTTTGCAGGTCATGCTCGGCGGCGGCCACTTCCAGGCGGTAGTCGAAGAAGCCGCGCGCCTCTTCGAGCCGCTCATGGAAAGCCTCACCGCCGCGCTCCACGATGTAGTCACAAGGGTCCTTACCCTCGGGCAGCGTGGCGACCAGCACGTGTAGGTCGCTTCCCAGCAGTACCTCGATACTGCGCAGGGCCGACTTGCGGCCTGCCTCATCGGCGTCAAAGAGCAGCACCACGCGTTCACACAGGCGGCCCAGGCGGCGTGCATGGTCCTGTGTGAGGGCAGTGCCCAGAACCGCCACCGCGTTTTCAACACCGGCCTGATGGGCCATGATCACGTCCGTGTAACCTTCCAGCACCACGGCCGTTTCACTGCTGCGCATTGCTGCTCGGGCCTGGGAAAGCCCGAAGAAGCAGTTGCGCTTGCTGAACAGGGGAGTCTCCGGACTGTTCAGGTACTTCGGTTCATCATCCTCGCGGAGCGCGCGGGCGCCGAAACCTATAGTGCGGCCTGCCGCATCAGCAATCGGGAACATGAGCCGGTTACGAAACCGATCGTAGCAGCCGTCTGCGCGTTCGCGCTCCGCCGCAAGTCCGGCACGCACCAAAGTGTGGGCGTCGAAGCCGCGCTTGGCTGCCAGTTCGAGAAGGTACTGCCAGCCGTCTGGCGCATAGCCGAGCCGCCAGCGCTCAATCGAATCGGCATTGATGTGACGGTGTGTCAGGTACTCGCGGACATCGTCCTTCTTCTGCAGGCATTTCTGGAAGAAGTTGGTAGCCAGTTCGTTCACGGCGCGCAGCGCGCCAATCTCGTCGCGCGACGGGCCGCTCTCGGTGCGGTACCGGCTCAGGTCAATGCCGGCTTCGCCGGCCAGGCGCTGCAGCGCTTCGCCGAAGCTCAGCCCCTCCATCTTCTCCAGGAAGGTGAAGACGTTCCCCCCTTCCTTGCAGCCAAAACAGTAGTACAGGCCGTTTTCAGGGTCGATGGAGAAGGAAGGGGTTTTCTCTTCGTGGAAAGGGCAACGCGCCCAGTAGCTATTGCCTTTCCTGGTCAGGTCGCAATGCCGCCCCACGATACGCAAAAAATCCGCACCGCGGATCACCTGGTGTACAACGTGTTCAGGTACGCGGCCTGCCACCAATGACCTCGTGAGATGCGCCGACCCGAGAACTCGCGCGTTGACCGACGGATACTCCCCGCCTACACTCCCAATAGGGTATTATACGTCATGCACCCCGGGATGGCAAGGTCGGAAACCGGACGAAAAGCTCAGAAGAGCGCGCCGTTTCGCTGCATATCGACACAGGGGGCAGAAACCGGTGGGGGGTCTGGCACAGCGCCGAGGCCGCTTTCCCTTTAAGTAGGCTTCCTATTGCAGGTCCGCCAGGTTCTGGATGACTGTCTCCAGTTCGGCTCGCAGGTCCTCGGAGCGTTGCCGGCGTTGCTCAACGACTTCGTCCGGTGCGTTGGCGAGGAAGTTGGGGTTGTTCAGCGTCCTGTCGACTCCAGCGATCTGGTCCTCTACGTCGATCTTCTGCTTCTCGAGCCGTTCGCGCTCGTGTTCGATGTCGATTAGCCCTTCCAGGCGGACGAATACCTCGATGGTGCCCACGACAGCGGTCGCGCAACGCGGTGGCTTGGTCGCGTTGACGCCATGCTGCAGGTCGTCCAGCACGGCCATCTCCCGCAGGAAGCGTTCGCGCTCGCCGATGATGTGGTCAGTATCGTGGTCGGGTGAACTGATGACCACGCTGACCTGGGTGCGATCGGCGAGTCCTTTGCTTTTGCGGATGTTCCGGATGGCCCGTGCGATTTCTTGAAGCAGCGCCATCTCCTCGTCTAACTCTTCACGGCGCCAGTGGGCTGCGTACTCAGGCCAGGAGGCCCGGATGATGCCCGGCGCCTGCATGGCTTCTGCCGCAGGCAGGCCGCTCTCGGCCAGCGCCTCGCACAGATGATGCCATAGTTCCTCGGTGATGAACGGGGCGAAGGGATGCAGCAGGCGGAGCGCCTGGTCGAGGACGGTGGCCAGTGTCTGACGCGCCACGGTGCGGTCTTCGGGTTCATTGCGCGAGTCCAACCGAGTCTTTATCAGCTCCAGGTACCAATCGCAGAAATCGTGCCAGAAGAAATCATAGATGGCCTGGGCGGACTCATGCGTGCGGAAGGCATCCAGGTAACCGTCCATGGTTTGGATGGTGTGCTGCAACCGACTGAGAACCCATCGGTCTTCGAACCGCCGTGCCTCGTCGATCTGGCGCGCAGTCAGTTCCGCTTCGGCACCCTCGGCCAGGTTCATCAGGGCGAAGCGGCCAGCGTTCCAGACCTTGTTGGCGAAGTTGCGGCCCATCTCGAACTTACTCTCGCTCAGCTTCAGGTCCTGCCCCTCCGGGCTGAGCATGATCAGGGAGAAGCGCACGGCGTCGCAACCGAAGCGGTCTATCATCTCGATGGGGTCGATTCCGTTGCCGAGTGACTTCGACATCTTGCGGCCGATCTCGTCCAGTATGGTGCCGTGGATCACCACGTCGCTGAAGGGCGCCTCGCCCATGAATTCCAGGCCCATCATGACCATGCGGGCAACCCAGAAGTAGATGATGCCGCGGTCTGTGACCAGCGTGCTTGTGGGATAGTAGCGTTTCAGGTCTTCGGTCTGTTCCGGCCATCCGAGCGTGCTGAACGGCCACAGAGCGCTGCTGAACCAGGTGTCGAGCACGTCTTCATCCTGCCGCAGTTCGTTTGCGCCACATGCGGGGCACTCTTCCGGCATCTGGCGCGCGATGATCGGTTCCTCACAGGCGACGCAGTAATAGACTGGCAAGCGATGCCCCCACCATATTTGGCGGCTGATGCACCAGTCGCGAACCTCCCGGAGCCAGCTCAGGTAAAAGTCTTTCCACCGGGCAGGGTGAAACTCGACGCGTCCATCCTCTGCTGCCCGGATGGCCTTCTCGGCCAGGGGTTTCATCTTCACATACCACTGGTCGCTCAGGTAGGGTTCCACGACGGTGTGGCAGCGATAGCAGTGACCGACGGAGTGCTCATGCGGCTGAACGCGCTCAAGCAGTCTGCGTTCCCGCAGGTCCTCTACCAGGGCTTCGCGGCATTCGAAGCGGTCCATGCCTTCGTAGGCGTCGCCTGCCTGGAGGGTCATGTCGCCGTCTTCGTCGATGACAGTGACGATCTCCAGTCCATGCCGGCGCGCGAGCTGCCAGTCGTTCGGGTCGTGGGCGGGGGTCACCTTGACCGCGCCCGTGCCGAAGCTGCTGTCCACCCAATCGTCGGCGATGATCGGTATTTCGCGTTCCAACACGGGCAGCACGCACTTGCGGCCGACCAGGTGGGCGTAGCGTTCGTCGTCCGGGTGGACGGCGACCGCTGTGTCGCCGAGCATGGTTTCGGGGCGGGTAGTGGCGACGGTCAGGTAGTCGGCAGCGGAGTCCTGCAGCGGATAGCGGATGTGCCAGAGGTGTCCTTCGTGTTCCTCGTGTTCCACCTCGATGTCAGAGAGTGCAGTGCGGCAGCGTGGGCACCAGTTCACGATGTACTTGTCGCGGTAAATCAGCCCCTTCTGGTGAAGCTGTATGAAGATCTCGAGAACGGCGTTGCTAAGGCCTTCATCCATCGTGAAGCGCTGGCGGTCCCAGTCGCAGGAGCAGCCGAGCCGTTTTAGTTGCTCGATGATCCGCCCGCCGTAGCGTTCTTTCCACTGCCACACGCGTTCGATAAAGGCTTCACGCCCCAGTTCGCGTCGGTGCTTGCCTTCCTTGGCGAGTTGGCGCTCCACACGGTTCTGAGTAGCGATGCCGGCGTGATCCGTGCCGGGCAGCCACAGGGCATTGTAGCCCTGCATGCGGCGACGGCGGACGAAGATATCCTGCAGCGTGTTGTTCAGGGCATGGCCCATGTGCAGCTCGCCAGTGACGTTTGGCGGCGGTATCACGATGGTATAGGGTTCGCCGGGCCACTCGGGCTCGGTGTGGAAGAGCTTGTTCTCTTCCCAGAAGCAGTAGATTCTGTCTTCGACGTCGACCGGTTCGTAGCGTGTGGGCAGTTCAGTGGTCATGGGCTGGGCGCTTGCAGGTGGAGGTTTGTTGACCCGAGCTTCTACTCATTCGCTCGCCAGCAGGCGGTACTCGATGCTGTCGATGAGCGCTTTCCAACTGGCATCAATGATGTTTTCGCTGACACCTACGGTGCCCCAGACACGGTTGCCGCAGGCGCTCTGGATGACCACGCGCACGCGGGCCGCTGTGGCCGCGCGGGGGTTAATCACGCGCACTTTGTAGTCGGTCAGGTGAACATCCTTCAGGGCGGGATAGTGCGACTCCAGCGCCTTGCGCAGGGCACCGTCAAGCGCGTTGACAGGGCCATCGCCTTCTGCGGCAGTGAACATTGGTTGGCCGTTCACGGCCAGTTTCACGGTAGCGTCGGTCACCACGCTGCCGTCGGGTTGCTTGATAACGCTTACGTGGTACGACTTCACGTCGAAATGGGGCTGGAAGTGACCTGTTTCCCGTTTCGCCAGCAGCTCGAACGACGCCTCGGCGGCCTCGAACTGATAGCCTTCGTTCTCCAGGTCCTGCAATCGCCCGAGCAGGCGCGTGGCAGTCTCGCGGTCGTGGGTGATATCGTACCTCTCGAACTTCTCCAGCATTGTGGCATGCCCGCTCAACTCGCTGAGCAGGAAGCGACGCTCGTTGCCGACAAGGCTGGGGTCGATGTGCTCGTAGGAGCCCTTCGCTTTGCGCATGGCGTCGACGTGGAGCCCGCCCTTGTGAGCGAAAGCGCTGGAGCCGACGAAGGGCTGACGAGGGTCGTACATTAGGTTCGCCGCCTCGTAGGCGAAGCGTGATACCTCGGTAAGCCTCTTCAGCTCTTCGTCGCTGAGACAGCGGTATTCCGTTTTCAGGTTAAGGACGGGGATGATCTGGCACAGGTCAGCATTGCCAGCCCGTTCTCCGAGGCCGTTCAGAGTGCCCTGCACGTGCACCGCGCCGGCACGCACCCCGGCCAACGTGCTGGCGACGGCGAGGCCGCTGTCGTTGTGACAGTGGATGCCGACGGGGCAACCCGCCTGCTCTACCACGGTTGCCGTCATGGACTTCACCTCGTGCGGCAGGCTTCCGCCGTTGGTGTCGCACAGCACCACACAATCGGCCCCACTCTGCGCGGCGACGCGGCACACGGCGAGGGCATGTTCGGGGTTGCTCTTGTAGCCGTCGAAGAAATGTTCGGCGTCGAGTATCACCTCCCTGCCGGCATCTTTGAGGAACCTGACAGAGTCCTCCACCATGCGCAGATTTTCGTCCAGCGAAGTGCGGATCACGTCGGTCACGTGGTAGTCCCACGCCTTCGCGACGATGGTCACAACGGGCGTTTCGGCTCCGAGCACCGCCTGCAGCCCGCTGTCGTCCTGCGGGCGGCGGTCGGCCCGGCGAGTGCTACCGAACGCTGCCACCTTCGCCCTATGCAGGTCTATCTGCCTGATTCGCTGAAAGAACTCCTCGTCCTTGGGGTTGGACAGCGGGTAGCCGCCTTCGATGTAGTGCACGCCCAGTTCGTCAAGCCTTCTGGCCACATCGAGCTTGTCCTCAACGGCCATGGCCACGCCTTCGGCCTGGCAGCCGTCCCGGAGGGTGGTGTCGTAGACGCGGATGTGTTTGTGGTTCTCGGCCATGCTGTATCAGCCCTTCTGCAGGTCGAAGGCGCGATGCACCGCACGCAGTGCATCCTTGCCGGAGTGCTGATCCACGACGCAGGAGATCTTGATCTCACTGGTGCTGATCATAAGGATGTTGATTCTTTCATCGGCAAGTGCTCGGAACATTCTCTCTGCCACTCCGGCATGGCTTCGCATGCCGACACCGACAACGCTGACTTTGGCGATCTGCTCATTGCTGTCGACTGTGGCGCCACCGAACCGCTCGCCGAGCTGCTGTGCCACGGCGAGAGCGCGCAGAAGGTCCGTCTTGGCGACGGTGAAGCTGACGTCCGCCAGGCCCTTCTCACTGACGTTCTGCACGATCATGTCAACGTTGATGTTGGCCCGGCCGATCTCGCTGAAGATGGTAGCGGCGATGCCCGGCCGGTCGGGCACGTTGCGCATGGTCACCTTGGCCTCATCGGTTTCGAGGGCCGCGGCACGCACGTCCACCTGTTCCATCTGGTCCGTCAAGTCGGTCACCAGGGTACCCTCCGATTCGTTAATGCTGGATCGCACCCTGAAGGGCACGCTGAATCTCTTTGCCAGTTCCACGGCGCGCGAGTGCATGACTCTGGCACCCAGGCTGGCCAGCTCAAGCAGTTCGTCGTAATCGACGGCGGGTATCCAGCGTGCGTGGCGGACAATGCGCGGGTCAGCCGTGTAGACGCCGTCCACGTCGGTGTAGATGTCGCACCGGTCGGCGCCCAGTGCCGCGGCCAGGGCGATGGCCGTAGTGTCGGAGCCGCCCCGGCCGAAAGTCGTAATGTTGTCGGAGCTGTCCACTCCCTGGAAACCGGCGACGATGACGATATTGCCGTCCTGAAGCTCATGCCTCAGGCGCGTGGTGTCGATAGTGCGTATGCGTGCCTTGCTGGCGACGCTGTCGGTGCGGATGCCTGCCTGGGCGCCAGTCAGGCTGATGGCCGCAGAGCCGAGCTTGTGAAGTGCGATGGCCATCAAAGCGATGGATATCTGCTCCCCGACCGCCAGCAGCATGTCCAATTCGCGCCGGTCGGGGCTGGGGTGTATCTCCTCCGCCATGGCGATCAGGTTGTCCGTGGTGTCGCCCTGGGCGCTGCACACCATAACCACCTGGTTTGCGGCGTGGGACTCGCCTACTGCACGCCGGGCGGCGTTGAGTATCTTCTCCGGCGTGGCCAGTGAACTGCCGCCGAACTTCTGCACCAGCAAGCTCATTGAGCTCTCCCAGGGGGCAACGGTGCACTGCGGGCTGCTACGCCACCGCGACCCCCTGCGGGAAGAGCGTGCCACGAAAGAGGGGTGGTGACCGGGCAGGGCCGCTGCATGTCGCGCCCGTGAAATGCTGCGGGACGCAAGAACCTATGGAATTAGCGTGCGACCAGGGGCACGATACATTATGGTAGTCACGTGTTGTGCGCGTGTCAAGCCGTCAGCGGCACGGCACCGACAATCGAGTCCGAGCATCAGGCATCATTTGCAGAAGGCATACACCAACCTTGATACCGCGCGTTCTCACGATAGCGGGCAGTGACAGTGGCGGCGGTGCGGGCATACAGGCCGATCTGAAGACGATAACGGCCCTCGGCGCCTTCGGCAGTTCGGCTGTGACCGCCCTCACCGCACAGAACACCCGGGGCGTGCACGGAGTGCTGGAGGTACCGCCGGAGTTCGTGGCCGCCCAGATCGATGCAGTCATGGACGATATTGGAGCTGACGCGGCGAAGACTGGCATGCTTGCGAGCGCGCGTGTCGTCGAAGCCGTGGCGGAACGCGTGCGGGATCACGGCATCGCGCCACTTGTGGTGGATCCCGTTATGGTCGCCAAGAGCGGCGACAGTTTGCTGGCGAGCGAAGCACGCGGTGCCCTGTGCGCCCTGCTGTTGCCGCTGGCCACCGTGGTAACGCCGAACCTGCCAGAGGCGGCGCAGATAGCCGGGATCGCCGTGAACAGCCTGCGTGAGATGCGGGAGGCCGCGCGGCGGATCATGGATGCAGGGCCGCGCTGGGTCCTTGTTAAGGGCGGACACCTACGCGGTGAGCCGGCCGATGTGCTGTTCAACGGAAGCCAGTTTCACGAAGTGGGCCGGCCACGGGTGCCTACGCAGAACACTCACGGCACCGGGTGCACCTACTCCGCGGCCATCGCCACCGGCCTGGCGAAGGGCATGGATGTGCCGAGGGCGGTGCAGTGGGCCAGAGACGCCCTGCAGATCGCGCTGAAGTCGTCGCTCCAACTGGGAAGCGGCGTCGGCCCACTCGACCACGGCACCATGTTCAGCGGACGGTGAGATGGGGTCGGAGTTTGTTCTTTCCGTTGCGGGCCAACTGTGCTACGCTGTACTGTTTCGTGTTATCATTGGACCGATCGCCGGAAAACGGCAAGGAGCCCTTGCATGGACGCCGCCCGCCCGCTCGACGGCTTCCGCGTGGAACAGCAGCCCAATTACGTGCCCCAGGGCAACGAGGAAGACCTGTTCACCCATGCCTTCGAGCAGAAGATACCTCTCATCCTGAAGGGCCCTACCGGGTGCGGCAAGACGCGGTTTGTCGAACACATGGCGCACCACCTCGGCCTGCCGCTCATTACCGTGGCCTGCCATGAGGACCTGACGGCCGCCGACCTGGTGGGCCGATTCCTGTTCAGGGGCGATGAGACGGTGTGGCAGGACGGTCCTCTGACCCTTGCCGTTCGCTTCGGCGCTATCTGTTACCTGGACGAGATCGTCGAAGCGCGTAAGGACACCACCGTCATCATCCATTCCTTGACTGACGATCGACGCATGCTCTTCCTTGACCAGATCGGCGAAGTGCTCCGCGCCGACCCCGACTTCATGATGGTGATCAGCTATAACCCGGGCTATCAGAACGTCGTGAAAGAGCTGAAGCAGAGCACCAAGCAGCGCTTCGCGAGTCTGAGTTTCGGCTACCCGGATACCGAAACGGAGGCGCGCATCATCGTGACCGAGACCGGCGTGGATGGGCAGACGGCAGGTCGGCTGGCCGAGATGGCGCAGGAGATACGGCGACTGAAGGGCTTCGGTCTTGAGGAGGGCGCCAGTTCTCGGCTGCTCGTGTATGCCGGCCGGCTCATCACCGCCGGGCTCGACCCCGTCAGCGCTTGTCGCACCACGATCAGCCATGTGCTGAGTGATGATCAGGAGATGGTGCAGTCGGTCAATGACATCGTGAACGCATACTTTGGCGACCTGGACGCCAGTGAGCAGCGCGACGAACAGGACTGACGGGCACTCCGATTACCGCGGCTTCCCCCTGAAGCAAGTCACCTGGGGCTATCGGGAGCAGTTCCGTCAACTCATTGATGAGCTGTACAAGAGGGGCATCTTCGGGCCCGGGGAACGTCACCCCCGAGCACTCTGCGCTCCCTTCCTGGGCCAGTTGCCTCAGGCAGGCTACGACTACGTTTTGCGGGAATACCTGGCGGCTCTTGCTGGCCCCGCCGGATCGCTGCTGCGGAGCCCGGTGCTCTTCCGGCAATGGCGGCGACTGGGCGCCGATTTCGCGCAGGACCGCGTCTACCTCGGCAAACGTTTCTTCGAGCTCTGGCGGGCGGGTGAGTTGCCCGTCAATCCCGAGCAGGTAGAACTTGTGCTCCGATGGGCGCGTAGCCTTCGGGAGACGGACACGGACCTGGCGTTCAGCTTCCTGAGCGGGTATCCAAAGATCAGTCGGCGACTGGATGCCGGTTCGCTGCCGGAGTTCATACACAATGCCTTACAGATCCACCAGCGCAATCCGCAGACGGCGGCGGACTTCCTGCAGATGCGGATCCGGTCGGCCGAGATCTACGCGCAGAAACTAGGCCGCACCTGCCGCCTCGAGGACGTCCGGGGCAGACTGACACGACTGTTCCGGGCCGTCGCCGGCACTGGGGCTGAGCTACACCACCTGAGCAGCTTGGACTCCGACGATCTCATCGAACGGGGTTGTGGGGTCGTCTGCGGCTGCGGACATCTCTACCTGCCCGATCGCGTAGATGTGTTCAAGTCCCACTCGCTGAACCGCTCATGGTACCTCGCCGCCACGCTCCTTTCCGCCGCCTGTTACCACTTCGACAGTTTCCCCATTGCGCACGGCCTGGAGGGGCGCACGACGGCTTCGGCTGTTTTGGCATCCGGGGGCTCGGCCCTGGCCCGTGAGCGGGGGTTCATGCTGCAGGCCAGCGAACTGTACCGGGTCCTGCGTGCGACGGAAGGGCGCTACCCGGGCGCTTCGGGCTTGCTGCGACGCGTTGCGGGGGCATACTCGCGGCACTGCGCGCCGGCGGGGCCTTCGGAAGAACTGCTGGCCCTCTGCCTCGGAGTAGCTAAGGTTGATCAGGTCGATGATCGGACGCGACGGCTGTTCCGCTGGGTGCGAGACAGGGCTGAGATCGCCGAAAGCTGGAGCGCCATGGCCGAAATGCTCCTCCACGACCCACCGCGGGTGCAGTGTCGCCCTGCACCGCCGGTCAGCTTCTTCCCGGACTTTGAGTTCCCGCTCCAGCTCTCCGTCGCACCGAGCGATGCGGTCGTGCGCGACCTCTCCGAACGCGCCCGAGTAGGGCCGCCGCAGCCGGACAGTAGTGCACCCGTGGCCGCCCGACATGAGGAGAAGCAGGAGGAAAGCGAGGGAGGCGAAGGCGAGACCCGCGGCGAGGAGGGCGAAGACACGGAGGGCACGGCAGCGGCCGCTGCGTACCTCTACGACGAATGGAATGCGCTTGAGGGGGAGTACTATCGTGACTGGTGCGCACTGCGTGAGGTGCGGCCAGCGGTTCGGCAGGCGTCGCCGATTGCCGACGAGGAACTGAGGCGGCAGGTCGAGTCGGTCAGGCGCCTGTTCCAACGGCTGCGGCCGGAGGCCATCGAGAAGGAGAAGTACCTCGCCAGCGGCGACTACATCGACATTGATTCGCTCATACGCTTCATCACTCGGCGTAAGGCCCGCCGCTCTCCGAGGGTGGATTTCTGGGTGAAGCACCGCCTGAGCCGCCGAGACCTGGCCACGGCTCTGTTGATGGACGTCAGTGGCTCTACCGGCAAGGAGAAGGGCCGCCGAGACATCATCGAGGTGGAGAAGGCGGCGGCTTTCACGCTCGGCTGCGGCCTGCAGGAGTTGGGCGATCGGTTCGGCGTATTCGGCTTCACCGGCAACGGGCGGCAAGACTGTCGTTTCCTGGTCTACAAGGATCTCGACGATGAATGGTCGGACGAGGCGAAGGCCCGACTGATGTCCGCCCGTCCGGGTTCTTCCACGCGTATGGGTGTGGCGCTGCGACATGCGGGAGTCAAGCTCGCACAGACCGAGGCGCGCACGCGTTTAGTCCTGGTGCTGACGGATGGTCACCCCATGGACACGGGATACGACCCGGACACAGGTTACGCGCAGTCCGATGTGCGTAAAGCCTGCGAGGAGAACCGTGCGCTCGGCGTCCACACGTTCTGCATCGGCACCGACCCTGACGCGCAGGATGAGCTGGAGATGCAGTTCCCGGAGGGGCGCTACGTGGTTCTGCGCGAGATAGGTGAGCTGCCCGAGGCGCTGGCCAGGTCCTATCTGCAGATAACGCGCTGCTGAGATGCCTCGCCTCTCAGGCGCTGCGGCTGCGTTCGAGCACTTCGGTCAGATTGGTGATGATGCCGTCGCGGTCCCGGTCCGTCAGGGCCAGGATCTCCTGCAGCGCCTCGCCAATGTGGGGGATGTACTTCTCGATGTACTCCCGCTTGCGCCGCTCCTCCTTTGCCTTGCGCCGGCGCTTCAGGTGGCGGCGCAGCTTGCGTGCTGCCTGCTGGAGGGCGAGCGTGATCTCCTTCTCGATCTCGGGGTAGGCGGCGATGGCCTCCTTGCTCTCGCTTGTGAAAGGCACCCACGGGCTTGCCACGTGGATGAGTGTTAGCATGGGGCCCTGCGGTGGACCGCCGTTAGACTGGTCGACTCCGTACTGCCGCCAGTTCATCCCCGTGAAGGCTTTCTTCATCACGCAGGCGCCGCTGTTGTAGAGCAGGGGAACGCGGTTGGCGAACCGCATCAGCTTCGCCTGAGTGTCGTCCTTGATCCCGCCGCCCCATGCGACGCCCACCTCGACTACGAACGGAATGCCTCGATAGACCTCGGGGGATCGGGTCACGGTGCAGTAGAAGTCCGCCCGGTGTTCCTTGCGCAAGCCCGCCTCGATGAGTTGCTCACCGATCGGGCTGATGCAATCCATCGGCGGGTTCATTACCTTCGCGTTGCGCATGGCCTTCAGCAGCGCTTCGGGCTTCTGGCGAGCTATGCGCTTCGGCCGGGCGTTCTCGTAAATGCCGGCGGCCTCGCATATTTCGAGGGCGGCTCGCTGACTGATGCGCGAGAAGTCGTTCTGCAGGCAGCCCTTCAGCGTGCGCGAGCGCGTCTCCTGGAGCATCTTGATCAGGGTGCCGAGCTCAGTGCCGTAGGGATGCGGTTTGATCTCGCTTGGTTCGTCGGGCAGTTCGTCGGTAGCGCGCTCGAACAACAGCTTCTCACCATCGGGCGCCAGGTACTCGATGCGCACATGGGGGTTAGCCGTGGCCGTTTGCTCCAGGTATTCGTCCACGCTCCAGAGGCCACGCTGGTAGGTGCCCTCAACCTCGATCTCGACCTGCGTTCCCTGCTCGTGCCCCCATTCGACGGTGCCTTCTTTCACGATCTTGGGTTCGTTGGCGCGCGTATCGATGGTCACTTCGTAGTAGTGGGCACCGTTGTGCGTATCAGGTCGGCTGGTGATGGCGACGGGCTTGCCGGTGGTCAGGTGGCCGTACATGCCGGCGGCGCTGATGCCGATGCCCTGCTGCCCGCGGCTCTGCTTGAGTCGGTGGAACTTGCTGCCGTAGAGCAACTTGCCGAAGATGCGCGGGATCTGCTCCTTGACGATGCCAGGGCCGTTGTCGCGCACCATAACGCGGAATCGATCTTCGTGCCGGGTGCCCTTCAGGTGCACGAAGACGTCCGGCAGTATGCCGGCCTCCTCGCACGCGTCGAGGCTGTTGTCCACGGCTTCCTTTACGGTGGTCAACAGCGCGCGTCGCGGGTTGTCAAAGCCCAGCAGGTGGCGGTTCTTGCTGAAGAACTCGCTGACGCTGATTTCGCGCTGCTGCTTCGCCATGTCGCTGGCGTTCAAGCTCTTGCGCTTTTTCCTCGAACTCTTTTTTCCCATCTGCGCTTTCGTTTCAGGGGTAACGTACGCCTGCGCAGGCACCTCTCGGTGCAACTCCTCTGGACTCGCCGTTCCACACTGCTGTCAGGACACAACCCTTCTGCTTTCATGCAGATACGGGAACGACGCTCACCCCGTGCAGAGCTGTGCCCAGACGTCACGGGCTCGCACCGTCGGTAGCATAGCCGAAAGGTCGGCCCTGTTTCAAACTTTCGGGCTTGCATCGCGCCGCGCAGATGTCTTCTCATACACGAGTCAGCAAGCGGAATACAGGACACTGCGGGTAACAGTCACGGGGCGACGCGCAGGCGAGATGAGAAGGATCATCGTGCTCAACCAGAAAGGCGGCGTCGGCAAGACGACAACCGTCGCTAACCTGGGAGCTATGCTGGCCGAGATGGGCCGGACCGTGCTCATGGTGGACGCCGACCCGCAGGCAAACCTGTCTCTGCACTACGGCATCGAGCTGGAGCGCGGCGAGCCCGGCCTCTACACCTTCATGCGGGGCGATGACGACTTGCGCGACGTGGTCCGCGCCACCTCGGTGAAGGGGCTCGGCATTATCCCTTCCAGCATCGATCTGGCCGGGCTGAGTGTCGAGTTGTCGGAGCGCGACGACCGGCTCTACGTCTTGCGTCGGTGTCTGGGGGGGGTTCCATCGGCGTTCGACTACGTTCTGATCGACTCCCCTCCGTCCCTGGGTCTGGTGACGGTAAACGCCATGTGCGCTGCCCGAGAGGTGTTCATACCCTTGCAGACACACTTCTTCGCCCTGCAGGGGCTGGGCAAGCTGCACCAAACGGTGCGGCGTGTGCAGCGGGTGAACCGAGGACTCGAGATAACGGGCGTCATCGCGTGCATGTACGACGTGCGCACGCGATTGGCGCAGGAGATACTGCAGGAGATACGCGATCACTTCGGGCCGAAGGTCTTCCAAACCGTTATCCGCCAGAACGTGCGGCTTGCGGAAGCGCCCGGGTTCGGCCGACCCATCATGCAGTACGACGAGGACTGTCACGGCACGCAGGATTACCGCGCGCTCGCCCGTGAGGTGACGGCGATGGAGACGGCCTCGCTCCGAACCGATACACAGCCAGTACGCAGGGCCGGTTAGCCCTGTGCAGCCAACGGAGAACAATATGCAGATACGCAGCATGCGCCGGGATGAAGCCGAAGACGGGAAGATGCTCCATCGTCCGGACGAGGATATTCCCAGGCGGCCGCGGCTTCGGGTGAAGTCGAAAAACGGCGACGAAACGCGGCAGGGCTCAGAGTCGGGGCCAACAGTGCGGGCTGGCTCGCTCTACAACTCAAGCGAAGAGGCGAAGCCGGCGGCCAACGGGCAGCAGACTTTGGCGGCAGTGCCTGACGATAGTTCCACCGGGTTACCGCGCATAGACACCGAGAAGGGTCCGTCTCCGTATGCTACCCATCGTCCCCCGCCGAACGACGAGACGGCAGAGAAGGCTGAACTGGCCGCCGCCACCGGCGGCGTCAGGCCCGAGGCGAAGAGCGACCGCCGGGTGTCGGCGGGGTTTGTACTCGGCATTGCCCTGATTGCCATTGCCCTGATCGGGGGCATATGGCTCGCCCGCCTCAGCAACAGGATGGCATCCCTTGAGGAGCGCATCTCGGCGCTTGAGCCTGCTGCCACGTCCCGGTCACCCGGCCCCTGAGTAGTCTCACCGCGGCGCCGTCCCGGACTACCGTCGGCCCCACTAATCCGGCGTTTCGTCCGCCAACAGGGCGTCGATCTCAGCGCGTAGTTGCTTCCCGATGTCGGGCCTGTAGCCCGTGTGGCTGGCCCTCGCCTTGCCTTCACGGTCTATGAGCACCACGGTAGGCAGGCCCGTGACTCCGAACTGGGTCGTGACCTGCCCGGATTGATCGAGAGCCACCGGAATGTCGAGGTTCTGGTTCTCCAGGAACGCGGCAACGGTCTGCCTGTCTTCACCGGAGTTGATGGCCAGCAGCAGGAAGCCCTGCTCCTTGTAGTCCTCCCATATGGCGGCCAGAACCGGCAGTTCCTTGCGGCATGGAGGACACCAGGTGGCCCAGAAATCGAGTAGCACCACCTTGCCCTTCTGCTCCGAGAGCCGCCACCTTTGCCCCTCCTTAATCCCGGGCAGATCAAAGCCCACAGCGGTTGTTTTCGGAACGGGCTGAAAGAGTTCGGGCAAGGTCTGTGCGAGGGTAGCCCCTTCAGGCACTTCGTAGGCGAAATCAGACGTGGCGCCCTCGTCCGGAGGCTGTTGGGCTATCTCGACGGTGCTCACCAGGCGCAGTTCTTTCAGTCCAGGGTTCTGCGCCATTATCTGCTCGGCCCTCTTCTCGGCAACGAACTCAGCGGCCGTGATCATTCGCGTCTCCGGCCTCACCCATATGTCCAGTTGTCCCTCGGGAACGGCTATCTTCATCTGCTGGCCGGGGCGCGCGCCGCTCTGCTGCTGGGGCACAAGCTCCACACTCCCGGCTCCCTGCAGCATGCCCTGGGAGGCAGTGCTGCCAAACGGTAGGGTAAGGGCACGGTGCAAGGGGCCGAGCATAGCTATCAGCGCCGGGTGCGTGAGAACCTCGTTCAGCGCAGCCGGTTGAGCCCAGGTCATGTAGCGTCCGGTGAAGCCTTGATACATGGTGCACTGCTCGCCGTCGCAGTTGAGCACGAACTCATGCTCGTCGTTGCCCAGTCTCACGCGTAGTCTGTCAGGTCGCGCGAGCTTAATCGAGCCCATTAGTTCGGTGCGGTCTGTCTGCCCGCGGGCCGATATGGTCTGGACAATGGTAATCCGGGCATCGTAGGTGTCCACAGCCGCATAGGCCCGGGCCACCTTGTCCACTAACTCAAGCGCTGCGTCTTCGGTTTGCTGAGCGCTCACGCAGAAAACGGTGAGGAATGATGCTATCAGTGCAGCGCTCCAGCCGGTCTCGCGGGCGGGCATAGTCGCTCCCCTCTTCGTTCGCGGATATGTAAGCATCGTAGTTGGGCCCGGGGGGATCTGTCAAACTTGCTCATGACCTGCTACTTGCCAGGCTTGTGCCACGCGCATACTATAGGCAGCAGATGGGAGGCAGGCGCATGGTGATTCTCCCCCCCCACTAAGACGCCCAGCTTGCAGGAGTGGCAGGTGATCGGCTGCGTGCTCTTGCTTTTGGTGCTTGCCGTGTGCGGATGCGGTGTGTACACGCTTCTGCGGGCCGGCCTCAACTGCCCTCACACGGTTAGCCTTCTACTCACCGGTGCCGTCATGCTGGCCGGCGTACTGCTGGCGGCCAGACTCCTGCAACTGCTGTGAACCTGCAACGGGCCCGCCGCTGACTCTTGAAATCGCACAGCCCGTCGGTATAACAGCACGACCACTGTGACCAATGGATGCGGAGCAACCGATGTCCGACAGTATCGTTGACGAGAGCATCAGGCAGATGACCCATCGTGAACGGTTCCGGCGCGTGATGCACTACCAGCGCGTGGATCGGGTGACGCACTGGGAGTTCGGCTACCTGGCGGAGACCAAGGACCGCTGGCATCGAGAGGGCTTGCCCGAGCACCTGAGAACGGATGCGGAGATCGAAGCGCACTTCGGCGTCGACCCCTCGCGGCGCGTGCCCTTCCATCAGGAGTTGATACCTGGTTTCGAGGGCGAGGTCGAAGTCATCGAGGAGACAGAGGAGACGCGCACCGAGCGGTTGCCCAACGGCACGGTGCAGGAGGTGCAGAAGGGCGATCTGAAGACGATCCCCCACTACATCAGACTGCCGATCGCGGACCGCGACGATTGGCACCGGTTCAAGGAGCGCCTCGATCCAGATTCCCCGCGCCGCTTTGACCACGATTACAGAGCCCTGGGCGAAGAACTGCTCCGCAGTGACGTGCCTGTCGGCACCGGTATAGGCAGCTACTTCGGCACACCGCGGAACTGGATCGGCTTCGAGAACATAAGCCTGATGGTTTACGATGACCGCGAGCTGGTGGAGGAAATCGTCGAGACACTCACCCGCGTCTACTACCGCCAGCTTCAGGAGCAGCTTCGGTACATCGAGGTGGACTTTGCGGCTGGCTGGGAGGACATCTGCTTCCGCAGTGGGCCGATGATCAGCCCGGCCATGTTCCGAAAGATCGTCGGCCCCAGGCTGAAGCGCGTCTGCGATTTGCTGCGCCTACATGGTTGCGACGTGATTTGGACGGACTGCGACGGTGACATCACCGAACTGGTGCCGGTATGGCTCGAGTGCGGTCTGAACTGCATGTTCCCTCTCGAGGTCCACCCCGGCAGCGACCCGGTGAAGCTGCGCAGGATGTTCGGTAAGCAACTGCTGCTGCGCGGAGGCATCGCCAAGTATCAGCTTGCGCATGGGAAACAGGAGATACTTGACGAACTCAAACGAGTCGAACCGGTGGTTGAAGAAGGCGGCTACATACCGCACGGCGACCACCGCATCCCCCAGGACGTCTCGCTTGAGAGCTACAAGTACTACATCCGCAACAAGCTGGCCCTTCTCGGCTGGCGCCCCGACGACATTGCCCAGGTGCCTGGACTACAGCACTGATACTGCAAGCGCGGGCGAGAGGAGGGCACGATCGCACCGAAGCACGATGGTCAGAACTTCGTCATCTTCAATCCGGACGAGTGGCGCGGCGATTACGCCGGGTGCTGCGGGCATCCCGTAGTGCAGACCCCGAACCTGGACCGACTGGCCGGCGAGGGCACGCGTTTCGAGCGCGCGTTCGTCCAGCATTCGGTCTGCTCTCCCTCGCGCTGTAGCTTCCTGACCGGGTGGTACCCGCACGTGCGGGGGCACCGCTCCCTATGGCACCTGCTGCGGCCGGAGGAGCCGAACTTGTTCCGCCACCTGGTCGATGCCGGCTACGAGGTGGCGTGGTTCGGCAAGAACGATGCGTTCGGGTGTGAGACCTTCCGCGACAGCGTCACCTACCACGACTCCTACCGGCGATGGCTCAGCGAGGGCGCCCGGAACGCGTTCGCACCGGGCGAACCGGGCTACTACAGCTTCCTCTACGAGGAGATCCCCGGCACGCTCGACGACATGCCCGACGCCGCCTGCGTGGAGGCCGGCGTCCGCTTCCTGCGCTGCCCGCACGAGCAACCGTTCTGTCTCTTCCTGCCGCTCGTGTTGCCGCACTGTCCCTACGCGATGCCAGCGCCGTATCACGAGATGTACGACCCGGAGGACCTGCCGCAGCTGCGGCCCGCCGAGCTGCCCGGCAAGCCGTCCTACCACAGGCTCATGCGCGAAGCTCGGCGCCTGGATGAGACGCCAGAATGGGTCTTCCGCAAGCTCAATGCCGTTTACTGCGGTATGATCACCGGTCTCGATGCGCTGCTGGGGCGCGTGCTCGACGTGCTGGACGAGGCCGGGCTGGCAGAGAATACGACCGTGCTGGTCTTTGCCGACCACGGCGACTGGGCGGGGGACTACGGACTGGTCGAGAAATGGTCGAACGCACTGGACGACTGCCTGATGCACGTGCCGTTCATCATCCGCACCCCGGGCGGGCAGGCGGGGCACGTGGTCCAGGAACAGGTCGAGATCTTCGACCAGATGGCGACCATACTCGAACTGGCCGGCGTCGAGGCACGGCACGACCACTTCGCCCGTTCGCTGGTGCCGCAGCTCCACGGCGAGGCCGGCGACCCCGAAAGGGCCGTCTTCGGGGAAGGGGGTTTCGACCTGTTCGAGCCGCAGTGTTTCGAGGCCGACCCGACCGCCGGGGAGTGGTCCGGCAATCCAGAGGGCATCTACTATCCGAAGTGCCTGCTCAACCACACCTACCCGCTCAGCGTCTGCCGTTCCGTGATGATCCGCACCCTCACGCATAAGCTCGCGCGTCGGCCGGCCTCGGGCGAGCACGAGCTCTACGACCTGCAAGCCGACCCGCAGGAGTTGCATAACGTGCATGACGAGCCGGGCTATGCCGACGTGCGGCGCGAGTTGGGGACCCGATTGCTGGACTGGTACATCCGCACAGCGGACGTGACGCCGCCGGAGAAGGATTCCCGGGGCATGCCCGAGCGATCCGTCTACTGGCGCTGTCCCTGGGGGAGATAGGTATTCACCCTATCGACTCCTGGCGCGGCGACCTGTGGCGTATCGACGTCCAGCCCAACGTCTGCGAGCGGAACGGACACGGCGTCTGCCTGATGAAAGGGGGCGGCAGCCCAATCTACGACGTCAGGACCCGCAACAACCTGTGCCGCGACAACTACTGGTGAGGCATCTGCCTGCGTTGCCGGGTGGAGAGCGATGAGTGGGTGCGCGGGCGTGCGCGGAGCGTGGCGGAATGCCAGATCCCTGTGAATGGGGTTTTCGGGCTTGCTACGATGGCACATGTGTGGCCCGAATCTCTCTGCTGCGGCGCAACTAATGGCCCATAGCCGCCCCACGCCGTGCGTGTTCGCCCTCTCTCTGCAGTCAGGCAGCAACGGCAATTGCGTGTATGTCGAGGCGGCCGGTGTGCGCCTGCTCTTTGACGCGGGTATTGCCGCGCGACACGCTCGTGACCGCCTGGCGACCTTTGGCCGAGATATCCGGGATTGCCACGCCGTCGTCATCTCGCACGACCACGGCGACCATGTCCGCAGTGCGGGTGTCTATCAACGAATGTTCGGCCTGCCGCTTTACATGACCCCGGCCACCTATGACTGCCGCGCCTCGCGGCTCGGACGGCTGAGCGAGGTGCACACCTTCGGTGCGGGCGAGACACTCTGCTTCGGTGCCGTTCGCGTGGAGACGATACCCACCCCTCACGACGGCAGGGACAGCGTCGTCTTCGTAGTGGAACACGCAGCGCGCCGAGTGGGCCTACTCACAGACCTGGGCCATGTCTTCCCCGACCTGACGGTTGCCGTCACGTCGCTGGACGCGTTGTTCATCGAGAGCAACTACGACCAGCGGATGCTTGAAGTGGGCCCGTACCCGCACTTCCTGAAGGAGCGCATCCGCGGCGTCGGGGGCCATATCTCGAACACCGAGTCCGCCCGACTGCTCGCCGAACATGCAGGCCCCCGCCTGCAATGGGCCTGCCTGGCCCACCTGAGCCATAGCAACAACACTCCCGACCTGGCCTTGCGCGCGCATCGGCGCGCATGGGCAGAGGGGTTTCCCCTGTCGGTCGCCGGGAGGTTCGGGGCCTGCGGACCATTCCGCCTCTGAGGAGCGTGACTCCTCGCGCGGCTCCCCTCTGAGGTTAGTTGCGGCGTCTCTTGTGCAGCGTGAGCATCTGGAGGAAGGACTCGAGGCGCGTCTTGATCTGTCCGGAGAGCGAACCGGGGCGGTCGGCTTCCAGTGTGAGGATCGGCAGGTTCAAGCTGTCGCGGACGATGCGGTCCTCAATGCGCCGGTGGCAGAAGCTCTGCACGTAGTGGATCAACCCGTCGAGCCTACGGCGCCCGCACTCGGCGCGGATGTCGCTCAGACGAGCCGCGAGTCCATAGGGGTACGTGTAGCGTGCGTATTGTTCGGCGAGCGACGAGCCGCCGTTCGGCATTGCGAACTGACGCTGCGTCTCGTTGAACACAATCAGCCCGCCGAACTCCTCGCAGAAGTCATATATCTCGGGCACGATGGGCGGAACTCCGCACAGACCGAGCCGTAATGCATGTGGGAGCGGCTCGCGTGCGGCGGCGGAGTCGAGGAAGGCTTCCGCCCCATTCAGATAGCGGTCAGGATCGGCGCAGAAATCGCTCGTGCTGACCAACCACACGTGGCTCTCGAGGCCGTGAACCCGGAGGCCCTCCCAACTGGCCCCGTCAATCTCGGCCGCCAGCGCCCGGTGGGGCGCCAACATGCTGCGCCACTTCTCTGCAATCGCGATCCTGGCCCCGAGTGCGTCGGCAAACTCACGCACGGCGGCCTTCGCTGCCCCTTGGTCCTGTGAAGCCGGGTAGTTGAAAGGAATGGTCTCTACGCCCTCGTGTCGCAGCACCTCCATCAGTGCCTCTGCGTTGCTGCAGTCGCCCCGGGCGACGCCGACCACGCGACGGATGCCGTAACGCATGACTGCGCCATAGAGGCCCTTCGTCCAGCAACAGCAAGTGCGGGGAAAGCCGGCGCGCTCCGCCTCATCGGCCAGCGTCTGCGGGTCCTCAGAGGTGATGAACAGGTTGTTCAGGTCGATGGGGATGAGCCCTGCTGCGAATATGACCTCTGTCGGCACAGTGGTGGTGACGCCAACCGTTCGGTCGACGGGCAGGTCATCCGGAAGAGACGGCAGTATATGCTCCGGCATGTAAGATGCCTGAAGAAAGAGAGCTGCGACGCACAGGATACCGTACGGACCACGGGGCGGGAACTGTCCGCGAGGCTACAGGTCGAGGAGAAACACACGGGCAGGGGCGCCGTCGCCTCCCTGGACAGGCAAGGCGCCGCAGAACAGAGTGTAACGGCCTGGAGGCACCGACGCCAAATCGAGCCCCTCGATCACGACGATACCGGCCCTCATCAAGGCGTGGTGGGCGACCGGCTGCTTGCTGCCGACGGGGTCGAGCGTAAGGTAGTCCAAGCCAACGAGTTTTAGGCCCGCTTCGGCCAGGAACGCGGCCGCATCCGGCGCCAGGTAGGCGAAGTCCTCGCAGAATGCATCCGCGCCGGTGAGTTGCGCTGAATTCGCCGTCCGGAACAAGACACGCTCGAGCCCGTCCCAGTGGTGCGTTTGGAGTTCCTCAAGGGTGACCGCCTTGGGATTAGCTATGGCCACCACCTCAGCGGGGCCGACCAGTACCTCGGGCGCAATCTGGCCAACGGTGCCTCCGTTCGGGGTCATGTGAGAAGGTGCGTCCACATGTGTCCCGCAATGGGCGCTCATGTGCAGATATGACATGTTGATGTTAGCGCCCTCGGCGGTGGACCGAACCACTTCACGACGGAAGGGCAGGTCGCCAGGATAGGTGGGCATCGGCTCCCGCAGCGGCAGACTGACGTCGTATATCATGGTATGAAGCTCCCTTGAGGGCTGCAGTCGGCCGGGCGCTGCCCGCCCGGAGAGCAGCGAGGCGGCCTGCGACGTTACCTGTTCATAGCGCGACGGGCAACGCTTATCAAGGGTGTGCGGAAGGGCCAGCGAAGCCTCTGTTGCATGGCAGGGCAAGGCGTAGCTTCAGATGGTGTGTGGATTGATGAGGTCAGGCGGCACGCCAGCGTCTGCGGGCGGCAAGCCCCAGCAGACTGACGGCGAGCAGGGCGACAGTTGCAGGTTCGGGTATGGGGGAGTGGAGGGTGCCGTAGACGCCGATGTAGTCGTTGTTGCAGTCCTGATTGGCATAGGCGAACACGTCAAAATCTCCCGGACCCGCGATTCCCAACTTTGCCAGCGGAATGGCCGCCTCCCAGAAGTAGTTTGGCCACACTTCATTCCACATCACCTCGTCGACGCCGAGGTCGGCCCATGCGAAGGCCGCGAAGTCGGAGTTGGCGGGGTTCTCAGAGACGAAGAAGTCCCCTGCTGCAGTTCTCAGCATCAGCGTGGAGTCACCCTCGATCCATGGATGCGAGGCAATCACACCCACGTAGGCGTTCGAGGCGTCGTTATCCAAATAGATGGCCTCGTAATCGTAGTACTCTCCACCGTGGCTGCTACTGTCGCTCAGGTAGTAGTCCTCTACGGTGTAATCGATGCTGCCATCGGGGTTTTCCGGTACCAGGGAGTTCTGCTCGAAGAGGGTGAACTGGTTCCAACCCCAGTGGCGCCAATCCCAACTCCATCGCCAGAAGCTGAACGTCTCTGGCTGCACCCCCCAGTCGGCGATGTTACCGTCAACAGTGTAGTCCGGGACGGCGCCGACAGGCGAGGCGAATAGCACGACACAAATGGCAACAACACAGATGGCAATACCGCGCCGCCTCACTAACCCCTCCCTCCTTGATTACAACGCTACTAAGAGCTCGAGCAAAAACCATGCCCGTGCCCCGGCGCCGCACGCCATAGTGTCAGTGTTCTAAGCTGCGCAGGAGCATATGCTTAGGCAGTTTCCTCGGGTTCTTACTCCGATGCCTTGTGAAGGTGTGTTGATGAAACGCAACACGGCAGGCGGTGGGTGTTCAATAAGCTCAGCACGCTGCCGGGGGGTGCTGGCGGTGTCAGCTTGACTCCAGGAGCTCTTCTACGTACTTCACATCGAAGTCCCCGCTCACGTAGGCGGCATGCTGGATGATATCCCGGTAGAAGGGGATGGTGGTGTGGATGCCCTCGACTGTGAACTCTGCGAGGGCGCGACGCAGGCAGGAGAGCGTCTCTTCACGCGTAGGTTTGTGCACCACGAGCTTGGCGATCATGGAGTCATAGAACGGCTTGACTTCGTAGCCGCCGTATGCGTGCGTATCGAGCCGCACGCCCGGCCCGCCGGGGGGGATGAACTGATGAATGGTGCCCGGGGAGGTGCGGAAGTCATCGGCCGGGTTCTCGGCGTTGATGCGGCACTCGATCGAGCAACCATTGAACTCGACCCGTTTCTGCTGCAGGGCCAGCCTCTCTCCGGCAGCCACTCGCAACTGCTCCTTGACCAGGTCGACGCCGGTGACCGCTTCGGTGATCGGATGCTCGACCTGTAGGCGGGTGTTCATCTCCATGAAGTAGTAGTTGTCGTCCCCGTCAACCAGGAACTCCACCGTGCCGGCATTGGTGTAGCCGACGGTTCTGGCGAGTTTGACCGCAGCCCGCCAGACCTTCTCTCGGGTGTCGTCGCTGATGCCGGGGCTCGGGGTCTCCTCGATCAGCTTCTGGAAGCGGCGCTGGATCGAGCAGTCGCGCTCGCCCAGGTGGATGACGTTCTCGTGGTGGTCGGCGAGGACCTGAACTTCTATGTGCCGGGCGTGTTCGATCGCCTTCTCCAGGTAGACAGCCGGGTTCTTGAAGGCGGCCTCCGCCTCGTTACGCGCCAGGGTCACCATGTTCTTCAGGCTTATGTCGTTGTGTGCTATCCGCATGCCCCTTCCGCCGCCGCCGGCGGCCGCCTTCACCATCACGGGGTAACCTATCCTGTGGGCGAGTTCCAGGGCATGCTCTTCATCCTCGATGACTCCTTCGCTGCCGGGGATGACGGGTATCTTGGCTTCCTGGGCCGTGCGTCGCGCTTCCGACTTGTCACCCATCTGTCGGATCACTTCCGAGCGGGGACCGATGAAGACAATGTTGGACTCCTCGCAGATCTCGGCGAAATGCTCCTGTTCTGCCAGGAACCCGTACCCCGGGTGGATAGCGTCGACGTTGGTGATCTCGGCTGCGCTGACAATATGGGGTATGTTCAGGTAGCTGTCGGCGGCCGGCGCATTGCCGATGCAGACGGTTTCGTCGGCCAGTTCGAGGAACCTGGTTCCTGCATCGGCCTTGGAGTAGACCGCCACCGTCTCGATGCCGAGTTCCTTGCACGCTCGAAGGATGCGCAGCGCGATTTCACCCCGGTTGGCGATAAGCACTCGTGTGAACATGGCTTCAGCGTCGCGTAAATGTTGGGGCGTCGACTCGGCTCCAGAGCCGCTCAGTCGGCAGCAGGCTCGGCCAGGAACAGTACCTGACCATACTCGATCGGCTCGGCATCCTCCACGAGCATCTCGGCGATCACGCCGTCGACTTCGGCCTTGATCTCGTTCATCACTTTCATGGCTTCGATGATACACACCACGGTCTCCGGTTCCACCCGATCCCCTACGCCCACGTATGGCTCGGCCCCGGAGCTGGGCGAACGATAAAACGTGCCGACCATGGGGGACGTGATCTCCAGCAGGTCCCTCTGACGACCCATCGCTTCCTCGGATTCATCCGGTGCCTGCCCCGGCTGGAGCTGTGGTTGGTAGCCGGGCGCCTGCGGCATCTGCAGTTGGTAGCCGTAGGGCGGGGCGGCGAGCGTCTGTGGAGGTTGTTTCTTGGTGATCTTGATTCGCAGGTCGGGCTCCTCCACCTCGATCTCGGCCAGGTCGTGGTCAGCCATCACTTCGATGAGCTGCCGAACTCTCTCCACCACTTCCATGTGTGCACTTCCCTCAGTAGTCATGTGGGGTCGGGATGATACGAAGCGCTGCCCGTGCACTCCAGGTTGGCCTGCGCGCGGGCATCGAGTTGCTGCGGTCTGCGCGGCAGGTCACTTAGCACTTCGTGTCCATCATTGGTGATCAGGACCACCTCCTCGATCCTGACTCCGTGCTTGCCGGGCACGTACACGCCCGGCTCCACGGTCACCACCATACCCGGCAGCAACACGGTGTCACTGCCCGGCCCCAGTCGTGGCTCCTCGTGAACGGCGAGGCCGACACCATGGCCCATACTATGGCCGAGGAACCGGCCACGCCCGCTTCGGGCGATCACCGCCCGCCCGGCTGCGTCGGCGTCGCCACATCGCTCTCCGGGCTTCAGGGCCTTCAGAACCGCCTCCTGGGCCTCCAGAACGGTGTCCACCAACGGCTCTATGCTCGCCGGGATTGTACCGACGCCTTGCACGCGAGTCAAGTCGGAGCAGTAGCCGTTCAGGCGTGCGCCCCAATCAAGGAGCACGCCTTGCCCTTCGGCGAGCTTGCAGTCTCCCGTCACCGCGTGAGGCATGCTGGCATTGGCTCCGCAGGCGCAGATGATGTCGAAGGAGGCGTCCTCTGCCCCCAGAGATCGCATCTCGTACTGAAGTCTCGCCGCTACCCACTTCTCCGTGACACCCGGTCTGACCTCTCCGAGCAGAGCGAGGAAGGCGTCCTGAGCGACCCGTACAGCCTGACGGATGGCACTGACCTCCTCTGCGTCTTTGCGGATGCGCAGCCCTTCTGCCAGGCCCGACTTCAACGCGTGCAAGTGCAACCGCGGAGCGCTCTGCCGAAGGCTCAGGTAGCCTGCGTGCGGCAGGTTTGCGGCCGTGAAACCGAGCCTTGCGATCCCCAGCTTCCTACAGAGACCCGCGACAGCCTGGGCCATGGTGGTGTGACGCGATACGACCTCGTCGACGCTTGCTTCCCGTTCGGCCTGCTCGCTGTAGCGGGAATCGGTGACCAGCACGGCACGCTCGGCCGATACCAGCAGCGTGCTGTCCTCCCCGCTGAAGCCGCAGAGGTAGCGCACGTTGGCACGCTCGTACAGCCAGCATCCGTCGAGCCCCGCCCGTTCCATGCGGGCACGGAGCGCGGCCTGGCGCCCTTTGTAATCCATGGCATCCCTCGGCGGCTCACTCGTCATCCGTTAGCTGCGGATTATAGAGCGCCGAGCCCGCGGATAGCAAACTGGCTGCAGGATGGACGGCGGGCCCTTCCGCACCCTATCATGGAAAGAACACAGGAACCCTCAGTATTGGAGGTTCAGCAGGAACAATGCTTGAGCCTTGTGACCGCCACTTCCGGGGAGCAGTTGACGTGCTGCGCCGATTGCGCAATGCCGGGCACACTGCGTTTCTGACCGGTGGATGCGTGCGCGATATGCTGCTGGGAATGACCCCGAGGGACTACGATATCGCCACCGACGCGCCACCTGTTGCGATCGAAGCCTTGTTCGACAAGACGCACACAGTCGGCAAGCAGTTTGGGGTCTGTCAGGTGTGGAGCACCGGCTACATGTACGAGGTGGCGACCTTCAGGCGCGAATCCAGCTACTCCGACGGCAGACACCCGGACGAAGTCCGCTTCTGCGGTCCACAGCAGGATGCGCGACGCCGGGACTTCACGGTCAACGCCATGTTCCTGGACCCCGAATCGAAGCGGGTGCTTGACTACGTTGGCGGGCGAGACGACCTGGAGAAGAAGATCCTGCGGGCCGTGGGCGAACCTGAAGACCGATTTCGCGAGGACCACCTGCGGCTTATCCGGGCGGTGCGGTTCTCTGCGCGCCTCGGTTTTGAGATTGAGCAGCGGACCTGGGACGCTATGCGAAGACTGGGGCACCTGGTGACGGCTGTTAGCCCGGAACGGCTCCAGCAAGAGCTGCGCATCATTACGACCGACCGAGACCCCTCCGCCGCCCTGCGACTAATGGATCACCTGGCCATGCTGACCATCGTCTTCCCGGAGTTGGCAGATACGCGCGGCTGCGAGCAGCCCCGCAACTATCACCCGGAGGGCGACGTATTCGTGCATACGATGCTATCGGTGGAGAAGCTCGGCCCCTTCCCTGAGTTCGAGACGGCGATGGCGGCTCTTCTGCATGACGTGGGCAAGCCACCTGCCAGCCGCGCAGGCGAGGACCCACTGAACTTCCGCGACCACAGCCGGATCGGCTCTCGTATGGCAGCCCGGGTGTGCCGACGCTTGCGGCTCCCCAACCGCGAGACGCAGCGCATACGCTGGCTCGTCGAAAGGCACCTCTACTTCAAAGATGCCCGCAACATGCGCGACAGCACACTGAAGAAGCTGTTCGCGGAGCCCGGCTTCCTGCAATTGGCCGAACTGCACCGCGTTGACGCGTTGGCCAGTTGGGGTAACCTGGAGGATTACCAGTACGTGATGATGCGTCGGGCCACGATGCCTCCCGAGGAGGCTGAGCCCCCTCGTCTGGTCACGGGCGAAGACCTGATCGAGATGGGCTACGCGCCGGGGCCCATGTTTGGCGAAGTGCTGGATAGGGTCCGCGATGCGCAGCTCGACGGCGAGGTGCAGAGGCGACAGGCAGCGCTGGAAATGGCCCGTGAGCAGGCGGAAGCCATGGCGGACTAACCTGTTAAGAATCGGGGCTCGGCTGGCTTCGTCAGGGAGCGCAGCAGCATGGCAGCGCCGAACACCACGGCGGCCGCGGCGATCAAGTTGAACAGGCTCAATGGTCCCAGTCCTGGCAGGGGGGCCGTGTCGGCGCGGAAGAACTCATTTGTGAAGCGCGCCGCGCCGTACAGAATGGCATAGGTCCACGCTACGTCGCCGGCTCGGCGCCGCCGGGGCAGCAGCCAGCTCGTGAATGCGAAGATGACCAGTAGATACACAATAGCATAGAGCTGGGTAGGATGTACGGGCAGCGAATGCGTGTGCGCTTCGCTTATGAGCCCTCGCTCGAGGTGGTCCAGGTATGGGAGGCTGCCCACAATCATGCCCTCCTCACCCAGCACGCGGGGAAACCTGAGCCCCACCCATGCATCTGTTATCTTGCCGTAACAGCATCCGTTCAGGAAGCATCCCAGCCGGCCGAACGCGTGGCCCAACGGTATCAAGCTGGCGGCTACGTCGAGGGTGGCGCGCGGGGGCAACTTCTTCCACCAGGTTGTGAGAATGCTGGCGACTGTTCCGCCAATCAGGCCGCCGAAAAAAGAGAGTCCCGTCAGCGGCACCGGGAAGAGCGCCCTGAGGCCTTGCCCAGCATACGTCTCCCAGTGGTGGATGATGTAAAAGAGTCGCGCCCCGAGGATGCCGCCCAGCAAGGCGAACACGGCGAGGTCAAACATGGAAGCCGGCTCCAGACCCATGCGCCGGGCCCGTTTCTGAACCAGCCACAAACACGTCAGGAATCCGATCAGTATGCTCGTGCCGTACGCGGGTAGAGCAAAACTACCGCCCCAGGGCAACGGAATGTGCAGAAGGTAGGGATGCATTGAGGTCTCCAGTTGGGGGTCCAGCCAGGACCGCCCCGCAGGCGCGGGCAGCGCCTTCAGCGGCGCTCATTGCGCCAGCGGTGCGCTCGGCTGCACGGCTCACTCTGTGTCTTGCGCGAACGGCATGTTGTCAATCAGGCGTGTCTTGCCTATGCGCACGGCGAGAAGCGCGATGTCGCCTTCGTCCACGGTCTCAACCGGCGCCAGGCTCTCCTGGTCCACTATCTCCACGTAATCAACGCCTGCCAGGGGCGCTTCTTTGATGATCTGACACATGACGGCGCGGAGGGCAATGGGGTCAGTCTGGCCCCGACGGTGGCGCTGCACTGCTTCTGTGAGGGCGCGGTAGAGAACGCGCGCTTGAACTCGTTCGTCGGCGTTCAGGTAGCTGTTGCGTGAACTGAGCGCCAGACCGTCATCCTCGCGTACGGTCGGCAGCACGCGGATACTGACCGACATGTTCAGGTCGCGCACCATGCGGCGGACCACAACCGTTTGTTGGAAGTCCTTACGTCCGAAATACGCCCGGTCGGCCGGCACTATGTGAAGCAGCTTGCAGACGACTGTCAGCACGCCGCGGAAGTGCATGGGACGCAAGCGACCCTCGAGCGTTTCCGTCAGTCCTTGCTGTGTCACGTACGTGCAGAAGCCGTTCGGATACATGCTCTGATCGGTCGGATGGAAGACCATGTCGACCCCCTGCCGCTCCGCCAACCGGCAATCCTGGTCGAGCTGTCGGGGGTACTCCTCGAGGTCTTCCTCCGGTGCGAACTGCGTTGGGTTCACGTACACGCTCATGACGCTGCGCTCGCACTCGGCTGCCGAGGCACGCACCAGGCTCAGGTGTCCCTCGTGCAGGGCACCCATGGTTGGCACGAAGCCGACCGTCAGCCCGTCGTTCTGCCACCGTCGGACGATTTGCTGTGCTTCTGTAGGGTCGTCGGTTCGCAGCAGGGGCATCTGCAACACTCCCGGCAGTCTGAGCCAGTGGCCCGTCGTTCAGCCGCCTGATCTTGCATTATAACCGGACGGGGGGCATGGTGTAAGCTAAGGAGGTCCCGTAGCACCAGCGTCCAAGGCTGCGTGAGGGAGAGCATTGCCAGCGAATCGTCAATCAGCAAGGCTGACACCTCGCACGGTTTCGACATGAGGCCGCGGTCCCTTGACCTGTGGGTGCGGTGTGCGCGAGTTGCGGCGTGGGGTGGGCTCGCCGCGCTGTTGATTGTGCTGCTGCGCCACTGGCATACGCCCGACCCGTTGCTTGGCGCGAACGTGCTTGCCGGTCTGGTCCTCGGCGCGAGCTGGGGGGCTATCCTATGCTGGCTGGGTTCCAGCCTCCGAGCGGCAACGTCTCGATGGCGAACTCCCCTCATAGTGGTGACGACAGCCCTGGTGGCTACGCTGCTCTGCTGGCTGGCCGGCGCCTTCCCGCTTGAGCCGGGCGTTGTACACGTCGCCGAAGCGCGGGCTTCGGCTGGCCCGGGCGCGGCGGATCTGCTGGCCGAACCCGGAGATCAGGCGATCGTGCAGTCTGATTCCGCTCTCTGGCTGACACCTGCGCTGCGTTGGATGGCCATGGCCGGGTGCGTTGCTGCGTATCTCGCCTCCGTAGGTGTGCGCGAATCCGACAGAGTCGGGCGCAAGTTCCGGGTTTACGCTACAGGGGTTGCCGCTGTGGTCGCGGCACGTTGCGTGGCTTCCCTGTTCGCGGTGCACAGTCTCTGGCCGGGGCTCGCCCGTTGGTCGTGGCTGGGGATGCTGGGGTGGTTAGTCGTGCTCGACGCTGTTTTCACCACGGCAGCGGCCAGGCGGCTGCGCGCGTGGCAGTGGCGTATCGGCGTCGTTGCTGCAATAGGGCTGGTTCTCGCAGTCTCTGTTTCCTGGCGCCCAATTGCGGCCGAGGCGTGGTTCACGGCCGGTTGGTTGCGCAGTTCGCTCGGGTCCAGCACGGAGGAGTTCTGGCGCTATGCGGTTGAGCGAGCCTACCGTCTCAACCCGAGCCGAGAACGCAACGCATGCTGGCATGCCTTCGCGACGACCGACCGGGTTGCTTCGCTTATGCATCGCGGAGAATACAGGCGCGCTCTCTCGCTTAACCGGCGGGCGATCCGTATCTTTCCCGATGACCCCAGGTACTACAAAACGGCCTCCGTGATCTATGCCGAAGTCGAGGATCGTGCCAAGGCGTTGCAGATGGCGCGAGAGGCGCTCAAGGCGGCCGAACAACTCTCCGACGCGGATTACATGCAGTGGATGGCGGTTGGCCGGCCGGTGTGTGAGTACAGGATTGACCTGGTAGATGCCTTGGCGGCCGAAGGCGGCGATGGATCGCTCAGAGAGATCGGACGGATTACCCAGAGCGAGGACGCTGCGGTGGCTGCACATGCGGGCCAACTTCTGCGAGCCTTGGAGCGCGACCGAACCGATGCGGCCTTGCCTGACGACAAGCCCGCGCGGTAAGCTGAGTGGATGCAAGCCAACACCAAACGGGAGGTCTGTCGATGAGCAAAGTGCAGAGCACATGCCTGACGATCATGCAGGCCGTGTTGCTAGTAGCCCTGCTCTCTGCGGTGGCATGCGACGCTCCGCCATCGCCACAAGAGCTCAACACGCAGCTGTTTGTTGCCGCGCGCAGCGGCGACGCGGAGGGAGTTGCAGATTTGATCGCGCGGGGCGCAGACCCCAACGCCCCGGGTCCCAACGGTTTGCAGCCACTTTTTATGGCCGTCATCCACGGCCATCACGACGCCGTTATGGCTCTGCTGGAGGGTGGCGCCAACCCCAACGTCGAGCATGCGCACGCCGGCGGAACTCCCCTGCACGCCGGGTTGAGTAACCCACAGATTGTGAGCACATTGGTCGAGCACGGCGCACGCGTGAACGCGCCGACTGCTCTGGGGGATACCCCCCTTCACGTTGTCGGGCAGCTTGGGGCGAGCGGTATTGGGTCGGCACGCGTTCTGATCGAGAATGGAGCCGATGTCAATGCCAAGAACAATGGAGGGAGAACGCCCCTCGACGCTGCGCTTCAGCCACAGGGGAGCGACCCCTCGCCAGAGCTGGCCGAGTTCCTCGTCGAACATGGCGCCGAAGCGGGCAAAGGCGCGGACGGCCAAGAGGCCCAGGGGCAGCAGACAGGCGGCCCCCCCGGCGGAGCTGCACGCCCGGAGGCGTCCGCTCCGCGTGAGTAGAAGGTTGTGCTGGCCCCCCGGGGGATGCCCGACACTGTGAAGCTGGCCGGCGCCTCGCAGCCCCGGCAGCGTCTGCTATACTGGAAGGTTCGGAGCGAGCACAGAATCCCTTCCGGTGGCCACAGAGCAATATGAGTGTCGGCGGAGCAATCCGTGCCCGCGGCGTGCGGGTGCACAACCTGAAGAACATCGATGTCGACATACCCAAGGGGAAGCTTGTCGTCATCACCGGCGTAAGCGGCAGTGGCAAGTCAAGCCTGGCGCTCGACACGCTCTACGCAGAGGGGCAGCGTCGCTACGTCGAGTCCTTCAGTGCCTACGCGCGGCAATTCCTGGAACGCATGGACAAACCGGATGTCGATCGCGTGGATGGGATTCCGCCCGCCATTGCTATTGAGCAGACAAATCCCGTCAAGAACCGTCGGTCGACGGTCGGCACTGCTACAGAGCTGAACGATTACCTGAGATTGCTGTGGGCGCGAGTGGGGCAGGTGTTCTGTCCCGAATGCGGCCGCCGTATCGAGGTGCATACGACCGAGCGAGTGGCCGAGCAAGTGCTCGACCTCAACGACGGCGTTCGATTCATGGTGACGTTTCCGGTCGCGTTCACGCCAAAACTCGAGCTGACAGAGCAGCTTGAGCGCATCCGTGAGATGGGCTTCGTGCGTCTGCTGGCAGGCGGCGTGCAGGTGGATATCACTGAGCCGCGCTCTGCCGAGCTTTCACCGGGCGTCGAAGCCGAAGTGGTGGTTGACCGGCTCATCGTGCGCCCTGAGGTCAGAGCGCGGTTGTTCGAGGCGATAGAGACCTGCTACCGCATCGGAGATGGGCGCTGCAACATCCACGTAGTGGACGGGCCGACTCTTCGGTTCAGCAACCGACTGCACTGCACGACGTGTGATCGGGAGATGCCGACTCCGACACCGCAACTCTTCTCCTTCAACAGCCCTCTTGGCGCCTGCACGAAATGCTCCGGCTATGGCGCCATCATCACCCTGAGCCGCAGCGCCATTGTGCCGGACCCGCGCAAAACCCTCCGCCAGGGAGCCGTTGCTCCGTGGACCACCGACTCCACCGAGGAGTGCTTCGAGCAACTGCTGGAGGGTGCCCCCAAAGCTGGCATACCCCTGGATGTGGCATGGGAGGAGCTGAGCGATGAGCAGCGCGACGCTGTGTTCAACGGCACGGAGCACTTCTACGGAGTGCTGGACTTCTTCGATTGGTTGGAGACGAAGAAGTACAAGCTCCACGTGCGAGTTTTGCTCAGCCGCTACAGGACCTATACAACCTGTCCGGACTGTCAGGGCACCCGGCTCCAGCCCGAAGCGCTGGCCGTGAAGGTTTGCGGACACAGCATCGCGGACGTTAGCAGTATGGCGATCGGGCGCGCGGCCGAGTTCTTCCGGGACGAGTTGACCCTCAATGAGTACGAGCTCAGGATAGCAGGTGTGCTGTTGCGTGAGATTCGCGGGCGCCTGGACTGCCTGGAGCGCATCGGCCTGGAGTACATGACACTGGACCGCCATGCGCGCACCCTTAGTGGCGGCGAGATGCAGCGGGTGAACCTGGCCACGAGCCTTGGTTCGGCCCTGGTGAACACGCTCTACGTGCTCGACGAGCCGAGCGTGGGCCTGCACGCACGGGACAATGACCGCCTCATAGGCATATTGGGCAACCTGCGGGACCTTGGGAACACTGTCATTGTTGTTGAGCATGACCGCCAGCTTATCGAGGCGGCCGACTACGTAGTGGATCTCGGTCCTGAAGCGGGCGAGCGCGGAGGCCACCTGGTCTACGTCGGCCTCCCCCAGGGGCTTCAGCAGTGCGAGCGGTCCGTTACAGGAGCCTACCTGCGGGGAGAGCTGCGCATACCCGTGCCTGAGGAACGCCGGCGGGCGGGGCGCGACCGGATTGTGCTGAAGGGGGCCCGGGAGCACAACCTGAAGGGAATCGACGTGGAAATCCCGCTCGACACTCTGGTCTGTGTCACCGGCGTAAGCGGCAGTGGCAAGAGCACGCTGGTGCAGGACACTCTGTGTGGGGCCATCAAGAGACGCAAGCCGGGCGGCTACGCCGATCCCATAGGCGAGCATGACGAACTGACCGGCGACGATCTGGTTGACGACGTGATCATGGTGGATCAGAGCCCCGTCGGCCGCACCCCGCGCTCGAACCCCGCCACTTACATCAAGGCCTTCGGTTACATCCGTAAGCTCTTTGCTGACTCGCGCGACGCGCGCGTGCGCAACCTGCAGCCGGGTGACTTCTCGTTCAACACGCCAGGAGGGCGTTGCGAGACCTGCCAAGGAGCGGGCAGCGTCAAGGTCGACATGCAGTTCCTGGCTGACATTTACGTGCGCTGCGATCGTTGCGACGGCCGCCGATTCCATAAGGACATCCTTTCCGTGAAGTACCGCGGGCGCAGCATCCATGATGTGCTGGAGATGACGGCGGATGAAGCGATGCGGCTCTTCGCGGACCACAAGCAGATTACCCGGCGGCTCCAGTATCTGGTCCGCACCGGCCTTGGCTACATAAAGCTCGGCCAGCCGGCTACGACGCTCAGCGGCGGCGAGGCGCAACGGCTCAAGCTGGCAGCGCACATGTCAACCGGCAGCAAGGATCGCCTGCTGTTCATCTTCGACGAACCTACGGTGGGACTGCATTTTGACGATATCAGGAAGCTGCTCTCCTGCTTTCAGTCCCTGGTGGACCATGGTCACACGGTGCTGGTGGTGGAGCATAACCTTGACGTGATCAAGTTTGCCGACTACATTATCGACCTCGGTCCCGAACAGGGGGATGAGGGCGGCTACGTGGTCGCATACGGGACGCCGGAACAGATCGCTCGCTGTGAGCGGAGCCATACTGGCGCCTATCTTCGGAACGTGCTCGGGATGTCAGGTTAGGTGGAAGCTCAGCGCATAGATGAGGTTGTCGCCAGTATGTGCCTGAAGGCGCTGCACGGGGCCCAGTACGCTGCCGTTCGGGTGTTTTGTGGCCTGCTGGGTCGGTTGCCCTGGGGGCTCAGCCGCCGATTGGGGCGCCTGATTGGCCACCTCTGTTACCTTATGGATCGTCGCTCGCGCAAGGAGCGCACCGTCGCTAACCTGCAGCAGGCCCTGCCGCACCTGAGCAAGGCAGATGCGGTTTGCATCACGAGGCGGGTGTACTGCCACCTGGCGGAGTCCGTGGTGGACCTGCTCCAATGCTCGCGGCGCATGCAGGGCAGCGATGGCATGGAGATGTTCGAAACCGTAGGGTTTGAGAAACTGGCCGGTACGGAGGGCGGGGTAGTCTTCACCACGGGGCACTTCGGCCACTGGGAAGTGCTCGGAACCGCGGCGTCCCTGCTGGGTTACCCGGTCTGGACCGTTGGGCGCGGCTTTGAGAACCCTCACCTCGACGGTTTCGTGCAGCGCCTGCGGGGTGTGACGGGGCAGCGAATGCTGCCCAAACACGGCGCAGCGGCACGCATGTTCCGCCTGCTTAAGGAAGGCCAGAACGTTGCCTTGCTGATCGACCAGGACGCCCGTCGGCATGGGATATTCGTCGACTTTTTCGGGCGTCCGGCCAGCACACCTCACCTTGCGGCACGGCTGTGCGTGCGCACGGGCGCGCCGGCCGCCTTTGTCTACGCACAGAGGATCTGCGGGCAGAACCGCTTCCGTGTCGTCTGCCGAGACGTCGTGCGCGCCCGCCCGGGCGCCGACCCCCGCGAGGAAACGCGCCGCATCACTCAGCAGCTTACCCACGACCTGGAGCAGTTGGTGCGCCGCCATCCGGACCAGTGGCTCTGGTTGCACAGGCGTTGGAAGACCTGGCCCGGCAAGTATGGCGACTCCTCCTTGCGCCAATCTTCGCTGTGAAAGGTCCGCGGGTTCTTCTAAGATGTGCCTGTGCTGGTTGCAGCGCGCGGAACGCCGGATGAAGGGTGGACAGGCCATGACGCGGAAAGCAGTAGTGTTGGCGCGCGGGCTCGGCACACGCATGCGGCGCGAGGCCGAAGACGTGCAACTGAGCCAGCAGGCCCTGCGCGCGGCCGAGCGCGGCCACAAGGCACTGATGCCGCTGCGGGGGCGTCCCTTCCTGGACTACATTGCTGATAGCCTGTTGCGCGCGGGCCTGAATGAGCTTGCCTTCGTTGTCGCTCCCGACGCGGATCCCATGAGGGCTGCTGCTGAGCGCATCTCGGCCGTTTCTGGCGCCCACGTCGAGTGCGTGGTGCAGCAAGAAGCTCGGGGCACCGCCGATGCGGTGGTCGCGGCCGAGGACTTCGTGGCGGGCGAGCCATTCGTCGTGTGCAATGGCGACAACCTCTATCCAGACGCCGCCCTCTGTGCCGCGACTTCCAGGCAGGACAGTGCCTGCTGGGTGGTCGCCTTCGACCGAGAAGCCCTGGTGCGGGAAGGTAACATCGAGCCGGAAAGAGCACGGGCCTTCGCCGTGGTCATCCTGGGCAGCGGGCAACGGCTGCGTGGGATCGTGGAGAAACCCGAGCAGCCCGAGCAGTACAAACAGGAGGGGCGGCTCTGGATAAACATGAATCTCTACCGCTTTACTCCGGCCATCTTCTCCGCTTGTCGTGCCATTGAGCCGGATCCCTTGCGGCAGGAACTGGAGCTGACGACGGCTGTGGCCCTGCTGCTGGCTCGAGGAGAGCCGGAGTTCGGCGTTCTGCCATGTGAAGGGGGAGTGCTCGACCTGACTGCGCGCGCGGACGTGCCGGCCGTGGAGCGCGCTTTGGGCGACCGCTGCCTCTCATTCTGAAGACTGCAAGAGTTCTGCACATGCAACTGGGCGACCTGCATATCCATACTGCGGCCAGTGATGGCTTCCTCACCCCCGATCAGGTTGCCTGCCGAGCGTCTGAGGGCAACCTGGATTTCTTCGCTGTGACGGATCACAACGCCGTCTGTGGCATCGAGCCAGCCCGCAGTGCCCTGCCCAGTGGCGGGCCACGGCTGATAAACGGTGTGGAACTGAGCGCCCAGCCCGACGACGAGAACGAGATCCATATTCTCGGCTACGGGTTCGACCCGCAGAACCACCAACTGCGGGAGGTCTGCCGTGAGATTGTCGCACGCAAGAAGGAGCAGATCCTCCAGATCGTGCACCGTATGCGCCGTGAGGGCGTCGACATTGACGCTGCGGGCCTCCTGACGAAAGACGACGAAACGTACACGGGCCGGCCCGTTATTGCCCAGCACCTGGTCAGTCGCGGCGTCGTGCGCAGTCGGGGATCGGCCTTCGGCAGGTATCTGGGCAGCGGCGCACCCACCTTCGTGCCTATGCGCGGCTATAGCCCGCTTCGCTGCATCGAAGCATTACGCGGAGCCGGCGGTCTCGCCGTGTTGGCGCACCCGACGATAGGCATGGTGGACCGGTGGCTGGAGCCACTCGCCGGCATGGGCTTGCAGGGCATTGAAGCCTACCGCCCTCGCCTTGCAGGCAACGAACAGCTATACATTGAGAAAGCCGCCGAGCACTTCGGGCTCTTCGTGACCGGTGGGTCAGACTGGCACGGACGAAGCAAGGAAGACCCGATCGGCGCATTCGCAGTGCCTGAGAAGTACCTGGAAGGCTTTTTCGACGCTCTTCAGCGCTGCTCATTTGGCGACTGATGCCGCCCTTCCGAGGCCGCCTACCATCGCCAGCGCGCCGCGCAACTGCCGGTGCCCATGGTTTGACGGACCAGCGCGGGGCCCGCTACAATACGGTAATGGCAGGAAATAGAGGGTCAGGTATGAAAACGAAGTGGACGGGACCTTTGCTGGTCATGTTTTTTCTTCAGGCTGCTTTGCCCCTGACGGCTATGTCCGACGTTGCGGTGCTGGCCGACGGCAGCACGGTGGAGGGCAACATCCGTGTGGCCCGCGGCTATGTGATCGTGGAAAACCGAAACGGAGTGTTGCGACTGCCGCAGTGGCGTGTGCAGCATGTGGCCACCGCGGATGCGGAACTACAGCACAATGGTCCATGGGATGAGGCTACAGAACAGCCGAAGCGGGGCGACGTGGCCCCACGCGAACCGGCCCCAGTAGCGAGGGCGGCGCCAAGGACGGCGACCACCGAACAGGCAGGGCCCCCGTCTGTCCGGGCTGTTCTTGAGCAGAAGGTCGACATTGATTTTGAGGCGACACCGTTGGTCGACGCTCTCGACTATTTGAGGCAGGTGACCGGGGCGAATGTGGTGGTGCACGAGTCTGTGCGTCGCGACGTTGTCGGAGTTCACATGGCTCTGCGCGACGTCCCTGTCCGGACGGTTCTCGACGTTCTGTTGAAACCGCGAGGCTTCGGCTACCAGGAGCGACCAGGCGAGATCCTGTACATCGGCCCCCGAGTCCAGACGCTGCAGTTGCGCGTCTACCCCGTCACAGACTTGCTGGTGAGCACTGAGGACACGGGCACCGCAGAGGGCGCACGCGGCGGAGCTGGGCGCGGTGGGGGACAGCTTAATCCCCAATTCGGCTTCGAAGCCGGGCGCGCCCGCATCTCGGCGGCCCCTTCATCCTCGCAGTCCCCGCAGTACCTGCGGGCTCAGGCCCTGGTCGAACTCATTCGCCAGTCCTGCGGGCGGGCCGGCTGGCAAGCGCGCTAAGTGTTCGGCCACGGGTTTCGCAATACGCGCAGGTCGGCGCACAACGCTAACCTGCGCGGAGCTTTTTTTCGGCAACGGGTCGGCCCATGCCTCCGAGAGCACAACAGGTGACTGAGGAAGGTCTCCACGAAGTATGGAACGCCCTCACCGATGGGCGGCCGGTAGTGATCACCTCTCACGTGCGGCTCGACGGCGACGGGCTGGGCTCATCGCTCGCCGTGTGGCATGCGCTGCGCAGCGCCGGAGTGCAGTGCTGCGTTGCCCTTCAGCCGCCCACGCCGACGACGTTCGACTTCCTGCCAGGCACAGAACACATCGCTACAAATGCCGCGGCGCTGCCGGAGCGCTATCACCTGGCAGTCATTGACTGTGGGAACGTCGGTCGCCTGGGTGAACTGGGGGGGGTATTGAACGGTGGCGGATACACCATCAACATAGACCATCACGCGTCGAATACGCTGTTTGGCGATTTGAACTACGTGAATGTGAAGGCCAGCTCGTGCGGGGAGATGGTACACCACCTGTTCGGCGCCGTGGGTGTGCGCATAGACCGCCCCATCGCAGAATGTCTCTTCGCCGCCGTAGTCACCGACACCGGGCAGTTCTCACATGAGAATGTTACTTCGGCGGCATTTGCCACTTGTGCCGACTGCGTCCAGGCGGGGGTTCGCCCGCACGAGTTGGTCCAAAAGCTCTTCTTCTCGCCTACTCAGCAGCAGATGCGACTGCGTCACATGGCTACCGGCACCTTGCAGTTTCACGCCTCCGGGCGCATAGCCACCATGGCGGTAACACTCGATATGTTCGCCCAGACAGGGCTCGGCCCGATTGACACGGAAGGCTTTGCGGACATACCCATCGAGGTGCGCGGGGTGGAAGCGTCGGCGTTACTGAAAGAGATGCCTGACTGCGACTACACCAAGGTCAGCATGCGCAGCAGGGGAAGGGTGGATGTCTGTGCCGTGGCCCGCTCCTTCGGCGGAGGGGGGCACACACACGCGGCGGGCTGCGAGGTCATGGAGGGCCTGGAGAGCGCGCGTTGCAAGATAGTGCGGGCGCTCCGCGAGCAGTTCGGCCAGAGCACTGATGGATGAGCCTGATGGCGTCGGCGTGCCTTTGGGCCAAGGGTTTTATGTAAGAAGGGCACAATGAGTTCACTGCTGAACCGCATCAGCGAGCCGGCCGACCTCCGGGGGATGAGCATTGATCAACTGGATGAGCTGGCAGAGGAGATCAGGCAGCTTATCATCCGCGTGGTCTCCACCAACCGCGGCCACCTGGCCAGCAACCTCGGAGTCGTCGAGCTAACGCTGGCTCTGCACTACTGCTACGATTTTGCTGTGGACCGGCTGGTCTGGGATTGTGGCCATCAGGCTTATACGCACAAGATTGTCACCGGGCGGCGCCGGGAGTTCGAAACGCTGCGCCAGCGTGAGGGCATCAGCGGCTTTGCCGACTGGCGGGAGAGCTGCTACGACGCCTTCCACTTCGGCCACACGGCCACGAGCATCAGCGCCGCGCTGGGCCTTGCCTGTGCCGACGCTACGCTGGGTCGCGAGCGGGACGTCGTGGCGGTCATTGGCGACGGAGCGGTGGCCAGTGGCATGGCGTTCGAAGCGCTCAACCATGCCGGAGCCAGCGGGCGCGATCTGCTGGTGGTGTTGAACGACAATAAGATGAGCATATCGCGTTCGGTGGGTGCGATTGCGCGCTACCTGAGCAGACTGCGCACCAGCAAGCCTTACACCGAAGCTCGCCAGGAGTTGCAGGACCTGGTGGCTCACCTGCCCCTTGTAGCCGAGACGTTCGAAGGTTTCGTGGGCAAGGTCGCCGACGGTATTCAGACGGCGCTCACACCGGGCGGCCTTTTCGTGGACCTGGGCTTTCGCTACTACGGTCCCGTCAACGGTCACAGCCTGCCGGAGCTGGTCAGCACCATTCGCCACATGCGGATGCTCCGGGGGCCGCGGTTGGTGCACGTTTTGACCGAGAAAGGCCGTGGCTTCGAACCTGCCCGAAAGGACCCCACTCGCTGGCACAGCAGCAAACGGTTCGACCTCGATGGCGAGCAGCTAAGCCTGGAGAGTCCGGCTGAAGGCCCACCATCCTGGTCGCAGGTTTTCGGCCGTGCCATCTGCGAACGTGCCGAAAGCGATGAGCGCATAGTGGCCATAACGGCGGCTATGCCGGACGGAACGGGCCTGACGCAATTCGCGGAGCGGTTCCCCGACCGATACTACAACGTGGGTATCTGCGAGCAGCACGCGGTTGGCCTGGCCAGTGGGCTGGCGCGCGGTGGGCTTCGGCCCGTTTTCGCGGTCTACTCTACGTTTCTGCAGCGCGCCTTCGACCAGATTCACCACGATGCTGCCTTGCAGGAGGCCCCCATCGTCTTCTGCGTTGACCGGGCCGGTCTCGTGGGCAGCGACGGACCGACCCATCACGGGCTCTATGATGTCGGGTACTGTCGCGCTGTTCCAGGTTTGACCGTCATGGCGCCCCGCAACGCTGCCGAACTGGTTCACATGCTCGGCCTGGCTCTTTCCATGGACAAGCCTTCGCTGATTCGTTACCCGCGTGAGGACGTGCCTCCGAGAGCGGGCGACGACAAATGTGACTTTGGCGTTGGGGAGGGCGAGCTCTGCCGTGAAGGCGCCGATGGAGCGATCATCGCCTTCGGCGCGACCGTGCCGCGTGCACTTGTCGCTGCCCGCATTCTGGCGGAGGAGCTCGGCATCGAGGTGGCAGTTGTCAACGCGCGCTTTGCGGCACCGCTGGACGAGGACCTGCTGGCCGATGTGGTTCGGCAGCACCCGGCGGTCATCATCGCGGAAGACCATTGCGTGGCGGGTGGCTTCGGCGCTGCGGTGCTGGAACTGTTGAGCCGGCGTGGGGTGTGCTCTGAGCATGTGAGGCTGGCAGGTGTTCCCGTTGAGTTCGTGGCCCACGCAACACGGGCGCAGCAGTTCGACATGCTCGGGCTCGATGGGCCCGGGCTTGCCGGGCGGCTGCGCACCTTGATCCGTGAGGTGGGCGGCTGACCTACCTAATGCACGGCATCCAATAGGTCCGAAAGCCTGAACTCCCTCAGGCCTGTGTACCTATCGGCCGCCCCGTAGTAGATGAGCAGTCGGTCGCCTCGACTCACGACGCCCGTGGGGAACACGACGCCGGGAACGAAACCCGCCTGCTCGAACTCGGCTTCGGGTGTCATCACCGGCTCGCGCGAGCGTGCCAGGGCTTGCGAGGGGTCTCTAAGGTCAAGGAGGAGGGCGCCCGCCGAGTAGGGTCCAACGACGCCGGGCCTGGGGTCGGGCGCCTTGCCATGGTACAGCAACAGCCACCCGTGCTCAGTCGGCAATGGAGGTGGACCTGCGCCGGTGCGGCCGCGCTCCCACTCCGCGTGCCCGCCACATAGCGGTTCATGCTGTCCCCAGTTCAGCAGGTCCGGCGAACTGGCGAGCCACATGCCGGGGGGTGAGAAATGCATCCTGGGGTTGGGTCGGTGCACGGCGAAATAGCGCCCGCCGATGCGTTCTGGAAAGAGGACTACATCCTTGTTTTCAGGAGGGAAGATGATGCCGTGTCGCTCGAACCCTCTGAAGTCCAATGTAGAGGCAAGAGCGGTTGCGGCGCCGTGCGGGCCGACGGCAACGTAGGTGATATAGTAGCGCCCATCCAGGTGGGTTATGCGGGGGTCTTCCAGGCCGTAGACCTCGTAGAGCATCTGCGGAACCAGGCGCCCTGCCGCGATCTCCTGGAAGCTTGTGCCGTCCGAACTGCGATAGGTTCTAATGTGCGAAAGAAAGGTCAGGCGTAGTGCGCCGGTTGACTTGACCCGTACCACTCGTGGGTCCTCATGCTCAACATCCTGCTGCCGCATCCAATCTACCACGGTGCCCCGTCCCGGGTCCCACCGCGGGAGTCCCACTTGGCCGGGGCGTTGCTCGGCCGGCTGTTCGGCCACGCGCGCCGCGAGGACGATTTGGCCGTTGACGATTGCAGCCCCGGGGTTGAAGACGCCACAGACCTCAAAGTTATTCCTCGAGGGATTTACATCTTGAGGGCGGAGCACACACGTGGCTTGCCGGCGCGTCGCAGTCACCGTTCGTCTCCTTCCCGCGCCAACAGGTCTGCCTCGATCGCCGTTGCCAGGGCTCTGCGAGCATCCTCGGCCGTTACCAGGCGGTGGTGGGCTCTGTCTCTTATCCATGCCACCTGGTCGCTCAGCATGGCCATGAGCAGCTCGCCGTAGCGTTCGTCCTTATCCTGTTCGGTGCCCCCCGTCAGCTCGACCATGGCATCAACCTCCAGTCGCTTGTGGCGCCCCGTGCAGATACGCTCTTCGCCCCCGTATGACTCAACCGTTCGCGAAACCGCTCCAGGGAACGCCTGGCTCAGGCGTCGGGCTGTTTCACGATCCACGATGCCTTTCAGGCGGAAAGCCGTCGGGATCCAACCGGCCAGCGTCACGTCGCCGCGCTCAAACACGAGGCGCAGTTCCTGGCGGTCGAGGCGCTCAGGCTGGTGGAAGCCGTGGTAAATGTGTGCGGTTACCTCGCCGGCGTAACGGAGCGAGCACTGCACCGCCTCCTCAATATTGGTGCCCGGGCGCACGCAGCGCTGAGCCGACTCGACCCTGGCAGGTCCGAGCCAGCCTTCGAGCATGTCAAAGAAGTGCAAACCGTGTTCGATGAATATGCCACCGCTTAGTTCACGGTTCCAGAACCAGTGCTCCGGCGGCAGGGGCTCATCCTTGGCGTAGTTCTCGAAGTACGCGTGCAGCGGCTCGCCGAGAAGATGGTCGCGCACAACGCGGCGGACGGCGTCGTAGAGAGGGTTGTAGCGTTGCATCAGGTTGCACGCCAGCAGGGCGTTCCGCTCTGCTGCAGATTCCAGCATCCTGTCGGCCTCTGGCAGGCTGAGAGCAAGGGGCTTCTCAACAACCACGTGCTTGCCTGCTTGAAGCGCGAGCATGGCCTGCCGATGATGTAGAAAGGGCGGCGTGGCGATATACACCAGGTCGACGTTGCGGTCTGCCACCAGTTCTTCTGCTGAGGATACCGTCCGCGCGCCGAAGTGGACCTCGGCAGCATGTGCAGCATCGGGGTCAGCGTCGGCGACTACGCGAAGCTCGACGCCTGGCAGGCGAGTGAAATGACGGAGGGCAAACTGCGAGAAGCTGCCAAAGCCGACAGCGCCGAGATGAACGGTCTTCTTCGCCATGGTTGCCCCCGGAACATTTGCGTTCGCGAACCGATCTTCCGCTATTCTGGCATGTTCTACTTCACATGCAAAGCGGAACAGTTGTTGTGGCGACGGTTCAGGTGTCTGGCACTGGTTGCGTGACCGGGGTGGTTGCACTGTAACGGAGATGCACAAACGGCTACCATGTTGGCTATGGACGGCACAGCTCAGCTACGCCAGACCCACATATGCTCCGCTCGCACGGTGGTTGTGAAGGTGGGCAGCAACGTTCTGGCGCCTCCGGGCCGAGCGGTGGACGATGAGCGTGTTTGCGCCATCGCCGAGCAGGTCGCGTGGCTGGCCGAGACCGGCCGAAAGCCGGTGCTCGTTAGCAGCGGGGCCATCGCCACCGGCATGGGTGAGTTGGGCATGGCTTCTCGCCCGGCCACCATGCCCCTATTGCAGGCGGCCGCGAGCGTCGGGCAGGGTAAGCTGGTCGCCCACTATGAGCGCCACCTGCGCCATTGCGGGCTGCACGCCGCTCAGGTGTTGCTTACGCGCGAGGACTTCGACGATCGCACGCGTTACCTTAACGCCAGCAACACGTTGCACGCCCTGCTCGAACTGCCGTGCGTGCCGGTCGTCAACGAAAATGACACCATAAGTACGGACGAGATCCGCTTTGGGGACAATGACTTGCTCAGCGCGCTGGTTACGCACATGGTTCGCGCGGAGCTGCTGGTGCTTCTGACCAGCGTGCCCGGCGTGTATGCGGCCCGGCCCGAACCGGGACAGCAACAGCGTGTTCTCGACGTGGTCGAAGAGGTAAATGACGAAGTGCGGAGCCTCGCGTACGGCGAGACAAGTGCGGCGGGTCTGGGCGGCATGCGGAGCAAGATTGAAGCGGCGGACATCGCGACCCGCGCGGGCGAGGCGGCGGTCATTGCCGATGGGTGCGACCCCCAGGTGTTGCGTCGTCTCTTCGAGGGGCATAACGTCGGAACCCTGTTTCTGCCCTCAGCCGGTAAGCTGAGCAGCTATAAGCGCTGGATACGGTTCACCAGTCGTCCGCAGGGCACGATCCGGGTGGACGGCGGCGCCGCTGCCGCCCTGATCGAGCGCGGCAAGAGCCTGTTGCCAATCGGGATCACGTCTGTCGAAGGCAGGTTCGATGAGGGAGACGTAGTGTGCATCGAGTGCCATGAGGGGCATGAAATCGCCCGCGGTCTCAGCAACTACTCAAGCGCTGACGTAAAGCGCATCATGGGCCGGCAGACGGGTGAGATCGAGGCAGTCCTGGGACACAAGTACTACGACGAAGTGGTGCACCGCGATAACCTGGCCCTGCTCGAGTGAAGCTTGACGACGGACTCGGCGGCGCATAGAATAGGGTCGTTAGAAGGGGGCATCAGACATGGTTGACTTCGGTCACCGATTCCGTGCGAGGCGCGTAGCCGTAGCAGTACCACCGGGCCGCGTCGGCCCGTGGCGCGCCCGCCGTCCGTGACCGTCGGCCGGGCAAGGCTCATACCAGGCGCCATGGGCGGGCGGCGGCCCGTCGCCAGGCGTCTGTTTTATGTACCCGCCCGCGCAAACCACACCGGAGAAACGGCTGATGCCCCCGAGACAGGTTCCCCCCAAGCAATACGATCCGCGTGCCACAGAGGCGCGCTGGGCCGACGACTGGGCCGATAGCGACGTTTACCGCTATGTCCCCGACGCCGAGAGGCTCGTCTTCGCCATCGACACTCCACCTCCGACGGTCAGCGGCGAGCTGCACGTCGGACACGTCTTCAGCTACACGCACACCGACCTGACTGCGCGTTACCAGCGCATGCGAGGGTTGAATGTCTTCTACCCCATGGGTTGGGACGACAACGGTTTGCCCACCGAACGGCGCGTGCAGCAGCTTATGAACGTCCGCTGCAATCCAGAGCTTCCGTACGAGCCCGGGTTCGCCCCGGATACCGAGACGGCGGAGCCCGTGCCCGTCGGGCGGCGGAACTTCATAAAGCTATGCGCCCGCGTGACGGAGCAGGACGAAAGGGCGTTTGGGGAACTGTGGCGGCGCCTTGGGCTCTCCGTCGATTGGGCGCAGACCTATGCCACCATCAATGAGAGCAGCCGGCGTGTCAGTCAGCTTGCCTTCCTCGACCTGGTGCGTAAAGGGGAGGTCTACGCTGCCACCGCTCCAACTATGTGGGATGTCGATTTTGGGACCGCCGTCGCCCAGGCGGAAGTGGAGGACCGCGAAGTGAAGGGCCTGGCGTTCCGGCTTCGGTTTGCCCTTGCGGCTGGCGGTTCATTCCACGTCATGACCACGCGTCCCGAACTACTTGGCGCGTGTGTGGCCGTCGTTGTCCATCCTCAGGATGCCCGCTACAAGCGGGCAATCGGTGGAATAGCGATAACACCGGGCTACCACGTCGAAGTTCCGATACTGGCGCACCCACTCGTTGAGCCTGACAAGGGCACTGGGGCGGTAATGGTCTGCACCTTCGGTGACGCCACCGACGTGACCTGGTGGCGGGAACTCGATCTGCCGACGCGCCTTATCATGGGACGCAATGGTTGCATTGTATCTGCGGATTGGCGTTGCCCGGGATGGGAGTCCAGGCGCCCTGAGCGGGCTCAACGGATCCATGCCCGTCTGAGGGGACTACGGGCAGAGGAGGCGAGAACGCGAATGGTCGCGTTGCTCTCCAGCGCACAGAGCGCACCAGACGGCGCCGCGCGGCCACCCCTCGAGGGTAAACCCCGCCACATGCTGCACTTCGCCCAGTTCTATGAAAAGGGCGAGCGGCCGCTCGAAATACTGCCCACACGTCAGTGGTTCATTCGTCTCGTCGATAAGCGCGAAGCGCTGATTGAACAGGGCCGCCGGATCCGCTGGCATCCCGAGCACATGCTTGTGCGGTACGAACGCTGGGTCGAGGGTCTTAAGTATGACTGGTGCGTGAGCCGGCAACGCTACCACGGCGTACCGATACCCGTCTGGTATCCGCTAAGCAACTCCGAAGAAGCGCTTTACGACGAGCCGATCTGGGCAGGACCCGAGCAGCTGCCGGTCGATCCTATGGCGCAGGCCCCGCCCGGGTTCGAAGAAGAGCAGCGCGGCCGACCGGGCGGTTTTACGGCAGAAACGGACGTGCTTGACACCTGGGCTACGTCCTCATTGACGCCGCAGATCGCTGCGGGTTGGGCGCGCGATGAGGGCCGTTTCCGAAAGCTCTATCCTATGAGCTTACGCCCTCAAGCACACGAGATCATCCGCACGTGGGCTTTCTACACTATCGCGAGGGCCTACATGCTCGACGGCCGCGTGCCGTGGCGCAACATCGCCATCAGTGGCTGGGTGGTCGATCCGGACCGGAACAAGATGTCAAAGTCAAAGGGCAACGTGGTCACGCCCGAGGGCATGATCGATGAATATGGGGCGGACGCCGTCCGCTACTGGGCCGCGCGCGCGCGTCTCGGCGCCGATACGGCCTACGACGAAGGCATGTTCCGCATCGGCAAGCGGCTGGTCACAAAGCTCTTCAACGCCGGCAAGCTGATTGTGGGACGGCTTCCTTCCGAGGGGCAGAGGAGCCGACCGGCACAGGCAATCTCTTACCCGCTCGACAGGGCACACCTGGCGTTACTCGGAGAGGTGGTAGTGCGGGCAACGGCGCACATGGAGGCATTCGAGACTGCGGCGGCGCTGGAGGAGGTCGAGGCGTGGTTCTGGAAGAACTTGTGCGACGACTACCTGGAACTGACGAAGGCGCGCGCCTACGGCGGGGATCCGTCGGCCTTGGCAACCTGGCGACTATCGCTGTCGGCTGTGCTTCGCCTCTTTGCTCCGTTCTTGCCTTATATCACAGAGGAGGTCTGGTCCTGGCTCGTGGGCAAGGGTTGCTCAGTGCACCGTGCCCAGTGGCCTGCGGCTGAGAGCCTGCGCTCGCCCGGGGCTGACCCCGACGTGTTCGAGGTGGCAACTGCAGTCGTCGCCGAGGTTCGCCGCGCGAAGACGGAGGCCCGCCTCAGCTTGCGAGCACCCGTCGAGCGGCTCGCCGTCGCGGCGCCGATATCAAAGCTCAGGGCGCTAAAGCAGGCGCTGGGCGACGTGCTGAGCGCAACGGCGGCGCAGGAAGCGATTCTGGAAGAGAGCGACGACACAGAGATGCGGGTGCGCACCGTACTGGTGCAGTGAATCGGCCGAACTCAACCGAAACTCTCGCGCATGCGCTCGCAGTAGTAGGAAACGGTATCCCACTCGGCTGTCGGCGGTATGCGGTGGTCCACACAGGGGATATAGCCTCCGAGCTCGACCAGGGGCTTCAGCCGCTCGATCTCCTTGTCGACCGCCGCGCGGTCCTTCGCGAATATGCGCTTGTCGGTGCCGCCTACTCCCCGAAGCTCCCGCCCGTACTGTTCCCGCCAGGGCCTGATGCTTGCCCCCCAAGTGCCTACTTCTATCGGGAACATGGTGTTCACGCCGTTTTCGAGCCAGGTGGGAACCAGGACGTCGATCTTTCCGTCGCAATCGAGCGAGCAGATGTCGATGCCGTGGCGGTTCACCAGGTTGGTGATGCGCCGGTAGTGAGGGCCAACTTTCTCGGCATAGAGTCCGGGCGCAACCAGGGGGCCGCTCTTGAAGCAGATGTCCTCCCAGAAGTGCGCGAACTCGAACTGGATACCGGACGCCAGGAATCTCTCCGTCAGGCCGTAGCAGAGCTCACCGACGGTTTCGATCATCTCGTCGAGCAGTGGCTCGTCATCGACGGATAGATACGTAATCGCCTCGAGCCCCATCATGTCGCGTAGCTGGCCGTAGAGGCTGCCGCAGTGCAGGCCTAGGGGCTCTTCGCGCTCGGGCTCCCGTTCGGCCAGTTCGCCGAGGCGGTCTGCGTCTATGCGCTCTTCGCTGTATTGCAGGCGGGGCAGAAAGTGCTCCTCCCAGGAGGCGCGGTCCTTCAGCAGGTGGTCGAACTCGGTCGGTATCGAACGCACACCGGGTTTCACCAGCTCCACCACGCCGTACTTGTTCTGGACTTTCAGCGCGCCGTCCGGCAGCTCTTCCACGGTTTCTCGCTCAAAGGGTGGGAAGAGCATACCAAGGGCGTCGGAACGGTCCTGGACGACTGAATGGTAGTTGAAATCAAACCCGAGCCGGGAGGAGAAGGCCCGCTCCTTCTCACTGCCGTCCGGTGCATCGCGCACTTTATCCTCCGTCAGATGCCCTTCAGCAACCCACTTCTGCAGCGTCTCGCGCCAGTAGCCGAAGTGCACAACGGGCATGCGGTCGCAGGGCTCGTAGTGCAGGATCCCGCGCAGGCGTTCGCGGTTGTTCACGTGTTCTCTCCAGGGGGGCAACTCTCGTCTCGGACGAGATAGCGATGGCTGACGAAGTGAAGTATAGGTTGCCCTCGTGACGCGTTCAACGGCACGAGGCGCACCCGCCACCGCTGATTATGCTGTTCGGTGCGCTTGACGGAAGGCAAGCGGCCGGGTATCATTATGGCGGTTGGAATGCACGTCTCCCTGCGGAGCGGGAAAGTGGAGTTGCGCACACTTACAGGTCAGTGCCGGATCGGGGCTGCCGCGGCGGCTGTCTACGGTCCGGCTGCGCGCTTCTACTTTTGGTTTTATCGCTCTGCGGGAGGCTGACGCCAGGCCATAGCCTGGTTGCTTGAGCCCATCAAGCCCCGAAGTCAGCCGACTTCGGGGCTTTTTTCATGGGCCTGGCGCGAAGACTAAGGCAACCCATGCGCGGACACAGGAGCAGGAGCGACGGAGATGATTATCGTCATGGAAGCTGAGGCGGCCGAGGAAGACGTTCAGGCGATGGTGGACAAGGTTGAGCAGGCGGGGCTGGAGGCTGTGCTGCTGCGCGGCGAGAAGCGCAACGTCATCGCCGCCATCGGGGACAAGCGTGACGCCCCGGTCGAGACCTGGCGGGCCGCCCCCGCCGTTGAGAGGATCATCCCCATCCTCAGCTCCTACAAGCTGGCCAGCCGAGAGGCGTCGCCCGGCGCCACGACTATCCGACTGGACGGCCAGACCGTCGGCGAACAGAAGGTGCAGGTGATCGCCGGTCCCTGTGCGGTGGAAGACTTCGAGCAGACGCTCGACATTGCCGAGGCCGTCAAGGCGGCCGGGGCGAGCGGCCTGCGCGGCGGCGCCTATAAGCCGCGCACAAGTCCGCACTCCTTCCAGGGACTCCAGGAGGAGGGCCTCAAGATACTGCGCGAAGCCGGTAACCACCTCGACCTCGCCGTCTGCACCGAAGTGCTCAGCGAGCATCACGTCGGGCTCGTGGCCGAGTACGCGGACGTGCTGCAGATCGGCGCGCGGAACATGCAGAACTTCATGCTGCTCACGGAGGTAGGACGGGCCGGCAAGCCCGTGCTGCTGAAGCGCGGCATCAGTGCGTCGGTGGACGAGTTTCTGCTGGCGGCCGAGTACATCCTCAAGACAGGTAACAGCCAGGTGATGCTCTGCTGTCGGGGAATCCGCACCTTCGAGGACCACACCCGTTTCACGCTCTCCGTCGGCACCATCGCCTATCTGAAGCAGGTGACGCACCTGCCCGTGATCGCCGATCCCAGCCACGGCACCGGTGTGCAGAGCCTGGTCGCTCCGGTAGCCAAGGCCTCCGTGGCAGCCGGCGCGGACGGGCTGCTGCTCGAGGTGCATCCGCATCCCGAGCAGGCGCTGGTAGACGGTGCGCAGACGTTGAACTGCGGGCAGTTCGCTCAGCTCATGGCGGAGCTTGCGCTGGTGGCGGAGGCCGTGGGACGCAGCATGTAAGGCAGCCGCATGCCCCTTGGACCGACCTTCGCGCTTCAGGCGACCATGGGCGTCACTTCAGGTCGCCGGGCACGCCGGGCCGTGGCCGTGCGCCCCATCGCTGACCTGCGCTACCGTTCCCCTTGCAGGGGCAAGCCCAGCCGTTCACGCAGGGCGACGTATCCCTGCGCGACGCGGCGCGCCATGTCCCTCACGCGACCTATGTAACTGGTTCTTTCCGCGACACTTATCGCACCGCGTGCGTCGAGCAGGTTGAAGGTGTGGCTGCACTTGAGCACGTAGTCGCATGCGGGCAGCACCAGGCCCTTCTCCAGAAGCCGCTTGCATTCGGCCTCCTGCATCTCGAAGCTGCGTAGCAGCATTTCCACGTCGGCCTCATCAAAGTTGTAGCGGCTGAACTCCACCTCGTCCTGCAGGTGCATCTCGTGGTAGCTCAACCCCTCTACCCATTCGAGCTCAAAAACGTTTGTGACCTGTTGCACGAACATGGCGATCCGCTCCAGACCGTACGTCAACTCCACGCAGACCGAGTCGAGGTCGATGCCGCCGACGCGCTGGAAGTAAGTGAACTGCGTGATCTCCATTCCGTCGAGCCAGACCTCCCAGCCCAGGCCCGTCGCGCCGAGAGTGGGGGATTCCCAATCATCCTCGACGAAGCGAACGTCGTGCGCTACGAGATCAATGCCCAGGCGGCGAAGGCTCTTCAGGTAAACCTGCTGGCTGTCCGCGGGTGCGGGTTTGATCAGCACCTGGAACTGGTAGTAACGCTGCATGCGGTTCGGATTCTCGCCGTAACGCCCGTCAGTGGGGCGGCGGCTGGGCTGCACGTAGGCCGCCTTCCAGGGCTCCGGCCCGAGCGACCGCAGAAAGGTGGCCGGGTTGAAAGTGCCCGCGCCAACCTCGACGTCGTACGGCTGCAGGACAGCGCAGCCGTAATCGGCCCAGTAGTCCTGAAGCCTGAGGATGAGCTGCTGGAGGTTGAGGGCGTGGACGGTCATCTGTGCAGATTCCGGTGAGCAATGGCAGAGGCAACAAGCCGGATTCTACCCGAACGGCGCTGCGTGTTCAAAACCACGGTCGGAACCGCACAGGCATCGGCACCGGCAGGGCTGCCAGAGGGCGCTGGCGCACTCGGGCAGCAGCGGCAGTGGCGGTCCATCACGTGCGTACAGGACGGCAGGAAGTGTTGAGTGAACTCATCAGAACGGGCGAACGAGTGTTCACGGACTTCAACACAACGCCGCGCGGTCGGTGGCGTCGACCGGAGGGCGCGCCCCCTTCCCCGTCGGGCTTAGTGCTTGCGGCCCAAGGGCTTAGGCCCGAACCGGGGCGAGATGGCGTCCGCCGAGGAGGCATTGGCCCTGTCTTTGCTGCGTAGTATGGGCTTTGCTGTGACGTGCGATGGGCAGTTGCGCTGTCGGCTTACAGGGGCCAGACAGTTCGTTGCGCCGCGCGGCCGGGGTGCCGTTGCCCCCTCGATCGAAGAGCATGTGTACGTGAGTCCGGGAAGGAGGTGACCGCCAGCCCAAATACGCCCGTTTTCTGCCGAGATGGTGTGCGAGCTCGCGCCGGTTCTTGCCGGCATGATTGACGGCCAGGCTAACCGGGCGCGGCGTGTTGCCCATCCGGGCTCGATGCACGCCACCGAATTGCCTTTATCATGTGCGGAGAAAGAGAATATGCCAAGAAAAGGATACTTGGCGCTGTTAGCCGTTCTGCTAGCCCTGATTGTCTGCGCGCCCGTCGGCGCGCTCGAACTCTACGTCGACTCGGCTCCTAATGCGTATGGTTCATCGGATTGGGACCCCTGGTGGACGGCCGCGAAGGCCGATGTGGTCGACGGCACATTCACGAACATGCGCACGGGCGACCACCCCGGCACGACCCTGATGACCCCGTACGACGAGATCGTCTATAGCACCGGCGACCTCGGCAAGCGCCTTCACTGGATCTACTGGCTTCCCGGCGAGACCGTCGCCGCTCTGGACGGTCGGTTCGAGGTCAAGTGGGTCATCGACTGGTACGGCAATGATTGGACGTACGATGGCGGCTGGGCTCTGGACGGTCCGAATGTCGGCTGGAGTCAGCCGACCAAGTGGGAGGATTACGCCGAAGGCGTCATCGGCACGTGGGGCCACGCCTGGTGGGCTACTGATAACGAAGCGCCGCCGTACGACACGGGGGGCACTGCATATGATGAGACCGACCAGGCCGACATCGACGCCCTGGCCGATCTGGTCTTCGAGGCCCAGACTTATGCTCTCGGAATGGCTCGCATCCGGGACGACGTAGGCTCCGCTTGGGAGACGACCTCCCTCAACGTGGCGATGGTTCCCGAGCCGGCGACGATGGCGCTGCTGGGGCTGAGCCTCGGCGGACTCGCCTTCATGCGACGCCGCAAGCGCTGAGCATCGCTGCTGGCCATCTTGAGGGCCTGATCTCGAAGCGTCCCGCCCCGTGCGGGACGCTTCGTTTCAATGTACGCCGGCCGCGCCCACGCGAGCACCAACCGGCCATTACCCGTTCAGGGTGCTTGCGCGCGCCATCCCACCGCGCTACGATCGCGACGAGTCATACACCTGCAGGAGGCGCGCCATGCACCGCATATCGCTGCTCGGAACTGGCCTGATCGGCACGTTCTACACCCTCACCCTCAACGGCGGGCGCGGCGGCGACCGCGTGCACGTTGTCTATTCCCGCACCGAGGAGAGCGCCCGTTCCTTCGCCGAGGATTGGTCCCTCAAGCACTGGACCATTGACCTCGACGAGGCGATCGAGCACCCGGAGACCGACACCGTCGTGGTTGGCCTGCCGAACTTCCTCCACCGCGACATCGTGCTCAAGGCCGCCGGGGCCGGCAAGGCCGTCCTCTGCACCAAGCCGCTCGGGCGCAAGGCCGAGGAGGCTAAGGAGATGCTGGAGGCGGTCGAGACTGCGGGCGTCTTCGCCGGCTATCTGGAGGATCTGGTCTATACGCCGAAAACGCTCAAGGCGCTGCAGTCGGTGAGGGACGGCGCGATCGGGCAGACGCTCTGGGTCCGCAGCCGCGAGACGCACCCCGGCCCGCACAGCGCCTGGTTCTGGGATGCGGAGCTCGCCGGCGGGGGCGCGATCGTCGACATGGGCTGCCACTGCATCGAGATCATCCGCAGCTTCGTCGGCAAGGCCAACCGGCCCGTCGAGGTCATGTGCTGGGCCGACACGCTGGTGCACCCCATCGACGCCGAGGACCACGGCATCGGGCTGATCCGGTTCGAGAGCGGGGCGATCGGCCAGTTCGAGGTAAGCTGGGCCTTCCGGGGTGGCATGGACCTGCGCGATGAGGTCAGCGGCACCGAGGGCACCATCTGGCTGAACCACTGGCTGCGCACCGGCTTCGAGGTGTTCACCGCCGGCTCGCGCGAGGGTTACGTCGCCGAGAAGGCAGAAGTGGAGCAGGGCTGGCTCTTCCCCGTCGGCAACGAGGTCGCCGAGCTCGGCTACGTCGACATGTTCAGCAACATGTTCAGCGCAATGGACGACGGCCGTCAGCCGATGGAGACCTTTTACGATGGCTACGTCGTAAACGCCGTAATGGACGCATGTTACCGCTCCGCCGAGACGAAGAAGTGGGAGCCGGTAGAACTCGACGAATGGCGCGCGGGCCAGCCCGCCGAGCGCATCCACGTCGCCGCCCGTGAGCACGACGGTGAGGTTATCATCAAGGAAGAGCGCATGCCCGACGGGCGCCGGAAGCTGATCGTCAAGGACAAGGAGACGGGCACATTCCGTGAGCGCACGGTCGGCGGC
>CAYQXJ010000002.1:178833-323404 GCA_964421565.1 uncultured candidatus Brocadiaceae bacterium
GGTCGGCGGCCCTCCTGCGGGGACTGTGCATGCGTCTGGGGATGTATGAGGGGAGATGGCAGTTCGCGCTGCTTTCGGCCACGCGTTCCGCGTTGTGTTGTGACTTGTTTTTCGGCTGTGAATTGGCCCGGACGGTTCCCCGGACTTGGCCGGACAGTGGCTGGAGTTCGCGGGGGTTGGAGTCCGCCCGGGTATTCTGCCGGCGTTCGCCCCGGCATCCGGCGGCTGCGCAGCGGCTCCGAGCGGGCTGTGGCACCTTCCGCACGGGCTCCATGTTGAATGGCGCCGAAGGCGTGTCCTATAATGTCGGAACCGTTTTTGCTTCCGCTGTGGACTGTACTGATGGTGCGCCCGCGTGAAGGGCACGCCGCCGCGAAACGCAGGGGACCCAAGCGCGCATGGAAGCCGCTCTGATACCCGTGGTCGGCATGGAGGGGATCGACGAGATACCGCTCCATCCGAACGGCCCGATGGTGATGGGCCGCAGCGAGGGTGCGACAGTTCAGCTTCCGCACAGCAAGGTCTCGCGCGTTCACTGCCGCATCTCGTTCGAGAACGGTTTTTATACCATAGAGGATCTGGACAGCAAGAACGGCACCTGGGTCAACAACCGCCGCATTCACAAGGCGATCCTCTTCCACCACGACCGCATAACCGTCGGCAACGCCGAGTTTCGCTTCGTGCTGGAGGCCGGCATCTCCGAGGAGAGTTCCCGCCTGAAGCTCAATGGCGACGGCGACGTCGGTTTCGGCACGGAGATCAGGGAGCACAGCGACGGGATGCCCTCCTCGCTGCTGCTCGACTATCCCCCGGCCGAGCCCCAGGCCGAGCCGAGCGAGGTCGAGCGCGAGCTGGCCGCCGTCTGCCGCGTGATCAACTGCGTCAATGCCGAGCACCACCTGGACCGACTGCTCGAGACCATCATGGACAACGTGATGGAGGTGGCCGAGGCGGACCGCGGCTACCTGATCACGGCGAAGAAGGTCAACGGCGTGCTGATGCCCCTGGTCAGCCGCAACCGCGACTCGCTGCCCTCCTTCGCACGCAACACCTTCAGCCGCAGTATCGTGAGCGAGTGCTACGAGACCGGCGACTCGCTGCTGATGGCCGACCCCACCACTCAGCACGACATCAGCGACAGCATACTCAGCCAGCACATTCAGAGCATCATGTGCGTGCCTCTGCGCGACACGGAGGGCTCGGTCGGCGTGCTCTACGTCGACCGCATCATGGGCTCTAAACCGTTCACCCAGCGAGAGCTGAAGCTGCTGACGGCGATCGGCAACCAGGCCGGCATCGCCATCCGCCGAGCCCAGCTCAGCCGACAGGTCGAATCACTGTTCCGCGACGCCATGCGCACCGTCATCAACATGATCGAGGCGCGTGACGAATACACCTACGGCCACAGCGAGCGCGTGACCGGCGTCGCTACCGCCCTGGCCGAGCTCTGCGGGCTGGACAGCGCCATGAATCGCGACCTCGAACTCGCTGGCCTGCTGCACGACGTGGGCAAACTCGCCATCAAGCTCGACGTGCTGCAGAAGCCCGCCAGCCTCACCGAGTCCGAGTATGAAGACGTCAAGCGCCATCCCGTCGCTGGCGCCGCCATCCTCAAGAGCGTCGAGAACGCCGAGCGAATCGCCGAGGCCGTCAAGTATCACCACGAATGGTGGAACGGCGAGGGCTACCCTGAGGGCCTGAGCGGCGACGATATACCCCGCCTGGCGCGCATCCTCGCCGTCGCTGACGCCTTCGACTCCATGACCGCCGGGCGCCCCTACCGCAAGCCCCTGAGCGAACATGAGATCATGGCCGAACTGCGCGACGGCTCCGGCACGCAGTTCGACCCGATTCTGGTTGACCGTTTCGCCGCCGCGCTCAAAAATGACAGGGAGTTCCGGCGCAGAGTCAACGTGATCTACCGCCGGAGGGACCAGGATGGACCCAACGCGGGGCCGTTCCCATGATCGGTGCGTGCCGACGGGGCCGATGGGACCAGGGCATCCGGAGCCGGCGGAGCGCTGCGCTCGCGGCGCTCCTCATGCTGCTGTGTGCCGGCTGCGCGGGCCTGCGCGGGGTGCCCGCCGAGCCGCTGCCGCCCGAGGAGGCGCTCGCGCGGTTGCGAGACCGCGCAGAGCGCTTCAGCACGCTGGTGGACCCCGACATCTCGCTCGTGATACGCACCCGCACCGAAGACGGCACCGACCGCAGCCCAACCCTCGGCGGCCACATCGCCTTCGACCGGCGGCTGCCCGCCCTCTGGCTTAACGCCGAGAAGGTGGGGCGGCAGATCTTCAGCCTCCGCGCGATCGGCATGCAGTTCGCCCTGGTACTGCCGGAAACCGGCGAGCTGGTCACCGGGGGGCCGGGTGCCTACGCGCGGCTGCCGCACCTGGTGCGGCCGGAAGAGGTGCGCACCATGTTCGCCGGGCCCGAGACGCTCGGGCTCACCTGGCCTTCCAGCAGCGTGGTCACCACGCCGCAGGGCTACCTGTTCACGGTGCGCGTTCTGGGCTTGCCATACCGCCGGGTGCTGGTAGACCGGCTGAACGGCGTCGTGCGCCGCATAGACCGCTGCGACGTGCGCGGCGACCTGTTGACACGCGTCGAACTGGACCGCTACGCGCCGGTGGACGACTCGTTCTTTCCCCGAAGGCTCGTGGTGGAGCGGCCGGCGGCCGGCGTCGGCGTCGAGCTGCGCCTCGGTGCCCCCGAGCTGAACAAGGAGATCCCTATCCAGGCATTCATCCAGCCTGAGCGGCCCGACCTGCGCCACGTCGACCTGGACCGACAGCCCCTCTCCGAGGTAGAAGCCTTCCGCGTGGACGAATGACAGCTCAGCCCGACGCCAACCCGCTTGCCCGCATCTACTCCGCGCTCCGTGCGCAGGGCGGCTCTGCGGGCACGGGCATCGCCGAGGTGAGGGACGTGGCGCAGGTCGGCCGTTCTCTCGGGCGTCTCTGCCAACGGCTCGGCGTGGTGAATCGGACGGCCTCCGGGGCGGAGGCGGCGCGTTCGGCCGAGCAGGCCCTCGCCGAGGCGGCGCGGGCCGCCGCAGAGCCGGTCGGGCGGGTGCGGGCGGTGCTCGCCGAGTTCTGCAGCGACGAGGAAGGCGCGGCCATATGTGGCGAAGTGCCCCGCTGCGGCGAATGCCCCGTCGCGGAAGAGTGCCCCTATCCCGATCGCCGGCCCACCATCAAGGACATGCCCGAGGCCGAACGGCCCCGCGAGCGACTGCTGCGCGGAGGGGCGGAGACCCTTAGCGAGGCCGAACTGCTGGCCCTGATCATCGGGGGCGGCTCCGCCCGGGAGACGGCCATCGACCTGGGCCGCCGGTTGATGAGCAGGTTCGGCAGCCTGCGCCGGCTCGCCCAGTGCTCGCCGGGTGAACTGAAGGCCATCCACGGAATCGGCGACGCCAAGGCCGCCCGCATCCGAGCCGCGCTGGAGATCGCGCGCCGATACTCCGGCGAACGCCTGCCGGCCGGCGCGCCGATCAGCGGCAGCGCGCAGCTCTTCAACTACATGCGCGAGAAACTGGCGGGGCGGCAGAAGGAGTTTTTCGTCAGCGTGTTGCTCGATATCAAGCACCGGATCATCCGCGAGGACCAGGTCTCCGTCGGCTCCTTGAGCGAGAGCGTGGTGCACCCGCGCGAGGTGTTCAAGAACGCCATCCGCGAGAGCGCGGCGGCGGTCATCTTCGTGCACAATCACCCGAGCGGCAACCCGCAGCCGAGCCCTCAGGACCGGCGGCTGACCGCCCGGCTCTGCCGCGCCGGCGAGCTGGTGGGCATACCCGTGCTCGACCACATGATCGTGGGGCGCGACAGCTACTTCAGCTTCGGTGAGGAGGGCCTGTTGGACAAGGGCGCTGCCGGCGCGTAGGCTGGTGGTCTGTTGGTTCCGGGGTCTGGCTCAGTTTACGGCATGGCATGGAACTAATCGCCGAGTCTAAGGAGTCTGGGCGCGCTCTGCTCGCACAGTTCGAACAATGCCTGGGGCGCTGCGGCCCGCAGCTATTTGCGCCGGACAGCCCGATTACCGTGGCGCGGGCGCCCGGGCGCATTGATTGCATGGGCGGCATCGCGGACTACAGCGGTTCGGTCGTGTTCGAGGGGCCGCTGCGGCAGGCGGCCGTCGTGGCCTTCCAGGCCCGAGACGACGCCCTGCTGGTCGCCCACAGCGCCAGGCTGCATGCCGAGGGCGTGCCTCATCTGGCCCAAATTTCGCTCGGTGACCTGCATGGTGACCGGGGGGTTAAGGACTACTCCGACCTGCGCCGCATCCTCGCCGGCGATGCCGACGACGCGTGGGCGGCATACGTCCTTGGCGTTGTGCCGGTGCTCCAGGCGGAGGGCGTGATGCGCTTCGAGACGGGGGGCAGCTTTCTGGTGTGGAGCGATGTGCCGATCGGTGTCGGCGTCTCCAGCAGCGCCGCGCTGGAGGTGGCCGCCATGCTCGCCCTCAGCGTCCACTACGGTCAGGACCTGCCGCCCGTGCGCCTGGCGGAACTCTGCCAGAGGGTGGAGAACCGCATCGTCGGCGCTCCTTGCGGCATCATGGACCAGGTCACCAGCGCCGCCGGGCAGAGCGGCAAGCTGCTCGCCATGCGGTGCCAGCCCACGGTGAGCCGCCCGCCCGAACCTTGCGAGCTGCTGGGACAGCACGCCCTGCCGGACGGCGTCCGTGTCTTCGGCATCAGCAGCCGTGTCGAGCACAGGGTCAGCGGCGGCGCCTATGCCCGCGCCCGGGTCGCCGCGTTCATGGGGCTGCGCATCATCCTGTCACAGAAGCAAAAGCGCGGGCGCATCGTCAGCCAGGCGGACCACTACCTGTGCAACCTCTCGCCGCAGGAATACCTGCGCGAATACCGTCACCTGCTGCCCGAGCGGATCAGTGGCGCCGAGTTCCTGAGAACCTGGTGCGAGACGACCGACCCCGTTACGACGGTCGAGCCGCAGGCCACCTATCCGGTGCGCGCCTGCACGGACCACCCGGTAATGGAGAACCACCGCGTCGAGACGTTTATCCGCTGCATGGATCGCGCCGCCAGCGGCGAGCGCACCGCACTGGTGGAGGCCGGCGGGCTGATGTATGCGAGCCACTGCTCCTATGGCTGGAACTGCGGGTTGGGCTGCGAGGAGACCGACCTGATCGTGCGCCTGGCCCGGCGCCGCGGGCCCGAGGCAGGCATATACGGCGCGAAGATTACCGGCGGGGGCTCCGGCGGCACCGTCGCCATACTCGCCGACGCCGCCGCGCAGGATGCCGTGCGCGAGATCGCCGGGGCCTATCACGATCAGACCGGGCTGGAGCCCGACCTGTTCGGGGAGAGCGGGCCCGGCGCCTACGAGTTCGGCACCCGCACCTATCGTCTACGCGCCGAGGAGTGACCGTGGACAAGCTGCGCCTGCTGAAAGCCGTCTACGAAGCCATAGACTGGGCCCGGCTCTACGAGAACGCGCCCGAGGCGGAGCGCCGGGACGTGGATGAACTGTTCCGCCAGTTGCGCGAAGGGCTCGGCCCGCAGGCCGAACAGGCCCTTGCCGATCAGGTGCGCGGGGGCGAGGCCGTGCTGCGCTGCGACGGCGCCAGCAAGGGCAACCCCGGCCCCGCCGGGGCGGGGATGGTCATCGAGACCGCCGACGGGCGCGAGGTGCTGGCGTGGGGCGAGCCGGTCGGACGGGCCACGAACAACGTCGCCGAGTACCGCGCACTCCTGGCCGGATTGCAGAAGGCGCTGGAGATCGGCGTCCACCGCATCGAGGTGCGCGCCGACAGTGAGCTGCTGGTCCGGCAGATCAACGGCGACTATCGCGTCAAGAGCGCGAAGCTCCGTCCTCTGCACGCACAGGCGATGTCGCTGCTGGAGCGGTTCGGCCGGTGGTCGGTGCGGCACGTGCCCCGGCAGAAGAACGCCCGCGCCGACACTCTCGCGGACGAAGCCGCCAGGCAAGCGGGCCAGTAGTGCCCGCCGAAGGGCGGACGCCCGCGCCGTGACAGCGCTCGCCGGGCGTGGTAGTCTGTGCCCTCGTAGCTGAGAGCGACCACCTCAACCGATGGAGGCCGGGCATGGCCGAAGCCACACGCCAACAACTGCTGGAAGCCTACGCCAATGTGCGCGTCGCGGACGTGCGCGACGGGATGGACACGATGGGCCTTTTCTGGACGGGCAGCATGTCGCCGCAGATCCGCCCCCTGTGGCGCACACGCGCGCACGGTATCGCCCGCACGGCCCGCTACGTGCAGTACGACGGCCCGATGCCGACCCAGCGCGGTGACGCCTACTGGCAGGAGTTCGTCGGGTGGTACTACCGCGAGATATGCCCCTATCCCTGGATGGACGGCATCGAGCAGGGCGATTTCGCGATCATCGACCAGAGCGAGCTGCCGGTGGGCCTGATGGGCTCGGCGAACACCCTGGGTGGCATCAACAAGGGCCTGGTCGGCTACGTGAGCAACGGCGGCTGCCGCGACACCGACGAGGTGATACTGCAGAAGGTGCCGTTCTGGACTCCGCGTTGCGTCCAACCGATGGTGCAGATGCGGCTGCGGTTCGACGCGATGCAGCAGACGGTCGACTGCGGCGGAGTGGCGGTCAGCGCCGGGGACGTGGTGGTGGCCGACGGCGACGGCGTGATCGTGGTGCCGCGGGAGGTGGCGATGGAGGTGGCGCACTACGCGAACCGCGAGCACCGCGGAGACATGAAGACGCGGCGCAACCTCTACCGCGCGGCCGGGCTCGAACCCGACGAGACCGTCACCCCGGAGGATTGAGAACAGCGCCGGCGGTGGGCCGGGCCGCCTACTGGGGGCTCGCCACGGACTCGGACTCGCGGAAGTAGACCTTCCCGTGGAAGCGCAAGTCGACGTACTCCACGCCGCGCAGGTGGGGATAATCGGACAGCTTGGCCAGCAGCATCTGGAGCTTCTCGGCGTCCGAAGTCAGGAATGCGGGCGCCGGCAGGCCCACCTCCGGGTAGAGCGACGAGGCGCCCCATTTGATCTGCGTGCCCCGGGCGGTGGTCAACACGATGTCTGGTTCGCTGCTGCCGCGGTCGACGCCCGTGACGTCGATGGTGGCGAGGTGGAGTTCCCCGAGCACGCCGTTGCGGAGCAGGAAGTCGGTCAGCCGTGCGCCGAGCGCGATGCGGGGCTCGTCCCAGGGGCGGCCCACGGGGGGCGGGCTGCTTAGCAGTCGGTCGGCGATGATCGGCATCCGCACGCCGTGCCACTCAGGTGGGGCGCGGAAGAGGGAATCCGGCAGGGGATAGCCGTGACGGTCGACCATGATCTTGCGCTGCTCCCAGCGCGCCAGCCCCATGGGCTTGCGAAAGGTTGCCTGTATGGAGAGTCGGTTGGGCAGTTGCCGGCGCACGGCGACGACTTCCTCCAGCCAGGGGGAGCTGCTCAGCTCGTGGAAGACGGCTGCGGCGGCCGCGTGCTCGAAGATGGAGGTGCGCTCCGGCAGCGCGCTCAGCTCCGCCCGCAGCTCGCGGCTCAGGGCGTCGGCGTCGACCCAAGCGGGCGCCGTGCTGAGCCGGAATTGCTGCGGATTGAACTGGAACTCGGGCCGCCGGCTGACGGCGCGCCAGGCACTCGTCGCACCGACGTAGCCGGCGCCAGCGACAACGGCTGCCACGACTGCCCAGAGCATCAGCCGCCCCAGCAGCCGCCACGCCGGGGAGAGCCGATCTTTACTGCTCTTGCTTCGTTTCGCCATGTTTTCCCTTCCGTTCAGGCCGGCCGGCGCAGCGCACGGCGGCGCGCGGCGTCGCGCAACGCGGCGAGCACCAGGCGGTGGCAGAGCTCGGGGAAGGAGATGCCGACCGCGGCCGCCGCCATCGGCAGCAGGCTGCGGGGTGTGAAGCCGGGGATGGTGTTCACCTCCAGGATGTAGAGCCTGCCGTCCCATCCGTACATCAGGTCAACGCGCGCCAAGTGTCGGCAGCCGATGGCGTGGTAGGCTCTCACGGCGAAGTCGCACGCCTTGCGGTAGATGGTCGGCAGGAGGGTGACGGGCAGCACGTAGCGCGTATTCTCGTCGTGGTACTTCGCCCGGTAGTCGAAGAACTCGCGCCCGACGAGCAGCTCGATCACGGGCAGGGCCTCGCCCTCCAGCACGCCGATGGTGAACTCGCGCCCGCGCACCAGCCGCTCGGCGAGCAACACCTCGCCGTGTTCCCGCGCAGCGGCCAGCGCCCGGGGCAGCAGGCCGGGCTCACGCACGATGCCCACCCCGAGACTGGAGCCGGACGCCGAGGGCTTGAGCACCAGCGGATAGCCGAAGTCGCGGGCGGCGAAGGCGGCTTCCTGAGCGACCACGTCGGGCTGGATGGTGAAGTAATCGGGTGTGGGCACGGAGTGCTGCACGAAGAGGCGTTTGGTGGCGAGCTTATCCATGCCGAGGCGGCTGGCCTTCGGGCCGCTGCCCGTATAGGGGATGTCCATCTGCTCGAGCAGTTGCTGCACGGCGCCGTCCTCACCCCAGGTGCCGTGCAGGGCGAGGAAGGCCACCTCGGGCTGCATCCGCCGGAGCCCCGGCAGCCCGGCGTCCTGCACGTCGTAGGGGATGGCATTGTGTCCGGCGTCGCGCAGCCCCTGGACGACTGCCCGGCCGGATTTCAGCGAGACATTGCGTTCGCCGCCGAAGCCGCCCATCAGCACGGCGACGCGGCGTTCGTGCACAGATATCATGACTCCTCCGATCCGTTGACGACTTTCTTTCAGGCGACCCGCGGACGAGAGGGCCAGTGCCGGACTTCGAGTTCCAGCTCGATTCCGAACCGCCGCCGCACGGTCTCCTTCATACGTTCGATCAGCTCCAGTATCTCGCGCGCCGTGGCATTGCCGCTGTTGACCACGAAGTTGGCGTGCCGCTCTGAAACCTGCGCGCCGCCGATGCGCAGACCTTTCAGGCCGCAGATGTCGAGCAGCCGGCCGGCGCTCGCGCCGGGAGGGTTCCTGAACATGCAGCCCGCCGAGCACTGCCCCATCGGATGGCCGGACTGCCGCCGTCGCCGTGCGCACGCGACCATCTGCCGGGCGATCAGGGCGGGGTCGCGGGGCTCCAGGGCGAGTTCTGCGCGCGTGATGACGCTGGCCTCGACGGCCGAACGTCGGTAGCCGAAGCCCAGCTCCGTGGCCCTCAGCCATCGCGCGTCGCCGTCTGCATAGAGCAGACGGACACGGCGCACCACATCCCCTATGCTGCGGCCCCAGGCGCCGGCGTTGCCAGCCAGGGCGCCGCCCACGGTGCCGGGCAGCCCGGCCAGGAACTCCAACCCGCCGAGTCCTTCCGTCCTGCAGAAGGCCAGCAGGGAGGCAGTCGGTGTACCGGCCCCGACCAGCAGCCGGCCACCTTCGCGCCGGATGCCGCCGAGGCCCGGCTCGTGGACGTGGATGACGGCGAAGGGGAGGGGGCCTTCGTCCACCAACAGGTTCGATCCCCCGCCCAGTACCCGCCAGCCGAGCCCGTGCCTGCGGCATTCGGCGAGGGCGAGCCGCAGCTCGCGCTCGTCGCTCGGACGGTAGTAGCGCAGGGGCGTTCCGCCCACCTTCAGGGCGGTCAGTCCGCGCAGCTCTACGCTCTGCTCTGCCATGGGCTCAGGCGGCAATCTGCCGGCGTCCTTTCTCGGCGATGCGCGGGATGATGTTCTCGGCGACCTGCCATACGCTGCCGGCGCCCATTACGAGGATGACGTCGTCGGGTATGACCTCGCCGACGATGATCTCCTCGATGTCGCGGAACTCCGGCACGTAGTGGGCCAGAAGGCCGATGTGGTTCATCTGTCGCACCAGGTGTTGCGCGCTGACGCTGCGACGGTCCTCCTGGCTGTCGCGCGCGGCGTAGATGTCGCAGACATAGGTGACCCAGGTATCCTCGAATGAAGCGGCCAGTTCCTGTAGCATCTGTCGGGTGCGGCTGTGCTGGTGGGGCTGGAAAATGACGAAAATGCGCTGCTTGGGGAAGCGCTGATGCGCGGCGGCGATGGCGGCGCGTATCTCGCGGGGGTGGTGGGCATAGTCGCTGACGACGGCGACGTCCCACGGGTTGCCGACCAGTTGCAGGCGCCGGGCGGCCCCTTCGAACTCCTCCAGCCCCTGTTTGATCTGCTCGAAGTCGAGCCCCACGCTGTGGCAGGCGGCGATGGCGGCGAGGGCGTTCATCACGTTGTGGGTGCCGTAGAGCCGCGTGCTGAATCGCCCGATCTTCTTGCCCCGATGCACCAGGTCGAAGTTCGTGTGCACTTTGGCGCGCCAGATGCGCTCGGCCCGATACTCGGCCTTCTTCTGCTCGATGCCGAAGGTGACGGCGTCGACGCCGGCGTGTTCGAGCATGGCGCGCGTGTTGGCGTCGTCGGCGTTGGCCACCAGCATGCCCTGCTGGGTGCTGGCGCGGGCGAAGTCGGCGAACGCCTCGGTGATGTCCCACATGTCGTAGAAGTAGTCGAGGTGGTCGACGTCGATGTTCGTGACGACGCCGAGGTGCGGGCTGAGGCAGAGGAAGGAGCGCTTATACTCACAGGCCTCGGCGATCAGGAACTCGCCCTTGCCGTGGTGCGATCCGCCGTCGAGCTGGGGCACTTCTGCGCCGATCAGGTACGAAGGGTCGAGGCCGGCGTGCGTCATGATGAAGGCGATGATGGATGAGGTCGTGCTCTTGCCGTGGGTGCCCGAGACGGCGATGCCCTTCTGGCGTTCCATCAGGGTGCCGAGCAGTTCGGGGTATCGCACCACGGAGAGGCCGAGCCGGCGGGCGGCGCGCAGCTCGGGGTTGTCCTCACCGATGGCCTGGCTGGCGATCACCAGGTCGGTCTCGGGGCGCAAGTCACGGCCCTCCTGCGAGAAGTTGACCGTTACGCCGAGGGCGGCCAGCTCTGCAGCCGCGGGCGAGGGCTGCACGTCGGAGCCGGTGACGGTCGCGCCGCACTGGACGGCGTATTTCGCCATCGGGTGCATGACGCTGCCCAGGATGCCGACGAAGTGCCAGTGCTCACCGGTCAGATTCAGCGCTTTCATCTGCTTCAGTTCGGTCATACCGATCCCCTTTCAAGCGGCTTGAAGCCGGTGCGTTCGCATTGTTCGGTCCGGCGTTGCGGCGAACCCGGCCAGGTCAGCCAGTTGCGCCGCCACCCGGCGGGCGGCGCGGGGGCGGCCCCGGCGGCGGATCTGCTCCCCGAGGCGCCGACGCAGCCCGGCGTCGGTGGCGAGCGCGCTCAGGGCGTCGGCTAGGCGGGGTTCGTCGAGTTCGTCTTCATCTATGAGGATCGCCGCGCAATCCTGCGCCAGCAGGCGCGCGTTGGCGCGCTGGTGGTCGTGCGCGGCGTAGGGGTAGGGCACGAGCACTGACGGCATGCCGAGCGCGGCGAGTTCGGCGACGGTGGAGCCCGAGCGCGCAAGGACGAAGTCGGCGGCGGCGTAGGCGTCGCCCATCGAGTCCATGAAACCCACGGGGCGGTAGGGCATGCTTTCGGCGGGGCCCGCCCTTCGGGCCTCGGCCAGATGGCTGACTCCGGTCAGGTGCAGCGTCTGCAGGCGCACCCCCTTTCGCGCCATGAGCCGAAGGGCGCCGAACAGCGTCCTGTTCAGGGCCAGGGCGCCCTGCGAACCGCCCATCGCGAGCAGCAGCGGCAGGTCGGTCTGCAGCCCGAGCCGTCGGCGTGCGCGGCGACGGTCGCCGGCGAGGACATTGCTCCGAATCGGCAGGCCGCTGACGACAATGCGTTTTGCGCGGAGGCGCGCGGCGGCCTCTCGCCAGTGCACGAAGGTGACGTCCGCCACGGGGGCCAGCGCGCGCACGGCACGGCCCGGCACGGCGTTCGCCTCCAGAAGCGCCGTCGGGATGCCCATCCAGCGCGCTGTCAAGACGGGGACGGCGCTGTTGTAGCTGCCGAGCCCGACAACGACGTGGGGGCGCAAACGCCGGAACACGTGCAGGCACTTCTGCGCGGCGGCGCCGGCGCGGGCGGGGAAGGCCAGCTTGTCGAGCCGTCCATGGATCGGGGTCTGCGGCACGCATGCCGTCTCGAACCTGGCCACGGCGTTCAGGCAGTGGCGCTCCGAGGGCCGCTTGCTGCACAGGAACAGACAGCGTGCGTCGGGGTGCAGCTCGCCGACGGCCTCGGCGGTGGCTGCGCCGGGCATCATGTGGCCGCCGGTAGTGCCGCCTGCGAACAGGACGCGCAGCTCGTCTTGACGGGTCGTCTCAGTCATGGTGCGCTCCCGCGGCGTGCAGTATGCTCCATGCCGCTTCGCCGGCGCGGCGGGCGAAGGCCGTTGCCACTCCCTCGTATTCAGGCACTTCGTCGTGCCAGTCCCTGAGCGTATGGTCGTCGGGCTTTTCCTCGCAGCGAGCTATGTTGACCAGGATGCCGGCGGCGAACATGCTGGCCAGCAGGGAAGAGCCCCCGGCGCTGATGAAGGGCAGGCTGAGCCCCTTGGTCGGCACCGTGCCGGTTACCACGGCTATGTGAAGAGCTGCCTGCAGGCCCAGCAGGCAGGTAAGCCCAAGCCCGAGGGCGAAGCCGAACGGGTCGCGCGCGCGCACTGCGACGCGCAGTCCCTGCCACATCAGCAGGACGAATGCGAGGATGACAACCGCCGCGCCGATCAGGCCGAGCTCCTCGGCCACGATGCTGAATATGAAATCGTTCTGTGCGGCGGGCAGAAAGCCCTCCCCCTGGCGGCCCATGCCCAGGCCCATGCCCCAGACGCCGCCGGTGGCAATGGCGATTTTGGACTGGATGAGCTGATAGCCCGCTCCCCGCGGGTCTGCCCAGGGGTCCAGGAACGAGAGCACGCGCTGCATGCGATAGGGCACGCCGAAGACGAGCTGCTGAAGGAAGGGCGTGGCCGCGGCCGTCGCCGCCAGGAAGAAGACGGTCCGCGAGCCCATTACCCAGAGCACCGCACAGCAGACCAGCGCCGTGATGATGGCGGTGCCGAAGTCCGGTTCGGCCAGAATCAGACCGCACGCCAGAGCGACAACGCCGAGCGGGATCAGGAAGCCGTGCACGGGCCGTCGCATGACCGAAAGGTTGCGCTCGCAATAGGCGGCGACCCAGATGCAGAGCGCTACCTTCGCGAACTCCGAGGGCTGAACGCCGATCGGCAGGCCGAGGTCGATCCAGCGCCGGGCGTTGTTCTTTGCGACCCCGAGGCCCGGCACAAGGCAGGCTGCCAGCGCCACCAGGGTGATCGCGAGCAGGGCGAGTTGGTGTCGTCGCCAGGCCTGGTAAGTAACGCTTGCGCCGACCAGGAAGACTGCGAGCCCCAATCCTGTCAGCGTAAGCCGCTTCACCAGGGCCGCGCCGAACTGGCGGCTGTTTGCCGCGCTCGGCACCATCACTACGCCGAAGAGGCAGAGGCCGAGGCAGAGAACGGTCAGGCGAAAGCTGGCCCGCTGCCAGGGCGCGCATTCGGCTCCGGCGGCCGGGCGGGCAGCAAGTTGCCGATCATCGGTCGCGGCCAACAGGCTCATGGTCCCTCGATGGTCAGATGCAGAACAGTGCGATTGCGCAAACGGCGGATGCGATGCCTCCCACGTAGAAGCACCGCACCACGGACGGTTCGGGATGGCCCTGTTTCTGGAGTATGTAATGTGCCGGCGCCACCGGCAGCACGCGGCGCCCGAACAGCTTGAACGCGCCGATTTGGAGCAGGGAGGAGCCGAACTCCGCAAGCAGCACCAGCCCGCCGACGACCAGCACCGCCTCCTGCCGGGCGGCGAGGGCCGCGCACGCGAGCAGGCCGCCGACGGCGAGCGAACCGGTGTCGCCCATGAACACGCGCGCAGGGTGGCGGTTGTAGTGCAGGAAGCCGACGCACGCCCCGGCGGCAGCGCCGCAGAGCACGGCCGCCTCGGCCGCAGAGGGCACGTGCGTGATCCCCAGCGCCTGCGCCGCGCGCGCTGAGCCAGCGGCCGAGCATGCGATGCCGAGCGCGACGGCCAGCAGCGCGCCAAGCCCCGCCAGCAGGCCGTCCATGCCGTCGGTCACGTTCGCCGAGTTGCTCATCGTGGCGACCAGCAGCGCAGAGCCGGCTACGAAGAGCAAGGCGCCCCACGACTGCGGCAGGGGCGCGCCCGGCCTGAGCGCCGAGAGCCGCTCGACTGTCCCGCGTGCACCCTCTGCCAGCACAAGCGCAGCGAAGCCGGCACCGGCGAGACCCTGAACGGCCAGCTTCCAGCGCACTTTCAGCCCTCGCTCGGTGCGTTCCCGTGCAATGAGCTTCAGCACGTCGTCCACGGCTCCGAGCCCCGCCAGGACCACGGTGCACAGCAGGGCGGCCAGCACGCCCGTGCTCGAGGTGTCTGCCCAGAGCAGCGAGGCGACCAGCACGGAGGCCAGCAGGAAGATGCCGCCCATCGTGGGCGTGCCCTGTTTGCGGGCGATGGAGCCGCGCAGTTCGTCGTCCTCGATGGGCGTTTTGTCGGTTCGCTCACCGACGCGCATGCGGCGCAGGCAGGCGATGGCGGGCCTTCCGAGCAGCAGAACAAGGGCCATCGAGGTGGCGGCGGCGAACAGCGCGCGAAGGCCGGGGGCGAGCTCGAGCAGGGGGGCGTTCGGGGGCGTCATCAGGCGGCGGCCTCCTTTCGGCGCTCTTGCAGTCGCTCGCTTATCCTCTGCACGATGTCTTCCAGCCGCATGGCGCGCGAGCCCTTCACCAGCACGGTGTCCCCTTCGCGCAACATCTGCCACAGTGGCCACCATGCCTGTTCGGCCGACTCGAAGTGGAGGGCCGGGCGGCCCGGGGCAGCCGTCTGGTGCCAGCCACGGACCAGCTCGCGCGAGAGGGGCCCTATGGCGACAAGCGCCTCCACCTCGGACGCCCCAAGATGGGCGCCTATTCCCCGGTGGAGGCGCTTTGCCCTGTCGCCGAGTTCCAACATGTCGCCGCAGACGACGATGCGCCGTGCGGGGGCGGGTTCGCGCAGAAAGCAGTCCGTAGCGGCGCGCATCGCAGGGGGGTTGCTGTTGTAGCAGTCCAGTATGAAGCGCACGCCGCCGAGTTCGACCCGTTGGTAGCGCAACGCGGGCGGCTCGAAACCGGCCAGGGCGACCGCGGCGGCCCCGGCGGGCACGCCCAGGGCCTGCGCCGCTGCCGCGGCGGCCGTCGCGTTCAGCACGTTGTAGCGGCCCGAACAGGGCAGCAGGTAGCTGGCCGGCCCGATCTCGAAGCCCCAGCCCTCTGCCACGGTTCGGACCTCGCGCGCGCGCACGTCGGCGCCTTCGTCCTCGCCGAAGGTGAGGACCTTGCCGTCGAAGCGCTCCGCCAGGGCGGCGCAGTGTGGGCTGTCGGCGTTCAGGATCAGCATACCGCCCGGCAGGATATGGGGTATGAGTTCCGCCTTGGCCTCGCGCACACCGGCCAGGCTGCCCAGCCCCTCCAGGTGGACCTCGCCGACGGCCGTGATGATTGCCACGTGGGGGCGGGCTGCAGCGGCGAGTTCGTCGATCTCACCCGGATGGTTGGTGCCCATCTCGAGAACGACGTAATCGTCGCGCGCCGTGGCGGCGAGCAAACTGAGCGCCACGCCGATGCGGTTGTTGTAGCTGGCGGCGGCTACCGTGCAATGCCCCTGGCGCTTGAGTATGGCGCCGAGCATCGCCTTTACGGTGGACTTGCCGTAGCTGCCCGTGACCGCTATGACCTTTGCGCCGAGTCGCCTGCGATGCCATGCGGCCAGGGACAGAAGGGCTGTCCGGGTGTCGGCTACGCGGACGGTTGCCGTGCCCGTGGGCGGGCGCCAGGAGTTTGGCCAGCGACTGATGACGAAGACGGAGGCCCCGCCGTCGGCGGCCATGGGCAGGAAGTCGTGGCCGTCGAAGCGTTCGCCCTCCAGGGCGAAGAAGGCCTGGCCGGGCAGAATGTTCCGGGTGTCGGTACAGACACCGCGCGCCGTGGCCTGTGGCCAGCCGAAGAGGGCTGCGCCATCGCAGGCACGTGCGATCTGGGAGGATGTGAAGATGTTCTGGGTGTTCATCCGGGGGCCAGGCCCCTTCTGTTCAGGCAATCTTCCGCCTGCCGGCGGGCATGTTCTCCATGATCTGCCGGACGACGACGCGGTCGTCGAACGGGATCTTCTGTTCTGGGCCGAGGTTGAGGTACCTCTCGCAACCCCGTCCGCAGACGGCGACCATGGCACGCGGCGAGCCGGCCAGGCGCAGGGCCAGTTCAATGGCGTTGCGGCGGTCGGGCTCCACCAGCACGTTATCGCAGTCGGCGGGCAGGCCGCGGCGCATCTGCTCGATGATCTCATTGGTGCTTTCGCTGCGGCTGTTGTCGGCTGTGAAGACCGCCAGGTCAGCGCGTTCGGCCGCGATGCGGCCCATGATGGGGCGCTTGGCGGTGTCGCGCTCACCGCCGCAGCCGATCACGCACACGAGCCGGCCCCGCACGAGCGGGCGCAGGGTGGTAAGCACCTTCTGCAGCGCATCCGGCGTGTGGGCGAAATCCACACAGACGCCGGGCAGGTCGTCTCGGCCCGGCACCTGGATGCGTTCCAGGCGGCCGGGCACGCCGGTGAAACCGCGCAGGGCCTCCTTGACGACTTCTCCGCCGATACCGTAGGCGAACGCAGCGGTCGCGGCGGCGAGTATGTTCATGCAGTTGAAGGCACCGATCAGGCGCGTGCTGAGGCGATAGCTTTCGAACGGTGTGCGCACCAGGATTTCCATGCTCTCCATGTCCATGGAGATGATGCGCCCCTTCACGTCCGCCAGGCTGCCCATGCTGTAGCTGAGCACCTCGGCCCGCGTGGCCGCTCGGAAGTCCTGAAAGAACTCGCACTCGGCCGGCAGCACGGCCACGCTGCCGGGGGCAAGCCCCTCGAACAGCACGCGCTTCGCCCGTGCGTATGCCTCGCGCGTGCCGTGCATGTCCAGGTGGTCGCGTGTGATGTTGGTGAGAATGGCGAGGTCGAACTCGACGTCGGCCACTCGATGCTGAACCAGCGAATGGCTGCTCACCTCCATGCATGCGTCGGTGAGGCCGACCTCGAGCATGCGACGGAAGGTGGAGTGCAGCACGGTGGGATCCGGGGTGGTCAAGTCGCTGTCAAGCCAGTGGTTGCCGAGGTTGCAGCCCAGTGTGCCGATGCTTCCGGCGGGGCGGCCGGCCTCGTTCAGGATGCTGCGCAGCAGTTCTGTGGTGCTGGTCTTGCCATCGGTGCCCGTCACGCCGGCCACGTTGAGCCAGCGGCTGGGCGAGCCATTGAATCGGGCGGCCAGCGCGCTGAGCGCGCGCCGCGTGTCGGCGACCTGGATCACGGGGCAGCGAGGGTCGAAGGGCGGGCAGTCCTCGCAGACCAGTGCCACGGCTCCGTTCTCAAGGGCCGGGCTGATGAAACGGTGGCCGTCCAGCCGCGTGCCCCGTATGGCGACGTAGAGGGCGCCGGCCGTCGCCTTGCGGCTGTCATTGACGATGGCCGTGATGCGCCGGTCGGCGTAGTGATGGGTGCGTTGGGGGTTGAGCACCTCCATCAGGCCGCTCAGCGTGGCGTGGGGGGGCATCGGCGAACCGGTCATGTTCTCGTCTCTCCTTGCCGGGTCAGCGGCGGTGGCGGCGAAGGCGGCACCCGCATGTAGCGCAGCGTCCTGCGGATGATCTCGCGGACGGCCGGGCCGGCGGCCAGGCCGCCGTAGTAGCCGTTCTTGCTCGGCGCGCGAAGCGTTACCAGGACCACGATGCGGGGTTTCTCGGCGGGCGCGATGCCGACGAAGCTGGAGACGTAGCGTTCGTCGCTGTATCCGCGACCGTCGGCTGTGAGCATCTGGCCGGTGCCCGTTTTGCCCGCCACGCTGTATTCCTGCAGGCGCACGCGCCGGCCCGTTGCGTCCGGCAGCGAGACGACGCGCTCCAGCATGGCCAGCATCTGGCGTGCGGCGTCGCGGCTCAGGGGATAGCCCTGGACCATCGGCCCGCCGGCCGTGTAGACCGCTTCGCCGCCACTATGAGGCACGATGCGCTGCACGATGCGCGGCTGCAGCAGGGCGCCGTCTGCGGCGAAGACGCAGAACGCCCGCGCGACGGCGAGGGCGGTGACGGCGAGTTCGTGCCCGAACGATACGCTCACGACGCTGTAGTTGTTCCACGAGGAGAGCGGACGTACGATGCCGCCGATCTCGCCCGGCAGCGCGATGCCGGTCGGGGCGCCGAGACCGAACTGGCGCACGGCGCTGTATAGCAGCTCCGCCCCGAGTTCCATGCCGATCTGCGCCATGCCGATGTTGCTGGAATGGGCGATGATGTCGCGCACGGGCAGCACACCGAACTCGTGCGCGTCGTGAACGGTGCGGGAGCCGATCCGCCACTCGCCGCCGTGGCAATCAAACTCGGTGGCGGGCGTGACTTTGCCCTGTTCGAGGGCCGCGCCGACCGCGATGGCCTTGAGCACCGAGCCATACTCGTATGCGTCGCTCAGCGCCGTGTTGCGCTGATGGGCGACGGGCGACGAGGCGGGCCGCTGGGGGTCGAACGACGGCCACGACGCCATGGCGAGAACGGAGCAGTCACGCGCGTCCAGCACGACGACTGCGCCGCTTTCCGGTTCGTGCTTCTCGACCGCCGCGTCCAGCTCCTGCTCGGCGATGCTCTGCACGTAGGCGTCGAGCGTGAGGTGGATGTCGAACCCGTTGAACGCGGAGCGCTCGACCCTGTCGGCGGGGGAACGAAAGATGCGTCGGCCGCCGTCGCACAACACGGTCTCCATGCCGGGCCGCCCGCGCAACAGCTCGTCCATGGAGCGCTCGACGCCGGCCAGACCGCGCCCGTCGATGTCGGTGAACCCGAGAACATGGGCAGCCAGGCGGCCCTGCGGGTAGAGCCGCTTCGGTTCTCTGCGCATGTGCACGCCGTCGAGGCCGAGACGTCGAACGCGTTGGGCGTCTTCGTCGGAGACCTGGCGCTTGACCCAGACGAAGTAGCAGTCCTTCTGCAGGTCGCGCTCGAGCTTCGAGCGCGAGGTGCCGAGGGCGCGGGAAAGGGCGGCTGCCACGAGCGTGGGGCTCTGGACGCCCTTGGGGTCGGCGTAGATGCTCCAGCGCTGCACGCTGACGGCGAGCAGGCGTCCCGCCCGGTCGTAGATGCGGCCCCGCCGGGCGGCGAGTTCACGGCTGACCATGTGCTGGCGGTCGGCACGCCGCTGATAGTCCTCAGCCTCGACGATCTGGATTCTGGCGAGCTGACCGACCAGGCCCAACAGGCTGAGCATAATGACGCCGAGCGCGACTGTTGCCTTTATCCTGAGCGCTTTGCCGGCGCGGAGGTTTCGGCCCGTGGGCTCGTGCGTCATGTGCGCCTCCTCGAGGCGGTGTCAGTGCGTGTTGTTGATGCGGCTTTACCAGCCAGGTACGCGGGCGACGGCCAACGGCGGGTCCTGGGGTTCGGGTTGTGTGGCTTCTGCAAGTGCGCTCTCCGCCAGATGCGGCGGCTGCTCCAGCAGGTCGAGCCCGAGCCATTCGACCAGGGCCGTGATGCGCTGCGGGCTCTTCAGCTTGCTGAGGTGCGCCCGGTACATGTCGCAACGGTACTGCTGCTGGGCGACGGCTTCCTTCAGCTCCTGCACGCGGTATCCGGTGCGGCGCAGTCGCGCGCCCTGCCATGCGACGGCGAGGGCGAGCGCCGTGGCCAACGCCAGCACGTAGATTGTCTTGCCCGTGGTCATTTGCTCCTCCGTTTCATTTGCGACGACATGCGCGCAACTGGGCGCTGCGGGCCCTGGGGTTGCGCGCGACCTCCTGGTCCGTTGGCTTGATAGGGGCCGGTCGGATCAGCTCGATCAGGCCCTCGGCGACCTGCTCGGCCCAGGCACGTTTCACGCGTCGGGCCTCGAGGCTGTGATAGGTCAGCACGGCGGCCCGCCCACCGCTGCTCAGCACGTGGGGGATCATCCGCAGCAGCAGGTCCAGCTCCTCCATCTCGCGGTTGACGCATATCCGCAGCGCCATCATCACCCGGGTAGCGGGATGGATGCGCCAGCTCTGGCCGCGGCGGCTGCGGCGGGCATATACCTGCTTGACCAGCTCGGCCAGCTCCGTGGTGGTTTCGATCGGCGCCTGCTCGCGCTGCTCGACGATGCGGGAGGCGATCTGCTCGGCGTAGCGTTCCTCGCCGAATTGCCGGAAGATTCGGGCCAGTTCCTGCTGCGACGCCGAGTTGACGACCTGGCGCGCGTCCGGCGTGGCGGCGGGGTCGTAGCGCATGTCGAGCGGGGCGGTGACGCCGAAGGAGAAGCCGCGTTCCGGCCGGTCGAGCTGATGAGTGCCGATGCCGAGGTCGGCGAGCACGATGTCGAACCGGGTCAGCCCTTCGTCGGTGAGCAGGCGGGGCAGTTCGCTGAAGCGAGCCCGCAGCAGGCGGCAGGGACAGGTTGCGGCGGCCTGTAGCCGGCGGGAGGCTGCCTGCAGCGCCTGGGGGTCGGCGTCCGCGCCGACCAGCAGGCCCTCTTCCCCTATCCGCTTACAAAGGGCGAGCGCGTGGCCGGCGGTGCCGAAGGTTACGTCGAGGACGGCATCGCCGGGGCGGGGGTCGAGCACATCGAGGACCTGCCGCACCATGACCGGTTCGTGGATGGGTCCGTCCGCCGGTGATGAAGCGTTGAGCAAGGCGGCCATTTTCCGTGACGGCAGCTCAAGGAGAAGCATACGCGATCCCGTGCGCTACGATGCCTGGTGCTACGAGTGTTCATCGCCCTCGGGGGCGTCCTCTGGCTGGGCGGAAGGACCGGCTGTGTAAACCGGGTTCAGCAGGTCCGGCGCAGCGGCTTCAAATGCCTCCAGGTCCTCCAGCGCCCTGCGTTCCTGCAAGTCACTACGGCTCAGCGCGAGCCAGTGATTCTGCGCGACCAGCGTTACCTGACCCGCTTGCTCGCCCAGGTCGGCGTGCTCGCGCAGGCCGTCGGGTATGAGGAAGCGGTTCTGCTTGTCGGATTCGACGAAGCGCATCCGGTAGTAGAAGTAGTCGCGCGCCCTGCGGACCACCCGGGGGTCCATGCCGGGCGGTGGGTTCTCGAAACGGTCGATGGCCAGATGGATGTTGGCGGCGGGGTAGAGGAAGACGCGCTTCTGAGTGCCGGGCACGAAGTAGAGGGCGAGACGCTCGAACGGAGCGGTTGCGCCGGCCGTGTCGTGAGCCACCCGGCCGATCTCCCGCTGCAGGGCGCCGGCCAGCTCATCCGGCAGCCGGAAACGCCCGCGCTCGTCGAGACTCAGCGTCTCCTGATAGCCGAACAGCCGCACGAGTTGAGGCTGATCGGTGTCGCCCATTTGTTTACCTGAAGCGCCCATTGATATATGTATAATCCCCTATCAGCCCCGTTATTCCGGGCAGGATTGCTCATAATCCACTGCTATATAAGGAGTACCAGCCATCATGTTGTCCATATACCTTACTAAGACGCTAAGAATACTAACCCCTGGTCGGCGGTCTGTCAAGGGGTTTTTTCCCGAAAAGGGTGGCTTTTTCGGACCGCCGATCCACCGGATGCCTGCCTGGAACGGCACGGAGGCCCCGGACGCAAGTGAAGGGACCCCACGGCCCGGGAACGCCATACATATTGAACAAGCCATATGTTCAGTATGATTGAAGGTGGCTTGGAGAATCTGCGGAAAAAGCCGACTCGGGGCAGTTTCAGTTGACGCGAGGTGCGGTTTTCTGCCTCTCCCGTCGCCACCCATCCGTTGCACATCCGTTTCGGCTGGGCTCCCTTTCCCCCGAGCCGTCGTGCTCGGCCAGGGGTTCGCCGCGAGTGGGCGGGGCGTGTTACAATCCTGGGAGCGACCTGCCGGGCGATGTGGCCCGGCCCCTCTGCACGAACGGAGCGAACCGTGATCATCATGGCCCTGGACTACGGGGAACGGCGGATCGGTGCGGCCGTCTGCGACGAACTCCAGGTCGCCGCTCACCCCTTGCCGACCATTGAGCGCACCGGCGCGGAGATGGAGCAGATACGCTCAGTGGTGGAGGAACGGGGCATCCAACGGATTGTCGTCGGCCTGCCCATACGCATGGACGGCACGGAGGGACGGGCTGCGAGGAAGGTGCGGGGCTTTGTGAAGGGGCTGCGCAAGGAACTGCCGGACGTGGAGATCGTCACGGTGGATGAACGCCTGAGTTCGGCGCAGGCCCATCGCGCGCTCAGCGAGATGGGGGCAGGCATGCGTCAGAGGCGCGACAGCGTCGACGGCATGGCGGCGCAGATCATTCTGCAGCGTTACCTCCGGTGAGGCCATAATCAACTGACCGTACACAAAGTGCGTAGGTGCGCACGTACCCCTACAGTGGGCGTAGACGCAGGAGGTGAGGGCCGTGCAGATTTCCGAGTTTGAGTAGTGCCGACCGAAGCTGTGCGACGAGCACTGCGACGGGAGGCAATGCGAAGAAATCGGGAAAGCGGCTTGACATTGCCTCGACGCTCTGGGGGTGGATGACTTGGAGCTGCCATGACCGCAGACTGGCTGCGCGGCGCGTGTCCTCGCTCGACGTACTCTCACTCGCACAGTCTCGCTCTTCCCCGCGTTGCTCGCTTACGTCTGCGGCCCCGGAGGCTTCGGGCTGCACAGGTTCCACTATACGCACGGCATGTTTGATATGTAGTCTCACGGTGGTCAAGGCGCGCTCTGCGCAGCCCTCGCCTGGGCGCCTGGAGGCTCGGGGTTGCTGAGCGGGCGAGAGTTGTCCCTTCAGCCGAGCATGGCGCAGCGGGCGGCGCCGATGATGCCGGCGTCGTCGGGAAGCTCGGACACTCGGACCCTGACCTCTCGTTGGGAGGCCGCCATGGTGCGCTTGCGCGCCTCCTGTCTCAGGGGGGTCATCAGCATTTCGCCGGCTGCCGTGACTCCGCCGCTGAAGGCGATGATGGCCGGGTTGAGCAGATGCATCAGGTTGCTGACGGCCACCCCAAGATATCGGCCGGTCTGCTCTATGTTCTGCCGGGCGACTGCGTCGCCGTCGAGGGCGGCCCGATAGATGTCGGCGGCCGTCAACTCGTCCAGTATGCCGGCAAGTGAGGAGTCAGCGCCCCCGCGCACGGTCTCTCGCAGACGGCGCACCATTGCCGTGGCGCTGGCGTATGCTTCTATGCACCCGTGGTTGCCGCAGCCGCAGAGCGGGCCGTCTGGATTGATGCTGACGTGGCCGAGTTCCCCCGCCACGCCGCTGACGCCGTGCCAGACCCTTCCGTCGAGCACGATGCCGCCGCCGATGCCTGTCCCCAGGGTAAGCAGCACCAGCGACGTGGCCTGGCGTCCTGCGCCGAGCCAGCTCTCGGCGAGCGCGGCGGCGTTGGCGTCGTTCTCCAGTGCGACGGGCAGCTGCAGCCGATCGCTGACCATCTGCCTGAGCGGCGCGTTGTTGAGCAGCGGCAGATTCGGCGAGAACTCGACCACGCCGGCGCGCAGGTTCAGGGTGCCCGGGCTGCCCACACCGACGCCGCTCAGCTCGTGCGGGCGGAGGTCTGCCCCCTGGGCACATTCGATCACGCCGCGGCAGACTCTGTCGGCGACGGCCTCGGCGCCGCGCTCGGCGTGGGTGGCGAGCCGGTGCCGGCGCACCACCTGCCCTGTGGTTGTGACGAGGCCGACTTTGATGTAGGTGCCGCCGAGGTCCACACCGGCGGTCAGTGTCGCCATGGCAGCCTCCCCTTTATGTATGTACTGTAATGAATATGCGGGCGGGGCGCGCGCGGGCATCGCCCGCAGGCCGGCGCATTGAACCTTCGGCTCCTGCCATTTAGGGTAAATGCGCGGGCGGATTGTAGAGTTCGCCGCCTGCACTGTCAACGCCGATTACGGCAGCAACGTGGGCTAGCGAGGATCATGAACGCAGAACGCGACCCTGGCGGACAGCCTGTCTGTTGGGCTCTGATCGGCCCGACCGCGAGTGGCAAGAGCGCCGTTGCCATGGCACTGGCGCAGGGGCAGCCGGTCGAGATCCTCTCGGTCGACAGCATGCAGGTCTACCGCGGCATGGACATCGGCACGGCGAAGCCCTCTGCCGAGGAGCGTCGTCGCGTGCGGCACCACATGATCGACGTGCTGGACCCTTCCGAGAGCTGTAACGTGGGGCGCTTCTGCGCGATGGCGGAGCAGGCGATCGCTGAGATCCACGCCCGCGGCAACAGGCCGTTACTGGTCGGGGGGACGGCCCTCTACTTCAAGGGGCTGCTGTGGGGTCTGGCCGATGCGCCGAGCCGTGACCCCGAGCTGCGCCGACGGCTGAGGGCCGAGCTGCGGGAAGTAGGCAAGGAGCGAATGCACGCGCGTCTGGAGCGGCTCGATCCGGAGGCGGCGGCACGGATTCATCCCAATGATGTACAACGGCTTGTGCGCGCGCTGGAGGTCTGTGAGCTTACCGGCGAAGCCTTCTCGGCCGGGCAGGGGCAGTTCGACTCGGCGCCGATCCGCCCCCACCGGATGGTGGGGCTGCGCATGGAGCGATCGGCCCTCTACCGCCGGATAGACCGGCGCGTGGACAGTATGATGGAGGCCGGCCTGCTGGAGGAGTTGAAGGCCCTGCGCGGGCAACTCGGCCCTCAGAGCCGCCAAGCGCTGGGATACAAAGAGCTTATGCAGCATCTGGACGGCGAGGTCTCGCTCGCTGAGGCGGTGGACAGGATCAAGCGCAACACGCGGCGGTTTGCCAAGCACCAGTTGACGTGGTTCCGTCACTTCCCTCAGGTGGACTGGGTGCAGAGGGCGGGCGGGCAGGACGTGGTGGAGACGGCGCGCCGGTGCGAAGAGCGGCTGATGCGGCTTGACACCTTGTAGGGCAGTCGCTATCATAGCGCCGGCGCAGGGATTAAGGAGGCATTCAATCCATGGCGAAGACAGTCTGGGGACTGGATTTCGGCAACTGGAGCCTGAAGGTCGTGAGGGCGGCCTGTGACCGCAAGAGTGAAACCATCACGGTGGACCTCTACGATGAGTTCGTATACGGCGAACTGCCCTGCGGCTACGAAGCCGGCCCGGTGGAGAAGCATCGCGAGAGCGTCATCGCCTTCCAGAACAAGTACAGCATCGAAAGCGGCGAGGACCTGTGCGTCTCGGTAACCGGCAACGAGGTCTTCAGCCGGTTCATCAACCTGCCTCCGGTGCCTGAGAACCTGGACCAGATCATCCGCTACGAGGCCCGCCAGCAGATCCCCTTCGACGTGAACGACGTCGTCTGGGACTACCAGCCCGTCAAGGAGGAGCACGAGCTGGGGGAGGAGATTGAGGTCGGCCTGTTCGCCCTGAAGAAGGAGACGGTCAGCGAACTGGTGGACCTGCTGGAGCCCTGGCGCGCGAACCTGCGCGTGGTGCAGAACGCGCCCCTCGCCGTCTATAACTTCCTGCATTACGAGGGCATGGCGGACTCCCCCCTCGTCGTGCTGGACATCGGCGCGGCCGCCACGGACGTGGTAGTGCTGAACCCCCCGCGTTTCTGGATGCGCAGCCTGCTGGTGGCCGGCAACGATCTGACCAGCGCCCTGGTGGAGCGGCTCGGCGTCAGTGTCGAGGAGGCCGAGAAGATCAAGCAGCGCGTCGGCCGCAGCGCACACCGGGAGCAGATTCTGCGCACCCTCCAGCCGGTCTTCGACGACATTACCAACGAGGTGCAGCGCTCCCTCGGCTACTACAAGAGCCTGGCGCGCGACGTGCGCTTTGAGCGCATCATGGTGCTGGGCAACGCCGTGCGACTGAAGGGCATGGAGCAGGCTCTCGGCGCGGGACTGCAGTACGAAGTGGTCACCATGCCTGCGCCCAAGAGGCTCCAGGTGGCCCCCAGCGTGGAGCGCGAGCGTTTCGAAGCGGCGCTGCCAGGCGCGTGCGCCGCCCTCGGGCTGATCGTGCAGGGCGCGCAGTTGGGCAGGATCGAGATCAACATGGTGCCGGAGGAGATCGCCTTCGCCGGTGCCATGGCGAAAAAGCGCGGCTGGCTTCTGAGCGCCGCCGCCGGACTGCTGGTCGCCGTGCTGCTGCTTGTCGGCGGGGAAAGGCTCTACGCGGGCGACATCCAGCGAGTCGAACAAAACGCACCCTGGGGCGTGGTGGATCAGGTAAAGCGGTTGGAAGAGGATTTCACGGCCGAGATGCAGAAAACCCGAGAACTAAGGACGCAGATCCAGCAGCTCATCGCGGGCGGCGTGGACTCGGGCATCTACCTGGACCTGTTGGCCGTTCTGAGCCAGACGCTGCCGAGCGATGTCTATCTGACTTCGCTGAGTATCAATTGGGGGCCGGAGCCCACCCCCGGCGGGCGCAGCCCGGTCGGCGGCGGCGATAAGCTCATTGTACGGTTCGGGGCCGAGTCGCACCGCATACGGGGCGGCAAGGAATACATAGAGGGCGTGCTGGAAAGCTTGCGAGAGGCCACGTATCCCGGCACCGACAGGCAGGTCTTCTCGAAGGTCCAGATGATCGGCGAACGGCGGGACATCTGGCGCAATGCGGCAACGGGCGCGGAGACCCAGCCGCCGGTAGGCGGCGCCCTGCAGGGCACCGGCGAGGTGCTGCGGTTCAACGCCTTCGAGGCGTACGCCGTTGTGAACACAAGCGGGCAGTCCACACAGCCGTAGGCGCAGATCGCCGCGGCCGCCCCTTCGGCTGAGCGCGCGGGGGCTGGGCCGAGGCCGGAGGTCGAAAACTATGGGACGAATAATCGACGCGGTGAAGTTGAACAAGTTCTGGGTGGCCGTAGCACTGCTTGTTGTGGTCTCGGGGGTGACCTTCGCTGCGGTCTTCATCCCTCTGCGTAAGAAGAATGCGCAGGAAGCCGCCGAGCTGGAACAGCAGGTGGGAGCCCTGTCAGAATACGAAACCAAGCAGTTGAGAAACCAGCAGGCTATCGAGCGGGCGAAAGAGATACAGCAGTTCTACCACCAGCAGCTTCAGAGGGTTCGCGCCCACCTGGAAAACCAGGATGCGGCCATTGAGCAGTACTTCGAAGAACCGGGACGGGAGGGGGCGGGCCCCCTGGACGGCAGCGTGTGGAAGATGGTCTATGCCGATAGGATGGACGCGCTGCAGCAGGAACTGGAGGAAGGCTTCCTGGTGGTGGGTTCGAACCCGATAGTGCGTCGGGAATACGTGACCGCCATTCCGAACCGGGAGGAAATGCGCCAGCAGGAGAAGCTCTACTGGGTGCAGAAGTATGCCGTGGATGCCATCTCGTCCGTCAACGAGGCCGCTGACCAGCAGGCCGTGCCCGTCTTTCAGGGCTTCGCCTTCCTTGAACAGCCCGAACACCTGCTGAACCCCAGCCATTCGCGCGAGTTTCAGCCGCTGGCCTTCGAGCTGTCCGTCTCGTTGCAGTTCAAGTACCTGCCGCGGGTGCTGAGCAACCTGCTGGCAAGCCCGGCCAACTTCCAGATAACGGGCGTGCACATCAACCGCCCCCAGGTCTTGGACCGCCAGGCCGACCGGCGCGGCAGCTCACTGGTGGGTGGTCGCACCGCGAGGGCGGCGCGCACGCCGACAACCCGGCAGCCGAGCAGGCCGTCCACGGGCCCCGGCATGGGCGGTGATATGGATGATCTGCCACCGGCAGCCCAGGATATGATGAAGATGCTCGAACAGATGGGGATCGGCCCCGGGACGGGCGCCGGACCCGGCGCAGGTATGCCCACGCCGACTCAGCCGACTCAGCGCCCCGGCCGACCCAGCCCTACTCGCAGGCCGGCACAGATAGAGGACGAGGTAAGGGCCAGGCTGCCCAAGAACCTCGTGGACGTCGTCATCAGGGGCTATGTTGCAGATTACGTCGGTGCGGACAAAGAGGCGGGCTAAGGCGAAGTAGAACCTACATGCTACGAAGCAACTGACCCAGGCAGGAGAATCAGGGATGCCTTTTGCGAAACGAGGCTTTCTGTTCAACTACTTCGACAAGGCCGTCTGCGTGCTCGTGGGCCTGGTGCTGCTGGCGGGCGTCTATTACACCGTACGCAGGGCCGGCGGCCTGCCGCAGCGGCTCTCGCTGCAAAGCATCCAGCAGAAGGTGGACCGGATAAGGGGCCGCCTCGGCAGCGCCGAGGTGCCGGGTGCTCCCACAGCCGTCTCCATACCGGGAGAGGGCGAGGACGTCGAACCCGAACCCGTGCGCTCACATGTGTTCATATGGCCTCTGCCGGTTGAGTACCCCAAGATTAAGATCGGCACCGCGAAGGACTACGTGCTGGAGTTCGAAGCCCCGATCGGCGAAGGCACCGTGACCGTGCAGGGCAACGAAGCATTGCTGGACGTAGTGGCCCACCCCGTAGAGGGCGACTACTCCAAAGTGCAGATCCGCACCCGGGCGTGGGAAGGCGAAGCGGCAGTTGTCGGCAAATCGGGCGAGGTGGCCCATATCTATAGGGTCGAGGTGGACAGCCAACTGGACAAGATCGCCTACCCGCCGCTCAGCGTCGAAGCGACACCACAGGGCGCCGGCAGCATACGGGTCGCTTTCGAGTCGGATCCCAGAATTGACACCGAACAGGTCGAAGTTGCGTCGTACGAAATCTGGCGCCGTGACTGGAGCGACCCCACGACGGGCTATGCCTTTGTCGGAGACGTCGGCCTGGGGCAGACGGGCACGCGCCCGACTACCCGCCAGCCGAGGACGGAGCCGGCCCCTGGCGATCTCACTCCCGAAGGAATGCCCGAGGGAATCCCCGAGGACGCGCTGCGGATAATGCGTGAGATGGGGATGGGAGGGCCGGGAATGCCCGGCACCCGCGGCACCACGACCCGGCGGCAGCGCACCACCCGCCCGACCACGACCAGGCAACCCGAAACCCAAGCGGGGCGGCTCTGGTGGGAGGATATCCAGGCACAGCCCGGCAACCGTTACAGCTATAAGGCCCGCACCGTCGCCACTAACGCCTTCCCCAGTCGGGGCGAGTTCACGGCCCCGACCGAACCCGTGCTCGCCGTGGGGAGCGTTGACTTCCGCTTCACCCTCGCTGCCAGAGGGCGCGTGCGGTTCGAAGTGGTCAATTACTCCCCCCAGACCCGTCAGGTGAACAAGAAGACCTACTGGGTTGAGGTAGGGGAAGAGATCGGCGGCGTGGAGACCGACGCCAGAACGGGCGAGTCGATCAACTATCTGACCGGCGCCACTCTGGTGGGATACCAGCAGGGCGTGCCCCGGCCGGGCACGAGAATGCTCTCCGACAGGATCATCTACTCCGACGCCGAGGGCAACCTGCGTGTGCTGTGGCGGGGCGAGACGCGCGCCGAGCCGCTCTGGGAGCGAGCCGTCTCCGCCGCCGAAGACAACGCTTCCCTGTTGATCGCGAGCTACCGTTGACGGCCTCGGGCCATCGGCGCCCGGAAACGGGCGCGCGGCGTCTTCCGCTTGACACTGCTGCCGCTTCGGCAATAAGCTCTGGGCTGCCGGCGACCTGGCCAAAGAACCGCTGCCGGCTGTTGCGCGGCCACTAAAGTCAACTGTTTGAGGGACTGTCATGGAGCAAATCAAGAACCTTACTCTGTTGCTGCTGATGGCCTTGCTCGTGGGTGTTGGCTTCTCGGTGGGCTGCGCGGCCGGGCCGGAGGCCCCCCCGGCGCCCGTGATGGATGCGGCGGACGCCATGCGCCAGGCGGAACTCGCCTTCCAGGAAGAGGACTACGCGCGAGCGCGCGCCCTCTACCAGGCCCTCGAGGAGAACGCCGACGAACTGAGCAATGAACAGCTCGAGCTGGTGACCACCCAACTGGCACGTCTCGACAGCATCGATCACGAGGCCCGCATCGCCCCCGAGGGCGCCGAGATGGCGCAAGCGGAAATGGCGGAGCACCCAGCACCTGAAGCACCCGCGGAAGAGGCGGCTCCGGCTGCGGAGGAAGAAGCCGCCGAGGCGCCCGCTGAACCCGCGGAACCCGAGGTCGACGTGGCGGAGCAGGCCGAACGCATGGTCGCCGAAGCCGAACGGCTCATCGAAGCACAGACGCAGGCCCGCGCGCTGGCCGAAAGGGCGGCTCTCGCCCTGGAGCAACAGGACTTCGAGCGCGCCCAGGCACTCTATACTCAGACACTCGAGCGACTGAATGAGCCCGACCTGGCCGCAGTGCCGAGCATGGTCGCGCTGGCCGCCCACGTGCAGGAGCAATTGGGCCTTCTGGAGCAACGATTCGCCGAGCAGGAACGCTTGGCTCGTGTTCAGAGCGAACTGCAGCAGATGGTTGCGGAGGCGGCCCGGCTCGCCGAGTCCGACTTGCTGGCCGCCGAAGTGCAGGCCCTGCGCGCGCAGCAGTACGCACAGCGGCAGGGAGTGCCCCCCACGCCCGAGCAGCAGCAGACTCTGCGCGGCGTGATGCGGGCCGTCGAGGCCGAATATGGCGCCATCCGCGAGGCGCGCCAGGACCTCTACGTCTGGGCCAGGGCCTTCGTCGACCAGTACCAGTCGGCCGGCGAATACGGCAAGGCCGCCCAGCTCTACGCCCTGCTGGAGAGCGCCCCCCCCGACATGGTGCAGGACTCCGTGAAACAGTGGGCCAGCGATAAATACCTGACGCTGAAGCAGGCCGCCGAAGAACAGGTGCGGCAGGCCCGACAGCTCGCCGAGGTGTTCGCCGACGCCCGCCAGGCCGTTGCCAAGAACCTGCAGCACGGGCTGGCCACGAGGCAGGAGATCATACGCGCGGCCAATGAGGCCGACCTGAGCACCGACCAGGCTGCGGCCATCTTCCTGGAAGCCGACCTGGACTTCTTGACAACGGCCGTGCCGGAAGCACTGGCCGCGGCCGAAGAGCAAGTCACCGCCATGATAGGCGAGATGTTGCCGAGGGCAGTTGACAGGGCGCGCGCGGCCGTGACGACGCCGCCACCGCTCGACCTGGAGCGGGAAAGCGAGCAACTGTTTGAGCTGGCGAAGCGCCTGCATGAGCTGGCCGCCGAGGGTGACCTGCAGGAAGCTGCAGAGGTCCGTCGGCAGATTGATGATCTGAAGGTGCAGATGGCCGCCAGGCAGGCGAGCCGTGCGCTGGCAGCCGGCGAGTACGCGGAAGCGCGGGAGTTGCTGGCGCAGGCGCCGGCGGATGCGGCTTCTGCGCGAGCACGGGAGACGATTCTGGAGCCGGCTCGGGCGAGGCTGGAGACGGTGGCGGCTGCCGAAGCCGCGCTGGACGCCGCTCAACTTGCCCTGGCGTCGCACCAGATGCAGCAGGCCGCAGAGCATCTGAATCAGGTGGACGATGTCGGCTCGCTGCCCGCTGCCGTGCAGGCGCGGGTGAAGGCGCTCTCCGGTGTGCTGGAGTCCGTGCGCGAGGCCCGCGCCGCCGTGGAGGCGCTGCGCGCGGAGAACCAGCGAGCCATCGAGCAGGCGCACCGGCAACTGGAGCAAGTGCGACGGCGCATGGCGTCGTGGGATGCCTACCACGCCGCGCTGCAGGAGACACTTCAAACCGAACCGGAGCAGGCGCTGGAGGCGCTGGGGAACGCAATGTCCCACGGCGAGGGCCTGATGCCGTTTGAGAAGGAGAACCTCAACGCCCTTGCCTCCGTCCTCAGCGAGGCGGACGAGAAGGCGCTTGCCATGGCGCAGGACATGCTGCGCGAGGCGGCAGATCTGTTCGCCCGCAGGGACTACGTGGGCGCCGCCCGGGTTCTGGCAGAAGTTGAGAAGACCGGAGCGTACAAGACGAGCGCCGAGGTGCGCGAGCGCGCGCAATCACTGGCGCAGCAGATAGAGCAGAAAGAACATGAGGCCCGTCGGCTCTATGCGCAGGCCGTCGATGCGTACGAAGCCGGTAACCCTGAGCGCGTGCGCGAACTGATGCTGGAGCTGAAAGCCGGCTACAAGCAGACTCAGGCCTACATGAGCGCCAGCAAATAGCCGGGCGCGCCGGACGCGATGGGCCGGATGAGTTAGCGCATCGCCGAGACAGTGGGTTTTGCTTGACAACCGGTCGCCTTTGGTACGTAATACTGACCATCCGAGCCAGAGCAGCGGCAGATACAGGGAGGATAACCACTCGATGGAGCAGGCAAAGAGCCGCGCCACCACGTCCGCACATGATATCCGGAGGCCGAAGATGCTTAGGAAACTCGGGGTGTTTTCTCTGAGCTTGCTGGGTCTGGTTGGTATCTCCTCGTTCGTCTACTGTGCCGAAGCCCCGCAGCCCGAGGCAGGCCCCACCATTGGAGAGCTGGAGGAGTTCGCCGCAGCGGACGTCGATACCAGCCTGCAGCAGGCCGCCGAAAGCCTGTCCGAGGGTAAGCCCTTCGTGGCTAAGGAGATCCTGAACGATCTCATGGACGAGGAGCTTACCGACGCGCAGGCGGCCAGGATGGCCGAGCTGCTGCCGAAGGTCGATGCCGCCGTTGCGGAGGCGGAGGGCCGCGTCGTTCAGGCGGTCGCCCCCAGGGAAACCGCTGAACAGGAGGCCGCTCGCCAGCTTCTCGAACAGTATAGAAGGAAGTGGGCGGTCGAGCAGCAATTGGAAAAGGCCAGGGCCGGGGAACTGGTCAAGGAAGCGAAACAACTGCTCTACTTCGAGAATCGCGCGCAGGAGGCCTACGATCTTGCGTCGAAGGCCCTGCAGCTCGACCCTGAGAATACCGAAGCCGAAGACATCCACACCGAGGCCGGCCTGCTCCTCGACAAGGAACCCGCCAGGCGGAAGTTCCTCATCGAGAAGGGGATCCAACTGCCTCAGGTGCGCATCCGGCGCGGCTTCCAGACCCTGGAGAACTCGCTGAACAAGGCCAGGCGCTCCTACTCGGAAGGTGAGTACGAGCAGGCGCTTGAGCAACTGCGCAACGCTCGCTTTTACGTCGAGCTGCTCAGCGTCCATATGGACGTCAGCAGTGAGCGCAAGGAAGTCGCGAACCTGATCGCCCGCGTGCAGAAGGACTACCAGGAACACCTGCGCCGCACCGCCGCTGAGCGCCAGGCCGAGGCCAGGAGGGAAGCCGGACAGTGGCGCAGCAAGATTGAGGAAGAGGCAGAGAAGAGAAACGTGCGCGTGGTGGAGGAGATCACCGAACTGCTGGAAGATAAGGAGTTCGATGCGGCCGAAATGGTCGTTGAAGATATGGCCGTCTCCGACCCTGGTGATGAACTGGTGCCGATGCTCCGCAAGCAGGTGAGCGAAGCGAGGTACGAGCACAAGATCCGAGGCATCAATGCGGCCCGCGAACGCGGAGATTTGAGTTTCGACCTGCGCGAGGGAGAAAGGGAGCTGATCCCCGAGCGGCTCTACAACTACCCGGACAAGAAGTTCTGGCAGCAAGTCGTGGAGCAGCGTCCGTCGGAGATCTACCCCTCGGAGATAGCAGCGCGGGGCCGCACACCAGCCGATCAGCAGGTCTGGGACCAGCTCGGACAGTCCCTGCCCCTTCAGTTTGACGAAACCCCGCTGCCTCAGGTGGTGGAGTTCCTGCAGCAGGTGACCGACATCAACTTCCTGGTGCTGCGACGCGACCTGCCCCCCGACCAGGCGCCGGTCTCGCTGATGATCGAGACCACTCTGGAGAACGGGCTCGACCAGATTGCCGACCTGACCGGCATGGCGTGGAAGGTGGAGAACGGCCTGGTGAAGATCGGCGCTCCCGAGTCCCTGCGCGACTATGAAATGCGCATATATCCGGTGCGCGACTTGCTGGTCAGCACCGAGGATACCGGTCAGGCACAGGGCGCCCGCGGCGGCGGTGCTGCTGGTGGTGGCGGCGGCGGCGGTGGTTTTGGGCCACAGTACACCGCGGCTTCCGCCGGCCAGATCAGCCCGCAGTTTGGGGTCGGCACGGGCGGCGGCGGTGGTGGGGGTGCGGGTCAGCAGGCTGCTAATGTGTTGGCCAACCGCGCCAACGATATCATCACCCTGATCCGCCAGTCGTGCGGCCAGGACACGTGGCTTGATCCCACCGGCACTGCATTAATCGGCGGCACCGGCCCGCAGGGCGGGGGCGGTGGTGGCCCGGCGGGCTTTGGCGATGGCCAGGGCGCGGGGGGGTTCGGTGGTTTCCCCGGTGGTTTCGGCGCAGAGGGAGGAACAGCCCAGCAGGCCATGCCGCAAGGACGGGCCTTCGTGCTGGCGAGCGACCCCGGCTCCATAGTCGTCGTACAGACACAGCAGGTTCATGGCTGTATCGAATCCCTGCTGAAGGGGCTGCGGGCGCAGATGCGCATCCAGGTCTACGTCGACGTGCGGTTCCTGTCAGTAAGCAACAACTTCTTCCGTGAGGTCGGCTTCCAGTGGAATGACTTCATGTGGGACGGCCAGGGGCTCGACGGCGACTTCGGAACTCTGGACGGTTTCGGCGTCACCGGCCCGTCGGTGCCGTTCGACCTGCAGGTCGAGCCTAGCATCGAGCCCTTCTCGATCTTCGTTCCCGACCCGGCCAACCCGGGCGAGGGTGAGTTCGTCGAGGTGCCGAGGGGCTTCTGGCCTCTGAGCATCGGCTCGCCGATCGGAGATCCCGAATGGGAAGTGGACAACGAAACCGGCACGATCACGTTTGACAAGCTGTTCACCACGGGTGATCCGGTGATTGGCACGGGCCTGCCGGTCTTCTCCGACAAGAGTAACCGTGGGCTGAACTTGAACCTGGCATGGTCGAACTCGGCGTTCAACCTGAACGGCATGTTCCGCCTGGCTCATGAGCGTAACGAGGTGCGCACGCTTAGCGCGCCGCAGATCATGCTTACCAACGGTCAGCAGGGCTTCCTGACCGTGTCGACGGACTTCGATTACGTCTCGACCTTCGAGGTCGATGAAAGTGTGCTGGTGCCGGAAGTGGAGACCGTGACCGACGAGATCACTCTACAGGTGCGTCCCGTGGTCGCGGCGGACCGGCGTTATGTCTTCATGGAACTGGCGCCCATCATCACGCAGAACGACCTGACGAGCACGGCCCAGTTCGCCACGTTCGTCGGTCAGCCCGGCGGCGGCGACGGCAGTGCGGCCGGCGCCGAGGTCAGCAACTTCATCACCCTGCCGGAGACTACGTCGCAGAGCCTGGCCACGACAGTCGGCGTTCCTGACCGGGGCGTCGTGCTGGTCGGCGGCCTGAGCCGAGGCACCCGCCGCCACAACGAAGCCGGTGTGCCCATACTGGACAAGATACCGATCATCAAGCGGCTTTTCTCGTCCGAGGGTCGGCGGCTCGACCGCAGTACCCTGTTTGTGCTGGCCAAGCCGACGATTCTGATACTGTCCGAACAAGAAGAGCGGATGCAGTAGGGCCGCTCTGGGGGTGAATGATGGCTGCACGTGATTGGAAGATGGTGGTGGTCGCGCTGGGTGCGCTGACTGTCGGCCTCGTGCTCGGCGGCAACAATCGGTTCGAGCGAGCCCAGGCGGCCACCCAGGGCCAGTCGGGGGGGGTGATCGCGCTGATCGGCGATGAGGCCAGTCAGCGAGCTCCGATCGTTTTGGTGGACGTGCCGGACCAATCAGTCATAGTCTACGAATACAACTACCTGAACGATGAGATTGAACTGACCAGCGTGCGTAGCTTCGAGTACGACAAGCTGCTCAAGGAGTGGCAGACTGGCGGGCCCACGGTGGAGGAAGTACGGGAGTACGTGACGCAGGCCCGAGAGCGCTGAGCCACGCCGCGAGGTCACGCAGGGGCTACAGGCCGTCGCTGCGACGCAGCGGCGGCCGTTTTATCTGCCGCAGTGGGCTTGCGGTTGCCGGTTCTTTGCTCGGGTCCGACGCCCGGCAGAGCGCGGGCAGGATGGATGGCGGCCCGGAAGGGGGCATGGTGAACACGCTGCGAATGAAGTGTGCCCTGTTGTTGTTCCTTCTGCTGACGACGGCGGCCGGCTCCGCCGAGCGCACTGTTCGCTATGCACGCGTTGAGCTGCGGGGCGCATTGGCGGACGCACGGCCGGCGGTGTTTGTGCTGGGATCGCCGAGACCTGCGCTGCACGAGTTCATGGCGTGCCTGGATGGCGCAAGGCGTGACGAGGCGACCGACGGCGTTCTGGTGAAAGTCTCCGGCACGGGCGGATGGGCCCAGGTGCAGGAGATACGCGGCGCGTTGCAACGCATCCGGCGCGACGGCAAGCCGGTGGTCTGCATGCTACAGTCCGCCGGTAACCGGGCCTACTACCTGGCCACGGCGGCCGACCACATCTACATGCTGCCGACCGGCACCCTTATGCTGACCGGACTTCGCGGCGAGGTGCTGTTCGCGCGGGATATGCTGGACCGAATCGGCGTCCGAGCCGATTTTGTGCAGGTTGGGCAATACAAGGGCGCCGCAGAACCCCTTACCCGTTCGCGGGCGTCTGCCCCGCTGCGAGAGTCGCTCGAGGCGCTTCTACAGGATTACTTCGATCAGTTGGTGACCGGGATTGTCGACGGACGCGAGCTGCCTATCAGCCGCGTGAACGTTCTGATCCGCCGTGGCCCCTTCACAGCAAAGGAGGCTCTCGAGGCCGGGCTGATCGACGGGGTGATGTTCCCCGACGAAGTGGGCGCGGAGCTGAGCAGTCGGCATCGGGCGTCCGTGCAGATGCAGGATGCCTGCCCGCCACCAACGGCGCCGGGAAGAGGACCCGACGCCGGTGCTCTTTTCCGCATGCTGATGGGGGTCGGACCGTCGGGGGAAGGTCGCCGGGCGGGCGGACCCACCATAGCCGTAATACACGCTATGGGTCCCATCGTCAGCGCCGAACCGACCAGTTTGCTGCTGGGGGAGCCGATGACCAGCGCCGAACGCTTGGTGCGCACTATCAGGCGGGCCGCTGACGATGAAGACGTGCGGGCCATCGTTCTGCGCGTCGACAGCCCGGGAGGCAGCATGACGGCGAGCGACCTGATCTGGCGCCAGTTGCGTCTGGCCGACCGAAAGAAGCCGGTCGTGGCCTCGCTGGGCGAGACGGCAGCGTCCGGCGGGTATTACCTGGCCTGCGGGGCGCGCAGAATCTACGCCGAGCCGGGCACGCTCACCGGTTCTATCGGCGTTTTCGGGGGGAAGCTGGCATTGGGTGGGCTGTTCGAAAAGCTCGGTCTGCACGTGGAAGCCATCGAGCGGGGTGGCGGGAGCAGTCTGGCTTCAGTCAGCGAGCCGCTCTCCGAACATGACCGCCAGAGGCTGGAGCACATTCTTAACGACGCTTACGAAACCTTCCTGGATCGCGTAGCAGAGACGCGGCCCGGCATGGCTGCCCACGAGGTCGAACGGGTTGCCCAGGGCCGCGTGTGGACGGGCGCGCAGGCTTTGCTCCGGGGGCTGGTCGACGAGTTGGGCGGGCTCAAGGCGGCGGTCGACGGCGCCAGGGAAGCAGCCGGTATCGGGCCGGAGGAGTCAGTGAGGGTCGAGCACCTGCCGAAGCCGCGCAACGTGTTGGAGGAGTTGCTTCTCGGCAGCGGTCAGGGGGCTGCGCTGCCGCTGAGCGGGCTTGGCCTACAGGCGCTGCCCGATGCCGAGGTTCGCCGCTATGTGGCGGGGCTGCTGGCGCTGCGCGACGAATGGGCGTTGTGCATGATGCCGGCGGCCGTGAGCGTGCGCTGAAGTCAGGCGGCGCCCTGTGCCATCGCCTCCAGGCGGCGTTCCCTGTCCCTGAGGGCCAACGCGTCGAACATTGGATCGCAGTCCCCCTGCATGAAGCCCTCGATCCCGAACAGGTCGAGCGCTATCCTGTGATCAGTTATCCGGTCCTGGGGGAAGTTGTACGTGCGTATGCGCTCATTGCGGTCGCCGGTGCCCACCTGTGAGCGTCGCACGGCGTCGCGTCTCTGCTGTCGTTCGGACTCCATCTTCTCGTAGAGCTTCGCCCTCAGTATCTTCATTGCCTTCTTACGGTTGGCACGCTGCGACTTCTCGTCCTGACAGCGCACGGATATTCCGCTCGGCTCATGCACGATGCGCACGCAGGAGCTGGTCTTGTTCACTGATTGGCCGCCCGGCCCGCTGGAGCGCATGAACGAGACATCGAGGTCGTTGGGGTCGATCTCGACCTCCACCTCACGTGCCTCCGGCAGCACGGCGACGGTGGCCAGGCTGGTGTGGATGCGGCCCTGTGACTCCGTCTCCGGCACGCGCTGCACCCGGTGGCCTCCGCTTTCGTAGCGCAGCTTGCCCCAGGCGCCGCTGCCCGAGATGTTGAGCACGGCCTCGCGGACGCCGCCCAGGTCGGTCACGCTCAGGTTCATGGTATCTACACGCCAGCCTTGCTTCTGTGCGTAGCGGGTGTACATCTCCACCAGGTCGCGCGCAAAGAGTGCGGCCTCTTCGCCACCGGTGCCGGGGCGCACTTCCAGTATCACGTTACGGTCGGCGTCTTCCTCGTCGGAGACCAGCAGGTCCACCAGTTCGCTCACCAGTCGGTCGATATCCTCTTGCGCCTGTTGCAGCTCCTCGCGCGCCAGTTGCTGCATCTCCGGTTCGTCAGCGAACTCCTCCAGGGCGGCTTGTGCTTCGTGTCGTTGTTGGCGCAGTTCCTGCAGACGACGGTGCATTTGCGCGAAGCGGGCCAGGCGGGCGTGTTCCTGGGCGAGGGCGGCCAGACGCGCATTGTCGGCCAACACCTCCGGGTCAGCGAGTTGTTGCTCCACCTCGGAGTGAGCCTTGCTCAGATGGGCCAGCTTCTCCAGCAGCCGTTGGCGAGTCTTTTCGCTGATATCAACCATCGCGTTTGCTCTCGCGTTGTGGTGCTGGCCGACGGCATAAAGAGAGCCCCCATCGCTCAGACGGGGGCTCGCGTGAACTCTATTCGCCAGTGGGGGGCTGCTCGTCGACCTCTTCGGGCCCGCTGATCGCTGCGAGCCGCTCCTCGATGTGTTTTCCCCAGCGTTTCTGGAAGCGCTCGACGCGCCCGGTGCTGTCCACCAGCTTCTGCTTGCCGGTGTAGAAGGGATGGCACTTCGAGCAGACTTCCACACGGATGCTCGGCACGGTGGCGCGGGTGGTGAAGGTCTCGCCGCAACCGCAGGTTACTTCACACTCCACATAATCGGGGTGTATCTGTTGCTTCATGGTTCCGGTTTCCGGGCAGATGCAGGTGGGTTAGATTACCGCAACTACAACGCTTATTATACAGAATCTGCCCGGGAGTTCAACCTCGCGCCGGGCAGCCGCTCCCTGTAGAATGCCCTGCTCACACCGCGAGTGGAGAGGCGAACCACACCATGCCGGAGACCGAAGCTTACGAGGCTGCCCTGCGCGAACATGGTCTGAGCGTGACCAGGCTGCGGTTGGCTATCATGGGCGCGTTGCATCAACGGCGTGGCGCCGCGTCGGCTGCAGATGTGCTGGCGCGCCTGCGTCGCGGCGATCGGGCCGTCCACAAGACCACGGTCTACCGCAACCTGGCCAGTCTGGAGGCGGCCGGGCTGTTGCGGGTTGTGCCCTCGGGCGGGCGGAGCGTGCTGTATGAACTTGCTTGCGACCATCGTGCGCCCGTGCATCCCCATTTTACCTGTCGCCAGTGCGGGGGCATGGTCTGCCTGGAGCCGGTTGACCTGTCGTCCGTCTGGGCGTTGCTGACCCAGAACAGCGGCCTGCGCCCGGAAACTGCGGAGATCACCCTCGTGGGGCTCTGCGGCAGTTGCTCGGCCGACGACTGAAAGGCCGCCCCCCGTTGTCAAGCCGGCTCGGCGCTCTGGCCCCGGCGACCGCCGGGGGCCTGCCCATCGCGCAGGTGGCGCACGGCCGTGGCCAGGCCCTGCCAGGCAACGAACAGTCCGAGGATGATCAGCACGACCGCCACACTCGCCAGCAGCGGCCTGGGTTCGGTGTCGGCCGGAACCCCAAGGAACTCAAGCAGCTTGTACACGAGTGCCCCGATCGTGGTAACGAAGACCAGCACCGCCGGCACGGCGGTGAAGAGCCAGAACCGGTTGCGCACCAGCAGGTAGGAAGTGGCTACGATCAGGACCATGGCTGCTATGAGCTGGTTCGCCGAACCGAACACCGGCCATATGGCCTGCCAGTTGCCCAGGGCCAGAGCCCCGGCGCAGACGCCGATGAACGCAGTGGTGAAGTAGCGGTTCCTGAAAACACGTATGCCGAACGTGTCTGCTATGAGTTCGCTGCAGATGTAGCGCGTGATGCGTGTTGCACTGTCCAGGGTCGTCATCACAAAGGTCTTCAGCATGGTCACACCGATCAGCATCCCCAGGGCGCCGAAGATCGGCTCGGTCAGCCGGCCGTAACCGGCGCCGAACGTGCCGATCCAGCCCTTTTCGGCCATCAGTTCCTGATAGACCGGACCTGTCACCCCTGCGGGCGGGCTCGACCAGTAGAGCCCGGCGCACACGCAAATGACGGCGAGCACGGCCAACGCGGACTCCGTGATCATTGCGCCGAACCCGATGCGGCGAGCGTCGCGCCCCCGGGGCAGTTGCTTGGACGTGGTGCCGCTGGCCACCAGGCTGTGGAAACCCGAGATGGCCCCGCACGCGATCACGACGAACAGCATCGGCCAGAGCCAGCCCTGCGAGCCGCCCTTGAAGGCGATGAATGCGGGGCTCTGCATCGTCGGCCGGGAGAGCAGGATGCCTGCGAAGCCGAAAAACATGCCCGCGAACAGAACGCCCGCCGCCAGATGGTCGCGCGGCTGCAACAGCACGGTGACCGGTAGCACGGCCGCTACCATGCCGTAGAGCAGCAGGACCACCGTCCACCACTTCGCCGGCGCGCTGACTGGCAGGCTGACCGGCACGTGGTAGCCAAGCACGATGAGAGCGAGGAGCAAAACCAGGCCGATCAGAGTGTTGACGCCGAGGGGCAGGGCAGTCCTGTAGACCAGGAACCCGACCAACAGGGCGACAAGGATAAGACCGAAGGTGGGGATGACCACCTGCGGCGTTTCAGCGAGAGTTTTGCCGGCCACGGCGGCGAAGACGGCCACGACGAGTATAAGCGCCAGGAAGACGAACAGGCTGAAGACGATCTTCGCCGGCTTGCCGAGCACAGACTCGCTCAGGTCGCCGACGCTGCGCCCGCGGTTCTCGACACTGGTGACCAGGGCGCAGTAGTCGTGCACCGCGCCGAAGAAAACGCCGCCCAGGACGATCCACAGCAGGGCGGGCAACCAGCCCCAGACCATGCAGGCGATCACGGGCCCGATGATGGGGGCTGCGCCCGCGATGGAGGCGAAATGGTGGCCGAACAGAATGGACCAATGCTTCGCTGGCACGTAATCCACCCCGTCATTGAGCTCGACGGCGGGCGTGGGCTCTGTCTCGTCAAGCCCGGCCCATTGGGCCACCTTCCTGCCGTAGAAGGCATAGCCTGCGGCGAGCGCGCTCAGGGCGATGGCAGCCAACAGCAGGGCGTTCATCGTGTCTTCCTCCTCACTGGGGGCTTGAGGACGAACGACACGCTTAATATACCGGGGGGTGGCGCGCTTTCAAAGCACCGGTCTCACCGCAAGATCATTGCGCCTTCTTCTGTTCGCCGCCGTTGTCACGGCGCCGCAGCGTGCTATAATCAGAGGATGGCTATTTGCCTCCCCGGCTGCCTTTCGGTCTGCCCGTGAACCCCGCACGTATACCTACCATTCCCGACGCCCCCGCCGAGGAGTACGGTGCATGGGCCACGTTCGTCTGGGTCGCCGTCTACGCGCTGTTCATAGGCGGGCTGGTAGGCTACCTGCTGTGGAAGCTGCCGCGGCAGGACAACGGCGATGACGCGGGGGGCGAGTGAGCCGCTTCCACAGTTCACCCCTCCCCGCGCAATTCCCCTGCCCCGTGGCGTAGCTGCTCAGCGGACCGGGCGGCGGGCCGTGATCCATGTGCCGACGCCCCGTTCAGGGTCGTACACGCGCAACAGCACACGGCTGCCGGGTGCCACGGCGCTCAGCTTGCGGCGGTAGTCCTCCACGGACGCGACTCTCTGGCGGTTGACGCTCTCGATGACCTGTCCGGGCTTCAGGTAGCGCGCGGGGGGGCTCTCCGGGTCGACATCCGCTATGATGACGCCCTCCATCTGCGGCCTGCCCATCTGCTTGGCCATCTCGGGTGTCAGGTTCCGCACGGTCAGCCCCAGCCAGTCCTCGGCGAGGGCGGAGGAAGCCAGGTCGCCGACTTTCACCTTCAAAGTTTTGCGAGCGCCCTCGCGCCAGACCACGATCTTGGCGGTGGTGTTCGGTTCTGTGGCAGTGACTCTCTGCTGGAGCTGGTCGATGGTGGATAGTGATTTGCCGTTGTATTCCATGATGATGTCTCCCGCCTTGAGTCCCGCTTCTTCGGCGGGGGAGCCTTCGACGACGTGGTCCACGAGCACTCCGTCAGTGCCTTCGTAGTCGAACATTTCGGCCATCTCGGGCGTGAGGTTCCTGATGCTGACGCCCAGCCAGCCGCGGACGGGTTCTCGGCCAGCGATCAGGTCGTCCAGTATGCCTCTTGCCATGTTGATGGGAATGGCGAATCCGATACCCATATAGCCGCCTGTGCGGCTGTAGATAGCCGTGTTGATGCCGACTACTTCGCCGCGCAGGTTGATCAGCGGGCCGCCGCTGTTGCCCGGGTTGATGGCTGCGTCGGTCTGGATCATGCTCTCGTAGTCGAGCTTGGTGATGCCGCTGCGTCCCTTAGCGCTCACGATGCCGGCGCTGACGGTCTGCGTCAGGCCGAAAGGGCTTCCCACGGCGAGCACCCACTGCGCGACTTGCAGCGTCTCGCTGTCACCCAGTTCGCCCGTGGGCAGGTCTCCGAACTCGCCGTCCAGCCTGATGACGGCCAGGTCGGTCTTGGGGTCGGAGCCGATAACCTCGGCGGCGAATCGGCGTCCGTCGGCAAGCTGGACCTCCAGCTCGTCCGCTTCGGCCACTACATGATTGTTGGTCAGGATGTTCCCGTCCTGGTCCAGGATGACGCCTGAGCCGAGCCCGGGGATGCGCCTCTCGCGTTGTCCGCCGCCGAAGAACTCCTCCATCTCCGGCATCTGGCGACGGAAGAACTCGTCGAAAGGGCTATCGAAGAAGCGCGGTGTGCGCTGCACGACAACCCTTGTGGACTGGATGGAGACGACGGCAGGCTTCACTCGGGCGGCGGCGTGCTGGAACAGCCGCTCCAGCCTGCCGGCGAACTCGGCAAGCTCCTCTACCTCGGCGCTGTCTTCGATACGGTCACCGGCAGCTACGGGGGCCGGCCCCGGTGGGCTCACAACGCCGTTGAGCGCCAGGCCGACCGCAAGGCCCACTGCGACGAGCACCACCGCTCCCACTCTCTTCACACGCATTTCCCTTCTCCCTTCGTCTTTATGTCCATTATTCGCCGTTCGAGTGCGGTCCCTCAGCGGCAATGCGCAGAGAGTACCTTTGGTAGCCGGACCGTGGTGTTTGTTCACGCGTAACCCCACATGCATTATAGGGATGGCAGGTCGGCCCGTAAAGCCGCGGGACTTTGCGCACCTCGGCGCGCGGGCTATACTGGAGCGTCCGAAACGGCCCAACCGAACCGGGAGCACCCAACGCATGGAGCAAGAGAGCCTGAAGATGCTGCAGGAGCTGAGCCAGCTGGACGGCGTGCCCGGCTGCGAACAGCACGTGCGCGCCTACATCCGCGAGCGGCTCGAGGGCGTCGCCGAGTTCGACACCGACAACCTGGGTAGCCTCGTGTGCACGAAGAGGGGGCAGAGCGACGGCCCACGGGTTATGCTGCCCGCCCACATGGACGAGGTCGGTTTCATCGTGAAGGACATAACCGAGGAGGGATACATCCGCTTCGCGCCGCTTGGCGGCTGGCTGGACCAGGTGCTGCTCGGCCATACCGTGCGGGTCGGGGCCCGCAACGGTGACCGAACAGGCGTCATCGGCTGCACCCCTCCGCACATGATGCCGAAGGAACAGCGCGACAAGGTGATTCAGCGCAAGAAGATGTTCATCGACATCGGCGCCGACGATAAGGAACAGGCGACCGAGGTGTTCGGCGTGCGGATAGGCGACCCCATCGTGCCCGTTCAGCCCTTTGAAGCGCTGGGCGAAGGGGGCGAATACCTGCTCTCAAAGGCGTGGGACGACCGCGTCGGCTGCGCGCTGATGATCGACACGCTGCGCAGGCTGCAGGACGTGGAGCATCCGAACACTGTCTGCGCCGTGGGCACTACGCAGGAGGAAGTAGGCACGCGGGGGGCCGAGACCGCCGCGGACGTGGTGAACCCGGACCTCTGCGTGGTGCTCGACGTCGGCCTCGGCACCGACATGCCCGGCGTGGAGAACGAGGTCAAGGTGAAGCTCGGCAAGGGCCCGGCCATCTACGTGCTCGACGCCGGCACCATCGCCCACCGGCGCTTCAACGACTTCCTGGTCGAGGTGGCCGAGCAGAATGACGTGCCATACCAGATGAGCCTGATCGAAGGGGGCGCCACCGACGCCCGCGCCATCGGCGTGCACGGCCGCGGTGTGCCGAGCGTGCTGGTCGGAATACCGGCCCGCTACATCCACAGCCACGCCGGCATCATCCATGCGGACGACTACGACGCCACGCTCAGCCTTCTGGTGTCCCTGATGCAGGCCCTCTCGCAGCAGAAGGCGGACGAGTTCATCGGGGGATGAAGCGAGTGAGTGCGAGTGCAGGCGCGAATCCCCCCCTACGAGAGATCCTGCTGGGCCTGGAGCGCGACGGACCGTCGGCCGGGACCTTGCGCTCGCTGAGGAGGCGGATGGCCGGCGACCCGGCGAGCCTCGCTCTGCTTGGGATCGGATGGGATGCCGCCTGGGATGTTGTCGGCAGGGCAACGCTCTACCGGGCTTGTGCCGACCTCTGCCCATCCGTTCAGATGGAGGTGGCGGGTCACCCGGTTCGGGCGCAACTGGCACGGGAGGGGCTCTGGTGCTGCTACCTGCCCCTCGTCCAGGTAGCGCTAAGCCGATGGTCGCGGCTGCAGCGGCGCGTGCTGGTCGGGATTGCCGGGGCGGGGGCTTCCGGCAAATCTGTCTTCGCCGCTCTGATCAGTCGCATCCTGAACCGCGTGGGCGGAATCCGGGCGGCGGTCTGTGCCCTGGACGGTTTTCACTATCCCAACGCCTACCTCGATGCCCATCACACCACGCTGGAGGACGGCGAACGCGTGCCGCTGCGGCGCGTGAAGGGCTCGCCTGCGAGCTTCGACGTCGGGGCGTTCGTGCAGGCGCTGCGAGATCTGAGAGAACAGGAAGAGGTGCGGCTGCCGCGCTACGACCGGAAGATCCATGACCCGGTGCCGGACGCCGTCCGCATCGGCACGGAGGTCGGCATCGTGCTGGTTGAGGGCAACTACCTGTTGCTGGATGACGGGCAGTGGTCGCAGATCGGAGACCTGCTCGACATGAGGCTCTTCATTGATGTGCCGCAGCAGGAGCTCCGGCGGGCGATGGTGGAGCGCCACGTGGCCGGTGGGAGGTCGGCGCAGGAGGCCCGCCGGTATTACGAGCGCGTTGATCGGCGCAACGCCGAACTTATCCTGCTGACGGCCGTGCGCGCTGACATCGTGCTGCACCGAGACGCACGGCAACGGCTTGTGGGCATGACGCCGGCCCCGTAACGGTTTGCGGTGCGCCCTGCCCTGTGATATAAGACATCGCCACTGGATAGCCCCCTGGCGGAGATGCCCCATGGCGCTGGAGATAGGTTTCATCGGTTGCGGTTGGGTTGCGGGCCAACACGTGGAGGCGCTCAGCAAGATACCTGACGCCCAGATCACGGCCTTCTGCGACGTGGACGAGGAGCGCGCCGTCGAGGCAGCGGCGCATCACGCCGGGGCTGGCGCCTATGTCGACTACCACGACATGCTCGCCGACGCAGCCCCAGACGCCGTCTACGTCTGCGTCCCCCCCCACGCGCACGGCGAAATAGAGGCGGCCCTCATCGAGCGCCGGGTTCCCTTCTTCCTGGAGAAGCCGCTCGCCAACGACCTGGCCACCGCGCAGAACGTGCTGGAACAGCTCGAAGGGGCGGACCTCATCACGGGCGTCGGCTACTTGATGCGCTGGCAGCAGAACGTGGCCCGAGTGAAGGAGTTCCTGACTGACCGCGAGCCGGTGGTGGCGCGGGGAACCTATCTGTGCAGCGTGCCGCCGCCCCCGTGGTGGCGCCGCAAGGAACAGAGCGGCGGCCAGATCGTCGAACAATCGACCCACATCTACGACCTGACTCGTTACCTGTTCGGGGATGTGGAGACCGTATTCTGCCGCGGCCGTCGGGGCCTGATCACCGAGATGGACGGCTACACGGTGGACGACGCGAGCGTCTGCACCCTGCAGTTCGCCAGCGGCGTGCTGTGCGAGATCACCAGCAGTTGCGCATGCCAGATGACCAACATCTCGCTGGAGGTCTTCACCCGCGACGGGCGGGCATTGCTCAGTGAATGGCCGTTTGGGCTGACGATTGAGACCGCCTCGCAGACACGCTCCTATCCGCAGGGGGGGTGCGGTTTCCTGGAGGAGGATCAGGCGTTCGTCGCCGCCGTTCTGGCAGGGGACGCCTCCGGCATCCGGAGCACATACCGGGATGCCTTCCGAACGCACGCGGTCACTTGCGCGGCGGAGCAGTCCATGAGCACCGGCGAACCGGTGCAGGTCGGTTGATATGACGGCACCTGAGAGAGAGCAGCACGGCGGCCCATTGACCGGCAGCGCGCTGTGCCTGGGGCTGGGGGCGCTGGTCGGGGTATACGGGCTGGGGGCTCTGGTGATGGGGCGGGCTTACCTGCCGGGTCTCTGGAGGCCGCGCTGGATGGTGACCGGAGCGGACGGGGTGGCTCTGGCCCTCGTGTACGTGGTTCTCGGGCTGCTGCTTGCTTTTCGATGGTCGTTCTTCCGACAGTACGTCGCGGGGGTGGGACTGGCGGTGTTCGGGGTGTTCTACGGCGCCTATGCGCTTTTGGTGGGTGAGAGCTACTTGCCGGGCCTGCGGGGCGGCACCTCGGCCGTTACCGGCACGCACGGACGCGGTGTGGCGATCGCCTACCTGGCGGGGGGGCTTTTTCTGTTTTCGCGGTTCTTCGCGGAGCAACGCGTCCATCGGGAGGGCAACCGCGCGCAGCTCTACTTCGTGCAGATCGTTCTGCTGCTGGTGTTGATCGCGGCGCTCATTTATGTGCTGCTGAACGTGGGCACGGCGGGCTAATGCGTCTCCTGCAGGATGCGCCGCAGGTAGTCCTCCACGGATCGGCCAGCCGGCGCCGACTCTCTGATTACTATGCTCTGCGGCGCGCCGGTGTTCTCCTCGTGCATCTTCGCCACGCGCGCGAAGTTGAAGCCGGGCTGGTAGTAACGCAGGCGCAGGCGGCGGTCGACGATTAAGATGGCCGGCACGGCGGCTGGCTCCCGCGCGCCGATGGCTTTGGCCAGTTTGCGCAGCGCGTTTTGGGACAGGTCGTCGTAATAGAGCGGCGCGGCGATCCGCTGCTGGGCGGCGAAGACGGGGGCGTAATCAGCCCCGCGTGTCCTCTGCACCAGCCCTACCGCGCGCACACGCACCCGGCCATAGTGGCGAGCGAGGTCGCTGGCATGCTGCATCGCCGCCTGGCCCTCCGGCGTCTCGACGCTCCAGGCTACCAGCAGCGTCACGAACCCCGCCTTGCCGGGCTGGATCGTCTGTTCGCGCCCCTCCCTGGTCGTGACCCGGATCTGGGGCGTCTCCGGCGCCTGTTCCCCCTTCAAGAAGCGTGGCTCTGAATCCCTGGAAACGGCGCTGAGCGCATCGAAAAGGTCGCCTTCGGGTGCCTGACTTTGGGAGGCGGCCGGCAACTCGGGCAGCTCGGCGGTGGCTGGCGCCGGACGGATGGGCACGGTCTGCGGTTTCCCGCTGCAGCCGAAGGCGAGCAGGATGAGGGGCACGATGAGGGCCTTGCGTGCGGTGTTCATCTCTCCTCCCCGCTGGTGGGCATGTTCTGCACAGTATTGTCATTAGTATACAGCACCCGGCGGGCTGCCTCCCAGACGCGGGCTGCGATCCGCCGGGGCGGCAGCAGTTGGTTCTGTTCTGTGCAACTGACGGTGGCCCACCTCTCGGGCGTCTCGCGCGCAATCTCCCGATACGCCTGGCCGGTCGCGCTCAGGTATTGCGCGTCCGCCTCATGGATGTCGTGGTTTTCAGCCGCGCCGGTCTCGGCGTTGCGCCTGCGCACGAGTTCGAGGGCGAGTTCGCTCGGCATGTCGAGCAGAACGTTCAGGTCGGCGCTGGGGAGTCCGAAGACCTCGTGCTCAAGCTCCAGGTTCCAGCGGTAGAACTGCCGCCGTTCGTCCGGGCGGGTCAGTTTGCTGCCCTGGTGGGCCAGGTTGGCCGCCACGTAGCGGTTGCAGAGCACCACGCGGCCGGCCTGCAGCCAGGCGCGCAGTTGGGGGGCGGCCTGCCAGCGGTCGCAGGCGTAGGGCAGGGCGGCCAGGTATGGGCTCACTTTGCCGGCTTCGGCTGCGAACTCGCCTCTCAGGTAGCGCTCGATCAGGTCGGCGAAGAAGCTCTGTCCGTAGCGGGGGAAGGAGACCTGCTCCACTGAGAAGCCCTCCGCCGTCAGGCGTTCCCGCAGCAGGTCCGTCTGCGTCGTCTTGCCGCTGGCGTCGATGCCACAGAGTGCGATCAGTCGACCGATTCCTGTGGGCATGCCGGGCTCCCTTGCTTCTTTATAGGCCGAAGATGCGCACGGCGTTGTCGTGCAGCAGCAACCGGGCCAGCTCGACCGCATCGACCTCCGTGCCGAGCCCGACCTCCACGAAATCGCTCGCCAGCACGCGGGCCAGCACGCGGCGGTACATGTTGAACTTCGACAGCCCGAACTCCAGCTTGTACATGTCGCTGTAATAGCCGATGAGCTTGTTCTTCGGCACGCTCTGCAGTCGCGCCGCCAGGTCGGGGGCGATGTATGCCGGCACGTTCAGATACCACCAATGGCCGCTCAGAACGGCGTTCTGCACGATCCAGCCGTAGCTGTTCAGCTCCTGTGTCTGGCTGGCGCTGAGCACGGACAGGCAGAAGGTCACTTCCGGGTAATAGTTCAGCAGCGGCAGCAGACCGTGCAGCGTATCGCCGGAGTGGGGCAGGTCGGTGCCCTGCGGCACACCGTGCGCGTAGGCGCCCCGCAGAGCGCCGCACATGACCTGGAAAGGCAGGTGGCAGTCGGCACATAGCTCGCTCAGCGAGTAGAGCACGGCAGAGTGCACGGCCGAGGCCGTGTCGGGGTCCAGCTCGTCGGCTGCAAGCATTGCCTCCACGGCGATCTCGAAGTCCACCTCGTCGGGGCTCCAGACCATGAAGTGCGGGGGCAGCGATATGGCCAGGCTCCGGGCGCCATGTGCGCGAAAGCGCTCCACGATCCGGCCCAGGGCGTCTCGCAGCGAGGCCAGGTCGGCTATGTTCACGCCGCTCGCCTCTTCGACCGAGGCCCGCATCTGGCTGCGCGGCAGGTCGAAGACCAGGTTGTCCGCCCGCAGCGAGGGGACGAACAGGTCCGTGTCGATCGCCTCCAGGTCTTCATCGAAGCTGTTTGTGAGGAATACCTTCTCGATGTGCGAGAGCTCCAGCACCTGGGCGGCGCGCTCCGGGCGTGCGCCGCATTCCTCGACGGCGTCCGCGAGTCGTTCCCAGTTGTCGGGGGTCAGCCGAGGATGCGGGAACCCGAACAGCGCCTGGGCCAGCTCGATCAGCCAGCTATACTGCACCGTGTTGTCGATGTTGCGCATGGCCTCCAGCAGGCCGGGTATCATGCGCTCTGCAGGTCGCCTGGCGACGATCTCCTCGCGGTCCATGCCGCTGCTGTGCGCCAGCTCGGTATAGTAGTGATACCCGAGCAGGTCGCCGAGGTTCTCGGCAACGGGCGCCTGAGCGGGCACGTGCGAGTGCACGTCGACCACGGGGATGGTCATTATCTCTTCGAGCAGGCGTTCTTCGAGCAGCCGGGATGCCGTCATGGTTTCTTTCTCTTTCGCGTTCAGTTGTTCAACGATTGCAGCGGGGCCGGTATGCGCCCGCCCCGGCGCACGAGCTTCGATGCGGCGCCCACTCCCCGCACGGGCAGAATGACGCTGCGCCCGAAGAGCCCTCCGAACACCGCCATCTGCCCGGCCTGCTTGCCGGGAACCGGTATCAGGCGCACGGCGGTCGTCTTGCGGTTGATGACTCCGATGCTCGCCTCGTCCGCTATCAGCGCAGCAATGGTCTCGGCATCCACGTCGCCAGGCACCGCGATCATGTCGAGCCCGACCGAACAGACGCTCGTCATCGCCTCCAGCTTCTCCAGTGTCAGCTCGCCGGCGCCGGCCGCATCGGCCAGGGCGCTGTCTTCGCTGACGGGTATGAAGGCGCCGCTGAGCCCCCCGACGGAACTGCTGGCGAACATGCCGCCTTTCTTCACCGCGTCGTTGAGCATTGCCACGGCGGCCGTGGAGCCGGGAGCCCCGATCCGCGTGACACCCATCGCCTGCAGAATCTCCCCGACGCTGTCGCCGACTGTTGGCGTCGGGGCGAGGGAAAGGTCGACGATGCCGAACTCGACCCCGAGGCGAGCGGCCACCTCGCGCCCGATCAGCTCCCCCACGCGGGTGACGCGGAACGAGGTCTTCTTCACGTGTTCGGCGATCTCGCCGAGGTCGGCATCGGGCCTCTCTTCGCACAGCCTTTCCACGGCGCGCTTGACGACGCCCGGGCCGCTGACACCGATGTTGACCACGCTGTCGGCTTCGCCGTAGCCGAGGTAGGCGCCGGCCATGAAGGGGTTGTCCTCCGGGATATTGGCAAACACCACCAGCTTGGCGCAACCGAAACCGTCCCGCTCGGCCGTGCGGCGCGATAGCTCCAGTATGCGAGCGGCAACCAGGTTGATGGCGTCGACGTTGATGCCCGCCGCCGTGCTCGCCACGTTGACCGAGGCGCAGACGCGCTCGGTCTCGCTCAACGCGCGGGGGATGGCATTGATGAGCGCATGCTCCGACGGCGTCATGCCCTTCTGCACCAGCGCGGTGAAGCCGCCCACCAGGTCCACCCCGACCTCGGCGGCCGACTCGTCGAGCGTGTGGGCCACGCGGCGGAACGCCTCCTCCTTGCCCCCGGCCGCCAGGGCGCTCACCGGGCTGAGGGCGATCCGCTTGTTGACGATGGGTATGCCATATCTGTGACCCACTTCCCGGCAGACCTTCACCATGTCGCCCGCCCGGCTGCGGATCTTCATGGATACCTTGCGGCACAGCCGGTGCACGTCCGGATCGGCGCAGTCCAGCAGGTTGATGCCGAGGGTCACGGTGCGCACGTCCAGGTGTTCCTCGCGGAACATGCGCAACGTAGTCATAATGTCTTCGGTGCGCAGCATGTCTCTCCCCTCGGCGGCTCAGAGCGCTCCATGGCGGAAGTCGACCTGGTTGGTGGCCAGAAAGATGTTCTCGTGCTGCAGCGCGACCTCCATCTCGTCCGGCGGCCAGAGGCCCTCCACGTCCATCTGCAACCGCTCCACTTCGAGGCCAGGCGGCACCTGGAGTTGGGCGATCAGCACGAAGCGCTCGCCCTCCCGGTAGGCGTACAGGTCCTCCAGGTTCACCCCGCGGCTGGCGAGGTAGCTGCTGATGCGGTGTATCACGCCCTTCTGGTCCGCGCCGCTCAGGGTCAGGATGAACCTCTGCGCCTCGCTCACCACGGGTTCGGGCTGCACCACCTGACGCTGCTGAACGCTCACCGCCAGCTCGCCGCCGCTCTTGGCGCCAACGGCCGCGGCCAGTTGCTCGCCGCTCACCGGGACCTCGAAGCGGACCGTCACGATGATGGTGAAGTAGCCCTGCAGCACCGTCTGGCTGATGGCCTCGATGTTGCCACCCAGTTCGACGATCGCCTCGGTCATGCCGGCGACGATCCCGACCCGGTCCAGGGCCATTACCGATAGCACATAGTCTGTGGGCATTGCCTTAACCGGGGCAAGCGATTAGTGATCGTGGCGGTCATGCTCCGCGCGGGGGGCGCGCTCCATCAGCGACATGCCCGCCTGCATCGGGTCCTCGTCCTCGAACAGCACGCGGTAAACGGCCCGGCAGATCGGCATCTCCACGCTGTGCCGTTTCGCCAGGGCACAGGCGGACCGCGTCGTCCGCACGCCTTCGGCCACCTGGGCCATGCTGTCCAGCACCTGTCGCAGGGTTTCGCCGCGGCCGATGCGCACACCGACCGTGCGGTTGCGCCCGTAGGGGCTCACGCAGGTCGTGATCAGGTCGCCGAGGCCGGTCAGGCCGGCGAACGTCTCGGGCCGCGCCCCCATGGCGACCCCCAGGCGCGTGATCTCCGCCAGGCCGCGCGTCAGCAGGGCGCTCTTAGCGTTGTCGCCGAACCCCAGCCCGTCGCACACCCCCGCCGCAATGGCGATAACGTTCTTCAGGGCTGCGCCAAGCTCCACGCCGACAACGTCCGGATTCGTATACACGCGGAAAGTAGGGGACATGAACGCAGCCTGCACCATCTCGGCAAGGGCCGGCTCACGGCTTGTCACCACGACCGTCGTGGGCAGCTCGCGCGCCACCTCCTCGGCGTGGCTCGGCCCGTAGAGGCCGGCCAGCGGCGTCTGCGCGCCGCAGACGTCGGCGATCACCTCGCTGCCGCGCAGCAATGTCTCCTCCTCGATCCCCTTCGAGACGTTCAGCACCGGCTGTGCCTCACCCAGGTGCGCCCTGACGCGTTCGCACACGCTGCGCAGGTAGATCGTCGGCGTTGCCATTACCACCAGGTCGGCCCCCGGCACGCAGGCGCCTGCCTGCGAAGTCAGAGTCAGGGACTCGGGCAGTGCCACCTGCGGCAGGTAACGCGGATTGCGCCGCGTGCGCCGCATCTGTTCCACGTAGTCGGGTTCCACCCCCCAGAGGGTGACCCCGTGGCCGTTGCGCTCCAGCAACAGGGCCAGGGCGGTGCCCCACCCGCCGCAGCCAATGACCGCGATGTGGAGTGCTGCGCTCTCGATGGGCTCGGTGGTCATGCGCTCAGTCCGCCGGCGTGGGCGTGCTTGGGAATCGCGCGCATTATACAGCCGGCCGCCGCGAACGCAACCGCGCCGGGGGGGCACTGCGGCCGTCTGCTGCGCCGCATGGCCCGGCGGTTTTTCTGCTTGACAGTGCGGATGGGCTGTGGTAATATCGCGGCGTTCTGATGGCACAGTCACGTGAGTGGAGAGGATATACGGAGTAGCGGATGAGAGGAGGTGAGGCACCGAAGGGCGTAGAGGACGAGAGGTGCGACCTGAACAGAGGTCATGACGGAGACGTCTATTCTTGTGGGAGGATGTGAAGATGAAAAAGGCGTTTACGCTGATTGAGCTACTGGTCGTAATAGCTATCATTGCTATTCTGGCCGCTATGCTGATGCCGGCGCTGGAGAAGGCGCGCCGCCAGGCGGAAGGCGCTGCCTGTCGGTCGAACCTGCACAACCTGGGCCTCGCCATGCAGGCCTACCGGATCGACAGCGACGGGCTGTATTTGGGGTGGGTCGGCTTCGCTGCGAAAGAAGACGCCCACTATCGACAGAACCAGAGCTACACGGCCGTGGACGGCAGTTCCGGCTATCAGGATTACCTGGGCCCGAACGTGCCGACCGAGCCGTGGGTCCGTAACGAAGGCGGCCCGATGTGGCAGCTCTACAAGGGCGGCTACATGGGCGATATCGATCTGCTGCAAGACCCGGCCATCAAAATAGGTGAAGAGCACACCTATGGGTTCGGCAGGCCCCAGTTGCAGCCCTGCGCCCCGGCTGATGATCGGAGCGTGGACATCCCGCTCTTTCACAGAGAGCCCCAAATACGTAATGACACCGATTGCGATCAGACCGATCCCATGCACCGGGCCACGGCCGACGTGATTCTGGCGTGGGATTACGCCTACGACACCGGTCGCATCGACAAGAACTCGTACGCCGGCCGTGTCATAATGGGCTGCCTGATCGAAAACGCCTGGGGACTGCCCGAGAACTACAGCATCTCCAGCGGTGCGCACGCCGGCGGTGCCAACGTGCTGGCGACAGACGGCGCCGTATCGTGGGCGTCGAAGGATTTCGCCGACGTGACGTGGGAGGTCACCCAGAACAACGGCGGCAACATCTATGCCGAAGCCATCTGGCGCAACGGCTACGTGCCGAACCCGCGCATGGACGAGGACTCCTACTACGACCCTTCCGACACCTGGCTGGAGATCGATATCGACGATATCTACATGTGGGAGCAGGCGAGCACCGGCGGTCCGTTCGGCGCCGCCCGCATGCAGGACCCGAACCTCGATCCCGACCAGCAGGTGACCCCGGGCAACCTGAGCCCGAGTGCGCAGTCGGTCATCGGCAACTGGCAGGATCTGCAGTCCGCTCCCTTTGCGGACCAGTGGCGCGCGTGGGGCAGCAACTATGGCGACCCGTACTACTATCCACAGCGCGGCGTCTACGCCGGCGAACGGCGTTGGAGTCGTCACGACGCCCGTATCGTGACGAACATGCCGCAGTGGATGGCAGGCGTGGGCGGTGTCGGCGAAGACAAGTTCAACATGCTGCCTGACTGATCGGCGCGTGTATCATCACTCAGACGTTCAGCGGGGCCGGCCACCAGGTCGGCCCCGATTCATGTACGGCCGCCGCCATGAGGACAGCCCGGCGCCCGAGTCGCACGTTTCGCACACGCCGCAGTGGGCCGGCCGCGCCTTCCCGATCCTTGCGGGCGCGACGGCCGCTGGACGGCGTTGGCGCGCCGCATGGCCCGGCGGTTTTTCTGCTTGACAGTGCGGATGGGCTGTGGTAATATCGCGGCGTTCTGATGGCACAGTCACGTGAGTGGAGAGGATATACGGAGTAGCGGATGAGAGGAGGTGAGGCACCGAAGGGCGTAGAGGACGAGAGGTGCGACCTGAACAGAGGTCATGACGGAGACGTCTATTCTTGTGGGAGGATGTGAAGATGAAAAAGGCGTTTACGCTGATTGAGCTACTGGTCGTAATAGCTATCATTGCTATTCTGGCCGCTATGCTGATGCCGGCGCTGAACCGGGCGCGGCTGTCTGCACGCGTGGCCGCGTGTAGCCACAATATCCATAACCTGGGGCTGGGCATCTCCATGATGCGCCAGCAACTTAATGAGAACTACCCCAGGGCCTACTACCCCGACGCGTTCACGAACCAGTACTGCAACGTCTGGGGTCGGCTCTCTGACGGTGGCTATGTCGAGGATCAGGACGTCTTCGCCTGTCCGGTCTCCGGCAGCCAGCTTCAGCGCGATGACATCACCCCCGATTGGTACACCGGGCCCGAGGACCTGAACGAGCCCGGCAGCGACGTGGGCGATTACCGCGACGTTCTGAACGCGGGCTACGGCTACGACAACGGCCGCATCCCGAAGACAGCGAACCCCGCGCGCGCTATCGCGGCGGACCGGCTGGAAACCATGTGGGACCAGGACGCCCAGCCCTCCGGCGGCATGCCGCAGGACGTGGCGCACCCCGACGGCAGCGCCAATATCCTGTTCGTCGACGGCGCAGTGCGCGGCGTGCTGCCCAGCCGACCGGACATGGTCTGGAACGTGGCACCCTATAACAACGTGCCCATAGACCCGGCCAACCCGACCTACCTGATCTCGGAAATCGTCCGCGTGGGCTTCGTGCAGAACCCGCGGCTCGATGTCCATCACAAGCAGGACAGGTTCGCCGGCAGCGGACCCGGCACGAACGGCAGCAACCTGGACAACGGCGGCGCGGGCAACGACTACGATGACATCTACGCCATCGATAGCCCCACGGCCTCGCAACTGTTCAACCTGCACAACAACGAGCGGTTCGAGCGCTACGGCGCCACGGCCGAAAACGCCGTGATGGACCGCGAAGATGCCGCCATTCAGCCTACTCGTGACTACGACCACATGACGGGCTGGACCGAAGACCAGCGCACGGTTAACTGGACGAGCACGGAGACCGGCTGGTAAGGTCCCGTTCCGCCAACGCATGCTGGCACCTTGCGGGGACGGCGCCCACCGGGCGTCGGCCCCGCCTGCTTGTACGGACCCTGCGCTTCCGTCAGCCCCGCTGCGGTGCGCTCAGGCGGGCACGTGGAGCCCGCTACAGGACGTGGACCGGAAGCGACAACAAGCGACGCGGCCAACACAGGGCGCACGCATGGAGTCGGCCTTGCTGCAGCGCGGGACGCAGCGGCTGAGGGCCTCTGGCGGTCCGGTAGTGGTACCCCCGAAGGGAAGCGGCGAGGCCCGTTGACGCGCCTGTTCAGGGCCACGCTTTTTTTCTTGACAGCACGGCAGGGCTGTGGTAGCATGCCGGGCGTACGCGAGCATGAAGACCGTAGTCATACGCATACGAGCTGAGGGCGAAAGGAGGTGGTGAGGGACAGCGGGCGAATAGACACGATGCATGCGCTGTGAAGCGTCAGAATGAAGGCGTTCATACTTGTGGGAGGATGTGGAGATGAAGAAGGCGTTTACGCTGATTGAACTACTGGTCGTAATAGCGATCATAGCTATTCTGGCCGCCATGCTGATGCCCGCGCTCGAGAAGGCGCGAACACGGGCTCGACAGGCTACCTGTCGCAGCAACGTGCACGAGCTTGGCCTTTCGCTGGCCATGTTCCGAAATGACTTCAACCAGCAGTACCGTTTGGGTTCCTGCACGTTCGTGGACGGTAGCTGTCAGGTCGTCGCGTTCCTGATGGCCGATGGCTATGTCGGCGACCGCGAACTGCTGGTCTGCCCGAACCTGGACACCCCGTACAGCCGCGAGCCGGACCTGAACTGGCATAGCGGGTACATGATATGTGGCTATCCCTACGGTAGTTGGGCCTCGCAGAAGTGGGTGGGCCCGCGGGAGTTCGCCTACTTTTACGACGAGGATCGCATCGCGGCCACGGCACCGCCCACGCGCGTGATCATGGCCGACGGGATCGAGATGGCCACCAGCTTCGGCGTTGAGCCGCCGAACCACTTCGATGGCGCCAACCTGCTGTTCGTGGACGGCGCCGTGCAGTGGCAGAACAAAGAGTACGCCGACGAGCGCTGGGAGAAGACGGAGGCCGGTGGCGGCTGGGGCCAGCCATCGCTGGACATGGACCATAAAATCAGTGTTGACTTTATGGTATGGATGGGCGACCAGACCCCTTGGGTCCGTTACGGCGTGATCCCGAACCCGCGCCTGAACGAGGACCCGCGCGACGGCGACCTGGACGATATCTACGAGGTGGAAGGGCGTCACGGGCCCGACGGCTACGACCCCGAGTACGACCAGGGCCCGACCATCGCCGCCGGGCAGAAGGACGTCACCTTTACCTCCTATAACCCGCCCGGACGCTGCGGCGCCGAGGATTTCAGCGGCAAGGTCTCGGAGATCGACGCTTCCCTCGGCGGCGGCAGCTACGTTGCCGCATGGGCCAACTGGGGCTTCGATGCCGCCTGGCGCGGCTCCAACGCGGGCAACGACTGGAACACGGCGAACGACCACGCTCCGAACAATCCGTCCATCGGCCCCCCGAGCTTCCTGGCGGGATGGGGAGCCGGCGAAGGCGACGGTTGGCAGGGCTGGACGTGGGGTGTTCCCGAGCCGTGGGAAGACCGCATCTATCCGTGACCCTGAGGCGAGGGACTGGCGCTTCGGCGTGAGTTCACTCGTGTAAGACGAACAGAGCGGGGCAGGGCTTTCGGCCCTGCCCCGCTTCTTTTCCGCAGTGCTTCGCCCCTCCCCGCTGTGCGGGCAGCCACCAGCGCGCCGCTGAGCGGCGGCGCCGGAGGGCTGCATGGCCAGGCACCCCAGGCGGGAGTTTGCAATGACCTCATCGGAACCGTTGCAGGGCCGGGCGACGGCAGACGGGCCGACGCTGCGCGGCGGCAGGTGGGGCGTGTTGGTGCTGTTCGGCCTGTCGGGGGCGGCGGCGCTCACCTATCAGGTGGTGTGGGTGCGCATGCTGGGGCTGGTGTTCGGGGTTACTACCCTCGCCGTCAGCACGGTGCTGACGGCGTTCATGGCCGGGCTGGCGCTGGGCAGCCTGCTGGGGGGCAGGTTCGTCGACCGTCGCTCTGATCCGCTGCGGGTCTTCGGCGTCCTGCAGTTGGGGATCGCCGTATTTGCACTCTGTTTTCCGTTCATCCTGGATGTGTTGACCGCCGTTTACGTGCAGGTCTACCGTGATTGGGCGCCGGACCCTTACGTGTTCAGCCTGTTCCGGTTTGGGCTTGCTTTCGCCGTGCTGCTGGTGCCGACCAGCCTGATGGGGGCGACTCTGCCCGCGGTGAGCCGTTACTTCGTGCGCCGTGCCCGCGACGTCGGTGCCGACATGGGCGCCCTGTACGGAGCGAACAACCTGGGTGCTGTAGTGGGGGCGTTGGCGACGGGCTTCGTGCTGGTGGAATTCCTGGGGGTGCATGAGTCCGCCTGGCTGGCGGCGGCTGTCAGTGCGGGCGTGGGGCTGGCGGCGTTCGCATTGCACGGCCGCGGCTCTGCGCGGACTGCCGGGGCTATGCGGCCGGCGGTGGTGCTCGGCCGGCGGGGTGACGTTGCCGACGACGTCGACCCCTTGCCGCGCCACGTTGTGTGGGTCTGCCTGGTTGTTTTCGGCCTGGAAGGGTTCACATCGCTGGCGTACGAGGTGGTGTGGGTGCGCATCCTCAGCGCGATGGGGTTGGTGAGCACGCTCTACACTTACAGCCTTGTCGTGGCGACCTTTATCGCGGGTTTGAGTGTTGGCAGCTTCGTAGCGGCGCGACTGCTCAGGCGCAGGCGCGACCTGCTGCTGTTGCTGGCGGCGCTGGAGGTGGCGATCGGGCTCTCGGTGCTGGCCCTGCTGCCGCTGTTCCGGGAGTTCGGGGACATGGCGTTCTCCGTTAAGGTCGGCGGGTGGCCGGCGCTTGTGGTTCTGAGCGCTCTGTGGATCGGGGGATTGCTGCTGGTGCCGACCACTCTGATGGGGGCCACCTTCCCGGTGGTCAGCCGCATCTATGCCGTGCGCCTTTCCGACTTGGGCACGCGCGTGGGGCGGGTGGGTTTCCTGGACACGGTGGGCTCCATCTTCGGCGCCTTCGCGGGCGGCTTCGTGCTTATACCGCTGTTGGGCATGCAGGCCAGCGTCATCGCGCTGGCCCTGGTGAACCTGGGGCTCGGGGCGCTGGTGGTGCTGGTGCACCCGGCATGGGGCAGGGGGCGCAAGGCGGCTGTCGTGGCGCTGACTGTGGCGCTCGGGGCCGGCGCCTGGCTGGCGTTGCCGCATCGGGTTTTCTACTCCCCGCGAGAGGAGATCGGCTCGTACCTGCTCTACTACGAGGAAGACGTGGACGCGACGATCACCGTGCGGCGTATCTTCAACGGCGAGAAGGTGCTCGAGGTCAACCGTGTGAACGTTGCGGGCACGGGCCCTTCGCTGCTGCCCAGCCAGGTGCTGCAGGGGCACGTGCCGGTGATGATCTACGAGTCCGTCAACGGCAGCTTGCCCGAACGCGTGCTCCAGGTCGGGCTGGGCAGCGGGCATACCTTTTGGTGTTTGAGCCAGCACGCGTTGCAGGAGATTCACTGCGTGGAGTTGGTGCCCGGCGTGCTGCGGGCTGCGCGAAAGCACTTCGGCGATCTGAACCACGACGTGTTCGAGGACCTGCGCACGAGGGTGTTCTTCCAGGACGCTCGCACGCACATACTGGCTACGGAACGGAAGTACGACCTGATCATGGACGACTCCATCCACCCCTCGCACACGGGCAGCGCGAGCCTGTACAGCCGGGACTTCTTCGCGCACTGCCGCGATCGGCTGCGCGACGGGGGCGTGATGTCCGTCTGGCTTCCGCTGTATAAGATGACGGGGCGCGACCTGGCCATGGTCTGCAAGGCATTTCAGGCGGTGTATCCGCACGCCAGCCTCTGGTTCTCTGCGCAGCCGTTCAACATGCAAGCGCTCCTGGTCGGGTCCACTCGCCCGATGCGGATGGACTTCGGGCTGTTGCGGTCGCGGTTTGCGCAGCCCGCCGTCCAGCGCGAACTGGCATCCGTCGGCATCGGCAACGTGTGGGAGTTGCTGGCGTGTATGATGCTGGATGAAGAGGCGATGCGCGCCTATACGCTGGGCGCGCCGTGGCATACGGACGCGCACCCGCGGCTGGCGTTCTCCGCCCCGCGGGCGCGGGTGCTGGGCTATGCGACCTTCGCGCGCAACCTTGGGGGCCTGCTGGCGGAGCGGGGCGACGTGCTGCCCTACGTGAGCGGGCTGGAGTCCGGGCAAGATGGTGACGCGCCAGCAGGAGCGGACTTGCTGACGCGTTACCGCCGGGTGAACGATATGCTGGTGCGGGCGATGATGGCGCACCGGGTGATGGAGTTTCGCGAGGCGATACGGCTGGCGGAGGAGGCATTGTCGCTCGCCCCCCGCAGTGATGCCGCGCGCAGCATGCTGAGCACGGCGCATCTGGACGAGGCGCGCCGGCTGTACTACGAGACTGGGGCGATCGGGCCCGCCATGCGAGAATGCCTGGCCAGCCTGCGCTACGACGCGCAGAACGTGCAGGCCCTGACCCTGAAGGGGCGGATCCACGCCGCGAACGGTGAGCTGAGCGAAGCGGTGGAAGCGCTGAAGGCGGCAGTGGCGGCCAAGCCCACCTACGTGGACGGGCGGATGATGCTGGCTGGGTGGCTGGGCCGGATGGGTCGAGGCGGCGAGGCCCGTGCGCAGGTCGAGGCCGTGTTGCGGGAACTGCCCGAGAACTCACCGGACAGGGGGCCTTTGGAGCGGCTTGCGGGCCAGCTCGGGCGCTGAAGGTGGCTCGTAGCGACCAGGCCGTGCTTGACGCAGCCGGTTGGCGAGCATAGAATACGGTTTGGAAAGCTCTGGCACCGAGTAAAGACTCGTTGCGTGAGTACGGTACTTATCCTGTCAGGAGGGTTGAGGGCATGAACACGAAGGCTGTTGTGCTGTTGGTTGTCTTCGTCGTGATAGTGGTGGTGGTGGCGGTGCTCGCCATGGGGGGCAAGGAGGCGGAGAAGGGGGCGCAACAGGCCGCGGGACCCGCTACGCAGGTGGCGCGCTTCGGCGTGGCGTACGAGGATATCGAGAAGCCCCCCATCCCCGAGGAGGCCAAGGCTTTTATGGGTGAGGACTTCGACCCGGTCAAGGGGCGCGCGTCCGGCGGCGAAGGCTGGGTGACGCAGGTGAGCCAGACGGCTACGGGTTACGAGTTCGCCATTGATGTGGACGAGCCCGGCAGCGTGGACGACGGCCCGGAGATCGTGAGCCTGCAGGTGCGCCGAGCGGACATGTTGGCGCCGGAGCTGCCCAAAGAGGGCGAGAAAGTGTATTACATGGGCCGGATTGCCGACTACACGGATGAAGAGAAGCCCGATGTGTGGTTGACCGACGGCAAGATCGATACCGAGCGTCCGCCGTGGGCGCGATAGGGCTGTAGTTGCGAGTTTCGCACGCATGGGGCCGCGTCGCTGAGCGATGCGGCCCTTTCTGTCTCTTGCCCGCCGTCTACAGTTCCAGCGCAGTTGACTGTGAGCGCTCGGCCACTTGCCGTGCCGTCACTTCACACCCTTGCTGGTGGGAGAGGTAGACGCCCTCGCTGATGAGCATAGTGTTCAGCCCGATCTCGGCCGTCGGCAGCAGTGGCGTGCGCCCCAGCAAGGCGGCGACCCAGTGGTGCTGGGGGCTGCGCAGCGCGTCGGTGCGCTGTGGGAAGACGCGCGACCAGCGAGTCTGCGCGCCGCCGACGTCGAACGAAGCGTCCATCTCCATGTCGCTGAGCGTCGTGTGGAACTGGAAGGGGTTCAGCGAGAGGCCGCCCTTGTCGCCGACGATCTTGCTGCCATCGGTGCCGGCCAGGTGGATGGCCCATGCTTCCTCGATGAAGAAGGTAACGTCGCCGGCGAGCCGCACCAGGGCGATGCCAAGCTCTTCCACGTCGTAGCGGCTTTCCTGGCGGCGCTGTTCGTACATGGGGACCTCCTGGTGGGTGGCGCCGCTGACGGTGAGCACCTCGGGATTGTCGAGCAGGTAGAGTATTTGGGAGATGTGGTAGACGCCCATGTCGAACAGCGCGCCGCCGGCGGCGGTCTGCTTGCGCACGAAGGAGCTGGTGCCGTAGCCGTCCACGAAGGGGCGGCCCCGGCGGCGGTAGTAGCTGCTTTTGGCGTAGTAAGGCGTGCCCAGGTGGCCATCGTCGATCAGGCGGCGGGCTGCGGCAGTGCTCTGGCCGAACAGGCTGCCGAGCTGCATGGAGAGCATACGGCCAAGCTCCTTCGACTTCTCCACCATGCTGTGGGCGTCGGCATAGGAGCCGGCCAGCGGCTTCTCGCAGTAGACGTGTTTGCCGGCCTCCATGGCGGCGATGCTGACCGGGGCGTGCAGGTTGTTGTGCAGGCAGACGTCCACGGCGGCTATCTCGCCCATGGCGAGCAGCTCACGGAAGTCGGTGAACGTGTGGGGTATGTCGTATTGCTTCGCGACGCGCTGCAGCTCCTGTTCGTCGAGGTCGCAGGCGGCGATCATCTGCGCGCCGGGTATCTCCTGGTAGCGCTGCAGGTGCCGTTTGCCGATCTGGCCTGTGCCAATGATGCCCAGCTTCACTGTGTCCGACATGTGAGTCTCCATTGCTGCGGGTGTCTGAGTGCGCGGCCCGACGGGTGGCCGACCGCGCCCCGTTGGATTGGGCGGCCATTGTAGTGCAGGCGTGGCCCGGTGCAAGAGCGGCCCGGGCAAGTCTGGCGCGCTCTTGTCTTGCGCGTGGCGCGCCGGTAACATGGCGCTTCTCGAACCCCTGCGCGTCGATTGGAGGCGGGGCATGATGCCGGTGCTGAAGCGCTATGAAGACAATCCCGTGCTGGAGCCGCGGCCGGATGAGTGGGACGCCGTGAGCACCTTCAATCCCGGGGCCATCCTGGTGGACGGACGGGTGCACATGCTCTACCGCGCGGTGAGCGACATACGCCACTACATCTCCCGGTTCGGCCTGGCGGTAAGCGACGACGGGCGCGAGTTTGAGCGCCTGGAGGGTCCCGTGCACGGCCCCCGTGGCGAATGGGAGGTCGGCGGGGTGGAAGACGCTCGGATCACGCCCGACGGCGACGACTACCTGGTCACCTATGCGGCGGTCTCAAAGGTGCCCGGACCCATCTACGAGGAGATGGCCTTCTTCGAGCGCGCGCGCGAAGACCCCTTCATCGATCGGCCGGGTATGCCGCCCATGGGCGAGAGCTACACCGGCCTGCTGCGCTCCCGCGACCTGTGCAGGTTCTCGTTCGAAGGTCTGCTGACACCGTCCGACACCGATGATCGCGATGGAGTGCTGTTTCCCGAGAAGATCGGCGGGCGCTACGCAATGCTGCACCGCCCGTCGAGCTGGGTCGGGCCGGGCTGGGGAACGGAGCAGCCGTCCATCTGGCTGGCGTTCTCCGACGACTTGGTCGCGTGGGACTACGGCGAGGGGGCCGGCTACATGCTGATCTCGCCGCAGACCGAGTGGGAGGGCGCCAAGATCGGCGCCGGGCCGCCCCCGGTGCGCACCCAGGCCGGCTGGCTGGTGATCTACCACGGCGTGGACACGCGCCACGTCTACCGGGTCGGGGCGGCCCTGCTCGACCTGCACGACCCCCTGAGGGTGCTGGCGCGGACCGAAGACTTCCTGATGGAGCCGGTGGAAGAGTGGGAGCGCGTCGGCGTCATCCCCAACGTGGTCTTTCCAACCGCCGCCGTGCCGACTGCCGAGGGTGAACTGCTGATTTACTACGGCGCCGCCGATCGAGTCGTCGGGCTTGCAGTTGCCCGACTTGACGAACTGCTGAACTACCTGTCTGACTGAGGTAACACTGCGAAGATCGCTCCCTGCCGACCCCCAACCAGGTTGCAAGCCCTCCTATCAGCAGCGCTTGTCCTGTGTGCGTTGTCGGCCAGGCCTGTGTGGAGCGAAGTCACCATCGAAGGAGCCACTCTCGTGACGGCCGAGCGGGCGCGCTATATCTGGGTGGACGAGCACGGGACAGGTCGCAATGTCTACGCCCTGTTCCGTCGCCGCGTGAGTCTGGGGCCCGGGCCGCACGAGGGAACGCTTCATCTCTTTGCCGATACTCGCTACCGGCTTTTGGTCAATGGCCATACCGTCGGGCACGGGCCGGCGCGTTTCGCGGTAAGCCGGCCGGAATACGATACGTGGCACCTGGGCGAGTATCTGTGCGCGGGCGAGAACATCGTCGCCATCGTCGTGAACAACTACGGATGTTCCTGCATGCACGCCGAGTTGAGCATCGGCGGGTTGATTGCCTGGGGGCAGTTCAGAGACAGCGCAGGCGAGGCCACGGCCGTCTGGACCGGCGACGGCGAGTGGAAAGGCATCCAGGCCCCCGGGTTTCAGCGCGAGACCCCGAAGCTCTCCTTCGCCCTAAACCCCGGCGAGGTGCTGGACGCCCGCAAATCGCCGTCCGGATGGGCGGCCCCGGGTTTTGACGCCTCGCTCTGGCCGTCTGCGGTGCCCCTGGCGAGGCAGGAGCACTGGGGTGAGCTGCACCCGCGATCGATTCCGCCCCTGGATGAGCAATACATGCCGGCAGTGGAGTTGCGGAGCGCCTGGAAGGCGTTTTACCCCGATCGGGAGGAGCGGTACTCGTTCGTTCTGCCGATGCAGGGCACACCGGCCATGGAGCCGAGCGCTCCCGCCCTGGCGATGACCTATCTCTACTCCCCCCGGCCTCAGACGGTAACGATGGGGGCCTTCTGGGGCGTTTACTGGCTCAACGGTGAGCGACTGCAGCCCCGGCCTCGCCGGGACGTCGACTTGCGTCGAGACTACGGGCTGCAGCTACATGCCGGGTGGAATGTCCTGATGGTATCTGAAAGCACCCGACACGGCGCATGGGAGTTCGTCATGGGGCTGCCGGCAGCAGCGGGCATCCAGGTAAGCGCCGAGAGGGCGGTGGCATCGCCCAACACGTTCCTGCTCGCCGGCCCGTGGCCGGGCGAACTGCAGAGGCGCGCACGAGAGATGGCGCTGCCGCTGGAAGGTCCGGAAGGGCTGCCCGAGCAGCTCGGGCCGTGGGGCAGATGGCCGAGGGACAGGGGCGCCAACTCCGCCTACGTTGAGATGTGCTGGAAACACCACGAAGCCATGGGGCTGGAGGGCCCTGGCCTGCAGATCGCGGGGGCTGACTACGCGGAGCGCGTCGGCGATGCGAGCCTCTCCCTCATCTACGACTTCGGCACCGAGGTGCTCGGGCGCCCCATGCTCGAGTTCGAAGCTGCGGCCGGCACAAAGGTTGACCTCGCCTACTCCGAGATGCTGCAGGGTGGGTTGCCTGCCGATCACGGGGCTCACCACATACGCATGGCTGAGCGCTACATCGCCCGGGAGGGCGAGCAGACCGTTCACACCTTCCACCCTCGCGGGTTCCGCTACCTGCAGGTGACGGTGAGCGGCGACCTGCGCGCCTTTCGGCTGCGCGAGGTCGGCCTGACCCGAGCTACCTATCCGGCCCGACCGATCGGCGAGTTCGAGTGCTCCGACCCCTTGCTCAACCGCATATGGACTCTTGGCCGCGACACGCAACTGGCGTGCATGGAAGATGCCTACCTGGACTGCCCCCGTCGCGAGCGCGGTTGCTACGCGGGCGACATGCTGGTGCAGTTCTACACGAACCTCGCCGCCTTCGGAGATACCGACCTCATGCGCCGCTGCGTGGAGTTGTTCTTCCTGGCGCAGGGCGACGAGGGGCTGCTGCCGCCGGCGGCGCACGGCCTGGAAGCCGGCAGACACCCTGATTACTCGGCAATAATGGTACAGGCGCTCTGGCACTACTACGCCCGCACTGGCGACATGGCGTTCCTGCGGCGGATGAAGCCGCACCTGGTCCGGCTGATGGGGGGCCTGGGCGCGCTTGAAGTGGAAAGTGCCGACCTGCTCGATGGCAGCCACCTGAACCCCTACCTCGACCGCCAACGCATGGACCGACGGGGCATCACCTGCGCGCTCAACTGCTTCTACCAGAGGGCTTTCCACGACGCTGCGAGGATCATGGGGGTGCTGGACGACGTGCACCGCCAGACGGAGTACGCCATACGGGCGCAGGGCCTGGCGGAAGCGATCAGGCGCGAGTTCTGGGATGCCACGAGGCAAGTATTCGTGGATCGCCGTGTCACGGAGGTCAGCGACGGCTATCCGTCTGCTGCCGCCAACACGCTCCCGCTGCTCTACGATATCGCTGCCCCGCCGCAAGTTCCGGGAGCGCTGGAGCATCTGAGGGAGCTGATGCGAAATAACTTCCAGCGCATGCCGCCCCGGCGCGACTGGCACTGCAACGTGATGCCCTATTTCTCCTTTTACTCCGTCGGCGCGCTCTGCGAACATGGCCGAACGGAGGAGGCGCTGCAGTTTATCCGCGAGTGCTGGGGGCTCTGGCTGCGACAGGGGGCGTGGACCTGCTGGGAGACGTGGCCGGGCGGCAGTCGATGCCACGCGTGGTCCAGCTGCCCCACCCACTACCTGTCCAGCCGGGTTCTGGGCGTCAGGTTCCCCGAGCCTGGACGCCCCGACCGTGTGCTGCTGGCGCCGGAGCCGGGCGGCCTGGAGTGGGCGAGAGGCACCTATCCGCACGCCAGGGGGCCCCTGCGGGTCGAATGGCGTCTCAAGGAGGGCCGCTTATCCCTGACTTACGAGGCGCCGCAGGGCGTAGAGGTCACGGTGGACGAGGCGGTGCAGCTTACACATGAAGACAAGGCTTGGTGAGGTTTGGCAGATGATCAAGATCGGAGTCATAGGTGCCGGAGGCAACGGAAGCGGGCATGCGCGCTATTACAGCGAGAGCGAGCGGGCAGAGGTGATCGCGGTGGCCGATCCCGATAAGTCGCGCGCCTACGCGCTCGCGCGAGAGATCGACGCGGAAGCCTTCGGCAACTACCGCGACTTTCTGGACATGGTGGACGCGGTCGTAATCTCATCGCCGAACTTTCTGCATCGCGACCACGCCGTAGAGTGCGCCGAGGCGGGCAAGCACGTCTTCTGCGAGAAGCCGATGGGCCTGAGCGCGGAGCAGGCGGAGGAGATCGCAGCGGCCGTCCGAGACGCCGGCGTGCAGTCCTTCGTGGGCTTCAGCGTGCGTTTCGGGGCGCAGGTGCAAACGATGCAGGCGTACAAGGACGAGGGGCGGCTCGGGCGCGTGTTTTCCGTCTGGTCGCGCAGGCTCACGTACATGGACCCGGCCAAGCGTGAAGGCTGGCGCGTGGATCACATGTTGAGCGGCGGGTTGCTCTACGAGATCAACATCCATGAGCTGGAATGGATGATGGCACTCGGCGGTAAGGTGAAGTCCGTCTTCGGCCGCCGGATGGCCCGCGAGCAACAGACACCGCGCGCGAACGACCACATCTGGTTCATGCTCAACTTCGGCGACGATGCGGTAGGGATGCACGAAGGTAGCTGGTGCACCGCGTGCGGCGAATACCGCAGGGGCGTCATCGGTACGGCGGGAGCGCTGACCACGGAACGGTGGGGCCAGAAGCTTTTCCATGCGCGCAACGGCGAGAAGGAGACGCAGGCCGAGATGTGCCCCCGCTTCGACAAGCGGGCGCACTTCCTCGACGTGGTCGAAGGCACAGCCGAGTCCAGGGCCGACGCCCAATGGGGCCTTGAGGTGATGAGAGCGGCGGAGGCCGTGATAGTAAGCGCCAACACCGGCCAGGTGGTGCCCCTTTGAGCGACAACGAGTGAGATGGCCAGGGACGCCCAACGATGAGGATACTGGTCGACGAGAACATCCCGATGGCGTACGAACTGTTCGGGAGCCTGGGGGAAGTTGTGCTCGTGCCCGGACGCGACGTGGACGCCGGCTTCCCGGGCCTGGAGGACTTCGACGCCCTCGCCATCCGTAGCGTGACCGCCGTGACTCCCGACCTGGTGGACCGGGCGAAGCGCTGTCGCTTCATCGGCACCGCCACGATCGGCACAGATCACATCGATGATGCTTACATAAAGGAGGTCAATGCCCGGCGCGCCTGCCGGATAACGGTCGCTTCGGCTCCGGGCTCTAACGCCGCGTCCGTGGCCGACTACGTCTTCTACTCGCTGGCATGGGTTACGGCTTTGCGTAACGAACCGCTCGGGCAGCGCAGCCTCGGCATCATCGGTCACGGCAACTGCGGGAGCCGCGTGGCAAGGCGCGCGAGGGGGTTCGGGATGCGAGTTCTGCGGCACGACCCGCCGCTCCAGGAGCGCGAGCCGGCATTCCATTCCGACGGTCTCAAACAGGTGTTGGCCGCCGACTTCATCACCTGTCACGTGCCACTCACCGGGGCGGGTGAAAGCGAGCATCCCACCTTCCACATGATCGGTGCAGACGCCCTCGCCCTGATGCGGCCTGGCTCCCTGCTGATCAACAGCTCGCGTGGTGCCGTGGTGGACTCTCGCGCCCTGATCGCCGCCCTCGCGAACGGGCGCATCGATGCCGTGCTGGATGTCTTCGAGGGCGAGCCGAGGCCTGCGCCGGAGCTGCTGCAATTGCCTCTGATCGCCACCCCACACATCGCGGGCTACGCCGTTGAGGCCAAACGTCGCGGTGCCATTGTCATCTACGAGGCCCTGTGTCGGGCCTTCGGCGAGGAGCCGATGGACACGGCGCCGCTGCTGATGCAGGGATTCGCCCCGCCCCATGGCCAACAGGTGCGTTTCGACGCGGCAGGGCCGATGCTGCCCGCGGCGGACAGGGCGGTGTGGGCCCTGTTCGCCCTGCTCCACGACATAGGCCGGACTAGCGACGAGCTGAAGGCGACAATCGGCGAAGCCGACCGCGGCGCCCTGTTCGACCGGATGCGAAAGCTTTACGCGGAGAACCAGGCGCGGCATGAACTGGCATCGTACAGGGTGCGCGTGGCGGTCGGCGGCGATCTCGGCCGGGCTGTTGCGCGGCGTCTGGCAGGCTTCGGGACAGTCGTAAAGGACGAGCGCCCGCACTATGTTTTGACGGCGGATTGAGCATCGCCCGTCGGCTCTTGGCTGCCCGACGGGTCAAGCGTTGCGACGCAGCGGGCTCATTCGAACTTGTCCCTTGTCGCCCAGAGGCCGAGGGCCGGGTTGCCGATGTAGAAGAACCCGTCGCTCGGCCCGTCGGGCAGGTTCTCCACGTCGTACTCGCGGATCGCTTCGTGCACGTCGCGCCATTCAAAACCGACGCCTTCCACCTCCTGCCTCGAAAGCAGAGAAGGGTCGGTTGCGTACACTATGCGGAAACGCCCTTCCGATGAACCGTGGATCAGGTGCGCCGCCGCTGACAGATTGGCGCGCAGTTCGGCATGTGTGGCGACGGCCCTTAGCGTTGCCGGCGTGCCGCGATACCCGAACCGCCGGATGAGGCGGTCGATCTCAGGGTCCTCGCCGAACGTCTTGACGCCCGGGGCGACCACGGTCAGCGTGCCGCCGTCGGCCATGGCCATGCGGGTGCGATAGATCGCCTTGTTCCCTATCCACGTGCTCTTGAACTCAGCCGGTTCCAGGTAGGTGACCATCTGCTGCTGCGGTTCCTCGAGCAGCTCGATGTTCACCTGCTGGCTGAGTTCGGCTGCCTGCAGGAAGGTCTGGTGGTCGTCGCCCACGTAAATGCCGCGCATCACGAGCTTTCCCCCGGCGTCGCGCGCCATGACGGTGAGCACGAAGATGACCCCAAGCTCGCCCAGGTAGTGCTCAAAGCCCCAGTTGAACACGTCGCGAACGGGCGTTTCGGCGCGGCCCATAATGCGCTCCATGCCGTAGGCCGCGCCCAGGAAATGCGTCCTGTTGATGGTATTCTGCCCGCCGGCGCCGACCATGACGTTCTTCACGCCGTTGGCCATGCCCACAACTTCGTGCGGCACCACCTGCCCGATGGAGAAGATGGCCGTGTAATCGCCCTCGATCAACCGCAGGTTGATCTCCACCGGGATGCCGCAATCCGGCAGATGCTCGCGCAGAACGCCGTCGGAGACCTGGTGCACGTAGTCGGCGGGCACCACTCCGAGCCGAATCAAGTCCTCGCGCCAGCGATGTTCCTTGAATTGATCGAAGGGGATTTGCGTGCCGAACATCCGCTCCAGAGCGGGCCATTCCATGGGGAAATGCGTGCCGAGGGCGGGCATAACGTGGAAGCGCTCGGCCCCCGCCGTCTGCCGGTACAGGATACGGGTCAGGTTGCCGGCGTCGCTGTAGATGCGTGTGCCGTCCGGCGGCAGGGCGAGAGTGCGCGACGTATCACCCGCCATGTCAATGGCGGCTACAATGGCCTCCGTCTTGGTCTTCTGGGATATGACCCGATCGGGCGCGCCTTCGGCGAATATGGTCGTCATAGCGGCTCCTGGTAGTGCGCAGGTCAGGTCCTGGTCTCTGCTTCATTCCACTGTGCGGGCGGTGGCGCGGTTCAGCACGATGCGGCGGCTCGTGGTGACCAGCCCACCTTGCCGAACGCTGGCCATGGGCTCGCCGGTCAGCACGTAGTTGTTAGTCTCACGGGTCCATTCCAGCCGGTCGCCGCTTGCTTCCGTCGCCTGCTGTTGCTGCCAGACGACACGTACGGCCCCCTCCGCGACGAGTCTTTCGATCACCGGTTCCTCATCCTCCTGGCCAGCCTTCATCGTCAATGTAAGTTTCTCGCAGTTCAGCCTTCGCTGCTCGTCGGACACTGCGACGTTTCCCCAGGCCAGGAACTGGCGGAGCTGGTTGCCTGGGCCGAACACCGCCTCTGCCGACTCGGCATCAAGGCTCCAGGCCTCTTCGCCCGTTGCGCGGAAGGTCACCTCGCCGTCCGAACGCGCGTGCCGCAGCTCCCCCGCGTCGTTGACATGTAGCACGAGCTGGGCGCAGTTCATATCCGCCCCCTCCACCTTCACCTCAACGTCTCCCGAGAAGACTCCCCGTTGCTCGCCGGAGTCCAGCTCCATCCTGTCTGCCCACCGGATCACGCCCAGGGCGGGCTGGCCTTCAGGCTGGTTGACTTCGAGGTCGCCCGGCGTCTCGCAGACCACGCGTTGCTCATGGGTCAGTATGCTGATTTCCTCGCCTCTGAGCTGCCATGTGGTGGCTTCGTCGCCTTCGGCCGCCGGCAACGCCGCTCCGCTCAGCGCCGCGCTGCCTCCCTTGATGCGGACTACTGCCCCGCCGGCCGCCTCCACAACCTTCGGCGCCATCTCGTTGTCGAACCGGATGATGACCTCCTCGCCCCGAATGGACTGCTCCCCTTGGGCGGCGGCCACCGAGCCGAGGAAACGGGCTTCTGCGGTTTTACCGGGGCTGTAGTGCATGCTGCGTTCCCAGCGGACGGTCGTGGTGGTTGCGTCCACGTCGGCGCTCTGCATGCTCAAGGTCCCTGCTGCGGGGCAGCTTAGTGAGCCGTCGGCGTTGTTGAACAACACGCGCGGGGAGACTATGGTGCGGTTGTCCTCAGTGACTGTGACGCTGCCGCCCTCGGAGCCGAGCAGTTGCACGCTCTGCTGAACAGCGTCCCAGACGAAGCGGTGGCAGTCGGCTGTCCGTTCGTTCGCGCCGTGCGAGTCGTGCAAGAGCACGTTGCCCTCGGCGACGATCTGCTCGATGTCGCCGCCACCCTCGGCGAAACTCAACTCCAAAGAGTCGCACTCAAGACTGCTGGTCCGCTGTTCGACCACGACATCGCCCGCGAAGCTGGCAAATCGCGACTCGAGGTCGTACGTCATGGACTCCGACCACGCTATGCGCACCGGTTCATGGGTGCTCAGCGTCAATGAGCCTTGAGGCAACATCTGTGGCGTCTGTTCGCTCGAGTCTTCCGGGGGGGACTGTGGCGTCGACCAGAACAACGTGCCGGCGCCTTCGGCATCGAATCGTGTGTTGAGGCGGTAGAATGTGAGGCTCTGCCCCGTGATGCGGAAGTCCGGGGTCTGCAGGTCGCAGGGGTCCCCGGTCAGAGTGCCCGTCTGCAGCACGTTGTGCCACTCCAGATGCTCGCCCTGCACGATCTGCTCCCTGTACGTCAGCACGACATCGCGGTCAGCGACGATCCGCGTCACCTCCACGCTGGTTCGACCATTGCTTTCACTGAGCAGCAGCGTCAACTGCTCACAGGACAGCGTGCGCTCACCGTCGGCGGCTTCGGCGTTGTCGTGGAACACCACCTTGCCAGCGGTATGCTCGTAGGTCATGCGCCCGTCGCATGTTATGACGACGTCGCGGACTTGCGAGGCTCCGGCGCTCGCCTCCGGACCGGCGGCCAGGAACTCCGGCGACACGTCATTGAGCCGCGTCTCCACGTTCGAGTGAATGGTCATTGTGCGGAGGCCGATGTCCACTGAAAGCCCCTGTCCGGTGACGAGCATGTCCGGGGCCGACTGCTCGCGGCCGGCTCCGCGGCGGGTGCGGATCTGCACGGGAGCGTCAGATGCCAGCGACCCGTCGCCCACATTGTAGACGACTCTGTCCGTGCGCACCTCAAAGCCTTCGCCGGCGGCTCGCACATTCTCCGACAGCCAGACGACGCCCCGGTCACGGTCCACGCGCGCTTGGTCGGCCGTCAGCCTCACGTCGCCGAACTGCACGTCGAGCCCTTCGCTGCCCCCCTCGGAGAAGATGGTCGCCACGGGCTGAAGGAGGTTGTAGATGTTGCTCTCGGTGTTCACCGACGCGCTTTCCCACCGGATCACCGCCTCTTTGCTCTTCGTCTGCTGGTTGAAGAGCGGTAGCTCCGACTCGGCGAGCACCAGATGGCTCTCCAGCCCCTCGCCCTGTTCTTCCGGTTCGGCGCGCGTGTCGTCGGCCGTCTCTTGATCGCTTGGCGGCCGGTTCGCCACACCCGTGGTCGGCACAGGGCGAACCGGCGTGCCGGGTTTTACGATGGAGTATGTGAGCAACATGACTCCTGCCAGCACGCAAACCACAAGCGCGCCACGCAGAGATATGTGAAAGGCTCTATCGGTCATGCCGGTTACTTTCACTGAGTGCGGATGTTCAGGGGGCTACCTGCGTCGGCCCTTCCGGCCGGCCGTCGCCCAGAATGGGACTGAAGAGCACGGTTCTCAGGCTCCGGATGGGCCAGGTGATCGTGCTGAGCACCTGGGAGCTGAACTGCGGATCATTCCACGTGCCGGTGACGTCCACTCGAACCAACTGGCTCTCGATGCCGCGCAGGACCCAGTCTACCAGGGAACTGAGGATGGGTATACCTCGGCCCTCTTCCGGAGCGCCGAAAGCAACCAGTGTCAGCTTGAGACTTGTGTCGAACCCTATCGTACCGTAGCCACTGATGTTCAGACCGCCTCCCGTGAGCTCGAACTCCTTGACCTGGAGCTCCTGACGGTCGATGTCGAAGACAAGGCGGCCTTTCTGGCCCGAGCGCTTGCCGCCTGGGATCTGCAGTCGGAGCACGCCCAGCAGCCTGCCGAAGAAGGGGGCGTCGAGCAGTTGGCCCTGCTGCAGTTCCACCTGTCCGCGCGCCGTGAAGGAGCGCGCCTGGCCCATGATGCCGCCCACATCCACTGTGCCGGATATCAGACCGGCCGGCAGCTTCCCGGTGCTCTGCTGAGCTTCAGAGAGTTGCCCGGCCAGGCGTTCCAGGTCCACGTCATGGAACTCGACCGACGCCGCGTAGCTGGGGAAATCTGTAGCCGGGCGGAAGTGCGCGACGGCCTGCGCCAGGACCCGCCCGCCGCAGACTATGCCGGAAAGCTCGTTGCTGAACATGCGCTCGCCGGTAGCCAGCACAGTCCCCGAGACGGCGCTGATCGGCAGGGGCACCGCCGCCGGCTCCAGGGCGATGTCGAGTAAATCTACGTTCAGAAAGCAACGAAACGGCTGCGGGTGAGAGCTGTCGTAAAGCACCTGGCCGCCGAACGATGCAACCCCCGCAGGGCGGAACTGCTCCCACAGGCGGTCGCCGATGCCGGGCACCGATCGGAGCAAGCGCTCGGTGAGCACCACCTCGTGCCCGTCCAGGTGTACGCTCGCATTGCCGTCGGCCAGATCGACTCGGCCGTTCACGCGCAGAGGGCTCTCCGTGGGCGGCTCCTCTCGCCATTCGTCCCTGACGCGAACGATTCCTCCGACGTCGTCGAACAAAAGCTCGGTGCCCTCCAGGTGCAGGTTGCCGCTCAGGCCATGGATAACGACGGGCATGAAGTCGAGTTGGCTGCTGCCGTCGAGAACTTGCACCTGGACGGAGGACGGCACAAGGCTGCCGCCTCCTGCGCTCTCCAGCACGACGTCCGCGTTGATCAGCGCACGGGGACGCACCGATTGCCACACCCGCTCGCCGTATTCCGGTATGGCGAGGATCAGCGATTCGCTGGTGCGCAGATTCCGCACGGACACCGCCAGTTCGCCGGTAGATTGCGTCAGACTCAGCCGACCGTTGGCGGAGACGTGAGCTGCCGAGGATGCCCCATTCTTCTCGCCCGGCTGCACGATCACGCCGTGCACGTTCTGCAGCTCAACCGCCCGCGGATCCACCGCGAGTGTGCCGGCGACCTGCTGCAGCGGCAGCGGCAATTCCTTCGGGCGCAACGTAGCCGACCGTATGTCGGCCAGCGCTTCGTATGTGAGCTGCTTGGAGCCATCCCTGCGACGGACCATCACGTCCAACCGGCACATTCCGCTCGGGTTGAGGCGCTCCCACAGGGCCGGTCCGACCTCGGGCACGCCCGCAACGGTCTGCTCGCAGATAGGAACGTCGTCCGCCGAGATCTTCAGCGCAACGGGACCGCTGTTCCACAAGTACGTTCCGTCCACGGCTACGTGCGCATGTACAGCCTCGCCCGACTCGTCGCCGAACGCATCGGCCCGCACGATGCCTTTGACGCCGCGGAGCGTGATGCCGGAATCGTCGATGATGATGTTGCCCCCGGCGGACTCGACGGGCAGGGGATAGTGCTTGACGGTGGCTGAGCAGTCGAGCGCGTTGATGACGACGGCCCAGCTCAGCTTACCCTCTTCGCTGCTCGCCACGTGTGCGTCCACCGAAGCGAGTCCGCTCAGCCTGAAGTCGCGCCATAGCTTGTTGCCACTCGGCACGTAGGGCCACAGGGCCTCGCCCACCTGCATGGCGGAGTTCGCTATGCGCAAATCCATCTGCGGCGGACCGCCCGGGCGCAGCCATCCGCTCAGCCGCGTGCCACGCAACATCCCGCCCGTGCATTCCCCCTCCAGGCGCCACGTGCCTGCCTCGGGCGTTGCCCGCAGGTGCAGATGCTCGAAGCGTCTTGCCTGCTGGTTGCCGAAGACCTCGGGCATCACGACCGACAGCGCGGCGTCCTGCAGGGTCACGCCACGGCGCAGCAGGTCGAGGGCAGGGGCCGCGCCGGCGCCGTCACCTTCGCCGTTCTTCAGACCCAGCTTGTCGAAGTTCCAGGCCCCGCTGTCGTCGTCGCGCACCAGCCGGATCGCGGGCCGCACCAGCGTTACCTGCTCGGGCACCACCTCTCCGCTGAGCAGGCGGCCGATGTCGATGTCCACGCGCATCCGGTCGACGGTCAACAGCGGTTCCTGCGTGCCGGGCGGGGATATGCTGATTCCCCAGACGTGCAGCGCGCCAGCGAAGTCCAGCTCTGCGCGTTCGATGGCCAGTTCCGCGTCCACTGACCGGGCGAACTCGGCCAGGAGTGCCTGGCGCACGTTCTCGGGTGCCACCACGATGCACACGGTCCTCAGCAGCACTCCTGCGACAAGCAGCAGCAGCCCGAGCACGATCAGTTTGGTGGCTGTCCAGATGCGCATGGTAGGGGCCTCCACCCCTCGTCCATGGTAAACCAGCGCCCCTTCTCAAAGCAAGCTGCCGCTCTACTCAGCGGGCAGTTGCCGAGCGCTCAGCCGGACGGCCTCGGCGCCCTGCTGTGGGATGCGGAAGGCGTCTGCCATCCGATATCCCACAACCCATACGATGGTCCCCTGCGCCGTGACCACCACGGGAACGCGGTCACGAATGTGCAGCGGCACCTTGCAGTCGATGAAGAACTCCTTGAGCCGTCGCGTGCCCGGAGCGCCGAGCGGGTGGAAGCGGTCCCCCGTCTGGCGAGAGCGCACGAGGAGCCGCTCGCCCAGGAGGTCGCCCCGGGCGTAGATTGTCCGTTCGTCCGACCGGCACTCCGCCTGTACGGGCGTTATGATGCCGTCAGTGCGCCGGCACTCGATCTGCATCCCTGCTTCCGGCACGGTGACCCGGCCGGGCACAGGCAGCGGCCGCTCCGGCACACGCCTGCGGGCTTCGGCGCGCCCAAACCAGATGACACCGTGTTCGCGTCGCGCGCGCAGTCCGTGCGGCAGGTCGACGGCATCGCCGACATCCGCTTCCGCCATGGTGGCGAGCTGGCCGTAGTGCTCTGCGCGCAGCGTGACAGGGCCTGCCGTCAGGTGCCTCAGGGCGTGCTCGCACGCTGCCTTGCGCACTGCATGTGGTAAGGCCGCGAACCTTTGCGCATCCAGAACCGTTTCGTCCTGCGTCTGCCGCACCAGCAGTTGCAGCCATTGCTCGTCCACGAGCCGTTCAAGCAGCCGGCGGACTTCGAGGGCGGACTGATTGAGATGGGCGAGGGATTCCGCCGCGAAGGTCGGGAATTCGGCTTCGAGCAGGGGGATGAGCCAGTGTCGGACGCGGTTCCGCGTGTGCCGTTCGCTGCGGTTGGTGGCATCCTGTTGGAAGTCCTGACCTACCTGTGCCAGATAGTGCAGCACCTGCTCGCGCCGCACGCCGAGCAGGGGGCGGATCAGCCGCACGGGCGGTTCGCGGTTGTCGATCGGCCGACTCGGGGGGATGGCGCCGAGCCCGCGTAAGGCCGCCCCTCGCAGCAGTCGCATCAGGACGGTCTCGGCCACGTCGTCCGCCTGGTGGCCGGTGGCCACGGCGCGGGCGCCGACCTTGCGGGCCAGGCCGGCCAGGAAGCCGTAGCGAAGCCGTCGCGCCACTTCCTCCTCGCAGCCGCCGTCGCACTCCCTGCTGGCGGCCACGTCGGCATGCTCCACCTCGATGGGCAGGCCGAACTTCTCCGCCAGCCGCCGACAGAACGCCTCGTCGCGGTCGGCCTCGGCGCCGCGGAGGCCGTGGTTCAGGTGGGCGGCGTGCAGCCGGACGTCGAGCGTCCGGCTATCGCGCAGCTCGAGGAGCAGACGCAGCAGGGCGACGGAATCTGGCCCGCCGCTGAGGGCGACGAGGACGAGGCCCCCTTCAGAAAGCAACTGATGGCGCCGCAAGAACTGCGCGACTGTCTCGGCTAACCGGCTCATCTCTGGCACACCGTCAGGGGCTGGTCGGAGCGGTCAGCGGCGCTGCAGGTTGGGCGGGCGCCGATACGGGCGCCGCCGGGGCAGAAACCAGCGGGAGCATCTGCGCCGCCCTCAGCGCGCCATAGTGCCTGCGGGGCGGCGGCAGGTCGCGCCAGATGGCGAGCGCGGCATCCGAGCGTGCCTGTGCCGCCAGCGAGTCCGCCAGCAGCACGCGGACCGTCAGTTGCCACGTCCCGGCGGGGTAGTCCTCCAGATACTGCGTGAGCAACTGCTCTGCACGCTCGTAATCGCCCGTTTCGTGGGCATTCGCGGCGCGGACGAAGAGCAGGTTCTGCAGAGCATCGGCGACGATCCGGCGCGTTTCAGCGACCTCCGTATCGTCGGCCGCCTGCTCCAGTTGGACGGCCGCGTCGAGCGCGGCCTCCTCCACGCCCGGACCGGGCGCCATGAGCAGCAACTCGAACAGCGAACCCACCGTCGCGATCGGCTGGTGCTGCTTCTGCAGGTTCTCCAGGTGAGCGGGCTCCTGCAGGCTCATGTGTGTCTGCACCGGCAGGGCCCAGATGGGGTCGGGCTCCCCGTCCGGCAGCAGGTCGGCCAGCAGGCACACGTGGGGGTGCTGCGGGAGGACGGCGAGCAGCTTCTCGAGGCCGAGAGCCGGTGGGAAGATCATGAACGGGTGGACCGCCACCCGTGCCGTGACGGCATCTGGTGAAAGGCCGTCGTAGGGCTCGGCGACCCCGGCCTCGGCCGGCAGGTCGCGCAGGGCCAGCAGGGCGCCGTTAGTGTCCGTCACCGGCACTCCGCGGTAGGGGTCGACGAGGAAGGGAGGCGTATCGGCCGGGGTCACTTCCACGAGTATAGCCTCTGTTCCGTCGACGTCCGGGCCGATCACCACCCGGCAGGGCAGGTCGGCCTGCAGGGCCAGTTCTGCGTAAGTCCATGCAAGCTGCGGCGCGGAGCCGTAGCGCCGCCAGAGCACCAGTTCGGGCCCGACGGCGAGGCCGGCCTCGTCGCCCGGCCGCATATGCAGGGCGAACCAGCGGCAGAGCAGCAGCGCCTTCTGCCGCTGGGATTCGGTGCCTGCGGTGAGCCTTTGGGCGACGCGCCAGAGCCAGCCGCGCGTGCGCAGGAAGTCCACGTCCGGCGTGCCCAGCAGGGCCCGGCTCTCGCCCCGCAATGCCTCTTCCAGCGAGCCGCCGAGGGCACGGAGGACCTCCAGGTTTCGCGCATCCGCCGGCGGCAGGGCGCGGGCGTCGGTCAGTTGGCGGAAACGCTTCATAGCCATGTCGAGCCGCCCTCCCGCGTAGGCCAACGGCACTGAGAGCCAGGCGGCCTGCAGGTTCTCCGGCGCCATTTCCTGCAGCCGGCTCCAGCGCATTTCCGCTCTGATCAGGTCCATCTGCTGAAGCGCCTGGTGCAGCGCGGCGATGTTCTGCTGAATCTCGCGGCGCTCTTGCGCCTCTTCGTTTTTCCTGTGCAGGTATGCCAGGGCGGCGATGAATGCGAGCAGAAACAGCAGGGCCAGCAGGCCGAGCAGTCGGATCTTGCGGCCCCTGCTCACCGCGCCGGCGTCAGGCTCTGGCGTCGTGTTCTGATTTCTGTCGGTCACCTGATCCGCCTCACGAGCCGTTGGGGGTTGGTCCGACTATCTTCATCTTTTGGGTGAGTCCTTCTACGCATCCGCCGGGTCCTGTCCGGTGGCGACCACGTCTCCTTCGGCCATGGGTTCCTCACCGGTGCCGATGCTGGGCTCGCGCACCTCGATGTCGTGCCGGGCCAGCAGTCCGCGCAGTTCGTCCTCCTCGACGACCTCCTTCTCCTTCAGCAAGGACGCCAGCGCCTCCAGCGCGCCCTTATGTCCGGCCAGCAGGCGGCTGGCGCGCTCGTGCGCGCTCTGCACCAGGGAGCGGACCGCATCGTCTATCTGCAGCATCGTCCGTTCGCTCCATTCGCGTCGCGCCGGAAGGTCGGGCAGCCCGAAGGGCGAGGGCCTTTGCTTGTAGTTGAGCGGTCCCAGCTTCTCCCACATGCCGAACTCTGTCACCATCTCGCGTGCCAGTTCGGTGGCCTTCTCCAGGTCGCTCTGGGCACCGGTGGAGACCTCATCGAAGACGACTTCCTCCGCCGACCGCCCTCCGAGCATCACGGCCATGCGGTCCATCAGCTCGCTCTTCTTCAGCACGTAGCGGTCTTCGGTAGGCATCTGCATGGTGTATCCGAGCGCGGCGACCCCGCGTGGTATCATGGAGACTTTGCGGACGGGGTCGGCCCCTGGCACCAGGCAGGCTACCAGGGCGTGGCCCGCTTCGTGGAAGGCTACGGTGCGCTTCTCCTCTTCGTTCATCAGGCGGTTGCGCTTCTCGAGCCCGGCGACCACCCGTTCGATGCTGTCTTCGAAGTCGGCCATGTGCACGCGGTCCTTGTCACGCCGGGCGGCCAGCAAGGTGGCCTCATTGACGAGGTTGGCCAGGTCGGCGCCGACGAAACCGGGGGTCATGGCTGCCAGCCGGTCCAGGTCCACGTCGTCGGCCAGGCGCACGTCCTCGGCGTGCACGCGCAGGATGGCCTTGCGGTCCTGCAGGTCGGGTGTGGGCACCACCACCTGCCGGTCGAAGCGGCCGGGCCGCAGCAGCGCGGGGTCGAGCATCTCCGGCCGGTTCGTGGCCGCGAGCATGATGATGCCCTTCTGGCTGGTGAAACCGTCCATCTGCACCAGCAGGGCGTTCAGGGTCTGCTCTCGTTCATCGTGGCCGCCGCTGAAGCCGCCCCCGCGGGCCTTGCCGAGCGCGTCGAGTTCGTCGATGAAGATGATGCACGGCGCCGCGCGCTGGGCCTGCTCGAACAGGTCGCGCACGCGGGCTGCCCCGACGCCGACAAACATCTCCACGAAGTCCGAACCGCTCAGACTGAAGAAGGTCACCCCCGCCTCTCCGGCCACTGCCTTGGCCAGCAGCGTCTTGCCCGTGCCCGGCGGCCCGACCAGCAGGACGCCCTTGGGGATGCGGCCGCCCAGGCGGGTGAACTTGGCGGGATTCTGCAGCAACTCCACGACTTCCTGCAGCTCGCGTTTGCACTCCTGGATGCCCGCCACGTCGTCGAAGGTAATGCCCACGTCCTTCTGCGCGATGGTGCGCGCGCGGCTCTGGCTGAAGTCCATCACGCTGCTGACGGGGTTCATGCGACCGAGCACAAGTCGCCAGACGAAGAAGAGCACAATGAACCCGATGATCCAGAAAGCGAGCGGGCTCTCCAGCAGAGAAGTCTCGCGCGTCCAGTCCTCGCCGACGTTCTGCTGCAACAGGGAGTAAAGCTCCTCATCGTCACGAACGCGATTGGTAACGAACTTGCGAACCTGGTCGTCCGCGTCGTACTCCCCGCGTATCTTCTCGGCCGTCAGTGTCACGTTGCGGACGCGCCCCTGGGTGAGCAGGGCGCGGAAGCGCCCGTAATCAACGTGCTCATACTGGCGTTCGCGCTCAGCCCACCAGATCAGCAACACCAGCACGACGCCGACGACGAGGTACCAGATGGGGATGCCGAAGGGCCTGGGCGGTTTCTGGGCCTTCTTGCCTCGCGGCGAGCGCTGGCTATGGGGCTGCCGCCCATCGGGGCTCATGGCGACCTCTCAATGTTCTGCGGAGGGCAATCGGCACTGCCGGCGCCGGCTCCCCGGGGGACCGGGCGATCCGGCTCGGCACCAAGTGCAGGCGATGGGGCCGTCAGGCCACAACCTCTACTGCCGCCTGCACGGGCTCTATTATAGCGCCCCTGCGGCCCGGGCGCCAACCGCCGGGGGCGTAGGCGGCCCGCACGGACCATCCCAACTTCTGTACTCCTGCCCCCACGCTCGGGCCCCACCGGCGGCCACGCTCGCCGAACGCGCGGAAGCGTCAGGGCACACAGCAGGCGCCAGCGCCCGCGCGAGGCGCCTTGAACGTGCTTTACCGCTTGACACAGAGTCGGTGCAGGATATACTAAACAGTGATACTCGGAGTCATTCATTCATAGCCCGATGGGGCAGGAGGTGCGGCATGAGAAAGGCGTTTACGCTGGTCGAGCTCCTCGTCGTTATTGCGATTATCGCTATTTTAGCTGCTATGCTGATGCCGGCGCTCGAGCGGGCGCGCGGGGAGGCCCGCAAATCGGCCTGCATCAACAACACTCGCCAGGTCGGACTTGCGCTCTCCATGTACCGCAATGACAATCGTGGCCGGCTGCCGAGCTGGAGCTGGCAGGGAAGCAGTATTACGGGCAGCGGTGAGACCGCGCGGGTCTACGACTCGTCGCTGAGCATCGCGCTGCTGTATCCCGCCTATACCGAGACGGTGGATCTGTTCGTCTGCCCCGCAACGGACGATGACGTGGAATGGGTGCCTTACGATGAGGACGCCGACACGCTCGGCAACCACGTCCAGACGACTTCGGACTTCGACCTCGACGGCGACCTGACCACCGCCGAACTGCGCTTCAACGTCGATAATCCGACCGTCGGTTACTACAACGATCCGACCCTCGGCAATCCCAACGATCCCAGTTACCTGATCGATCCGAACGTTCCCACCAACCCCTGGTCGAGCCGTCCGATCTACGCCGACGGGCCCGACCTGGACATGATCAAGCACCTCTGGATGGTCGACACCGGCGCCGCCGATGAGGACGAGTTCCCGGCGGACGAGTACCTGAACCACGGTTACGGCGTCGTGGTGCTCTTCTACGATGGCAGCTCCCAGTTCGTGCGCGCCGAGGGCAACGGCGAGGTGCGCAACCCCAAGCTCTCGGCGGCCCTCCTGGGCGAGGATGAAAACGGTGACGCCCTTACCGTGAACCAGGTGCGTCCCGACATTTACGCTGACGATTCCTTCCGTTACATGGATTTCGGCAGTCCCGGCAATACCGAGTTTCACGGTGACGAGAAGTACGATTGCCATCTGGGTACCTATATCGACTTCCCGCAGTCCGCGTTTACGAGCACCTGGGCGGACGGGCCTTACTGGGATGACGCCAATTCGGCGTACGACGGCAACACCCAGCCGATCTGGACACTGGGCAATACTTTCTGGTACGGCCCGAACGGACTGACTCAACCCTATCCCGCCGGCAACTGGGAAACCGACTGGTATCTGGTGCACGACGTCGGAACTCCCTGAGGCAAATCTCGCACGAAGAGTCGAGGGCGGGCCACGCAGCCCGCCCTCGCCATGTACGCCCGCGCCTTGCGCCGAAGCCGAACATTCAGCCGGGGCCCCCCATCATGCCTGACCGACTGACGAGCCAGATCGGACTGAAGCTGCCGGCAGACTGGCGACAGCGGCAGGCACAAAAGCAACTGCCGGGTTTCGAGGGCGACGTCTACGCATACCTTTGCAGGCTCGGGCTGAGCTACGTTGAGTTAGGCACGGGCGCGTGCCTGGAGGAGAGCGAGGTCGAGTTGGTGTGCCGCGAGGCGACCCGATTGCACCAACGGGGCATGGCCCTGGCCCTGCATCCGTACCTCGGCGGTGAGCATAACCCCGCGCACTTCGGGCAAACCGAACAGCCAGAACAAGCGCTGCAGGCCGTTCTGGGGACCGCCGCCTCGGCGGCGGAGATCACCGGCCACGTCGTAGTCGTCAATCTGCACCCGGCTGAGGCTCGGTACGCGATGGGCGAGACGGACCTTGCGGAGTATCGCCGGGAGCTTCTGCACCGGTCCAACCGGTTCTTCCGCCGTGCCCGGCAGGTCCTGTCGGCGCACCCCGGCACCGTTGTGGTGGTGGAACACCAGGTGCCACCCCACGCCGAGGAGCGCATCATCCGCATCGGCGACACCTGGCGCGAACTGCTGGCGGCCGTCCAGGGCACCACCCTCAACGTATGCCTGGACACCGGGCATTACCTGCTCGCCGTCCGGCGGCACGGCCAGGCGCCGTTGCCTTCTGCGGAGTTCCTACATCGCGTCGTGTACGTGCACCTGCATGACGTGCGCGGCGGACGCGATCATCAGCCGATCACAGAGGGGTCCGAGGGACCTTACGGGCTCCTGCATCCGCTCAGGCAGCGCGGCGGCAGCGTGGCGGTTACGATGGAGTACGAGCCCGACGGCATCGAGGCTGGCGGGGGGGTGCGACCGGTCCTCGAGCGCTCGGTTCGCGTGCTGCGGGAATGGGGCATCGCGCAGATGCCGCGTGGCCACAAGCAATAGGGAGCAAGGACCGGCGAGATGGCGGAGAGGGAGGGATTCGAACCCTCGGTACTGGTTGGTACCAGTACACGCGGTTTCCAACCGCGCTCCTTCGGCCGCTCGGACACCTCTCCGCACAACATGCTATCCGCCTCACGGAGAGTCGTCAACGTGACGAGGACGGCTTGAAAGGGGCGACGCCTTGCGGTAACGTGAGGCGGCCTGCCAGCGAACCCGTCACGCCTGCGGAGTGGATCCCAACATGCCGTGCGACTATGAAACCGATGCCTACCGCCTGGTCGCCCTCGACATCGATGGCACCGTGCTGAACAGCGCGCAGGAGGTGAGCACCGAGTTGAGGGGCGTGCTCGCCCGGCTCGCCGAACGCGGCGTGCGCACGGTCCTGAGCACGGGCCGGCGCTGGCGGACCACCGTCCCCGTGCTGCGCGAGCTGGGCCACGTGCATCCGGTCGCCGTCTGCAGCGGCGGGGCGTTGATCAAGAACGCCGACGACGAGCGGACGCTGTTCACGGCGCCGATGCCCCACGCCACAGCGAAGCTAACGCTGCGGCTCTTCCGCCAGGCGGGGTTGGTGCCCTTCATGCTGTATGACCGGCCCTTGAGCGGTCGCGAGATGAAAGTATCGGTGTCCGAGCGCGACGCGGCGTCCGGCCTGCCGTACGTGCAGGCGAACGAGGGTGCGTTTGAGCACTACGAGGGGAGCTGCCCGTCGACTAACGAGCGGACACTGACGATATTCTGCGTGGACCACGGCGAGCGCGTCCGCCCGGCCGAGAGGCCCGTGGTGGAGGGGCTTGGCGATGTGGGCATCGTAAAGGTGATGGCCCAGGAGCGTTACGGGCCGGGGCAACTGGCGATCGAAGTGCACGACCCGTCTGCGACCAAGTGGAGCGCGTTGCGGCACCTGCTCTCCGAATGGGCAATCACGCCGCAGCAAGTGGTGGCGATCGGCGATGATGTGAACGACATACCGATGCTGGAGGCAGCGGGGCTGTCTTTTGCCATGGGCAACGCCGTGCCGGAGGTCATGGAGGCGGCCGATGCCCTGACAGCGAGCAACGACGAGCACGGGGCGGCGCAGGCGTTGCGTCGCGTATTCGCGCTGTAGAGGGAGCCGGAAGGGATGACGGCGCAGAGCATGTCGACCGAGGAGTTCGCTGAGCGACTGGCGCGGGAGGCGGCCCGAATCGAACCGGTGCTCGAGCAGGTGCTGCCGCGACAGGCGGACGACCACCTGAGCGAAGCCATCTGGTACCACATGGGCACCGGCGGCAAGCGGGTGCGCCCCGCCATCTGCCTGCTGACATGCGAGAAGCTGGGCGGCGACTCGCAACAGGCCCTTCCGTTCGCTGCAGCCGTCGAGATACTGCACAACATGCTGCTGATCCACGACGACGTGGAGGACGAGGACACCGTGCGTCGTGACCGCGACACCGTGTGGGTGAAGTACGGAGTCGGCAACGCCATAAACGTCGGCGACTACATGCTCGGGGCCGCTTATCGGGCCACCGTTCAGACGCCCGTCAGTGACCGCTCGCGCGTGCGGCTGGTGGGCGCCTTCACGGACGCCTATCAGGACACGTGCCGCGGCCAGGCGATGGACCTGAACTACCGCGCGCGGCGGGATTTCGCCGTCGACGACTACATGACGCTGGTGACCCTGAAGACGGGACGCTACATGGCGCTGGCCATGGTCGGGGGGGCGATTGTGGCCGGGCTCGGCGACCAGGTGGTGGAGCGCATCGAACAGCTCGGTCGGTGCATGGGCGCCGCCTTCCAGATACGGGACGACGTGATCGATCTGACCGTCGGCAAGGGGCGCGGCGGTGTGCTCGGCAACGACATCCGCGAGGGGAAGTCGAGCATCCTCTATGCTCACGCGCTCGCCGAGGCCAGCGCTGCCGAGAGAGATTTGCTGCTGGAGGTGATGGCCCGGCCGCGCGAGAGGACGAGCGAGCAGGACGTAGAGCGCATATGCAGGTTGTACAAGCAGTTGGGATCGCTCGACTATGCGCGAACCCAGTCGGACCGACTGGTTGAGGAGGCGTTCGACGTGGTGGAGTCCATCCCGGTGCGCGACGAGGGGTTCTTCCGCGACCTGACGCGCTTCATGGTCAGCCGCACGACGTAGCCGCGCAGGCGGGAGGGGCTATGCAGAGGCGGCCCGAGATACCGGAGGTGTGCTTTCCCGCCGACCACTACGAGCGGGGGTTGCTGCGAGGACGCATGCTGCGCGCGACTCTCCACGTGCCGCACTCGCCGCATCTGCCAAGGTCTTTCGTCACGGGCTGTCGGCGAGCCGCCTGCGATCTGCATCCCCCCGTTCTGCAGGAGTTCACGGGCCTGCTCGAAGCCGGCGGATTCGAACGCGAACGGATGGAGGCATACTACTTCGCGCGCCTGGAGGCCCGCCTCGGCGGTTGCACCATGTTCGGGCTGGAGCCCGGCGCGCACGCGGCAGGCAGGGGCCCGCTGATCGGCAGGAACTACGACTGGGCGGTCGCCGACCTGCGCTGGTGCCGCCTGCACCGCTTCGCGCGGGGCGAGAGCCCTGCCCGCCTCGGCTACACTCACCACTGGGCCGGCTGCCCCGACGTGCTCAATGAGCACGGCCTCTACCTGGCCATTGCTTCGCTGCCGGCCGTGGCCGTCAGCGTGCCCGGTGTGCAGTGGAGCGTGCTGGTGGAGATGATCTCGGAGACGTGCCGCCTGGTGGATGAAGCGGTGGCGGTCTGCGCCCGTGTGCAGCACCTGCGGCCGATGAGCTACCTGTTCGCCGACGCCGAGGGCGGGCTTGCCGTGGTCGAGGCAACGCCCGCAGCCGTGCGCGTTCGCCGGCCCGGTGGCGGACTGATCGTGGCGGCCAACCATCCCCAGGGCGGGCGCGAGCTGGGGCGGGCCTCCCACGGTGGACAGTGCACTGTGCTGGAACAACCGTGCGATAGAGGCAGCGCCGCCCGCGGCAAGGCCCATCGCCGCAGCCTGCGCCGAGTGCAGCGCGTGGCCGAGATGATCGGCCACGGCCACGAAGCGGTGACCGCAGAGCGCGTCGCCGAAGTGCTGAGGGACCACGAGGCGCCGGTCTGCACCGGCAATCACGGTTCGCGGGACGGCGGCCGCTGGGCGACGATATGGTCCGGCATATGCCGCCCCGCGCAGGACGACTTCCGCATCGCCCCCGGCCTGCCCTGTCGGCACGACTACCAGCGTTTGGCCACTCGCACGGGCTGAGGGCTCAGGCCGTCAGCCCTCGCAGGAACTCCAGGCTCTGGCGTGCGCTCTGCAGGGGGTCGCCGGGGCACGTATCCTGCTCGACCACGTAGTACTTCACTCCGGCCTCGACCGCCGCATCGCAGATGGCGGGCCAGTCCAGTATCCCACTGCCCACTTCGGCGAAGGATCGGTCTGCATCGTCGGCCATGTCTTTCACGTGGAGGGTGGCCAGCCGGCCGGAGTATTTCTGGATGTATTCGACGGGCTCTTCGCCGCCGTGCTTGACCCAGTAGGTGTCCAGCTCGGCGTAGAGGTGGTCGGGTTCGGTGTTCTCATACAGCAGGTCGAGCCCGTACGTCCCGTCGAACTTGACAAACTCAAAACTGTGGTTGTGGTAGGAGAGCCGTATGCCGCGGTCCTTGCAGCGCGCGCCGAGTTCGTCCATGATGCCGGCCGCTTCCAGCCAGTCGGCCTTGCTCTCGCGCATGTTCGGCGGCAGGAAGGGCCAGATCAGGTCGACCGTGCCGACCACCTGGCAGAAGCTGATCCACTTGTCCAGTTCCTCCCGGAGCTGGTTGCCACCCACGTGTATGCCGGCGACGCCGAGGCCCAGGTCGTCGAGAACGGACTTCAGGTGCTGCGTCTCGAGCGGGATGGCAGCGGTCAGTTGCACGTGGTCGTAGCCGAGGTCCGCAACCTTGCGCAGGGTTCCGATGTAGTCCGCGGCGAGCGGCTCGCGAACGGTGTAAAGCTGCAGTGCGATCGGTATGTCGGCCATCATGACTCCTTCGGCTGTTCGGGTAAACTGTGCACTCGATGGGCGGCGCATTATAGCGAGGGGGCTGCTGCGTGCAAAGGTGCGGGGGAGTGAAGCCGAAGCGGCAGGTCCACCGCAGCGCTCAGCGTTCGGGTGGGGGCACTGCGCCCTGAGCTTCCAGCGCACTGGCTACCGCGGCGGGCAGGCCCTCACGACGCAGGCTGAGCCCGAGGGGGGTGCCCTGGACCAGGATCCGGCCTTCGCCTGTGACCCACGAATGCCAGCGCCCCGACGGGCTGGTGAAAACGAGGCGGAACACGCTGAGGGTGCCGTCCGCCAGCTCGACCTGCCGGCTGGACTGCACGCGGACGTTCACGTTCTGAATGCCGCCCGCCAGGGGGTTCAGCATGCGCAACTGCCAGGTGCGCCCGAGGTCGCTCTCCCGCAGCTCCGGCACCGACACCATCGGCGAGAGGGCCTCTGTCAGGAACGAGCCGGTGTCGTAGGGCACGGTAGTGCGGATGCCCTGGTCAGCGACCTGGCCCGAGATGCGGATCGAGTCTCCTTCCACGCTGCCCAGGAACCGCGCTTCGAGCGCATCGGAGCGAGCCGTGAAGGACTGCAGTCCGCGCAGGGCAGAGATGCGTGCACGGAACGTGATGCCGATGCTCGGCGGTGTTCCGAACAGCAGACTCCCCGCCTCGCCGACATCTATATTGGTGTTGCTTTCCAGCTCCAGGTAGCCTTCCGGGTCGCGCGCCACGCGCAATCTGGCGGCGCCGATGCGGCTCTTGCCGAAGTAAACGCCCCATCGCTCCACGCGCTCATGCTCGCCGGGCGGCAGCAGGCGCTCGTAATCCGGTCGCAGGGGCCCTTGCACTTGCAGCACCAGGTTCTGCCGCAGCAGCAGGCCCCACATCACCGCAAAGAAGCCGGTGATCGCAAGGATCAGCGCGTTTCGCAACAGCCTGTCCACCCGGCGCCTATCCCTCTTCGTTGAAGAAGTCCATCCAGAACTCCACCTCTTCTTCGCCGATGCCGGAGAACTTGGCGTCCGGCTCATCCGCCAGCTCTTCGTCCTCCGGTCGGATGCTGCGCCGCACGCGCCGCACGAACTGCTGCGGCGTTTCAGCCCGCGCGCGGCCGCGACGGGCCGCTTCCAGCAACGCCGGCTCATCGGTGACAATCACCACTGTCCGCTCCCTCGCCTCACGGTTGGCGGGCCCGGCTATCTCGGTCACGGCGTCGTGCCCGAAAGGCAGGTTCCGCACCTTGACCTGGCCGAAGCTCTGGTACGGTGGCTTTACCTCCCTGGGCCGCAGGTCGTCGAAGACAACCACCGCCTCGCAGTCTCGCGCCATGCAGTAGCGCCCGATCCAGCGGCGCAGGTTCGCGCGGTTCTTCTCGGCATCGTGCGTAATCACAATCGAGTCCGACTCATTCTCCACGAAGTACTCCAGCAGGGCGGGTCCGTCCACGTATAGTTTCATGGGTCTGCTCACCGTCGCTTCTGGCCGGCAAGCCCTCCTGTCAGGTTCATGTCTCTCTCACGCGGTCGTGCGCGCTCTCATGCGCGAACACGCAGTGGCCACCGACCCACGTGGCCACTGCCCGGCCGCGTAGCCTGCGTCCGGCGAACGGTGTATTCCGCGATTTCGAGAGGAGCTTCGCTGGCTCTACCGTCCACTCCAGCTCGGGGTCGATGAGCACAAGGTCCGCCCGTGCGCCGGTCTTCAACGTGCCGGCGGACAGGCCCAGGGCCCTCGCCGGTCGATGGCTGAGCAGGTCGGCGGCGTCGGATCGGCTCAGCCTCCCTTCATGCACGAAGTAGGTGAGCACCAGCGCAAGTGTCGTTTCGAGGCCGATCAGGCCGTGCGCGCCGGCGCGCTTGTCCTCGGGGGTGTGCGGGGCGTGGTCGCTGGCGACGGCGTCGGGTTCGCCCCTTTGCAGGGCCTGCTGCAATGCCGCTCGGTCGTGGCGTGATCGGATGGGGGGATTCACCAGCGGCACGTCGTCCGCACCGAAGTCCTGCCTGCACAGCAGCAGGTGATGTGGCGTTACCTCCCAAGTGACGCCTGCATGCTGCTCTCTGGCGCGGCGGATGGCCTGAACGCTGCGTTCCAGGCTCACGTGGGAGAGGTGGATGCGACAGCCCTGCGTCGTGGCGATGCGGATGTCGCGTTCGACCCACGCGGCCTCGTTGGTGTATGGCTCGCCCGGCACGAAGCCGGGGTCGACGCCCGCCGCCACCTCGGCCAGTGAGCGAGGCGAGTCCTCGCAATGGGGGGCGACCGGCAGCCTGTTCTCGGCGGCGGCGCGGCAGATGTCGCGCATTACCGTTGGGTTGACAACCGGGTCGCCGTCATCGCTCAGGGCTACCACCCTGCCCGTGGCGGCGAGGGGGGCGACGTCGAGCGGCTCCCGTCCCAGGCGCCCGCGGGTCATGGCCGCCTTGAAAAGCACCCGCACGCCGGCCTCGGCGTCTGCCCGTTCGGCCGCTTCCTTCACTCTGGCCGGCTCATCGGTTGGCGGGTCGGTGTTGGGTTCGCAGACGACGGTCGTGTAGCCGCCCGCCGAGGCGGCCCTGCCCCCCGTGCGGAAGGTCTCCTTCTCGGCGTATCCAGGCTCCCGCAGGTGAACGTGCAGGTCGACCAGGCCGGGCCAGAGCCACATCTGGCGCCCGTCCACGACTCTGAGCGCCGCGGCGTCCGTTTCGCGTCGAGCCCGGCGGGCTGTGATCTCCGCTTCGACTGCCACCACGCGTCCAGCGGCGCTGAGCACGTCGCAGACGGCGTCAACGCCCCCGGCGGGGTCGGTAACGTGGGCGCCCTGGATGAGTAGCGACTGCATGCTGAACCCCCCCGTGTGGACTGCGCCGGCCACGATTCAGCCCCTAAGGCTAACGGTGCGACGGTCGCTTTTCAACGGTTCGCTCTGTGGCTCGGGGCGCCCGTCGCGAGCGGCCGGGCGATTTGACGCCAAAAGGGCGATTCCTCTTGACAACCTGCACGTCGTGCAATAGAATCCGGGCCGTATTGTCCGAAGTGCAGCCTGCGCAATACTTTCCCACTGGGTTTGTTGTGAACGCCGAAAGGGGTCTGTTCAGTGAATAACAGGACTGTTACCAAGCGCGAACTGTGCGAACGCATTGCCAAGAAGACGGGCTACGCCCAGGTGGTGACCAAGGATGTCGTGCAGAGCTTCCTGGACGAGATCATCGCAGAGCTCGCGAGGGGTAACCGGATGGAGTTCCGCAACTTCGGCGTCTTCGACACGCGGCTGCAGGCACCGCGCAAGGCGCGCAATCCCCGCACGAACGAGGTCGTTCAGGTCCCCGCCAAGGCTGTGGTGTCGTTCAAGGTTGGCAAGGAGATGCAGGATCGGGCGCAGGAGTGTCTGTCCGAGCTGCTGGAGGAAGAGGCCTGAGCACCTTCGGCTCTGGCACGAGTCGCCCCGTAGCTAACCCGAAGGGCGTTCCCCGCCGTCCCTCAGCCGCACGCTGGCCAGCTCCAGCAGCATGATCACCACCACGAGCGCAGCGGCCTGGACGGCCGGCACGCAGACGCGCCACGTGCTGGAGCCGTATGGCACGGTGGCCCCTGCGGCGGTTGCGACCACCGTGAGCCCCACCGTCAGAAGCACCATCCTGTCGCTCATCCCCAGCCGCATCAGCCGGTGAGAGAAGTGGCTGCGATCGCCCTGCATGATGGGCCGTCTGCCATGGAGCCGGATGGCGATAACACTCAAGGTGTCATAGAGCGGGACGGCGAAAACGACCAACGGCACCAGCACAGGGAAGAGGGGGTTGAGCTGCCTGGCCGTCATGAAGTTGGAAATGCTGGTCGCCACGGCCAGCATGTAGCCGACGAACAGCGCGCCCGTGTCGCCCATGAAGATTCTGGCCGGTGGCAGGTTGAATACCAGGAAGGCCAGCACCCCGCCCAGCACCGTCAAGAGCAGGCCGGCGATGAAGCTCTGCCCCGTCTGCAGGGCCACCACCAGCAAGGCGGCGCCCGAAAGGAGCGCTACCAGCCCGCTCTGGCCGTCCATGTTATCCAGCAGGTTGAAGCAGTTCGCCAGCAGCACTATCCACAGCGTCGTGATCGCCACCTGCGCCAGTGGCGAAGAGATGAACAGAGTGACGCGAACCTGTGGTATCAGCGCCACCGCCCCCGCGACGACGAACTGCCCTGCCAGGCGAACCGCAGGCGAGGGGGAACGCAGATCATCCCAGAAACCGATGCCCGCAAACGCCAACCCGCCGGCGAGTATGCCCAGCAACAAGGGCAACTGCCGGGCCGCCAGCACGATGTTCCTCTGTACGACGGCGGATGCCGAGACACGCGCCGGCTCTTGCCGCAGCAGCCAGGCCAGGGCCCCGATCCCGAGCAGCGGCAGCACTGCGGCCCCGACCACAGCCAGCCCGCCCCCCAGGGCAGTCGGCTCCGCGTGGGCCTTGCGCCCGCCCGGACGATCCACAAAGCCCGTGGCAAGGGACACGCGGCGAACCACCAACACCAGCACAATGCCCAGGGCAAAGGAACAGCCGAATGCAAGGGCGAGTATGGCGCGCATGTGATAGCCTCGCATAGCCAGTCTATTGCGGCTGCGGCGGAAGTTAGCATACGACGACGCCGCCTCGGAGGCAAACGCGCCGGCCACCGCACTGTTGCATGCGGCCCGAATATGGTTTACGAATGCGCCCCCGACCCTGAGGCTGCGAAGGGAGTGAATGATGGCCGAATACCCGATCACGATTGACGATGACCTGCCCACAGAGGAACAGTTGAGCGAAGCACTGCGCCGGCCAGAGCGTTCGCTGCCGCCGGCCTCCGACCGGAATGCCTGGCGCAGAGTGGCGCAGAGGCCATGGATTCAGCAGTGGCTGGCCCACCTGCGGCAGAGCGCCGAACAGACCGCCGACGCCGGCCCGGGGGCCGCCCGGGCGTCGCATTACCTGGATTACTTCCGGACGGGATCGCGCCGGGCCTACCACGGTGGCGTGCACGGGCGTCCGGCGGCGCTCGCCGTGCTGACCGCCGTGGAGTGCCTGGAGGGCGAGGGGCGGTTCATGGACACCCTGCTGGACCTGTCCTGGGCGACGGCCGAGGAGACTTCTTGGGTCATGCCGGCCCACCTGAACCACGCAGGCGACGAACCGTTGCCCGACGTGAAGAACCCCCACTTTGATCTGCGCACGGCGATGGTCGCCCGCGCGCTTGCCGAGATGGTGCACGTGCTGGGCGAACGCATGGACGAGGTCTCCCCACTGTGGCGCAAGCGGATACGCTTCGAACTCGAGCGCCAGGCCGTCGCGCCTTATCTGGCGCAGAGCTTCCATTGGGAGAACTACACCTTCAACTGGAACGCCGTCTGCACCGACGGGGCGGTGGTGGCGGCACTGGTCGGAGGTTTCGACCGGCGCACGAAGGCCCGCGTCCTCGCTAAGGCCCTCCGCTCCGCTCCGCTGTTCTTGAGCGGCTTCGAGGATGACGGCGGCTGCTCGGAGGGGCCGGGCTACTGGCGTTTCGGAATGGAACATTTCTCCTCGACCGCTTACCACGTCCATTGCGCGACGGGGGGCGCAGTGGACCTGCTCGCCGACGTTCGCATGCCCGCCATCTATTCCTATCCGCCAAAGGTCGTGCTCTCTGGCTCGGACGTGGTCAACTTCGCCGACAGCCCCGCACAGGTCCGTTTCCGCAGCGGCCCGATCGCCTGGGCCGCCGGGCAACTGGGGGTGCGCGATATGGTCGCCCTGGCCTCAGACGGAACGGGCCACCCCGGCCGGCTCGCGAGCGTGCTGGATGTGCTGCTGCTGCCCGAGCCTCTAGCGTTCGAGCCGCCGGCGGAGGCCTGGCTGCCCTCGCTGCAGGTGCTGGTCGCCCGTACTTCGCCGGATCCGGACGCCCTCGTCCTCGCAGCCAAGGGCGGCCACAACCGCGAACACCACAACCATAACGACGTCGGCGGCTTCATCGTCCACTGGGCGGGGCAGAGCCTGATCTGCGACCTGGGCAAGGGCGATTACGTGAAGGAGTTCTTCGGCCCGAAGCGCTACGACTTCCTGGTTACGCGCAGTTATGGCCACAACGTGCCGCGCGTGAACGGCTGCGAGCAGGCGGCGGGCAGGGATTTCCGGGCCGAGCAGTTCGAACTGGCCCGCCAGGCGGGGTCGGTCGGCGTGAGTATGGAACTGAAGGCGGCCTATCCGCAGCAGGCGGGCATCGAGTCGCTGCGCCGGCAGGTGGAGCTCAGCAGGGCCGCCCCCGGGGCCGTCGAACTGACCGACGAGATAGAGTTCGTGGACGAGGCGGGCATGTACGAGCTGCCGCTCTACAGCGAGGGCAGCTTCGAGCCTGCCACACGCGGCGCAGCCCTGGTGAAGGGGGCTGCGGGAGCGCTCAGGGTCGAATGGGACTCTGAGCTGCTGCTCGGCCGGGTGGAGCAGGTCGAACACGGCGATGCCTCGCTGGAGCAGCGCTACGGCCCGCGCCTGCCTCGCCTCGTGCTCAAGCTGCGGCAGCCCCGGGCGCGGGCGACCGTGCGGATTCATTTTGCCCCCGCGGAGTAGCCTCGCATGGCACACGGCGTTGCAGCGCGCAGGCGGTGGCTGACGGCGGCGGCCTGGATGTCGCTCATCGTGTTCGCCACGACGACCACGCTGCTTTCGGTTTCTCTGAAGCACATCGGCGTTGGGCTTGGCATCGACTTCGGCGCGCGTGGCAGCATCGCCCTGGTCAGGGCGGTCGCTCTGACCGTGTCCGCTCTTGCCGCAGGAGTGATTGCTGACCGCTGGGGCAAGAGGTGGCTCATGACGGGGGCCATGCTGTTCGTGGCGGCGGGGCTGCTGTGGGCAGGGGCGGCCGGCAGTTACGCGCACCTGCTGACGGCCGTTGTCATCATGGGCGTCGGGCTGGGGTGCCTGGAGGCGCTGGTCAGCCCCCTGGTTGCCCAGCTTCATCCGGCGGATGTGCCCACCCAGATGAGCTTGCTCCACGCGTTCTACCCCGTCGGCATAGTCGTCTCATCGCTGTTTATCGGCTCCGCGCTGGACCAGGGCGTTCGATGGCAGGCGGCCTTCGCCGTGGTGGCCTTGCCCGCCGCGGCCGTTGCCTTCATGTTCATGAGGGGCGGCTACCCGCGGGCGAGCAGGGCAGCGGGGGTGGACACGCTCCGCGCGGCGGCCATCCTGCGTCAGCCGGCCTTCTGGCTTCTGGCGGCGGCGATGGTCTTCGGTGCAGGTTGTGAAGGTGGGCTCGCCTATTGGACGCCGAACTTCGTCCAGAACGAGTTCGGCACCGGCGCCGCAACCGGTGGCCTGGGTCTCATGTGCTTCAGTGCGGCGATGGCCGCCGGGCGCTTCGGGATGGGCGCCGCCACGCGTCGGGTGTCCGTCGGGTGGTTGTTCGGCGCCATGATCGGGCTCGGTATCGCCTCGGTGGCGTGCCTATCGGTGGCGCGTAGCCTGCCTCTCGCCATGGCGATGCTCGTTCTGGGCGGGGTGAGCGTGGCCATCGTCTGGCCGGGCATACTGACACTTGCGGCTGAGCGCATCAGCGCATCCTCGGCGACGCTCTTCGCCATGCTTTCCGCGGCGGGCATACTTGGCTTCGGGGTCATTCCCCAGTTGCTGGGGGTTGTGGCGGAGGCGTGGGGTCTGCGGCGGGCGCTCTGGGTCGTGTCTGCCTCCTTCGTAGGCATGGGGCTGGCCCTGGCCGGGCTGTGGCGCAGCGGCCGAGCCCAGGGCGGCACCGGTTGAGCCACAGCGAGGCTTCTGCTATATTCAAGCGTGTTGCGGGCAGTCGCTTCCCCGCTCGTCCCGCCCTCTGCGCGCCGGTAGCTCAGCGGATAGAGCAACGGACTTCTAATCCGTAGGTCGAGGGTTCGAATCCTTCCCGGCGCGCCATTCGTATCATCGTGCGCATGAATGCTTTACATTACTGACGCGCGTTCGCGCACGCTGTCCGCCGGCCGATGCGTCCACGGGCGATGGCGCTCTCATTCTGCTAACGGCGCGGGGGCAGCGCGGTTCAGGATTCCTGTGCGGGCACGGGCGACCCCTTGACGATCAGCGGTCAGTAGATTAGAAAAGTGGCGTCTTGCATGCACGTCCCCCGGGGAGGACCTGAGCAGTGGCACGCTACGAACGGTCCGGTCTGGCCTACGCGCTGCTGGCGGCGCTGCTGTGGAGTCCTCATTTCTCGCTGGTGGAGCGCTTGCAGGTCGCCGGGCCGCAGGTGCCGCAGATGGTCGCGCACTTCCACTTTGTCTTCTGGGCGGCGGCGGGCCTGCTGTTGGTGCTGTTTCTGAGCGGGCGGCTGGACGAGCTTTCCATCTTCGGCCGGCGTGAGACGCAGATCCTGGTCCTCGGCGCGCTCGGGGGCTACGGGTTCTGGCTGTTCCGTGGCCTGGCGCTGGAGTCGCTGCCGACGTCGCGAGCGCGACTGCTCTTCTACGCAGCGCCCATCGCGGTCGGGGTGTTCAGTTCCTTCGGGCGTGAGCGCGCCGACAGCCGCACGTTCTTCGGGCTGTTGCTCGGATTCGTGGGCTGCATCATGCTGGCCGAGGGCGCCATGCCCGGGGGCGGCCCGGCGGGGGGGATGAAGGCGCACGCGCTGGGTGCCCTGGCGGCGGCCGGCTGGGGCCTATTCACCCTCTGCGCACGGCCGTTGGCGCGCGAGGAGAAGGCGCTGCCGGCGGTCGCACTGATCCTCGGCGTCGGCGCCGTCTGCCTCTTCGTCACGTGCCTGAGCACGGGCGCCAACGTGCTCAGGGTGAGCGTTGCCCAGCTCGGGCTCAGCGCGGTTGCGGGCTTCTTCACCGTCGGCGTTATGATGCTGGCGTGGCTGCGCTGCCTGCGCGGCGTGCCGGCGGTGGCTGCGGCGCCGTGGTGGTACCTGGGTCTTGCTTTTGCCGCAGCGGGGCGGTTGGTCTTCGCCGGGGGCTGGGGCGAGGGCGTGTGGTGGGTCCTCGGGGGGGCGGTGCTGATCCTGATGGCCCTGCACAGCGCCGGGGCGGGGCGCACGGGCCAGGCGGTTACGATGGGCGACATCATCCGCGGGGGCACCTGAGAGGGCCCCCGCCTTGCGCATCCGGCGTCCGTTCAGCCCAGCAGCCAGGCGGCAACGGCCCGCGCGATGCGCGCTCCGACCTCCCGATAGTCCTCGGGTTCGAGCGGCTGCTCGCTCCATAGCCCCTGGTAGCTGGTCTCGATGCTTACGGCAGGCGTGCGGTCCAGGTGGTCCCACGCCCAGTTGGTCAGCGTATCGGTTACGTTCCAGCGGGAGGGGTACGTCGGCACGCGGGCGAGTTGCTCGGGGTCGGCCTCGGGGAAGTGGTCCGCCAGCGCGGGAGTGAAGCTCTCGGCGTGCTTGCGTTGCCCGTCGGGGCGTCCCTCGCGCGGCAGAAACTGGTAGAGCCCCCATTCCCCGCCGCCCGGTGCATGCAGGTCCAGCGCGAACCGCCTGTCCGAACGCGCCGCCGCGCGGCGCATGTCGTTCTGTATGGCACCTACCTCCGGCCGCATCGGCATCGCGGACCAGGCCCGGTTGAAGTCCCACGGCATGGCGTCCTTGCCGTAGTTGCCGGCCACTGCACCGTCCAGGTCGACGAATGGGACGACCCACCACTGCACGCCTGCCACTTCGCCGTGCTGCTCCGCTGCGGCTGCGGCCACGGCCCGCAGCAGCCCGTCCAGGACCCACGAGCCGGGCGTCTCGCCGGCATGCTGGCGGGCCAGCACGTAGGCGACCGGTGCCCTTTGCGGTGCGCTCGCCCGCAGGCGGGGCAGCAGTCGTCCCTCACCGGTCAGCCCGATCGGCTCCTCGTCCCACACGCCGCCCAGTTCCTTCAGGGTGCGGTGGAGCGCGCCGGGTCCGTAGGGGTAACAGAAGGCGAGAGCGATGTCTTCACACGCCTGCGGGGCGCTGAGGGCGAGCATGTGTCCGCCGCTTTCGCGCTCGAGCACGGCAGTTTCGCCGACGCGCCGCCAGGGGGCGTCGCCCTGGCGCAGCACAGGCCGCACAGCGCCGAGTTGCTCTGCCGAACCGAGCCCGAGGCACGAGTCGGCGTTCGCCCACTCGAACCTGACCGGCCGCGGCTGGTGTGACACGCATTCGAAGTGGAACCAGAGCGGCTGCGGGCTCGTGCGGGGCTCCGACATGAAGCGCACGGCCCACGCGCCCTCGTGCTCACGCACGTGCACCACGGTTCCGTTGCCCGAGACCGGCGCCTGCCGTATGCGTATCGCCTCGGCCTGCATCGCGTGATCCCCGCGCTGGTGTTTCCATTCAGTGTTCACCGTGATCATAGGCAGCGGACCCGGCCCCGTCAACGCTCGTGTCCGTTGAACCGCCGCGCGAACTGGCCTATGCTGGCGTCGAACCAGGCGGAGGGAACACGAGCATGGACATGACGCCAAGAGAGAACATGAGGGCGGCCATCGAGTTCACGGGGCCGCAGCGATTGCCGGTGCAGATGGGAACGCTGGCCGTCAGCGACACGGTAAGCATACCGGTTAAGAACCAGCCACGGGAGGTCAACGGCCGGCCGGCGGACGAGTGGGGCGTGGTCTGGGAACACTCCGACGTTCAGAACATGGGTCAACCGCGGGGGCATCTGCTGGGTGACCTGTCCGAGGTCGAGAAGGTCGTGCCGCCGGATTACGACCAGGACTGGCTCTACGAGGGCTGCGAGGAGGCCCTCCGGCGGGCGGAACGCGAGGGCAGATACACCGTCAGCGGCATCTTCATGGTGCTATTCGAGCGGATGCATGCCCTGGCCGGCTTTGAGAATGTGCTGGTAGGGCTGCTGGCCGACCGGCAGAATGCCGGGGCACTGGCCGACATCATCGTCGAGAACCGCATCTCCTTCGTGCGCAACATGCAAGAGCGCTTCGGCGATCGGCTGGACGCCTTCGGTATGACCGATGACTGGGGCACGCAGCAGGCGGCGTTCATCTCCATAGAGCTGTGGCGCGATTTCTTCCTGCCGCGCTACAAGCGAATCTTCGACCAGATGCACGCCGGCGGACAGCACGTGCGCGTCCACTCCTGCGGCAAGGTCAACGAGATCATCGAAGGCTACATCGAGGCCGGGGTCGACGCCGTGAACCTGCAGCAGCCCCGCGCCCTCGGAATACCCGAGATCGGCGAACGCTACCGGGGACGTATCGCCTTCGAGTCGCTGGCCGACATCCAGGCCACGCTGCCCACGGGCGACGCCGGGCGCATCCGCCGCGATGCGCGCGAGCTGGCCGAGCACTGGATGACCAGCGCAGGGGGGTTCATCCTGGGGGATTATGGCGACAGCGCCGCCATCGGAGCCCGCCAGGAGTCGAAGGTCATCATGTACGAAGCCTTCAGCGAGGTCTCCGAGGATATCTACGGCGAGCCGCTGCCGCCGCTGCCGGTTCCCGCAGAGGATGCCTGATTCGATGGCCGCGTAGTCGCCTGGGCGGCTTCAGAAGGCCATGCGCGCCCAGCCCGCCGCCGGGCGGGGGGCGAGCCCGAGCATCTCCCGTGCTGTCTTCACGTAGTAGCGGTAGAGCTCGATGGGTGTGCCGTTCGGTATGCGATGGTCGAGTCCGAAGACGGTGCCGCCTGTCCGCATGCAGGGCTGCAGCTTGTATTCGAGCTCCTCACGGATCGCCTCCCGGCTGCGTCGGAGCACGTGTTTGTCGATGCCGCCGAGCATGGCGAGCGTGGGTCCGTAAGTGCGCCTGACCTCGACGATATCCATCCCGGCGGCGGGTTCCATGGGATACATGCAGTTGACCCCGGCCTCGATGAACGCGGGAATCACGGCGTCCATGTTGCCGTCCGAATCCTGGCTGAATATCTGCGCGCCCCGGGCGCTCAGCATCTCCCAGATGCGCCGGTAGTATGGAGCGACAAACTGCTCCACCTGTCGCGGGCCGAACAGTGGACCCGACTTGCCCGCCATGTCCTCGTGGACGGAGAGCTGGTCCACCTGCACGTCGCGCGAGACCCGCTCCAGCGCACGTTCGGCCATGCGGCCGATTGTCTGCAGCATGTCGTGGATCAGCTCCGGCTGTTCGTAGCAGGCCAGGCACACCGCTTCTTCACCCATCAGCGAGCGCGGCTCGTCGAAGCCGCCGGGGATTCTGACGACGACCAGCGCTCCGTTCTCGCGGGCGTGGCGGGCCTGCTGCGCCCACCCTTCGGCGAAGCGGTCTTCGTGGAAGGTGTAGTGCGGCTTCATGCGCAGCCACGAGTCCATGTCGGTGACGGGGTAGTCGAGCGGCAGGGGTATGGTCGCTGCGCCCTTGCAGAGCCGCACGGTCCGGCCGTAGCGGTCGCGCTTGACCAGATGTTCGCTCGTATCTTCGAGTACCTGTTCTTCGAACCCGTCGCGGAGCCCCGTGTTGACGTGCACGCCGTGGCGGCGCACATAGTCGAAGCCGAAGGCGGTAAGATCTATCTCGGCTTCGGATGCGCCCTGGCTTCGCCATTCCTGCTCCAGGCCGACCAGAGGGCCGAAAAGCTCGACGAAGAGGGGGCGTTCGACGCGTCGGGAAGTCATGTAGTCGAGGTATTCGTCACGGAGTATCTCCACGGTGTCAATCCTTTCCATGTGTGTGGACGGCGGCGGCTGCACTGCGCTCCCTGGTGCGAATGTGCAGCAGCACCAGTGTGAAAGCCGCCAGCCCGCACGCCGCCGCGAGGGCGCACGTGCGGAACATGGCTGCGTAGCCTATCCGCTCCGCCATCCAGCCGGCCAGCGATACCCCGAGCATGCCGCCCAGCACGTGAGTGGACCAGTAGGCCGACATGGCCGTGCCCGAGCGCGCGCTGCCGGCCAGCCGCGTGATGAAGAGCACGGCAGCTATCTCGAGCCCGGCGAAGGTGAAGAAGTGGAAAGCCTGCGGCAGCAGCAGGTAGCGGTGATCCGTGATGAGCGAGACGGTGGCAACGCGCAGTGGTTGGGCCAGGAATGCCAGCCAGAGCATGCGGCGTGGGCCGAAGCGGTCCACAATGCGACCGCTCACCGGCAGGGCAACCAGGGCCACCAGGCCGTTGAGCGCCAGCATCAGGCCGATGAAGGAGTTGTCCGCGCCGAGGCGACGGGCGTAGACGGGCATGAAGGCGAAGATCGCCGGATTGGCGAAGGCGAAGAAGAACACCGCCGCCAGCAGACCCAGCAGCTCCGGGTTCGATGCCAACTGCCGCAGCCGGACGTGGTGGTGACCCCGCGGTGTTCGCGCCCGACAGCCCAGCAGCGGCACGGCGGCGAGCAGCATCGCTGCGCCGGCCACCATCAGCAGCACCCGCAGGTCTGGCACCAGGCGCACCAGTACCAGGGTCGCCACGATGTAGCCGAGCGAGCCGAAGATGCGGTAGCTGCCGTAGCCCCGCCCCTGCGAACCTGCGGGCAGCGCGGCCATGGCGAGCAGCGGCATCATGTTCCACGCGGCCGGATGCGCAATGCCCCGCAGCACGGCGACGCCCAGGAACTGCCCCGCCCGGCTGCTGAGCGCCAGCAGGACCATGGAAAGGGCGAGCCCCACGCAGCCCCCTGCTGCGATCACGCCGGGCCGGCGAGTGCGGTCGGCGAGCGTGCCCCACAGCAAGCTGGCCAGCAGCAGCACCGCCGTGCCGGCCGCCGAGATCTTGCCGATCATAAACTCGCCGAGCCCGTTGTCCTTCATCCACACCGTGGTGAAGGTGAAGGCCACGCCGAGCCCGCACAGTTGCAGGAATATCGCCGCGCGCAGCAGGTGCAGACGCCGACGGCGGTCGTGCTCGGGGGCGACGCAGTTGGTGGAGGTCTCGGGCATGGCAGGGTGTGCATCCCAGCGCGAAGGGCTACTCCCGCACGAACTTGATGGGACCGTCGGCCTCGTAGCGCTGTGGCTCCGCCCCCGGCAGTTCGATCACAACCGGCACGCCGTCCGGCGCGCCGACCTCGATGGAGAGGGCGCCGGTGAGCCGCTTCAGGATGCGTTTGGTCTGTTCGACGCTGGAAGCGTCACAGAGGATGGCCATCACCTGGCTGTGCTGGCTCAGGTGGTCGTCGAGGCGCCGGGGACCTTCCAGGAAGAGCCCCGTCATGTAAGTGGAGCCCCCCTCGACGATGGCGGGCGGCCCGCCGCGCTCGGTGCTCCACGACCACTGCGCGCGCCAGCGGTCCACAGCGTGTTCGGATACCAGGGGCCTGCTCATCGGTCGTCCTTCCTTCTGCTGGCCAGGAGTGTGATTGCCACAGCGCGCATGGCGATTCAGCGGGCACCGACCGGTCGCCGTGGCGAAGGGGCCCAGCCTAACGCGGTGTTCACCGATGCTCAAGGTGCCGGAGCGGTGCGGGTTGCGCCAACCCTTCGCGGACCGATGGTCGGTGCTATGCCCCGCTGTGTGGCGTTAGCCCTGCGGGCTGCGGCGTGCAGGCACGCGGCGGCCCGTCAGCCTCGCGCTGTGAACCGGCGCCCCTCGTCCACCATGGCCAGGTAGTTGTCCACCGGGATGTAGTTCGCCACGCTGTTGCCGGAGCCCAGGCAATAGCCCCCCCCGGGCATGCAATGCTCCAGCGTCCGGCGCACGCGCTCGCGTATCTGCTGCTCGTCGGCGCGGCAGAGGAAGTCGACGTCGATCCCGCCGAGGATTGCGATCCGCTCGCCATAGCGGTCGTAGGCATCGGTGACTGGCTCGATGGTGTCCTCAAATGAATGGCGCGCGTCGATGCCGACCTGCTCGATCAGGTCCTCCATGATTTCGCTCAGATTGCCGCACGCGTGCAGCAGGTATGGGCGCCCGGCGTCGTGACTCATTTCCGCCATCAGGCGATGGCCCGGCAGCACGAACTCGCGCAGGTCGTCCGGGCTGATCAGCGTCCCGGTCTTGAAACCCATGTCGTCGCTGCCCCAGATGATCCTCACCCGCTCGAACTCGAGCATGCGGGCGAGCGATTTCTTGAAGATACCCACCAGCCGCTCACTGATCGCCTGCACCAGGTCACGCTGGTCGTACAGGGCGTAGCAGAGCGTCTCGTAGCCCATCAGCCAGGTTATGTGCTCGGCGAAGTGCGCGAAGCCGCCGCTGCCGATCACGCACATATCGTCCGGCAGGTTCTCCTCGTACCATTCCAACCTGCGCGTCGTCGACTCGTCCGGATCGGGCCAGGGATATGCCTCGAACTCCGCCCAACTGGTGATCGGGCCCGCGTGTTCATCCACGAAGCTACGACCCGTGCCGCGCTCCAGCCCGGCCGTGTCATCCGTGGTGTGACGCCTCATCGGCATGTCGAGGGCGTCCAGCCCCTGGCGGACGTAGTCGAACCCGATGAACCGCTGCATCGCCACCTGGCGGCGGCAGTCGGCGTAGGGATCGCTGGCGTCAATCCCCTCCCATAACCCGTAGCGGCGCGCGATCTCCTGCTGAATCTCGCCGTCGAGAAACAACTCGATGTGATGGACGCGCTCGGGCGTACTGCGGTTCACGATGCAGTCGTGCAGCGCCTGCCAGTTGGGCGCGCATTCGGCGGCGAACGGACTCTTGGCCATCCTCTCTCCCTTCGTCATCAGGGCTGTGCAGTGGCACTGACGCATGGCAGGAACGGGTTCAATCGCTGTCCTGCTCCTCGATCTGCACCGGCACCGTGCGGTCCCGCCACGTCACCCCCAGCGCGCCGGCCAGCGCCGCAACCGGCAGGGCCAGGTCGGGCAGCACGCCCAGCGTCACGGCCGTCATGCCCACGAACGACCAGATCAGCGGTATAGCGAGCAGGTACTTCGGCAGCGGCGGCTGGCTCCACAGCAGCAGCCCGAAGGTGAAGATCGTCGTCGGGCCCGGCGCCACGCCGAAAGCGGGCATCTGCGGATAGGGGTGCCCGCCGCTGATGCTGAGCAGCGGATAGGCAACCATGGCGTACGCGATGAGGCCGGCCCCCAAGGCGCTCCATACGCTACCCGTCAGGCGGAACCGCAGCCTCTTCTTCAGCACACCCTCCCACATGAAGAACAGCCCCTGCGCCACGAATATGCCCGCAAATGCCCACCCCGCCGCAGTGATGCGCGAGAAGAACATGCCGTGGTAGACCAACCCCATCCACAGCCAGAACAGCCCGAGCACGCCACCGGTCGTGATGTCCGACTCGCGGCTCTCGAACATCGCCATCCCGATCGCCAGCGCCCCCAGGAAGTAAGCCACGATCTGGATCGGCCAGATGGTGCGGTTATAGACGATGAAAACGGCAAGAAAATCCTCGGTGGTGAACGGCAGCCCCACCTGACGCCCCTTCCTTCGTATGGGGAACCCCGGAACGCCTCAGCGACCGGATGCCGGCGACTGGACCGGGCCGGGCACGCCCCCATTATAGCCGCCCGCCGAACGCTAACCAACTACGGGAACTCCTCCCCCCCCGGAGGGTCCCGGCCGGGAGCGGTGCGTAAGGAAGCTGAAGTGGATAGCACGGGCATCCTGCCCGTGCGCTGCGGGGCGGACGCATCAGTTGCGGCCGCGCGTGTGGCTCGCGGCGGCCCTCGCGGTTCGGATCGCCGCTTTCAGGGCTTGACTTCCCCGGACCGGAGACCTGCATTGCGCCCAAGGCGATTCCTGGGACAATGGTCAGCGAAGCAGGCCGTGGGCCTGCCATACCACGCCGAGCCGCTTACCACCGTGAACGACGGCGTCGCCCGGCACGTGAGGGACACTGTGAGCAGGGTGGTGGTTCATCTTCGATCGGGAAAGTGCCGGGGCCGGGGGCGCCGTCGCGCAGGCGGAAGCTGCGACTCGCTGTGAAACATGCCCGACCGACGGGAGCCGAAAGGGCAATTGCCAAGACCAACATCAGCATCCGATTCATGGCTTTCTCGCAGTTGATGGGCGCTCTTGAATCCGTTTCCGCTCTACTTGCCGCGCAGCCAGTCCTCCGGCCAGGCCTGGGCGAAGGCGGCGGGCTCGTTTGCCGGCTTGAGCTGGCCGCACCCGCTCACGGGCAGCTTCGAGCCGTCCAACTCGGGGTCGGCGTAGCAGTCGAACCATTGCTGCATCCGCTCGCGCAGCTTCTCGATCCGCCCGGCGTGTTCGGCGCGCCCGACCAGGTTCTCGCGCTCTCCGGGGTCGGCCCCCAGGTCATAGAGCTCATTGCGCTGGTCCTCCCCGTAGCGGTGGACGTATTTCCAGCCCCGGGTGCGGATCATCCGCGCCGGGCCGTACTCATCGTAGACGACCACCGCGTCGGCCCCCTCGTCGCGCTCTCCCCGCAGCAGGCCCGCGTAGCTGCGCCCGGGCAGGTCATCGGCCTCGGGGTCATCGAGGCCCAGATAGTCCAGGAGCGTCGGGCGCCAGTCGCAATGGCTGTAGAGGCCCTCGGCGACGACGCCGCGGGGCAGGTGCCCGGGCCGGCTCAGCAGGGCGGGCACCCGACAGGAAGTGTCGAACAGGTTGACCGGCAACGTGCCGTTGCCCTTGCCACAGATTCCATGGTGCCCCATGTTCATCCCGTTGTCGCTGGTGAAGAAAACGAGCGTGTTCTCGCGCAGGTCGTGCGCCTCCAGCCAGTCGAGTAGCCGGCCAACGCCCCCGTCCACTGCCGTGATGGAGCCGTAGTAGCCGCTGAGCTTGGCGCGCCGGCTCTCGGGGCTGTCGAAGAAGTCGGTTATGCCGGCGTCGTTCGGGTTCCTCGGCTCGTCGGGGACGGACTCGAAGGGGCAGTTCTCGTAGTAGGGCATGTAGTAGTCGTCGGGGTGGAACTGTCGGTCCCACGGGCTGTGGGGCGCGACGTGATGCACGCTCAGGAAGAAGGGCGCCTCCGAGTCGAGCCGGGCGCCCAGGAAGTGCAGGGCCAGCTCTGTGATGCGGTGGGTCAGGTAGCCGCCGGGGCTGAACGCGCGGCCGGAGTTATCGCAGAACCGGGGGGTCATGTAGCCGCCGCCGTAGCGCGGGCGCCACCAGGAGTAGCTCTTCTGGGGGATCGGCTCGGCGCCGAGGTGCCACTTGCCGCAATGGCCGCAGACGTAGTCGTTGCGCGCCAGGATGTCGGTGAAGCCGCTCTGGCCCTCCAGCAGCGGGGGCCCTTCTGTGGTCCCCCGCAGCCAGTCGTGCACGCCGTTCGCGCTGGCGATGCGGCCGGTCAGCAGCGCCGCCCGCGCCGCAGAGCAGACCGGCGTGACGCAGAAGTAACTCTCCAGCCGCACTGCTTCGGCGGCCATGCGATCGAGGCGGGGGGTCTGGAGCTCCTCGTTGCCCGCGCAACCGAGTGCCCAGTAGCCCTGGTCGTCAGTGAGCACCAGCAGCACGTTTGGCCTGTCGGGGTCTCTCGATGCCATGGGGGCGGCTTTCAGCAGAGTAGCAATCGTGCCTCACAAAGCGGAAGACAGCCTACGCCACTGCCGGCGCGCCCGCAAATGGCGGCGCGCCCGGCACGGCGAACGGGAAACCAGGCCCAAATGGGGACATATCGGACGGCGCACCGAAAGGTAACGGGTAGGATGGCCTCCGCTATGACCAACCGGACCCACTACCCCCGAAATCCCGGAAACCATCCGGACGCGGCGCCGCCGCCGGCCGGGGCGGGGCCGCCCCGCGACCGGTACATGGCGGGGCGATTGCCGGCGCGGGGCCGCGCCGGACGCCGCACCCCCAGAACCCCGGCCACCGTCCGGCCATGTCCGCCGTCCCGTCCGCGCCGGCGGCAGCCGTCCCTCACAATCAGACGGAGAGCGCGTGCTCTGCCGTGAAACTGATATCATAACTCCAGGTCGGCCTGCCATGGGAGGCGGCTGGGGGCTCCGAATGCGAAACGAACCCATGTCGTCACAACGCCTGTGTCGGCCATATCCTACGGAGTAAACTCATAGTATGTGCCACGAGCGCCGTTGATAGTTGAGGCAGGGCGCGCATGAGACGACGCCCTCCGGACGGCGACGGGCGGGGCCTTGAACGTTGCGGGCGTTTGGGGGACAATCGCTTTCTCGTGCGGCTACCACATGAGTTACCTTTTTTGTCTCCGGCGGGCGCGTGCCCGCACACTTTTCGACGTTGGAGTTCGCAATGGCGAAGATAGCATTCATCGGCGCCGGGAGCCTGGGATTCACTCGCAAGCTGGTGCGCGACTGCCTGACGTTCCCGCTGATGGAGGACGCGACGATAGCCCTGATGGACATTGACGAGGATCGTCTGGATTTCGCCGAACGCGCATGCACGGCGATTGTCGAGAAGGGCGACTACCCGGCGCGCGTCGAGGCGACCATGGACCGCAAGGGGGCGCTGGAGGGGGCGGATGCGGTGCTCTCGACGATTCTGGCGGGTGGCTTTGACGTATGGCGTCACGACATCGAGATCCCGAAGAAGTACGGCGTGGACATCAACATCGGTGACACGCGGGGGCCGGCGGGCATTTTCCGCGCGCTGCGGACGATACCGGTGATGCTGGGTATCTGCCGGGACATCGAGGAGGTCTGCCCTGACGCCATCTTCCTGAACTACACGAATCCGATGGCGATGCTCTGCCGGGCAATGCAGAGCCAGAGCGAGGTGGAAGTCAGCGGGCTGTGCCACAGCGTGCAGGGCACGGCGAAGATGCTGGCGAGGTGGATCGGGGCGCAGGAGGACGAGGTAACCTACGTCTGCGGCGGGATCAACCACCAGGCGTGGTATATCGAGTTTGAGCGCAACGGCCAGGACGCCTATCCCGCGATTCGCGACGCCGTGGAGAACAACGAGGAGGTCTACAGGGAGGAGATCGTCCGCAACGAGATGTTTCTGCACCTCGGCTACTACGTTACGGAGTCGAGCGGGCACAACTCCGAGTATAACTGGTGGTTCCGCAAGCGGCCGGAGCTGATCGAGAAGTACTGCCACCCGGGCACGGGGTGGAACCCGGGCTACTATGGCTACATCGTGGATGCTTACCACAAGCGCAAGGAGAACTGGAAGCAGGACGTGGAGAAATGGTTCGGAGAGGGTGCTCCAATCTCGCTTGAGCGCGGGCATGAGTATGCGGCGTACATTATCAACGCCTGCCTGGGTGGCGAGCCGTACGAGTTCAACGGCAACGTTCCGAACACTGGCATAATCCCCAACTTGCCAGAAAATGCCTGCGTCGAAGTGCCGGTTCTGGCCAACAAGCGGGGCCTGAACCCCATCTACGTCGGTCCGCTGCCGGCGCAACTGGCGGCGCTCAACAACATCAACATCGCCAGTGAGGAGATGGCCGTCGAGGCGGCGCTAACAGGTGACCCGCAGAAGGTCTTCCACGCCGTCGCCTACGATCCCCTCACGGCCGCCGTGCTCAGCCTGGAGGAGATCAAGGAGATGACGCGCGAGATGCTGGCGATGAATGAGGAACATCTGCCGCAGTTCAGCAGCGTGAAGCTCTGATGGCCCTATTGGACAGGAGGCGCAGCGGAGCATGCAGGCAGAAGGTCGGGTTGCTCTGGTGACGGGCGCTGGGCGCGGCATCGGTCGGGCGATCGCTTTGCAGCTTGCGGCCCAGGGCTACGTGGTTGGTGTCAACGACATCGTGGCTGACCCGGAGAACCGGGATCAGGGCGCTTACGAGGTCCTCAACGCCATCCAGGACGCAGGCGGCAGCGCCCAGGTGTATCGCGCGGATATCTCCGACGCGGCCGAGCGGCGGGCCATTATCGAGGCCGTCGCTGACGAGTTGGGGCGGCTCGACTTGCTGGTCAACAACGCCGGTGTGGCGCCCCGGGAGCGGCTCGATATCCTGAAGAGCACGGAGCAGAGCTACGACCGCGTGATGGACGTTAACCTGAAGGGACCACACTTCCTCACGCAACTCGCCGCGCGCCGCATGATCGAGTGGCAGCGCACCGGCCGGATCGAGAAGGCGCGTATCGCCTTCATCACGTCCATATCCGCATACACTTCCTCTCCCAGCCGTGGCGAATACTGTATCTCCAAAGCTGGGTTGAGCATGGTGGCGAAGCTGTGGGCCGACCGTCTGGCGGAGTTCGACATTCCCGTGATCGAGGTGCGGCCGGGGATTGTGGAAACCCCCATGACCGCTGCCGTGAAGGGAAAGTACGACCGGCTGATACTCGAAGAGGGCCTGCTGCCGATGCGGCGGTGGGGCCGGCCCGAGGACGTTGCACGGGTGATCGGTGCTTTCGGGCGCGGCGACCTCGACTACTCAACCGGAGAATCCATCGAGGTCAGCGGTGGCTTCGGCATCCGACGGCTTTGAGGACCGCTGCCGCGCGCGCCCTGCTGGCCGACAGTGGAGGCGGTGCAGCCCGGGGCCCGTGCTGCCTGATGGAGGCGAGATGATCGCGCAAAGTGAAGTGCAGATGGCTGGCATGGCGCTGCCCGTCTACTCGCTGAACACGGTGGTCGTGGGAAGCGGAGCGGCAGGGCTGAACTGCGCAGCGCGCTTGTTCCGCGAGATGGAGGAGATAGGCGCCGAGGATCCCCGCTGCGAGGTCGCCGTGGTGACTATCGGCATGGGAACTGGCACCAGCCACAATGCCGGCTCTGACAAACAGACCTATTACAAGCTCGGAATGCAGGGGGAAGAGGGCGACACGGCTCTCGACTTCGCGCGCACCCTCACCGCCGCCGGCTGTTGCCACGGCGATGTGGCGCTTGTGGAGGGCGAGAACAGCCTGCGCTCGTTCTACCGTCTGGCTGACCTCGGCGTGCCCTTCCCGCACAACGAACGCGGCGGCTTCGTGGGCTATAAGACCGACCACGATCCTCGCCAGCGCGCCACCAGCGCCGGACCGTGGACTTCGCGCTTCATGGTCCGCAAGCTCGCGGCCGAGCTGCGGCGCTACGGTGTGCAGGTGTTCGACGGTTACTACATGCTCGCCGTCCTCACCGATGAGAGCGGCGCGCGGGGCCTGCTGTGCTGCGAAATAGCCCGCGAGACGGAAAGCGACCACGGACTGGTGCTTTTCAACTGCCGCAACGTGGTCGTCGCAGGGGGCGGGCCTGGTGAGCTCTATGCGATTTCGGTCTATCCGAAAGGACAGATGGGACCGTACGCGGCCCTTCTGGAGGCTGGCGCGATCGCCCAGAACCTGGCTGAACTTCAGTTCGGAATCGCCAGTCTGGAGCCGCGCTGGAACCTGTCTGGCACCTACCAGCAGGTGATCCCCCGTTATTACAGCACCGACGCCGACGGTGGCGACGTGCAGGAGTTCCTGAACCCCTGGTTCGGGTCGATGGGCGAGCTGGCCACCGCCGTGTTTCTGAAGGGCTACCAGTGGCCGTTCGACCCGCAGAAGCTGCCGGGCTCCTCGGTCATCGACCTGCTGGTGCAGCAGGAGTCGGTGAGACGCGGACGTCGCGTGTGGATGGACTTCGCCCATAATCCGTACGCTACAGGTGGTTTGCAGGAATTCAGCTTCGACGCATTGGGCGACGAAGCGCGCAAGTACCTGGAGAATTCCGGTGCCCTCCAGGCCACGCCCATCGAACGGCTCGATCACATGAACCGGCCGAGCGTCAAGCTGTATCGTCAGATGGGCGTGGACCTGTGGAAGGAACCGATCGAGATCGGCGTCTGCTGCCAGCACTGCAACGGCGGCTTCGGGGTGGACATCTGGTGGGAGACGAATGTTCGGCGTCTGTTCGTGATCGGTGAACTGGCGGGCACCCACGGCGTGAAGCGACCGGGCGGCTCGGCGCTCAACAGCGGGCAGGTCGGCGCTCTGCGTGCCGCGCAGCGCATCGCGCACGTGCACTCTCAACAGCCGATGCCCCTTACCAACTTTGCAAAAGTCTCCTCTCCATTTGTGGAGACGGCACTGGAGCGCATTCGTTGGGTGCAGGCGGCGGGGCCCGGCACGACGAGCGACAAGGCAAAGTCGGCGATACAGCATAGGATGAGCGCCTATGCAGGCGTTGTGCGCTCCACCGAAGGTGTCCGCAAGGCCCTGCTGGAGGCAGAGCGCGAGTGGAAAGAAGCCCTGGAGGCGGGGCTGCGGCCGGCTGGGGCCGGCTACCTGGGGGCATTACAAGTGCGTGAACTTGCGCTGACTCAGCGTGCATTCCTGCACATCGTGTTGGCCTTGCTGGAGCGCGGCAGCGGCTCTCGGGGCTCCCACATGGTCGCAGATCCGTCGGGCCGATTGCCGCACCCCGACCTCGGCGACGAATGGCGCTTCCTGCCCGAGAATGAGTCCTTGCGCGATGAAATCCTCCAGGTACGATATGATGCCGCGGCTGATGCTTTCACGGTGGAAGCGCTGCCGGTGCGCGGATTCCCGGGTGGCGACTATTGGTTTGAGAACACCTGGGCGGAGTTCCGTCAGGGTCGTGTGTACACGAAGGGGGGCTCCGAACGGCCGCGCCCTCACAGCGCATATTCCGACGAGGAAAGCTACAAGGGCGGTTGAGGACACTCAAGCAAAGAGGAACGGCCTTCTGCCATGGCACGATTCGACAGGTTATCCGTCTTGAATACCATGTTGGACGCGGGCCTCGTGCCCGTTTTTTACAACGGGGACTTTGAGGTTGCCCGGCGCGTTGTGAGTGCCTGTGCCGAGGGCGGGGCGCCGGTGGTCGAGTTCACCAACCGGGGCGACCGCGCCATCAACGTGTTCAGGCAGCTTGCCGAATGGTGCGAGGCCGAGCGTCCGGATGTGATGCTTGGAGTAGGTTCGGTGGTGGACGCGCCGACGGCCGGTCTCTATATTGCCGCCGGTGCGGCCTTCGTTGTAGGACCCGTTCTAAACCCTGATATAGCAAGGCTTTGCAATCGCCGTCAGATCGCATACAGCCCCGGTTGTGGAAGCGTGAGCGAGATCAGCCAGGCGCAAGAACTCGGCTGCGAGATCATCAAGGTGTTCCCCGGCAACCAGGTCGGCGGGCCGGCGTTCATCAAGTCAGTGCTCGGACCGATGCCGTGGACGCGTCTGATGCCGACGGGCGGCGTGACCGCCGAGCAGGAGAATGTAAGAGGCTGGATCGGCGCCGGCGCAGCATGTCTGGGCATGGGCAGCAAGCTTGTGCCCAAGGACCTGGTGGCTGCGGGAGACTGGACAGAGATCAGCGAGAACGTACGCCGCGTGTTGGCCTGGATCCGCGAGGCCCGGGAGGAGGGTTGACCGCCGGGTAGGGAGTGCCGGTGCGCCTGGCGTTCACTCCAGGTAACCGAGCGCTCGCAGGTGTTCCATTACTTCCTCGTCCACGTCCGAGGATGCGGTTTCCAGGTCATGGCGGGGCAACCGTGCACCATAGGTCTGCACCGGCTGTAGAGGTGGGTGCTTCCGCTGGAAGTCATCCGTCAGTGCCTCCTCCAGGCAGCGCCCCTCAAGCTCACGCGAGGGCGGATACCCAAGGATGCGCATTGCGGTTGGGAAAACGTCGTAAACACTTGCTTGCTCTACGACAGCCCCGGCCTCGAACTCCTTCCCGTAAGCGTAGATGACACCGGGCGGCTCGCCCCGCGCGTGGCCGTATTCCCTGCGTCCCGGCTGATAGCCGAATCCGTGGTCGCTCATCACGAGCAGACTGTCTTCCTCGTCCATCAGTTCCAGCACGCCACCAACCATGTCGTCTGCCATGCGGTAAGCCAGAGGCACCACGTTTCCGAACCGGCGGCGGTCTTGCTGCGGCACCTCTACGTCGCGAGAGGTCGGCATGTACTGGAAAGCGCAATGCTGAGCCACGTCCGGCGCCCGCAGATAGAGCGCCGCCAGGTCGAGCTCGGGCCACTGCGCGTGGCAGTGGCGGAATGTGCGCCAGGCGGTCAGGTCGCCGCTGATCAGGAACCGCAGTTCGCCGTCGACCGAATGGTGCACGTAGGCACGGTTGACGAACTCATCGAACTCCTCGTCGCCGAGGTTCACGAACTGGCGGATGCGATCGTGGTCCACCTGGTCTGGCGGCACGATGAGCGGCCGCAGCTCATCGAGCAGGGAGTCGGGGTACGTCAGATTGGTGGTCTTCTGCTCCTCGCGTCCTCGGGCGGCGGCACGCCAGTAGTGGAGCCTGTCGGAGACGATGAAGCCGTTAACCGGCTCGGCGGGCCATGTGTGCCACCAGTTCACGACGCCTACGCGCCCGCCCGCCTCGCTCACCAGGCCCCACAGGGTCTTGGCGCGGATGTGCCGTCCGTCCAGCAGGCGCCCCTGCATCAACCCTAAGCGCATCAGTGCCTTGATGATGTGACGCAGGAACAGTCGTTTCATTCTGCGCACGGCCGAGCGGCTGATGTGCCGACCGAGCAGGCTGTAATAGTCGAATCCGTCGATCCCATGATCGGCGTAATGACGGCCGGTCGCAATGGAGGTCCAGAGCAGCGCCGAGTTCGTCGGCGTTACCGTGCTCAGCATGCCATGTGCGCCCTCGTCGGCGAGGCGGCTCAGGTTCGGCAGTTCGCCATTCTCGGACATTGGTCGCACCAGATCGGGGCTCATTCCGTCAATCCCCAGCAGGTACAGCGTTCCCTCCCGCCTGCACGCCGGTTGAACGGGATGGGCGACCGATGTCTGGCTGGAAATATCGGGTGCGGCCATGGGCCTGTCACGGGTGGAAGTTGTGAAGACGCCAATGTAACGGGTAGGAGCGCGCAGAATCAAGACAGTCCTTGTCGGGAAGCCGCTTCACGAGCCGGCGGGCAGCGCGCGGCCTTCCGGGGGCATTGACAGGTCATAGAGCCAGAGGCGGGCCTTGCGGCGTCGCAGGCGCGCCAGCGGCCGTCCGATCTGGTCCAGGTGACTACGGAGCAGGCCGAATTCGTCTTCGTACGGATGCGAGAGTACGACCCAAACCCGTTCGCGGCCGGCAAGCCGGTCGAGTTCGCGAAGGTAGAGCCCGGGCTCGGATCGTGCCCGTGTCCCAATGATTACATGGGCGCCGTTCAGCGGGAACCGGGCCCGGTAGTAAAGCAGAGCCGGCTCGGCGGCGTAGTACACGTACACCGTGTCGCCCGGGCGTGCCCGTTCATCCAGCTCAGCCAGGATCGGGCGCAGTTGCTCCCCGGGGACGGGATGCAGGCTGACGAGCGCCGCGATGCGCAGAGGCCGGCCGAGCAGCAGGGCTCCCAGCAGGAGCGCCGCCGCGATTCCCCAACCTCGTCCCCACTGCCGGCAGACCGTGTGCCCGGCCCGCTCTGCACCGAAACTCAACGGCAGGACAACCGTCGGCGCAAGGAATAAGAGCAAGCGGTGCCCGAAGGGGTAGCGTTGCAGGCCGGAGGCCAGGAGCGCAAAGGCGACCGGCAGCAGGATCAGGCATGCCGCACGTCGATGCTGTTGCGTCATAACTATGCCACCCGCAACACAGATTGGCAGTGCGAGCCACGGAAGCCCCAGCCCCGCCGCACGGGTCATGAGTAGCTCCCCGGCGCGGGCGAACCAACCCAGCTCGGCCAGACTCGTCGGCGGCAGGGGCATGAACGCTTCACGCCAGAACTCCAGCAGGTAGCGGTTGGCGGCGAGAAACCGTAGCGATACGCTGTAACAGAGCCCGAAGCTTGCGAGCCATACCAGCCCCAAAGCTGCGACGGCCGCCCGCCGGGAGCGACCATGACCGTCGAGTGCACGCAGTGCCAGGGCCACGCCCGCTGCGCCGAGGATGAACACCGAGGGATGAGAGAACCAGACGGCAGCCATGCCCGCGCCGCCGAGGACGACAAGAGACGGACCTGAAAGTCCACTGTCGAGGGCGCGCAACACGAGCCAGAATAGCACGAGGGCCACCAGAACGTCGCTCGAATACTGCTTGGCTTCCGATGCGTAGCGCAAAAGCGGCCACGAAACCGCGAAAAGCAGCAGAGCAAAGGGCACGGCGAGGGCAGGAAGCAGGCGCTTTGCGACTGCTCGGAAGAACAGCAAGGAGCTGAGGGCGCAGAGCAGAGGCACGAGGCGGAGCGCATACTCCGAGTGTCCGAGGACTGCCGTACAGCTCTTGGTCGCCAGCAGGAACCCTGGAGGCGCGCCCTGATTGTAGTCCAGCGGCTGAAGCAGTCCGGCCCAGGACCGGTTGATGATGTTCAGGGCAAGGGCCGCTTCGTCGTGCCAGAGCGAGCGATTGGCGGCGAACTGTCGAACGCGCAGGGCACCCCCGAGAACGACCAGCGCCCAGCCCAAACGGGGCGATCGGTAGGCCCGGGCGACCGCGCTCAGTCGGCCTTCAGCCGTTTGCGGCCTGTTCGTCGGACCTGCATGTGTGCTTAAACCATCCACCAGTGCCCCGGTTCGATCCTTTCCAGGCTGAACTCGCGATGCTCCGGGGGCAGGCCCTGCAGCAGCTCATGCGCTTTGCGCCCGATAGCGTCGGCAGCGAGTGCGGCGTTGCGCTGGCCGACCTCGGCCGAGGCATGCTCTCGTGGGTCGAGCCCGCCGATGCCGTCGGGCGGTTCCATGTTCGGCGCCAGGGGGCCTTCTCCCAGTTCGTCCATGTCCACCCTTTCGGGGTAGAAGAACATCATGTTCGATGTCTCCCACTTCGCCGCGTGGTCAGTGCTGGACTCCTGGCACTGGCTGAGTGTGACCTCCCAGAGACCGACTCCCGCGCACGTGCCGTCGGCCGTCACAGGCTCAAGCGCCTGTTCGATCATCTCGATCTGCTCGCGCACGTTGTGCCCCGACACCCCCACGATGACGCGGGCGCCGGTCTGTTTAAGGCGTGCGAACAAGTGACTGTAGGCAGGGACCATGTGCTCCCGGGGAAAGCCGCTGTGGAGCCACTGGGACGGATAGACGACGCCGCCGTGGGTCTCGGCGCACTTGACCAGGATGGCGTGCGCCTTCAGTGCGTCGTTGCCGAGGGGCAAGTGGCGGCCGTGCCACTCGATCAGGCCGAAGGGCACATAGACTGCCGGAAACCGACGCAACGCGGCCTCGAGCTGCCCCGGCCGCATGAACTGCATCTGCACGTCACGGGAGAGACGGTTGTCCATGGCGGACCTTCCCAGAGAATACGATCGCCGACAGCCTACCGTTGGCCCGCACCTGCGGCAAGGTCCGGCCGGTTGCCATATCACGACAAGCAGCTATAATCTTCTCGTCACACGTCAGAACCTCTCCAACGAGGGAAGTCGCCATGCCTCGCCCCAACGTACTGCTCTTCTTCACCGACCAGCAGCGTGCCGACACCGTCGGCGCCTCCGGCAACTCGGTCATACGAACGCCAAACCTGGACCGCATAGCGCGAGAGGGCATGCTGTTCCAAAGTGCCTACACAGCGGATCCGGTCTGCGTCCCGGCTCGATGCTCGCTCATCACGGGGCAGTATCCGCACAACACGGGCTGCTTCGAGAACCGCGACCCCATGCCCGAGGACCGTGCATCCTTCATGTGGCTGCTGACAGAGGCCGGCTACCGCACCCACGCCGTGGGTAAGATGCACTTCACGCCGGACAGCCAGGCCCTGCGCGGCCTGCAGAGTCGAGATCACCAGGAGGAGATACGGGGCAAGGTCGAGGGCGACGACTACCTGGAGTTCCTGCACACGAAAGGGTTCGGGCACGTCCACGACCCGATGGGCCAGCGCGGCGAAATGTACTACATACCGCAGCCGGCACAAATGCCTGCGGAGCTGCATGCCACCCAATGGGTCGGGGATCGGGCGATTGACTTCCTGAAGGAGGCGCCGGCCGAAGAGCCCTTCTTCTTGTGGGCGAGCTTCATCCATCCGCACCCGCCGTTCTCGCCACCTACGCCATGGAATAAGCTCTACCGGGCGCCGAATATGCCGCTGGCGAAGCGTCCGCATCAGTGCGAGTCGCTGCACACTCACATCAACCGTTTTCAGAACCGCTACAAATACCGTGACAACGGCGTCGACAACAACCTGCTACGCTGCATGAAGGCGTACTACTATGCATGCGTCTCCTTCATCGACTACCAGGTAGGCAGGGTCCTGGCCGCACTGGAGGAGCAGGGGCAGTTGGACAGTACGCTCGTGCTCTACGCCTCCGACCACGGGGAATTCCTCGGCGACTACAACTGCTTTGGCAAGCGCAGCATGCTGGACGCAGCGGCGAATGTACCGCTCCTTGCCCGCTTACCCGGCCGGTTCGCAGCGGGCGAGGTCTGCCAAACGCCTGTGAGCCTGGTGGACGTGATGCCCACCATCCTGGCGGCTACTGACATAGCACCGCCCGCAGACCAGCGCGACGGGGCCGACCTGGCCGAGATTGCGCGCGATGGCGGCGACCGCACCATACATGCGCAATATGACTGCGATGGACGCGCTACCCACATGATTCTGAACCGCCGGTGGAAGTACTACTACTGCGTGACCGACCGCCGTGAGTTCCTCTTCGACCGGCAGCAGGACCCTGAGGAGACGCGCAACCTGGCCGGCAACCCCCTGCGTCGCACCGTGGCCGCCGAGATGCGTGGAGAACTCATGGAGTACTATCGTCGTGAGGGTTACACCGAGCCATTGGATGGCGATCGCTGGCGCGAATTCCCGCAACCTTCGCTGCCTGAGGATCCAGACGCCGGCCTGCTCATCCAGGACGCCGGTTGGGCGCGCCCTTACCAGGCGATCCCTGGCTATACCGAGCCGGAATGAGCGTGCTAGCCGTTCACAGGATTGTTGAAAGTCTCCCCCCGGTGGTTCAGAACGAGTGGCGGTGATGCTGCTCCCATCGGCCGGATGGGGGTCTGAGGGCGCCTTTAAGCACCTTTCTGAGGGCCTGGGGCGCTGTATCCCTTCGCACGGACCAGGCTGCTCGCTATAGTGACGGCGCGCAGCCGCTTCGTGGCGTGCCCGCGCAGCGGTGCGTGGGTATCCGCACCGTAACGCCATCATCAGTCGGCAGTCACTCTGCCGGTCAGTCTCATGGGTTCTCTGTGAAGGTAGGCCATGAAGAGAGTAGTCATCGCTCTGGTGCTGCTGATAGCCATGACGGGGTCCACCCTCGCCGACGAGTACGCGTGGGTCGAGGGCGAGGATGCTACAGCCGAAACCTTCAACAATCATAGCTGGTTCCAAAACGACAGCAGCGTCAAGAAGCACCTGCTGTCGCCGGGTGTGCCGGAAACAACGCCGGGCGAGTGGATAGCACACTACGCCAGCGGTAACAGCCCCGCCTATGCGGAGTATGAATTCCACATCACTGAGGGCGGCGAGTACACGTGGTGGATCCGGCTAGCCTCCCGTAAGAGTGCCTACACCTACTCACTGGACGGGGGGGCCGCCCAGAGTCTGAGCCTGACACACAGGCACGAAGAGCAGTGTATAATCCGCCCCAGCATCAACGACGTGCACTACATCGCATGGGTCCGTGCGGGCACCTTGTCACTGACGCCTGGCGCGCACACACTTCGGGTGAACGTGACCTACGGCGACCCCGGCGGGGACCGCACGCTCGGCGGCATCGATTGTATGTACTTCGTGAACTATGATGCTCCGCCTGCCGGTTCTCTCAAGCCGGACAGCGGGCCAACGCCCGGCGCGGATGTATGGTTTCCTCTCCGGATAGATGCCGACGAATTCGACGGAAACTCGATCATTGATATGCAGGGTGTACTCGCTGCGAGCAGCGGCGTTCCGGCCGGCGTCCATGGCCATGTGCAGCGCGTAGACAGCCACTTTGAGCTGAGCGGCCGCCCCGGCGTGCCCGTCAAGTTCTGGGGCGTGTGCGGCGTCCACCCCGACGATGAATCGCTCTTCGATCAGCAGGCGCGTCTCTATGCTAAGCACGGGGTGAACCTGGTTCGGCGGCACTACATGCTGGCCGAAATCGGAGAGGGACGGAATGCGTCGGCGCTGGACACCTACGACCAGTGGTTCGCCGCGCTCAAGGAGAACGGGGTTTACACGAACTGGTCAGTGTTCTACCCCGACAACAGCGGCATGTTCCTGAGCGAAGACTTCTTGCCTGACACGCTCGCCCCCGAGTTCGAGGACCTGTTGAGCCGGGCCGGCGTCACGATGGCCGACCTTTGGGATGAGTTGCCGGCCAGCGGCGCCAGGCGCAAGGTTGGCGGGTTCGATAACTTCGTCTGGGCCTATCAGGAGGGCCTGAGGGAGTGGCTCGAGCCCCTCATGTTGCACGAAAACCCCTACACGGGCATGCGCTATGTGGACGATCCTGCCCTCGCCATCATTGAGGTGCAGAACGAAGACGGTCTCTTCTGGCACTGGCCGTTGAACCCACTCGCCACCGGCACCGAATATCCCAACCACACGCTCCTGCTCAAGCGCATGTGGTTTGAGTGGCTCGGGCAGAAGTACGCCGAGGACGATGAGCTGGAGGCCGCATGGGGCGCCGGTATGCGAGCCGAAGACAGTGTGGAAACGTTTGACTCCGACATCAAGGTTTACGGCGCGTGGGAGATGGAGGCCGACGGCCCGTTCTTCAACAAGAGCACTGAGAAAGCCCGTATGGGCGACTGGATCCAGTTCCTCGCCGAGACTCAGCGGCAGCACTACCAGGACCGCTTCCAGTTCCTGAGGGACCTGGGCTATGAGGGCGTCGTGATGTCCACAGCATGGAAGGCTGGCGGCCCGGCGGCTGCAGCCGCAAACCTGTGGGTGGACGACTGCGGCGACGCCATCGACCGGCACGCATACTTCGGCGGAGGCGTTGGGGGTCACTACGTCGCCACCGGTTCGGTGAACAACGGCACCCATCTGACGCAGCCCGGATATGGCATTCTCGGTGGCGAGAGTATCGATGCCGGCGGCCAGGATGTTAGTGCCTTCCAGGTGGAGGACAAGCCCTGCCTGATGACCGAGTGGAACTCCAACCCGCCGAACCAGTGGCGCGGCGAGATCTCACCTCTTTATGCCTTCTACGGCATGGGTCTGCAGGGATGGGACGGGTCCCTCCATTTTTCCGGTTCCTACGCCTGGATGGAGAGCGGCTGGCCCGGCGCCGGTTTCGGCCCGAGCAGTTACGTGAACGAGACCCCCCTCTACCTTGCCCAGTTCCCCGCGCTTGCTTTCGCGATCTACAAGGGTCACATCCAGGAAGCTGATGCAGCCGCGGCCCGCAGGCTTTCGTTGGATGACCTGTTCGGCGGCATCGACCCTCTCAGCCAGGACCTGCCCGGCGGGGGATACCCCGGCGAAGACAACCTCTACACTCCGCCAGAAGTCACCGCGATCGGGCGGCTGAGCTTCAAAGCGGATGATGCGTACACCTCTTCCGACTCGGAGAAAGTGGACTGGGCGACCTATTGGGACGACGTGGCCGAGGTCATCACCAGCATGACGGGGGAGCTGGTCTGGGACTACGGCGACGGCATCGTGCAGATTAGGAGCCCCAAGACCCAGGGCATCGTGGGCTTCGCAGGCGGTGGCAGCTATGACCTGCCAGGCGTGGAGGTGGACGTCGGCACCGACTTCGTCAGTCTCATTTTCACTCCGCTCGACGACCGTCCTCTGATCGACTCCGAGCATGTGCTCATTACCGCCCTTGCGCAGGACAAGCAGGTCGGGACCGAATACAACGGCGACGGCAGCGAGCTCCTCACCCTCGGCGGCCCGCCCCTGCTGCTGCAGCCTGTGCAGGCCGAGATCACCTTCAAAGGTGGAACCGTCGAGTCCGCCAAGGTGGTAGACGTCTACGGCGTGCCGACCGAAACGGATGTGGAGCGGACCGGCAACACCGTCACCATCGACGGCCGATACCAGACTTACTACTACGAGGTCCGACGGCAGACAGCTACCACCCCGCGCATAGCGTTAAGCACCACCTCGCTGGCGCCAACTTGCCGAGAAGGGGAGGACGCCGACGATCAGACCTTTGACGTGTGGAACTCAGCCATTGAGACTCTCGAGTACGCGATCACCGATGACGCGGCGTGGCTCTCCGTCTCCCCGGCGAGCGGGTCCTCCACGGGCAGCGGAGATGCCGGCACGCACACGGTAAGCTATGACACATCGGCCCTTTCGGCGGGGACTTATGCGGCGACGATTGCCATCGCTGATGATGACGCCGACAACTCGCCCCAGACGCTCGCCGTGGAGCTGACAGTCTACCGGCAGCCGGCCATCGGTTTGAGCACGACGAGCCTCAGTCCCACTACGATCCAGAACGTGAAGCCAGCCGACGACACGTTTCAGGTATGGAATGCCGGGTTCGACACGCTCGAGTACACGATCTCGGATGACGTCACCTGGCTGACGGTGAGCCCGGCGAGCGGCTCCTCGACCGGTGACCTCGACGCCGTCACGCACACGGTGGGCTACACGGTTACCGGCATGGCTCCGGGCACGTACACGGCGACCGTTACCATCGCTGCGCCCTCGGCGGAGAACACCCCGCAGATCATCGACGTGGAGCTGACCGTACTCATGGCTCCACAGATTGGCGTGGAGCCGACATCCCTGGCACCGACGGGGGTGGCGGGGACAAATGCACCGGACGACACCCTGGAGATCTGGAACGCGGGTGAGTCTCTGCTCTCCTACGCGGTCAGCGACGATGCCGCCTGGCTGAGCGTAGCCCCGGCGACCGGCGCAAGCACCGGGGATACCGATCGCACGACGCACACGGTCGAGTACTCCACCGCGGGTCTTGGGACGGGCACTTACACAGCGACTGTCAGCATAGAAGCCGCCGGAGCCACGAACTCGCCCCGGCTCGTGCCTGCCACTCTTACCGTGGAGCCGCCAACCACCATCGCGTGTACGCCCACATCCTTCAACGTGACGTGCGCCGAAGGCAGCAACGCTAACGACGGTACCGTGCGCATAAGCAACGCCGGCTCCGGGACGCTGGACTACACCGTCGTCGACAGTGCCGGATGGCTGACGGTCTCGCCCGATTCCGGCGCTTCGACCGGCCAGGACGATCCGCAGGTTCACACACTCCAGTTCGCCACCGCCGGGTTGAGCGCGGGCCTCTACACGGCCAGTATTACCGTGAGCGATCCCGCTGCCGCCAACAGCCCCCTGACGGTTCCCGTGACGTTGACGGTAGAGGACCGCACGCCGCCTCTGGTTGAGATCACCTGGCCGAGGGAAAGTGATGGTCCGCTCGGAGACTACATGATCACTGTTGAGGGAACGGCGGACGACAGTGCCGCTATCGAGGCGATCTGGATCAATGGCATCCTCGCCACGCCGACCGCCCCGAACTTCGCCACGTGGGAGGCCACCATACCCGTCAACCAGGGCTGGGACAGTGAAGACCCCAACTGCGCATGCACGATCGTCGCCTGTGCACTCGACCAGCATGGCAACGTGGCGCCCGAGGCCGACTCGGTGACAGTGGACTCCATCGGCGAAGCCGGGGTGGTGACAGACGGTTCGGGAAACATGAAAGTGATGGGCGCCAGCGTACCAGGTGACGCCGATTGCTACCAGTTCGCAGCCCTCGCCGGAGCGCGGGCCAAGATCGCACTCAAAGCCAAGGGCGATCCCGATCCGAACCTGACGCTCGGGCTCTATGGCCCCTGGGGCGAGCTGCTTCTGGAGCAGACGGGCAACAGGCTGAAACTGCAGGGCGACCTGCCCGAAAGCGGCCTCTACACTGTTGTCGTCACCACTGCCAGCGGTCCCGGTGGCATGTATCAACTCCAGGTCAAGGTGAAGGACCCCAAGAGCAAGCTGAAGGAGGAGGGTTTCATCTCTACCTCCGACGAACGTGACGACTACGCCATGCCGGCAACGGGCGGTGCCGAGTTCATCGCGAAGGTGCAGAGCAGTGCTTTCCAGCCCCTGCTGATGATTCTCGACCCCGCCGGCGGGGTAATCCCGATCGGTGGCTACGAGAAGGTCAGCACCGGCAAGATGATGGTCAAGAAGGTGCCGGCGCCTTTGCTGTCCGCCCCCTACCAGACGGGCAACTACGTGGTGCGCGTAGGTTCCGCCGATGGCAACACCGGCGCCTACAAGCTGGTCTGTGCCGTCAAGCCGCCGAAGGCGAACAAGGCCAAGATCGAGCACCCCGTGCTGGTGAAGCACTCTGCCGGGAAAGGTATAGCGCCCGGGGAGGCGCTCGAGCTGAAGGTCATCGGCGCCAGCCGTGTTCTGGGTGACAACACGGTGTATCTGGGCGGGCGCGAACTCACTCCGCAGGATGGAGCCCTCAGGGGTGGCAAGGGCGTTCTGGTTGTGACTGTGCCTGCCGACATGCCGTCTGGGCCGGCCTGGCTCTACTTCGTCGCCGGCCCGGAGAAGAGCAACGCCAAGGCGATTCAGGTGTTGAGGTAACGCGCAGGCAGCACCTCTGAGCGCGGCACTGGCCCAGGAGGGCGGCTCCGCGCCTTCCTTTTGCGTCTGCGGGGCGCAAGCAGTATGGTCCTCTCTCCGACATGGCGTTCATTCAGGATTCACAGCATCAGACGGAGGACGAGCATGCTCGCCGTGACGCCGCCGATGGGCTGGAACAGTTGGAACACCTTCGGCCCTGATATCAACGAAAGCGTCGTCCGCGAAACAGCGGACGCTTTCGTCGAAGAAGGGCTTAAAGACGCCGGCTACGAGTACGTGGTCATCGATGACTTTTGGGAAGCCGACCAGCGCGATGCGGGCGAGCGCCTGGCAGCGCATCCGACCAGGTTCCCCGCCGGCATCAAGGCGCTCGCCGACTATGTGCACGGCAGGGGGCTCAAGTTCGGCATTTACTCGTGTGCCGGCACTCACACCTGCGGCGGCCGGCCTGCCAGCTTCGGTTACGAGGAGGAGGACGCGCAGACTTTCGCCGAATGGGGGGTGGATTTCCTGAAGTACGATTTCTGCTACAAGCCCCCGGGAGTGGACGGCCGCAAGCTGTACGAACGCATGGGCCAGGCCCTCCGCGCCACCGGACGGCCCATTCTCTTCAGCACTTGCGAGTGGGGCTCAATGAAGCCCTGGCACTGGGCAGCGTCGCGGGCCGGGGCGCACATGTGGCGCACCACCGGCGACATCAACGACAGCTGGGAGTCGGTCGCACATATTGGCTTGGAGAAACAGAAGAACCTGGAACACTATGCGGGCCCCGGCCACTGGAACGACCCCGATATGCTGGTGGTCGGCATGCACGGTGAGGGCAATGTGGCCCGGGGCGGCTGCAGCGTGGAGGAATACCGCACCCACTTCAGCCTGTGGTGCATGCTTGCCGCGCCGCTGATGGTGGGCTGTGATGTGCGCAGCATGACGCCGACGACGAGGGAGATACTGCTCAACGACGAAGCCATTGCCGTCAACCAGGACCCGCTCGGTCGACAGGGCTACTGCGTCGGCAACCAGGGCGGACGCGAAGTGTGGAAGAAGGTCCTGATTGACGGTTCGATCGCCGTTGGCCTTTTCAACCGGCACGACGAGCGGACCATGCGCATTCCGGTCTCCTGGGAGGCCGTGGGGTTGCACGACCGGCGGGGATGCCTCGTCCGCGATCTGTGGACGCATGAGGATGTCGGCACGTTCGAACGCTGCTATTCGGCCATAGTGGAGCCGCACGCTTGCAAGCTCCTGAAGCTCTTGCCGCAGCCCTGAGCCTGCACGCTCCATAGCCAGAATCGACCGCCATCCGTTTATCAGACCCCACTTCTGCCCTTCGTCCCGGAGTAGTGCATGAGATCCGCCGCAATAGTGTATCCCTTTCCCAGTGGACTCGATCCATCGCCTGACTTTGAAGTGCGTGTTGGTGGTCAGCCCGTGTTCGTGCATAGCCACGCCGTTGCCGGCTACGCGTTGTTTTCGGCCGAAGGGCCGGTTGAGGTAGAGGTAACGGTTCGATTCCCATTCGAAGATGTGAAGGTGCGGCCGCTGCGCCACGAAGTCGTGCCGGAGGTCGACGGTGATGTCTTGCGTTTCCGCCTTGACGGGCCATCCTACCTGAGCCTCGAGTTTGACGGCGACCTCAGCCGGCCACTCTTCCTCTGGGTCGACCCGCCGGACGAGGACGTGCCTGCCGCGGACACACCAGGGCTGCGTTTCTTCGTGGCAGGCAGGGTACATGACGTCGGTTTGGTCACACTCAAGACTGACGAGACGGTGTACATCGAGGGCGGGGCGGTGGTGCGAGGTGCCTTCCGAGCAGAAGACGCGCAGAACGTGACGGTCCGGGGACGCGGTGTGCTCGACGGCAGCCACTGGCCCGGACGCGGACGCGAGGACCGGGGTCCGTGGCTCTTCCGTTTCACCGCTTGCCGTAGACTTGTCGTTGAGGGCGTGGCCGCAATTGATAGCCCGCGCTGGACGCTGGTGCCGGTGGGATGCTCCGGGGTCCACATTGCGCACGTCAAGATCATCACTGACCATGTCGGTGGAGACGGGGTCGATCTGGTCGGCTGCCGCGACGCGGTGGTGGAGGATTGTTTCATGCGCACAGCGGATGACTGCGTCGCCATCAAGGCGAGTAGTTTCCGTGAGGAGGTGGGCGGTCAGAATGTCGAGAACATCCGCGTCCGCCGCTGTGTCTGCTGGGACGCAAAGCCCGGCAATGCGCTCGAGATCGGCTACGAGACCCGTTGCGACTACATGCGTGACATCTCCTTCGAGGACTGCGACATCATTCATGTCGAGCACGAGGGGCACCAGTCCGGCGGCGTACTCACCATCCATAACGGCGACCGAGCGCATATCAGCAACGTGCGCTATGAGGGCATCCGAGTCGAAGACGCACAGGAGAAGCTGATAGACATCAAGATCCTCTTCGCGCGCTACTCGCGGGACGAAGAGCGCGGCCAGGTCGGTGACATTCTGATCCGAGATGTCAGCGTAGTGGATGGCCCATATCCCGTATCGATCATCCGGGGATATGACGAGCAGCACGCAATCGGCAACGTGACCATCCAGGGCCTCACGATCCACGGTCGGCCCGTACGCAACTGGCGGGATGCTCATATGGTGGTAGAGTTGGCGCCTCGGGTTCATTTCGGCGACGGCTGAGGAGGGCAAGACCGGCCGACTGGATCTGAATCTGTCGAAGGGTACAACTCGAGGCTGAATGGTTCTGCTCGCCCGGGCCCCCCTTTCTTGCGACGCCCGCCGCCGCGCTCGTATAATCCTGGCGGTAGAGGCCGTGGCACGGGAGGGCCGTCATGGATCACATCGAGAGCGCCAAACAGATCATCCGGCAGGAGATAGACGCGCTGACGGCCATGGAACGCCGCCTGGGCACGGAGTTCAGCAGGGCGGTAGACCTTATCTACAAGTGCTCGGGGCGCGTTATCGTCAGCGGCGTCGGCAAGGCGGGCATCATCGGACAGAAGATATCGGCTACGCTTGCCAGCACCGGCACCCCCTCTTACTGGATGCATGCCGTGGAGGCCAGACATGGCGACCTGGGCCGCGTGCAGGCGGCTGACGTGGTGCTGGCACTCAGCAACAGCGGCGAGACCGAAGTGGTGCAGCTGTTACCCACTCTGAAGAAGATCGGTGTGCCGGTGATTGCTATCACTGGTCGTGCCGATTCAACCCTTGCGCGCCATAGCGACATTGTACTCCACATCGGCGAGGTGGAAGAAGCCTGCCCCCTGGGTCTGGCGCCTTCGGCGAGTACGACCGCCATGGTTGTGATGGGCGATGCCCTGGCGCTGACCATCTTCCGCATGCGGAACTGGCAGCCGGACGATTATGCCTTCTACCATCCCGGCGGCGACCTCGGCCGCAAGCTTATCCGCGTAGAGGAGGTCATGCGCAAGGGCGCGGAGAATCCCGTGGCTCGCAGTGACGTCACCGTGCGCGAGGCGCTGCGGGTGATGAGCGGCCACACCAGCCCCGGGGCCATCAGCCTGGTCGACGAGGCCGGAAGGCTTGAGGGGTTCTTCACCGACGGCGACTTCCGCCGCATGATGCAGGACGGCGAGCCGGATGTCCTGGATCGGCCTGTCGGTGAGGTAATGACGCGCGGGCCGAAGACCATCGGAGCCCATCAGCTTGCCGCCGAGGCTTACCGCATGCTCCGGCAGTATCGTATCGACCAGGTGCCGGTTGTCGATGACGATGGGCGCCCGGTTGGTATTTTGGACGTGCAAGACTGGCTCGACATCGAACGTGGCCTCGAGGCGCCTGAGGCCGAGTAGAAGAACCAGGAGCCCCATTTTGAGCGAGCAATTGGCATCCTCGGAAGTCGCCGAGAGGGCCCGCCGCGTGCGACTCGTCATCGCGGACTGTGACGGCGTGCTCACGGATGGGCGCGCCTTCTACGGTGCGGAGGGGTTTGAGGCGGTCAGCTTCAACGTCAAGGACGGCACCGGCATCAAGTACCTGCAGCGTTCTGGGATTCCCGTCGCGATCCTGACCGGACGTAGCGTCGAAGCCGTGCGTGCCCGCGCACGGGTGCTGGGCATCCAGCAATTGGAGCAGGGCGCGAAGGTGAAGATTGAGGCCTACGAGCGCATTCGTGCGCGGGCCGAGCTGTCCCACGAAGCCATCGCCTACGTTGGCGACGACCTGCCTGACATACCGGTGATGCGGCACGTGGGCTTTGCGGTAGCGGTCGCCGATGCGGTCGCCGAAGTTCTCGAAAGCGCGCATTGGGTCACAGAACGCGCCGGCGGCGACGGGGCCCTGCGCGAGCTGGCAGAGTTCATCCTGAAGGCCCAGGGCAAGTGGTCGAACATACTGGCCCGCTATATCGAGTGACCCGCGCGCGGACTACGGCAGCCGCAACCAGTTGTCGTGACCGGGCACTACCGCTTCTGCCACCTGCCTGATCTTCTGCACCGACGCCTTCTTTTGCTCCGTCTGCTCACCGAATGAACTGAGGCCGTCCAGGCAGAAATCCGCCGTCACGGTAGCGTCGCCCGCTATAACCACGGCAAGCCCGTCGCACATGAAGCGCAAACCTGTAAGGTCGTCTGTGTGGCCTGGCAGGGGCAGCGGCTCGACATCCGCCGGCAACCACCCTGAGGCCGCCCGCAAAGGCTTGCCGAAGCGCCCCGACGCATTGATGAGTGACGCCGTTTGCCTTCCCGCCAGCCATTCCGCGTCGGGGAAGCAGCTAAGCCCCACCGTGTGGTCGCCATGGCCGTGCGTGACGAAGACCTGGTCCACGTCCCGGGCTCTAAGGCCACTGCGCCGGTTCAGCTCGAAGGCCATTCTCTCGGCGTCGCCATAGGCGGGATCGACCAGCAGCCGCCAGCCCTCCCCCGTAACAAGCGTGCAGGTGCACACCGGCGCGCGGTAACGCCGGTCGGGGCTTTCGCCCCAGTACGGGTTGCGCGAGGGGTGCCCGATGACAACCACATCCCACCTCTTAATCATCTCGTATGAGCCTCGTCGAAGGAGTGCGGAAAGCCCTGGGGCGATGGTAGCGTGCTGCCGCCTTTTGCGCTACGGGCGGCGTAGCGTTAAGCTACCGGTTCGGGCGCAATCGAGTCGAGCGTCTGCAACCCCCATCAAGCGGAGCGACGATATGGGTAGCGCATTGGACGTTGACCTGACGGACGAAGTGGTGGCCCTTACCGGGGGCGCCGGGGTGCTGTGCAGCACGATGGCGCGCGCAGCGGCCGAAAAGGGCGCTGCCGTCGCTGTGATGGACATCGCGGAGGGCGCGGCAGCCGCCCTGGCGGAGGAGATAGTGGAGGCAGGCGGACGAGCGCTGCCGGTCATGTGCAACGTTCTGGAGAAAGAGAGCCTGCAGGACGCGCTGCGGAAGGTCCGGACTGAACTTGGGGAGCCGACCGCGCTGGTCAACGGTGCTGGCGGGAACAGGAGCGAAGCCACAACGACCCCGGATTTGCCCTTCTTCGATCTGCCCGTCGCCGCAGTTCGGTGGGTTTTCGACCTGAACTTCGCCGGCACGTTGCTCGCTTGCCAGGTGTTCGGCAAGGTGATGGCTGAGCAAGGCCACGGCCATATCATCAACATCTCCAGCATGAACGCTTTTCGCCCCCTCACGCGCATACCAGCCTATTCGGCAGCCAAGGCAGCGGTGAGCAACCTGACCCAGTGGCTCGCCGTGCACATGAACCAGGAGTACAGCGAGGAGTTGCGTGTCAACGCCATCGCCCCCGGCTTCTTCCTGACCGAACAGAACCGCTTTCTGCTTACCGAGAAGCAGACGGGGGAGCTGACTGCCCGGGGGCGGACGATCATCGACCACACTCCGATGGGTCGCTTCGGCGACCCGCAGGACCTGGTCGGCACGCTGTTGTGGCTGCTCAGCGAGTCGTCGAGCTTCGTCAACGGCATTGTGGTCCCTGTCGACGGCGGATTCAGCGCCTTCAGCGGAGTGTGAAGTGGAAGCTACGACTGCTGTGGACGAATGGCTGGCGGGCCACGCCGACGAGATGGTGCAGCTTCAGGCGCAGCTTACTGCGCGGCCCGCACTCGGCCCGGAGAATGGCGGCCAGGGCGAGTGGGCAAGGGCCCGGTTCCTGGAGGACTACCTGCAGCAGTGCGGCCTCGGCGCTTCGGAGCACTACGACTGCCCGGATGAGCGCGTGCCCGAAGGCTGCCGCCCGAACCTGGCGGTCTCGCTGCCCGCGGGGCAGGCGCGCACATCGGTCTGGGTGCTCAGTCACCTCGATGTAGTCCCGCCCGGCGAACGGCTGCCCGACGGTTCATGGAAAGGATGGGATTCTGATCCGTGGGCGCTGCGCCGGGAGGGGGACGTCATCTACGGCCGCGGCGTCAGCGACAACCAGCAATCGCTGGTGGCCTCGGTCTTCGCCGCCCGTGCAGTGCGGGAGACGGCAAGTGCGCCGGGCCGTCACGCGCGGCTGCTCTTTGTTTCGGACGAGGAGACGGGCAGTCACCGAGGGCTCCAGCATGTTCTGCGCGAGCAGCATGACCTCTTCGCCTCAGACGACCTGATCCTTGTGCCGGACGGAGGCAACGAGGACGGTTCGATGATCGAGGTCGCCGAGAAATCGGTCCTGTGGCTGGAAGTGCGTGTGACTGGCCGCCAGGCTCACGCAAGCCGGCCTGACCGCGCCGTGAACGCACTGCGCGCCGGCAGCCGACTGGTCACAGAGCTTGACGATGCCTTGCACGTCCGCTACGACGCAAGGGACGAGCTCTACGAGCCGCCGGATTCGACCTTCGAGCCGACCATGCATCCCGCCGGGGTGCTGAACGTCAACACCATCCCCGGAGAAGAAACCTTCTGTTTCGACTGCCGCGTGCTGCCGCAGTACGGTCTGGACGGAATACTGGAATTCGTGCGTGAACGCGCAAGGCGGATGGACGCCAATGCGGGCACGAAGACCGAAGTGCGGGTTCGTAACCGCCTGCCCGCTCCGCCCGGCACAGACCCCGAAGCGCCCGTCGTACGGGCGCTTGCACTGGCGGTGCGCGAGGTCCGCCGGGTAGAGCCACGCATCACGGGCGTCGGCGGGCAGACAGTCGCCTGTTTCTTCCGCCGCGAAGGCCTGCCGGCGGCAGTGTGGATGACCTCCAGCGAGACCGAGCACCAGGTAAACGAGCGCTGCCGGGTGTCGGATATGGTGGACGACGCGCGGGTGTTCGCTCGTCTCTTCCTTGGCGATCGCTGAGACCTATTCAGGCTCCAGTTCGGCGCCGAGCACCGTGACCTTCAGGTCCCCGAGCAGATCACGGTTAGATATGCGAGCGATCGCGACGCCTTCGCGGTTGCGTACAGTCAATACGGGAACGCGCATCTTCTCCCAGTCAGCAAGGGGCAACAGGGGCACACGCAAGGTGCTCCTCAGGGGGCGGAGCGTCAGTTCGCCTTCTTCCCGGTTCAGGCTGATGCCCGCCGCGCACATTGGCATTCCGAACACGGTAGTGCCGCGCGGGTAGAAGTTCAGCTTGTTGCCTTCCGTGGTGTCGTAGTAGAGGCCGCTGCCCCAGTTGTCCCCGGTTGTGGCCTGATAGTCCCAGTAGCATTCGACATTCGCAAGCAGGTCGACTCCGAGGTAGGCGGCGACATAGTCGCGCCACATGTTCTGGCTGAACCAAACGGTTCCTTCACCGGCGCTCGAATGCCGGCATCCGTACGGTGTCATGGTTACGCTGTTGGCCCGTTCGATGTCCTCAGCGAACCGGTTCATCTTCCACCGAGGCATCTTGATGCCGGCCAGGAAGAGATACAGCAGCCCGTTGGCCGTGTAGATGGAGTAGGCGTCCCAGCCGTCGAGATCGCCATCAGGCAGTGGTTTGGCGCTCCAGGGGTCGGTGAGCCCCTCTGTGGTGCGGTCGAGGCTGACGGCGTAGTGATCGCCGAGCCAGGCGTCATCCTCGAGGGTTTTGATGCCCTTGCTGGCGAAAGCGCGCCACCGCTCGGCGCTCGACTCCTTGACCTTGCATTTCTGTTCAAGCTCGGCCAGAGACCACAGCGCCGCCTGGGTCTTGACGGCCAGGTAGACCTGCTCCCGTCCGTACTGCACGGCCGGACCGGCATCGTCGATAGTGTTGGCAACGCCGCGGTCGGGTATGCCGTTGCCCGTGGCGTCGGCCTTGATGATAAACTCGGCCAGCCGGCGACAGAGCGGCAATTTCTTCTTTGCCTTCTTTACCTGTCCCGTAAAGAAGGCCCACGCCGCCAGCAACAGCATGTAGTTGCAGTTCTCCTCGACCTCCATGTGATGGGGGTAGAACTGCCGGCCGACGATGTGGTCTGAGCCCATGTCGTGGCAGAGGAAAGCGGTGCCTTTGCCGTCAGTGCCGAGGCTCTGGGCCCCATCCATCTCAAACTCGGCCCATTCGTGCAGCAGCATCTCGAGCAACTCGGGCCAGAGGGCGAAGTAGAGCAGCCCGTCGTTGTATTCCACGTCGATGGTGGAGTGGAAGTAGCAAGACCCCTCCCAGACGCTGAACCAATCCCCGGATTTGCGGCGTGTCCACCAGCTATTGGCCAAGAAGGTGCGGTAGGCCAGAGAGGCGAGGTGCGATGCGCTCGCGCCCAGGCTCCAGTCCGCGACGGTCCGATCGAGCAGGTCGCAGCGTTTCTCGATGCGGTCTCTCTCCTCGCCTGCCCACGTCACCATCTCCTCACGGGATTCGAAGACCTCCAGGTACTTCAGGTCAGTCCATTCGTCGAAGACCTGCAGCACGGGTTCTTCGACCCAACTCGACCACAGGATGCTCATCCGACCGGGGCCCTCATTCAGGTCGAATGCCATCCGCAGGCCACTGGCGCCAAACGGTTCGGCATCGGGGCATTCGACCCACGTCGGCACACGGACTTCGAGGGGGGGCATCTTCGCCTTCTGTTGCCTGGGGCGGCTCGTGAAGGTGTAGACGAAACCCCTATCACAAGCATCAAATTCAACCTCTTCGCCCGAGAGTTGAAACACCAGTTCACCACTTTCCAGGGGTGTCTCAGGCTGAACGTAGCGGAAGTTGCCGAGCCGCTTCACCGTCAGGTCGACGTAGTAGAAAGGCGCCAGCGATACGCCCAGGTTCCGGGGGTAGAAAGGCGCCCTGAGGGTGAGTGCAAACTCCACCCCCAGCTCGGGATGCACAGCGCGATAGTGGATGGCGGTCAGCGTGTCGAACTGCTCGACGAACGGGAAGCGCTCTGCTTCCCCGGTGAAGGGCAGTGCCCAGACTGTCCCATCCGCCGCCTTCAGCCCAACGGTCAAGTCGAGCTTCAGCTCACGGAACTGGCCGAGACAGCTTTGGTAGAGGCATAGATCGTGGGGGGCGAGTATCAGATTGAAGCGTCCGCCCAATGTAGCGGCGGCGTCGGTTATCAGATGCATGGCAATACCTCGGGTTGTGTCGGTGGAAAGTGGTTAACCGGGAGACATTACTGTACGGCATCCGCCAGCCGGTGCAAGCAGAAAGCGCCCCCGGCGGCTTGACAGCAACGGCGCCGTACGCGAGATTGTGCGTCTCCGAGCGACTTCCATCCCGCAGGGAGCAAAGTCATGTCCAACCGCCTGCGACTTGGCGTTTTGATCAGCGGCAGCGGAAGGACGCTGCAGAACTTCATCGACCTTTCGGCCGCTGGAGAGCTGAAGGCGGATGTAGTGCAGGTGGTGAGCACCAAAGCGGAAGTCTACGGTGTCGAGCGAGCCCGGAATGCGGGCATCCCTGCGGCAGTTGTTCGGCCACACGACTACGGCGGCGCCGAACCCTTCAGCGCCGCCGTAACGGAGCACCTGCGTGGCGCCGATGTGGAGCTCGTCGCGCTGGCCGGGTTCCTTTCGCTTTACAGCTTTCCCGAGCAGTACGCAGGACGAGTGATGAACATCCACCCCGCACTGTTGCCCGCCTTCGGTGGGAAGGGCTTCTACGGAGAGCGGGTTCACAGGGCCGTGCTCGACTACGGCTGCAAGGTGAGTGGCTGTACGGTTCACTTCGCAGACCGCCGCTACGACAAGGGACCGATCATCGTGCAGAAGGTAGTGCCGGTGCACGAGGATGACGATCCCCACGCCCTGGCCGATCGCGTTTTCGACAGAGAGCTGGAAGCGTACCCTGAGGCGATCAACCTGTTCGCCGAGGGACGTCTTCGGATCGAAGGTCGACGCGTCCGCGTGCTACCCCGCCCCGTGGGGTAATTATGCCGGAGACCTGCCAAAACACACGAGAGTCAGGTCGTCGCTCTGCGGGGCATTGCCCGCGTGCTCGCGGATCCCTTTCTGAATGGCCTCCACTGCTCCCTGTGGTGAGGGGGAAGCGGCCTGCAGGGCCTGGGATAGGCGCCGGTAGCCAAACTGCTTGCCTGCTTCGTCCATTGCCTCGATGACTCCGTCCGTGAACAGGCAGACGACGTCCCCCTTTTCCATCTGGAATGTGGTTTCCGGGAACTCGGCCTGCTCCGTGATGCCGACCGGGAAACCGTTGGCGGCCTCGATGCGTTCCACTGTTCCATCGCCGCCCCGACGCAGGGGATAGCAGTGCCCGGCGTTGCACATGCTAACGGTGCCCGTCGGGGGGTCGAGGTACATCACCAGGACAGTCACGAACATGTCCGTCTCTGAGCTGAGGGCTGCAGCATTGAGCCGGCGCAGCAGCTCGGATGGGTCTGGGCGCGATCCGGCGAAGAAGCGCACGTTGCTGGCCATCTTCGCCATCATCAGTGCCGCTGTTATTCCTTTGCCGCTTACGTCGCCCACGACGATGAGCATGCGTCCGTCATCAAACTCCAGGAAGTCGTAGAAGTCGCCTCCCACCTCCAGTGCTGTGCCGTAGTAGTCCGCGAAGGCATACTCCTGCAGGCGGGGGGGCTCCTTCGGCAGAAAGCTGGTCTGGATGCGTCGGGCATTGCGCAGGTCCTGCTCCAGCCGTTCACGCTTAATGAGTTCCTGGTGCAGACGCGCGTTGGCGATGGTCAGGGCGGCCTGACTGGCGATGCCCGCCAGCAGTTTCAGGCCTTCCTCGTCGTAGTTACGGGCCACACGGCTTGTGTCAAGTTGTATGAATCCGAGCACCTCGTCTTCGTAGAGCAGCGGGGCACACATGACGGAGCGCATCTCCAGGTCGAGCATGCTCTGACTGGTGGGCAGACGCTCATCGCCCGCCAGATCATTGCTCAGGATGGCCTGCTTCTCGTCAAGCACGAAGTCGAGAATGGTTTCGCTAATCTGAAGCCGCTCCGAATCCGCAACGGGGCTGTCGATGCGCTGCGCACGGGGCGTAAGCCTGCCGGTGTCGGGGTCTCGCAGTATGATAAAACCCCGCTGGGTCTCAGGGAAGACCTCGAACAGCTTGTCGACGATCTTGTTGAGCAGTTCATCTTCGTCCAGTGCGCCGCCAATCGACTGTGCGATGTCGAGCAGTAGCCTTAACCGGTAGTTGGTGTTGGCCAGCTCCTCGATAGTCGTATCAGCGCCGGGCGCTCTCGTGGACTCGGCGCGCATGTCGAGGCGGCTAACGACGGAGCTCGAGGCGCCGTCCTCCTCCATTGTCAACGGCTTCGGCTCCTCAAACACGACGAATGATGTCTCGCCTTCATCCTGGTGAAATGCGAACAACGTGCTGCCTATGCGCACCTCGTCGCCGCTGTTCAGGTGCTTTGTGGTTACCTCCACACCGTTCAGGAAGGTGCCGTTGCTGCTGGCCAGGTCCTCCAGGATGTACGCGCCCCGGTCGTCACGGATGATCCGGGCGTGGCGCTTGCTCACGGTCAGGTCATCCAGCCGCAAATCCATGTCCAGGCCGCGTCCTATGGTCGTAACCTTCGCTAAATGGACGGTCTGCCCTGCTAGGGGCCCCTTCTTGATAACCAGATGGGCCATGTCGTGGACTGCCTCCCGGGTGTTAGCCCCTGTGTACTGTGGCATGCACACTCAGCGTTGCACGGGAGCGGCGTCCTGCTGCTCACGTGACGTGACTACCATATCAAGAACAAGCAGGGCGAAGCCAACACAAATCGCGGCATCGGCCACGTTGAAGGTGTGCCAGTGGAAGGTGTTGCGCCAGTGCAGGTCGACAAAGTCCCGCACGTAACCGAGTGCAGCCCGGTCAATCAGGTTGCCTACGGCGCCGCCCGCCATGAGTCCCAGTGCGCCGGAGGCCCTGCCATTCCCGGCGGGAGAGGTTAGCAGAAAGTAACCGATGGCGAGCAAACCGAGGAGGGCCACCGCCACGTAAACGTAGGGATTCTGCGGGCCGAGGCCTAAGGCCCCGCGCATGTTGCCGGGGTGTGGTGTGATGCGCAGCAGGCCTGGAATGATGACACGAGGGCCGGCAGATTCAGACGGTGGCTGCCACAACCACCATTTGGTGAACTGGTCGGCCAGAGTCACGGCGAGGACACAGGCCCAGAAGAGCCAGCGTCTGCCAGCAAACAGGGCGTGCAGGAAACGCAATCTCTTGGTCGCCATGCATTCGGGAACCGGTAGGCTGCGACCTTTCAAGGGCTCTGCCCGAGTTTCTCCTCTTCTTCGCGGCACTGGATACACAGGCGCGCGAAGGGCAGCGCTGTCAGGCGCCTTGTGCCGATCGGTTCCGAGCAGTTCTCACACAGTCCGTAGGTGCCCTGGTCAATCTTCTCCAACGCAAGATTGACATCGCAGAGTTCGGTGTCGTTGTTCTGGAGGATGCTGAGCTTCAGGTCGCGCACGAAGCTGTCTGAACCCCGGTCGGCCATGTGCTCGGTGGGCACATCGGAGAGCTCATCCACTGTATCTCCGGCCGTTTTCAGAGCCTCTTTGCTCAATTGCCCGATGTTGCTGCTCAGCTTGCGCCGTAGCTTCAGCAGAACCTGTCTGAACTGTTCCAACTCCTCCTGGTTCACGTTAGCCGCCCACTCCCGTTTAGAGCTACAATGGATGACCTCACACGTTCACTTTGTGGGGCCTGCCGTGATGGTATCTCGCCCCCTCCGGCCGCCGTACTGCAACGCGCAGCGGGCGTTTCACGCGGCATGGAAGGCCCCGATGTGAGTACTGCATTGTAGTGCAAGAGCCGCCCTGGCTGCAACTGCAGCAGGCACTGTCCGGGGGGCGCTTTCTCTTCTGCCGAATGCGACTGCAACCCCGGCGGCCGTGCTCGGCAAAGCGGGCCCGGCGCCTACTCGTCCCCCCGGCTGGTGCGCGTGAGAACGGGCTCCTCAGACCCTCACTTTGTCATCCGGCATATAGGTGTGCTTGATGAAGACGCACTCCAGTGGAGTGGTGCCGGTGTTGATGACGTTGTGGCGTTCTCCGGGCTCCATGCGGAACGCGTCGCCGACACGTATTGGGTGCACTTCGTCGTCGGCAACGAAGAGACCTTTGCCCGCCGTGAAGTAGAACGTCTCTTCCACCTCGTTGTGGTAGTGCGTTCCGAGCTCCTCTCCGGGCGCGAACCGTATCAGGCCCCAGTCAATTCGGGGGCCGCGGAACAGGTACTTGGGGCCGCTTTCGCCGTTCCGATACTCCAACTCGTTCGCGTTCACCCTCTCCATGGCGGTGCCTCGTTCTGCGGATTCAAGAGCTGGTCCCTCTCGCGTGAAAAGCGATGCCGCAGGTGCCGGCTGGCATACTGGCGGGCGATGGCGCCCCATCGGTCGCACCAGACGGGGTAGCGACAGAGGTAGCTGCGGAGCATCCTGAGCCTGTCCAGCGCGCTGATAGCATGGCGAGCGGCGGCCCACTTCAGCACGGACCTTTCGAGCCGGAGCAAGTTCGCCATGCGTTGGCCCAACGTCAGCTCGCCCCGGAACACCCCCTTGTCGAAGTCAATAACAGAGCAACGCGGCCTGTCCGCGTTCTTGCTGATGAGCAGGTTTCTGAGGTTCAGATCGGCGTGCAGTATGCCGGCGTCGTGCATGCGCGCGATGCACTCGGCCACCGCATGGGCAAGGGCGCGGCGGCGGGCGGGGCAGGGGCTGTTATGCTCGCGGCACAATGCCAGCAGGTCGAGTGCGCCAGGTATTTCCTCACTCACATAGTGCGCACGCACAAGTGGTCCCCGCACCCTTTCTATGCGCAATGCGACTGGTTCCGAGGTGGGCACGCCCGCCTGGTGCGCGCTGATATGGAGCGAAAGCTCGTTCCGCATGCGTCGGGAGCCCAGAAAGAAGCCGCCGAAAAGGCGCCCTAAGACGCCCCCGTGAACGTACTCTCGCACACGCAGACCAGGCCCGTCGTGCCATGAGGGCTGCCAGCGCCAGGTAGTAATGCGGCCGCGGCGCCGCGAAGCTCTGCCGGGAGCGTGGCGGATACGTTCCGGCAGTTGTAGCAACGCACCCTCGTCCATCGTGCCACGATAACCGGGGTTTATGTAGAGAGTCACATCGCCGGATTGGCGCACGTGAACGGGCGGCGGCGTGTCTGGGCGACTGGCCGTTGGAGGCTCGCGACTGGTCTTCATCGGGCCTCGGCGCCGGATTCGGTGGTTGTGTCGCCGATGTCCTGGACGCAGCGGAAGCCGAGGGTCATGTCGGGCTCTTCAGGGTCCCAGGGATAGCGGCTCGTGCAGGACGAAGGTATGGGCGCCAGCTCCTGCTGTTGCCATGAACCGCCGCGTGTGACCTTGCCATCCTCCGCCTCGAGCGTTTCCAGCGGGCTATTCGGGTAAGGGGCGAAGTTCGACGAGGTCCATTCTTGCACGTTGCCGATTACGTCCAGCACACCGTATGGACTTTCCCAGTTGGGATACGAGCCAACGGGTGCGGGTCCGACGTCAGCGGGCAACATGTGCCGGCTGCGGTTCTGGCCGAACATCGGGCCCCATGGGAAACGTCGCCCGTCGGTGCCGCGCGCCGCCTTCTCCCACTCTTGTTCCGTGGGCAGGCGGCAATTGCGCCATTCTGCGAAGCGTTGAGCGTCCCTCAGGGACACGTTGACAACCGGCAGGTCAGCTTCGCCGTCTGGATATGATCCGTCCTCCCAGTGGGCGGGTGCAGGGTAGCCCGTTGCTTCTACGAAACGGGCGTACTGGGCATTGCTTACCTCGGTCTTATCGATGAAATAGGCGCCCGTTGAGGCGTCGTGTTGCGGCACTTCGTTGAGCAGTCCGTAAAACTCTGCGGCCATCCGGGTTGCCTCGGGGTCGTCCGGCAGGGGGCTCAGATTGTGTTCGCGTATGATCTCCTCGACCTGGCTGAGATCGGTTCCCATCGCGAAGCGGCCCTCCGGGACGAAGGCCATTCCCTGCGGCGCATTCTCGACGTTGCGCAGTGTGCTTTCTGCGGCGGCGGCCCAGCGGGTTTCGCGGAATGCTTCGGCCACGGCTGCGAGCCTCCTACGGAACTCGACCGGATTTCCGCTGCCGTAGAGATGAAGTGCCTGCTCATAACGCCAGGCAGGCAAGAGGGCCAGCGCCTCCGTCGCTTCGACCGACTCGGCATCCGCGTATCGGACCACGCCTTCAAGGGCGCCGAGCGCGCGCCCGTAATCGAATTCGTCGTAACGTTGGCGCGCGTTTTTCAGTTCCGCTCGCGCTGCGCTGCGGCCATAGGTAGCTTCGCCGGGCCGAGGCTCAAGGCCCAGCTCGCGGCGAGCAGCCCTGACTGCCCACGGCGTGTTCACATAGCTCGTGAGGAGCTCCGCGAAGTACTGGTCGGCAGCCGGCTCATCCTCGCGCTGTGCTGCCTCCTCGTAAAGTCCGTGCAGCAGCTCAGCGTCGAGGGCCTTTGCCCTTTCGGCCGCGCTGTGCTCAGGGTAAGCCTCCACCAGTTGTCGCAGGCGACGCCGGGCCGAAGGGTAGTCCCTCGCAGCGACGGCTTCCTGGACCGCCTCCAGGTAAACCTCCGGCAGGGCATTACGGGCCGTGTCTGCCCATCTGGTGTTGGGGTAGTTCTCGATAAGTTGCGTGAAAGTCGCGATGGCCTGGCTGTAGTCGGCTTCTTCGCGCCACTGGGCGTGTCCTGCGTTCAGCAGCAGTTCGGGCTCACGCGTGCGCAGCAGGCCGGCCTCGAGCGTGCCGGGGTACTCATCGGCTATCCGCTTGTAAAGGTGCAGGGCCTGCTTGTAGTCCCCCCGCGCTTTGGCATCTTCAGCCCACTGGACCAGCGTTTCCGGCAGCTTAGCGCGGGCGAGCTCTGCGTAGCGACTGCCCGCGGGGGCAACCGCCAATGCCCTCTTGTACTGGTTGGCGGCGTTTGCGAAATCCCCGGCCGACGTCAGGGCGTGAGCCCATTCCGCGTGCACCTGCGCCAGTTCACGGGCAATGTCTTCGGTTGGGGCCTTTCCGTCAAGGCGGTTCCGCGCCTCCTCCAACGCCGTCACGGCGAGCTGGTAGTCCCCGCGCTGAACGTAGCGCTCGACATCCCGCATGACAGAGCCGATGTCCGCCGGGCGGGCAGTCTGTGTAGCACCCACAGTCACCCCGGTGGTTGTCCCTGCGTGGCGCGCCCCCGGCTCGCCAGCCAGTGGGCTGACCTCCTCCGTAGCAGGCCCCGGAGCATAGTCAGTGGGCAGCGACGCGCCGTCTCTGCGGTATACCAGGCCGTACACGGCCAGTCCGATCAGGGCGATGATGGCGACGGACAGGACGGCATAGCTGAGCCAGGGACGTCGGTGCTGCGGCTGGACCTTTGCGGGTGCCGGCAGCTCGTAGTCACGGGCGAAGGCCGAGTCCGTTCCGTAAGGCACTACCTCTACGCGCCCGGTGCGTATGCACTCCACGCACCGGTCCAGGTCGTCCACCGCGCGCTGCATGCTGCGGTAGCGTTTATTCGGTTCCTTCTCAAGCATGCGAGCGATGACCAAAGCCAGTTCCCGGGGCACCTCGGGGTTCGCTTCATCGAGCGGCATAGGCTGCTGTTGGCAGTTAGCGAATAGATAGCCGACAGCGTGGTCTGCGGGGAACGGTTCGTTGCCTGAGAATATCTCGTAAGCGATGACACCGAGAGAGAAGATGTCGGACTGCTCGCTGGGGAGCCGCCCTTGGATGACCTCCGGGGCCATGTACTTCGGCGTGCCCATTAATTCCCCAAAGACCGAGACCATGCCTTCTGAAGGCGAAGTAGCCAGGTCAAGGAAAGCTACCTTGACAAGCGGTTCCCCTGTCTCGTTCTCCGTCAGAACGATGTCACTCGGCTTGAGGTGGCCGTGCACTGCGCCCCTTCGGTGCGCTGCGCGCAGGCCTTCGGCTGCTTGCCGCAGGATGTTGAGCCCCACGTCGAGCGGCAGTGGTGCCCCAGCAAGCTGGCGGGATAGGCGCTCGCCTCCCGCGTCGTGTATAACCACGTAGTGGAGGTCTCCCTCGCGACCAATATCGCGTACCTCCAACACGTTGGGATGCTTGACCACAGAGCGGTGGTCTGCCCACTTGTCGTAGAAGTACCTGGCGAAGGCAGGATTCCCGCTCACCGACGCGGGGAAGACTTTGAGCAGCACAGACTCTCCCGTCTCGAGGTCTCGGGCACGGTGCACCGCGCCCGAAACGCCCTGCTCGATCAGCTCCTCCAACTCATAACGGCCGATGCGTTGGCTGTGCGGGCGCTGTTCGCTCATGTGTACGGGTTGCCTAAGTTCGCAGTGGCAAGGGATTTCCCAAAAACGGTAGGGCTATTCTATGCCAACCAGATACCGAAGGCAAACAACCTGGCCACGCCCGGCGCCTGCGGCTGTGTCGCTGAAGGTCGGCTTTGCATCTACCTGTCACGGCTTAATATCATGACAGAAGTGTGGTTAGGAAAGGGAGCAGGACCGTGAGAAGCGCAGAGGATCTGAAAGATTACTTCCTCCATTACTGCAGTGCCGAGAGTGGGTTGAGTGCCAATACGCTCGACGCCTACTGCCGCGACGTGCAGGACTTGCTTGATCACGTCAACGCTAAAAGTGCATCTGATCTTGAGCAGTTGGGCACCTACGAGATTGTGAACTGGATGGATGCGTGTCGGCGGCGCGGGCTCTCGAGCCGTTCCATCCAGCGGCGGCTCGTCTCGGTGCGCATGTTCTTCCGATTCCTACGGATTGACGGTTACCTCCATCGTGATCCTACCGAAACCATCCAGACACCGCGCCCGTGGCAGCGAGTGCCCGAGGTGCTGAGCGTGGAGGAGGTGAACAGGTTGCTCGCCGCCGCGCGTCCCGACGACGCTATCGGCCTGAGGGATAAGGCCCTTCTCGAGGTGCTCTATGCCACCGGTGCGCGCGCCAGCGAGCTGTGCGGGCTCGACCTGGGTGCCCTCAATCTGGAGTACCGTTTCATCCGCTGCTATGGCAAGGGGCGCAAGGAGCGTCTGGTGCCCCTTGGGCGGGCAGCCGCAAGGGCCCTTGAGGAGTATCTGCGCGAGGGGCGCCCCCAACTCCTGAAACGCCCACAGGAGTCCGCCGTCTTCCTCACGCGCTCGGGGCGCCGGCTTGGCCGACAGACGCTGTGGCGGCGGGTACGCAAGTACGCCCGGCAAGCGGGTATCCGTCGTGACGTTCACCCGCACACCTTGCGCCACAGCTTCGCCACGCACCTGCTAAGCGGCGGCGCCGACCTGCGCTCCGTGCAGATCATGCTCGGACACGCCGACATCTCAACCACTGAGATCTATACGCACGTCGACCGCACGCGTCTGCAGGCGATCCACAGAGACTACCACCCTCGCGGCTGAGGCCAGCACATGGAATACGACATCCGGGACATTCGCGTGCGCTACGCCGAGACCGACCGCATGGGCGTAGTCTACAACGCCCACTTCCTGGTCTACTTCGAGATTGGGCGTGCGGAGTACCTGCGCGGCCTCGGCACCGCTTACCGCGACCTGGAGCAGACGGGCGTGTTGTTGCCCGTGGTGGAGGCGCACTGCCATTATTTGGGCGCTGCGGAGTACGACGACGTGCTCACCATGATATCCTGGGTCTCGCGCCTGCGACCCACGCGCATCGACTTCCGTCATTTCATACGGCGAAAGAGGGACGGCGCGCCGGTCGCGGAGGGCCATGTGGTGCTGGCGTGCGTTGACGAGAAGCGCCGACCCCGTCGCCTGCCAGCAGAGATACGCGACGCCGTGACGGTCTCCCAGCCACCGGCGCCCAGCCGCTGAGACGGCCTACATCTCCAGGAGATTCTGCAGCAGCCGAGGCCCTTCCACGGTGAGAAACGACTCCGGGTGGAACTGCACTCCTTCGACCGGCATGCCCCTGTGCCGTATCCCCATGATCTCGTCTGGCTCTGCTCGAGCGGTCACCTCAAGGCACTTGGGGAGTGTCTCTTCGCGAATCGAAAGGCTGTGATACCGCGTGGCCTGGAAGGGATTGCTCAGCCCCGCGTAGACCGTCTTCCCGTCGTGGTGGATCATGCTCGTCTTGCCATGCATCAGCCGGCGGTGGCGTTCGACGATGCCCCCGAAGACGTGACCAATGCATTGATGGCCGAGGCACACCCCGAGGATGGGAACCTTACCCGCAAAGTGTGATATGACCTGGTTGGAGATGCCCGCCTCAAGTGGCGTGCACGGGCCGGGCGAGATGATGATGCGGTCCGGTGCGAGTTGCTCGATCTCGGGCACAGTGATCTTGTCGTTGCGGTGAACAATGATCTCCGCGCCCAGCTCCCCGAGACGCTGCACGAGGTTGTAGGTGAACGAATCATAGTTGTCGATTATCAGCAGCATGAACAGATACCTAAGCTGAAGAGCACACGGATTATCGCATTCCAGCCGTGAGCGAGCAAATCCCGGTCGCGTTCCGGTTGCTCCGTCAGTGCGCGCACGGCAGAATGGCTCGAAGGAAGGGGCGACACCACGAACCTCCCCCTTGAGGACTGCGAGGACAACGATGGGCGAGATGCCGACGAAGATGTTCGTCACTACGGATGCCGCTACCTTTGCGCTGAGGCAGGGCCAGGAACTGCAGATACTGCTGATACGCCGTGCAAACGAACCATACAAGGGCTCCTGGTGCCTGCCGGGCGGGTTCGTGGACAAGGGCGAGGATCTCCCGGACGCGTGCGCGCGGGAACTGCGCGAGGAGACATCCCTGCGGCCCGCTGCCATGGCACAGGTCGGCGCATGGGGGGCGCCGGGCCGCGACCCGCGCGGACGCAACGTCGCGGTGGCCTACCTGGCGGTGGTGCGCCCCGGCAAGGACGAGGTCTCAGCAGGCGACGACGCCGCCCACGCCGCCTGGCACACGGTGAGTGACCTGCCCGATGTCGGCTTCGACCATGCAGACATCATCGCGGCTGCCCTGAGGCGTCTGCGCGTGCTTGCCCAGCGCACCCACGTCGTCTTCGCCCTGCTGCCCGACGAGTTCAGTATGGGCGGCCTCCAGAGCGCACTGAGCGCAGTGCACGGCAGAATGGTGCCAGTGCGGCAGGCGGGCGCTTTCGCAGAACGCGCCGCTCTGCAGGAGACCGCAACCGGACTCTACCGCTGCCAAACCGAGGGTTATATGAGGCCGTTGCGAATGGCCTAAACACTTGCCTACCCGGGAGTTACGACAACGTGCTATCCCGCAGGTGTTACAACACTCCCTTGGTCGACGGGACCTCGCCCGCCTGTGCCGGGTCGATGGCGATGGCGGCACGCAGTGCACGCGCACTGGCCTTGAAAATGGCCTCTGCGATGTGATGAGCGTTACCCCCCCGTGCCACGTCTAAGTGCATGTTCAGGCCCCCGTTGCTACAAAACGCACGCAGGAACTCCTCCACCAACTCCACATCGAACTCGCCAATCTTCGATGCCGGGTAGCGAACACTATAAAGCATGGCTGCCCGGCCACTTACGTCAAGTGCCGCCCGGCACAGAGCATCCTCCATCGGCACCGCGGCATCGGCGAACCGCACTATGCCCTTCTTGTCACCCAGAGCCTCTGCCAGCGCCTGGCCGAGAACGATGCCGACATCCTCGGTCGTATGGTGAGCATCGACCTCCAGGTCGCCCTCGGCGCGGCAGGTCAGGTCCAGACGCGCGTGCCGGGCCAGCAGCTCCAGCATGTGGTCCAGGAAGCCCACCCCGGTGCTGATCTTGGCCTCTCCGGTACCGTCAAGGCACAGCTCCACGTGCACCGATGTCTCGCGCGTTGTCCTCTCCACCCGCGCCCGGCGTTCCCGTTCAGCCATCTTCGCCCTCCTCGGCTCGGATGTTTGATCTGGCCCCCAGAGCGCCCTGCAAGGCATCCAGAAGCCTATCTACCTCCGTATCGGAGCCCACGCTGATGCGCAGGCAGTCGTCCACCCGCGGCAGGTCGAAGTAGCGCACCAGCACCTTTCGCTCCATCAGCTCACGGTGCAGTTCGCCCGCCTCAGTACCCTCCGGCGCCCTGGCCAGCACGAAGTTCGTGTGCGACGGCAAGCACCGAAAACCCAGCCTCTCCAGGGCCTCTGTCAGTCGTCTGCGGGTGGCCTTGATCTTGTCCACGTTGGCCGCCAGCCACTCCTGATCGCGCACGGCGGCCGTGGCGCCGGCCTGGGCGACGCGGTCCACGTTGTAAGAGTCCTTCACCTTCGCCATGCCGTCGATCAGTGGCTCCTGTGCTATGGCGAATCCAAAACGCAGCCCAGCAAGACTATAAGACTTGGAGAAGCTCCGCGCCACGATCACGTTCTCGCGTCGCTCCACCAGCCCCAGGCAGCTCTCCTCGGCGAAGTCCACGTAGGCCTCGTCCACCAACAACACGCCGTCCAGCCCCTCGGCCAGCTCCTCCACGGCCTGCGGCGCCACCATCGTGCCCGTCGGCGCGTTCGGGTTGCACAGCAGCGTCAGGCGCGCACCCGTGCCCGCAAGCCCGCCGGGCAGACCGTAATCGGCCCCAAACTCCACCTTCACGACGCGCGCTCCCTGTATCTGCGCCAGCGACTCATAGAGACTGTAGGTAGGCACCGGAAAAGCCACCGCGTCGCCCTCCCCACAGAAGCAGCGCACCGCGATGTTCAGGATGTCGTCGCTCCCGTTGCCGCACAGTATCCGTTCCGGCAGTGTGCCGAACACCTCGGCCGCAGCCCCGCGGAACTCGTCCGCCATGGCCGACGGATACCGCCCCAGCCACCCGTCGACCTCCCGGTGCATCGCCTCCAGAGCGCGTGGCGACGCCGGATACGGGTTCTCATTGGTGTTCAGCTTCACGAACCCGGGCTCGCTCGGCTGGTAGCCGGGCCGGTAGCCCTCCATCGCTTCGATGTTCGGCCGAAAATAGCTCATCCCGCCGGCTCTCCGTTGCGCCACCCTTAACACATGCCCCGCAATTATAGGCCATGCGGCGGCGAGAAAGCAACGGGCGCACCACAACCGCCACCACCGCCACACCGCTACGTACCGCGCTTACTGCATGTGGTGGCCCATATAGTCCTAAGACATTGCGAGCGCGCGCGTAGCGACGAAATGGGTTCGTTTCGCAATGAGCATGCTGTGCTGCCCTACCTTCCGCCC
>CAYQXJ010000003.1:0-251741 GCA_964421565.1 uncultured candidatus Brocadiaceae bacterium
CCCTGCATCTGGCGGCCCAATGGTTCGCCACGATATCCCGAAGCCAGTCCGAAGATGGGTCACGCAGTTCGGGAATGTCCTCGAACAGCGCGGCAAGCTGGCCGACGCCCAAACCGTACTTGGCCGAGAAGCAGCAAACCGCCCAGCAGTGCGCAGCACTGTCTTTCCAGCGACCACTTCCCTGCCGGTCCCTGGCGGGTTCCAAACAGGCCTCGATCATGGAGTCAAGCAGCAAAGTATCGGGTGGTTCCTGCGGTTCAGGCGGTTCTGGCGGGAGCGGACTCGGAGGCCACCATGGCCACCATGGTCCTGATCCTGGCAAGGGACAGGTCGTTTGGCATTGCGGCACTGACCAGTTGAAGACCGTGCAGCAGCTTTCGTAGCACAACTGTGCGCTTCCGCCGCCGTCGCTCTGGCAGTGGGTGTAGCGCAGTTGCCAGAGCTCTCGGCGGTTCAAGATCGTGTAGCCGCCCGCGTCGGTGTGGCGCAGGCCGGTCGGGTCCGCGTCGTAGGCAGCCCCACTGCCTGCTTCGGCGACCATTGCCCCATGAATGGCCATAGCCGCAATATAGGGCCCCGCCCCGGGGAAGTCAACCCCTGGAGGGCGGCGATCCGGACCGGGTGAGCAGCGGGTAAGTGAACGCGAGGCTGTGGGGACAGCAAAGTCACGGGAGAACCGAGCCGCCCACGATCCCGGCCCTGCCGGATGTAGAACTACACGAAGGGCGAAGACCGCCGGGCCCAATACTCTTTCACCCCGCCGGCGGCACACTTCGGGGCGTGCAATCCAGGGCGCGCAAGTGGGCGTTCCTCGCTGTGAACTTCCCCAGGGCGACGGCGAGAGGACAGGGCGTCAGCGGCGGCCCGGAGACCGGGATATCCGGGAATGACCTTGACATGTTTGTGCGAAACGCACATAATCGCACATATGAAAGGTGCCGAGACATCGCCGCAGGCCAGGCGACGGGAGGTGGCCCGTCTGCTCACGCAGGGCGAGCAGGTCAGCACCGCTGCCCTGGCCGAACGGTTCGGCGTGAGCGCAATGACCATCCGGCGCGACTTGGGCGAGTTGCAGCGGGCGGGCGTAGCCGTTCGCACGCACGGCGGCGCGGTGGCTGCGCAGCGGATCACGTTCGAGTTTGCGTTCGACGAGCGCAGGCGGCGCCACCTGGCCGAGAAGGAACGCATCGGATGCGCCGCGGCCCGTCTTGTAGAAGCGGGGCAGGCCATACTGCTCGACACGGGCACCACGACGCTCCAGGTCGCCCGTGCCATCGGCCGCCTCGCAACGCGCTGTTCCGTGGTCACCAGCAGCCTGGTTATCGCGAGCGAACTGTGGGCGTGCGAGGGCGTGGAGCTTATGCTGTTGGGGGGGCTGGTCAGGCGCGATAGCCCGGACCTGGTGGGCCCCGCGACGGAGCTGATGCTGGGGCAGTTGCAGGCGGACATGGCGTTTATCGGGGCGGACGCGTTGAACGTCGAGCGCGGGACCTTCGCCCGCGAGATGGAGGCCGCCCGCGTGGCCGCAGGCATGGCGCAGCATGCCCGCAGGACCGTGGTGGTGGCCGACAGTTCCAAGCTCACGGCGGCGGCGCCCTTCCTGTCGGTGAGCGCGGGGCAGATTGACGCGCTCGTCACGGACGATGCGGCGGCCGAAGATGAGCTGGAGCCACTGCGCAGCCGAGGCGTCGAGTTGATACGGGCATAGAGGCCGGAGTGCTCCGCGGGGGCGGCCTCGCGGGTTCCTGCAATGGAGGCGAAGATGGACTGTAGAGCCGTTCTGGGCAGCCGGGTGATCCAGGGCGTCCGTCGGGCTCGGGACTTCCTGGTCGCCCACTCTACCGAGGAGTTGCTGGAGATGGTCGGGCAGATGCGCCCGGAACTCGCCCTCGCCGGCGCTGCCGACAAGCGCAGCCTGCCCGCCAGCTACGGAGGCGGTCAGCCGTCCGCAGACGACCTGCTGAGCGGCTTCGGGCCCTTCTACGTGACCGAGGCGGGCAAGGTGATGCTCGATTGCACGAGCGGACACTATCAGATGACGTGGGGTTACGGCCATCCGGAGCTCACCTGCGCCGTGCGCGATGCGAGCGAGGTGGGCATCGTGTGGGATAACCACTCGAACATACCCGGGCAACCGGTCAAGGCCCTGGCAAACGAACTGGCCGGGCTCGGAGCCGGGATGGGCCTCGACCGCGTGCTGCTCGGCATCTGCACCGGCAGCGTCGCCTGTTCATCCGCCCTCAAGATCATGCTTGCCCGCCACAGCGCCGACGCCGAGCGGCAGGCCCTCGGCCCACCCGTCATGGTCGCACTCGCCGGCAACTACCACGGCACGGACATGGTGGCGCAGACGATTCGCGGCATGTGGCCGGACCTGCTGGTGGGCATGGAGACGGCACTGGTGGAGCCCGATGATGCGGAAGCGCTGCGCGCCGCTTTCGCACAGCACGGGCGTCGGGTCGCAGGCTTCTGGGCCGAGCCCGTCATGATGAATCGCGAGGCCATCCGCGTCGAACCGGACTTTCTGCGCCTGGCGCAGCAGCTCTGCGCAGAATGCGGTGCGTGCATGGCGATCGACGAGATTCAGACGGGCTTCTGGTATCCCGAGGTGTTGTTGAGCAAGCGGTGGGGCCTGCGCCCTGACCTGCTCATCGTCGGCAAGGGCATGACGGCCGGCTTCCATCCCCTCTCGGCCCTGCTCTATCGCTCCGAGCTGGACATCCTGGAACAGTACGATGCCATCAGCACGAACGGAGGGGCGTCGCTGGCGTCGTTGGTGGCGCTGTGCAACCTGCAGATGATACGAGACGACCGGAAGCGGCTGGCGGGGCTCGCCGCCAGGCATTACGATGGCCTCGAAGCGCTGGTGGTGGAGTTCCCGGCCCTGATCCAGGAAGCGAACGGAGAGGGGCTGCTCAGCGGGCTGAAGTTCCGCCGCCGCCACGACGCGCTCGGGTTCCACCGGGCCGCCGTCGAGCGCGGCCTGTGGCTGCGCGCCCACGCCTACCATCCGGGGCATCGGACGGTTCTGATGAAGCACTGCCTGGCGGTCGACAAGCAGGTCGTTGATTGGGTTATCTCGGCCCTGCGCCATCTTTTGGAAACCACACCATGGCGTAACTGACCCCCCGGGAGAGGGAAACAAATGCGCGCGCTCGGCGTCGCGGTTCTTGGGTACGGCTTCATGGGGCGGATGCACACCTACGGCTACCGCACAATGCCGATATACTACGAGCCGCCCCCCGTGCGAATGCAGCTTCGCGTGGTCTGTACCTCGCGCGAGCAGACGGCCGTCAGGGCTTGCCAGAACGGCGGGTTCGCGCGCTGGACGACCGACTGGCGCAGCGCAGTCGAAGCGGACGATGTCGATATCGTACACATCTGCACGCCCAACCACCTGCACTTCGAGCAGCTCCGCGCGGCGGTGGCCGCCGGCAAGCACATCTACTGCGACAAACCGGTGACCGCGAGCCTGGATGAGGCCGATGCCCTGGAGGACGCGCTTCGCCACTACGCAGGCGTGGCGCAAACGGTGCTGCAGTACCGATTCCTCCCGTCCACCATGCGCGCACGTCAGCTCATAGAGCAAGGCTTCGTCGGCCCGCTCACGCACTTTCGCGCCAGCTACCTGCACGCAGGCAGCGTAGACCCGCAGAAGGCCGTCAACTGGAAGTCCACGGCGGCCGCCGGAGGCGGCGTCATCCGCGACCTGGGCGCGCACGTTATCGACCTGCTGTGGTGGCTGGTGGGCCCGTTCGAAAGCGTCCAGTGCACCAGCCGCATCTGGTCGCCCGAGCGTCCGCGCAAGGGCAGGCCGGGCGAGAGGATGGCGGTGGACGCGGAGGAGGCTGCCGCCATGCTGCTGCGCTGCCCGGACGGCGCATTCGGAACTGTCGACGTCAGCAAGATCGCCACCGGCAGCGAAGACGAGCTGCGGTTCGAGATTCACGGCCGGCATGGCGCTCTGCGCTGGAACCTGATGGATCCGAACTACCTGGAAGCCTTCGACGAGGGCACGCCGGACGAGCCCTGCGGCGGCAGCAGGGGCTGGAAACGCCTGGCCTGCGTACAGCGCTACGCCGGCGCCGCCTTCCCGGGGCCGAAGTTCAGCATCGGCTGGGTTCGCGGACATGTCGAATGCCTGCACGCCTTCCTCACGTGCGTGGCCGAGCACAGGCCCGCAGAACCGTCGCTCCGCGACGGGCTGCACCTGCAGCGCGTGTTGGAGGCCATCCGTGAGTCGGCGGCCTCAGAGCACTGGGTTGCCCTGCCACAGAAGGCCGACTGATAGCGCAGACTATGCTCGAGGAACTCAAAGGGGACTGCGATGGCAACTGAGGTCGCCCGCCCCAGAGTCGGCCTGCTCGGGCTGACGCTCGGGTTGTATGAGGACACATCGGCCGACCTGCGCCCGGGGCGCGAGCGATGGGTGCGAGAGCACGTGTTGCCGGCCCTGGAGCCGACGGTCGAGGTGCTCTTTGAGGGTGCCGTATGGACGCGCTCGGACGTCGAGCGCACGGTCGCCAGGTATGAGCAGCAGAACGCCGACGCCCTGCTGGTCATGCTGCTGACCTACTCCCCCAGCCAGATAGCGCTGCCCGCGCTGAAGGCGACCCGGCTGCCGATCGTCATCTGGAACACTCAGGAGCTGTGGCAGGTCGGGCAAGCTTTTGATAGCCGGCAGATGGTCGAGAACCACGGCGTGCACGGCACCCAGGACCTCGCCAACGTATTGCTCCGTTCGCAAGTCGAGTTCGACTACGTGACCTCTCACCTCAGCGATGAGAGTGCAACGGAGGAACTCACCGACTTTTTCGCCGCCGCGGCAGCCGTCCGTCACCTGCGCAGCGCCCGGCTCGGCATACTGGGCCATCCGTTCCCGGGTATGGGTGACTTCGCGCTCGACACCACCCACATGGCCGCAACGCTCGGCTGCGAGTGGATAGCGCTCTGCATGCCGGACTTTATCCGGCGCGCCGATGCGGCAGGCGACGAGGCGGTGCACGAGCTGGTGGAAGAGTACACCGACACATACGCCGTGGCAGCGGATGTTACCGATTGCGACCTGCAGGCTACGGCCCGGGCGGAGTTGGCCTTGCGGGCCATGGCAGCGGATGAGCGGCTCGATGCACTGACCTATCAGTTCACTGCGTTCGGGCAGGACGAACGCGCGCCGACCATCCCCTTCGTGGCCGCGAGCCGACTGATGGCCGAGGGCGTGGGGTTTGGCGGTGAAGGCGACCTGGTTGCAGCGGCCGGCACCGCGTTGCTGAACAGGCTGCAGCCGCCGGCCAGTTTCACGGAGGTCTTCACCGTCGATTTCGGCGGGAACGGGCTGCTAATCAGCCACATGGGCGAGGCCAACGTCGCCATGGCGCGCAGAGACCGACGCGTTGCCCTTGTAAAGCGGCGCCCGATCGCGACCACGCGCCACGGCCAACTGGTGCTGGCAGCTTCGTTCGAGCCAGGCCCGGCAACGCTCTGCGCACTGACGCAAGGGCCCGGCTCGCGCTGGCGCTTGATCGCGGCCCATTGCGTCGTCGCCGACTACTTCCAGGAGGCTATGGCCGTGCCTCACGCCCTGCTGACCGTTGACGGCGATATCCGCAGCATGCTGACCGCCTACGCCACCGCCGGCGGCCCTCACCACTCGGCCCTCTGCTTCGGCGACGCGCGTCGGCGCATGCGGAAAGCCGCCGGCCTGCTGGGCGCCGACTACTGCGAGGTGTAGCGTGCTACTGGGGCTCGACCTCGGCACGACGAACGTGAAGGCTCTGCTGGTCACGCCGGCTGGTCGCGTGGTCGCTCGCGCCAGATTGCCAGTTCACCTGACACACGTGGGCGCAGACGGCGTGGAGCAGGACATCGAAGAGATATGGGACGCCACCCTTGATGCAATCGCACAGGTCGCAAGCGAGGGCGAGCTATCGTCCGTTCAGGCTGTTGGCGTCTCGGCCCAGGGCGGCGCCCTGCAGGTGTTGGACGGTCGGGACCGTCCGCTGGGCCCCGTCATCAGTTGGCTCGACGGGCGGGCCGGCCCGTGGGCGTCCAGGCTGACGGGGGAGCTCGGCTCCGACTGGCTCGCAGAGCATGTCGGCCATGCCGGCGCCGGCCTCGCCATGGCACAGATACTGCGCATCCGCGAAGAGAAGCCCGACATGCTCGCGCCGCCGCACCGCCTCGGCTTCGTCGGCGATGTGATCGTCGATCGTCTCTGCGGGCGGCGCGCGCACGACGCCACGTCGCTCTCGCTCGGCCTGCTGTACAACCCCCGCCTGGGTCGGGCAGACCCGGCCCTGTTGGCCTATCTGGAGATCGAGGAAGAGCTCCTTCCCCACCTGCAGCCCCCACGGGAGCCGGCCGGCAACCTGTTGGCGAGCGTCGCCGAGTCGACCGGCTTGCCGGTCGGCGTGCCGGTGAGCCCCGCTGTCCACGACCAGTACGCCGCCGCGCTCGGCTGCGGCGCCGCCTCCGCCGGGGACGTAATGCTCGGGGCGGGCACGGCGTGGGTCTTGCTATCTGTGACATCCGACCTGCCGCCGCTGGCCGTCTCGTCCGCCTTCGTATGCACGCACCTGGTGGAAGGGCTTTACGGTCAGATACTGTCGCTGGTAAACGGCGGTTCCGCCTTCGAATGGGCCCTGCGGATGCTGGGTCTCGACGCTCTGACGGCGCAGCAAGCAACTGCGCTCATCGACAGCGTTCCCGCCGGGGCGGACGGTGTGCGCTTCCGCCCCCTGCTGGCGCCCGGCGGGGGCGCCGGCCTGGACCCGCAGGCCAGGGGCCGACTGGACGGCCTGCGGCTCCGCCACGAGCGGGCCCACGTGCTGCGGGCGGTCGAGGAGGGTCTCGCCTTCGAGCTTGCCCGCTACCTGAACTTCCTAACCAGATCGGGCGCCCCCGTGGAGCGGCTGATACTGGCCGGCGGTGCAACTGGCGCACGGACGCCGGCGCAGATCATAGCGGACGTCGCCGGTCACTGCGTGGAGCGGGTAATGGAGAGGGATGCCAGCGCCCTCGGTGCGGCGATCCTCGCCCGTGCCCTCACGGACCGCAACAGCAACCTGGCCCGGCTCGCCCTCGAGATGGCCCCCGTGCGCGACGCCGTGAGCCCGGGCCCGGATGCAACTGCATACCGCTCGCTGCTGCGGCAATACATAGATGACCTGCCCACTCTGGACGAAGCGGCACACGCATGAAACCGATACCCCTCTGCCACGTATGGGACTACCGCGAGCGGGATCGCGAGTTCTGGAATGAACACCTGGAGGGCTGGATGCCCCGGCACGTAGTGGACGCCCACATTCACCTCGCGCGCTCTGAGCAACGGCTGCGGCCCATGACGCAACAGATGCGCCAGCAGTTCTGGGTCAACGAAGTCAGCGGCCCCCTGCCGGCCGGGACGGCAGAGCGCTGCATTCGCACGGTCTTGCCTGAGCGGGACGTCACCTGCATCGCCATGGGCCCTCCCAGCCGGGACTACGACGTGGAAGCCGCCAATGAGTACACGCGCTCCGAATGCCTGGAGCGCGGCTGGCACGCACTGGCGCTGCTGCTGCCGGAATGGAGCGCCGCGCGGGTCGAAGCGGGACTGGCCAAACCGGCCGTGGTAGGCCTGAAACCGTACTACAGCCTCATCGGAAGCGACCCGAACACGCGTGACCGCCACCAGCAGGCATCCATCTTCGACTTCCTGCCCCGGCACGCCTTAGAGGTCGCCAACGCACGCCGGGCGTGGATCACGCTGCACGTGCCGAAGGCCGAACGCCTGCCCCACCCGGACAACATCCGAGAGGTGAAAGAGATCCGGGAGAACTATCCGCAAATAGGCCTGGTGATCGCCCACCTGGGACGCTGCTACACGCTGCCGCATGCCGAGGAGGGATTGCCCCCGCTCGCCGACGACCCTGGCCTGGTCTTCGACATCAGCGCCGTGCTCAACCCTGACGTGCTAAGGTTGGCGTTTGAACTGTTCGGCCCGGAGCGACTCCTGTACGGCACCGACAACCCGGTCTTCTACATGCGCGGCCGTCGGCAGTGGCAGGGGCGCCGCTACATCAACCGCACCAGCGCCGATTTCCACTTCAACCAAGGCGCACACGAGCCGCCGCAGGTCGAAGCGCGCTACACGCTGTTCATGTACGAGGCGCTCAAGGCCGTCAAAGACGTCTGCGAGGAGCGGCGCCTGCGGCGAGACCAGATCGAAGCGGTCTTCCGGACAAATGCAGAGCGCCTGCTGGGGGCAGCGCGCGCAGGCTGCGGCGGCGGTTGAGGCGTTCAGCGGCGAGACAACGGGCGACCAACAAAGAAGACGCAAGACCCCGCCGGGCAGGGCCTTGCGCCGTTGCTACGTGTGGCGAGGGCGATGGGACTTGAACCCACAACCTTCGGATCGACAGTCCGATGCTCTATCCGAGTTGAGCTACGCCCCCATCGCGTATCAGCCCTTGAGGATACCCCAGAGACCCGCGCACTGTCAAGAGAAACGCGCGCCCGCTGAGGCCGCCGGCCGTCTTCGCAGCCATCCTTCCGGTTGCTTGCCTGCCCGCCAATCGGCTAACCTATGCGCGGTGTGGCCCAGCCGGGGGCTGGCCACACGCGCCTGCCACGGGTTATTCTGGAAATGGGAGAGAGCTGTGGATGCTGACCTGCAGGACATGCTGAGGATCTCGCACGGTGTGGGTCGCGATCCACGCCTGGTGCAGGGAGGCGGCGGCAACACCAGCGTGAAGACGGACGGCGGCGCACGCATGTACGTCAAGGCCAGCGGAACCGCGCTGGGTCAGATGCAGGAGGGAAGCGGATATCGCCTGGTGGACGTGGCGGAGTGCATCGCCATACTCGACGACAACGAGATTGCAGCCATGGAGGCCGAGGAGCGCGAGGCCGCCGTGCTTGCCCGGCTGGTAGCGGCATGCCGCGACGAGCTGCCCGGCCGCCCCTCCGTCGAAACCAGCCTGCATGCCATGCTCCGGCGTTGCGTGGTGCATACACATCCTTCCGTGATCAACGGCCTGCTGTGCGCGGCAGGGGGGCGCGAGGCGCTCGACGGCCTGTTCGCTGACCTCGAGCCGCCGCACCTCTACGTGCCGTTCGTCGGCGCAGGCTACGTGCTTGCCGCCGACCTGCGCGACCGCCTGGCCGACTACGAAGCCGAGCACGCCACGCGACCGGAGGTGATCTTCCTGGAGAACCACGGCCTCTTCGTCACCTGCGAGGATGCCGACCGCGCCCTGGCCCTCACCGACAAGGTCTTCGAGACTATCGAGGCTGCGGCCGAGGCGGGTTCAGGGGAAACGACAATGCGCGTGCTGGAACGCATGAGTTCGCGCCGGCGTCGCGAGGCCGTGGCGCGCGTCGCGGCGACGGCGCGGCGCTTCTACGCAGGCGTCTTCGGCCGGCCCGCCCTCGTGCGCTTCAGCGACGACGATATGGTGAAGAACTTCCTTGAGCTGCCCCAGGCGCCGGAGCTGTGCAGCACTGCCCCGATGACCCCCGACCAGGCGGTCTACTGCAAGGCCGCCCCGGTCTGCGTGGAACGCCATGAGGAACCCGCGGAACTGCCGGACGCCGTCAGCGCGGCGCTCTGCGCCCGGGAAGATGGTGAGAACACCCCCCTCTGCCTCATCGTCGACGCGCTCGGCCTGTTCTGCGCAGCGCCGACCGCCAAGCTGTTGAAATCGGTTACCGACACGATGAAGGCGTCGCTGGAGACGCTCTGCGTCGCGGCCCATTTTGGCGGGCCGAGGCCGCTGAAAGACCGATGGATACAGTGGATGCGCGAGTGGGAGGTGGAGCGCTTTCGGCATGAACTGGCCACCGGCGAGGAGGGCAGCGGCGACCTGGCCGGCCGGGTCGCCCTGGTAACCGGCGCTGGCAGCGGCCTGGGACGCGGCATTTCGCTGACCCTCGCCCGCAAGGGCACCAATGTCGTGCTGGCCGACATCAACGAGGACGCAGCCGCCGAGACCGCCGACATCATCGCCGAAGCGGGCGGCGGAGCCGCCGGCCTGCCGCTGCACGCCGACGTGACCAGCGAGCAGCAGGTGGCGGAGCTGTTCGAGAGCGCCGTGCGCGAACTCGGCGGGGTGGACATCGTGGTCAACTGCGCCGGCATAGCGCCCGCGCACCCGCTGAGCGACTTCCCGCTTGAGGACTGGCAGCGCACGCTCGACATCAACCTGACCGGCTACTTTCTGGTGGCGCGCGAGGCGGCACGCTGCATGATCCGCCAGGGCACCGGCGGCAGCCTCATCAATCTTTCTTCCAAGAGCGGACTCGAACCCAGCAAGCATAACAGCGCCTATAACGCCACCAAAGCGGGCGAGATTCACCTCGCCCGCGGCTGGGCCCTGGACCTGGCGGAGCATGGCATACGCGTCAACAGCGTCTGTCCGGGCAACGTGTTCGAAGGGTCCAACATCTGGAACGAGGACTACATCCGCGCCATCGCCGCCAAGCGGGGCATTGAGCCGGAAGAAGTGATCCCCCATTACGTGGGCCTTACGGCGCTGAAGAAGGAGATAACGTGGGAGGATGTCGGCGAGGCCGTCGCCTTCCTTGCCGGCAGCCGAGCGGCGAAGATCACGGGCCAGACGCTGGTGGTCGACGCCGGACAGGTCTTCGTCCGTTGAGCATGCAACCGCAGGAGCGCGACTTCCATGATGAGCCTTGACCTGGGCGGCGCCTGGCAGTTCCAAGAAGCTGAGTCCACCGATCCGCTCGCCGAGCGCCATCAGCAGGCGCCCTGGCTGAAGGCACAGGTGCCCGGCTGCGTGCATCTGGACCTGATGCGCGAGGGAAGGATACCCGACCCCTTCTACGGCATGAACGAGCCGGAGGTGCAGTGGGTAGCGCGGAAGCACTGGCTCTATCGGCGCGTATTCGACTGCCCCGAAACACTGCTCGGCGAGAAACGCGTCGAGCTGGTGGCCGACGGTCTGGACACGCTCGCGCACGTGTGCCTGAACGGGGAACGATTGGGCCGCAGCGACAACATGTTCGTCGCCTGGCGCTGGGACGTGACCGACCTTCTGCGCAGCGAGGGCAACGAACTGCTGATACTGTTCGAGTCGCCCGAGCTCGGCGCTCAGAGACTCAAAGAAGCCGACAGCGAGCTGGAGATCGAGGTGGAGTTCGGCAGGGCGCGCTCCTACCTGCGCAAGGCCCAGTACGCGGGCGGCTGGGACTGGGGACCTGAGCTGAACACAAGCGGCGTGTGGCGCCCGATACGGCTCGAAGGATACAGCCGCGGCCGTATCGCAGACGTCAGCTACGAAGTGGACTGGAGCGAGCCACACAGACCGCTGCTCACCGCGCGATGCGCGCTCGAACTGATAGAGCAATGTGACGCAACGATGTGCGCAGAGCTGACGGGGCACGGAACGGCCGAGTCGGACAGCGCCTCGTGTAAGCTGGACGCCGGCACTCACACGCTCGCCGTGACGCTGCCGGTTGAGCAGCCACGGCTCTGGTGGCCGGCGGGTTTCGGTGAGGCGAACCTTTACTGCCTCAATGTCGAGCTCTCGCTCGGAACGGACGATGTCACGTCCCGACAGCTCGACGTCGGCCTGCGCCAGGTCGAGCTGCGGCGCGAGGAAGACGAAGAGGGCGAGTCGTTCGTTGTGCACGTGAACGGGGAACCCATCTTCTGCAGGGGCGCCAACTGGATACCGATCGACAGCTTTCTGCCCCGCGCCACGCCCGGCGACTACGAGCAGTTGGTCTCCCTCGCCGCTGACGCCAACATGAACATGCTGCGCATCTGGGGCGGCGGAATCTACGAGGCAGACGAGTTCTTCGACGCCTGCGATCGCAACGGCATCATGGTCTGGACCGACTTCATGTTCGCCTGCAGCCCATATCCCGACCACTTGCCGGAGTTCGTGGACAGCGTCAGGGTAGAGGCCGAACAGGCCATACAGCGATTGCGGAATCATCCCTCGCTGGTGCTCTGGTGCGGCAACAACGAGTGCGCCTGGCTGAACCGCCAGTACGAGCGCCTGCCCGGCGAGCGCATCTACGAGGAGCTGCTGCCCGAACTGTGCGAACGGATAGACCCCACGCGTCCCTACTGGGCCGGCAGCCCCTACGGCGGTCCGCAGCCCAATGCGCCCACCCACGGCGACCAGCACAACTGGTCGCCCTGGTGGGGCTGGATGCACCCCCGCAGTCAGCAGAGCTTCCCGGGCCGGTTCGTCAGCGAGTTCGGCTTCCAGGCGCCCCCCACGCTCGAGACCATCCGTGACTACATACCCGCCGCCGAGCACCACATGCAAAGCCGGGGAATGGAACAGCGCCAGAAAGCGCGCGACGGAACGGCGCGGCTCTACAAACTGCTGTCGGAGTTCTTCCGGATTCCCGGTTCATTCGAAGATACCGTCTACCTGATGCAGCTTATGCAGGGCGAAGCGGTCAAGCTGGCGGTGGATTACTGGCGCTCGCGCAAGTTCCGAACGGCCGGCGCACTGTTCTGGCAGCACAACGATTGCTGGCCGGTCACAAGCTGGAGCTGCCTGGACTGGAAGAAGCGCCCCAAAGCCCTCTACTACTACGCGCGCCGCTTCTTCGCTCCGGCCTTCCCCATCCTCCTCGGCACCAACGACGGCGCGTACGAGCTGGTCGTCGTCAACGACCTGCCCGCGCAGTTCGAGGGCGAGGTGATCTACGGCTTCGGGCGACTAAACGGCGACCAGCAGTGGGTGGAGCGCGTGCCGTGCTGTGTGGAGCCGAACGGGCTTCTGCGTGCGGCGCGTATCGCGCCAGAGAGCCTGCAGGACGGCGACCCGGCGGATGTCTATCTCTGGTGCCGCCTGCTCGACAACGGACGGGAAGTGGCGCGCAACACCGCCTTCATGCTGCCGCATAAGCACCTCGACTTCGCCAGGCCCGAATGGCAGACAGAGGTTGAGCGGCTGGCTGATCGGCGCTATCAGTTGCGGCTCACCAACTGGTGTTTTGCCAAAGGCGTCTGGCTGCGGGTCGAGGGTGCCGATGCCCGTTTCAGCGACAACTACTTCGACGTCTTTCCCGAGCTGCCGACGCATGTCGTAATAGAAACTGACAAGGAGATGGAGCCGAACGAACTGAAGCGACGCCTGCGCATCCGCTGCGTCGCCGACACGCGCGAGGCCCGCTGAGCCTGAAGATCCGCGTCGGCTGCCGCATAATCGAATGTTGCGCAGCGCCCAGTGCGACCAGGCATGGAATGGCAATGAAGACTACTCTACAACTCGCCCTCGACTTCATCAACCTGCAGCAGGCCCTGCGAGCCGCGCATGAGGCCACTGCCGGCGGCGTGACCCGTGTGGAGGCGGGCACCCCCCTGATCAAGAGCGAGGGGCTCGACGCCGTGCGCGCGCTGCGGCGCGAGTTCCCCCGGGCCACGGTTGTGGCCGACATGAAGGTGATGGACGCCGGGCGCGTTGAGACAGAGAGCGCCGCGAAAGCCGGCGCGGACGTCGTCCATGTGCTCGGCGCTGCCAGCGACTCGACCGTCCAGGAATGCGTCGCCGCCGCCCGGCGTTACGACGCCGAGGTGGTCGTCGACCTGCTCGGCGTCGGCGATCGCGAGAGCATGGTCCGGCGGGCAAGAGAGGTCGAAAGGATGGGCGCAGCCGCCGTTTGCATCCACACGCCCATAGACCTGCAGATGCAAGGCGCCGTCCCCTTCGACGACCTGCAGGCGGTCGCAGGGGCCGTCAGCATACCCGTTGCCGTCGCCGGAGGCATCAACAGCGAAACCGCCCCGCGCGCAGTCCAGGCGGGGGCCAGCATCATCATCGTGGGCGGCGCCATCACCAAGGCGCCGGACGCCACGGCGGCGGCCCGGGCGATCCTCACAGCGATTCAGTCCGGCCAGCCGGTCGAAACGAAACTGTTCAAGCGCGCCGATCTGTCCGGCATGCGCGACATGCTGCTGCGCACCTCCGCCGCGGATGTGACCGAAGCGCTTCACAATGCGGGCGCCATCGAGGGCGTGCGCCCCATCGTGCCGGGGGCCAAGATGGTGGGCCGGGCGCTGACGGTTTGGACCTACCCCGGGGACTGGGCCAAGCCGGTTGAGGCCATAGACCGCGCCGAACCCGGCTGGGTGCTGGTCGTGGACGCCGGGGGCCGCCCACCGGCGGTCTGGGGCGAGAAGGCCACGATGAGCTGCCTGCAGCGCGAGCTGGCAGGCATCGTCATCGACGGCGCAATCCGTGACACCATGAACATCCGCGAGATGGGCTTCCCCGCGTTCGCGTCGCTGGTCACCCCCGTGGCAGGCGAGCCCAAAGGCATGGGCATGATCGACGTGCCCCTCACCATCGGCGGGCAGTACATCCGGACCGGTGACTGGATTGTCGGTGACGACGACGGCGTCGTAGTGATCCCTCAGGAGAGAGCCGTGGAAGTGGCAAACCGCGCTCAGTCGGTGTTGGAGCGCGAGGAGCGGGAGATGGCCGAGATCGACCAGGGCAGCACCCTGGGCAAGGTGTCCGAACTGATGCGCTGGGAACAGGTGCGCGGAAGTGAAGATGGACAGGATGAGCCCCGAGACTGATTTCCTCGCGATCCTGCGGACTCGCCTGGAGGGCATCCGCAGGCTGCTGGACGACATGGACCCGGCCCAGGCCGAGAGACTGGTCCAGATGATGCTGACCGCCAGGCGTGTGTTCATCACGGGCAAGGGGCGCTCCGGCCTCATCTCCGAGTGCTTCGCGATGCGGCTGATGCAGATGGGTTTCGAAGTCCACGTTCCCGGAGAGGCCACCTGCCCGCGCATCACCGGAGGCGACCTGCTGATCGCCATCAGTTGCTCCGGCACTACCGTCACAACCGTCGAACTGGCAAGGATTTCCAGGGACGCCGGGGCGCAGGTAGCGGCGATCACGGCCGATGCCGGTTCGCGCGTGACCGCGTTCTCCGATCACGTGCTCGTGATGCCCGTAACGGGCGAGGATGTGAAGCAGAGCTATCGCTACGTTCTGGGACCCTACAACAACACCCTGTTCGAGGAGGCCGTGCTGCTGTATACCGACGCCATCCTCTACTCCATCCTTGAACGCGAAGGCATACCCGAGCGCCTCCTCGACGAACGCCATACCAACCTGCAGTAGGGCTTTGACGCCCGTGCCCGGCCGCTGCTATCCTGCCCGACACACTTTTTCGCCAGCCTGGAGATGCCCATGCCGCTGCGCTTCGCCATCGTCGGGCCGGGCCGAGTGGGCAGCGCGCTGGCCAGACTGCTCAGTGAGGCAGATTACACCTTCCTCGGCGCCAGCGGGCGCACCGTAAGCTCGGCGCGGCAGGCATGCGCGCTGGCGGGCACGGGAAGGCCGACCGACGATCCGTGCGAGCTGGCGCCCCGGGCCGACCTGCTCTTCATCACCACGCCGGACGAGGCCGTCCGCCATGTGGCCGCTGCGCTCGGACGAGGCCGCGCACTGAAGGCCGGCGCGGTAGTTGCCCATTGCAGCGGAGCGCTGACCTCCAGCATCCTCGCAGACGTGCGCACCTGCGGCGCGCATGCCGGCAGCCTGCACCCCCTGCAGAGCTTCGCAACCGTCGATCAGGCCCTCGCCCTGCTGTCAGGTTCCTATTGCTGCATCGAGGGCGACTCTCCTGCTGTCGCCGTGCTGGACGACGTCGCCCGGGCTCTTCGCATGCACGTTGTGCGCGTGGCGACAGAACACAAGGCGCTCTACCACGCCGCCGCCGTCCTCGCCTCCAACGGCCTGGTGGCCCTCCAGGCGGCGGCCGTGCGCCTCGCCTCGCAGGCCGGAGTCGCACCCCCTGAGGCCCTTCCGGCCCTTCTGCCGCTGGTCAAGGGAACCGTCAGCAACCTGGAGCGCGTCGGCTTGCCCGCCGCGCTCACCGGCCCCGTGGAACGCGGCGACATCGACACCGTGGAGCGCCACCTGAGAGCCATCAGGCAGCAGGCACCCGACCTGCTCGGCCTCTATTGCGCGCTTGGGATACAGACCCTCCAGGTCGCCGCCGACAAGGGCAGCATCTCTGCACAGCAGCGCAGACGGCTGCTCGACATCCTGGACACCGACAACGGGCAGGCCCAGGGCCCGGATCCGACATAGAAAGGGCCCGACAGGTCTCGCGCATGCGGCGCACCCGCCGGGCCATAGTGGGCGATGGGGTGACCAGTGGGATTTGAACCCACAGCCCCCAGAGCCACAGTCTGGTGCTCTATCCAATTGAGCTATGGTCACCAGAGGATAGTCATAGCATACCCCATCGCCCCCGCCGCCGCAAGCGGCGGCCCCCTGCCGAACGGCGGACGCTCGACGCCCGCGCCGCTGCCGCTACAATGGCGCCAAACAGAGGCCCTGACAGGTGGAAGCAGATGAGCCAGGTGCAGGAACTCACGCAGTCCGTGAAGGAGATAGCCCTGGGTGCGGGCGCCGACCTTGTCGGCATCGCACCGATCAGCCGGTTCGAACATGCCCCCTTCGAAGTCCACCCGCGCTCCGTTTTCAGCCATACCCGCAGCGTCATCGCCATGGCGGTGCGCATGGTGCGCGGCGCGTTGAAGACCATTGAGGAGGGCAACTACTGGCAGGCATACAACTGCGACTCGTATCAGTACCTGAACGAAGTGCTTGCGCCCCACATGCTGCGGAAGGTGATCATGTGGCTGGAGGAGAGGCATTACACCTCGGTGCCCTTCCACAACCCCTTCGGCGCCCACCAGGGGCGCCCGGTTCGCGAGGGCGGTCCGGAGCCCGACGCTATGCTGAGCCTGCGCGTCATCGGTTGCGCCGCCGGCCTGGGAGAACTCGGCCACACCAAGCTATTCATGACGCCGCAGTTCGGCCCTCGCCAGCGCGTCTTCGCCGTGCTGACCGACGCCGAACTTGAACCGACGCCCCTGTTCACGGGCAGCGTCTGCGACGATTGTGGCGCATGCGTTCGCGCGTGCCCGGCCGACGCCATAGCCGCCGAAAGAAGCGTCGAGGTCGCCGTCGCCGACGAGGCGACGGGCGGTCGCGTGTTCCGTCACGCCCCGCTCGACTGCGCGAAGTGCGCTCGCGTCCACCAGGGCTGGGACCCGCGATTCTCGCCCTTCCTCGACGAGGATTCCGACCCGAACAACCCGCCGTCGTATTACCGTTTCCTGGACCGGCGGTTCCGCCATCGCAGCATATGCGGCGCGCGCGGCTGCGTTCGCGCCTGCGTCGACCACCTGGAGAAGACAGGCCGGATCGAGGCCACATACCGCACCCCGATGATCGAAGGCAAGCAGTGGGTCATCGGCGACGGTCAGCAGTGAGGAGCCTGCCACCACGCCGGCCAACGCCAAACGGCGGATCAAGGAGAGCGGCCGAGGCCGCGAAGCCGGGGCGACGACGGGTTCTGGCGGGGGCGCCTGCCCTCACGTGCATGTCTGACGCAGGTAACCGGTCCGCTACGGCAGGGCGGCCCGCCAGCCGGCCCGTAGGCGTTTGGCAAGCTCCGCCACAAGCGCCTCATTCTCCGGGCGCCCGGCGATGCTGGTCGACTCGATGCCGTCGATGTGGTGATCGTAGAGTTCGCGCGTTATGAGCGCACTGTCGCTCTTTTTGCGCCATTCCACGTAGCGGTAGCGATCGGTGCGGATGGCGTAGCCCTCCATGTTGCCGCGCGGATACTGGCTGAAGGCAGCGTCCTTCCATTCACGGTTCGGCTCGCGCAGCAACGGCACCATGCTCAGGCCCTCGCAGTAGCCCGGCGTCTCAAGCCCCGACAGTTCCGTCAGCGTGGGGAAGATGTCGACGTACTCCACCAGGGCGTCGCAGACGGCGCCCGCGTTGTCGAAGCCGGGCGCGGAGACGATCATCGGCGCGTGTGTTGCGCGCTCATAGTTGGTGTGCTTTCCCCAGCAGCCGTTGTCTCCAAGGTGCCACCCGTGATCGCCCCAGAGCATGACCACGGTGTTATCGCGCAGGCCGAGGCGTTCGAGTTCGTCGAGCACCTTGCCTATCTGCGCATCAATGAAGCTGACGCAGGCGTAGTAGGCGTGGCGCAGCAGGCGCGCAGTGTCCGGGGCCACGGGCGCTCCGTCCTTGCAGAGCTGCCCTTCGTAGCTCGGCAGCTCGAAGCTGGCGGGGGCGTACGGAGGCGCGCCGTCGGGGATGTAGGGATTCGGCGAGAGGTCGATCTTGTCGCGGTCGTATAGGTCCCAGTACCTCTTCGGGGCTGCGAAGGGCAGGTGAGGCTTGTAGAATCCGACGCTCAGGAAGAACGGCTTGTCCTGCTCGGCAGCTCGCCGCAGCGTGGCGACCGTCTCCTCGGCCACCCGCCCGTCGCGGTATCCAGTGTCGGCCACGTCGGCCATCTCCGTGGGGGGCGGACTGCCCTGTTCTGCCTTCTCAATGTTCGCGGGCAGGACGTAGCCGCGCCAGCCTCCGCCCCCCGTCTTGCCGCCGCTGAAGTACGGCTCGGAGAGCCGGGCCAGGTCGTCGACCCAGCCATGATGGATCTTACCGAGGCAACGGGCGTAGTAACCGCGCTGGTGAAAGTAGGTGTGCAGCGTCGGATGCTCGCGCAGGAACTCCTCGCGGAAGTAGTCGTTGTACGGGTAGTCGACAGTGGTGGTGTCGGGGCGACATCCTGTCAGGAAGCTCGCCCGCGATGCCGCGCAGACCGCTTGCTGAACGTAAGCCCGCTGGAAGAGCACGCCCTCGTGCGCGAGCCGGTCAATGTTCTGCGAATGGATGTGGCTGCGCCCGTAGCAGGCAAGCTCGCAGCGCAGATCGTCCGCACCGATGAAAAGCACGTTCAGCCGATCTGGCCCCTCACCGGCGGCTGCCAGACGGGGCAACCAGGCCGATAGGGCCGCCGCGGCAGCGCCCTCCCCTACGGACTTGAGAAAGTTTCGGCGGCTGACTGCTTGCGTCATGATGCGCTCCTTCTGCATCGTCATGTCCATGACTTCCCATTCGCCCATTGCTGCGGCCGGGACGCCTCAGCGCGGCCGGGGTATGGCGTCCGCGCCGGCCTCCTCAAAGTAGAGATAGGCGGCAAGCGTCGCGTCCCAGTCGTCGCGGCCCGCGCCGGCGGCGTCGACCGACGCAAACCGCAACGGAACATGCCCGGCGCGCGCATTGTAGATGAAGGTCAGCAGTTGCTCCAGCGACACCGCGTCGAGGGCCACTCGCGTCTCCAGCAGCACGATGCCGGCCCGTTCGGTGGCAGTGAACGCCGGGGTTATCTGCACCGAGGCCATCGGCACGCCGCTGGCGCGGGCCACGGTTTCCCAGTAGGCCCAGGAGCCGGCTTCGGCGCGACTCAACCGGGGGATTGTCGCTCCTTGCCGACGTGCCTGCGCCAGGGGCACAGCGGCCCTGTGCAGTTCCCAGGCCATCTTCTGGGCTCGCACGGCCCGGGCCTCCGTGCGTTCGCACCAGCCGTGCAGGGCTATGCCAAGGCACCACACGGCGACTGCGCACGCAGCCAGCACGAGCGTCGTCGTCCGCGGCCGGCGGGCGAGGTTTGTCATCGGCCCGGCCCTCCCCATGCAACTCGTAGCTCAAAAGCATAGCGGCCCGGCTCCACGGCGATGGGACTGCGAGCCCCGGCCGTGCCGCCAAACTCCTCCTGCAAGGCCGCCACTGCCCGGTCGGCGGCGGAGAGACTCTCGGCCGTGCACGCCAGAACCATGCCAGTGTGCGTGATCCTGAAACCGTTGAGGTTGAGCCCCTCAACGGGCGCAAGCGCCCCGGTCGCAGAACGCAGACGTTCCAACGGACGCGTCGGACGCAGGGCGTCCTGCTCCCCCTGCCAGGAGGCAGCCCGCAGGTCCGATACCATGCGGGCCACAGGGTCAGCCGGAAGGGCCTCGGCGCCATAGGCGGCCCGCCATATGGTAGTGATGCGCTCCTGCGCAGATGTCGCAACCTGTCCGAAGAGGCGGCCTCGGCGCCAGGCGCTGACGGCAAACACGCACCCCGCCAAAAGCACCGCAACAAGCGCCGCCGTCAGCGCCGGGCCCGTAGCCCGCAGCCAGCCGCCCGCCCCCCGCAGCGAGCGCGCCACATCCACGTGCCAGGGCTCTGCCGCGCAGAGCGCCGCACCGATCGCCGGGGCATACTGCACACCTGCGGCGCCCTCCGTCCCGCGCTCGGGCACGATGTGGGCGGCCAGCCAGCCGGCCTGCCCGGGCAGCACTACAGTTTCACATTCCTCCGGGCAGAGGCCGGCTGCAACGGCCGTGGCGGTCACCGCCGCATCGAGCCCGGCGGCATCGCCGGACTGCTCCGTCAGCCGCACCGAGCGCGCAACCCGCAGCCGTTCCCCTGCGGCAGCGATGTCGGCCCTCTCGCCCTCCTTCCATGCGATCACCAGCGGCTGGCCGTCACCCGCCGACACAGCCAGGGCCCCGATCGCCGCCGGGCGCGACACCATCACGCGCGGATGGATGCCTGCCGATAAAGAAGCCGACAGCAATGCCTCGGCGTCCTTCCTGCGAACCGCGAACGCAAGGACTTCCGCGAAGTCCTTCGCACACTCGGTCAACGAGAATCCCTCGACCCACTCGGACACCTCGAACGGCAGGCGCGACTCCAGCTCATAATGGACCACGTCGCCGATGCGGCGGGGCTCGCCAAACGGCAAAGCCATTCGGGTCACCACCGTCGGCATATCCGATGTTATGCCGATGGCCATGCCGCCCGTGCGCAGCCTCCGGCGCAACGCGCGCAGCGCCGCGGCCAGCCCCTCTTCATTGACCTCCTCGGCGGGCAGCGGCACCTCGGCCCAGCGGACCACCCGCTGCTGCTCCGGGTCAACGACCACGCCACGCACGGCGTCGACGCCGACATCGATACCGCCAAGCAGGCTCATCTTCCGTCCTCCATCGTTTCGGTCTGCAGGCCCGCAGCCCTCAGCAGTGCCGCGACGGTCGTGGGCCTCGACTCCTTCGGTGTCCGGCCGCTCGCTGCCCGCAGCCGGGCAATCACCCTGACACCGCCCCGCTCGCGGCGCAAAACCACTCGGCGCGCCATACGCGAGGGACCGGCCCGAACATGAACCGTCACGGCGAACGTGCTGCTGGCCGTGGCGAACTGCACGCCCCGTCTCGGTCTCGTGAGCCCTGCCAACGCCGCCACCTCAGCTTCACTCTGCAGCGGCCCGTCCGAGCGGCGTTTCAGCAGGGCCTGGACGAAGCGTCCTGACGCATCGCCAGCCGCCATGCGCAAGACAGGCGCAGGCGCAGTGTTAACGTTGACGCTGCCGGCCGTCCACACTGTGAGCTGCGCCTCCGGCGGCAGAGCGCCGTCCGCCGGAGCATGGACGGCGCTGCGGAACAGTGGCTCGCCGGCCAGCTTGTCCGGCAGGTTCAGCCGGAAACGCCGTTGCACAACCCATGCACGCAGGACGGCCGCTTCGAGCCCGAAGGCCTCAGCGGCATCGCGCACGAAGCTTTCCAGAGCCATCGTCCTTTGCCGCGCTCCACCACGGCTGGCGGCGCCCAACACCGAGGACACGGGGAACTTGGCGCCTTCGTCCTCGATCGACAGTGTACAGTCGACTTCGCCGAGCCGCATCCGGAGCGGCCCTCCCGCCCAGGGCGGCGGCACCCCCGGCTCCTCCCCGTCCATCTCTGCGGCCAGCACGGCACGGGCAAGGCTGACACCGCTCTCCAGGGCAACGCGCAGTTCAGCCCGCCGGGCGCGAGAGCGCGCGAGTTCCAGCTCGGCATGCGTCGAGACCGCAAGCTGCGCCACAATCAACGATGCGAAAGCGCAGATCGCCAGTACCGTGGCTAACACGAACCCGGAGCGGTCCCAGCGCCTCATCCATCCGCCCTCCCATCGCCAGCCCCGCAGACATCGATCACATGGAGCAGCGTGACGCCCTGCGACCGGGCCACAAGCTGCACACGCACGGCACGCGGGAGCCCCGTCCCGCCCTCCGCAGGCCACTCATCGCGCCAGCCGGAGCCGTCATGCACCTGCAGCACCACCCTCACCATATGCGCGGCCAGCTCCGTCCTTCGCGCCGGCCCCTGGCCGTCCGCGAGTCCCCGCTGCTCCCGCAGCAGGGACCACGCCGGCTGCGCCCCCCCGGTCGGCACGACCTCGTAGCTGACCCACCGGACCAGTGGCGAGACCCCGTCGGGCGCCTCCAGCGCCGGCGTCGAGGTGCAAAAACAGAGGCGTGCGCGCCCGCCGGACGGCCCCCCTGAGGCCAGCATCAAGGGCGACTCGTCCCTTCCAGGATCGTAGAGACCCTCCAGGTCGGTGCGCAGGACCTCCGCCAGCGTGGAGATGGCACTGTATGCTTCCGCTTCGGCACGCACGATTCCATCCCGCTGGATCGCCCCGACGAGCACGCGATGGCCCGCTGCCAGCACCGCCGCCACGAGGGCAAGCGCCAGCAGCACCTCCACCAGCGTGAACGCCTTGCGTGCCTGGATGAAGGTCCTCATTGGGCGAATACCAGCCGTTGCAGGGTGAAGACCGTCTGCTGCGCCTGCCGCACGTCCACGCGGACGGAGACGAGCCGGCCGTCTGCAGATACAGCAAGGGGCCTCACCGTGGCCGCCCATTCGAGACCCGATGCCGCCTCAGAGCGCCCCTCTGTAACACCGGCATCCAGCCGGCCAACAAGCATCAGCTCAGACAGGGCCTCTTCCGCCAGCCAGCAGGCGCGATTCAGCCTGGCAGCCCGCCGGTGACGCGCCAGCGTCCGGACCTCCAGTGATAGCAGCGCCGCCGTGCCCGCCGCCAGGACTGCAGCAGCGAGCAACACCTCCAGCAGCACGGCCCCTGTGCGCATCATCCGCCCTCCGAGAAGTGAACGCCAGTCCCCGTGAACGAAACGGCAACGGCCCCCGCCGCGTTGCGCAGCTCCACGCGGTGGGGGGTGATGTAGCCGCCGGGGAAGACGTGGAGCGCACCGGCGCCCCGGCCGCTTACCGAGAGGCTCACGTCCGCCGGCATTGAGCGCGCAACCGCGTTGCCATCCGCCACGTAGACGGTCTGCGCAGCGGAATAGTTCAGCCGGACGGGCTGGTCGCGGTTGGCCGCCTCGGCCTGGGCCCTGCGCGCGAAGTCTTCGACCTGCCGGCCGGCGGCCTGCAGGCTCAGTCGCGTTGCAACGGCGCCGATCCGCGGAGCGGCAATAGCCGCCGTCATGCCGATCACTGCCACAGCGATCAGCAATTCCAGGAGAGTGAATCCGCCCCTCGAGTGTTCCGACAGGCCGAACAGCATCACTCACCCTTGAGGTTCCAGGAAACGATGTCTGCACCCTCGCCCTGGCCGCCGGGGCTGCCGTCAGCGCCGTGGCAGACCAGGTCATACGGACCGTGTGCGCCGGGCTGCAGGTAGAGGTACGGGTTGCCCCACGGGTCCTCGGGCACGACCTCGGAGTCGAGGAACCCGCCCGGCGGCCATCGCTCCGCGTCTGCCGGCCGCTCCACCAGGGCACGCAGGCCCTCGCTGTTGGTCGGGTAGCGGCCGTAGTAGACCCTGAAGGTCTCCAACGCCGTCATCAGGCTCCGCATCTCGGCGCGGGCGGCGTTTCGGCGCGCCACGTCCGTTGTGCCGACGAACCGCGGCAGAACCACACCGGCCAGAATGCCGATGATGACAACGACAATGAGGATCTCCAGCAATGTGAAGCCGCCTCGGCGGGCTCCTGCGTCTCGTTTCGTCACCCTGGGTCCGGTCGCGCTTCTGAAGGCTATCATTGGAGCTTACTCAGTTCGAACACGGGCAGCAGCACGGCTGCCACGATGAAAGCCACCACGAGCGCCACTGCCAGTATGGCGGCGGGCTCGGTCAGTGCCGCCACCTTCGTTGTGGCCGCCTCCACATCTTCGCGGTAGGCCCGCGCCGCCGTCCCAAGGACCGGAATGAGGGAACCGCTCTCCTGGCCGGCAGAGAGCATATCGGCGAAGGACGGCGGGAAGACCGCGGTCCCCCGCGAAAGCGAATCCAGCCGGCCTCCCTCCTCCACGTTCAGGCGAATGCGCTCCGCTTCGCGCTTCAGCAACGGGTCCTCGGCGCCGTCGGCGATCTGGCGCAGAGCGTCGGTCAACACGATGCCCCCGCGCAGCAGCGCGCCCAACATCACCGCGAAGCGTTGCGCCAGTTGTTTGCGGCGCAGTTCGCCAACCGCCGGCAGGCGCAGAGTCCAGCCGGCGAGGGCCAGCCTCAGAGCGGAGCGCGTCAACAGCAATCGCCAGCCGCCCCAGAGCGCCACAAGGCCCGCCAGGATCAGCGGCCAGTGCGCCCCGAACAGGCCGCTCGCCGAGCGGAGCGCCCGCGTCGGCCAGGGCAACTGGCCCCCGCGCTGCGCTATTACCTCGATGAACCGCGGAACCACGGCGCTCATCAGGAAGACGACGACCCCGAAGGCGGTAACCGCCACCAGTTTGGGGTAGAGCAGGGCCGCACGCATCTGCCGGCGCCAATCCTCCTTCGACTGCATGTAGTCGGTGATCGTCCCCAGCAGCTCGGCCAGTTCGCCACTCCGCTCTCCGGCGCGCACCATACTGACGTAGAGGGGATCGAACCATCCGCCACGACGCTCCATCGCCGCTGCCAGCGTGTCGCCCTTGCTAATGTCGTCGCGCAGCCCCACCACCACGGGCCTCAAGGATGCGGGGCAACTGCCCGCCAGGCTGCTCAACGCCTCCCTCAACGGCATGCCAGTGAGCACCAGCAGGTGGAGCTGGCGCGTGAACCAGAGGACCCGCTGGGGCCGGCGCCGCCGCAGCAGGCCGAACAGCCCGCCCTGCCGGTCGCCGCCGGCCTCGCACATGCGCGTCACGTAGAGTCCGTGCTCCCTGAGGTGCTCGCGGGCGCGGCGGGCCGACTCGGCGTCGAGCGTTCCCGTGACTGCCTCGCCGCCCTCGCGCATCGCCGTGTACTCAAAGATCGCCATGGCCGTTACGCATGCACCTCCGATCCCGTCGCCCTGATCACTTCGCCCGGCGTGGTCATTCCGCAGGCCGCCTTCCGCCCCCCGTCCTGGCGCAGTGAGACAAGGCCGGCCTCCTCTGCCGCTTCACGGATGGTCATGGCGTCGTCGCGCGAGAGGATGAGTTGCCGGATGTGCTCGTCGACTACCAGCATCTCGAAAAGCCCGATGCGGCCGCGAAAGCCGGTGCCGAGGCATTCCTCGCAGCCGCTGCCGCGACGGTAGTCTCCGTCGGCCGTATCCACACCCAGTGCGCGCAGTTCGTGGGCCTTCGGCCTGCAGGGCTCGGCGCAGCGGGGGCAGACGCGGCGCACCAGGCGCTGGGCCACCACGGCCGAGAGCGAAGAGGCCAGCAGGAAGGGCTCCGCCTCCAGGTCGATCAGCCGAGCCACCGCGCCCGGCGAATCGTTCGTGTGCAGGGTGCTCAGCACCAGGTGGCCTGTCTGCGAGGCGCGCACTGCCATGCGGGCCGTCTCCGCATCGCGCACCTCCCCCACCATTATAACGTCCGGGTCCTGGCGCAGTATGCTGCGCAGACCCGAGGCGAAGGACATGCCCTTCTTGCCCGTTACCGGCAACTGTGTGATGCCCGGCAGATGGTATTCGATCGGGTCTTCCAGGGTGATTACGTTGCGCTCGCTGCTGTCGATCCGCTGCAGCGCCGCATAGAGCGTGGTGGTCTTGCCCGAGCCCGTCGGCCCGGTGCAGAAGAACATGCCGTGCTCCCGCCGGACGATCTGGTCCATGACGGCCAGGTGTTCGGGGCTCATCCCGAGCTCCTCCAGGCCGAAGACACCGGCCGAACGGTCGAGCAGGCGCACCACAACGCGCTCGCCATAGTTGCTGGGCACTGTCGAGATGCGCAGGTCGATGTCCTTGTTGCCCAGACGCACGGTGGTCCGCCCATCCTGAGGCAGACGCTTCTCCGTGATGTCCATGCGGGCCATAACCTTGATGCGACTGACCACGGGCGCCAGCACGCTGGCCCGGTACGTGGCAATGGTATGGAGCACACCGTCGACGCGATAGCGGACCACGAAGCCCTGATCCGCCGGTTGGATGTGCATGTCGCTGGCACGCGCCCGTAACGCCTCGAACAGCAGCTTGTTGACAAGCTGAACGACAGGGGCGCTTTCCACGGCGGCCAGCAGGTCCTGGCGGCTGCCCGCAGCGTCCGTCAGCCCGGACAGCTCTCCCTCGCCCGGCCGGTCGGCGCCGTCCCACGTGATCTCCGCCCCTTCCTGATACGATCGCGTGATGGCCTCCGCAATCTCGGCGCAAGGCACCAGCACGGCACGCACCGGGCTGTCCATCGCCGCCGCCACCGCGTCGACCAGCTCTGGCTCCAGCGCCGTGCACACCGCCAGACGCAGTCCGACCTCAGCACGCAGCCCAATGCACTGATTGCGACGGGCGAAATCGATCGGTATGCGCCTGGGAAACTCCTCGTCCAGCGGTTCATCGGACAGCGACGGGGCAAACGGCCACCCGAGAACATCGGCCGCCACCCGCAGCACACGCTCCTCGTCCAGGGCGCCGGCCTGTACCAGGGCGCGGTCGAGGGGCAGCCGATTGCGGCGCGCGAAGTCCGAAGCGGCGGCCACATGTGCGTCGTCGACAGCGGCGCATTCTTCCAATGCTCGGATCAGCGGATGGCCATGCCGCCCCGGCGCCTCAGCGTTCACCGTCCGCACCCCCGTTCGTGGACGGGTGGCCGGCCTGGGGCGAGGCTGCCGCTTCGGCCTCGGCGCTGGCCTCAACCAGGTCGGAGAAATCATCCGCCCGGAAGATGCGCGGGCGGATAAAGGCGTACAGTGTGTTCTGCGTGGTGCTGTTGCGCTTGCTGCGGAACAGCAGCCCAAGCAGGGGTATATCGCCCAGCAGCGGCACCTTGGTGATGGTCTCCAGTTCCTGAGTCTGCACGATGCCGCCGATCACTATCGCCGCTTCGTCCGGCACGGCCACCCCCGTCTTGATGCTGTTCTCGTCACGGGGCGGAGGTACCTGCTCCGACGGAGCCTGGCCGGTGAAATTGCTCACGCTGAGGAATACATCCAGGTAGACGTAGTCCCCCTCCAGTATCGTGGGAGTAATGGTCAGCTCGGTTCCGGCCGTCTCGTAGCCGCCGAAGGACGTGGTGCTCGTGCTGGCGGTGATGGCACTGATGGTGACAAAGGGCTCGGAGCGGACATTACGGAAGGTGGCCTCTTCGTTGGCGTTGGCCAGCACGCGCGGGCGGCTCACGATGCGGCCAGTCTCGCTGCGCTCCAGGGCGTTGAGAATCGCCGTCAGCTCTCCGGGGCGCAGCACGGCCACCGTCCCTCCCTCGGCGTTGGGAACGGGCACACCGCGCTCGCCCGTATCCTCGTCGAAGGCGCTGAGCCCGAAGAACGAGCCCGCGCGCACGTCGGTGCCCGCCCGGCTGCCCCTGGCTTCGAGTTCGACGCCCAGCTCGCGCGCCGCCCGGTCGTTCAGCGAAACGAGCCATGCCTCCAGCAGCACCTGGGCGCGCCGCTGGTCGAGCTCACGCACGACGTCGGCCAGCCATTCGTGCTCATCCGGCGCAGCGGCGACCAGGAGCGCGTTGTTCTGCGTGTCGCCGACGATCTTGATGGCGAGCCCGTTGGCGGGCCCCTCCCCGAATCCCTGGCCCGCCTCTGCCGGTTCGCTTCGCCGGCCGACTTCCGCGATTCCTCGCAGCAGTTCTTCCAGCATGGGCAGCACGGTCTCTGCCTTCGTATTCATCAGCCGATAGACCCGTATCGGCAGCTCCGGTGCCACCGCCTCGACGTCGAGCGTTCCGGTCAGTTCGCGGATCGCCGCCACGTCGGCTTCCCGGGCCACCACCACCAGCGAGTTAGTCCGCTGGTCGGCCGCGAACAGGGGCAGCTCTGCGCTGCCCTTGTCCTTGCGGAAGGCCAGCTCAAGCTGCGCCGCCAGGTCTTTCGCGCGTGCGTGCTCGAGGCCGATCAGCGAGACGCGCGGGCGCGCCTGCGGCCTGTCCAGGTGCGCGATGATCTCCAGCGCCCTTTGCACGTTCTCCGCGTAGTCGCTGATGGCCACCTCCTGTTGGCCCGGCAACACGCGCGCGCTCGAACCGGAGGAGAGGAACGGCTCGATCGCCGCGCGGACCGTCTCGGCTTCGGCGTGCCGCAGGGACGCGATCCGCGTGACGAACTCCGTCCCCTCGGCCGTAACCTCCCTCGCGGGCAGCACGATGCCCGTGTCCAGGGCGGTTGCGGCCGCGTTCTGCACGATCATCACCAGCCCCTGGCGCCTGACCAGCGTATAGCCTTTCAGCTTCAGCACCGACTCGAACACCGGCATCAGCGCGCTCTCCGGTATCTCGCGCGGCGTCTCCAGCATCACGGTGCCGCTGAAGTCCTCGTCATATGCGAACGTCTCGCCCGTCACTTCGGATACGAGCCGGGCCAGCACGCGCACATCGACGCTGTCTGCGAAGTTCAGCGCGACCATCGGAACGGCCTGGGGCGCGTTGTCGGTCTCTGCCCCCCTGACGGGAACGGCGAGCAACGCCAGCACTGCCGTCACGGCCATGACCTGGCGCCCGATCATCCTGCGCTCCCTTCCATGCCGAACCGCCTACCAGATGGGTATGATTATCGCTTCCGCCTTGCCGTCGCGTCTCAAGTCGAAGACGAGGAAGAACTCCTCTTCGCTGCGTATCTGCTCCGCGACTCGATCGAGTCCACGAGTCAGGTCCTGCGCATCCCGGACGGAGGCATCGTTCACCGCAATGATCACGTCGCCGGGCCGAAGCCCCATGCGCCAGAGCGTTCCTCCTTCCGGCACTTGTTCGGCGACAAGCCCGTTCGTCGCACCCTCGGCGTCGCCTGCCCGCCGGACGGACAGCGCCTGCACTTCGTCGCGCAGTCCGCCGTAGAACTCATCAAACTCCCCGAGGTCCACCTCACCCAGCTCCAGCTCGTCCGCGGACGGCTCGCTCGTCGCCTCTTCTGGGTCGTTGCTGCGAGCGTGACGGCGCTCGCCGGCGGCCGGGGCTCGTGCCGTGGCGGTGGCAGCCCCCCTCTGGCCGGAGCGCTGCACGGGGACGGAGAACCGGGTGCCCGACCTCTCCAGCACAACGCTGGTGCGCCCCACATCGACCAGCCGGGCGCCCTCCAACACGTCCCCCACACGCAGCAGTTCCTGTGCGCCGCCTGGCTTCTGCACGATCGCCACTGACTGCTGCCCGCGCACCACGGTACCCACCACGGCGGACTCAATGCCCGGGGCGAGCTGAGGGGTAGCGCCGTCCGGTGGCCCGGCCCGCTCTCCGAACAGGGGGCTGCGCGCCAGATCGAGGTAATCCGGCCGGCCCAACGTATGCTGCACGGCCTCGCCAGCCGCTTCCGGCGCGGGCGCGGGGGTCAGGTCAGGCGGAGCGCTTCGCCCCGGCGCAGAGCGGTATGCCAGCAGGGCTGTTGCCGCCAGGACAGCGCCGGCCAGCAGCCAGAGAGCACGTGATAGGGCTTCCGGTGTCAGCGCCGCAGGCAATCTGTGCATAACTTCCGCATCCTGTACCACTTGAGCGACGCACAGGTTACCAGTAATGGGGCGTCCAGGCAAGCAATCGCGCTGCTCAAGGCGCTTCGGCGGCCCTCTGGTAGGTGCAGAGCATGCGGCCGCCGGCTCGCACCTCGTCGAGGCGCGAGCGCAGGTCGGCAAGCTCGTCTGCGAGGCACTCCACCAGGCGCTCACAGGCGGCGGAGTACTCGCTGAGCCCATCCTTGCCCTCCCGGATGGCCGCGAGCAGGCGTGCCCGGTGCGGCTCCGCCAGAGCGTTGACAGCGGCTTGCTCGCCCTGCAGTCGCTGAACGGCACGCGCCATGCGCGGTTGAAGCTCGCGTGCCAGTTCCATATGCCGTGCGCACGATGCTTCGCGCTCGTCCACGGCGGCTTGCAGCGCCTGCAGCGCCGAGTCCACCAGTTGCCTGCAATCAGCGGACAGCCCCTCGGCCAGCTTCGTCAGGGCGGATGCGTCTGCCGGCGTTGTGCTCATGTCAGATCCTGTCCCTGAGCGCCGCGATCATCGGTTGCAGGTCTCCCAGACGGGGCTCCAGGTCCTCGGAAAGTGTGTTTGCCAGCGCCTTCCAGTTTCGCTGCTGCTGGCACGATTCCACTTCGTCGAGGCATTCGCTCAGACGCGCCAGTTCGTCGGCCTCGGACAGTCGGGTCACGCCGACAGGCAGGCACGTGTTGTCCACCTGGCAGATGCAGAGCAGAAGCTGCTGCAGGGAGTCCAGCAGGCTGTAGAGTCCGCCGTTCCCCTGCTGTGTGCGCCCCGAGCGGAACTCGTCAGCGACGGCAGCCGTCGCCTGGCGCAACAGGCTGACCGCGCTCTCGGCGTCCTGCAGAAGGCGCCGCGCGTAGCCGTCCAGGCCATCGGTGTCGATGGCGATCTCCCGGCTCTCGCCGAGCGGTTCGTCGCAGCGCCCCTCCAGATCGTCGGCCGACCAGGCATCCCCGTTCACGCGGATGGCGACAACCACCTCGTCGCGTTCGATCTCGCCGCGCTCGCGCAGTTGGTCGAGCAGCTCGGCCAGTGTGGCTGCGGGTTCAAGGGCGATGGTCAGCGGGGCCTCGTTCACCGTAACACGCATGGGCAATGTCCTTTCGCTGTGCAACTGCTATGCTGACATGAAGTTCGCAAGGCTCGGGCGTATAGCCTGTGCCGCGACCTTCAGCACCGTCTGGAGCAGCACCATCTGTGCATTGAACGCAACGCTCACCTCGGCGATGTCGGCGTCCCTGTGATCGGATATCACCCTCTTGTTCAGATCGCGAAACCCCTCCGATGCGTTGCGCAGCATGTGAAGCTGGCTCTGGCGCTCTCCGAGCTTGCCCAGGGACGTGCGCACTTCGTCGTGGCACTCGCCGAGCGCCTCGGTCAGGCGGCGGACCTCGTCCAGGTCCCCGGCCCTTATGGCGTCGCGCAGGGCGATAGTGGTGCCGAAGAGATCGGTAGTGCCCTGGATGTGGTCGCTGCCGACGAGGTTGACCTGCTCCACCTGGCGCGGCCCGACACGGATCTCGGTGCTCACCACCTCACCGCGATAGCTGACAGCGGTCAGTTCGCCGGCGGCATCGCGCGTTGCCTGGAACGGGGTAGTGCCGACCGCTTCTCCGGCGAAGACGTAGCTGCCGCGGTGGGTCACGTTGGAGGCGGAGAGCATGGTCTCCAACAGGGCGTCGACCCCCTCGGCCATAACCTGACGGTTGCTATCGGTGTAGGTCTCGTTAGCGGCCTGCACGCCGAACTCCCTCACGCGCGAGAGGCTCTCGGACACCCTCGTCAGGGCGTTGGTGGCCACGCTGAGCATTGAGTCGACCGTGCCCAGGTTGCCCAGGAACACATCGAGCCTGTCATTCTCCCGCTGCAGTTGCAGGATGCGCACGGCGGAGGGCACATCGTCGTGCAGGGCGTTGACGCGCTGCCCGGTGCTGAGCTGGTCGCTCAGCCGGCTCAGCCGGTCATGGCTCTGGTGGATGCCGAAGACCAGGTTCCGGTCGATCATGTTCTGGGTGACTCTCATTTGCCCCTTCCTACACCATGTTGGCTATCTCGGAGAGCATTCTATCCATAACGGTGATGTACTTGATAGCCCCTTCGTAGAGCGTGCGGGCGCGGACCAGGTTCACCATCTCTTCGTCTATGCTCACGCCGGAGACGGCGTCACGCCGGTCCAACAGATCCTTGACGAGTATCTGCTGGTTCTCATGCTGGACTGCTTTCGTGTTGCGAGTCGTCGATAGCTCGGACACGAGGGCGCGGTATGCCTCGTGCAAGGTGGACTCGCCCTCGGCGGCCGCCGGCTCGGAGCGGACCTCCGCCAGGGACAGGAAGCCATGGTTGTCGCCCATGCTCGGCGTCAGCGCTCCGGCGAGGCTGGCGTTGTCGCGCCGCACGCTTTCGGCGACCTGCAGCGCGCCCGCTCCCCGGCCGTTTAGCAAGCTGTTGAGCCCCAGGGCGTCGAGCACGCCGGCCGTGTCCATGCTCGCATGCGCCATGAATGAAAAGCCGTCCCCCGACTCCACGTTGCCTTCGCCGAGCGTCATGCGCAGGCCGTGGTCCAGCACCACCGTCTGGCCGGGCACGTAATCCGAGTCGATGCGGCGCGTGAACGTGCTGACCACCGTGCCAGCCCGGTCACGCAGCGTCACACCGATGTCGATCGTGTCCTGGCCAATGGCGCCGCCGTCGAGGAAGTTGACTTCGAAGGTCAGGTCCTGCTCGCCGCTGAAGCCGTCCACCACCCGGACCTCGGTCGGGTTCACGGCCGTAATATCGCCCGGCCCGGCGGGGTTCGGGTCGTGCCGAGTGGCGAAGCCGAATGCGTAGCCGTCCTCGGCGGAAAGGGCGATGCGCCCCCCGTCGACACTGGCCGTCACATGCTCCACGTCGGCGTTGATCGTATCGCGCAGGTCGGCCAGGAAGGCGTCCGCCGGCCGGGTGGTGTCCAGGCTCAGCTCGTAGCGGCTCAGCTCACCTGTTGCCGTGTCCTCGACGTTGATAACGAGGCGCTCGGCTGTTCCGGAGGCCACGCCCCAGCCCATCTGCGCAAAGGGCACCGCGGTGTCGAAGCGGTTCAGGCCCTGCAGGCTCTGGAAGCGGCCTTCCAGTCCAAGCGAGGTGGCGTGGACGAGGTTGACGGCCCGTCGCAGGTCGCCGGCAAGTTCGTCGAGCCGGGCGTGATACTGAGGCACGCGCTCGGCCGCCAGGCTCATCAGCCCGCCGAGCTGCCCTTCGCGCACGTCGATGTGGTGGGCGGGCGAGCCCTGCGGCGTGACGACGGGCCCCTGCTCGGTGGTCACCAATGCCAGCGGAGTGTTGTCCACCCCGTCGACGATCAGGGTGCCCGAGCACGTGACGTTCACCACACCGTAGTCACCTTCGTGAATCGTGATGTTGACCAGTTCGGCGAGGTCGGCCACCAGTTGATCGCGTTCGTCTTTGTGGGCGGCGGCGCTGGTGCGGCCGGCTTCCACAACCCGTATCTGACCGTTCAGGTAAGCTATCTGTTCAGTCAGCGAGTTGACGAGCTGCACGGTGCTCTCGACCTCGGCCTGGAGGTTGGCCGCCGTGCTGACGAAGCCCTCGTCGAGCCGGTTGAAGGTGTCGCACACGGCCACGAGCTTCTGCACAACCTGCTCCCGCAGCGTCCTGTCGCTCGGATCAGCGGAGAGGGACTCTACGGCATCGAAGAACTGGCCGAGCTGGCTGTCGAGGCCGCCTTGGGTGAGTTCCGCGAAGAGCGACTCCAGGGAGGAGAGGGTCTCCACCTCCTGGCCGAGTCTCTCACGAGCCTCGATGTGCTGCAGCAATGCAGCTTCGACAACGCGGTCGCGCATGCGGAACACGTCTTGCACCGTTGAGCCGAGACCGACCTGCAGGCCACCCACGCGGGGCCCGACGAGGCCCGCCACCTCCGCCCGCTTGGCGTGGTACCCCTCGCTGTTGGCGTTGGCCACGTTGTCGCCCGCCACGTCCATAAGCTTCTTGGCGGTCGATATGGCGTTCAACCCGATGGTGTAGTTGCCCATGGCGTCCCCTACACGGTGTGGCGCACTACTGCATGCGCGCTCTGGCGTTCGAGCCGTCCGTCGGCGGAATAGGTGGAGCCCTCTGCCGCGCCGGTCAGCACCGCCAACAGCCGCTGGTTCAGCTCGAGTGCGTGCCGCGTAAGCATGCCGGCCGTCGCGCCCACCCGCCGGAGTTCGTCCATAGCGATGACGAGGCGTTCCCGCCGATCGCTCAACGCGAGTGCAAGCGGCCCGTCGCAGGCCTCAATGATCTGCGAGAGCCGGGCCTCTCGCGCGTCGATGCCGAGCACAGCGGCCATCTGCTCCCTGGCGCGCCCAAGGGCCTGCTCCAGGCGCTCGGCGTCGCCCTCCATCTGCTCCATGTCCTGGAGGGCAGCCTCGATGCCGTCCATATCCGCGTTCTGCATGCACTCATTCAGCCTATGCAACCGACCGCACCTGCGCTCCAGCAGCCCGACCATCTCGTCGAGCAGGCCCAGCAGCGGTTCATGCTTGCTCATCGAGTCGACCTCCGTCGGAGCCGCTCAGTTGCCGGTAGACGTAGTTTGCCACGGGGTCGGCAGGGCTCTGCGCCAGGCTTTGCGGCAGGAACATGGCGATCATTCCCCGCGCCCCCTCCCCGATTATGCCCTGTGCCTCATCGTCGGCGGCAACGGTCTTCTGCATTTCCTTGATCACCATGGTGTACATGACGGCCGCGAAATCACGGGAAACGCGCATCAGCTCTTCGCCCTCGGCCGTGCCGCAGCCCTGCTTTCGATCGATCGCGTGCGCCCCCTGGCTCAGGTGGGCCTGGCAGCGCCTGTTCAGTGCGGCCTGCAGGGCGTCACATGATTCGTAGTTCAGCATGCAGAGCTCCGGCTTCGTCGATGGCCTGGAAGATGGCGATGATATCCCTCGGGCTGGCCCCCAGCAGATTCAGCGCGCGGGCTACCTCGCTGACCGTGGTGCCCTTGTTCAGCACGGTGAGCCCGCCCTCCTGGAGGGGCTTCTCTATGATGCGCATGGCCGTGCGCGGCACGGTCTCGGTCTCACCCTCCGAGAACGCCGCCGGTTGGCTGACCTGAGGCAGTTCCTCGGTGATGACGGTCAGGTTTCCGTGGGAGACCGCGACGCTGGCAATGCCCACGTTCTGGCCCGCCACCACGGTCCCCGTCCGCTCGTTGACGATGACCATGGCGCGGCTGTCCGGTTCTACCTCGAGCATCTGTACTTCGCTGATCATGCCCATGGCGAGGTCATGGTCCACGGAGGCCGGCAGCACCACGCGTATGCGCCCCGCGTCGAGCACGGTCGCCTGAGCCCTGGTCGCTTGCCGCACAGCCCGCGCTATGCGCTTTGCAGTCGCAAAGTCCGCAGTGCGCAACACCAGGGTGATCGCGCCATCGCGGATGAAACTCATCGGCACTGTCTGCTCCACCAGGGCGCCGCCCGGAATGCGCCCCACGGTGGGGTGGCCCTGCTGGACGTTGGCGGCGGTGCCGCCGAAGGCGAACCCCCCGGCTGTGACAGCGCCCTGGGCGACGGCATACACTTCGCCGTCGGGCCCGGCCAGCGGTGTCAGCAGCAGTGTGCCCCCGCGCACGCTGGTGCTCTCATCGAAGGCGCTCACTGTCACGTCGATGCGGCTGCCCTTGCTCACGAATGGCGGCAGCTCGGCAGTCACGATGACCGCCGCCATGTTATCCGCGTCGATGTCGCTCAGCCCGCGACCCACGCGCAGCTTCTCCAGCATGTTCCGGGCAACTTCACTGGTGAAATCACCTCCGCCGCCCGTACCCGCGAGCCCCACCACGAGCCCGAAGCCGTAGAGCTGGTTGGCGCGTATGCCTTCGACCTGTGTAATGTCCTTCACGCGGGCCCCCCACGCCCACCCCGCGACGACCATTGAGAAGGCGAAAACCGCGGCCAGCAGTGCTACGCGCCTGTGTTTCATCTATCGACCCCGCTCAGAACGGCCAGAAGATGTTGAGGATGCGGTTGAACCATCCGTCTTTTACGTAGCTCTCGCCCGGGCCGCTCGTCTCGTAGTACACGTCCAGGTAGGCGATCCGCGTGGAAGTCACCGTGTTTGCTCCGCTCACGTCCTGGGGTTTGACCACTCCGGAGAGCACGGTCACGGCCTTCTCCCCGGCCACGTCGCGCTGGCTGCGCCCGGCAATGACCAAATTCCCGTTGGGCAGCGTGTCGATGATAGTGACCGTTACGCTGTCGACGAACTGCCTGGTGTCGTTGTAGTCGAGCGATCCGTCGAAGGTTCGCGAGGACTCCTGGTCGAGCTGGCCCGCCGGGATGCCCACATCCACGAGCGGGGTTTCCACGTTGAGCTTGCCGCTGCTGCCGGTAGTCTTCTCCAGCGCGCGCCCACCCTCCAGCTCGAACGACGTCTCCTCCGCAACCAGCACGGTCAGCGAATCGCCAATCTCCGAAGCGAGGTTATCGGTGTAGAGGAAGCCGGCAGACCTGGTTCGGCGATCCCAGAGCGACTCGGCCCGCGCCACGGCGCAGAGGGTAAGCAGCAGGCCCGTGCCGACCAGCAGTCCATGCATCCAGCGGTTGCTATCAGCCATCGTTTGCGCTCCCTGCCAGCGTAACCAGTATCGCCCCGTCTTCGCAGGCCACCCCGCTGACCTCCCGCCCCGTGGTCAAGTTGCGTGCCGTTGCCACCTCGCCCAGGCGGGCGCTGCGGGTTGCCCTGCCCAGGGTCACGGCACGCAGCGTTTTGGTGCGCACCACCAGGAACACGCGTTCGTTTGGCCTTATGACCACCGGCGGTTCGGGCTGGCGCAGCATGCCCCGCCGTATCACCTCGCCTGGCGCGATCGTCCGGCTGGCGACCTGGCCCTCAATCTGAGCCCAGGCGGTCAGGCAATCCCCCTGCAGACTGCTCAAGTCGAGGCGGGTGAATGCGACCTTCTCTGCGGAGAGCCGCTCCCCGGCAGACACAGGCTTGCTGGCGACAGCGACGCGATCGTAGGGACTAACCTGCAGGCTTACCGGAACGCGCTTGAGCAACAGGCCATCACGCAGCAGGTCCACGTCAACTCGCACCTTGCCCACCGGCGCAGCCGTGCCGGCCACGGAGGGTCTGAGTTCGGGCGGTTCGCCCTCACCTACGAGCACGTCCTCCGGCTGGCTGCGCACGCTGATCAACACCTCCGGACCGCCCTCGGGAAAGCGCGCTCGCACGCAATGAACGGCCGCCTCGGCTATGGCCTCGCCGCTGACCCGGGCGGCAGGCCGCTTCACCAGGCACACCTGCGCACCGCCTACCGGCAGCAGCGTGTCGTAGCCCGATGATATGAGGCGTGCCTGCACAAGCATGCGGCTGATCTGGCGCCCATGGCCCGGCCAGGGGGCGTTTCCGAGCGGAAGCTGATGGAGCTCGGCGGGCGCCTGCCGCGGGAGGTCCGCCACGTCGCCGAGCAAAATGCGCTCCGCGGAGACGCTGGCCTCCGCGCGCAGGACAACCCGGGCCGGCTCTTCCGCCCCTGCACTAACGACCGCGGCTGCAATCAGCGCGCAGATGCAAAACCACATCTTCATGACATTCAGCCCGCTATGTAGTTGGTTGACTGGAGCACCCGGTCGCCGGCCTTGACGACCTTCGAGTTGAGCTCATAGGTGCGCTGGGCGATGATCAGGTCGACCAGTTCGGTCACCACTTCGACGTTGGACATCTCCAGGTAGCCCTGCTTGATCTCGCCGAAACCATCGTAGCCCGGCGTGCCGGTAACCGGTGATCCCGACGCCGCAGTCTCCGCCAGAAGGTTGCCTCCCTCGGCGGAGAGGCCGGCGGAATTGCGGAAACGCGCAAGCTGCACCTGACCCACCTGTGAGGGCTGGTCGGCGCCGGCGGTCAGCACCGTCACCGTTCCGTCACTGCCGATCGATATCTCGAGGGTGTCCGAAGGCAAACTGAGCCTCGGGTAGAGTGGGTAGCCCTGCGAGGTGACCACTGTGCCGTCGGCCCCCACGCGGAAGTTGCCGTCCCGCGTGTACTTGGTCTGGCCGGTCGGAGTTTCCACCTGGAAGAACCCTGCGCCCGTGATGGCCATATCGAGTTCGCCTGCCGTGTTCGCAACGCTGCCGTCGGTGAAGACCTTCAAAGTGGACACCGGGTAGACTCCGCTGCCCACCTGGAGGCCCGTCGGGGTCTGGGTGCTCTGCGTCGCGCCGCCGCCCGGCCAGCGGAGGGTAGCGTACATCAGATCGGCGAAGTCCACCTTCGACTTCTTGAATCCTGTCGTGTTGGCATTGGCCAGGTTGTTGGCAATTGTATCGAGCCGCAGCGTCTGCGCGTCCATTCCGGTGGCGGCCGTGTACATCGCTTTCATCGTATGCGCTCCTTATCCGGTCGTCTGGATCAGGTTGCTGCTCAGCCTGTCCATCTTCTGCACCACGCGGGAGCCCGCCTCGTAGGCTCGCATCACGTTGATCATCGCAACGACTTCCTGCATGGTCTGGACGTTCGAGTCCTCGATTGCGCCCTGCACCACCCGGGTGTCCACGGCCTCGCGCGGGGCGTCGCCGTCGCAGCGGTAGAGGCCCGACCCAACGCGAGCCAGCGCAGCGGGGTGGGGTATTTCCACCAGGCTCAGGCGCCCCACCGATTCGCCGTCCGCCAGTATCTCGCCGTCCGGCAGCACGGTGACCTGGCCGGCGCGTTCGGGAAGCTGCAGGCTGCCCGTGCGGCCCATGAAGGGGTTGCCCGCCCCGTCGGTCAGTTCGCCGGAGGGGCCGACGTAGAGCCGCCCCTTCCGCGTGTAGCGCAGCCCGTCCGGGGTGACGACCACGAAGAAGCCACTGCCCTGAAGGGCGAGGTCGAGGGGGCGGCCCGTGCGCCGCACCGTCCCCTGCGAAAGATCGAGTCTGGCGCCGCCCATTTCGGGCCACAAGGGGGTCAGTTCGGTGCCGCCGGGCTGGGCGCCGCCCTGCAGGCTGGCAGTGAAGGCGCCGACCAGCCGCTTGAACCCTGCGGAGTTGGCATTTGCGAGGTTGGCTGCCACGATGTCGAGCTGTTCAGTAAGCCCGTGCATCCGGCTGCCGACTACGTAGAAGCCGCTGTCCATGTGCCTGCGCGGTTAGAGGGGCGAAGCGCGGGACGATTCGCAAACCTTATGCCGCACGGGGGCCGGTCGGGCAGCAGGGCAATGGCGGCCGTCGCAGGATGCGCCTGCTGGCAGCAGGCGGCCGTGCCGCCGTTGGCTGGCACGCTCCGGACTGCAGCGAAAAGAGAGCACAGGGGGGAAGATAGTTCCGCCCCCGGAAAAGCCTGCCTGCCTACTGCTCGGCGCGTCGAGCGCTGAGTTCCAGGCTTTGCACGAGGCGGAACAGGTACTGGCGGACGTCTCGCTCCACGTCGCGAAACTCAACGCGGTAGAGGCATTCCTCACCTTCGGTCCTTCGGCTCTCCAGCACCATGCCAGTTACCTCACGCGTTTCCATGTCGGCGCCAGGCTCGTCTGCGTCTTCGAACAGGGCGCCCGGTTCCAGGCGGATCACCAGGCGCTCGCCGGCCTGGTAGTAGCAGCGTCCGGCCAGGGCCGCCCCTCCCGCGCTGAGGTTCACCAGGGTGCCCTGCCGCGCCACGTCGGCCGATTCCCAATCCGCGCGGAAGAGCACGGGCCGCTCCGTGTGCGCACGATGGTATTCACGAGCGTCAGCGGCGCGGATGTCGATGGTATGGGCGAGCTGGCACGTTTGCGCCTCACCGTCGAAGCTGAGCACCTCGGTTTCGCAGCGGAACAGGCGGCCGTCGCCATGGAACTGCAGGTGGGCCAGGCGCCCCGGCTGCAGCGGGTCAGAAAGCTCCATGTTTTCCAGGGGCAGCAGGTCCTCTCGGCGCGCGGCCACGGTTGCCCGGCCGGCGGCCTCCCCCTCGCCATCAGCCGGCCACAGGTAAACGTGATGACCGGCATCCAGCTCGCGCGTGCTGACGAAGACTCGCGCGCGATGTTGCGCAAACCCCAGGCGCTCGCGCAACCCGGCAACGATGTCGGCAACCCGCCTGGCCTCTTCTCGGTCGCCATGCCGCACCAGCGGCGCCATGAAGTGCTGGACGCCCTTCTCGAACACTTCCAACTCGTCCAGGAGGGCCGTCGGTTCCTCCGGCCCATCCCGCGCGGCCATCTGGGAGAGCACCGTCCGCTCCTCGGCACTCGTGCCCGCCTGGGCCAGGCGGGCATGGAACTGCTGCCAGCGCTGCTCCAGGTGCCGGCGGCGCTGCCACTGCCGCAGGAAGATGCGCAACAGGATCAGTAGCATCAGCAGGCTGCAGACGCCGAAGATGATCAGCACGGGCCGCATGTCCGGGCCGGCGCTCATCGATTGCTGGATGCCCTTCAGCACGTCCGGGCCCATGTCGGCTCCTCCCACGTGTCGGGGTACCGCCGAAGCCCGCCTTCGGCCCGCGCTTCCCCCTCGGAGGCGCTGCTTTCGCCGGACTGCCTCAAACGTCCGACGGGGTCACATTACGATGCTGGCCAGTTGCTGCAGGATGTTGTTTGTAACACGAACCGTTCGCGAATTCATCTGGAAGCCCCTCTGGGCGACGATGAGGCTGGTGAACTCGCGGGCGATGTCGACATTCGAGTCCTCCAACACGTTCTGCCGGATGCGACCGGCACGGCCCTGGGTCGCCCGGCTGGTGATGGTGGCGCCGGCGGCAGGGGTGTGGCGGTAGTAGCTGCTACCGGCACGTTCGAGGCCCTGCACATTGTCGAAGACGGCGATGGCGATGGCGGCGATGTCGAGCGATTCGCCGTTGCTGAAGGTGCCCCGCAGTATGCCCTCGGTGTCGACGGTTATGCGCTGCAGCGAGCCGGTGCCGTAGCCGTCCTGTTCGATGGCGCCGGCGGATGAGTCTCCGCCAAGCTGGGTGAGCCCTTCGTAGAAGCCGGGCCGGCCGAAGTTGGCACCGATGCTCTGAAGGGTGTCTATGCCCGGGAACCCGATCGTCACAGTCTCGTCCAGGAAACCGTAGCCGGGCGTGGTCGGGTCATGGCCGAATCCGTCGACACCACTGACCCCCTGGTAGGTTCCATTCTCGTCGAACGTTATACCCGCAATGCGGCGGTCTGCGATCGTTTCGGCGCCCTGTGTGCGGTTGACCACCAGGTCCCAGACGTGCTCGTTCTCATCCTGCCGCACGAAGGTCGCCGTCAGGTGATGCGTGCGCGACTGGCGGTCGTATATGGTGATGCTGGTCGGCTGAGATGCCACGCCTCCTACCGTCACGTAGTCGAAGTCGGCGGGCAGCGCGTCCGGCTGGCTCGCAGACGAAAGGTGCACATCGAGCAGGCTGTAACCCTCCTGTGCATCGGAGACTGAGATCTTGCCGTCCGCCATGCTGCAGGTCACAGCCGCGGCCCCGCCGAAGGTGGCCGTCATGGCGTCCAGCAGGTCCTGAAGGGTTGTTCCGTCGTTGGCGGCTCCGTAGGTGAAGGTGCCGGCCACGGCCGTGCCGTCACGCGTGCGACCCGAGATGTCTATGGTATCGCCGTCGGTGAAATCCTGGAGTTGCTCGATGTCGGCGAACTCATCGGTGGGATTCGCCAGCCCGCCGCCGATGAGGTTGTAGGAAAGCGACGACTGCATCTCCGTCGAGGAGACGGCGTACTCGCTGGCGCTTAGGTTGCCGGTGAATTCGATCTCGGTGGTATAGCGCCCGGGCAGCTCGGTCTTGTACGGGATGCGGATATGCATGTTGCCCGGCGTCTGGAAGCCGCTCTCCTCGCCGATGCTGCCGATGCGCTGCAGGCGGTAGCCTGTCGGCGGGTCGATCAGGTAGCCGTCAGCGTCGACGTCGAAGGTGCCGTCCCGAGTGTAAAGGCTGCCTATGCCGTCGTAGACGACGAAGAACCCTTCGCCGTCGATCGCGAAGTCGAAGTCCTTCTCCGTAGAGGTGAAACTGCCCTGGGACATGTTCTTGTCGACCATCGACACGCGCACGCCGCGCCCCACCTGCACCGGGTTGGTGCCGCCTATGTCCTCGCTGGCGCGAGTTCCCCGGCTGATGGTGCGAGAGAACATGTCCGAGAAGGTTATGCGGTCTTCTTTGAAGGCGATCGTGTCGGCGTTAGCCAGGTTGTTGCCGGCGACGTTGAGCATCTCCTGGTACGCCCTCATGCCGAGAACAGCGGTTTGAAGTGAACCTGACATGGAGGAACTCCTTTCCTCAGAGGATTCTCATCACGTCTTCCAGTGGCACTTCCCGTCCGTCGACAGTGACCTTGACGGTGTCTGCGTTCGTGTTTACCGCCTGCACCTGGCCGCTGAGCATCTGCGCGCCGTCGAAGTATTCGACCTGTCGACCGATGATCTGCGCGCCGCTGAGCAACCGCTGTAGTTTCAGGATGTCCCCGAAACTGGCGTTGAGCTTGTTCATGCCCTCCACCATCGCCAGCGAGCTGATCTGCGCTGTCAGCTCCGCGTTGCTCATCGGCTCTTCGGGGTTCTGGTGCTTGAGCTGCGTGATGAGCAGCTTCATGAACATGTCCTGATCGAAGGCCGAGCTGAATCGGGATACTGCGGCAGCGTTCATAGTCATCTCCTCTCACACGAGGCAGTCCACGGAGCCGGCTGTGCCGATTCGCGCCCAGCCCCGTTCGGTGTCGGCAGCTTCCATGGCCGGCGCTACGCCTTCGCCGGATCGGATGGAGCCCGTCTGAGCGCGCCCCTCACTTCCCGCTTGGGCCCAGCGACGCCCTGAGCTGTAATCGGTCAGCTCGAACCGGTTCACGTCCACCTGTGCGTCACGGAACGCCCGGTCCAGGCCCTGCAGTTCCCGCTGCATGGCCTGGCGCACGTCAGGGTTCTCCACCCGAAGCCTCACTTCCAGCCGTCCATCACGCATCTCCACTTCCACGCGTATTCGCCCCAGCTCCGGTGGCTGAAGCTGCAAGCGCACCTCTGATCGGCCGTTGCCATGTATGTACTCAGCCTGCCGCACGACCGCCGTGCGCACCTGCTCAACGGTACGGCCGGTGGCCGTCTGCAGACGACGCGCAAACGTGCGCCCCACCTGCATCTCGTATCGCTCCCAGCCCTGCGTCACGCCCACGCCGGGGGCACGCCCACCGGGCTCGTTGACGGCCGCCTTGTTCGCGTTCGCGCCCGGCACGACCGGCCGGCCGGCACGTGCGCTCACACCTTCAGCGCCGGCCCTTTCACCGCTCTTTGCGGCAAGTTTGCGGGCGAACGCCCCAGCTTCACCCAGTCGTTCACGTAGGGCATTGCCTGACTGTGCGGACTCGCGCTGTGCGTCTTGCATGCGCCCGCGCGAGGCGCCCTGGTCGGTGCGACGCGGGGCCGGTTCGCCTTCCTGTGGCTCGCGCTCGTCGGGCGAACCGCCGCGCGGGCCGAAACGCTGGTGGGCAACCTGTGCCCCCTCAGCGGTGTTCGCAGCGCTCGATCGCGCCTGCGGCGCCTGACTCTGCGGATGGGGCTTGGGCGCGCCCCGCTCGGTAGCTCCCAGAACCGACTTCGGCGCCGGTGCGGCTGGCTTTGCCTGCGGTTTCAGCGCAGCCGATGCTGCCTGCGTTGGCTCGCGTTCACCAGCCCTCGGTTTGGTACTGGCGGCGTCGTGGGCCTCCCCCTCATTTCGCGCGAACCGGCGTCCGCCGGCCGGCAGACTGCGGTGCGCGGGCTGCGCCTGTTCAGTGAGAGCCGCAACGCCGTCCTCATCATCACGCTGGCCCGGGGCCCACTCAGGGGCCGGCGCCTCCGTGCGTTGCCCTTCTGCGGCACCGGGCTGCTCGGGCGCCGTGTCGTGGCCATGCACGGTAGGTTTCTTCGGATCGACCTCGGTGGCCGCCTCCGCCTTCTTCGCTTCAGATCCCTCAACGGGCTGCGGACGCCGATCACGGTCTGCTCGCTGAGCTCTGGCGCCGGGTTCGGCATCTGCCCCGGTAGCGGGTCCACCTCCCCGGTCTTCTGAACCGTCTTCGTGGGCGCCTTCGTTGTCCGACTTACGAACCTCTCGTGCCCCGTTAGCGGATCGGTTTTTAGAACGCTCTGCGCTTTCCTGACATCTGTGGCCCACTCCGGTTCGTTCGCTGGTTTCTGGCTTCTCGGGGCGTGCATGTGAAGGCATCCCGGAGAGCACCCGATCCATCTCATGTCGGAAGGAACTACCATCTTCCGGTGGCGAAGCGTGCTCACCCTCTGCCCGAAAACTGGCAGGGGCGGGCGCCATGGCGGCTGTGATCTGGGCCGGCTCCATCTGGACCGATTGTCCTTAACTGCGTCCGGTGCAAGAACTCTCGGCGGCAGGATTCGCAACCGCTATGCCAACGGTGCGTCCGGGCGGTTGCAGGGGCCCTGGTGTGCTCAGAAGGACTTCTGAGCGGCAAAGGGGGGCGCGGCCCTCCGGTGGGATCAGGGGGCGCCGCGTGCGAAGCTTCTTCCCCCGACGGGAAGTTTCTTCCGGGTTGGCGGCCTACGCCCCCAATGCGGCGATGATCTGATCAGCCACCTGGTCGGCAACGAAGGAGAGGTAGTAGCGCGGCGAGATGTAGAAGACATTCGGGCCGAGTCGGCAGTCGTCACGGCCCATGTTGCGCCGGTAATAGGCGTCAACCTCTGCCTGTACGGCCTCCCTGGCCGCGTCCCAACCCTCGGATATCTCCAGGGGAATGCTCCCTACCCCGGTGTCAACGACCTTCAGGCTCAGGTGGATGGAGGGCATGCGGTAGGGATTGTGGCTGTCCACCCGACCGACGATCACAGCATCGACCATATGGTCGCGCCGCATGCGCATGAGGCTCTCGAGCGGTATGCGTCCGGAGTCGAACGGATCCCTGCCGACCGGCAGGGCGGCGCGCGGGATGAGGACGACGTCCGTCTCGACGCTCTGCTCGGCCAGTTTGCGGCGCAGGGCCTGGGAGAACTGCCGAGCCGTGCCATTGTGCGGCGTCGTGTCTGTAAACTCGACGACGCCGAGGCGCGCGTAACGAATGCGGCGATCGGCTCGGGGGGGGGCGCTCACCGGCGAGGCCACGCTGCACCCGAGGCACATTGCGGCCAGCACGATGCCGAGGCACATTCTCCAGCCGTGAGGTCTCATTGCGTTGTCTCCTCCTTGGCGAACTTACGCAGCAGCGCGATGATCTCCTGCAGGGCCTGCATCTCCGCCTCCTCGGCCTGTCGCATCTCGTCGCGGAAGCCGAGCACATCGGCCTTCCACTTCTCCAGGCTCTGCTCAAGCTGGCGCACCTCGGAATCGGCGCCGGTTAGTTTGTCATTCAACTCGCGGGTTTCTCGGTTCTTCGCTGCCAGTTCATCTTCCAGCTCGGCGATCCGCTCCTGCAGGCGCTCGTTCCGCGCCCGCTCGCGCGTGAGCATATCCACCGTTCTTTCCAGTGTTTCGGTGATGGGCTGCGATCTGGGGCCGAAGCCGATTTCGGCAGTCCCGCCCTCCCGGACAACGGGCACGGCCGTTGGCACGGCAGGCGGTCCGCCACTTTTGCCTGCGCCGCCCTGCTTTACCGTTTCAGCCTGTTCGATCGCTTCCATGGGAGCCGTCTCCGCGACTTCGGCAGCAGGGACAGCAGGCGGCGTTGGCTCCGTGGCTTCGGTGGAATCAAGCGCTGCCACTCGGGGCGACTCCGTAGCAGTCTGTGCCGTCGCGCAGGAGGAACTCGCGGCGAACAGACACAAAACGACAAACCCTCTGAAGACGGTGTCAGTTCTCATCTTCGTCTGCTCCGTTCAGGTACTCGCACTGCAGAGTGATCTCGCGGCCGCACGGACAGCGCACGCTGATGGCGCTCACGGCGCCATCGGGGCCGCGGTGGAGTTCGACCTCGGGCTCACCATCTTCCTCGTCATGCCGCTCAGGAGGTCTGGGCGACGGCAAGGGAGCGGCTGGTATGCGCACAGGTCCCCCGTTGCGCACGGCGTCGCCTTTGAGCAACCCGTCCTTGGCCCGGCTCATATCTCTGCGCATGGTCATGTGGTTACGTTCAGGTTATGCCCGAGGGTGTCGGATTCGGGCGGTGGCGTCTTGTCCTTGTCGCCGCCGGGTTGATGGTCTTCCGGCTGGGTGGGCTGTTTCCCAGAGCCGCGTTCGCGCTCCTCGCGTTCCTCTTCGAGCTCTGCGAGCTGGCGGGCAAAATCCTCCCGGTTCTCCTCGGCTTCCTCGCGCTCATCGCGTGTCAGGCGTCGCACGCGGCGGGGTCGGTACATGTTCACCGGCCGAATCTCGTCAGGCATCACTGCTCCTCCATGTAGCGGCTCAAGTTATAGAGCGCCTGCGTGTGGAGCTGAGAGATGCGCCCCTCGCTGAGGCCGAAGACCTCGGCGATCTCGGACATGTAAAGGTCCTCATAGTAGTACATCACGATCGTCTGTTTCTGTCGTTCGGGCAAACGCTCGATTGCGGCTGCCAGCCGTTCCACCTTCTCCTGCCATTCCAGGCTCTCCTGAGGCGTCTCGGTATCGGCGACCAGTAGATCCGCGATGCACGATACACAGTCTTCCTGCTCGCGTGGCGCGTCCAGCGAGCTAACGTGGTCCCATCTCTCGTATGAGAGGTAGCGCAGTACGGCTTCCTCGGACATGCCCGTCTGTTCGGCGATCTGCGCGACGCTCGGCTTCGTGCCGTGGGCGGCCCGATAATCGCGGATGGCGTCGCGCACTTTGGTCACGTGTTCGCGGCCCCAGCCCGTCAGCCAGTCGTTGCGCCGCAGGTGGTCAACCAGGGCGCCCCGGACACGGTAGTATGCGAAGGTCTTGAAAGACGCCTGCTTGCCTTCGTCATAGCGGTGCGCGGCTTCCACCAGACCGAGCATGCCCGCCCCGATCAGGTCCTCCCGGGGGGCATCGGCGCTGACCATCCCCGCCACCCGGTCGACGGCCCGGTTGACCAGGTACAGGTGGTCGAGCACCAGTTGACGGATGGCTTCGCTGCGACCTTCCGCCTGTTGATAAGCCGCTTCCGCCGGAGACGTCACTGTTTCGTCGCTCCCTCCCTGCGTCCTTCATCTTCCGCCTGCCGGAGGCCGGCCCGCAGCACGCTCATGCCCACCAGTGCCGAGATATAAGTGAGTGCCGCCAGTGCCACGGCACAAGCGCACGCCCGGCCCAGGTATGCGAAAGGGTCGCCGTCGCGCAGCAGACTGAGCATCTCCGCTGCACAGAACCCCACTATGCCACCCAGGGTCGCCAGGCTCTTCGGCAGACTACTCATCCGCTGGCTCCAGCACTCGTCTGAAGAACCGGCCCAGATCCTCTGCGCCTTCACCAACTGTGCTGACCAGTCGGGCGGCTATCTTACGCACATCGCGGCTGCACGCTGATTCAGCGTAGTGGGTCAGGAAGTCCACCTGTCGCCGCGTCGCTTCGCCGACGGTCTCGTCCCGCGCCACCGAACCCAGGTATTCGACCTCCCAGTGGAGGAAACGCAGGGCGGTCGCCCTCAAGCGGTCGAACGCCCTTACGGCGTCTTCTTTGCTGCGCATCTGGTTCATCACCACCGAGACGGTCTTGCGCCGCGCCTCCTGCCGCCGGCTCATCACCTTCAGCAGCGCGTAGGCGTCCGTCAGCGAAGTGGGCTCAGAGTTGGTCACAAGCAATATGTCGTCGGCAGCCATGAGGCAGTTGACCACGGCAGGTGAGATGCCGGGCGCCGTGTCCACCACCACGAAGTCCATCTGGCGGCTGTAGTCAGTCAGGCAATCGAAGAATGTCTGCAGCTTCTCGTCGCTGAGCCGCGTCATCTCTTCGACGCCCGACGCCCCGGCCAGCACCTTCAGCCCGCGTGGGCCCTCCATCACCACCTGCTCAAGCGGCCGGCCGTGCAGCAACACGTCGCGCAGGTCGTAGCGCACGTTGAGGCCAAGCAGGACGTCGATGTTGGCGAGCCCGACGTCGGCGTCGAGCAGAAGCACTTTAACGCCGAACATGCGCAGCGAAACTGCCAGATTGGCGGCGAGGTTCGTCTTGCCCACTCCGCCCTTTCCGCTTGTCACGGCAACCACGCGCGTGCCTGCCTGCTTCGACTCTGACATCTTTTCTCCCATGGACTCCTCACGCGAGGGGGTTGGCGGACCCGGCCCGGTCTGCTGCCGCGAACTGGTTTTCCTCTGTCGATATAACACCCACGTTGTTGACCGCGATACCCTCCGCCACTTCGTCGTAGCTGAGAACTGGTATCTCCGGGAAGACGCGCGAGACCACGGCCCTCAGGTGCGGGCGCGCGTGCGCGTCGGTCAGGATGACCGTGTCGGCCCCAACCCGAAACGCGGCCTGCGCCTGTTCGCTGATCGCCGCGATGATCTGCCGCAGTCGCCGCGGGGGCAGGTTGAGCCGCACCTCCCCGCCTGCCTCTTCGATGGACTCACGGAACTCCTCTTCGATACGCGGATCGAGCGAGATGGCGTTCAGTCGGCCTTCCTCGTCGGCAAACCGGCTGCAAATGGCCCTGCCCAGGGAGCGCCGCACCAGTTCGGTGAGCCGGCCCGGATCCTGCACTTGCCCTGCGAAGACGCTCAGCGCCTCCAGAATCTGCGCCAGGTTGTTGATGGGAATGCCTTCACTCAACAGGTTCTGAAGCACTTGTTGCACCTTGCCCAATGACATCTGGTCAGGCACCAGTTCGTTCACGATCGTCGGGTTTTCCTTCTTGACGGTGTCCACAAGCTGCTGCACGTCCTGGCGGTTCAGGATCTCGTGAGCATGCTTGCGCAACACCTCCGACAGGTGCGTGATGAAGACGGACTCCGGGTCGATAACGGTGAATCCCCTGGCTTCGGCATCCTCTTTGTCACCGCGCCGGATCCAGACCACGTCGAGCCCGAAGGAAGGCTCCTTGGCCTTGATGCCCGCCAGCCCTTTCACCTCGCCCTCCGGTTTCATAGCCATCAGGTAGCCGGGATGCACCGTGCCCTCGGCCACCTTGTGCCCACACAGCTTGATGCGGTAACTGTTGGTCTCCAGCTCGACGTTGTCCACGATGTGGACCTTGGGCATGATGATGCCGAGCTCACGGGCAAACTTCTTGCGCAGCGTCTTGATGCGCTCCAGCAGCGTGCCGCCCTTCTGCGGGTCGATAAGCCGGATGAGCCCGTAGCCGACCTCCACCGCCACCCGGTCGGGCTGGAGCAGCGACTCGATCACCTGGTCCTCGTCCGGTTGCGTGCTGCTCTGCTCAGGTTCTTGCCCCTGCTTGTTCGGGCGCGTCTCACCGCCCGGCCGCCGTGCCACGTAGACACCGGAGAGCACCAGCCCCAGCACACCGAACGGCAGGGCCGGCAGGCCGGGCATGAGCATGAACCCGAAGGTGATGACGGCCGCGATGGCGATTGCCCGCTCGTTGCGGAAGACCTGGAAGCCGAGCTCCTTGCTGAGCGCCGTGTCGCTGGCGGTCTTGGTCACCAGGATGCCGGCCGCCGTGGACATGATGACTGCCGGTATCTGAGTGACGAGCCCGTCTCCAACAGTAAGCAACGAGTAGGTTCTGGCGGCCTGGCCGACAGTCATGCCCTTCGTCAGGCCGATGATGATGCCCCCGACGATGTTGATCAACACGATGACGATGCCCGCTATGGCGTCGCCTCGCACGAACTTGCTGGCGCCGTCCATCGAGCCGTAGAAGTCCGCCTCGCGTACGATGGCGTTGCGGGCGGCGCGCGCCTCCCGTTCGTCGATCAGGCCGGCGCTCAGGTCGGCGTCGATGCTCATCTGCTTGCCGGGCATGGCGTCCAGCGTGAACCGAGCTGCCACCTCCGAGATGCGCTCAGCGCCTTTGGTGATGACAATGAATTGAATGACGACGATGATGAGGAAGATGATCAGGCCGACGACCATCTGCCCGCCCACCACGAACTCACCGAACGACTCGATGATCCTGCCCGCGTAGGCATTCAGCAGTATCAGCCTGGTCGACGCCACGTTCAGCGCCAGCCGGAACAAAGTACCGATAAGCAAGAGCGTGGGGAACGTGGAGAGGTCGAGAGGGGTGTTGATGCTCAGCACCACCATCAGCAACAGCAGCATGTAGGCGAAGTTGAAGGCGAGCAGCACGTCGAGCACGGGCGTGGGCAGCGGGATGATGAGGGTTATCAACACCCCCATCACGCCGGCGGCGAGCACAGCGTCACTGTGCTTGCTGAGCAGCCCTCCCGTCCTGCGCAGATGCTCCTGCATTTGGTCTCCTGCGGTCTATGCGGCGCGGCCGTGCCCGAGGACGAAGGCCAACACCTGGGCCACGGCGTAGTAGAGCTCGGGCGGTATCTGCATGCCCACTTCGACGGCACTGTAGAGCGCACGGGCAAGGGGTCTGCGCTCCAGCACGGGAACGCCGTTCTGCTCGGCGACGCGCTTGATGCGTTCGGCCATGTGATTGCACCCTTTGGCCACCACCTTGGGCGCCTGCATGGTCTGCTCGTCCCACTGGAGGGCCACGGCTACGTGGTCGGGGTTGGTGATTACCACGTCGGCGTCGGGCACGGCGCTGATCATGCGGCGCACCATGGAGCGTCTCTGGGCGGCCCTGCGTGCCGCGATCTCCGGGTCGCCCTCCTCACGCTTGTGCTCTTCCTTCACCTCCGCCCGGCTCATCATCAGCTTCCTCTCGTGCCTCCATCGCTGGTAGAGGTAGTCGAGCACCGCCACCAGTGCCATTACGGCCAACAGCCGGAACACCAGCGAGGCGCAGATGTCGCGGGTGACCTCCACAATGCCCCAGACGCTTTTGCCGACGAGGGCCTGCAGCCATCCGAGCCGACTGCGAATGATGGTGTACGAGACTGCGCCGACGATGCCGAACTTCGCGAATGCAACCGCCATCCGCTGTAGCGCCTGCAGCGAGAACAGCTCCTTGAACCCACGCACCGGATTCACCGCGTTCAGGTCTGGCTTCATCTTTTTGGGCGTGAACAGAACGCCCGTCTGTGCCAGCGAACACAGCAGGCCCATGATGCCAACGCCGACCAGCACCGGCGCCGCCGCGCTCAGAACCTGCCCGGCGGCCTCGCGCAGCACGGTTACGCTGCCCGCCGTGTCCAGCTGCGGCCCATGCAAGCTGCCGAGCCGTTCTGTTACCTGGTTCACCAGCACTGTCAGAGTTGTCTGGCCAAAGAGCGCCAACGCACCAAAGCCGGCCAGAAGCACCAGCACGCTGTTGACCTCCATGCTCTGAGGAACCTGCCCCTCCTGGCGCGCCTTCTGGCGTCGCCTGGCGGTTGGTTTCTCGGTCTTGTTCTCAGCTTGCGGCGGCATGGTTCTGTAACCTCACAGGTGCTACCCCCCTCCGCTGGCCACCAGCGACATGGCTCGCTCCATCGTCCGGAAAACCCCCGCACCGTAGCTTGCGAACACGGGCAGGAAGATGGCCAGGCCCACAAGCCCCACCCCGATGCGCAAGGGGAAACTGAGCACCAGGATGTTGATCTCCGTCACCAGCCGGGCCATGAGCGCCATGACCAGGCTCATCAGGAACGTGAGCACCAGCAGCGGTGCGGCGAGCTGAAAGGCGATGAGCAGCGCCTCGGAAGCAGCGCCGATGCCGACCGTCTTGACGAACTCCGGAGAGAGAAACGCACCCAGCGGCCACGTTTCGAAGCTCGCCGCCATGGCCCGCAGCATCATGTGGTGGCCGCCGAGGGAGAAGAACACAAGCGCCCCTACCACTTCGCAGTAGTTGCCTATCGGCGTTGCCTGCACCCCGCTGTTGGGGTCGGCGGTGATCGCGAGGGCCATGCCGATCTGCCGGCCGATCAGCTCCCCGGCGGTGCGGATGCCGCCGAAGATTATGGCCGCCGACAGGCCCATCAGTATGCCGAAGAGCACCTCGGCCCCTACAAACAGCAGATACTGAACGGGAAACCACGAGTTCACCGGCAACCGGGCGTCCACACCCGGCATAAGGGCCACCGCGATGGCCAGCGAAGCGAGCGCCTTCACAGCCATGGGGCCCCGCCCCTCGCCCAGCAAGGGCAGGAACGCGAAGATACACCCCACCCGAACCACCACGAGCACCAGAGTCTGTAGCTGTTCGAGAGCCACTGGTTATGCCCCGAAGTAACGGACCCACTGCATGACCTCGCTTGTGTAAGTGACGACAACTCGCAGCATCCACGGCAGCAGCCAGATCAGCACGCCAACCACTGCCAGAATCTTCGGAATCATGGTTAGAGTCATCTCGCGGATCGAGGTGACGGCCTGGAAGATCGCCACACTCACCCCCACCCCGAGCCCGGCCAGAAGCAAAGGCCCGACGACGACCAGCCCCGTGATGAGCATGCGCCGCGCCAGGAATACGACCATCTGCTGGGTCATCGCTACAGGCCACCGAAGCTCAAGGTCAGGGACTCGGCGATCAGCCGCCACCCGTCCACCAGCACGAAGAGCAGTATCTTCAGCGGCGCCGATATCATCACAGGGGGCAGCATGATCATGCCCATCGACAGCAGAACTGACGCAACGATCAGGTCTACCACCAGGAAGGGCAAGAACAGCACAAACCCGAGTTCAAAAGCTCGTTTCAGCTCACTGACAACGAAGGAAGGGATCAGAACGTAGGTGGGAATGTCCTCGCGCGTCTCGGGCTGCTCCAGCCCGCTAAGGCCCACGAAGAGTTCCAGGTCGTCCTCGCCCGTCTGGCCGAACATGAACTCGCGCAGCGGCTGCAGGCCGAGCTCGATGGCGTCATCTGCGTCCACGCTGCCCTTCAGGTAGGGCTGGATGGCCTGGGCATTAATGGCCCGCATGGTTGGCGCCATGACGAACAGGGACAGGAACAGCGAGAGCCCGATGATGACCTGGTTGGGCGGTATGCTGCGCGTTGTCAACGCGCGCCGGATGAATGAAAGCACGATCACGATCCGGGTGAAAGAAGTCGTCAGCATGAGCATCGCCGGCAGCACGCTGAGCAGCGTGATCAGCAGCAGAATCTTGACCGGCGTGGCCATGCGGTCTGCCGATTCTCCGTCTATCCGCTGCACCAAGGCGCTCACGTCAGAGAGGGACGGCATCGGCTCCAGCTCTCTCGGCTGCGCGCATAGCACCCCTGCCGGCATCGCCAGCAGCAATACCACCGCCAAGCAGAGCCGCCACGCCTTCATCCCCGGGCCCCCGCGAGCCTGTGGAGTAACAACCTGAAGCCCTGAACCCCCTCGGACGACTTGACGGGTTCGGATTCAGGCAGTTCGCATTCGTCGAACTCCGCCAGCCGCGTCACGTTCTCGCCACTCGAACTGAGCAGAACCACACGACCGGCCACCTTCACGAGCATCAGTTCGGTCTTGCGCCCGACCTGGCGACATTCCATGACCTGCATGTAGCGACCGCCGGCGAGAGCCCCGCCGCTGAGCCTCTTCAGAACGTAGACTCCGACGCAAATCAGCGCGACGACGAACAAGGTGCTCGACACGACTCGGCCCCACGGTACGTCGAGGCCCTGACCCAGAGGCGGCATCTGGGGCGAGGGCGACCCCGTAGCCCCGAGGAGCGGTCGGGCCGCCGACACAAGGCCGGCAAGGCCCAGCCAGACTGCGGCTCGACAACGCGTCAACATGGGCTCACCCTCCGAAGACACAAGGACTCGGCACTGCCCAGAGCATTGCGCAACCGCCATGCCACGAGGCCGGCGGGAGCCGTGCACTCGTATGGTTCACGCTACACAGGCATAAGCTATTGTGAGACACTCACATACGATAACTGCTGTGAGCATCATGTGATCCTGCATGAAGGCGGGTGGGAGCCGGCGCCGCATCGGCCCGGCCGGGGCGTGGCTTTTCACAACGAGCGTCTGTTTTGTCAACCCCGGGTGCTGCTGCCCAGTTCCTGGATTCGGCGTTTGGGATTGATGATCTCGGTGATACGCAGGCCGAAGTTGTTATCCACCACCACTACTTCGCCGCGCGCAAACGGGACGTCACGCACATACAGGTCCACGGGTTCGCCGGCTTGCTTGTCCAACTCCACCACAGAGCCGGTGCTCAGTTGCAGCAGGTCGCGCACGGTCATCTGGGCGCGGCCGAGTTCGACGGTCACCGGCATCGTGATATCCAGCACCAGGTCCAGGCTCAGGCCGGCGCCCTGCGCCTGTTGCTGCAGTTCGCTGAATTCGGCAGACTGCACGGACACCTGTTCGTCGTCCTGCTGCGTTGGTTGTTGTTCGTTCTCCGTCATCTATGCCTCCTCCACAATTAGCTGCACGGCCAGGGCCCCGTTGCTGACACCAGGAAGGCCGCGGAACTTGATCTTATCGTTCAGACGCACGTCCACCGGTTCGCCCACACGCCGGCGCAAGACGATCACATCGCCCACCTGTGCTTTCACCAGGCGGGAGACTTTGATGTCCGCGCTGCCCAGCAGTGCAGCCACCGTCACGGGTGTGCGTTCCAGGCTACGCCTCAGTCCTGCCGCCGCCACTTCGTCCTCTTCGCGCGTCAGTTCGGGGCGCGACTGGCTTTCCGGTGGCAGTTCGCGCACTGCTTCGAAGGGCACGGACAGGCAGACCTGGCCCGAGCCGATGGTGGCCTGCACGAGGAACGTTATCTGCAGCAAGTCCTCATGTCCGGGGAAGAGATCTAGGCCCTGCACGTCCTCCACAAACTGATCGCGGGCGACCTGGAACTCACCGATGCGGTTCCACAGCTCGGGCAGCGTGTTCAGGAATCCGTCGAGCAGGGCTCCGAGCACCCGTGCGTCAATCGAGGTGAACTCCATTGTGCCGGTGGCCGCACGCTCCACCTCGCCCCCCATCATCCGCTCAAGGGCGGCCACGGCGAACTGCGAGTCCACGGTGATCAGCGCGCGGTAGCCGAGCGGCTCCAGCACGAACACGAAGCCCACGGCGGTCTCACCCGCCTCCTCAGCCAGGTTCTCCCACGTCATCTGGTCCACGCTGACCGGCTGCGCACTGACGTTGCTGCGCAGCAGCCGCGAGGCGTGGGCGACCGCCCGTCGCGCAAGCTGCTCGTTCAGATCCTTCAGATTCTCCAGCTCTGAACGGTTGAAGCGGCGGGGCTGCAGGAAGTTGTAGCCCTGCACCCGGCGTTGAGGCTCGGGGCCTTCCTCCGGCGCCTCCTCGTCTTGCGTTGCCTGGAGCAGCGCCTCCACTTCCTCCTTGCTCAGCTTGCCCTCCTCGGTGGGGCTCATTGCACGTTGAACTCCTCGAACAACACCTCTTCCACCCTCAAGCCGCCGTGCTCAGCGAGTATGGCGTTGAAACCGTCGCGGATCTCGTTGCGAAGCCTGTTCATGGCGTTCGTGCCGCGCACGTCCTCCAGTTCCTTCCCGGACATGTAGCTGATCAGCCAGTTGTTGAAGACCGCCTTCTGCTCGCCAGTGACCATCTTTGTGACCTGAGCCCCCTGCGCCTGCTGCAGTTTGAGCGTTATGTTCACCTTCACGTAGCGTGTCAGGCGGCCCTCGGCGAGGTTGGAGACAACCGTGCCATAGGAGACGTAGGAGTAGTCGCCCTCCTGCTTGAGGGCATCGGCCTCGGCCGTCTCGGTGTTACTCGCCGCCTCTGTCCCACTCAGCGCGAAGGCTATCACCACGCCGCAGACGGCTGCCAGCATGACGACGGCCGCCACGGTCACCGCCGCTACCAGGCCGACCCCTGCCCTGTTGTCATGTTCCCTCATGGTCTTCATGCCTTCCCAGTTCTTCCTGTCCTATGGCATCCGCGTACGGTTTTGTCAGCAGAATATCCAGTCGCACCTTGGGCTCAGCGCTGGCCGCCGCGTCCGTGCCGGGCTGGCGACGGCAGAAGGTGTACAGCCGCCCCGCCGCCGCCTGCTGCACCTGCGGACGCATGGATTGCAGCATCAGTTGCCGCACGCTCTCTGAGCGTGCAAGGGCGCTCTGCATCTGCCGGGGCCCGACCTGCCCGCCGTCGGCCAGTTCGGCGCCGATGCGCACCACGAAGCCGCGGGTGAGTATGAGCGTCTCCACGCGCCGGGCCAGCATGCTGCAGAAAGCCCTCTCCTCAGCGGAGAAGCCCTCGGTAAACGACTCCTCCCGGAAGGGCATGGGCAGGCTTACACGCCAGCCCGAGCCTTCGTCCACCCGGTCGGTGGGGAACTGCTCCTGCAGGGCAGCCAGCGCCCGCCGTGCCTCCTCCAGCTCCGGGTCGATCCTGCGCTGCTCGGGCGGCACGGCGGCCCCTTCAGCCGAAGGGTAGGCCGGCCCTGTGCGGCCGGGGATCAGGCCGCCGCCCATTCTGTCCCATACGCCGCCGAGTCCGAAGGTCTCGAGCGCCCGGACGAAGGAACCCTGGCCGCTGTAGAAGAGCCCTGCCTCCTGCTCCGTCGCGAACGCCTGCAGGATGATGAAGAACGCCAGCAGCAACGTCATTATGGAGCAATACGCCACCAGGTAGCGTGGGGCTCCCCCGCCTTGTTCCTCTTGCTGCTCTGGCTGAAAAGGTGGGATGGCCTCAGACCTCCAGCAGTGTGATCTCACATGTGCCCGGTTTCGACGTGCCGCTGAGCAGTTCAATGCTACTGCTGATACCAATATCTGCGCATGCCCCGCCGGCCGCCGCGCGCAGGAAACCGGCCACCTGCATGGAGAAACCGATGCCCAGAAGGCCCTCTTCGTCCTTCTCTGCGGTCTGTGCGCGCACGACGACGCTGTGCCGCTTCCCGCGCAGCACCTTCACCACGTAGGTCAGTATCTTGCGCCCTTCGGGCACCAGTTCATCCTCCGTGCCAAACAGATCCACGAGGGGTATGCGAATGACCCGTCCGCCCTTCAGATCCGGCAGGTTCTCGATGTCCAAAGACTCGTAATGACGCTGCAACGCTTCTATAGGGTCCTCCGAGTACATCGGCGGCTTCTCGGCCCCGCCCGAGTCCAGACGGCTCGCAGTCAACCTCTGCTCCTCCTGGGTCATGCGGTTCCCCTGTTCGCCATCCTCTGCCAGGGGGGGAAAGCGGGCCCCCGCCATCAGGCCCTTTGCCAACTCCGCGAAGCCCTCCTCGTCCGGCGTTGAGAAGGTCAACAGCAACACGAAGAAGGTCAGCAGCAGTGTCACCGTATCGCCGTACGTCAGCATCCAGGTCGGGGCTCCGCCGCCCTGCTCCTCAGCGGGTTCAGTTGTGGGTTCAAGCGGCATCGCTCACCTTGGGTGCTTCGCGCCGACCGGGCGCCAGGAAAGACATGAGCCGGTCCTCCAACACGCTTGGGTTGATGCCGGACTGTATGCCCGTCAGGCCTTCGATCATCATCTCGCGTATCGTCTGCTCCTCCTTGGCCCGGGTCTGCAGCTTGCCCGCCAGGGGTATGAAGAACAGGTTTGCCATCAACGCGCCATAGAATGTGGTCAGCAGCGCAGTGGCCATGCCCACGCCGATTTTGGAGGGATCGTCCAGTTGGCGCAGCATCTGCACCAGTCCGATTAGCGTCCCGATCATGCCGAACGCGGGCGCCGCTTCGCCCATGAAGGAGAGTATGCTGCTGCCCAGGCGGTTACGCCTTTGCAGGGCGTTCAGTTCGATGAGCATGATCTCCCGTATCTGCTCGCTTTCGGTGCCGTCGATCAGCAGTTGCAGACCTTTGGCCAGGAAGTCGTCATCCATGTTGTTGGCCGATTCTTCGAGCGCCAAAACACCGTCGCGGCGCGCCGTTCGGGCGAACTCCGACATGTCTTCGATCACGCGTTCGGCGGGCGGTATGTTGACGGCAAAGGTGCGCTTGACCACGCTGAAGATGCGGAGGACCTCGCCCAGGGGGAAGTGGACCAGGGTAGCGCAGACGGTGCCGCCCATTGTGATCAGCACGGCTGGCACGTTCAGGAAGGCGCCGGCTCCGCCGCCTACGAAGATGGCGACAGCGATCGTGACGAATCCGGCGACGGCCCCGACGAGTGTCGCTATGTCCATATTCAGCCTCCCGTTCCGCTCGGACGGGATACCTTCTGAAGTTTCTCGGTGATCTGCGCGCTGATCTTCGGGTCGGGCACTGCCTCCAGCGCCTTCGCCGCGCTCCGCTGCTGCATCAGCGACAGCAGCTTCACCACGGTGTCCTGCTCGCCCTCCGCATACATCTCCATCAGTATCTTTGCCGCCTGCTCGCTTGCCATTTTGTCGTAGATCTGCGCGGTGGCGGTCAGATTGCTCTGTTCCTCCTGCTTGATGGCGATGCGCGCTGCCTCCAACTGCTTTGCCTCTTGCTCAAGCTCGCGACGCAACGCGGCCAGTTGCTCCTTCTCGTTGCCGAAGTGTTCCCGCAGGTTGTCGCGCTCCAGCTTGAGCTGGCTCTCCCATGCCTCCAGCTCGCGCGCCTGACGCTTCAGTTGGGTCAACCTGGATTCGTACTCCGCGATCTTCAGTTCCAGTTCGTCTGCAAGTCGGGCCAGCCTCTGCGACGCGTCGGCGTGCAGGAAGGGCATCGAGCGGGGGTCTGGGCCGGCAGCACGCGGGAGGGCGGATTCCTCAGCGGGGGGCTTCACCTTCAGCAGGCTGCCCAGAACGGGTATTTTCTGCACCCCCTCATAGCTCCCGGAGACTCCACCACGAGCGTTGATGGCTACCACCAGCGTGCCGAGAAAAGCCATCATGGCGAGAGCGGAGACTACAATCGCGATGATCGCCTTCTTCATTGCGCCCTCTTCGACTGTGTATGGCTGTGCATCGAGTGCAGGTCGATTACGCGCTCCTCGGCGCGCTCTCGCTCGGCAAGATGCCGGCTCTCCAGTCGGTCGCGGTATGTCTGGAGCACCTTGCACGCCTGCATTGCTTGTTCCAGAGCGTCGCGCAGTTGATCGGCCTTCTGGCGGGCGAGCCTGTGCTGCTCTCGGCACTGCGCCAGCCGCGTTCGGACGTGCTCCAGATAGCTGCTATGGCGAGCAGCATCATCCAGGTTCCCGGCCCGACGCGCTGCGGCAAGTCCTCGCAGCGTCTCGGCCTTCGTCTCGGTCCATCTTTTCAGTCGGGCGGCCGCATCTTGTTGCTCGGCGGCGGCACGCGCCAGCTCGATTTGCACGGACTGACGTTGGCCTTCTCGCACGTCCAGCACGCGTTGGAACCTGAACTGGAATCCGGTCTCACTCATGCGCTCCACTCCCTGCAGCGGCGCTCAACTCAGAAGTCCCAGACACCGACAATCTCTGCCAGTTTCCCCAGTGCACTATCCAGCGCCTCGCGCTCGCCAATCCGCTGGCGGAGCAGTTCGTTGACGCGGGGTTTCAACTCGATGGCGAGGTCTATCTCCCTGCTGCTTCCACTGTTGTAAGCACCGATCTTTATCAGGTCCTCTGCCTCGCGGTAGGTGCTCAGGGCGCCCTTCAGTTTGCCGACCAGTTCCATCTGTGTCTCGTCCACTACCGAGCGCATCACACGGCTGACGCTGCCCAGGATGTCGATCGCGGGGTAGTGGCCTCGCTCCGCCAGGTTACGGGCCAGCGCGATATGGCCGTCCAGAGTTGCACGGACGGTGTCGGCGACCGGTTCGGTGAAGTCGTCGCGCTCCACAAGCACGGCATAGATGCCGGTGATGCTGCCCGCCCGAGAGTTGCCAAGACGCTCCGTAAGCGCCGGTATCAGGCTGAAGGTCGAAGGCGGATATCCGCGCGCCGTCGGCGGTTCGCCTGCCGCAAGGCCCACCTCACGCTGCGCGTTCGCGACCCGCGTCAACGAGTCCATCATGTAGAGCACGTCCAGGCCACAGTCACGCAAATACTCGGCGATCGTCGTCGAGGTATGAGCGGCCTTGATCTTCAGCAGGGGTGGTGCGTCCGCAGTTGCGACCACGACCACAGACTTCTCCAACCCGCCGGAGCCCAGGTTGTCGCGGATGAACTCTCCGACCTCGCGTCCCCTCTCTCCGATCAGCGCAATCACGTTCGCGTCAGCCTGGCTGGATCGGGCTATCTCGCCCAGCAGCGTGCTTTTGCCCACGCCGGCGCCGCTGAAGATGCCGACACGCTGGCCTTTGCCAAGGGTGAGGGCAAGGTCAATGGCACGGATGCCCGTGCAGAACTTCTCCCTTATGTCCGGCCGACGAAGCGGATGGGGAGCGGGGGCATCAATGGGCGCGCTGTCCGGGCACGTCACCGGCCCATCGTGGTCGATGGGGTGGCCCATGCCGTCCAGGACACGCCCGAGCAGGTCTTGCCCCAGTCCAACCGTCAGGTCGGCCGGGCTGGAGGTTATGCGATCGCCCGGCTGCACGCCCTTCAGTTTCTCCAGTGGCATCAGCACGGTTGTCTTCTCACGGAAACCGATCACCTCCGCCAGTATGGTCCGCCCCGAGCTGCCGTTGCGGGGATGGATGCGGCATAGCTGGCCCACCCCGACCGCCGGTCCGTGCGATTCGATGATGGAACCGGTCAGGCGCGTGATCTCGCCCTCGTACTCCATGCAGTCCACTCCGGCGATGCGCGCGGTGTACTGGTCCAGATCAAACGCCATTCCCATCTCCGTTCTTCTTCAGCAAACTGCTTTCAATGCGTTTCAGACGGTTCGGTATCTCGGAGAAGACCTTGCCCGACTTCGTCTCAATGCAACACGCAGCCGGGGGCACTGATTCGTCGGCGACGGTTTCGATGTTGTTCACTCCGGAGACTTGTCTCAACCTCTCCACGGCCTCCCCTGCCAGTTCGAAATCGCCCGGATTGACGTGCACGACCAGCCCTGATTTCTCGCGCACGGCCTCCAACGCGCCCTTGACCACCTCGCCGATCTTGTAGCGCCCGTTATCTACCTCGTACTGCAGCACTTTCTCCGTGATGCTCAGGGTGAAGGAGACGATCTCTTCTTCGTTCGATGCCAGTGTGTCGATGCGTTCCTTCTGCACGCTATCTATGAGCTGGCCGAGACGCTCGATCTTCTCGTCGAGCGCACGCCGGCGTGATTCCAGTTCCTCGCGCAAGCGATCGAGTTCGGCCTCCTTGCGGCGCAGTTCCTTCCGTTCTTGCGCAACGCGGCGCTGCGCTTCTTCCAGGCGGACCTTGGCCACGGTCTGCTCGGCGTCGGCCTCCTCCCGCTCCGGCCGGCGGCCCTTCCCGGCGGCACGCACGGCGGCCAGCCGCCGGTTCAGCCGAATGCGAGAGCCCTCACTCGACATACTGCTCATCTCCCATCTCGACCACGAGCTCCCGGTCTCTGTACATCCGCCGGGCGAGCTTCATGATCTCTTCCCGTGCCTCCTCCACCTGTGACATGGGCACTCGGCCCGCCATCTCCCGCTCTTCCTCCACTCTTTCCCGCTGCCTTTGGGAGAGGTTCTTCATGAAATGCTCATACAGCGCACTTTCAGCACCTTTAAGAGCCAGGGCTACATGGGTGACCTCCAGGTTGCGCAGCAGCTCCTGCATGGAGCGTTCTCCGACCTTCAGCAGGTCCTCAAAGCCGAAGATCAGGCGCTCGATGCGTTCCGCCATCTCGGGGTCCTCCTCCGCCAGGCGAGCAAGCACGGCGTCCTGCGTCTCCTGCTCAAGGGCTCCTATCATCTCGGCCAGCTCCTGGGCTCTCTTCTCCTCGGAAGCCACCTCCGCGCCGGAGCTGATCCTCTCCAGCTTCTCCCGGAAGCCCTTCATGACGTCTTCGGCCACCTCGGGTGGCACTGTTTCGCCGCTGAGCATGCGCTCCAGCACGGCCTCGCGCCGCTCCTCGTCCAACTGGTTCAGCACACGTCCCGCCTTGCTGCCACCGAGTTTGCTCAGCAGTAGCGCCACGCACCTTGGGCTCTCATCGGCGACGGCCTTGGCCAGCGGGTCCTCCGGAAACTCGGCGATGAACTCCAGGTCGGTCTTCTCCTTCGGGGTCTGTTCCGCGCCCTCCCCTGCCTCTCCGGTGCCGTATATGCGCCGGACAGCATCCTCGCCCTTAGCGGCCACGAGGACCTGGCGGAAGCGTTCTTCCGGGTTGCCCAGCGGGTAAGTTCCCTGTCGTCGCTGAAGAACGAAGCCCAGCAGAGCCTGACGCTTTTGCTCGCTACTGATACGCGAGCTGTCGAGTCTGCGTGCTGCCTCACGCAACTTGCCGGCAGCTTCATCGCTCATGTGCCTGAGCAGTTCGGCAGCCTGATCGTCCTCCAGGGACATCAGGAACATGGCTGCCTGTTCCGCGCTGGTCAGTTCCTTGGCCACGTGCGTTCGTTACTCTCCCGTCTCGATCCAACCTTCCAGAAGCCGGCTGGCCGACCGCGGATCACTTTCCACGATCTTGGCAATTTCCCGTCGCAGCAGTTCATCGTGGCTGACGCCACCCCCGAGCGAGCCCGGTCGGTCGCCATCCACGATCTCGGGCACGATCACTCGCCGAGGCGTAGCGGACTCAACGCTCTTGACCGCCTTGCGCGCCACGAACAACAGCACCAGCCCGAGCACGGCGACCGCGCCGTACTGGCCGACCTGAACCGCCCAGTCGGGCAGACGGCTTTGGGCCACCGTGGCCACCTCATCCGGCAGGGCCAGCAGGTCAGCCTCAACGACCTGCAGCGAGTCGCCCCGGGCGGCATCGTAACCGACCGCGTCTTCCACGATGCGCTGTATCTGCTGCAGGCTCGGCATGGTCGCTGTCGCCGGCTCCGCAGGGCTTTCGGCGGAGGCATCAGCCCCCCCCTCGCCCGGCTGGGAGAGATCAACCAGGGCTGCGACCGCGAGTCGCTCGATCACCGCCCCCCGGTTTACAGTCTCCCGAACGGACTCCCCGACCACGTAACGGGTGTCGATGTTCTCGCTCTGCGAGAAGCCGGAGGTGCCGGAGCCGCTCTGGCCGCCGCCGCCCCCGGGCGTGTTGCTCGCCGTGCCGGCCGCCCCGCCGACACGCGCAGAGCTACCGTTCGACTTGGAGCTCTCAATGCGCTCGCTGACGACAACCCGCGACTGTGGGCTGTATTCCCGGCGGGTCTCGCGGCTGTCCTGGAATCCGAGTTCGGCGCTGACACGCACCTCGCACCGGCCGGGCCCTAACACCCGGGTGAGCATGCTCTCCGCCTTTTGCGCAAGGTCATCCTCCACCTGTCGGCGGTATGCCCACTGATCGTCGGCGGCCGTCTCCGGCCCGTGCTCTCGACCGCCGGCGATCACGTTGCCGTGCCCGTCGCTGATCGTGATGTCCTGGGGGGCAAGCCCCGCAATGGCATTCGCCACCAGATTCGCTATCGCTGCCGCGTTGCGCGCACTCAGACGGCCCCCGCCTCGGGTGGCTACCAGCACAGAGGCGCTCGGGTTCTTCCGGTCCTTTTTGAACAGCGATTGCTCCGGCAGGTTCAGGTGCACACGGGCGTAGGTCACCTCTTCGAGCGAAGTAATGGTCGTGGCCAGTTCGCCCTGCAGAGCGTTTACGTAGTTGACCCTTTCAGCGAAGGGCGTCATCCCGATCTTCGGGTTTCGGAAGGCGTCGAAGCCCTTGCCCACCGTGCTGGGCAAGCCCTTTCCCGCCGCGACCATCCTGGCCTTCGCCACTCTGCTGGCGGGCACCAATACGGCGTCGCCGCTGTCGGAGATTCTGGCCTGTATGCCCTCTCCCTCAAGGGCAGCGGCCAGATCGGAGCATTCCTTGGGAGTGGCGTCGGCACAGATGACCTGCCACCGGGGACTGCTGGCCCACCAGGCCACACCGACCAGCCCGCCCAAACATATCACGCACAGAAGCAGCAGTATGATACGGTGACCCACCGAAAGGCGCTGCCAGGCGGCGCTGAACTGATGCCCGATCGAGTCGAACAGTCCCATACCTTACACCTGCATCCGCATGATTTCTCTGTATGCATCCAGCAGTTTGTTGCGCACCTGCATCATCAACCGAAAGCTAAGGTCGGCTTCCGTGACGGCGGCCACCACCTGGTGCATGTTCTCCATCTTGCCGGTAGCCAGGTCCACTACGGCCGTGTCGGCCTGTTGCTGGAGTTCGTTTACCTGGTCGACGTACTGCTTCAGCGCTTCCTTGAAGCCGGGGCCTTCCTGCCCGCCGAGAGCTCGCCGCGTTGATTCGGAACCGAGAGGACTCGGGGAGCTCGGACCGACTGGAGGGGCTTCCATTGGCATCACCTCAGCAGCTTGAGCGTTTCTTCACAGATCTGACGGAAGTTTTTCATCGCCATCAGGTTGGCCTGGTAGGCCCGGCCGGCCGTAAGCATGTCCACCATCTCCATCGGCAACTGCACGTTCGGCATGGATACGTAACCCTGCGGGTCGGCGTCCGGGTGACCCGGGTTGTAGATGATGCGGGCAGGGCCAGCGGAGTCTTCCACTCCATCCACCGTCACCCCACTCATCTCGTCCAGCACTGTGCTGAAAACGACCTGTTGTCGGCGGTAGGGGCCCCCTTGCGGAGTGCGCGTCGTGTCCGCGTTGGCCACGTTGTTAGCCACAACTTGCATGCGCACCCACTGGGCGTTCAGGCCCGAGGACGAGATGTCCATGCTCCTGAAGATGCCGCCGTCCGCCATCGTCGTTTACCTCCCTTACTGACCGTCTATGGCTGAGCGCAGCCGCCGAATGCGGGCACCGAGAACGCTCAGGTAGAGCCGCATCCGGAGCTGATTCTTGCCCAGCTCCACCATCTCGCGCTCCAGCATCACGTCGTTGCCGTCGGCGGAGGTATTGCCGTACATGGGCCGGTAGATTTCGCTACGGATCTCAGCCCCCGCTCGCAGCCGGCCATTGCCGTCCACCAACCGTTCCAACTCGTCGGCAAAGCGCATGCGGGCCGTGCGGTAGCCGGGCGTCTCCACGTTGGCCAGGTTGTTGGCTATAACGCTGTAGCTTCGGTGTTCGGCATTCAGCAGGCCGAGCAGTGCGTCGGAATCGATTAGACCCATGTCGCAACCTCCGCGGGGGTGACATGGGCAGGATTGCAAACCTGGTGCCACAGACGGGGTTTGGGGCTCGGCAAGGGCGAGAAGCGACGAAAGTGGAAAGCTTTTCCGCTATGCGGCAAAGTTTTCGTCGATGTGGCCTTCCAGGCGGTACTTTTTCAGCTTGTTGCGGATGGTGCGTGTTGAAATATCCAACCGGCCGGCTGCCCGCGTACGGTTACCCTCGCAACGCCGTAACGTCTCCAGGATTGCCTCGCGTTCAATATCCTGCAGCGTCCCCGCCAGAGGCAGCGACCCGTTGCGGGCCCGCGTGCCGGCCCCGATATGCTGCGGCAGGTCGCTGGCGTGGATGACGCCGTCTGTATCCATGATGACCAGTCTCTGCACCAGGTTCTCCAGCTCGCGAACATTGCCGGGCCACGCGTAGCGCATCAGCCGCAGCATGGCTTCCTCGGCCACGCGGGGACAGTCTCTTCCGAGCCGGCGGCAGAACTTGTCCATGAAGTGGTCGAGCAGGATCTCAACGTCACCCTCTCGCTCCCGCAACGGTGGCAATACCAACGGAACGACGTTGAGACGGTAGTACAGATCCTCACGGAACCGCCCGTCGCCCACCTCGGCGGACAGGTCACGGTTGGTTGTGGCGATGATGCGCACGTCAACTCGAATGGTCCGCGTGCCGCCGACGCGCTCGAATTCCTTCTGCTCGATGACGCGCAGCAGTTCAGCCTGGAGCTTCTCGGATGTCTCGCTGATTTCGTCCAGCAGCAAGGTTCCGCCGTCCGCCAGCTCGAAGCGCCCGGGCTTCGCAGCGTGTGCCCCCGTGAAGGCGCCCTTCTCATGCCCGAACAGCTCGCTTTCCAGTATGGACTCCGACAAAGCGGCGCAGTTCACACGTATGAAGGGCCCATCCTTGCGCCGGCTGGATGCGTGAATGAGCCGAGAGACGAGCTCCTTGCCGGTGCCGCTCTCGCCTTGCAGCAGCACGGTTGCGCTCGTCTTCGCCACGAAAGCCGCCTGCGCACAGATGCTTCGCAGGGCCTCGCTCTGGCCCACGATCACCGAATCCGTGTCGTTCAGTTCGGAGCGCAGGTACCGGTTCTCTTCGACAAGTCGGCGCCGCTCCTGCAGCCTGCTCAGCAGCAGTTCCACCTGGTCGACACAGATGGGCTTGAGCAGGTAATCGTGGCTGCCCGCCTTGATGGCTTTCACCGCGGTTGGCACATCCGCCACGCCGGAGACGATGACGACCGCGCAGTCGGCGCATGACTGCCGCGCCTCCGCCAGAACATCCAGCCCGTCCCGGCCGGGCATTCTCAAATCGGTGACAACGAGGTCGAAGCTCCTTTCAGCCAGCGTGCGGCATGCTTCGGTGCCGTCGCGGGCAGTTTCGACATCCAACCGGTCATCAACGGCCAGCAGGGCTTCCTCCATCAATTGGCGGTCCATGGGTTCGTCGTCAACGACCAGCACGGTGCGAATCATGTCGTTGCAGCCTCCTGTGCGGCCTGTAATACGAACGCTGCGGTGGTGCCGGCGCCGGGCCGGCTCTCCATCTCCAGTTCGCTGCCATGCAGTTGCAGTATCCGGTGCACGATCGCCAGTCCGAGTCCCGTGCCGCCGGGCTTGCGAGTGTAGAAAGGCTCGCGCACGCGCGGCAGCTCATCTTCCCCGATTCCGCGCCCGGTGTCGCTCACCATCACGCGCACCGCAGCGCCCCCTTCGCGGACGGCTGCGAGGAGCACCCGGCCTGAGCCGTCCAGCGCCTCCACTCCATTCTTGCCGAGGTTCAGCAGTACCTGACGCAGTCGGTCAGCGTCGGCCATCACCCCGGCGCACTCCGGGGGCACATTCAGCTCAATGGCCACGCCGTCCTGTGGAAACTCGGCACGAAGGAACTCAACCACTTCAGCCGCAGCGGCCGCAAGGTCGCAAGCCGCTATGTGAGAATCATCCGGACGGGCGAAGTCCAGCAGGCGCGCGAGCATCGAGTTCAGGCGGTCTGCAGCGCTCATGATGTTGCCGACGTAGCGGTGCTCCGCCTCACCTTCCGGGGCATTGCGTTCGAGGAGGCTGGCGAAGCCTTTGATGCCGTTAAGGGGCTTGCGTATCTCGTGCGCCAGGCCGGCGGCCATACGCCCGAGGTCGGCCAGCTTCTCGCGCTGGCACAGCTCGGACTCCAGCCGCCGCTGCCGCGTGATGTCATTGTCCGCCTGCACGGCGCCGATCGGCCGGCCGCGCGAGTCCTCGACCAGGCAGGCGGTGCTGCAGATGATACGCTCGCCTCCGTCGATCTCACGCCGCAACTGGCGCCGTCCATGTTGATGTTCCAGCACGCCCTGAAGCAGGCCGTGGTCGGGCCGCATGACATCTTTGAAGTGCTTGCCCAGAGAACGGCTTGCATCCACGCGCCAGAGCTGCTCCGCCGCGGGATTCATTGTGCGGATTGTCCCGTCAAGGTCGGTCACGACGACTGCCGTGGGTATGCTGCGCAGAATCCCAGCCTGGAAGTGGTAGGCTTCGTCCAGTTCCTGCACCTTGCGTTTCAGTTCTTTATTGGCGGCCTCCAGTTCCAGGTCTATCTGCTCTGCCCTTTCCTTGAGCTGGCGGTACGCCTCCCGCAGTTGGGCGGTCTGTTCGCTGAAGCAGGCGAAGGCGTGCTGGAGCGCCTGTAGTTCCTCGGAAGGCAACTTCACCGTTTGCTCAACCAGTTCCAAGTGCGACCTCCTCAGCCCGCCTTATAGAGGCTGCGGGCTCGACTCGACCGGATGCTTTCGCGTGCTCCGTCGGCCTTCTGTCTCTGGCTCTGCACATAGTCCAGCAGCCTCTGCTGAACCGCTTGCTGGTTCTCGGCGATCTCCGAGATGGCCTCTTCAATACCGGCCAGCACGGCATCCAGCTCCTCATCACGCCGGGGGCCGGACTTCTGCCAGCAGCGCTTCGCGGGTTCAATGGCGCGTTCGATGCTCTCAATATCTGCCATCAACTCCTCTATCCGACGGCAGAGGTCGAGCACCACACCGGGGTCAGGCGCTGACTCCATCACCCCCATCTGTTCACGCACCAGGTTCCGGATGCGTTCGTAATACTGCCTCTGGCGCAGGTAGGCCTGCTTGAGTTGAGCGGGCAGGTTGTTCATTCAGCGGGTTCCTCCGGGGGTGCAGGGCTTCGACTGATCTTCACCATGGCAGCCAGCCATTCGGCCCAGTCGCGTGTCTCATCCCTTTTGAGCAGTTCCTCCTGCAAGGCGGTCGCTTCCTCGGAACGGCCGGCATTTCGTGTGCTGAGAAAGAGCATGGTCAAGAAGTGGCAGTTGTCAGTGGCGGCCTCGTGGAGTCGGCGGTAGTGCTGCACAGCAGCTTCGTAGTCCCCGGCCAGGTAGAGCGCGTGTGCGAATCTCTCCACCTCAACAACGGGCGCGTCGACGAGGGGCTGCCATCCAGGTTCCTCAGGTCTTGGCATGACTACAGGCGCGGGGGCGGCTTCGGCCGGAGCCGGCGGTTCCGGCGTGCCGGGAACCCTCAGCACGAGCTCGTCGGGCAGGTGTCGCGCGGCTTCCAGAAGCTGCGCCGCAGGGCGGTAGAGGCGCCCCGTTGAAGGATCGGCCAGGGGTTCGGACACGGCCGCGCTGAGACGCCGGACCACCTTACCTGCGCCCGGCTCGTGCTGCTGAGGGGTTGCCCCCACCGCAAGGCAGAACAGGAACAGAGGGATCGCCGCCAGCGCTGCGTATCTCATGGATGCTCCTCTCCCGACGGGGGGCACATTCCCGCGAAGGCGAGAGCTGCCTTCTGATAGTCCCGGGCTTGTTCGTAGAACTGCCCCATCAGCTTAAGGGCCAGCAGTCGGATCTCTTTAGAAGTCGCTTCCTGAGCCACAGCCCGGCAGACCTCGACGCCGGGGCGCTTCTCGGCACGGGCCAGCCACAGCCGAGCCTGTTCCAGTCGCAGTCGCCGAGCCTTCTCCGGATCGTCCACTTCCGACGCAAGCCGCCGTATCAGCGCCTCCGCGTCCGCGTATTCGCCCAGTCCGCACAGCATCTCCACTTCGCGCAAGTTCAGCAGCCACTGCTGTTCGTCGGTCACAGCCACCGTTCGCGACGCCTGGATTAGTGCGCGTCCCCCCTCGTAAAGCCTGCCCGCCACGCACGCCTCCAGAACTGAAGGTATGGCGGCCCAGTATTCAGGTTCGCCCGGGAAGCTTTCAGCCATGAACTGGCCGACCAGCATGGCTCGCGCCGGTTGGCTACTGCGGGCGTATGCGACCGCCAGATCGCGGCATGCCTGGCGGCCCGGTTCATCCTCGGCAGGCCAGCGCGCAAGGTACTCTTCATATCGGCGCGCGGCCCGCGCGTACTGACCGGCCAGGTAGGGCATGCGGGCAAGCCGGTAGTCGGCCTGCCGGCCGTACTCGCTCTCCGGGAAGCGAGTGCGCACCTCCAGATAGCGCTCCTCAACTTCCAGGGGGAACGAGCCCGACTGTTCCATGCAGTAGGCGATGCTGAACAGAATGCGCGGCGCCAGTGTCTCCCTGGTCTCGTCGGCAAGGGCGCGGCGGAAACAACGCACGGCGTCCTCGTACTCCTCCAGTTCCACCATACACTGAGCCGCCCACAGGTATGCACTCGCAAGCAGCACAGGGTCCCGCGCCGAGTCCGTTGCCGAAATCAGCTCGTCCCGTGCCCGTTGCCACTCTCCCATCTCGCAGTATGTGCGCCCCGCGATGTAATGGCCCAGGGTGGTCCATGGAGAGGCGGGGTATTCCTCAGCAAGTATCTGCATCTGGTCGAGCGCGATCTGCTTGCGGCCCTGGACCATGTGGAGGCGGCCCAACGCGTAGTATGCCTCGGGCACCTGCGAGGATTCGGGATAGAGGATCAGAAACTCCTGCAGGCTCCAGATGGCCTGCCGTAGAGCCTGAGCTGAGCTCCGAGGACGCGCGTCAAGCAAGCGCACGTGCAGAGCGTCGTCCGTGAACACCGGCTCAAAGCCGACGGAGCCCAGAGCAATCTCAAGGGCGTATTCCGGGGCGGTGGCCTTCATGTCAACTATGACGGGGAAGTGCGACTCCTGGCGGTAGTCGATGTCCATCCCGGTCACACGTTCTACTTCCGCAAGGAAAGCGCCCAACGGAGCGCCTTCCGATCGGAAGCGCAACTCTCCCGCATCCTGTTGCAACTGCAGCGCGCCGCCGCCGTACTTCCCGGTGGTGACCACTATCTGGTCCGCCGTCAAAGGCCTGCCCTCAAAACCCGCCAGCCCGAACTGCGGGGGTACACGTCCGTAGAGCTCGCCCCCTTGCTCCAGGCCGGCGAGACAGAGCTGAACCCGTGCCATTGCGCGCTGGTATGAGAACCAACGGTTGAGGGCGTCTTCATCGCTGTAGCGAGCGGAATTCGCGCGCAGGAGGTAGAGCTGGCGGAAGAAGCGATCCCAGCTCTTCTGGCGCGCCAGAACCGACACAGAGACCAACAGCGAGTGTTTCCAAAGCTGATCTCCCGGTCGGCTCACCGCACGCAGGGCTTCACAGATGCTGGTGGCCTCCTCCCAGTTGTGCGTGGCGGCGAGCGTGCGGGCGAGGCGATACCGGGCGAGCAGGACGCTGGGCAGACCTGCCTCGTCGTGCTGCTCGGCGGCCCGGTAGTAGTTGGCCGCGCGGTCGAGTTGGCCTTGCTCCGACGCCGCGTCACCCAGCTCCATCAATTCCTCGTAGGAGTAGACGCCCAGGTCGGGCGGCTGCTCCGCTGGGCGCGCGTCAGCCACAGGCGCCGCACGACTCTCGGCAGGCTGAGCCGGTGAGGATTCGGGGCGCTGCTTGCCACGGGATAAGAGGACAGTCGCAAATGCCGCCGCGACCGATACCACTGCGCAGGCGCATATCATGAAGCCCAAAGAGAACGGAGAGACCCGGCCCAGCAGAGGCATCTGTATCTTGCGCAGTGACTCCGGCAGTACCGTCGATTTCTGCTGGTCGGGGGTCTGCTCGGACGCCTGCCCCGCAGACGCGGCTTCGCTCTCAACCGGCGGGCCGTCTGTGGGCAGCCCCATATCGATGGTCCGTTCGCCATCGTCGGTCGGCGTCTGCCCGTCAGTGTGTTCGGACGCCGACGACCCGCTGGTTGTGTGCTCATCAGTGGACATCAGAGCCAGAGCATCCTTTTCTCACTTCTGTTCACTCCCTCGCGACGGCTGCTCTCTTGGCGCAAGGCAACTACCTCTTCGCCTATCGACTGGCCCTCCTGCAGGAACGTCAACGCCGATGCGCCATCAACCAGCGAGAGGACCTGGCGCTGCTGATCGGATACGTTCAGCAGCATCAGGTGGCCACCCCGGGCAGCCAGGTCCCTTGCCAAGGCCACACATGACTGCCAGAAGAGGCTACTGACGAACTCGACGTTCTCCAGGTCCAGGGCAACGTGGGCAGGCTGCACCCTTCCCTCGGCCAGCAGAGCGCGCCAGTCCGGTGGTCGTACCAGCGTGGGTTCTTGTATCTTCAAAACCAGGACATCGTCGTGCACGCTCGTTCGGACCTTCATCGCAATCCCTCGCTGAGCACAACAGCCGTACCGTCATCGCACTCTATTGCTTGAGCGGCCACACCGAAGCGCGAACTGAGTTCGTCAACCATGCACGCCCGCGCAGCGCTGTCTGTGTCTGTGCTACGGAAAGCGACCATCAACTGGCCGTCGACGACGCCAGCGCGCAAGATGGTGCCGCCGTTTTCGGGCAGCAGGGCCAGCATCTCCACGCACGCCTGTAGCAGGCGTTGCCTGGCGGCCTCCGGCAATCCCAGGTCCTCCACGGCGGAGCGCAGGCTGTCGAGACTCGCCGCCACGCCGCCTTCATGAGCCTGGGGCTCTGCCTCCAACAGCGTCGTGCCGTGACCACCCGCGAAGAGCACCAGTCTGTCGGCCCCTTGCTCGGCGTGGTCCTCAGGCCGCCCGCCCCTCTCGGCGTAGAAGTCCTCCACGCGCTGTTTCAGATGAGCGATGCTGCAGGGCTTGGTCACGTAGTCCCACACGCGCAGGCGCAACGCCTCCACGGCGGTGTGCTGCGAGCCGAAGCCCGTCAGCACAAGCACCCCTACGGAGGGGTTCATCTTCCGAGCGCGCTGAACCACCTGCATCCCGGGCAGGCCGGGCATCCTGAGGTCGGTGATCAGAAAGTCGTAGCAGTTCTCCGCCAGCAGACGTGCGGCCTGGTCACCATCGGCGGCCGTGTGCACTACCCAGGCTTCCTGGATGAAGAGTTCTCGCAGCGCCCAGCGTATCGTTTCTTCGTCGTCCACTATCAGCATGCGTCGGCTCATGCAGCGGCTTTCTCCTCGGCTTCTGCGGCCTCTGCGGGAAGAACCACCGTGAAGACCGCGCCGCCCGATGGCGCGTTGCGGACTTCCAGTCGCCCTTTATGGGCGTCGACGATCTTCTTGCTGACGGAGAGCCCGAGGCCGATTCCCGTCGCCTTGGAGGTGAAGAAGGGATCAAACACCCGCGCGAGCAAGTCATCCGCTATGCCGTCGCCCTGATCGGTGAACGAGACCGCGACGGCCCCCTCCTCCTCCAGCACATCCAGGTCAACCTCTACCCGGCTTCCAGGTGGGCTGGCGTCGACTGCATTAAGCAGGATGTTGCTGAAGACCTGTTCGACCAGGTCGCTGTCTATCTGTGCGCTGCAGTGGAGTGCTGAACGGCGCACGCGCACCTCAACGTTGCGCTTTCGCAGGCTTGAGCGGATCGACTGCGTGGTGCGGTGCACCACTTCTTCCATGTCGCATTCCGCGATGCGCGGCGTGTAGTGCCGGGCAAAGTGCAGAAGGTTGTGCACAACCTTCTCCATCCTCTCTGCTTCGCGGTGCAAGTTATCGAGCAACACCTTGCGCGAGTCGTCTTCGTCCATCTTCGTCTGAAGCACTTCCACCGACAGCAGCATGCCGCAGAGGGGGTTCCGTATCTCGTGAGCGACAGAGGCCGAAAGTTCGCCCAGGTTGGCCAGCTCCACCATCCCCGACAGAACAACGGCCAGTTCCTCCATTCGCGAAGCCCAGGCCCCGAGCCGTTCGGACCACTGCTGCACACACTGGCGCCGAAGCGTGGCCAGGTCGCTTCGCAAAGGAAGCAAGACTTCTGCGTCGCCGACCACCTCGGCCAGGGCATCAATGCGCCGTTCCAACGATTCGATCACCTCCCGGCGCTCAGCGAGCGATTGGCGTTCGGTTCGGATAGCCTCCAGCAATCTGCCGACCAGTTGTTGTTCCTGCCGCATGCGTCTCTGGTTCCTTCTTGCGAGTGCAGGGGAAAGCTCGGTCCACACTCAGCTTATATCCGCCGGCGGAGGCACGTTGCAACGCATCGAGAGGCATTGATGCAACGGCCCGGACACTTGCCGCTGCGCGCGCCTTAACCCAACCGGACCGAGGGCCTCTGCAAATGGGTTGCCAACGCCCTCAGGCTGCCGAAGGCAGGGCAGGGGGAACGACCTCGCCGTCCACAGAACTCGCCGGAAAGTCACTGAAAGGCAGGAGAAAGCCCGTACAGAAAAAGCGGCGCCGCACCCCGTGGACCGGTCGTCCACGCGGCCGCCGCCGTTTGATTATACAACGCTTGTTGGAAGATGCCGCGCTGCGCGGGGCTGAGCCCTGCCTACTGCCCTACGGGATAGGCGGCTACGAAGCGTCTGTCTACACCGTGCGGTCCGGCGCGCACGCGAACCACGCGCCTGCAGCGAGGGCAAGTGCCGACGAATGCCCTGCTGTCTGCGGTGCGGTAGGCCCGTCCGTAGGTATGGCAGCACCGGAAGAACACACCGACGAACCGTTTCTGCGCCACGCTCAGAGTCCTTCGCGCAATATCCTCTCCGCCGCCTCGCGAACGGCTTCACTGGTAACCAGTTCGCCACGCTGCAGCTTCTCCAGCACCTCGTGCACGCGGCTCATGCGCGTAGTTTCGCTGTTGCGGATACGGTCGAGCAGGGCTTGCAGCTCGCCCGCCACCGCCACATCGGGGTCGTCGTCGGCGCCGGGCTCCGCCCTGCCGTCCGCTCGCTGGGCCTTAGCCTTCTCATTGCGGCCGATCCTGCCGAACCAGCCGTTGCTTAGTCTTCCGATCTCGTCGACCATCGCCTTCCTCCGTGTCGCCCGTGCACGCAGCCAATCGCATGCCAAAGCGGTGCACCATTCATCCCCTTTACCTTATCGCCGTTTCGGCCCCGAGTTTTAGCGATTTCACGGCCAACCATTCGACCTTTCGCGCACCACGGGCGCTGTTGTGCACGTAAGCGGGGCCCTCCTGGAAGGGTGCAAGTCACTCTTACACAACACCTTAGAGCACGGCGCATGGGCCCCTCCTGCTCCGTTTGGCCCGTGCGCCGCGCCCGCGAACGATACCCATTGATTTAGGGTTTCCGGCTTCCCTACAATCCCTGTTCCTGATGTCCGGACGACCCTCGGGGTCGGCTGGGTGCGGAGGATCTGGTCCGTCTGAACAGAACTTAAGAAGGACGCCATGCCCCACAGCGTGCTTGTAGTTGATGATGAAGAGTCGGTGCGCGCGAGCATCGAGATCCACCTTTCCGATCGGGACTATCACGTTCATACCGCCAGCACTGTCGAAGAGGGCCTGCGCAAGCTTGACAGCACGCTGCCCGACGTGTTGCTGGTTGACCTCAGAATGCCGGACCGCGACGGGTTCGAGCTGATCCGCGAACTGCACCGTCGCAACCACTCTACGCCGGTCATCGTCATCAGCGGCACGGGCGACATACAGAAGGCCGTCACGGCGACGAAGCTCGGGGCCGTGCAGTTCCTGGAGAAGCCCTTCAGTCTGTCAAGACTTGAGGAAGCGCTGGCGCAGGCTATGGGCTCGGGCGGAGCCCCGACGCGCCGAAGCGTGGACGCGGAGAGCATCCGGCTGGAGGGACCGGATTGGACCTTGCTGGGCGCCAGCGAAGCTATGCGCGAGGTCTACCGCAAGGTCCAGATGGTGAGCCGCAGCGGCCAGTCCACCGTGCTCATCCAGGGCGAAAGCGGCACGGGCAAGGAACTGATCGCGCGCGCGATATATCACCTGGGGGAGCGCAGCGACAACTCCCGCTTTGTGGACGTCAACTGTGCGGCCCTCAGCGAAGCCCTGCTGGAAGCAGAGCTTTTCGGGCATGAGAAGGGCGCGTTCACCGGCGCCACACAAAGCCGCAAGGGCCTGTTCGGAGCCGCAAACGAGGGCGCAATCTTCCTGGATGAAGTCGGCGAGATGCCGCTTAAGCTCCAGGCCAAACTGCTGCGAGTCCTTGAAGAAAAGAGCTACAAGCCGGTCGGCAGCGTGGAGAACATGTCGGTCAACTGCCGCGTGATCGCCAGCACAAATCGCAACCTCTGGCAGATGGTGGAGGAGGGCGAGTTCCGACGCGACCTGTTCTACCGGCTCGACGTGTTCACCGTCTGGATACCGCCGCTGCGCCAACGCCGCGAAGACATCCCGTTGCTGAGCCTGCACTTCCTGAGGCAACTTTCGCGAAGCTGCAATAAGCACATGACATCGTTCAGCCCCGGCGCTATGGAACGCTTGATGGACTACCATTGGCCGGGCAATGTACGCGAGTTGCGCAATGTCATCGAACGCGCGGTCATCCTCGGCAGCGGCAGCACAGTGCAGGTTGAGCAGCTCATTGTCGCCAGCGGCCCCCGCTCCGAACCGCAGCCCCCCCCCGCTGTCGAAACCAAGTTGGAGAGCCTGGAAGAGCTGGAGAGGCGCGCCATCAAGAAAGTGCTTGACGAGACCGACTGGCAGAAGACAAAGAGCGCCGAGATTCTGGGCATCAACCGCACCACCCTGTGGCAGAAGATAAAGCGCTACGGTCTGGAAGAGCCGGCCTGAGCGGCTCCTCCATGCCAGTTGCCCGCCGAAACTGCACTCAGCGTTGAGGGCCGGCCACCACCCATAGTGACCGCATGGGTTCCGCACCTTACGTCGGCACTCCCCCCTGTCAGGCCCCTGTTGAAGCCAACCCGCCGGGGCCTGCATTCCAGAAAACGCTAAAGTCCCGAGCGAATCCGGCGACAAAGTAGGTGTGACCAACCCGGTCAGGACGCTACCTCGGGGCCTGGCCGTTGCAACAGGAACGCCCGAGGCTATGCAGGGAGCACGGACTACTTACTTTTGTAGGAGGGTGTCGAATGGGTCTAGTCATCAAGAATAACCTGATGGCCGAGGCCGCCATGCGGAACCTGGGCGCGACGTACAGGACACTGGGCGAGTCGATCAACGCCCTGTCCTCCGGTCTGCGCATCAACAGCGCGGACGACGATGCAGCGGGCCTTGCCGTGCGAGAGCTGATGCGAGCTGAAGTCGCCAGTCTGGGACAAGGCATCCGCAACGCCAATGACGGCATCTCCATGCTGCAGACGTTCGACGGCGCAGCCCAGGTTATCGACGAGAAGCTGATCCGCATGAAGGAACTCGCCGTGCAGGCCTCCACGGGCACGTACTCGAGCGCGCAGCTGACGATCATGAACGACGAGTTCAACCAGATGCGCAATGAGATCGAACGGATCGCCCAGGCCACGGCGTTCAACCAGATCAAGGGGCTCAACAACAGCGCCGGCATCACGGTCCACTTCGGTGATGGCGCCAGCTCCGCCGAGGACTACTACACCGTGAGCGCCCAGAACCTCACGGCCAGCGCCCTCGGTCTTTCCAGCCTCGCCATCGACAGCCAGGCATCAGCCCAGGCCGCACTTGCGCTGGTCGACAGTGCGATCAACGCCAAGGACACCGGTCGGGCGCACTTCGGTGCCATGATCAACCGGCTGCGCAGCACCATCTCCAATCTGGAAATCCAGAAGGAGAACATCCAGTCGGCCGAGTCGCAGATCTCGGATGTCGACGTAGCCTCCGAGATGGCGGCCATGGTGCGCAACCAGGTGCTCGCCCAGGCCGGCGTGGCCATGCTCTCGCAGGCCAACGGCGTGCCCATGATGGCATTGAGCCTTCTGGGCGGTTGACGCACATGACGCAGTATCACCGTGGCCTCCCCACCAGGGGAGGCCCTTTCTTTTGCGGCGGGTGGCTGCTCCTGCCGGGCGCGGCGAGTAGAGCCACGCCCGAGGCTGGGCACCCCGGCACGACCTTTGCGAACACTGATCCAACCATGCAGCCCACGGCACTCACGCAAAGTGCATGGAGCGCCCCTCGGCGCGCTTACCGGCATCGCAGGGGCCCGGGGCTAACGGCTCTGAAGCGCTGAAGATCGTTCCCAAGACAGGAAAGGTTTTCCAGGATGGGCACCATCAACTTCGCCGGCGCCGGCACCGGCATCGACTGGAACGCGCTTGTCGAAGCGCAGATCCAGGCCCAGAACCAGCGCTTCGTCGCTCCACTGCAGAAGTACAAGACCTCCTGGGAAGATAAGCTCTCGGCCTACGACGAACTGCGCTCCCTACTGACGGAGTTCCAGGACTCCGTCGAGGCCATCGACACGCCCTCGGAACTCCGCTCCTACACCGTGAGCAGCACCGACGAAGACGCCGTGTCAGCGACGGTGAGCGGCACTGCTTCCCCCGGCAGCCACACGCTCGAGGTTAACCAGCTTGCAGCGGCTGAAACTGAGGTGCACTCCGGCCTCGAGTCCGCCGCAACCATCGTCAACAACAGCGACTCCGTTCGGACCTTCGCATACACATACGGCGGCGAGGCCACCAGTGTGGCCGTGGCCTCCGGCACAATGCTGAGCCAACTGGCCGGTCTGATCAACAATGACCCGAACAACCCCGGCGTGACCGCCTCCGTTCTGGACGACGGCAGCGGCAGCGTCACTTCGCATCACCTTGTATTGCGTGGTCAGCAAACCGGCGCCGAGAAGACCCTGCTGATTGACGCCGACGGCACCACTCTCGCCGGCGAATGGAGCGCCCTGTCCGCAGACGCCCCGGCCGGAACCTCTTCGTTCACGGTGAGTGACAGCAGTTCGTTCAACCAGTTCCAGGCCATCATCGTCGCCGACGACGACAGCGGCGCCGAATACCACATCATCGACTCACTCGCCGACACAACGCTGAACTTGAAGGCGCCCCTGGCTGCGGACTTCACACAGGCCCAGAACGCGTACGTCACCGTGCGCGGGATGGGCAGCGTTCTCACCGATTCCGCCAGCGCGGGGGCGGCCAGCGTTTCGGTGGCGGACACCAGCCACTTCACGGTCGGTAGCACCGTAGTAATCGCCGATGCCAACGCCTACGAAGAGCTGACCATCGCGCAGGTGGACTCGACTACTGGAACGCTGACATTCGAGACCAACCTCACGGCGGACTATGCTGCTGACGCTTTCGTCACTCAGCTCTCCGGTGGACGCAAGTTCACCTTCGAAGACACCGACTTCACCGAAGTCCAGGCGGCCGCCAACGCCCAGCTCCGCGTGGACGGATACCCCGGCACAGGTTGGATCGAGCGGGACTCCAACGTCGTCGATGACGTGATCGACGGCGTAACCCTGAGCCTGAGGGCACCGACTGGGGAAACGCCGGTCAGCGTGACGGTCAATGAGGATATGGAGTCGGTAAAGGCCAAGATATCGGAGTTCGTCGACGCGTATAACGCCGTGCGGTCCTTCATCAACGTGCAAACAGACTACGACCCCGAAACGGGTGCGGCGGGCAAGCTCATGGGCAGCTATGCCGCAAGCATCGTAGAGGGACGACTTCGGGACATCGTCATCAGCGAACCAACCGGATTCGACAACGCCTCAGACACCTACACGCTGCTCGGCCAGATAGGCATCGAACAGGTGGGCAGCGGAGAGGACAGCGTTCTGGGCACCTTGACCCTCGACGAGTCCAAGCTCGAGGAGGCGCTGATCGAGGACTTCCAGAGCGTCATCCGTCTGTTCTCCGACCACTACAGCGGCTACTCCAACAGTCAGTATCTTACCTTCTACCAGGCCAGTGAACTGAACACAGTCGCCGGCACTTACGAGGTGGAGGCTTCCTTCGACGGCGGGGGCAACCTGACAGCCGGCAGGTTCCGGCGCTCGGGCGAAACTACGTGGCGCGATGCGAGCGTGGACGGGACGTACCTGCTCGGCCAGGATAGCAACCCCGAAGACGACCTCTGGGTCCGTGCGGAATGGGATGGCTCCAGCACCACACAGACGGCGACGGTCAGGGTGACACAGGGAGTCGCCTCGCAGATGAGCAGCGCACTGGAGAGCATGCTCAGCAGCACCGACGGCCTGCTGCACAACATCAACGAGAGTTACCAGGACATAATCGATCAGGTCGAGGATAAGATAGGGCGCGAACAGGAGCGGCTGGAAAGGTTACGCGAAAGCCTGACGGCCAAGTATGCACGGCTGGAGCAATACATGGTTCAGATGCAGGGCCAGCAACAGTGGTCGCAGAGCATGGCCGCCAGCCTGGCCTGGTAGAGAACAGACCTCAGAATGCAGGAGCAAAGGCATGGACCCATCCAGGCAATACGTGGAGACATCGATCACCACTCAGCAGCGTGGCAAGCTCATCGTCATGCTCTACGATGGAGCAATTCGTTTTCTGCGGGTCGCAAAAGAGAAGCTTGCCGAAGAGGATTACGCCCTCAAGGGCGTCTACATCGGCAAAGCGCAGGATATCGTGGCCGAGTTGAATAACTGTCTGAACATGGAGGCCGCACCCGAACTGGCCGACAGTCTGCGCGCCCTGTACAACTTCATCTACAACCACCTGAACGAGGCCAACATCGAGCGCAGTGTCGAGAAGGTCGACGAGTGCATCGGCCTGCTCGATGAACTGCGGGGAGCATGGGCGGAGGCTGCCGAGAAGGTGCCAGCCGGTGAGCCCGTGAAGGATGGGGCCGACCTGTCACCTACAGGTGGCTTCGGCGCATAGACTCAACGACGCACATTCAGCCGCTCTGCGGGTACCCCCTCTTCGCGCAGCCCGCTTGTGCCGCGATGCGCCGCGCCGCCTCATTCCCGGGGCTCAGCACCAGGGCCCGTTCTGCCAGCTCCCGCGCCTGCTCGCCCCTTCCGGACTCCATCAGCAACGCGGCGAGGCCGAGCAGCGCGTCGACGTTCCCTGGCCGGTAGTCCAGGAAGCGTCGAAAGAGCGCTTCAAGCTCTCTCAGTCTCCCCGCTTTCCGGCCGGCGCTATCGGCCCTGGACAGGTATTCCAGGTTGTCCGGCTCGGCCTGCAGCGCGTTACACCAGTGGCTGAACGCCTGCTGGGTGTCGCCCAGCCGCAAACAGATCTCGGCAAGGCCGCACTCTACCTGCCCCCGAGCAGCGCGGGGCGCCCGGCTGGCCGCCCGCAGGAATGCATCCTGAGCCTGCGCGAGCTGGCCCTGCTGCAGAAACAGCTTACCGAAGGCGAGGGCGGGCCTGTGGCTGAGCGGCCGCAGCCGAGCGGCCCGATGCAGACAGCGGGCCGCCTCCTCCCCCTTGCCAAGCTCCACCAGGCACTCCCCGAGGCCCGCATAGCCTCGGAAGACGTCGAACTCGGCCGCTATCGTTAAAGGGAAAACACTCGCTTCCAGGTCCTCCTCCGCCAGGCCGATCGCTTCCAGCCCGCGGCGATATGCGAGCGTAGCCGCTGCGTTTTCACCTTTGCTCTGATGGATACGACCCAGCCGGATCCAGTTGTCGGCCCCGTAACCGCGCATGATCAACTGTCGACACAGGCGCTCCGCATCATCGTAGTCGCCCTGGGCAAAAGATAAATCGGCCCAGCGCCGGACCAAGAATGCATCGCCCACCCCGCCCTCGCCGAGTCGAGAGACCTGCTGCAGTAACTGCTTGGCGGCAGCGTAGTCGCCCTGCTCCTCGTAACCTTTCGCGAGCTGCAGCAGCATGTCCGCATGCAAGGCGGGGGGGTACCAATCCCACGGGATCTCTCGCGCTCTCTGCCAGCTCGCGCCGTCGTGCAGGGCTTCCGCCGGCACGAACACATCCCACATGCTCTCCGGAGGATCCTGCGGCCAACGCAATGGCTGGGCTCCGTGCTCCCGCGCATAGGCCAGAGCCCGGATTATCCGCATCTCCGCGTTCCGGCTGCACGCTGTGCTGGGCAGGTAGTAGAACTCCGCATCTACGGCTGCTGCCCCCAACATGTACCGGTCGAACTCACGCATGCCGGCAGGGGCGGCGATCGTCTCGACATTCGGCAGTTTGGCCTCCTCGCCCAGGGCCTGTTGAGCCGCACTGACATCGGGCACCACGAACACGAAGCGTGCCGGGTAGTCCGTCTTGTCAAGCAGGTAACGCACGACAGCGGCGTTGCCCCCCTGCCACCCATCCACCGACAAGACAACAGCCACTTTGGCGACGTGAGGCCATGGCTCGGGTGGGATGTCGGCGCGTATTCGACGCATGTTCTGCAGGAAGCGCTCCCTGTCCCGCCGCTGCACGTCAGATATGCGATCTGAACCCGATACCGGAACGTAGTACTCGCCCGTCACAGCCTCCACGTGCGCGAAGTCGGTGTAGTAGGCCAGCTTGCGTGTGAGGTTCCAGTCGATAAGCACGCGAACGCTTTCGTCGTAGCCACCTGCGCGCTCCAACAGATCCCGCCGGTGCATCAGGCTGACATGCAAGGTGTGATTGAAGTGGAACATGAACATGCGATTGAAGTCGCGGCATATGTCCACCGACTTCTGCAGGGGATAGCGATGGCCGTCCTCGTCGACAACGACGGCTACCTTGTAGAGATCAGAATACGCAACGCCGATCTGCGCCCGTGCGTCAAGCACCTCGGCAAGAGTGGACAGGTGCTGGGGGTACCAGACATCGTCATCATCCAGATAGGCGATGTACTGCCCGCGGGCGTGCTGCAACCCGAAGTTCAAACACGCAGCCTTGCCCCTGTTCTCGTCGCGGTTGAAGTAGCGTACTCGCTCATCGCCCACGGCCATCACCGCCTCTTCAACATCAACCCCGCCGTCGTTGATGACCAGCATCTCCCAATCCACCAGCCGCTGCGTCAACACGCTGCGGACGGCACTTTCGATGAAGTGTGGGCGGTTATAGGTGGGCGTCAGAACGGTAACGGTCGGACGGTTGGGCATGGCTCATCTCACAGGTAGCCCAGGTCGGCCAGGCGAGCCGTCACGGCCTTGCGCTCGCCTATGGTCATATCCGCAGCGGCTGCATTCCTGGCGGGTGCATACATCCGCGCAAGTAACTCCTGCGCCCGCTCGCACAGACCCTCGGGTGGCGTCCTTGCACGTCTGGGCCAGTTCGAGAGGGGCCTGATGTCGCTGGAACCCCGCCCCGAATCCTGCACGCCGATCCAGCCCTGCTCGATGCACGCGAACATCTGCGGGCAGCACTCGCGCACGGGTTTCGGGAACAGGTCCAGATAGAAGCTGCGACCGCCGTCCCGGCGATTGTTGTCGGCCCCCTCGTAGAAGGTTTGGGCTATAACGGGCCTTGGCGACGGGTCGCTCAAGCTTCGCCCCAGGAAGCTCTCCGGTTGCACGACTTCAACTGCCTCCAACAGCGTCGGGGCCAGGTCAAGGGTGGAGACGGGGCGGGCGGTGTTCACACCACGCAACGAACCAGTAAGGCCGCCGGCGAAGATCAGAGGGACATGCAACACGCCCTCCGTCAGTCGGTCGTAGCCGTGGCCGAACCGACCGTCCTCAAGCAACTCCTGGCCGTGGTCTGCCGTAATGGCCAGTAGCGATGCGCCGAGCAGCCCGGCATCCGCAAGGAAACGGCCCAGCACTTCCAGTTGTATGTCCACATAGCTGACGGCGGAGTCGTAGAGGGACCCGTACTTGTCAGGTTCCTCGCGCAACAGCCGCAGCCCGATGGGCGATGCGAGGCATGAGTTCAGGAAGAACTGCTCCACGGTTGAGAAAGCACCCAGACGCGAATACCGCACCGTGATGTTCTCGTGCACGTCCATCAGATGCAACCAGATGAAGCGGTCCCGGGCATCCGCGTCGAGCAGCAGATTCCGGATAGCTCGAAGCACAATGTCGGCGGCATCGTACGGATAGAAACGTCGACGAGCTGCTATCCGCTCGATCAAGCTCTCTGAGTCGAGACCCGACATCTCGAGTAACAGTCCAAAGATGTCGGGATGGGCCTGGCAATCCTCCCTGAGTTTCGACAACTCCTGCCGCCCTGGAGCCTCAAGCCGGCGGTCCGAATGGTCTCTGAAGGTTCGCGCAGACGATTCGCGGTTCGAGTCGGCGATGAAATCATGGAACTCGTCAAAGCCCCGGTCATAGCCGTAGAAATGCGAGATGTGCGGGTTGGCCGCGTTGTATGCTACGGTATGCCACCCCGCGTTGGAGAGCACTTCGGCGAGGGTAGCCAGAGCAGGTGGGACGGCGCGGCTGCGACCGAAGTTCTGAAAGAAGTTGGACAGCATGATGCCGGGGAAACTCTGGGCCGTCTGGCCCGCGGTGGAGTAGGCGTAGGGGAAGTTCACGCCAGTGGCCGCCAGGGCATCCAGGGCCGGTGTCGTCGGACGGCGATAGCCGTTCTGCGAGAGGCGGTCGGCCCGCAGGCAATCGACCGTTACCAGCCACAGTGTGCGCGCCGGCGCAGGCGACAACTCGACACCTAAAGCGCGCCGCGCGTCGGCACGCATCCCGGCCGAGGACAAGCAGCAAAGATGATACTCGCGGCCTGCCGCGTCACCCTGGCGGTGGGCACACCATGCCGCCGCGAGGGAGAGGTCATCGTCGGTTACCACTTCCCCCGGAGGCAGCGCCCTGACGTCGTCCCTCAGGATCGAACCGTCGGGGTCTTCCCGCCCCAGGCGAGCGATCTTCGACTGCAGGTCCCGCTCACTCCGCACCAACCTCAGAATGCGGCCCGCCGCCGGCTCCTGGCCGGCTGAGCCAGCCACGCGGGACGGAGCATGCAACATCTCCTCGAGCATGTTGCGCACCGCCTCCACCTGGTGTTCGCGGGAGAAGTGTTTCTGCACGTAGGCACGGCAAGAATGAGGGTCTTCGGGCTCGCGCGCGAGCATGTCGGCCCCCTCAGCAGCCGTGTTGAAGCGCCACCGACGGGGCCAGGACTCATCCGCGCCCGGGAAGTTGTGAACCACAGGAGTCAAGCCGCAGCTCATCCCCTCGAAGACCGAATACCCGAATGATTCCATCAAGCTGGTGCAAAGCACATAGCCCTTCTGCTGCATCCAGCCTGGCATGTCAGACACCCAGCCCTCGAAAACCAGCGCACCCTGCAGCCCGAGCTGCGAGCGCATGTGAGCCATGTAACGCTCCAGGACCGGATCCTGCCAATCGCCAGCCATGCAGATTCGCCGTCGCACCCCGCGGGCCTCCAGCTCCGCCGCTATCTGGGCGACAAGGGGCACGTTCTTCACAGATCGCATGTGGGCTACAAAGGCAACATCCTCGGGGCGACTGCGGACCGAAGGCAGTGCGAACCGGTCCATGTCCACACCGTTGGGTATCACTACATTGCTTACGTCCACATGGGGGAAACGCTCCGCGAAGATCTCGCGCACTCCCTGTGAGACAAAAACCAGCTGGTCGACAACGGACCAGTTGATCTGGCGGGGCAGATCGGTGAATGCCTCAAAGCGGTGAAGGCGTATAACGACCTTTTTGCCCTGCAACAATTCCGGGCGCCTTGTGATTCGCACGGCGAGTTGGTTTGCCCATTCCAGCCACACAACGTCCGCCCAGTCAAAGGGCAGTTCCTGATCCGCCGACCGCACAAGGACATGGCGCACACTAAGCCCGTCCTCTTGCTGCAAGGAACTCGCCAAATCAGACATAAACCGCCCGATGCCCGGCAACTCCAGGCAAAGCAGGCGAGTCTTCGTCGAGCCGCCCGCCGAGCCAATCGCCTTCACCCGTTCGGCCTCGTAGTCACGCCCCGTAGCCCTGCAGAGCATGCGCAGGTTCTCCAGGGCTGAGGCGCAGCAGGGATCAGCGCAGAGGGCCTGCCCGAGGCGTTCTCGGCATTCTGACAGTTGCCCGAGTGCGAAATGCACGGCGGCAGTGTCGCTCAACAGCTCAGCATCGCCCGGCGCTTCTGCAAGCAAGGAACTGTAGATCTCAAGCGCGCCTCGCAGTTCGCCCTGTTCGAAAAGGGCCTCCGCGCGGCTTCGCTCCGATGCTCTATCCGTCATCGAGCCCTCCACTCGCGTGTCAAGGCAGGCGTAAGAGCAAAGCTTGTACCGTCGCACGGGGCGCGTCTGTGCCGCCCTCCAGAGGGCGTGACCGTTCATTTGCTCGACCCGTGGTGAGATTCACAACGCACAGACACCGGTCATCCGGTGGGCGGACACCAGACCCCCGCAGCGCGTTGCGGCCATGGCCTCACTGCGCGGGGGCGGTGCCCGGTCAGTCGGCTTGACTTTGCCCTCCGGGCTTCGCGACACTGGAGCCCTCTGGTGGTACGTCAGACAACGGAGGCGAGGGTGAAGACAGGGGCCGCAACATGCCCGGTTGATGGCGTGCCGTCGCTCGGCATCCACCCCCGTATCCTTGTGCCTGCGAGCTTCCCAGCATTCGGCGTCTACAGCCGGCCAGAAGACGACACCGGCTTCCGCCGCCTGATCGCCCCGGGCGAGCCCGTCTACGCCAACACGTGGCGACGGCTCCAGGAGCAAGGCATCGACGTGGTCTACGTGCGAGGCGAAGAACGCAACGCGTGTTTCGACTACGTCGAGGAACACCTGCCGCATGTGTTGAGCGCGAACGGCCCGCCCGGCAGCCATGGCGCGGAATGGGTCTACCGTCTCACCTGCCGCGTGCTCGATCTCCTGCTGGAGGATCGCGACTCCCTGGAATGCTACCGCCGCCTCGCCGGGCTGGCTGACATCCTTACCGAGGTCATCCTTACACGGCCGGACTCCGAGTGGCGCATGCTGGAGTGCGCACCGCTGCGACACCGCACCCATACGCACTGTGTGAACGTCGCCGTGCTCCTGGTCAGCTTCTGCCACCACGTACTGAAAGTGGATGACGACAAGTTGCTGCGCGAGTTGGCGCTCGGCGGCGTGCTGCATGACCTGGGCAAGACTCTGCTGCCGCGCGAGATACTCGACAAACCGGGCCGGTTGACTGACGAGGAGTTCGATGCGGTCAAGAAACACCCCACCGATGGCCTGCGCATCGCCGGACCGTGGCTGCACGACTCCGACATCGCCCAGCGAGTAATTGCGCAGCATCACGAGGACGCCTGCGGCAGCGGCTATCCCGACGGGCGCGTCGGGCAGGCCATCAACAAGTTCGCCCGAGCCGCCCGCGTGGCCGACGTCTTCGACGCGCTCACCAGCAGCCGCCCGTACTCGGATGCGATGGACACGTTCGGGGCGCTTAACCATATGGTGGTGCACATGCAGCCGCGCTTCGACCGCACGCTGCTGCGCCGCTTCATCCGCCTGCTCTCAGCGGATCGCGACGGCGAAGCGCCTGTCACCGTGGCCGTTCCCGCCGGCGACGAAGCCCCACAGGAACTGATCCCCGCCCTTGTCGCCGGCCCGCCGATCGCCGACGCCGAGCCACTAACGCAGAGGGGTACGGCACCGGCCGCACCCCACCCGGCTCAACCCGCCGAGGAAGAAACCTCAGAGGAGGAGCCCCTGACGGTGGACGACCTGCTGAACCAGCAGGAGCAGTCGACGGCCCTTTTCGGCGGCATCATGCGCGCGCTCAACGACGCAGTGGAGATGTCGCTCCAGAAGCGCGAGCAGGCCCCAGAGCAGCCGCCCGACGCGCATGTCTCCGCCTCGCCAGCAAGCCCCTCCGAAGAGGCCGCTGCAGCACGGGCCCTTTTCCCCCTCGTCTGGCAGATTGACCGATGGCGCGCCGAGTTCGCTCCCCGGGAACGGGCTCAGGAATCGCCGCTGCGAGCGCGCATACTGGCGTGCCTCGAACTGCTGCGCGCTGATGTCGAGGATGCACTTGCAGCGTACCATGTCGAGATCATAGAGCCCGCCCCCAGCGGCGAGGACGGGTTGCACGCCCAGAGGGCCGGATTCGTCCTCCGTCACGGCGAGCATTCCCGCGTCCTCGAACCGGTGCGCATAGGGCTCAAATCGAAACGACGCGCCGGCTGAGCCCGCTCTCCGACCCGGCCTTTTGACGTCCAGCACCTCTCCGGTTACACTAATCTCATATCGGTAACACTACGTCATGTCTCGAGGGGGAGAGAGATCGTGCGCCGACTCTGCGCCACAATTCTGCTCATTCTGGGCTGTATCGTCATCGCGAGCTATGCAGAAGGGCATTTCCACACCTACTTGCCTCCGACTGATAACGGCTATGCCCGGCCTGGCCAGCCCGTCCGCTGGGACTACTTCTGGGGACATCCCTATGAGATGGTCGTCTTCGATGCCGAGAGGCCGACTGTTTACGCCTGGCCCCCGTCGGGCGAGCGGGAGGAAGTCGTCGTGGAGTCCTCCGAAGTGACTGACCCGCTAACGGGAGATCAACGTCGTGGCTACATCTTCACATATGCCCCGCGGGAACTCGGTGATACCTGGCTTGTGCTGGAGGCTCCGCCCTACGCGGTGGAGGAGGAGGGCCTGATCTGGCAGGATTACTTGAAGCAGTGCGTGCACGTATTGGCGGAGTCCGGCTGGGATAGCCGGATCGGCCTGCCGATCGAGCTGGTGCCGCTCACTCGTCCGTACGGCATAGAAGCAGGGTTCGCGTTCACGGCGCGCGCCTACCTGCACGGCGCACCCCTGCCGAACGCCACCGTCGAGATCGAGAAGTACAACGGCTTCCACGTGCCTGAGGATGCTCTGCCGAGGGACCAATTCGGCACGGAAGACGTGCCCATGATCACCCGCACGGCGAAGACGGATGTCAACGGCTATGTGACCCACACGCTCGATGAGCCCGGCTGGTGGGTCATAGCCGTGGAGGCCGAGAACGGGGTGGTGACGCACGAGGGCGAGCAGTATCCGCGAGTGCTGCGCGGCTGCCTGTGGGTGCCCGTTCAGCCGGCCACTGCGCTGAGCAAGTGAGGCAGCCATCATCCGATGCATATAGGCGACGGCATCTTGCCTTTCGAAGTGGCGCTCGGAACCGCCGTGGCGTCAACCGCGCTCGCCGGAACGTTGCTCGCACGCCTCCAGCCGGAACAAATCCCACGCGTGGCTCTCTGCACGTCGTTCTTCTTCGTGGCCTCCCTTATCCACATACCGCTACCGCCCACGTCTTTTCACCTGATGCTTATCGGACTGGTGGGCATCGTCATGGGCGTGTGGACGTTTCTGCCCATAGCCTTCGGGCTGTTGCTGCAGGCCCTGTTGTTCAAGCATGGCGGGCTCTCGTCGCTCGGAGCGAACGCGCTGATAATGGGATTGCCGGCGTATGCCGCGTGGGGCATCTTCCACCTGGGAAGGCGGTGCTCATCCCCCACCGGCCCGCTTGTGTTCGGCTTCCTTGCCGGGTGGCTCGCCGTTCTGTTCGCTCTGGGGCTGCTGAAACTGACGCTTGACGCGGCCGGCCCCGAGTTTTCCGAAGTGGCGTGGGTCGCCTTCATCGGCCACCAGCCACTGGCAGTTGCCGAGGGCGCAGTCACCGCCTTCGCCGCCTCGCTGCTGCAGAAGGTAGAGCCCCGCATTCTGATGGAGGCAGGACATGCGTAGGTCGCTATTGCTGGCCGGCTGTGCTGTGCTCTTAGCAGTCTTTCCGGCGCGAGCAGTTCACGCCCACAAGATGCTGGCCGCCTCACGCGTGATGGATGACGGGGAGGTGCTGCTGCAGTGCTTCTTCCCGGACGGTGCGCCGGCGCGTGGCGTGCATGTGGAGGTGCGACGCCCCGACGGCAGCCTGTTCCTGGAGGGCGAGACCAATCGGGAGGGAGAGTTGACATTCCAACCCGACGACGCACATGGTCAGTGGAGCGCCGTATTCACCGCATCAGCTGGCCATCGAACCGTTGCCGATTTCACCCTCACAGCACCGCCAGCGCAAGTGGGCGCCGAGGAGCCGACCGGCGCCAATTCCCCGACTACGGCGTCCTCAAACCGCCTGCGGCCCCGGGACGGCCAGGCTGCGGCTGGAACGGCCGAGACGGTTGAGCTGGCCCGACGGCAACCTGTGCCCTGGACGGAAGTGCTGGCCGGCCTCGGGTTCATCTTCGGTACGGGCGCACTTCTGATGTGCCTGAAGCTGAGGGCGGAGATGCAGAGGCGGGAAGGCGAGTGACGTGGCCATGCGCGCGGCCCATCCTTCCGCTTTGCCTTGTCACTGCCCGCGGGGGACGTACCCATGCATCTGCCAGAGATAGACAGATACGCGCACCTGGACTCCCCAATCCACCGCTGGGACGCACGGCCGAAGTTGGCAACGCTGGCGGTGTTGCTGTTCGTCACCGTCTTTCTGCCCAGCTACGGTAGCGCACTCATTGCGCTGGCGGTCGCTCTGGGGCTGGTGCTGCTAAGCCGCATCCCGCTGTCCTTCGTGTTCATCCACGCCCGCTGGGTAGTGGTGTTCTGCCCCTTCCTAACATTGGTTATGGCACTAACGGGCGGCGGAGAACCGGCGGCCCGTGTCGGACCGCTAACGGTCAGCGGCGTTGGCTTGCGCCGAGCGGGGCTGATATCGGTACGCGCGCTGGCGGCCGTGCTGCTGATCTACCCCATGTTCGGCACGGCACGGTTCCACGTCTCCATGCGGGCTCTACAGCGGCTCGGCGCCCCGCGTGTCGCCGTGCAGATCATGTCGTTTAGCTACCGCTACGTGTTCGTCCTGTTCGAAGAGCTGCGTCGGATGCTCACCGCCGCCCGGGCTCGGGGCCTGCGGCGGGCCACAGGCATACGCTCGCTACGCAACTTCGGTAGCATGGTCGGCATGCTCTTCGTGCGGAGTTTCGACCGAACAGAACGCGTCTACCACGCCATGCTGGCGCGCGGCTACGCTGGTCGTGCAGTCGCGCTGGATGACTTCAGCTTGTGTTCTGTGGACCTGCTGAAGATGGCCGGCGTGTTGACGCTCGCGGCGGCCCTGCTGCTGTTGGGGGTGTGAGATGACTGACGTGCTGCGCATAGCCGGCCTCAGCTACACCTACCCCGACGGCACCGCTGCGCTGAGAGGCATCGACATGGCCATGTCGAACGGCGAGCGGCTTGGCCTGGTGGGACCTAACGGAGCAGGCAAGTCGAGCCTTCTGCTTCACCTGAACGGCTTGTTGCGTGGCAGCGGAGAAGTTGAGGTCTGCGGGCTATGCGTCAGGGACGGCCAGCTCGACGAACTGCGCCTGAAGGTAGGACTCGTCTTCCAGGACCCCGACGACCAGTTGTTCATGCCTACCGTATTCGACGATGTCGCATTCGGCCCGCTCAATATGGGTGTGCCGAAAAGCGAAGTGAAGAACCGGGTCCGCGAGGCACTCGGTTGCGTCGACATGGCTCACGCGTCCGAGCGTTCGTCGCACCACTTGAGCTTCGGGGAGCGCAAGCGCGTGTGCGTCGCCACGGTGCTCGCCATGCAGCCTGAACTACTGGTGCTTGACGAGCCAACGGCAAACCTGGATCCCCGCCATCGACGCCAGATCATCGAACTGGTGGCGGAGCTTGAGATGCCGACGATCGTAGCGAGCCATGACCTCGACGCCGTTCTCGACCTCTGCGGACGTGTGGTGCTGCTCGATGAGGGGCGTGTGGTTGCCGATGGCCCATGTGAGCAGATACTCACCGATCGTAAGCTGCTTGAGGCCCACTGCCTGGAGCTGCCGCTGTCCCGCCAGGCAACAACATCGTAAACTGGCGGCCGTATCAAACGGCCGGCTCGATCGCCAGGATCTTCCAGCGGCGCTCCTGTGAACCGCCTTTGTACGTGACAACGTCGCCGACCTCACGTCCCATGAACACCTCGCCGAGAGGGGCGTTGTAGGCCAGGATGTCCTCGGCGGGCCTGGCGTCCCAGGGGCCGAGGAACGCGATCGACCGTTCTTCGCCGCTTTCCACGTTGCGCACGCGAACCCGGCTTCCCACCGTAACGTGGTCGGCGGACGCCAGCTCTCGGGTGATAACGCGGGCCTCGGCCAGCTCCTCCTGCATGCGCCCTGCCCTCTCAGCCAGCCGGGCCCTTTCCTCCACGGCAGCGCTGTATTCGGCGTTCTCGCTCAAATCGCCGAACTGCGCCGCCTGACCAATCTCTCGGATGACCTCCGGTATACGCTCGTGGACGATGTACTCGAGTTCCTGCCGCCTCTTCTCCATCCCGGTTTCCGTCGTGTAGATGACCGGCTCCTTCCAAGGCGGCACGTGCTTGACGAAAAGAGAGGGATCCACTTCCTGCAAGATGCTCAGCAGGTGCTGCCGCTGGTGATCGGTGAGCGCAGGATGGTACTCCGCCAGCCCTTTGACGGTCGCGATCTTCTGCGGCCGAGCACGAGCCAGGGCATCTGCCAGAGGACGTCCGTCGCGCAGGAACAGGGCCGAGCGCAGTTCGTGCACGCGCGCTTTGCGTTCGTCCTCGTCCATCTGCTGCGATCTGACAACTGTGGACGCCTCCACCAGCAGCCGTATCGCCAGCTCCACAACCTCCACCTGCACGGGCAGGTTGCTCTGCGCGCCGGTGGCCTCCCGCCAGAGCCACGACAACGCGCCCGGAGACGGGTCCGGCCGAGTCATCAAGTCGCGGCACGCGCGCTGCAGTTCGCGCTCATGCCCTGCCGCCAGCCGTCTGGCCGCCAGCGCAGCCACATCGCGCTGCGCCACCGGGAGCACCGCCGCGTAGAACTGCGGCCACTCGTCCGCTGCCCTGTGCCGCACGTAGTCGAGCACGCAGACCAGCACCTCACTGTCCTTTACCTCGGCGACCAATTCCTCGGGCCCCCGAAGCACGCGACGAAGGCGTGCTTCGTCGGGTTCAGGGCAGTCAAGTTCTCCGCAGGCCCGCCCGAGAGCATGGATGACGGCGTCGCCGCAGACGGCCACCGTCCCGCCGGCCTGCCCGGTTGCTTCCACGACAAGGTCGACGACTTCCTGAAGCTCCTGAGGTTCGGGGCGACCGTGCTGACGGGCCTCCTGCAACAGGTGCAGTGCCATGCTCCACTGTTCGGAGGGGTCCGTGAGGCGGCGGAAGCGACGCAACAACCGCTCCCCGTGCGAAAGCGGTTCGCTGCGCAGAAAGACCGAAGGGGATTTGCCCTCCGTAACGCCGATCAGCGAAGAGCGCTTGAGGGCCTCCCGAGCCTTTGACCACCAGCGCGACCATGAGCCGACTACCGGCTGCAGGTAGATGCGCAGCCGGCGGGCTTCCATCCGACGGTCCAGCGAGCCGAGTACGATCTGCATCAGCTCCTCCGGGTCGTCCTCCGCCAACTTTTGCAGGCGCTCTTTTTCGAAAACGGCCAGCGCTCGGAAGTCGTCCGGATCGATCGGCTCAAGCCGTCCGACAAACGCCAGACCGTACGACCCTTCGGACTCGCCGAAGTCAACGATCAAGCCGCCCTGCTCCGAATCGAACGCATGCACACGCCCGACAGCCCCCTTGCGCGGATCAAGCACATAGGCGCCCGGGTGCAGGGAGAGCGCGTTCTCGAGCGCGTGCAGCGATTCGTCGGTCGGCATCGTCGGGGCACGCAGAGTCAGGTCCACCAGGGCCTCGATGTCCTCCCTGTCGTCGCGAACCTGCACGTACAGGTCGGCGAGCAGTCCACGCACCAGGTTGCTCTCAGGGAGCGCCCGGCCTGCTCGCTCCGCCACCGCCAGCGCTTTCTCGTTCTCAGCACGCTCTGTCAACGCGTCGATAAGGTACCAGGCAAGCGTCTCCGCTACATCCTCGTGCCCTCGCTCGGCGAGCAGCGCCGGCACGGCCATCATCTGCTCCGCGTCGGCCTCAACATCGGTCACGGCCTCCATCCAAGCGCCCTCAAGGTCGCGGAGTTTGGCCTTCTTCGCCAGCTTCAGCAGTTCTTCCGTCGCCATGCGGCGGCTCTCGTTTGCTTGTGGGGTTGATGCGCGCCTCGGCGTGACGCGCCTTCTGGCACTATACCGCTTGCAGGCTCTCTTCACAACAACGCGGGCGTTGCGCTTGATTGCAGCCCACGTCTGATGGTAATCGTGAAACGACCATGGGCAAGAACGTAAAACTCCAGAGGAACGCCGTCGAACGCTACGAGGGCAATCCGATCCTGACCCTCGCCGATCTGCCCTTCCGCGCGAGCGATGTCCACAATGCTGGCGCCGTTCGTCACGCGGGGCAGTACATCCTGCTGGTGACCGTGGAGAGCCTGCAGGGCTCCTGCTCGATCTATACTGCCCGCAGCGACGACGGGCGGCATTTCTGTGTCGAAGAGGACCCAATCCTCGCCCCTTCGCTGGAGGGCCCCTTCGCCCCCTACGAGACCGAAGGGGTGCGCGATGCGCGCATAACGCTTTTCGATGGCGTCTATTACGTCTTTTATCTGGCCCATAGCCAGTACGGATTCCGGCTTGCTCTGGCGCGGACGGAGGACTTCGAGACAATAGATCGCGTTGCGCTCGTCAGCGAGCCGGACACCAAGAGCGCAGGGCTCTTCCCCCGCAGAATCGCCGGGCGTTACGCCCGGCTCGAACGCCCCAACGAAGGCGGCAACATCTGGATCAGCTACAGCGATGACCTGACATACTGGGGCGACTGGGACTGCGTGCTGACGCCTCGGGCCGGCTACTGGGACTGTGACCGCATCGGCGTCGCCGTGCCACCGATCTGGACCCATTGCGGATGGATGGTTTTCTACTACGGCGTGAAAAACACTCCGTCGGGACCGATCTTCCGTCTGGGGGTGGCCTTCCTCGACCACGAAGACCCCACGCGCGTCGTCGGCCGGTCGAACATACCCCTGCTGGCTCCGACCGAACACTATGAGCGCATCGGCGACGTAAGCAACCTGGTCTTCTCCTGTGGCGCGCTGATGGACCACGAGGAACGCAAAGTAGAGATATACTACGGCGCCAGCGACAGTTGCATCTGCCTCGGCACAGTCGGGTTCGAGGCACTGGAGAGCACCTGCATGGGCGAACCTCAGGAGGGCGTCTGAACATGGTCACCTTGCAGGAGCAAGACCTGCTGGAACGCTACGAGGGCAATCCAGTCATCACGGCGGCCGATATCCCGTTCACGTGTAACACGGTCTTCAACGGCGGCGTGCTAAAGCTGAACGAAATCTACACGATACTGCTCCGCGTGGAAGGGCAGCACGGTTACTCGGTGTTCGCCCTCGGTCGGAGCCGGGACGGATACCAGTTTGAGATAGAGCGCCTGCCCGTCATGATCCCCGCCGGTGAAGGCCCGATGAGCAGGTACGAGGTGGCCGGCGTCGAGGACCCGCGCATAACTTTGCTCGAGGGCGATATCTACGTGGTCTACACTGCCTTCAGCGGTTACGGCCCGGTGATGGCATTGGCGCGCACGGAGAACTTCTCGACCTTTGAGCGACTCGGCATCATCAGCGAACCCGGCAACAAGGACGGCATGCTATTCCCCCGCAGGGTCGCCGGGCGGTATGTGCGCTTCGACCGCCCAATCGGCAACGGCGTCGGAAGGATCTGGGTTTCTTTCTCCGAAGACCTCGAGCACTGGGGCGATTCGCGGGCCGTAATCTCGCCACGACCAGGCTACTGGGACTCCTACCGCATCGGCGCCTCCTGCGTGCCTATCGAGACGGAAACCGCCTGGTTGGAGATATACCATGGCGTGAAGATGACATCCAGCGGCCCCATCTACCGGGCAGGGGTCGTGCTGCTCGACCTGGAAGACCCCTCCGTTGTGGTCGCGCGCAGCGAGGTGCCCGTCCTGGCGCCTCGCACGGACTACGAGCGGATCGGCGACATCAACAACGTCGTCTTCCCCTCGGCGGCAGTTTTGGAAGACGACGGCGAGGTCAAGGTCTACTATGGGGCAGCCGACACCTCCATCTGCGTGGCGACCGCCACCCTCCAGGAACTCATGGACGTCGCCACCCAGAAGTAGCAGCAGCGTTCAGGCCGCGTAACCCAACGCGTCAATGATCTGGCCGCCGTTGGGCAGTTCATCGGCCGCCCACCCGAACTCGGACTGGAAGCGCTGAAGCACCTGCTCGTTTATGCGCCACCCCATGGTGTCTCGGCGCAGGCGCGTAGCCGCCACGTAGTCCACAACGGGATTGAACGTGCCCATCAACAAGGCGTTCGGCTGGGCGCTTGGCAGGCCACCAGGCCCACCCTCGCTCGCCCACAGAGCGTCGATGATGACAAGCTGCTGGCGAGGGAAGAGGACTTCGCCTGTCGCGGGGTCCATCTCGCCCAGTATCTGGGGCGTCTTGTTAATGCCGATCAGGTAGTCAGCTCCGCCGCCCTCCTGGTGGCTAAGCCTCGGGTTAAAGGTCCCGAAGTGGTGTTTCATGGCCATGGTGAAGCCACCGAACTGCGCGTTGTGGCCCTTACAAAGGGCGATGTTCACCAGGATGTCCACATCGCCTGCAACAACATGGTCGAGGCAGACCGAAGTGCGAGAGCCGTCGAAGTACGGCTCAGGAACGGTTACCTCGGCATTGTACCCGCCCCACTTGCTCTCCATATGGACGCCCTCCGGCAGGCCCTTCCACGGGTTGCCGGGCATGCTGCCACCGTGGCAGGCGTCGTAGATGTGAATGTTCTGCGTTTTCACGCCGACCTGGTCAGTCAACACGCGGCACACCTTGCCCATCACGGCACTCCGCGTACGCTGCTGAGCGATCTGGTTCGTCTTGATCGCCACGGTCACGTCGCTCCAGCTCTTGCCCGCCGGTTTCACGAAGATGCCCTTCCACGCGCTCGCAGCGTCGCGCTGCTCGGCAAGGGCCATGGCCATCCGGTCCACGTTATCCGATACCACATCCGAGGCGACCATCGGATCACGGACGGCCCACCCCGTGTTGACGCTTTGCCCATCGACCATCTTGGGGTCGCGCACACCCACGACTCGCAGCCGGTCGATGTTCGGATGCAGCCGCGTGCCCGGCTCATACGCTTCCACGTGACGCGGAACGAAGATGTGAGGGACGGCGCTGGCGGCGAGCGCCCCTGCAGCGGCCGTCTTCAGGAAACCCCTGCGCGAGATCCTCTTGCGGCTGTTAGCCATGGCCTTCTACCCCCGGCATGAGCGTTACCAGCACGGCCGGCTGTTGCCGATCCGTATTCCTCAATCTAACCGCTCGCCCCCATGCGCGGCAAATGCCGGGCATCATCGCGGGACGACATGCTGTTGCATGTGGCCCGCCGCTCCCTTAGAGTACATCACCGGCCCGCACCGCACGGGGGAAGAAGCGCCGGCGTGGCTGAGGCACACGCCGACGTGCACGGACGGCGCCGAGAAAGGGGTAGCCATGCCCGGGGCGACGAATGAAGAGATCGCCGACATCCTGCTGTACGTCGCCGACATGCTGGAGACTAAGGACGAGAATCCCTTCCGGGTACGCAGTCACCGTCGCGCCGCCACCACCCTTCGCCAACTGAACCGCCCGTCGGGCTCCTGCTCGATCTGGACGAGCAGTACCGCACCAGCGCCGAAGCCGGCGAGCTTCGTACCATCGCCCCGAAGCGGTTCAACCCCGAACAGGAGGCGTGGCTGCCCGTTTAAAGGACGAAGCGCGAGGGCTGGGACTTCACCGTTCTGTTCTCAAATACCGCACGGGCCCATGAGCTCGGCCGAACCCATGACTGGGGCGTCATCTACTACGAGAAGGCCGACGCCAAAGACCAGTGCACAGTTGTGACCGCGGGTTCCGGCCCGCTCGAAGGCAAGCGGGTAGTGCGAGGGCGGGAAGCCGAGTGTCAAGACTACTACCAGGAAGAAGGTGACATCTGATGGCCCGCTTCAAGGACCGCAGGGACGCAGGACGCCACCTGGCAGAGAAACTGTCGAGCTACGCCGGTCGCGACGACGTGGTTGTTCTCGCTCTGCCGAGGGGTGGCGTTCCAGTCGGTTTCGAAGTGGCCCGGCAGCTCGGTGCCCCGCTCCATGTCTTCCTGGTGCGCAAGCTCGGCGCCCCCGGGAATCCCGAACTCGCAATGGGCGCCATTGCCACCGGGGATATGCGCGTAATGAACCAGGACGTGGTAAGTGCGCTCAGGATCTCCCAAGATCAGATCGAGCAAGTGACCGAGCGTGAGCGCAAGGAGCTGAAGCGCCGAGAGGAGGCGTACCGCGGCGACCGGCCTGCACCTGAAATCGAAGGTAAGGTGGTTATTCTGGTCGACGACGGGTTGGCCACCGGAGCCACCATGCGCGCCGCCGTTCAAGCCGTACGCACCAGGAACCCCGGGCGCGTTATCGTTGCAGTCGGCACTGCGCCACCCGAGACGGCCGACGACTTTCGCGCAGAGTTCGATGAGCTGGTGTGCATCATGACACCGCGGCCTTTCTTCGGTGTCGGCGGCAGTTACCAGGACTTCTCCCAGACGGGTGACGAAGAGGTGCGCGAGCTGCTGGAGCGAGCGCGACAGTGGAGTCAAGAACCACAAGAGGGCAACGATGAATGATGGCGGAAACTACATACGATGGTTCGACGAGCTGACGGGCGAAGACGTGCCCGCCGTGGGCGGCAAGAACGCCAGTCTGGGTGAGATGATCCGTGAACTCAAGGACCGCGGCGTGCGTGTGCCCGACGGCTTTGCGACCACCGCCGCCGCCTACCGTGAGTTCATGACGGCCAATGACCTGGACGAAGCCGTACGGGAGGAACTCGGGGGGCTTGCCGATGACCTGTCGAACCTGGAAGACGTCGCCGGCGCCATTCGAAAGCGCGTCGAGGATGGCGAGTTCCCGGATGCGCTCGCCGAGACCGTGCGGGAGGCCTACGCCGAGCTGTCCGAGCGCTACGAGTGCGACGAACTCGACGTAGCCGTGCGCAGCAGCGCCACCGCCGAGGACCTGCCCGAGGCCAGCTTCGCCGGGCAACAGGAGACCTACTTGAACGTCACCGGCGCCGACGCCGTGCTCGATGCCGTGCGCAGTTGCTACGCGTCCCTCTTCACGGACCGCGCCGTCAGCTACCGCGAGGAGCAGGGCTTTGACCACATGGACGTCGCCCTTTCGGCGGGCGTTCAGAAGATGGTCCGCTCGGACAAGGCCTCTGCCGGCGTGATCTTCACCATCGACACCGAGACCGGCTTCCCCGACGTGGTGGTCATCAACGGCTCCTGGGGCCTCGGCGAGACGGTGGTGCAGGGCAGCGTCACACCGGACGAGTACCGCGTGTTCAAACCGGCGCTTACCGACGCAGAAAGGTCGCCCATCATCCATAAGAGCGTCGGCGCCAAAGAGCACAAGGTCGTCTATGGCGAAGGTGAAGACGCCACGCAGAGGATAGAGACTTCGCAAGAAGAGCGCCGTTTGCTCGTGCTGGACGATGACGAGGTGCTGCGCCTCGCCCGCTGGGCCTGCGATATCGAAGAGCACTACGCCCGTCCGATGGACATCGAGTGGGCCAAGGACGGTGAGAGCGGCGAGTTGCTCATCGTGCAGGCGCGGCCGGAGACGGTGCAGTCGCAGAAGAAAGCCGCCACGTTGAAGAGCTACAGCCTTCAGCAAGAGGGTGAGGTGCTGGCGGAGGGGCTCGCAATCGGCGTGGCCATAGCCGCGGGCAGGGCCTTCGTGCTGAAGGATATCGACCAGGCCGACCGTTTCGAGAAAGGCGGCGTGCTGGTAACGACCATGACGGACCCCGACTGGGTGCCCCTGATGGAAGCCGCCAGCGCGATCGTCACAGACCATGGGGGGCGCACCAGCCACGCCGCCATTGTGAGTCGCGAACTCGGCGTTCCCGCCGTGATCGGCACCGAAGATGCCAGCGACGCCATCGCCGACGGCACCATGGTCACCGTATGCTGCGCCGAAGGCGAAACAGGCTATGTCTACGAAGGCGAGCTGGAGTTCGAGCAGACCGAGCTGGACCCCGACGACCTCCCGGAAACCGAGACCGCGATCATGATGAACCTTGCCAGCCCGGAGGCCGCGTTCCGCTGGTGGGACTTGCCCGTGGAAGGAATAGGGTTGGCTCGCATGGAGTTCATCATCAACAACATCATCGAAATACACCCACTCGCCCTCGTGCATTTCGACGAAATAGAGGAAGACGAAGTGCGCAGGCAGATCGAGGAGCGCACCGCCGGCTACGAGGAGAAAGCTGAGTACTTCGTGGAGCATCTGTCGCGCGGCATCGCTAAGATCGCGGCTTCACAGTACCCGGGCCCATGCATTGTGCGCCTGAGCGACTTCAAGAGCAACGAATATGCAGACCTCATCGGCGGTGCTCGGTTCGAACCGGACGAAGCGAACCCCATGCTCGGTTTCCGGGGGGCAAGCCGCTATTACAGCAAGAGCTATCGTCCCGGCTTCGAGCTGGAATGTCGGGCACTCCACCGGGCTCGTCAGCACATCGGTCTCGACAACATCATCCCCATGGTTCCCTTCTGCCGCACGCTGAACGAGGCCGATCGCGTGCTCGACGTGATGCGGGAAAACGGGCTTGCACGAGGCGAGGACGGCTTGAAGGTCTACGTCATGGCGGAGATACCCTCGAACGTCGTGCTGGCGCCAGAGTTTGCCGAGCGTTTCGACGGGTTCTCGATCGGAACCAATGACCTGACGCAACTCGTTCTGGGCGTAGACCGGGACAGCGAAGAGCTGGCACAGCTCTTCGACGAACGCGATCCCGCCGTCCGGCAGATGGTGCGGGATTTGATCGAACGTGCGCACGAGTCGGGCACCCACGTCGGTATCTGTGGCCAGGCGCCGAGCGATCACCCCGACTTCGCCGGGTTCCTGGTCGAAGCGGGCATCGACTCCATCAGTGTCAACCCGGACAGTGTAATTGCGGTGCGGCAAAGCGTGGCCGAGAGGGAATCGCAGAGGGCAACGGAGGACTGAGACGATGCAGCACGGCGACGAAGGCGAGAACATTGTGCACATAACCACTGAAGACGCCGAATTGGAAGGGGACCTGCGCATTCCGCAGCGCGCTGAAGGCATTGTGCTCTTTGCCCACGGCAGCGGCAGCAGCCGGCACAGCCCGCGTAACAAGCTGGTGGCGAAGTATCTGCGAAGCGGGGGACTGGGGACACTCCTGTTCGATCTGCTGACGGCGGAAGAGGACAAAGTGGACCGCAGAACGCGCGAGTACCGGTTCGACATATCATTGCTCGCCGAAAGACTGGTCGGCGCCACCGAGTGGCTGCTCCAGCAGTCTGAGGCGGAGGGTTTGAGCATCGGCTACTTCGGGTCGAGCACCGGAGCCGCTGCCGCCCTGATCGGGGCGACCGAGTGCCCGGACGTAGTCGACGCTGTGGTTTCCCGGGGAGGCCGGTGCGACCTCGCCGGGGATGCCCTGCCCCACGTCACGGCACCCACCCTGATGATCGTCGGCGGTCGCGATGTGCAAGTGCTTCAGATGAACAAACAGGCCATCTCGCGCATGGCCGACAGCGTTCAGAAGGAGCTGGAAGTGGTGGAGGGCGCGACGCATCTGTTCCAGGAGCCCGGCGCTCTCGAGCAAGTGGCGAAGCTCGCCCGCGACTGGTTCGTCCACTATCTGACGGGCTCGCAGGCAGAGGGAGGAAGCCATGCGTAACGAGGCGCTGGCCGAAGCCATTACCCTTTCGCAGACGGCCCTGGTGCTGGTCGCCACAGCGGACGAACGCGGCCTGCCACGCGTTGCCGCGGCTGATGCGCTGACGGCGGCCGCGGAGGGAGGCGTGAAGGTAACGGAGTGGCTCTGTCGGGGCACGATGGAGAACCTGGACGTCAACCGGCGAGTGGCCCTGGTAGTGTGGGACGACGAGAGAGACTCGGGCTACCAGTTGCTCGGCAGCGTGGAGCGCATCGAGGAGGTGGGCGTGCTTGACGGCTTGAGCCCGGGTGACGCAAGCCACCGCCCCGTGCCCCAGGCGGAGCATGAGTTGCTGGTGCGCGTTGAAAGGGTTCTCGACTTCTCGCGCGCTCCCCATGCCGACGTCGAAGGGTGAAACGAGGACACGGCCATGGAGAACGCCCAGGTAGCGAACATCTTCGACGAAATAGCCGACCTGCTCGAACTGCAGGAAGCGAACCAGTTCCGCATACGCTCCTACCGTAACGCCGCAAGAACCGTGCGCGACCTTTCTCAGCGCCTCGAGGATATGGCAGAACGCGGGGATGATCTGAGCGAACTGCCGAATATAGGTGAAAGCACCGCCGAGAAGATTCACGAGATCCTGCAGACCGGTACATGCAAACGGCTGGAAGACCTGAAAGACAAAGTGCCGGAGGGACTGGCGGAACTGATGAAGGTGCCCGGCCTCGGTCCGCGCACCGCGATGCAACTCTACAAGGAACTCGGCGTCGAGACACTGGATGACCTGCACAAGGCCTGTGAACAGCAGAAGGTGCGCGAGCTGGAAGGGATGGGCGCGAAGAGCGAGAAGAACATCTTGGAAGGCATCGACAAACTGGAAGCCAGCTCGGGGCGCATGCTTTACCGGGACGCGGCGGACCACGTCGAGTCCCTTGGACGGCACCTGGACGGCATTAACGCGTTGAGCCGTTGGGAGGTAGCCGGCAGTTTCCGCCGACGCAAGGAAACCGTAGGCGACCTGGACGTCCTGGTCCAGGCTTCCGACCGCGAGGCAGCCACCGAAGCCATCCTTGACTACAGGCCCATCGCCGACGTGATCGGTAGCGGCAAGGAGAAGGTAAGCGTGCGCCTGGACAGCGGGCTCCAGGTAGACTTCCGCTACTTCGAGCCCGAGGCATTCGGCGCTGCCCTGCTCTACTTCACCGGTTCCAAAGCACACAACATCGCCGTGCGCCGTATCGCCGTGGACCGCGACTGGAAGCTGAACGAGTACGGTCTGTTCAAGGGCGATAACCGCCTGGCCGGAGAGAGCGAGGAAGCCGTATATCACCGGCTCAATCTCGCCTACGTGCCCCCCGAACTGCGTGAAGACCGGGGAGAGGTGGAAGCCGCCTCCCGCGACGAACTCCCTGAACTGGTCAAACTTGACGAGATCAGGGGCGACCTGCAGTCGCATACAGACCTTACGGACGGTGCCAATACGCTCAAGGAGATGGCCGAAGCCGCCCGGGCCAAGGGCTATCGCTACTTCGCCGTGACTGACCATTCGCAGCGAGTAACCATGGCCAAGGGACTCGACGAAGACCGGCTGCGCGAGCGCGCCCACCAGATCCGTGAACTGGACGCAGAACTGGACGACATCTGGCTGATGGCCGGCATCGAAGTGGACATACTGAAGGACGGCGCCCTTGACCTCGATGAAGACGTTCTGGCGGACATGGATTGGGTGGTCGCCAGCATCCACTACAACCGCAACCAGACTGCCTCCAAAATGACCGACCGGGTTGTGCGAGCGGTCGAAAGCGGCGTGGTGAATTGCCTGGGCCATCCGCTCGGGCGCATCATCAGCAAACGCGAGCCGATTGAGATGGATCTCGACGCAGTCTTCCGAGCCTGCGTGGAGAACGACGTCTGGGTCGAGATCAACGCTCAGCCGGACCGTCTCGACCTGCCCGACACACACTGCAAACGTGCCCTCGAGATGGGCGTGGCGTTCACCATCTCAACCGACGCCCACAAAAGGGCCGACCTCGACTTCATGCGCTTTGGCGTGTTCACGGCGCGCCGCGGCTGGCTGACGAAGGACGATGTGCTCAACACGTGCACGACAAAGCAGTTGCGCGAGCGGCTCGGAAGGGACTGAAATGCCCGACATGCACAGCAAGATCAAGCAGATGTCGAAGGCCGAGGCCGAGCAGCGCGCCGAGCAACTGCGCGACGAGATAGAGCACCACAACTACCGATACTACGTCCTGGACGATCCGGAAATCAGCGATGCCGAGTACGACGAGCTCAAACGCGGACTACAAACCATAGAGGATAAGTACCCTGACCTTGTGACCCCTGACAGCCCGACGCAGCGAATCGGCGCCGAGCCCCAGGATGAGTTCGGAACGGTTGAGCACGAAACGCCGATGCTAAGCCTCCAGTCCATACAGCAGGAGGACGAGTTTCTCCGTTTCTACGAACGTTGCTGCGACGAACTGGAGTTGCGGCGTCCGACGCTGGTTGCAGAGCCAAAGTACGATGGCTTGAGCGTGGAGCTGACCTATGAGCAAGGCAGACTCTCGACGGCCGCAACACGCGGCGACGGGCAGACCGGTGAAGACGTCACGCAGAACGTGAAAACGATCCACGAAGTGCTGCTCCGCCTCCAGCCGCGGGGCGATGAAGTTCGTGTACCGCGGCACCTTGTTGTTCGCGGTGAGATCTACATGCGCAAGGAGGAGTTTGAGCAGCTCAACCGTCAACAGGAGGAGACCGGTGGAAAGACCTTCGCCAATCCGCGTAATGCCGCCGCTGGCAGCCTCCGCCAGCTCGACCCGAGCGTGACTGCCGACCGGCCGCTGCGCATCTTCTTCTGGGAAGTCGCGCCGCCATCCAGCCATCGGCCCGACTCGCAGTGGCAGTGCCTGCGGTTGATGAAAGAGCTCGGCCTGAAGACCAACCCCCTCGCCGAGCTGATACGCTCCGTTGACGATGCGTTGGACTACCACAGCCGGATGGCCGAGCGCCGAGAGCAACTGGACTACGAGATCGACGGCTGCGTGTTCAAGGTCAACCTCATCGAGCATCAAGAGCGGCTCGGAACCCGTGCCGCAAGCCCCCGCTGGGCCGTAGCATGGAAGTTCGAACCCCGGCGCAAGACCACCACGATCAAGGATATCGAGGCACAGGTGGGACGCACGGGAGCACTGACTCCGGTGGCCAAACTACAGCCGGTCCGCATCGGGGGCGTCGAGGTTAGCAGTGTTAGCCTACACAATCAGGATGAAATCGACCGAAAGGACATTCGCATCGGCGACACAGTACTCGTGAAACGGGCCGGTGACGTGATCCCACATGTGGTCGGGGTGGTCAAGGATAGACGGAGCGGGGAGGAGAAGCCCTACCATCTGCCCCCCCAGTGCCCCGTCTGCGGCGGCCAGGTCAGCCGTGCCGAGGGCGAGGCCGTCACTCGCTGCACAAACGCCTCCTGCCCGGCTAAGATCAAGGAGGGCATCATACACTTCGGATCCAAGGAGGCCCTGGACATCGAAGGGCTGGGCGACAAGACCGTCGAGCAGATGGTAGAACGCGGCATGGTCGCAGACTTCGCCGACCTGTTCGACCTGACGGTCGAGGACGTGAAACAGATAGACCGCATGGCTGAGAAGAGCGCTCACGCTCTGGTCGACGCCATCGAATCGGCCCGCAGGGAGGTTATCCTGACGCGGCTGATCTACGGGCTCGGCATCCCCCACGTCGGCAAAGCTACCGCCGCCGACCTGGCCAGGGAGTTCGGCTCCCTGGACGGCGTGGCCGACGCCGAGCACCAAGACATCGCGTCCATGAAAGGCTTCGGGGACACTGTCGCTTCGGCTATCACGCAGTGGTTCGACAACGAGAGGAACCGCAAGCTGGTGCGCCGCTTGAAGAAGCATGGCCTCGATCCGCGTGCCGAAACCACCGGGACGCGCCTGGAGGGGTTCACGTTCGTGTTCACGGGCGCGCTCGATTCGATGACGCGCGACGAAGCACAGGAGGCCGTGCGCCATCAGGGCGGCCGCGCCACGGGCAGCGTTTCCGGGGAAACAGATTACCTGGTCGTGGGCGAACAACCCGGCGACGCCAAGCTCTCCGGCGCGGACGAGCACGGTGTAGAGACCATTGAGGAAGACGAGTTTCTGAGAATGCTGGGAGGGAGCTGAACGGGCTGTGACGCGCGAGACGGACAGATGCGAAAGGCTGCGCAACGTGGTGGCGGAGCGGATACGTGCATGCGCCGCCTGTCGGCTACATAAGAGCCGCACTCGCGCTGTGCCCGGTGAGGGCCCGGCCGACGCCCGCGTAATGTGCGTGGGTGAAGCTCCGGGAGCCGAAGAAGACAAGGAGGGGCGGCCCTTCGTGGGCCGGGCAGGCACCTTCTTCGACGAACTCCTGGAGCAGGTCGGGCTCCACCGGCAGCAGATATACATCACCAGCGCCGTCAAGTGCCGGCCGCCCGAGAACCGCGACCCGCGCTCCGACGAACTGGCCACTTGCCGGAAGTTATGGTTGAGAAAGCAGACCGAACTGGTCGACCCAAACCTGGTCGTCCTCATGGGCAAAGTTGCGGCGAGGCAAAGCCTCGGCAAGGAGGTGAAACTCGCAGACGAGCACGGTCAGGTTCGCGAACGCAACGGACGTCGGTTCATGCTCACCTACCACCCCGCCGCTGGCATGCGCTTCCCGGAACCCGCCTCGGCCATTCGTCAGGACTTCGCCCGCATCAGCGAACTGGCCGAAGGAGAGTAACCGTATGGGCGAGAAGGGCCGTGTGCGCATCGGCACATCCGGCTGGGAGTACGACCACTGGATGTGCGTGTTCTACCCGCAGGACCTGCCGAAACAGAAGTGGTTCGACTATTACGCCGAGCGGTTCGACACGGTGGAAGTCAACAACACCTTCTATCATCTGCCCGAGGAGGGAACCTTCGACGCATGGCGCGAGCAGGCGCCCCCCGGTTTCCTCTACGTGCTCAAGTTCAGCCGCTATGGTAGCCACCTGAAACACTTGAAGGACCCGCGTGAAACGATCGGCCTCTTCATGGAACGCGCCCAACGCCTGGAAGAACACCTGGGGCCCATACTCGTCCAACTGCGCCCGAACTGGCGCGTGAATGCCGAACGCCTGGAAGGCTTCCTGCGCGCGACACCCGAAGGGCAGAGGTTCGCCTACGAGTTCAGGGACAGAAGCTGGCTCTGCCAGGAGGTGTTCGACCTTCTGCGCAAACACGAAGCTGCGCTCTGCATCCACGATATGGTCGACGATCACCCGGAGGTCGTGACCGCCGACTGGGTCTATCTGCGCTACCATGGGGCCGATACCTGGGGCGACTACTCCCATCAGAAGCTCTCGGCAGAAGCGCAGAGGATCCGGCATTACCTGGACGACGGCCTGGAAGTCTTCGCGTACTTCAACAATGACGCGCACGGCTATGCGCTGTCGAATGCCCGCGACTTGCGGCGTTACGTCGCCCCAGATTGAGTGGACGAAACACTCGTGCATCGAGACTGAGGTCTGAGCAGATGTGGAAGTGGCTGCCCTGGAAATACTTCGTGCGCCGCCTGGTGCGCAAACACGGCCTGCTGGACCCGTTCAACCTGCTGGCGCGCCTCGACCGCATAGGCCAACCAGCCGAAGTGCGGGCGCCGTTTGAGCTGATCCGCGCCGGGGTCGCGTTCCACGCCCGAGGCATGATGAACGCCCGGGTGATCCAGAACAACCTTGACTGGCAGTGGCCATACTGGGTGCGCCGACAGTTCGACCCGACTGACAAGGCATTCCTGCCCCGGGGCTTTGCGATCAGCCATGTGAACTTGACGCACCGCAACTGGACCGCCGTCGGTTTGCCGGACTGCGAAGCACTGCCCGTAGTGGACCCCAGGGGGATGCTGACCCCCTTCTTCGACGGGTGGTCGCTGGACGCCGCCGTAGTTACAGAGGACGGCAGGCATCTGATGCCGGCGGCCTGCCCCGGGGCGGATCAACGACTCGAACTGCCGGAGTCGGGACCCCGTGTGGTCACCGAAACGGCGGACCAGGGCCTTGCCCTGAGCACAAGCGCGTGGGTGGAGGACGCCGATGGGCCGACGTGCCGCTACCTCTGCTGCGCAACGGCCGGTGTTCCCGGCTGGCTTGTGCTCTCGCTCCGGCCCTGCAACCCGGAGGGCGTAAGCTTCGTCAACACGCTGGAGCTGGTCGACCAACGGCGCGCCTGGCGCGTGGACCACAGTACCTGCGTGCGCTTCGACGCCCCCCCCGACCGTCACGAGATATCGAGCTACGAGGAAGGCGACGTCTTCCTCGGCCTGTTGGAACGGGAGCCGAGCGACATCGTGGAATGCGAAGTGGGACTTGCCACGGCGGCCGCGATGTATAGGCTCGGGGAGGACGGCTCGGCAGCCGTTGGCCTCAGCGTTCCTCTGAGTGAGGACCCGGAGTCGAAACCTCTTCTTCCGAAGGGGACAGCGGGCACGTGGCCGTCCGCGCTGGATGGCGTCTGCCGGCTTTCCGTCCCGGACGGGTGCATGCAGCGGCTCTACGACGCGGCACTTCGGAGTCTCGTTCTCCACAGCCCATCGCTGGCATATCCCGGTCCTTACACCTACAAGCGGTTCTGGTACCGCGACGCGGCCTTCATCGCGCACGCCCTGCTGTGCGCGGGCTTGTCGGACCGTGTAGAGCACCTGCTCAACCGTTTCCCGACCAACCAACGGGGGGACGGGTACTTCCATTCGCAGGACGGCGAGTGGGACTCCAACGGACAGGCGCTCTGGATCTACCGTAGGTTCTGTCAGCTTGCCGGCCGGGCAATCAAGGAGAGCTGGCACCAGCCCATCCTGAGCGCCGCCCGATGGATATGCCGCAAGGTGACCGACCCGCACGGCGAGCAGCGTCATTCCGGGCTGCTGCCGGCGGGTTTCAGCGCCGAGCACCTCGGCAACAACGACTACTACTACTGGGATGACTTTTGGGCTATTGCAGGGCTCCGGGCCGCCGCGAGCATGGCAGAGCGTTGGGGTCGAGAGCCCCAGGCGACGCGGTTCCAGGCAAAGGCGCACGACCTGATGGAAGCCGTTGAAAGAAGCCTTGCCGCCAACCCCCAGGCGGAGCAGATGGGCACCGTGCCGGCCTCTCCCTACCGTCGTATGGACGCCGGCGCCGTCGGCTCGCTGGCGGCCAGCTACCCGCTCGGCCTCTGGCCGCCTGGAGACACGCGTATCCTGAACACTGAGAGGTGGCTCCGCAGCAACTGTTTTCAACAGGGAGCCTTCTTCCACGAAGTAATCCACAGCGGCATCAACGCCTACCTGACCCTCCACATCGCCCAGGTGTTGCTGCGAGCGGGAGACCCGAGCTTCTTTGACCTTGTCCGGAGCATAGAGAAGCTTGCCTCCGCCACCGGCCAGTGGCCCGAAGCGATCCATCCGCGCACGGGCGGGGGATGCATGGGCGACGGCCAGCACGTCTGGGCTGCCGCCGAGTGGGTGCTGATGATGCGCAACATGTTCGTGCGCGAGGAGGGTGACCGACTGATCCTTGCTTCGGGCGTGCCCGAGTGCTGGGGCGCAGAGGACGGGGCGGCCGACTGCGGCCCGGCGCCAACGCCGTGGGGCCCTGTCTGGGTGAGTGTATCGGGGGGGCCGAGCTCGCCCGAGGTGTCGTGGAGGGGTGACTGGCGGGTTGAACCGCCCTGCATCGAGGTGCGTCTGCCGGGCTGTCGGGCACTTACGTTCAGAGGACAGGCTTCGGGAACGGCCCGACCGCCGAACCGAACAAGCGAACGGGACGAGGCATGAACATCGTAATGCTCACGAACACTTACCTGCCCCACTTCGGTGGGGTATCGCAGTCCATCGTCCGCTTCAGCGAAGTCTATCGGAGCCGCGGACACGCGGTGCTCGTAGTCGCACCCGAGTACGACGATGCGCCGGATGACGAAGAGGGTGTCGTTCGGCTGCTATCGTTGCGGCACATCAGCGGGAGCGATTTCTCGCTGGCCATCCCCGTTTCGGCCGAGCTGCGAAATCGGCTGGACGAGTTCCAGCCCGACCTGCTCCATTCGCACTTCCCCTTCTTTGTCGGTGTAACCGCGCTACGCCTGGCAGCAGAGTACGGGCTGCCCCTGGTGTTCACGTATCACACGCGCTACGGCCTCTATACGCACTACGGACCGCTGGAATCGGAGGCGAGCCGGCGGTTCGCGGCTGAACTCGCAACCGGGTACTCCAACCTCTGCGACCGTGTGATCGCACCCAGCGAGAGCATCCGCGAGATGCTGCTGGAGCGGGGCGTTGAGACGCCGACCGCCGTGATTCCCACCGGCGTCGACTTGGGGCGCTTCGCGAAGGGCGATGGCCGCCGAGCGCGAGAGAAGTGGGGGATTCCGCGCGATGCGTTCGTAGTCGGCCACGTCGGCCGGCTCGCGCCGGAGAAGAACCCCATCGTCCTTGCCCGGGCGCTCGCGGACTGCCTGCGCCCGAAGGCCGACTCGCACGCCCTCATCGTCGGCTCCGGCAGATCGCAAGGGGATATGCGCGCCGTCTTCGACGAGGCGGGCGTCGAGCAACGCCTGCACATGACCGGCGCCCTGGTAGGGCAGGATCTGGTGGATGCCTATCACGCAACGGACTGTTTCGTGTTCGCATCGCAGAGCGAAACGCAGGGTGTGGTCCTCGCCGAGGCGGCCGCTGCCGGCTGCCCGCTGGTGGCACTCGACGCGCCGGGGGCAAGGGAGGTCGTCAATGACGGCGAGAACGGTCGGCTGGTGCGAGAGAACCACCGTGACGCGCTGTGTGAAGCGATCAGGTGGGTTGAAGAGCTCGATGAGTCGGAGCGCGCCAAACTGGTGAAGGAAGCGCGACGCACTGCCGAGAGCTTCGCCACAGAGAAGTGCGCCGACGAAGCCCTCGATCTCTACCGGGACGTGCTGCAGGAAACCCCGCGCGCCGCTCGTCGCGACGACGGCGGGTGGGACTCACTGCGCCGACGAATGCAGCAGGAATGGGAGCTGTGGCGAAACCGGTTCAACGCCCTCGGCAAAGCGGCCTCCGCGCCCGAAGAGACAGAGTCCGACACATGAGGACGAGCCACCCTCGTCGGGGCTCCGTCAGCCCGCGTCGAGCATCCGACGTATCGTCTCTTCGGCCTGCTCGGAGGCGCCAGCCCCCTGGAGAACATGGCGCCGTTCGCCCGCCCGGTTGAAGATCACGATGGCGGGGATTCCGCCTCCCCACTCAGGAGCAAAGCCCTTCACAAACTCGTCGAAGTTCTCAACCTGCAAATGATACGTCTCGAAGGGAGGCTGACGTTGGGAGATGAACTCGACCACTTTGTGATGGTCCTCCGGGAAGTCGAGGCTCACGCTGACCACCGTCAGCCCGTCCGGTCCATGCTCCCGCTGCCAGTGCATGACCCTCGGAAATGCCTCCACGCAGGGCGCACACCACGTGGCCCAGAAGTCCACCAGGACCACCTCGCCCGTGTGCGCTGCCAGGACGTCGCGCAAGCCGGCAGCGTCGATCCGCTCGATTCCTTCTACTTCCAACTTAGGCTCCTGAGCAGTCGCCGCCGGTGCTTGCTTGTCCGAGCCGGCAGCGGGCTGCCCATCCTCGCGCGAGCAACCCGCTGAACACAGCATCAGGGCGAGGGCACCGAGGGCCAGCAGCAGTGCCGCGGTGCTGATCAACCGACCTGCCATCGGCTACTTGCCCCCGTCTGTGGCCTCCTCCGGCTCCGGTCGGTACTTCACGCTGCACCCGAACTCGGATGTGGAGGGCGCTGGCACGGGATCTCCCGCGAGGATGGCGTCGAGCGCATCGGCTAGGTAGTCGGGCTCCTCATGACGGTTGTCCACAGCGCCTTCGTAGAGGATATTGCCTTCCGGGCCGACTACGAAAATGTGCGGCGTTACCGTGGCGCCGTATGCCTTCGAGACCTTCTGGGTTTCATCGTAGAGATACGGGTACGGGAACCCCTTCTGCTTGGCCCTCTCAATCATCTGTGGAAAGCCGTCCGCCGGCACCATATCGGCCGGGTTCGTGTTGACTGCAATGAACTGGACGCCCTTCGGCTGGTATTCACTCGCCAGCGCGATCAGCTTGTCCTCGTACGCCTTCGCCACCGGGCAGTGGTTACACGTGAACACTACCACGCGCGCCTCGGCGTCCGCGTACTCCTGCAGCGAGTGGTACTTGTAGTCCACGCCGAACAGCTCGAACTCGGGTGCCCGGGCTCCCGGCTCAAGGGTGTCGATGGCGAGAGCCGCCCCGCCAAGAAGAACGACGGCGATGGCCAACCCAGAAACGTACAGAAACGCCCTCTGAAACATAACAAATCCCCCATTCTATCGGTTCGTCCCGTCCATTCGGCCCGCTATGCCCCCGCGAGCCTTCCTATCTCTTCGTGTACAGCAACGCACCTATGTTCACCAATGCACACGGGCACAAGCGGTGTCCGCAACGTGGCGCGGCAGTCCTCGGCCGCCGGGGCCGCCACGTGGGCGCGTAGCGGATGCGGAGCACATCGGCGGAGCAAACGGTGGGGCTTGCCTGGCGCGCTTGCTCTTGGCGTGATGAAACGGCAGAATGTGGGAAAGGTTGTGCCGATCCCGTTGTCACATCGTCAGCCGGGCTGTCAGCGCGTGGGCGAGAAGCGGGTGTCAGCCGCGCCGGATTGCGATATAATGTGGATGTATGTGGGGGCCGCCGAGAACCGACTTCGGCAAAGGAGAAAGCAATGCCCGGGCAAAAAGAAGTGGCGTGCATCGACCTTTCGGGAACACTGCTTGACCATCACGAGATGGACCGACCTGTAGCCCTGATGCCCCAGGTGCTGAACGCCATGCTGCGGGAGGGCTGGCGCGTGCTGGTGCTTACGCGCTATACCGAGCGATATGCCGACGATCGGCTCAAGGACGCGGGTGTCGAAACGAACTTCGAAGTCGTTCAGGTGCCCGGCAAGCAGTCCTTCGTGGAGAAACTGCTTGAGGACCCGGAGGTCGAGAAGCTGCTGTACGTCGACGACAACCCGGTCAGCATCGCCGACATCTCGGCCATCGAGGATGAGCGGGTTCGCGTTCTCGGTTTCGTGGGCAGCGCCAAGTACTGCCCGCAGTTGCCCAACGAATGCATGCAAGGCGGCACGAGCCTGGCGCTGTCGGCTCCCGACCTGGCCGAGGCGCTTGCGGTGCCCCTGACACCCGAGCTGGGTAAGCTCTCCCTGAGCCCACAGTCACTGGCGAGCCTGCTGCCTGGTCTGCCCGACCCACTGGGCGGCGAGCCACTGCCGGCCAGTGGATTCGACCAGACGGCGCCGCTTGCCCTGCTGCGCGGGAGCACGCCGGATTGGTGGCGGTTCGCCCGCCGCAAGCTCGGCTGGCTGACTGCCGCCGACGGGTTGTGGTGCGCTGTGGTTGAGGCGGCCGTGGCGGCAACCGATGTCGACCGTGCCGCTCTGCTGACTGGTGCTGAGACGGCGCAGGAGTACGCCGACAGCCTGACGGGCGCCTCCCCTGATCTGAAGCGTCCGCTTGAAGCGGGCTTTGCGGAAACGATCGAGGATGTAGTGTTGGGAGTTGCCGAACTCGGAGCTGAGGCCGAGATATGCCGCCCGGCGGGCCGGGAGATGGAGCCCGGGCGCCTGGAGAACGTGTTTGCCCGGCTCCAGGAGACGTTCGGGGAGACGGCCTGGCTCGGCGCTGCCCAGCGCCAGTTGGAGGAAAGCCGAACGCGCACCATCTCGGGATAGATCAGGGGACGCGCGCTTGCGGGCGCTATGCCGTCAGCCGCGATACTGAATCCACCCCATCCCTCGACGGGCCGAGGTAACGTATGAACTGGCGTAGAAGCCCTACGTCGAAACGGCCCGGCATGCCACGGACCATGCGCTCCAACGCGCTGTATGCATCGAGGGCCGGCCCGTCGGTGCGGGGCGTGGTGAGCTTCTCGTAAACGTCCACGATCGCCGCCAGGCGCACCGGCCCAGCCAGCCCCTCACCCCGCAGGCCGTCCGGGTAGCCAGTCCCGTCCTGTCGCTCACAATGATGACGGATGATCGAGCGCGTGACGGGGCTCAACTCCATCTTGCCTTCTACAAGCTCGACGCCCAGAACCGGATGCTCCCTGTAAAGCTCGCGCTGCGCAGCGCTGAGTTGCACAGGCTCCGGCGGCACGTGTCCGGGAAGCTGCGTGAGGCCCAGATCGTGCAGCACCGCCCCCAGAGCGATAGGCCGAAGAGCAGTGCTCCTGCGAATGCCGAGCACATCCTTGCACGCAGCCGTCAGCAGCAGGCATACGTCCACACAGTGGGAGTATGCAGCGTGGTCGTGGCTGAGCAGGTCCGTCATGTGGCGCAGCGGCTCGGCGTGCTTCAGGATGCCGTAGACCACGGCGCGCACCATGCGTTCGGTGGCGTCCATGCGCTCGCCGCTGCGGGGGTCTTCGAACAGTTGCCGCACGGCGTGGGTCGTAGCCTGGCGCACGATGGGCCAGGCCGTCTCCGGGGGCAGATCCTCGTTGCGGAGGATGGCGTGTATCTGTTCCTGTGCGTACTCGTAGAAGGCGTCCTCATCGTCCCTGCGCATGTACAGGTCTTCTATGCCGTTGGCGACCAGGCGCTCGTGCACGGCGGGGCTCAGCTCCGCGTAAGCTGCTTTGTAGAGAATGTAGGAGCCGGAGCGGCGGTTGTACAGGTACAGGTCCACCGGCGCTCTGGTGGCCGGCTGTACGATAGAGAGGTGGACCGGGAAGAAGTCGCTGGCCCGCGCCTGCTGCGTCAGTCGCCGGGTCATCCTTCGAGTGGTCGACATGATGCGTGCTCCGTTTCTCTGGCGTGCGGGCGCGTGCGCGCCGAACTGGCAGGTTGGCAGTTCACCGGTCCAGCACCTCCCTGACCCTGGCTACGAGCTCCCTGGCACTGAACGGTTTCTCCAGCAAACCACTCAGGCCATCCATCGCCAGCCGCTGCGACAGTGCCTCGTCTGCATAGCCCGACATGTAGAGAGCCCGCAAACCGGGCCGCGTGGCCCGTAGGCGACGACTCAGGTCAATGCCATTGGCGCCCGGCATCACAACATCGGTAACCAAAATCTGTATCCGGTCCCGCTGGCGGGCGAACAACTGTTCCGCCTCGGCCGGGTCGGCTGCACACAACACTTCGTATCCGTACCTCTGGAGTGCCCTTTCGACTATGCAACGGACCTGGTCACTGTCCTCCACAAGCAACACGCACTCATCACCGCGCAGGACGGCCTCACCGCCGTCAGGCCCCTCGCCGGCATCGTCCGCCGGGGTTATGGCGGGCAGGTATACCTTGAACCGCGTACCCCGCCCCGGCTCGCTGTAGAACCATATGTGGCCTCCGTGTTGCTTGACAGCCCCATAGACAGTGGCAAGCCCCAACCCGGTGCCCTGCCCTTTCGCCTTGGTGGTGAAGAACGGTTCGAAGATTTGCTCGCACGTTTCGGCATCCATCCCCCGGCCGGTGTCGGTGACTGCCAGAACGGCGTACAGGCCGGGCTGCACTTCGGGGTGGCTATCACAGTAGTCCGCGTCGAGCTGCGCACGCGCCGTTTCGATCTTCAGAGTTCCTCCATCGGGCATGGCGTCCCGCGCGTTGAGCGCAAGGTTGAGGATGATCTGCTCCACCCGGCCGGTATCCGCCAGCACAAGGGGCACGTCGTCCGCCATTTCGATTCGGATCTCGACGTTCTCGCTGATGAGGCGTCGCAGCATCTTTCGCATGCCATCAAGGACCGTGTTCAGGCTGGTCTCCTCGCGCGAGAGCCCTTTTCGGCGGCTGAAGGCCAACAACTGGCGGCTCAGCGCGGCCGCGCGTTCGCCCGCGTTGAGTATCTCATCCAGGTCCTCATGCCGCCGGTCGTCGGGCTCCAGGGAATCACGCACAAGCTGTGCGTAACCGTTGATGGCAACCAGCAGGTTGTTGAAGTCATGGGCAACGCCGCCGGCCAACCTGCCCAGCGCCTCCAGGCGTGCGCTCTGCCCAAGCTGCTCGCTGACACACTGCCGGGCGCTTACGTCCTCGACCACCGCGGTGGCTCCCACGAGGCGGCCGTCCCGGCGCATGGGGCAGGCAACGATCCGGTAGCTGCGTTCGCCTCGGGAACCGTTCCGATGGACGACGCCCTCGCACCTGCGCCCCGTCTTCAGCGCCTCAACCACGGGGCAGTTGGCGCAGGGCCCGCCCCGTGCGTCCTCCAGCAGCGCCTCGTAGCAACGCTGCTTTGACCCGCTCCGTAGTTGGGGAAAAGCCTTGCGGGCGAAGTCATTCGACTCCAGAACCCGCATCTCGCCGTTCAGCACGAGCACGCCGAGCCCGATGCTCTCGAAGACCTCGCGATAGCGCGGAGCTGAGGAAGGCCGGGCCGGCGCAAGCTCAGCAACGACGCTGCAGCCCGAGGGCAACCCTGCCTGTCCGGTACGGACCCGCAAGACTGTGGCCAGAGCGGCGGCGATCTTGCGGCAGTCGCCATCGGGCAGGTACACCACCGGTGCGGCCATGCCGTGCTCGGCTAGCATACGGCTCACCTCACCGGGCTCGACCGCCTGAACCGAGTGGTCGCACACCAGGACCAAGTCCAGGGGCACTCGTGCGAGCATTTGCCTCAGGTCTTCGCGAGTGAGGGCGCGATCGACCTGGGCCTGAAGGCCGAGTGCGTTCAGTTGTTCGGCTATTGCCCGTGTCGGTCGCTCGGTAGAGTCGACGTGAACGATGCGGACAGGTGATGTCATCACTTCTCCCGGTGGCTCGATGGCGTGCGCGACGTAGGTCGGCGCGGGCCGGCCACCGCCTCTTCCTCTTGTGTATCGTCGGCATGCCGCCGTCCGCTCAGCCGGTTCAGCACGCCGGGCAACTGCGTCAACTGGAACGATTTGTCCAGGAAGCAAGCTGCCCCAAGCGCCATGGCCTGGGTCTTATACTCGACCGAGGTGTTGTTGGTAACGACGACGATCAGGGGGCGGAACAGCCTGCCCTGCAGGCGCCGCAGCAGCCCTATGCCTGAGCCTTCACTCAGTGAGATATCGGCAACGACCGCCTGCGGGCGAAGTTGCTCGATCAACTCCACCGCCTGCGCCTCCGTCGTGGCACACCCAACGACTGAGTGCCCGTGAGACTCCAGAAGCGCGGCGATGCGCTTTAGCATCATCTCGTTGTCCTCTACCAGAAGTACTTCCATGTCGATGCCGTCCTGCCAGTTGAGGCTACTGTGAGTGTATCACTGCTACCCGGGGTACAGGTAGCAGACGGCGCGCCATCTCACTGTCGGCGCAGGGGCCGAGTTCACGTAGGAATGCTCCTACGCAGCGAGGGCATAACGCCCTCACAAGTAATGGCTTACGCCGCGAAAAGTGCAGTTGGGGCAGGGAAAGATGCGACGGCGCAGCAACCCGTTGCGGCGGGACGGGTACAGTGCGGCAGGCACCAGGATGGCCCGGCACAGCCAGTGGCCAACCAGCAGCCTGCTGAACAGCCGGCGCCCCCAGTTCCTCAACAGGGCATCAGACCAGGTTATGCTCCAGGGCGTAGCGTATGAGTTCCGCGTTGTTGGACATGCCCATCTTCTCCAGCAGGCGCGTGCGGTAGGTGCTGACGGTCTTCACGCTCAGGTGCAGTTCGTCGGCAATCTCCCCCACTGCGTTGCCGCGGGCGATCATGCAGAGCACCTGGAACTCGCGATCGGATAACCTGTCGTGTAGGTGCTCGGCTTCCCCGTCCTCCAGCCGATAGGCGAGCTTCTCCGCAAGGGTGTCGGTGATGTACTTGCGGCCAGCCAGGGCACGCTGAACGGCCTGGAGCAACTCCTCGGGCGGTGCGTTCTTCCCCAGGTAGCCTGCTGCGCCGAGTCGCAGCACCCGCACTGCATACTGGCCCTCGGGATGCACGCTCAGCACCAGCACCGGCAGGTCGGGCGCGCGTTCCCTCATATCGCGCAGCACGTCGATGCCGCTGCGTCCGGGCATGTTTATGTCGAGTATCACCAGGTCCCAATCGGCCTGTGCCACCAGTTTCAGCACGCCGACGCCGTCCTGCGCCTCGCCGAACTCCGCATTCGGCAGGTCCTCCTGAAGCAACTGGCGCAAGCCCCTTCTGACTACGGCGTGGTCGTCGGCAATCAGTATCCGCATGCTCACGCCCCGCTCTCCTGGTTCGTTACTCGCCTCCCGGCCGGGGGATCATCACTCGCACCGTAGTGCCGCCAGCGGGCGCGCTGGCCAGCTCCAGGCGACCGCCGAACTCAGCAGCACGCTCGCGCATGCCCAGTATACCGGTCCCCTCGGCAGGGCATGCCGCCTCCGACTTCATGCCCGTACCGTTATCGCTGACCTCAAGCTCGATGGCCCCGTCACGCTCGCGCAGCTCGCCCTCGATTCGGGCAGCTTTGCCATGGCGCACGGCGTTGGTCAGCACCTCCTGACAGATGCGGAAGATGGCGGTCGACCTGGCCTCGTCGAGCTCCAGGTCGGCAGGTTCGGCGTGGAAGACGCACTCGGCGCCGGTAGCTTCGGCGAAGTCACGGAACAGCCATTCCAGAGCAGCCACGAGGCCCAGGTCATCCAGCACCCCGGGGCGCAGTTCGGTGGCAATGCGGCGCACGCTCTCGATGGTGGAGTCCGTCAGGCGCGCCATCTCCTGAAGCGTTTCGCGTATGTCGAGGTCAGCGGCGCCGGCCTGCTTCTGCAGGCGTCGCTGCAGTAAGGTGGCGTCCATCTTCAGCGCCGTGAGGGCATGGCCGAGCTGGTCGTGTATGTCACGGGCCAGACGCTTGCGCTCCTGCTCCCGCGCATCGCGCAGCCTCGCAGCGAGTTTGCGCAGCCCGTCGCGCGCCAGGCGCAGGTTCTCCTCCGCCCGCTTGCGCGCGCTGATATCCCTCACCACGATGAGAATCGAGCCGGCTGCGTCGACGCCTGCGGAGAGCGGCGCCACGTAGTGCTCCGCGGCGAAGGTGGTGCCGTCACGTCGTCGCATTGGGCGTTCGACGCTCAACTCCTCCCCCCGGCGCAGGGCCACCTCCTCCATCTGCACGAACTCGCGGTAAGAGTCCTTATCCACGTGGAGCATGGCGAAGCTGGCACCGAGCAGGTCCCTCTGCCCGTAGCCGAACATGCGCAGAGCCGCATCGTTGCAGGCGACGATGGTCCGCCCCTCGGGCTCGAGAACAAACACGGCCTCGACAAGGCTGGCGAACACGCGCTCGAGCAACGCTGTCGTCTCCAGCAGCTCGCGCTCTGCCCTCTTGCGTTCATGCACGTCGCGCACGGCCCCGGCCATCTGCGAGGGGCGACCGCTTTCGTCCCACTGAGCTTGCCCGCGTATCTGGACCCAGCGGTACGAGCCGTCACCATGGCGCAGCCTAAACTCCACGTCGAGGGGCCTTCTGTCCTCCAGGTGGGCACGCAGCGCCCGCTCCATGCCCGCCATGTCATCCGGGTGTACGAGCGACTTGAACGCCGAGTAGGCTGCGCGCAGTTCGCGCGGCTGATAGCCGAACATTGCGTACAGGCGCTGCGACCACCACATCTCGTCCTCAGAAACTTCCGGCCAGACCCACATCCCGTCGTTCGCGCCACGCATGGCGAGCTGGAACCGTTCCTCACTCCGCTCACGCGCTTCCTCAGCCTTGCGGCGTGCCGTGACATCCGTGATGAAACCCTCAAGGCGCTGGTCCTCGCCCGAGCCACCGACCGCCCGGCCTTGCTCCCACACCCAGCGCACGCCGCCGGCTTGATTGCGGATGCGGTACTCGAGCTGGAATGCCCTTCCCGCTCCGATAGCTGCCTGCACTTCGGCTCTCACCCGTTCCCGGTCATCCGGATGTATCACCTCCGCGTAGGAGACGACGCGGTTGCCCACCAAGTCCTCCGGGGCGTAGCCCGTCAGCCCCCAGCAGCCCTGGCTGACGAACTCCATTGTCCAGTGCTCATCCGCCAGGCACCGGTAGACGATGCCCGGCAAGTTGCTGAGCAGGGTCGCGAGGGTGCGCTGACTGCGTTCGAGCAGTTCCTCGGCACGCCGACGCTCCGTGATGTCTTCGGCGCTGCCTTCGTAGTAGAGCACCTCCCCCTGCTCGTTGCGATGTATCCTTCCGCTCAGCGCCACGTCGATGGCCCTGCCGTCATAGCGTCGCAGCTTCACGGTGTAGCCCGTGGTGCTTCCCTCACGCTCCATCACACGGCGCCAGTTCCGCCGCTCTGTTGGGTCGGGATAGAGTTCTCGGACATTGGTGCCCAGCAGTGCCTGCCGCGAAGGGTAGGCGAGCATGCTGACCAGTTCGCGGTTTGCCTGCAGGAACTCACCCGCCGGCGTTGTGCGGTAAAGGCCGACCGGCACTCCGTCGAACAGGCTGCGGTAACGCTGCTCACTCTGTTGCAGCGCGCGTGCCGCTTCGACCTCGTCGGTGATGTCCATCAGCATGCCGACCACGCGCACCGTCTGGCCGTGCTGCACTACGGGGCGCGCCACAGTCCGCACCCACCGGTGTCGGCCGGCGGCGTCGGTAAATCCGGCCCGCAGGTCGTAGGACTCGCCCTCCTCCAAAAGCCGCCCATATGCCTGCTCGACGCGCCTGCGGTCGTCTTCGTCGTAGCAATCGAGGATGCGCTCCGTGTGGTCGCTGCCCGGCTCGACCGGCAATCCATGGATGCGGTATACCTCCTCGGTCCAGGTCATCGTGTCGGTGGCGACATCGTATTCCCAGCCGCCGACCTTGGCCAGTCTTTGGGATTCGCTCAGCAGGGCCTGGCTCCGGGCAAGGGCCTGCTCGGCTTCCTGGCGCGCGGCGCGGGTGCGCAGCGCTTGTATGCCATAGCCCAGGTCCGCCGCCAGCTCGCAGAGCAGGGCCAGTTCCTCATCCTCAAAGGCGTCCGGCTCGGCCGCGTAGATGTTCAGCACACCGATGCATTCATCCCCACCCAAGATGGGCAGCGCGACTGCCGAGGAGTAACCGCGCTTCAGGGCCTCTGCCCGCCACGGGGCGAACGCGGGATCGGTGCTTATGTGACGGCAGACCGACGGCTCGCCCGTGCGCACGGTCACGCCCGACGGGCCACTGCCGCGCTCTGCATCGCCGAGGGGCACCTGCAGCGTCGCAAGGTAGCCCTGCTCGAAGCCGGCGGAGGCAACGGGACGCACACCGTCGGCAGCGTCCGGCTCAACGTAGCCGACCCATGCCATGCGGTACCCCGCGTCTTCCACCACCGCCGAGCAGACAGCGCTCAGCAACTGCTGTTCGTCGCTGGCCCGCACCATCGCCTGGCCGACGTGGCGGATCGCTTCGAGCGCACGGTTGCTGCGCTCCAGCTCCGTCTGGGCTTGCCTCGTGCGGCGTAGTTGCCGGCGAACCAGCAGGTAAAGCAGCAGCGCTGTCAGCCCGACAAAAACCCATCCCTTGTACCGCTGCGCGGCAGCGAAGGCCCCGGCGTCGGGGAACACCAGACGCGCCGCCTCGTCCGTGAGCAGTATCCACAGGAAACCAAAGATAAGGAAGTAGCCCGCCACTCGGAGCGGCATTCGGCGGCTGCTCTCGCGCCTCTTACCCGGCATGCACGCACCTCCCCAGGCGCCTCAGGGCACACGCAACCGACTGCCCCAGAGTGCTACGCCCGCCGGCACGACAAGCCCGGGCAGCACTGCCGCCCGCGCGCCGTTCCGCTGCGCGCACAGTGCTGCCCACTGGCCTTCGCACAAAGCACACCATGTCAACACCTGGTACCCGACACCCCTCCCGGCGGCTCCACTCCCAAGCCCGTACTTGCCCCAGGCCGCCGACACATATCACATTGTAGCATACTCGGGGCAATGTCAAGCCGCATTCTGCTACAAGCCCATACTCCCCCTCCACAAGCCCGCTCGCACCGATACGCCGCGGCCCGAAAACGTCGGCTGATAGCGCCGCGCCCGCGGCGACCAGGCTCACCCCGCAGCATCTTCCAGCACGCCGCTCTCCACCATCTGCAGCAGGGCGGAAGGCGCAGGCCCCAGCGGCAGGTCCACTCGTCCCCGCCGGCGGCTCGACTCGTAGGCAGCGAAGATGATCTCGGTGGCGCGCAACGCGTTCTCGCTCGACAGCAGCGGCTTCTGGCCGCTCTCCAGGCAATCCAGCAGGTTCTGAATGCCCCGGTAGATCGCCGCGTCATCGTGGATCGACTCGCCCGTATCGACCTCGCGCCAGCCCGGCTTATCGAAGCGGTGCACACGCAGCCACGGGTCACTCGTGGTAATCTCCAGCACGCCGTCCTCGCCCGTAACGCGGATGAAGCAGCCGAGGTCGGTGTTGTCCTTTCCGCTGAACATCGTCGCCCGCACGCCGTTCTCGAAGCGGAAGGTAACCAGCCCCTGGCCCTCCATCAGCGCGCCGAAGGCACGCCCTGCACCGCGGATGTCGATCTGCCCCAGAGCCCACTGCACCGGCGTCTCATCGTTGAAGTAGAACATCATGTCGAGCCAGTGCGTGCCGGAGTCGAACAGGTTGTGCCACGCCGCCTCCATGCGCCTTATGCGGCCGATCTCACCCTCGGCCAGCAGCCGCTTAGCCTCCAGAAAAGGCTTGTTGTAGCGACGCTGATGGTTGATCGTTAGCTGCACGCCGTGCTCGGTGCAGATCTCGTGCATTCGCACCGCAGCGTCCCAGTGAACGTCCATCGGCTTCTCGCAATGGATGGCCATCGGGCGGGCAGGCGCTATGTCGCAGACGACCTTCCCGTGCAGGTGCGGCCACAGGCACACGCTCACGACATCCGGCTCCGCCTCGCGCATCATGTCCGTATAATCCGCGTATATCTTCGCTTCCGGATTGTGCTCCGCCACGAAGGCCTCGGCGTTCTCCCTGTTGATGTCGGCAACGGCCACAAGTTCGCACCTGCCGGAGCGCGCGTAACCCGCCATGTGACGGTGCGCCATCCCGAAGCCCGTCGCCTTCTCCGTCCGCCACGGTCGTCCACAGCCGATGATGCCTACTCTGTATTGCACAGCACTCTCGCTTCCCTTTGGTCTTGTTCAGCGTCCATGTCGCGCGCGCCACAGCCTCCCTCAGCCGACGAGCGCCTTCAGGTTCCTGAAGCTCACCTCGACGCTCTCCATCGGCGTAAGGTCGCGCATGCGGTCCTGCTCGATCACCAGCCACTCCACCCCGCACTGCCGCGCCGCCTGCACCACCCCCGCCGTGTCAACCACACCCGTGCCGACCTCGGTGAACTGTGTCTCCTTGCGCCCCTCGTTTGCCGTCTCGCCGCCCTCGGGCGCCACGGCGATGTCCTTCATGTGCAACACGGGGCACCGGCCGGCGTACCTGCCGATCAACTCCACCGGGTCCCCGCCGCCGTATGTCACCCACGCCACGTCCAGCTCGCACTTCACGTTCGCCGGGTCCGTGTTCTCCATCAGGATGTCGAGCGCGTAACGGCCATCGAACGTCGCAAGTTCATGGTTATGATTGTGATACAGGAAGTCGAGCCCCGCCTCCGCGCAACGCTCGCCAACGTGATCGAAGAACTCCGCCTCCTCGCGCAACTGCCTCTCACTCTCCACAGGGCCCCAGTATGCGACCACGTGCCGACAGCCAACGCCCTGCGCCGTAGCGATCACCTCGTCAATCTGACCGTCGTCCATCCCCTGCCGAACCTGGCCCTGCGCCACGGCCTCCAGGCCGAGCTCGTCGAGCTTCTCGCGCACCTGGCGCGGCGACAGCCCCGCCCGCGACGCGATGCCGCCAGCGCCCTCAATGCCCTGGTAACCGATCTCGGAGACGCGCCGCAGCGTCCCCCACGCATCCTTCTTGAGTTCCTCACCGATGATCCCGATCAAGCCGATCTTGAGCGCCACAGTCCTACCTCCGTGTCGGTGACCGCACCGGCCGCGCCGGCGCCGAGCAAAACGCGGCGCATGCTACGTGCCGCATCCGGGCAAGTCAAAGGGAGGGCTGCGCCAAAGCGACGGGGCCGCACCCCGCCGGGCCGCTGCGCACCGGGGGCGGGAGTTCTTCCACAGGAGCGAACCTACTTATCGGCATATGGCGCGCAGTTGTGTCTCGGCGTCCTAACGCGCTGTGCCCACATGTCTTAGAACGAAATGGGTTCGTTTCGCATTCGGAGCCGGACGCGGATCCCCACGGAAGGCCGGGTGGAGTGCTGACATAGGTTTCGCGTCAGATCACGCGCTTTTCGTATGATTGTGAGGGACGGCTGCCGCCCGCCCGGACGAGGCGGCGGACATGGCCGGACGGTGGCCGGGATTCGCGGGGGGGGGCGTCCGGCGAGGCCCTCCGCCGGCAATCGCCCCGCCATATGCCGGTCGCGGGGTGGCCCCGCCCCGGCCGGCGGCGGCGCCGGGTCCGGATGGTTTCCGGGATTTCGGGGGTAGCAGGTCCGGTTGGTCATAGCGGAGGCCATACTACCCGTTCCCTTTCGTTGCGCCGTCCGACATGTCCCCATTTGGGCGCCGGTTCCGAACCTCGGGGCCCTATAGTGGCATGCCCGCCCTGCACATGGCAATCGGCGGGAGGGGACTGCCGGAAGAAGTCATAAGGCTCCGCGCCGGCGCAGCCCCCCGCACGGGCAGGATGCCCGTGCTACGCACTACACAGCGCAGCCGATCCTCGCGCTCACCACGCTGTAATAAGAAACTATCTCAGAACTCCGTTCGCAGTAGATCGGGGTTTTGAGATGGTTTCTAAGTTCCGGGCTCCCCACAGGGCTCAGCTCACCGCCTGAATCGCCCCGACGCCGCGCCTTCCCGAGGACTGCTACATCCGGCGATCCGACCCTTTTGTAGCGGGCTTCCGAGCGCCGTCTGCTTAACGCAAGACGGCGAGAGCGAGAGGTTTCGGGGTCTTCGCATATCTCGCCCCTGCGCATCCCTTTTGGTGCATTCGCGCCAGTCTACCCGTCCTCTCCGTTGCGACAGAGAGTGAACGGGGTCGGGGCGCAACCGTGGGGGTTGCGCCCAATACCCGAGAATCAGCAGAAGAACTCTCTGACTCTCTACTAAACAGAGCCCTCTGGGTTAACACCCGCGTACGGACCGGAGGGCAGAACTGATGGGCGTCGGCCTGGCTGAAGCGCGAGTCGGCGACTTTCCGTCCGCCCCACGTACGCGGACATGGTTGCGAGGTGTGGAACAACGACCCAGTATCATCTCACTGCAGAAAACGGGAACGAAGAACTTATGCCCCAACGATTGAGTCCTCACCCCTTGTGCAAAGATGAGCCCGGTCGCCTTCCCTCACGCGCGCAAAGTCAGCAATGACGTCCCCGTTCACCTTGCAGTTGTTCTGGACGCCCACTGCTACGTAACCCTCTTACAGGAAGCGCGGCTGTGCATGGGCATCAATTGCAGTGATTACACAGGCCTGGGCACTGGTAGGAACGCACACCCCTCAACCCTCTCAATCAAACTCGATCACTATGCCATCCTTCCGTTTTTCGTAGTAGATTACTTCGCAATCGATCCTTTCTGGCAATCCGCCCTTCGACTTGTAGGTGGCCGGCTTTATGGAAACAGGCTTACCCCCGATGTGCCCGTCTATGCCCTTCGACTCATCCGATGGAGAGGCCGGCGTGTATGGTTGTCCCCGCTCCTCGGCGACCTCCCTGAGAACGGCCTCCTGGAACCGCAACCCGATAAACGTTTTTGCCAGCACCAGGTCCTCGGTCCAGTCCCGCACCGTTTCCCTGTTGAGCTCATTCACGGCGGATTTGAGCTTCTGTATCATCCCCCAAATGCGGTCGGTAGCCTCTTCCAGAGCATCAGGGTGTCGCTGCTTATACTACTCTTCCCATTCCGCAAAGGTCCGCCCGGGAAACTCCCGTATCAACTCGCTCATCTGACCCACCACTCGGGGACGAGTCCCCTGGGCGTACTGGTTCGCCAAATTGAGCAATGGGGCGGCGTATTTGCGCAGATCAAGCTCTTGTACACCGAGTAACTCGCGGACGGCATCGAAGGTGAGTTTCTTCCTCATGGGCAGCCTGCCCCTCTCAGTTGGCCCCCTCGGTGCGGGCGGCTGCCCGGCGGGGAGTGCGGTGCCCAAAGACCACCTGATCTTCCGAGGAAAACAGGGGGCCGGCCCCCATTTTGTCCCTTATGATAGGCTCAAACTCCGGATTGATCTCGTATCCGACGGAGTTGCGCCCCTCTGTCTCCGCCGCGAGCGTGGTCGTGCCGCTGCCCAGGAACGGGTCGAGCACACTTTCACCCCAGAAGCTGTACATCTTGATCAGACGCCTTGGAACTTCCAGCGGGAACATGGCCTCGTGTCCGTTCTGCCTCTGCGGCTGTATGCGCCACAGGCCACGGAACCAGGCGCTACGCTGCCGCTTGGTCAGACGGCTCTTCTCCTTCTGTTCCGGCGTGGGCTGGGGCCACTGGCCCCGTTTTCGCAGAAGGATGATGTACTCATGCTCGTAGGTTATGTGGCCGTCCTTGGGATAGTAAACCGACCCCATCCATGTGCCGCCTCCGGTCGTCTTGGTCGTGGAGATTTTCGCCCAGATGATGTTCCCCATGAAGTCGAACTCCAGCTCGCGCGCTATACGGACAATGTCGGCAGGAATGGGCTGCACCCGGTACCGACCGTGCTCGGCGGCGCGGAGGTACTGGTCTCCGATGTTGATGGCCATCCGGCAGCCGGCGCACAGCACGCGGTGACACTCCGAGAGCACGCTTTTGAGGTCGCGCAGGTAGTCCTCGTACGGCTGGTCGTAGCCGATCTGATCGGGATGGGCATAGTCCTTGATGCACCAGTACGGAGGGGAGGTAACGACAAGGTGGACGGAACGGTCCGCCAGCTCGGGCATCCGACGGCTGTCGCCGAATATCACCTTGTGTCTGGACATGTGCCGCCTCCCAACTAAAAGGCATCCTCACCGCCAAAGTCTAAACGCCACCGGGAACCACCGCAACCGACGCGAGTTAGTTTGCCAGGACATGGTACCCACCTGCGGGAGGGTGCAGAAACGGAGAAGCCGGAGGGGTCGCGCCCGCCCCGGGGCGGGCGCGCGCACGCGCGGAAGTTGCACGCCGCCGCCGCGCCGTTCCCCGTCAGAAAGTGGAAGGCACGCGCCAAAAGGGCCGCCCGACGCCGCACCGGCGGCAAGGCCGAGGTCGTCGGGGGCCCCAAGCTCGATAGGAGCCGCCCATGCATCCGACCGAAGCCGACCTGAGCCCCGACCAGCGTCGCCGCGAGATCGCATCCATCCTGGCTACAGGCGTCCTGCGCCTGAGTGCCCGCCCGGAAGCCGCGCCCGCTCTGTCAATCTCCCTGGCACGCAACAGTGTTACAGACTCCCCCCTCTTTCCGGTAGGTACACCGCATGGCGCATGAGCGCCCGTGCTGCTGACCGCCCGGAGAACGAGGCATGCCCGATTTCCTCCCGCCCGCCGCCATGGCGCCCGCCGAGCGGCTTGCCGAGGTGTCGGCCATCCTCGCCAGGGGCGTCCTCGCCCTGCGCCGAAAGGCGCGCCCGACGTCCTCCGAAGAATCTGCCGAACCCGGCGAAAACGGCCTTGATTCCGGGCGCGACGTAAGGCCTGATGTGGACGCGGGTTAACGCAGCCCGAGAACCCGCCGCCGCGAAATCGCCGCGGAAGAGTTTGAAGATGCCGGAAACCTGCGGATTTCGGTTTGACGGGCCTCTAGAGGAGGGTACCATATCAGGGAAGGCGGAACTTGCTGGAGCAAAGGGGGAATCCCGGTTAGAGCGCTTCTGACCGGGAAGTTAGAGGGACCGACAGGCACGAGTTACACGACAACTTCGGAGAGAGCACACCATGAGGACACAACACCTGATCTGCACGCTTCTCACGGCCGCCATCATCGCGCTGCCGCCGCTGGGCTGCTCGCCCAACGGGCAGGCGAACGGAGATAGCGGGGCCAGCCAACCCGCCCTCGAGACGAGCGAAGATGAGGGCGGGGAAGAGGATGTGGGCTCGAGTTCCGCAGGCTCGGAGACGGATGCGGATGAGCAGAGCCCCACGCCCCGGCTCTTCATCATCGAGCGCAGCAAGAACGCCAACATCGTGGCCTACGACGCACGCCTCACCGAAGAGGGCGAGCTCGATGCGGAAGAGCCCGTCGAGGCCTACTGGATCCTGGACGCCGAGGGGGGCCAGCGGGAAGAGCTCTCGTGGCTACAGAAGAAGATGGCCTACGGGTTCGAGACGAAGCCGGCTTCCTCGGGCGAGGGCTCTGTGATGAAGATGGTGCCGCTTCCGAAGCGGGAGCTCAGGGTCAGGAAGGTTGACGGCAAGGTGCGAGCCGAGCTTGAGATCGACGGGAGGCCAGCGGTGCTGGAGAAGATCTACGTCGATTCCGATGCGCGCCTGACCGGGCCCAAGGTCAACTACGTCGAACTGTTCGGCAGGGACCTGGAAACCGGCGAAAAGCGCTACGAGAAGATAGTGCCGGACTGAGCACCAGCCGGGGTAACCGTTCACGGGTTTTCGGTCAAGCCACAAGCAGGCAGGGCGTAGGGCGCCCGGTGAGGTGGGCATGCAGGGCGTTGTGAAGATCCTCGTAGACCGACCGGCCTTGCTGGCGACATGTGGCAGTCGTCGTCCAGATGCACTCGCACCGTTGCCGCCCCGGCACCCCCCGCGTCCCCTGGGTGATGCGCCGCTGGATCACCACAGACCTGACCGCCTGCTCCGCAAGGTTGTTGGTCGGCTCCACGCCGGGCGTCATGATGAAGCGGAAGTAGGCGTCGCCGTGCCGGCGGAATCGCTCCGCCATGTTGCGTGCCTGGCGGGTCCACGCAGGATGTGTCGCCGGATGCATGATGGCTTTGCGTTCCTGCCCGAACGCCTGCTGAAAGCGTTCGGGCCGCATCGTGTCCCAGCGGTGGATCACCTGGCAAAGAAACTGCAGCCGGACACCGGCGCCCTCGACTGGATCAAGCAGGAGAGGACGTCAACACCGTCACCGGGCAGGTGCCCGACCAGTACATGCGCGACATAGACGTCGTGCGGTACGACCGCGCCGGCCAGGAGACACAAAGCTGGACTCCCCATGGCACGTGGATTAGACTACTGGAGTACGACGATCTGGAAGGCGGCAACACGGAGAACAGCATCGAGCAACTGACAACCTGTTACCAGTGATGGTCGCAGTGAGGCTTGCTCGGTACGCTAAGTTCAAATGGTCGAGCGACAGGAGGTGCCGAAAATGAACAAACACAGCACGATTGCGGGCATCTCAAGGGATCTTGTGGGGGTCATAGTACGATTTGCGGCGTACACAGTCGTCCTTCTTGTCGCGCACGCCTTACTGCCCAAAGTGGCCCGCCGTGGCGATTTCTATACCTTCATCTTCAAAGAGGGCGGCCCGATCGAATGGTGTCAGATTGGCATGCTTATGATGGCAGCCGCTGTATTTGTACTGGGAGCGTGGCGCATTCAAGCATTCTCTCAATGGCTCGCTTTCCTGGCGTTGGTAACAACCTTCGCGTGCGTCCGAGAATTGGACTCGTTTTTTGACGCGTTGGTTCCTCCCTTCGGTTGGCAACTACCTGCTTTCCTGGTCGCGGGGGGTATGGTGTTGATCGTCTTGAGGAACCCGGAGGGGTTCTTGAGCCAGGCGGAAGTATCCGTTCGCCACCGCAGCTTTGGGCTTCTGTGGGCCGGATTCGTCGTAGCAGTTGTATTCGCTCAGTTGGTCGGCCACGGGTCCTTTCTGAAGGCCTTGATGGGACAGGACTATATTCGCGACTACAAGAGGGTGATCGAAGAGCTCGGGGAGCTGTTCGGCTATGCCTTGTTATTGATTGGCAGTGTGGAGGCAGTTATAGGGGCGACCCACTGAGGCGGCGGCCTCGGCCCAGACAGAACGCGGAAGACGGGCCAGGCCTTCGAGGAGGGGGCTTCGGCGCATACTGGGCATTCATAGCGTCGGATGGTGCTCGATAAAGGCGGCCCAGCCAGCTTCAGCGGCGCTGAGGCCCGCTGCGCCGGGCGCATCGGCGCCCCCTCCGGCCCCGAAATACCCCCACAGCGCAAATGCCTCTCTGAGACCGTCTCTTGCCAAAGAGCCAGCAAATCCCTACCATCATCTCGGCGAGCCACAGGCACCTCCCTTTAGACAGGTTTGGACGAAACCTGGAGATGCTAACGGCTCGCCACTTCCTTTTCAGCCCGCCTCTGGCGGGCACGCCCGCCAGCGGCAGTCAAGCTTCGCCGCCTTTTACACACCTTGCTGGACGTTATCCATCCGACCGACTTGTCCACCGAAGCCGACCTGAGTCCCGCAGAACGCCGCCGCGAGACCGTAGCGTCCGGCAGAACGAGGCAGCACTTTGCATGCAGTTCCCTCCGATGTGTAAGCAGTTGGGGCCTGCTGAAACCGTTCCGCTCCGGCGGGTTGGGCAGTTGACAGGCTGACGGCGAGGGGATAGTGTCACGCCGCGATTGTCCGGGTCTCCGCGCCGGGGCGGCACACGGCGTCCGCGCGCGGCCGGATGCCCGCCCCACCAATCAGGAGGTCGCCGCATGAGTTGCACCGGCGAGAAGTTGCCCGTTGCAGGCATCACGTCAGCACAGCCGCAAGCACATCCCACTTACCACGACGACCGCCGCGTCACCTTCGTGTTCGATGCCCCCGACGCAAACAGCGTGCAGGTGCAGATCCACGGCGAGGCGACGGACCTGGAAGGCGACATCATAGACCTGAGCAGGAATGAGGACGGCAAGTGGACGGCCACGGTGGGGCCGCTGCGTGGGGGGTTTCATTACTACAACATGATCGTGGACGGCGCCCGCTGCGTGGACCAGCACGCGGAGGTCTGCTGGGGGTGGGGCCGGGTGATGAACCACCTGGAGGTGCCGGACCCGGAGTTCGATTTCTTTCTGCCGCGCGACGTGCCGCACGGCGAGGTGCGTCTGCACTACTACAAGTCCGAGATGACGGGTTGCCTGCGCCGGGCGATCGTCTACACGCCCCCCGGCTACGATGGTGGCGAGGACCGCTACCCGGTCTTCTACCTGCAGCATGGCTCCGGCGAGTCGGAGCGGGGCTGGACGTGGCACGCCAAGGCGAACTTCGTGCTGGACAGCTTCATCGCCGACGGCCGATGCGTGCCGATGATCATGGTTAACGACCACGGCTACGCCGTGCGCGGCGGCATGAAGGCGCCGTTCACCGAGGAGCGGTCCGAGAACGTGTTCACCGAGCTGGTGCCGCGGGAGCTGGTGCCGGAGATCGACACCAGCCATCGCACGCTGCCGGAGCGCAAGCACCGCGCGATGGGCGGCCTGTCGATGGGCAGCGGGCAGGCGCTGGCGATCGGGCTGGCGCATCTGGACACGTTTGCCAACGTGCTGGCGCTCAGCGGCGGGCTGCGGAACTTCGATCCGGAGACCGCTTACGGCGCCGTCTTCCAGGATCCACAGGCACTGAACGAGAAGCTGGACCTGTTCTGGTTCGGCGCAGGCTACGAGGAGGGCGCCGCAGAGCGAGGCAAGGCCCTTGAGGAAGCGCTCGGCGAGCTGGGCGTGAACTATGTATGGTGCCCCGTAGTCGGCGCGCACGATTGGAACACCTGGCGGCGACACCTGGCTGACATCCTGCCGCGCCTGTTCCGGGGATAACGCCGGCAGAAGACTGTGACGAAGCTGATCCGGCCGGGGCGCATTCGCATGTGAGCTCGCTCCGGTCCCCTCCGCCCGCTCCCACGCTGAAGCCCTGGAGATGTGAAATCACACAACTTTCTGGACTTGATTTCGCATTGGCGCGCGTATAGTACTGCGCGAGTTAGCGGCACTTACACTGCAAGGGGCCAACATGATCCAGATGCCGGCAAAGATTATCTACGTTGACCCACGGGTCCACGAGCTTCCCCATTGCCGCCGACGTTACCAGCAAATGCGAGCGCATATTGCGTGCAGAGACGTGCGCGAACTCGATGAAGAAGCACGCGAGCAAATCGCGCAGCGCAGCAAGCGGCGCCACGGCAAGGACGATTTCGCTGACGATGCGGTCTTTGTGTTCAGCGCATGGGATGATCGTTTGGACCACAACGACCGCTACTTCCACTTCCGCCCCGGCCGCTCGAAGCTGAAGGCCGAGGGCATCCATTGCCAGGATGCCATGGAACTGAACCCGATCTTCGGCTGCCCCTTTCGCTGCGCCTACTGCGGGTTCGGCCGCACGGTCCACATTACTCTCGACATCGAGCGTTTTATGCGCCGGCTGCCAGCGCTGTTCTCGGAGTACCCGGGGCAGCAACTGTGGAAGTATTCCAACATGACCGACCTGCCGCCCTTCGAGCCCGAATACGATGGAGTGGCGCCCATGGTGCGTTATTTCGCCGAGCAGGAGGAGCGCTACCTGATGCTGTTCACCAAAAGCGACAACGTGCAATTCCTGCTCGATCTGGATCATCGGGGGCATACGATCATTAGTTGGAGCCTCTCCAGCGCGACCGTCAGCCGGCAGGTGGACCGCCGGACGGCGACGATGGAGCAACGCATCGATGCCATGGCACGTTGCCAGCAGGCGGGATACCACGTAAGGGCGCGACTGAGCCCCATCGTGCCGGTTAGGAACTGGCGGGAAGAGTACCGAGAGATGTTCGAAAGGCTATTCGAGCGAACTCAACCGGGCGTGGTAACGCTGGAGATGCTCGGCTGGTTCGACTTCGAGGACCTGCCGGAGGTCCTGCCCAAAGAGATGATCGAAGCTGATGTCTATCGTGCCGCCCAAAGGGCACGGAGCTGGATGAACGGCCGGCGTAAGGCGCCGTTCCCGTTCGAGGTCCGCCGCGAGGTGTACGAGTTCTGCATCGACGAAGTGAAGCGTCTCAGCCCGAGCACGCCAGTGGCGGTCTGCCACGGCACGCCTAGGGTTTGGCGGGAACTTGGACCGAAGATGGGGATGACGCCGGAGAACTTCGTCTGTAACTGCGGCCCCACCAGCACGGAACTCAACCCCCTCATGTCCGGTTCCCCGGCGGCCAGCGGACCATGAACTGCGATTCCACCCGGTTTCAGATTCCGCCAGCTTTCCGTTTTCGCTGACCACGCACCAGGCATTGTCAGGATGTGTCTTCCTTCCAGAGCTTACATGCCACGGTCACGAGGCCAAGCCCCAGCAGAGCGAGCGTTACGGGCTGTGGGATCGGGGCCAAGGTTGTGCGGCACGCGGACTACGTCGTGTTCCAGATGGCCGAGGTGGCGGTCCCGCGGGAGCTGTTCGGAGCGATCTTGCAACGGATTCAGAGGCTATCCCCGGCGCCGACATGACATCGAGCGGTACGCACAGAAAGGGCCGCGTTCTGCATTCGCGAACGCAGCGGGTTTGTCTCGAAAGGCAAGAACCTGCTTCTCGCCCCGCATCCCGGGCACGGAAACGTTCCGAAACAGGCCGCAGCGCCCGAAGCTTCCGTGGATTTCGGGTTGACAGACCTCGCGGGGGGGTACCCTGTCAAGTCGAAGGACAACTAATAGTTTCTCTACAGTAAATGGAGAATCTACAACCAGATGAGCAACATGGTGGACGATCCGGCGCACGCCGGCCTCAAGGCGGAGCTGGCTCGGAGGCTGGACGAGTTGCTCGAGGTGGCCGAAGACCCCGATGTGCCCGTCCCCGCGTGGCGCGAGATGTCCGTGCCCGAGCGCGTGGCGGCCGAGAACGAGTATGACTGCCTCATCCGTCGCACCGGCCCGATGGAGCGCTACCGCGCGGCCGAACTCGATGCGTACCTCGGAAAAGCTGTCACGCCCGCCCAGAAGGAGCGCCTCGAGGAGGCCGCCGAGCAGGTCTACGACTTCCCGTTCTTCGGCAGGCTGTTCGCGCTCGAAGGGGCCCTGAAGGGCGGCTACACGAGGTACCAGGCGCGGCTGCCCGATCTGCGGCGCGAACTGGATGCCCACCAGCAGAAGCACCGTGAACTGCTGGCCGAGCGCGCGAGGCAGATACTGTGACCGGGAGGCTCCGAAGACAGACTGAAAGGCATGGCATCGGACGCCGCGACTTCCTGAAGGCAATGACCGTGGCCGCAGCCAGTTGGGGAGATGGCAGCATGAGCAGTTCGGCCGAGAATGCAGTCCGAGACACCGACCTCCTGCGTACGGAACACGGGTTACGGGCAACGCTGGCCTGGCGGATCTGGCGCCCCGTCTGGGCCGACGAGCAGACGTTCGGCCGGCTGGTGGAGGCGATGTGCCGCTTTCCCGAGGCGGTGGATGAAGTCGCCCTGTTCGACGATCACATTCACTTCCCGGGTAAGCCTGCCGGAGAGGTGAGGCGGACCGCCGAGATAGTTCGGGTCAGGATGGGCGTGCTCCGTTCGGTGGGTCTGCCCGGCGTGGGGGTCAACGTGATCGCGACACTGGGGCACGGGATGCAGGCGGGGTTCCGTGAAATGCCTTTCCCGCCCACCGTGGGGAACGAGGGGCAGGTCTCCACATCGTGCCCGTGTCCGAACCGGCCTGAGTTTCGCCGTTGGGTCCAGGATTACTACAGGGCGATGGCCGAAGCCGGTCCGGACTTCATCTGGGTGGACGACGACCTCCGCTCGGTCGCACATGGAGTGCGCTATCCGTGCTTCTGCGACTTTTGCATACATGCCTTCGGCCACGAGGGCGACCGGGAATCCCTGGTGACCGCGCTGAGTGAGCCGGGAAACGGGCGCCTGCGCAAGGCATGGTCGGAGTTCTGCGGCGCGAACCTGGTGAGCCTGCTTCGTGAGATCCGCCAAGCGATCGAGGGTGTTGATCCGCGGATCGAGATCGGCCTGATGACGATCGGCTACAGCCAGAGCACCTACGGCTACCCCATTCGGCTTCTCATGCAAGCGGCCGGCGCCGTGCGCGGGCGGCCGGGGCACGGCTATTACACCGACCGTGAGCCTCGGTCCATTCTGAAGAAGGTCCTGGACGTCGCGCGTCAGGTTCGCGACTATCCCGACAAGGTGACCAACATCCAGTACGAGCTCGAGAACTGGCCCTACATCACGCTCGACAAGTCCGTGCGCACCGTGCTGAACGAGTGCACGTTGTCCGTGATGGCCGGCTGCACCGGCGTGGCGTTCAACGCCGTCTCCGAGCGGGCCACACGGTTTGAGGAGTATGAGCCGCTTTGGAAGGCGGCCAGCGCGCATCGGGCCGTGTGGGACGGCCTGGCGGACGCGGCACAAGGGCTCCCCGTTGTGGGCTTTTGGCCGGCCGACCATCCAAACCTGATGGCGCTCCGCCGCGTCACCGACGGCGACTGGTTCCAGGAGCCGGAGGCATATGATATCCAGCAGCCGAACGAGATGGCCCAGATGGGATTGCCCCTCACCGCCGACCGGCGATCCGCCTGCGGCGTGCTGCTGGCCGGGCGCATCGCCGAGACGTTCACGGACGACGAACTGCGGGACATGCTGGGCGGCGCGGTGCTGATGGACGGTCAGGCGCTGGAGGTGCTCTGGGAGCGGGGGCTGGGCGAGCTGACGGGCGTCCGGCCCGGCCGTCGCACTCCGCCGTGCTTCGAGCGGCTGACCGAGCATGAGCTGAACGGCCCGTTCGGAGGAGACGGGCGGCGCGTGATGCCCTCGTCGAGGGCCGTCGCGCTCGAGGCGGCGGACGGCGTAGGGGAGCTTTCCCACGCTGTCGCCCAGGCCGACGAGACGGATTTCGGGATGTGCCTCTCGGCATTCGAGAACGAACTGGGGGGCCGCGTGGCCGTGAGCACCTACGTGCCGTGGACGCACCTGGGCCGGGCCGGCAAGCGGCATCAGTTGATCGTGCTGGCGGACTGGCTCTGCCGAGGCAACCTACCTGCAATCATCGAGCAGACCTGCCGCGTGGCGCCGCTGGCGCGGGTGAGCCCCGACGGCGAGTGCGTGGTCCTGACGCTCTTCAACATGTCGTTCGATCCAACCGGGCCGCTGACCGTCCGGCTGCTGGCCCGCCCGTGCGGAATGGCCCTGCTGACACCGTCGGGCCGCGTGCCCGTCGAGACGCGCTCGGAGCGTGGTGGGACACTCCTGGCGGTGCCGACCCTCGATCCCTGGCAGATCGCCGTGCTCGTCGGGCCCGAGCCGGCCGCAGTCCAATAGATCCGCAGAACCATGCCACGGAACGTCCGCGCATGCTGACCAGAAGATCTTTCACCAAACTGCTGGGTGGGGCGGCCGCCGCCACGGCGGTGCCGCGATGGGCCGAAGCCGGCCGTAGAACCGCTTCAGGAGAGAGCAGCATGAAGAACGTCCTCATCATCCACACCGACCAGCAACGCTACGACAGCCTGGGCTGCACCGGCAACCCCCACGCCATGACGCCCAACATCGACCGCCTCGCCGCGGAAGGTATCCTCTTCACGCGCCACATCGCCGCCAACTCCGTCTGCATGCCCTCCCGCGCGACGCTCATGACAGGTCGCTATCCCGTCGGCCATGGCGTGTGGGACAACGGCGTTGCCCTGAACCGGCGCGAGTACATGGAGTTCAGCCGCGTGCGCGACGGCGAGGGCATCGTCATCGAGCCGGTGACGATTGCGGACGTCTTCGCGCAGCACGGCTACCGGACGGCCTGTTTCGGCAAAATGCACCTGACGCCGTTCTTTTCACCGCCCTCCTACGGGTATCCGGAGTCTCAACTGCACTGGCAGCGGGACCCCGAGAGCCTGCGGGACTGGCACGGGCCGTACTACGGTTTCGAGCACGTCGACCTCGCGTTCACTCACGGGCAGCTCAGCCAGGGCCATTACCGTCTGTGGCTGAGGGAGAACCATCCCGAGGTCTACCGCGCCGCGACGGAGAGCGAGCACCCGGAGGTCATTCCCGGGCTGAAGGACCTGTACCCGGCCGACGTGCCGCTTGAACTGCATCCGACCATGTGGCTGGCGGAGCGTTTCGAGAGCTACCTGGAAGATGCCGCCGGGAACGCACCGTTCATGGCCTTCATCGGCTTCCCCGACCCCCATCACCCCTGGGCGCCGACGCGGGAGGCGCTCGAGATATTCAAGGACAGCGACGTGCTGCCGCCGGCGGACCCGGAGGGGGCGGGTCTGCGGGGTTACGTCTTCGGCGGCACCGGCAGCCGCATCGGCGGATGGACCGACGAGCAGAAACGCATCGTGCGGCGTTACACCCTCGCACAGGTCTACCAGATCGACCTCGCCGTGGGGCGCATCCGCGACGCCCTGCAGCGCCGCGGCCTGTGGGGCCAGACGCTGGTGGTCTTCACCAGCGACCACGGCGACTTCCTGGGCGATCACGGCTTCCTGCGCAAAGGCGTCTGCGCGGCCCACTCGCTGCTGCGCCTGCCGTTCGTCCTGCGTGTGCCGTGGGCCGAGGGGTTGCCCGCGCGCATGGACGCGACGATGAGCAACTGCGACGTCCTGGCGACGGCGCTGGCGCAGGTCGGGCTGCCCGGCCCGGAGCACGCGCAGGGGCGTGACATCTTCGAGGCGATGCATTCCGGGGCCCGGCACCGTGCCTATGCAGACTGCGGCCGGGGCACTCCCGACACGAACAACTACACCGTCTACGACGATCGCTACCGCTACACCATCTACCCCCAGCGTGGCCGCGAGGAGCTGTTCGACCACGAGGCCGATCCGGGCGAGAGCCGGAACCTGGCCGGTGAGCCCGCCCACGCCGGTCGCTGCCGGGCCATGCTCGACCAAGTGAAGGACCACCTGCTGCGTCATCGCACGCCGATCGTCGGGCGGGTCGGTCCCTGGTAACCGGAGGTCACTTGCGTTCGAGCTTGACGTCGCCTTCCGCCAGCGCGACCAGCGCGTCGGACTTCAGCCACGCCTGTGCCTCGGCGTCGGAGCGCAGGTGGGCGTCGCAGAAAGCGGTGGTGGCCTGCTTGACCCCGGTCGAAGACGGCCTCCGGCTCACCGGCCTCGCCCTCCCCGCGCCTGTCGGCGAGGCGCCTCTGGATTCGCTCCACCTCCCGCTCGGAGAGCTCACGCCCGATGCGGTCCTCCAGGCGCCTGCGCACGAACGGGGTGAGCCGGCGCGGGCGGCGAGGGCGGCGCGAGGCTGCCGGACGCATCGGCGAGCGAGCGGCGAGGCCGGACGGCGGGCCGGCGAAGCCGTCGGCGGAGCCGTGGGCGGCGCCGCCGAGAAAGTCCGGGGCGCCCTGGGCGGCTTGCTCGGAGGCGGCGACGAAGAGCAGGAGCAGTAGCCGTGCTCACAGAGGGTCAAAGCGCAAGGCCGTGACACCGTCCAGACCGGCCGAGTCGGCCGGCTCGACGGAGACGACCTCGATTCGGAGCGTGCATTCGCCCTCGGCCAGATCCACCTGGCCCAGCGCACCGACGTCGGCTGGCAAGACACATCGCTGGAGAACGCCCCCGCCGAGCTGCTGTTGACGAAGGACCCCCGCTCGACCGCTGCGGCGCAGTACGTGGAGGGCTGGCCGGGCGGCGAAGGGCGCGTGCCGTGGGGCATGTGGTTGCGGCCCCTGTCGCGATGGGCCGTGCTGATGGCCTTCTTCTACCTGGCCACGTTTTTCCTGTGCGCGATGATGCGACGGCAATGGGTGGACAGGGAGCGGTTGCAGTTCCCCCTGGCGCGCGTTCCGATGGACTTCACCGCGGGGGCCGGGCGCAACGGCTTTCTGCCGGCGCTGTTTCAGAACCGGCCGTTCCTGACGGGTCTGATCGGCGGGGCGGCGTTCCGCGCGCTCCGCTCGGCTCCGGCCCTGCTCGGCGGGCAGGTCGTGTGGAATATCAGCGTGCCGCTGCAGGACGTGTTCCAGGGCACCCCCCTTTCGCAGATGTACCTGGTGAACTTCGACCTGAACTGGATCGCGATCGGCATCGCCTACCTGGTCCCTGCCGACGTGTCGCTGAGCGTGTGGTTCTTCTACATGTTTGGGCGGCTCGAGCTGCAGGCGTCGGCATGGGCCGGCTCCACTCTGCACCAGGGCGGCACGGGTTCGGAACTGGTGCGCTGGCAGCGGCTGGGGGCGTACGTGACCTTCACCGTGGGCGCGCTCTACATGGCGCGGCGGCACCTGGGGCAGGTGCTGGCCCGGGCACTCGGCCGGGGTTCGGCGGACGACAGCGGGGAGCCGGTGGGCTTCCGGCTCGCCTTCTGGGGCTTCGTGCTCTGCACGCTCGGCGCGGCCGGGTGGTTCGTGCACTTCGGGATGGGCACGGTGGCCGCAGCGGCGCTGCTGGCGTTGCTGCTGTGCACCCAGTTCGTGCACGCGCGAATCGTGGCGCAGAGCGGCCTGTATCGCACCTCGCCGCTTGCGCGCGGGCCGGGGTTGCTGCAATCGCTGAGCGGCGGCCGGCTGTTCGGCGCGCGGGGCGCCACGCTTTCGAACATGCAGTACACGGCGATGATCGGCGGCAACAACTCCATGCTCGGCCCGGCGGCGATCCACGCGTTCTTCATCAGCGACGTTTTCGGCAGGCGCAAGCGTTGGCTACTGCCGGCCATGCTGGCCGCGCTGAGCGTGGCGATCGCCGGTTCCGCGGGGATGGCGATCTACCAGGGCTACTTCAGCGGCGGCGTCAACTTTGCGAACCGCTGGGCCGTCATCAACAACCCCATGAACTCGTTCGAGATGGCGCACCTGATGATCAGCCGTCCCCAGGCGGCCGAGAGCGTGCGGTGGCTGCCGCTCGGGCTTGGGGTCGGGCTCACCGCGCTGGTGATGTTCATGCGTGCGCGCTTCTACTGGTGGCCGGTGCACTCGATAGGCATCCTCGCCCTGGCGGAGTACGGGCTGGACCGCATGTGGTTCTCGTTCTTCCTCGGCTGGCTGGTGAAGGTGACGCTCCTGAAGACCGGCCGCGGCCAGTTGGTGCGCGGGGGCAGGTCGTTCTTCGTCGGGTTCATCGTCAGCGAATGCGCCTTCTACAGCGCGTGGAGCGTCGTCAGCCTCATAACACGCGGCGGAGTGCCCGGCGCGGGCGGCTGGATCTAACCGCCTGCCGACCCGGCCCGCCCTGACGGAGGGTTCGCGAGGCACGGGCCGATGATGCTCGCCGCGACCGAGACGTTCGGCGGCGCCAGGCTCTCGTGATGGAAGCCGGGCACGCGGTGCACGACCAGTTCCTCGCACCACTTCTCCCACCCCCGGCGCGGGTCGCGCAGGGCGAGTATCCGCGTGTCCAGTGACCACAGGTAGGTGACGCGACCGGCGTAGTGACGTGGCTGCCAGCGGATGCTCGCCTGGCGCATGCCGCCTATCAACTCGCCCGCGTCGCGGCGGATGGCCTGCGCCGGACGGTAGCCGGGCAGACGAGACCGCGCCAGGCGCGCCAGTCCCCGTGCAGCCGCCAGGGGCGAGCCGAGCGCACGGTTCACCACACCGTAGAGCCCCCAGAACGGCGCCCAGCGCCCAACGCGGCAGAGCGTGTCAAGCATCATCATCATGCCCACCTCCTGGCCGCCCTCGCGCAGCAGACAGGCCATCTCCAGGGCCACGACCCCTCCGGCGGAGACGCCGCCGAGGTGGTAGGGTCCGCGTCCCTGCAGTTGGCGAACAACTCGCACGTAGCTGCGGGCAAGGGCGCCGACTTCCACCGGTTCCGCGACGGGAAGGCCCCACTCGCTAAGCCCGAAGACGGGCTGATCGGGGCCGAGTTCCTTCGCCAGGGGGAAGAGGATCCACGCCGTGCCGGGGCAGACCACGAATAACGGGGGGCGCTCTCCCAACGGCTGGATGGGCACCACAGGCCCTTTTCGGCGCGCTTCCCCATCGCCCAGCAGCGCCCGCGCCACGCCGTCGGGCGTCGGACCGGCGTAGAAAAGCCCACCGGAGACGCGGGCGCCGGTGAGTGCCTCCAGCCGCGTGAGCATGCGCGCGGCGTCCATCGAGTCGCCCCCGAGCTCGAAGAAGTTGGCGTCGAGGGGCACCTCGTCCACCGGCAGCACCTGCTCCCACACGGACCTCACCAGCCTCATGAGAGCGTCGGGAACGGCGGGGGCCGCGGGGGCTCCCCAGCCGATGGGTCGCGCGGACAGGTCGGCCAGTCTCGCCCGCTGCAGCTTGCCCGTGGCCGTCCGCGGCAGCGCATCGGCCGTGCAGATGCGAACGGGCACATAGCGCGCCGGCAGCCTTTCGGTAACCGCCTGCGCAAGCTCGCCGAGCGTCGGCTCTGCGCCCTGCCTCAGCACTAGCACCGCCGCCAGTTGCTGTCCCAGCCGTTCGTGCGGCAGCCCGAAGCAGCCGGCCTCGAGCACGTCGGGGTGCGCCGCGAGCGCCTGTTCCACCTCGCCCGGGGCGATCGTCTCGCCCCCGCGGTTGATCATCTCCTTGACGCGGCCGCTCAGATACAGGTATCCGTCCTCGTCCACGTGGCCCATGTCACCGGTCAGCAGCCAGCCGTCGCGAAAGGCTTCGGCGTTCACCTCCTCGTCCGCCTCGTAACGCTCGATCACGTTGCGCCCCCGCACGGCTACCTGACCCACATGCCCGGGCGGCAGGCTACGGCCGGACTCGTCCCACACGGCGACCTGTGGCCCGGCAGGCATGCCGACCGACCGGATCCTGCGCTCGCCCGGCGGCAGGGGATTCGAAGTGATCTGCGGCGACGCCTCGGTCATGCCGTATGACTCGACCACCGGCGCGCCGAACGCAGACTCCAGCCCGCGCAGCACGTCCGCAGGCAGCGAGCTCGCCGCCGAGCGGATGAAGCGCAGCCGGTGCCCGACCGGCGCACCGTCGCGGCGACGCAGCGCCCCCAGCAGCGCTCGATGAAATGCCGGGGCGGCCGAGTAGTAGGTGATGCCCGATTCGGCGATAAGGTCGAGGGCCTGTTCCGCCTCGAACACGCCCGGGTATACGACGCTGCCGCCGGCCAGCAGCGGTGCCAGCACGCAGGCCGACAGCGCGTGCAGGTGGAACAGCGGCATCACGTTCAGGCAGCGGTCGGTCGGACCGAGCCGACAGACCTCGGCGATGGCCAGGGCGGAGAAGCAGAGCCCGTCGTGCGTGAGCGGCACCGTCTTGGGCGCCCGGGTCGTGCCGGAGGTGCTCAGAAGCAGCGCCACATCGTCGGGCACGCCAACGCCTGGCAGAACAGCCGCGCGGCCCGTGTCGCCCTCCAGCCGGAACATGCCGGCCGGGGCGCCGTCCGGGCGCACCACGTCAATGACCGGCGCGTCGGCGCCCTGCGCCGCCTGGCGCGCAACCGCCCCGCCTTCCGCCGGCGCCATCACCGCGCTGACGCCGAGCGAACGGAGGGTGCGGCGCAGGCCCTGCTCGGGGATATCGGGGTCGAGCGGAGCGAACTGCGCGCTCGCCGCCACCGCGAGGTACGCCGTGGCCAGTTCGGGGCCCTGGGGCAGAACGGCGGCCACCCTCTGCCCACGGGCGATCCCACGCCGGGCCAGAGCCTGCCGGATCCGGTGCATCTGATCGACCAGGGCGCCGTAGGTCATTGCCGGCCGGCCGGGGGCCAGGATGGCATCTGCTTCAGGCCTGCGTTCTGCGACTGCCTGCAGTTGCTCGCCGATGCACATCGGCGGCAGCGAAGCGCAGCTCAGTTGCAGCCTCACGGGTGCGCCCCCACCGCGGGTCCCTCAGCTCGCCAGTCATCCGTCATTCGTGCTCTTCCCCCGCCTGGGCCTGCTCCATCAACTGACCGATCGTCCGCACCTCCAGCAAGCCCTGGGGCGAGAACTTCACTCCGTAGCGGGCTTCCAGCCGCGTCACAACCCGAAGCATCTGCGCCGAGTCGACGGGTATATCCTCCCCCAGAACGGAGCTCTCCCGCACCTGCACACCGGACAGGTCCACGTATTCGGACATGGTAGCGAGCAGTTGCTCCAACGACAGGTTCGCCATGCCGACCTCCCGTCAAATGTTGCGTTCGAGCGATGTGGCCAGCGCGTAGAAGTAACCCTCACTGCAGAAGCTGACGGTCCTGAGTGCAGCGCGGTCGGCCTTCAGGGCACAGACGAGGCGCCCCGCGTCGAGCGACGCCCCTTCGGCCCTCAGCTCTCCCATGGTATGGGCGGCAGGGCCGAGCACCTTCAGCGCGGCCTCTTTCGCGACCCACAGGTGCATCATGGCCACGGATTCGTCGCCGTCCAACGACTGCTGCAACAGGCGGACCTCCTGCTGTGTGCAGAAACGCTCGCGCAGGCGAGCTATGTCCGGGGCGGCTCTCTCCACGTCGATGCCCACCGCTCGCAATGCACATGCGCAGGCCACCGCCCTCTCGGCGCTGTGGGCGATGGAAACGAAGGGCGCTTCGCCCTCCGCGGGCACCACGGGCTCGGGCGCGCCGTCGGCCCCCCGCAGGACGGCGACATCCCGCACGGGGAAGCGGTAATCGGCGAGCGAACGGATCGCCTCCTTCGCGGCGATACGGCCGGCCAGCCACTCCGATCGCCGCTTCGGGTGGTCCATCTGTGCCAGTTCGGCCGCTTCCTCCCCGCTCAGCCAGTGTCCCACGGCCTCGTCGACCGCCTCGCCCTCCGCGCGCCAGGCGGGCAGCACCTGCACCTCAGCGAGGGTGAGCCTGCCGTTCAGGCCGAGGACGCCGGCAAGCTCAGCCCGCTGCGGATGGTCGCGCAGCTCTCGGAAGATGGGATCATCGAGGGGTTCGAAACCGTCGTCGTATCCTCTCGTGCTGATCGCCCCCCGGATCCGCTCGCGCACCCGGCCGTCGGTGCCGATGCCCTCGATGTAGTTGGTCAGCCGGCGCCCGTCCCGGCCAGTCATCCTGGTGCGGCACTGCCTAGTCACCGTGTCCTCCTCGCCCGAGAAGAACTCGATGCTCCGCACGCCCTCCACATAGTGCGCGTCGCACCCATCATATACCAGATCCGGCAGCGTGGCCACGTACAGCAGGCCGTCCAGCCGCACCAGGTCGCCGCAGACGGGTTGGCGCATCTCGTCGCACGGCCCGGGGACAGCGGCGACGCCGTTCGCACCGTCGCGCCGCGTCGAAGAGATGCTGTCTATATTGCGGAACAGTTCCCGCCGGCCGGACGCGGCGTCCGTTTCCCAGAGCCGTTGCACGGGCATCTCCGCCTCGCCCAGGGCATGTTTGATGCTGGGAAGCAGCGGCGGGGGCGGCGCTCCGCGCCTGCCAAACACGACGCTGCAGGTGGCGTGAACTACCTGCTCCGGCGCCTCTGCGCTGAGAGGCTTATAGAAGGTGTAGAGCTCCGCCTCGACCATATCATCGCGTCCCTCTGCCCGCAGCGCGCGCGTCATAACCTTGCGCGGCTCGCCCCGGGGGAAGCGCACGGGGCGCAGGAAGCGCACCTCGCGCACTTCCCGCACTTCGAGCGCCGCATCGGCGAGGGCCGACGCCGTCTGGGCCATCATCTCTACCAGGACCACCCCCGGCAGCACGGGCTCGGCCATCACAATGTGCTCCGCCGCGCACCGGTCGCGCGCGGGGTCGAACAGGCGGCTGCCGTGAGCCGCGCCGCGTACGTCCACGCTCAGCGAGTCGAGCATGGAATGTCCGGGACCAGCGCCCGCCAGCATAACGCCGAAAGACTCCATGCCGCGGAAGGCGGTGGTCACGGCGTGATCGCCCTGAAGCTCCGCCAGGAAGTAGTCCGTGCCGTCGGCCTCGGCGACGAACGCCCCGCCCGAGGCACGCACGCGCTCGATCGTCTCGCCCAGCCTCGTCATCCCCACTTTAAGCCATGGACCGTAGAGCAGGTTCAACCACCGTCCGGGACGCCGCCCCCTGGCGGCGGCGACCAGAAGCGAGGCAATCACGTGGCCGGTAGAGTACGGCGCCATACCCATATATCCCCAGCGGCCGACGACGCTGGAGACGTTGGCGAAGACGGGAAGGTCGCGCCCCTCCAGGGCGGCCAGCAGGTTTGCGGTGCCGAGGGCCTTCGGCCGCAGGCCGGCCAGGAACTGCTCCGGCTCAAGGTCCTCCACCGACTTCTCCACCAGGGCACCGGCTCCGTTGATCACCAGGTCCAGCCGCCCGTATTGCTCGTAGATATCGCGGATGAGCTGGCGGGTGAGTTCGCCGTCGGCCACGTCGCAGCGGCGGTAAGTCACCTCGGCGGCCTGTCCGCGAAGCGCGGCCAGGTTGCGCCGTCGTTCGTCCGCCCACACGCGCGACCACGCCTCGCGGTTCATGCGAACCGGCACGGTGGATTTGCCCTCCGCCTGCCATTCTTCCAGAACGCTCTGTCGGGCTGCCTCGAAGGTAATGGGCGGATCGGCTGTCGGCTCCGACTCGTCCACGGCGCTGCGGCCCACGATGACGAACCGCGCGCCCGTGTGCCCGGCAAGGGCCGCGCACATGCGGGCCGTGATGCCGCGCGCCCCGCCGACAGCGAGCACCACTGCCTCCGGTCCGAGGGGTGGCGCCGAGCGCAGGCGCGAGTCAGCGACGTGCCAGCGTATCTCGCAGCGTTCGCCGCCCGGGTAACCGATCTCCGGGTGGCCGGCCGGCGCGCTCAACTCGTCGGCGACTATCTCCGCGACCCGGCTGAGTTCCGCGTCCGGTTCCAGGTCGACGTAGAGCATGTCGAAGAGGTCGGGATGATCCGCGAAGAGGCAACGCGTGAGGGCAAGCGTGATGCCCGCCGGCGACGATCCCTGCGGGGCTTCCCCCGCGCCGAGGTCGCCCCCCAGCGGGCTGACTACGAGCCAACGGCAGCGGCGCTCGCGCCCCTGCATCGCCTTGACCATTCGCTGCACCACGCCCAGCGAGGCGGCGGCATGGGACTCTACCTCGGCCCACCAGGCCGCGACGTTCACCGGGGCGGCCACGGAGTCGAGCGGCCAGCATGTCAGGTCCACGACGACGTCGGCCTCCACGGCAAGTGGCGCGGCATCTTCGGCGAGGTCCAGCCGGCTGACCGACGCACCGAGCGCCTGAAGCCGATCAGAGACCACCTGCGTGCGGGCATCGCCCCGCTGCAGCAGCATCACGCGCTGCCCCTGCAGCATGCTGCCCGCCGCCTTCTGCAGCGGCGCCGGCCGCAGCTCGCAGACGAGCCGGTGGCAGTCGGTATTCCATTCGGCGCTGTCGGACTGCTGCGCCGCTTCCCGCTCCCTCGGCGTCGCTTCGCCGCCGGTCAGCTCTGCGAAGACGCCGATGACGCCGCGCACGGTGCTCAGATCATGCCGGGCGGCCACGTCGCCCCGGCCGCGCAGCCGCACGCCGTAGCGCTGCTCCAGTTCGTCCAGAATCTCCGTCCGCTTGATGGAATCGAGCCCGAGCTCCGCTTCCAGGTCGAGGTCCGGGTCGATCACCTCGGTCGGATAGCCCGTGCGGCGGGAGAAGACCTCGACGATCTCATCGCGCAGGTTGTCGTCCTCCGGTCTTGGGGCCGGCGCACCGGCGTAGTGCTCGAAGTCGAGTCGCACCATGCTGTGCAACATGGCCCTCAGGAATCCCTCGCGCTCGGAGAGGTAGCGCTCGACCGTTTCCGGCTCGGCCCCTTCGAGCGCCTGGCCGAACGTGTCGGCAGGCGCGGAGGCGGGGCTCGGCTCTGCCGGGGGCGACGGCAGCCTGGCTTCGGTGCGGCGTTCGGAGCGCACCAGCGGGCGCTGCCAGCCGGGCAAAACGGCGGGCAGGTCCACCTGTAGCCCTCGCGCGTGGCAATAACCGAGCGTGTGGAGCAACTGCAGGGGCGGCGCGACGGCCCGCAGGTTAGTGGGGAAGGTCCAGTGCTCCAGTTCCGCCAGCGTGCTGTCGGCAAAGGAGCTGAGCACGGAGCCGGGGCCGACCTCCAGGAACAGCCGCGCGCCGCGCTTATAGAGATCACGGATGTTCGACTCGAACTCCACCGGGCTGACCAGGTGTTCGGCGAGGGCGTCGCGGACCGTCTCGGCGAAGCGATCATCATGCGAAGGATAGGCCGTGCCGCTGAGGTTGCATTCGACCGCTATGCGGGGCGGTCGCAGCGGCAGGTGCTCGAGCGCCCGGCGGAAGGGAGTCACGCACGGCGCCATCATGGCCGTGTGGAACGCGCTGGATACGGGCAGCGGGCTGCAGCGAAACCCCTGCCGCTCGAACGCTGCAAGCGCCGCCCGCACGGCATCCGGTTCACCGCTGATCACGCTCTGCGCCGGGCAGTTCTTATTCGCCAGCACCACCAGCCCGTCCACTTCGTCCAGCACGGGCTGCACGGCCTGAGCCGGGGCCCCGACCGCCGCCATCGCGCCCGAGCCGAAGCATGCCTTCTGGGCTTGCGCCCCTCGCTGGCAGATCGTGGCGGAGGCCCACTTCAGGTCAAATACCCCGCCCGCGTGCAGGGCGCCGTACTCCCCCACGCTGTGGCCGGCCGCCATGTCGGGGTGCACCCCCGCCCGACGCAGAAATGCGCCTATGGCAGCCCACATCGCCAGCAGGGCCGGGTGATTGTAATCAGTCCTTACCAGCATCTCTGCCAGTTGTTCGCGGCGTTCTTCGCCAACCCCGTCCGCTGCCAGCAAGGTCTCCAGCATGCCGTGCCCGGTCCAGCAGCGCGCCGTATCCTCCACGCCTTCGAACGTGGGGGCCAGGAAGGGGAACGCCGATGGCAGGCCGCGGGCCATCCCGACATACTGCGTGCCCTGACCGGGATACAGGAAGGCGACCGCCCCTCGCTCCAGCGGGCGGCAGCCGTAGTAGAGCCCCGATGCCTGCGTGAACTCGCCGCGTTCGTCTTCCGCAAGCGCGCGCGCGGCCATGCGCAACTTCTGCCGCAAGTCCTCGCCGTCGGCGGCGACGATTGCGAGGGAATGCTGACCCTCGCCACAGCGCTCGTACGCCTGCTGCGCTCCGTGTTCGAACGACTGCAGGCTGCCGTCGGCCTCCGATTCGAATGCCGCCACGGCCCGCCGCAAGCCGTCCCGGTCCTGTTCCCTGAACAGGAACAACCGGGCGGGCAGCGCCTGCGCAGGCTTCGCCGTCGCGTCTACGTTGGGCGGCTGCTCGAGCACCACGTGGAAGTTGACCCCACCGAAACCGAAGGCGTTGACCGCCCCCCGGCGCGGGCGCCCGTCGCTCTGCCATTCGCGCGGTTCGGTGTTCAGGCGGAAGGGCGAAGAGCCCCAGTCGTAGTCGCTGCGGGGACGCTCGCAGTTCATGGTGGGCGGCAGCACACGATGGTGCAGGGCCATGGCGACCTTGATGAGCCCGGCGACGCCGGCGGCGGTCTTCATGTGGCCGACCATTGACTTCACGGAGCCGAGCGCGATGGAGCCCGGATCCTCAACGTGCGGACCGAACACTTCCGTCAGGGACGCCAGCTCGGTCGGGTCGCCTGTCTGCGTGGCGGTGCCATGCGCTTCCACCAGGTCGATATCGGCGGGGCTGAACGTCGCGTCGAGGTAGGCCCGCCGCATGGCGGCCACCTGGCCGGGCACATGCGGGGCGGTAACGCTCCTGGCCGAGCCGTCGCTGGAGCTGCCGATGGCCCGGATGATGGCGTAGATGCGGTCACCGTCGCGCAGGGCGTCGGCATAGCGTTTCAAGGCCACCATGCCCATGCCCTCGGCCATCACGAACCCGTCGGCGCGGTCGTCGAAGGGGAAGGAGCCGGTATCGGAAAGCACGCCGAGGCTGGAGAACATGACGTAGGAGGTCGGGTCCATGCGGGCCTCGATACCGCCGGCGAGCACGAGGTCAAACTCCCCGCTGCGCAGGCCGCGCACGGCAGCGTTGACGGCCGCCAGGGACGAGGCGCAGGCGCCGTCGAGTGTGTAGCTGACCCCCCCGAGGTTGAACTGGTTGCATATGCGGCCGGCGAACACGCTGCCCAGCGTTCCCGCGCAGGAGTCCTCCGTTATTTCCGGTTTATCCTCGGCGATGGCTCGGGCGGCCTGCTCAGCCAGGGCGTCCCTCGCCTCCGGGGGCAACTGCTGAAAGGCGGGCGTCCGACGCAGCCGTTCCACGAAGTCGTGGCGGTATATTAGCACGCCGTATTCCACGCTTAACTCGCCGCCCATGCTGTTGCCGAGGATGACGCCGGTGCGTTCCCTGGAGAAGCTCCTTTCCAGCAGGCCCGCGTCCGCAAGCGCCTGCCTGGCGACCTCGAGCGCGGCGAACTGGCCCCGGTCGATGGAATCGGCCGCCACGGGCGGGATGTGGAACTTCATCGGATCCTTCTGGAAGCCCTTGATGAAGGCCCCGAGCTTCGACATGCTCTTGTCCGCAGACCGGTGCGCCGGATCGTAGAAGATGTCCACGTCCCACCGCTCACGCGGCACCTCACCGATGGCGCTGACGCGGTTGATGATGTTCTGCCAGAACTCCTCGGGGCTTGCGGCCCCGGGGAACAGACACCCCATGCCGACGATGGCCACCGCGTCTTGCAGGGCGTCTCCGCTCTCGGCAGGATGCTGCAGCCGGCCGGCCAGCTTCGCCGCGCCCGCCGTGACCGCTTCGTGCAGTTCGGCGACGGTCGAGACGCCCGGCAGGCAACTTACTGCGGCGCCACACATGCACGCGGGCGGCGGCTTACCGATCGCCCCGGACAGCGCCTTCTGCAGGTGCTTCAGGCCTGTCTGCTCCATCTGCCTTCTGGCCTGCGGCGTCGCCCCGTGCGCCACCAGCGCCTCCGCCTCGGCATCGACCAGGGCGTCCACCGCCTCTCCGTAGGCCCACCGGGCGGGCAGGTGCAGGCTGCGGCCGGTTACGACGGTGCGCTCCGCCATCTGCAGCATATGGCGGCACGCCTCGGCCACGGCGCCGCACTCGACGGCCTCGTCCGTCAGCATGTAGGCGGTCCCGAGCTGCAAGCCGCACGCCACTCCCTTCTGCGCGAGAGGGGCGCAGATAACGCCCGCCATGAGCGCCGAGCGGCTGGTGCCGATGCCTCCAGCCAGCAGCACTCGCTGCGCGGCGAGCCGGTCCGACCCGGCATCGAGCAACTCCAGCGTTGCCGACTCCCACAGCACCAGCGAGCCCAGCTTGCCCACGTGCCCGCCGGCCTCGTGCCCTTCGAGGATGACGCCGCGGATCCCGGCCTCGAGCGCCTGCCGCAGGTGGGTAGGAGTCGGCGTGTGCCAGTAGCAGTCGATGCCCCGGTCCTGGAACTGCAGAACTCGCCCCGGTGTGCCGCCCGCCACCGTAACGCAGCTCGGCCTTTCGGCCAGCACGGTCCGTTCGACGTCGCCCTGTTGCTCACCGAAGGCGATCAGGCCGACCCCAAAGGGGTGGTCGCCAAGCTCGCTCCGCGCCGCCTGAATCCGCTCGCGCGCCAGCTCGCCCTCCGTGCCGGCCATGGCCACGAAGGGCATCCCGCCGGCTTGCGCCACCGCTGCGGGAAGGCCGGCCCCCGCCGTCACAACGGCCATAGGGCCCTGCACGACGGGCAATTCGACACCGTGGTGTTCGGCAAGGGCCGAGCCAGCGCCAAAGGGCCAGTGCCGCCGCAGGCGCGTGATCGCCGCCCCGAGCGCCTCCCGGTAACTCTCGACCACTTCCGGCGCGGAAAGTCCTTCGTCCGCGAACCGTTGCGCGAACAGGACGCCCTGCCCGACGGGCAAAAACTCGCCTGCGAACCCCGGCTCGGCGACAGGCAGCAGGTGCTCTGCAAAGGCCACTCTGCGGGCGGACTCGCTCGGCGAATGCAGGTAGGCATGCCGCTCGCGGCCCCGCAGCTCTTGCATGAGGCCGGGCTCGCCCACGCTCAGTGCACGGAAGGCGCGCTCGACCAGGTCACCCACGATCTGCGGGTCGGCGGGCGAGGCCGACGCCAGCCGCTCGCGCAGACCCTCGTCGCAGGGTGATTCGGGCGTGAGCAGCAACTGAGAGCCCAACACAATGCCCGCGCACCCGGCGGCATAGAGCGCAGCAGCGCCGAGGGGCCCCACGTCTGCGCGCAGGATGACAGGGATGGTGAGCTCGTCGAGCAGTTCCTGGGCGAGTATAAGGGCCGTGCGAGACGATACGAACCCGCCCGCCTCGGAGCCCGCGCCCACCACGAAATCCGCGCCGACGCAGAGCGCCGCCCGGGCGGCCAGTCGGCCGTCCGCCTCAACCCCCACCAGCAACCCGACGCTCCGCAAGTCCTTCGCCGTCACCGCCGCCTGGCGTTCGTCGTCGGCAAGATCGCACAGCACCACACGGCTGCCCGGCGGCTGGGCGTCACGCAGCATTGCCAGCGTGTGTCGTTCATGGATGCTGGCCGCACACGTCAGCCCGGCGAGGTTGCTGCGCGCGGCTCGCCGGATGAGGCCCTTCCTGTAGGCGGAGCTGCCGTATCGCAGATCGAGCCACGGTTCCGCAACGCCTCCGCAGGCTGCAAGCAGCCTGAGATTCTCGAGGCCCGGTGGCTGGGCAACCCAGAACGTGAAGCCGCTTTTTTCATCGTTATGCATGGGCCCGTCGATGCTTGTCAGTAAGTGGCAGGGCTCAGACGTTCACAGGTAGCCGAGGTCCGCGAGCCTGTCGCGCACGAGGCGCTCCTCGTCCTCATCCGGCAGCAACTCATCCCTCTGCACGCGCGCGCCGGCGAGGGCTGCGGCGCTGCGCCGGGCCGGGTGGCACTCGACCCATTCGGTCTCGTAGAGTGCCTGCAGAACCCGGCCCTCCATGTAGCCCGGCACGGGCAGGCCCAGCGCGTGGAGCGCCGTGGGCGCCACGTCCAGGATGTCGGCATCCGCGCGCGCGCCCGCGCGTATGCCCGGTCCGGCGGCCATCAGCACACCCTCCATACGATGGTTGCCGCACTTCTCGTAATCGCCGAATAGAGGCCCGCTCAGTTCCGGCACCGTTGCCAGCTCGCCGTTGCTCAGGGCGAACAACAGGTCCGGCGCCTCGTGCAGGTATGGCCCGGCGTGCACCTGCTGCGGTCGCACGGCGACGGTCAGGGCGGGCTCACCGGTCAGGGGATCCCGCAGCCCTTGCAGCGCCTCGAGCAGTAGCGCGAGCACTCTCTCTGTCTCTTCCTCGGTGCGCACGCTGCCGTTCGCCCAGCGGTCGGCACGGTTGACATGTATGCCGCAGTCGGAGCTTGAGATGGCAAAGGCGCTCGTGCCCTCCCAGTCCAGGCAGCGCTCCAGCATGCGCTGTGTACGCTCTCGCACGCCCATGCGCAGGGGGCTGTGCGGGGCGATCCGCCGTAGCGCCGCGCGCGCAATACCCAGCAGCCGCAGCGCGCCGAGAGCCGTCTTGATGCTCGCGATCCCGCGCAGCAGGAGCCGAGCCCCTCGCAGCCGGCCCTGTCGCAGCTTCAAAAAGCCCTGCTCGGCGAGGAATCTGTTCACCCGGAACCCGCCCCGCACCGGTCCGAAGCCGTGGTCCGAGACCACAAGGTAAGTCGTGTCCTGCCCGAAGTGCTTACGCAACATGCCGACGAGGCCGTCCAATGCCCGGAAGAAACGGCGCAACGCCTGGTCAGAGGTCGCGTCCTGCGCCCCGGCAGCGCCCGAACACTGCGGCCAGAACTGGTGCTGCACGTGGTCCAGCTCGCTCACCACGCACATGAACAGGTCCGGTTCGAACCGCTTCAGCAGGTAACCCATCGTCTCGCAGGCGTTGTCCACCATGGCCGCCTTCTCGCCCAGGTAGAGGTCCCAGGCATCTCGCTTGTCGCCGCCGCGTATCCTCGCCAGGCCGCGCTGGTCCAGTTCCGCAAACAGCGCAGGCGGGTGCGAAGCCGTCTCGTCGTAACGGCTGGTCAGAAGGCCCGTCACCATGAAACCGTTGACGGGCCAGGCGGGATACGTGACCGGCACGCGGTAGACGCCGACCCGGCGGCCGGCATCGCCGGCGATGTCCCAGATGCGGGGCACAGTGCAGTCGCTGGAGCGCGCCAGGCGCGAGCTTCGTCCGCCCCGGGTCCACTTCACGAAGTCGTACACGCCGTGCTGACCGGGATTCACCCCGGTCACCATGGAGGTCCACGCCGGCCCGGTCACGGGCGGCATGGTGGACATCAGTTCACCCCATGCCCCTCGCTGGCGCAGGGAGCGCAGATGCGGCATCTCTCCGCCATCCATCCACCGGTTCAGCACGGGCAAAGTGGCCCCATCCAGTCCGATGATGCACACCTTGCTGGCTTGGGCCGTGGCCACGCGCGAGCTGGGCTCCGGGGATCATGCGATTGGTTAGTCAGGGCCGTCGCCGATTGTAGCCCGGCCCGCCCTGCGGTTCAACTGTACGGCCCGCAGCGGCGGCCTTTGACGCCCGGCCTGCGGCAGGGTAGATTGCGGTGCATTCCGCGTCGGAGGACCATCACCGAATCCATGGAGCGCACACCCCCTCACGTCCGGCAACCGACGGCCTCCGCGCCGCCCGATGGCTGGCTACCGGCCCGGGCTACGGCGGGGCTTGCCTCGGTCGTGGTCCCCGTCTACAACCGCGCGGCCCTCGCGCTCGAGACGTTCGATTCCGTGCTCGCCCAGACCTACCGCCCGATCGAGCTGCTGGTGGTTGACGACGGCAGCACGGATGGCACCTTCCGCCAGGCCCAGGCGTGGGCAGAGCGCCACGGGGCGGAACGCGGCCTGCGCGTGGAATGCCTGAGGCAGGAACGCAGCGGCGCGCCGGCTGCCCGCAACCTCGGCGCTCGGCGCTCACGCGGCGAGTTCATTCGCTGGCTCGACTCCGACGACCTGCTCGCCCCGCGCTACATAACCCTCTGTGTGCGGGCCATGCAGCGCAGTGGGGCGCCGATGGCAGCCGGGCCGGGGCTCCGCTTCCGTCGCACCGGCTCAGGCAACCTCGCACTAGGGCTGCGCAACAACCTCGGGATGCCGCGGGGCCTGACACCCCTGCAGATGGTTCTGCGCGGCGTGAACGTAACGCTGCCGAACTTCGCCACGTATCGCCGCAGTTTTGTGGACCGAGTGGGCCCCTGGGAGGCGCGCCAGGCTCAGTTCGAAGACCTCGAATACGCCCTCCGCGCGGCCGCTGCGTCCGACTGCCTCGCCTACAGTGCAGGGGCGTTCGCCCTGCGCCGCGTACACGCCGCTCGCTCGATCCTGCAGCGCCGGGGGCAGGACGCGATGCGCTCCCATGCCCGGATCGTCGAGCTGGCGGAACGTTTGCTTCGGGAGGCAGACCTGCTTGACCTTTACCGTCGCGAGTTCGCCTGCTTTGTAGCCTTGCGGGCGACACGCGCACGCAGGTGGGAAGCTCCCCTGACTAGGCGGTGGCTCGCCCGCCTGCCCTCGCTCGGCACACCCGCCCCGCCGCTGGAGTATCCCCTGCTGAGGTTCGGATGGAAGGTGCTCGGCGTCCGCTGGACGCGGCCCCCGTGGCGCATCGCGCGGATCGCACGCCAGATCGCGGGCGCGTCGCGGCGGCCCGAGCGCGTGCCTGCCGAACTGCTGCCTCACTGAACTGGCGGCGGCGTCAGTGGGTGAGCCAGTCGCCGAGGCTGAAGTACCATCGTGAGGGCTCCAGCTCCGGCCCACCGGGGTCGGTGACGATGCCGAGCGATAGGTCCCACAGCGGGGTCGCCCAGCGCTGGAAGCGGGCCTGTCGCAGCACGCGCGCGGCGTCGGAGCCTTCGGGGAAGCTTGCGGTCACCATCCCCGCCTCCTGCGCCTGCATATCCTGCAGGGCGTATCTGAGCAGGGCCTGCAGCACGTCCAGTCGCCCGGCAGGCGCAAGCAGTTCCGTCAGGTACGCCGTTCGTCTGGCCGCAGAGGTCCGGTAGACTGCCAGGCCGAGCAAGGCGTCGCCCCCGGTGGCCGTGCAGACGGTGTAACTGTAGTCCGGCCGCCGCGCGTATCGCCAGCGCAGGTAGTCGAGGTCGCGCACTGCACATACCTCGCCTGGCGCGCGGAGAGGGGCGGGCAGGTCGGCGAGTTCGGCATCCGCCAGGCCGTCGGAGCGGCACACCACACAGCCGCCCTGCCCCGCCGGCGGAACGCGCACACACAGGGGCAGGTTCACGACGCGCCCCAGCGCGTGCAATGGCGCAGGCCAGCCACGCCCGCGCAGCACGGCTCCCACGTCCAGAAAGCCGGCCCACACCGGCACACGGCAGAGCACCCGAGCGCCCAGGGCGCTGTTGAGCTGGACGGCGTCGCCAACGAAGAACCCGTATGCGAACTCCACGCCGTCGCCCGTCGCCTGCTCGGCGCTGGCCCGCAGCAGACCGGCCAGGCACGGCCATGAACGTTCGGAAGGCATGATGTACAGGTCGCTTATCAGCGCCGCCCTGGCTGGCGCGGCGCCGCGTTGCGTGCGCACGTAGGTGCTGCCGATCAGCCCCACCACGCGGCCGTTGCGCACGGCGAAGGCGGTCGCCCCGCTGCCGGCGGGATTCCCGGCGCACCGCCACCGCCAGTGGGCGGGGCTCAGCGGCTTGCCGGCGGCCAGGCCGAACTGCGACAGCGCCGCGCCCCATCGGTCGAGCAGTTCCGGGCGAAGCACCACGAAGTCCAGGGCGCTGCTGTTCTGATCAGCCATCTCGCATCCCAAACAGTTGGACTACATCGCCGCCAGTTGCCTATCGACGGTCCGGCGCAGCCCCGCAAGGCCAGATTATAGGTAGGCGCGCGCACGCTGCGCAAGGCATCAGCGCCGGGCCGACAGCTTATGCGGCCCGCAGATTGCCAGCGTGCCCTGTGGGTCCTATAATGGCGGCCTCTACCTCTCCGCCCCGATAAGAAGCCCCGAGGGATGCCGATGCGCTGGCTGGCCGACGCCCGCATGTATGCCCGCTTCATGCGCGGGTTGGGGCGCTATTTCCGCGCGGGTATAACCCCGGCGCGGGCGCGGGAGATGGTCGCCGAACGCCTGGCACACCGCGGGGAGCTGTTTCTGTGTGTCGCGCGACGCGGCATATACGGTTACCCGCGCAGCCCCTACCTGCCCCTGCTGCGGACGGCCGGCATCGACTACGCCGAGCTGGCGCGCATGGTGCGGGGCGACGGCCTGCAGGGCGCGCTCTGCCGCCTGCATGACGCCGGGGTGTACGTAACCTTCGAGGAGTTCAAGGGTCGCGCGCCCATTACCCGGCACGGACGCCAGTGGCACGTGAACTCTCACGACTTCGACAATCCGTTCCTCAGTTCCTGTTACAGTGCATCCACCGGTGGCTCCACCGGAGCGGGGACTCGCGTCGACATCGACCTGGACCATGCGACCTGGCAGTTGCCGTTCCGCGTGCTGGCGTTGGAGGCCTACGGCCTTACCGGCACGCCGACGGTTCTGTGGCGTCCGGGGCTGCCTGCGATGGCCGGTCTGTCCCACGCATTGCGCAGCGCCGCGATGGGCAACTGCGTGCGGCGCTGGTTCGAACCAGTTATGGCGGGCGGCGCAGGCGCATCCCTGCGCGACAGGTTTGCCACGCGCTATGTGGTCACGGCCGCCCGCCTATGGGGGGCGCCTATGCCCACCCCGGAGCCGGTGCCGCTGGGGTGCCCCGAGCCGGTGCTCGCCTACCTGCGCAAGCTGGTCAGGCGCGAGGGCGCCTGCCTGGTGCGCTCCGGCGTTAGCACCTCCACCAGGCTCTGCCTGGCTGCGGCGGAGCGCGGCATTGACCTGACGGGCTGCACGTTCTTCGGCGGCAGCGAACCGCCGACCCCCTCCAAGGTAAATGCCATCCGACGCTCCGGCGCGCGTCACATCCCCGTCTACGCCAGCACAGAGGCCGGCACCATCGGCGTCGGCTGCGGCACGCCCGTTGACGAGAACGACATCCACCTCGCCCTCGACTGCCTGGCCCTCGTCCAGCGCCCCCGCAAGGTGCCCGGATGGCAGACCTCCGTGGACGCCTTCTTCCTCACATCCCTTTCGCCCGCGTCGAGCAAGATCATGCTCAACGCCGGGCTCGACGACTACGGCCTGATGGAGCGACGCGAGTGCAGTTGCCTGCTCGGCCGCCTCGGTTACGACGTGCACCTGCGCCACATCCGCAGCTACGGCAAACTCACCGGCGAGGGAGTGACACTCGTGCACACCGACGTGGCGGAGGTCCTGGAGAGGGACCTGCCGGCACGCTTCGGTGGCACGGCTTTCGACTACCAGCTTGTCGAAGAAGAGGACGAGGCCGGGCGGACACGCGTGGTTCTGTTGGTGGACCCTGCGGTGGAGCTGGCGGAGCCGGAGCGCGTCGGGCGCGAGCTGCTGCAGATGCTCGCCCGCGGCAACCGGGCCTCCCATTTCGCGGCGCGGCTGTGGCAACAATCGGGTGCCGTGCGGGTCAGGCGCCAGAAGCCGCACTGGACCGCTGCCGGCAAGTTCATGCCGTTGAATGCCCCCACCGGCCGCAAGCGTCTGCGGAAGAGCGAAAACCATACTTGTCCCAAGCAGGAGGCCTGACGAATGCTCCCGTGCCGTCGTTTGATGGTTGCGCTCTGCATCTGCCTGCTGCCGACCGGGTGCGGTCGGGCAGATGCGCCGAGCCAGGGCCCTGCGCCCGACAAGGTCAGCATCGCCAACGCTCCTTACATCTCCTTTGCCCCACTGCTCATCGCCGCCGACGAAGGCTACTTCGCCGAGCAGAACCTGGATGTTGAACTGCTCGACCTGACGCGCTCAGCCTACGGGATGCCCGCCTTAGCCCAGGGCAAGATAGACGTGCTGAGCGGCACGGTAAACGCCGGCCTACTGAACGCCGTCGCGCGCGGCTCCGGTGTGCGCATCGTGGCGGACAAGGGACGCGCGCCGACCACAGGCCCCCCGTACACGGCGCTGGTGCTGCGCAGAGACCTGGCCGAAGCCGGCGTCGCCGACGAGCCGGAACGGCTGCGCGGCATGCGGATGGCGGCCCCCAAGGACAGCATCTCCGGCTTCGTCGTGGACCGCGCGCTCAAGCAGGTCGGCCTCGGCATCGACGAGCTGGAGACCGCCTACATGCCGAGCCCTTCGCGTCTCGAGGCCCTGCAGAACGAGCGAATCGAGGCCAGCTACCTCGCCGAACCCTGGCTGACCCGCGTCCTCCAGGCGGGTCACGCCACAATGTGGCTGACCGACACCGACGTTGTGCCCGGCTCCCAGTATGCCGTCGTGATGTTCGGCCCGTCACTGCTTGAGGAGCGCCCCGACGTGGGCCGGCGTTTCATGGTCGCCTACCTGCAGGGCGTCAGGCAATACCTGGAGGGCAAAACGGAGCGGAACCTGCAGATCGTGGGCCGCCACACCGGGCTCGACGCCGAGATCCTGCGCAAGATGCTCTGGCCCCCGATGCGGGCTGACGGCAACATCAACGTGCAGAGCGTGCTGGAGTGCCAGATGTGGTTCCTGGAGCGGGGCTTGTTGGAGCGCGAGCTTGGCGTCGCAGAGTTCTGGGAGCCGGCCTTCGTGCAGCATGCCGCCGAAGTCCTCGCCCCACAGGAGCCGTAGGGCCATGCACTTCGAATGCCGCAAGGTGTGCAAGGTCTTCGAGGGAAGCGACGGCCAGGTGGAGGCGCTGCGTGACATCTCCTTCAGCGCCGACGCCGAGGAGTTCATAACTCTTGTCGGACCAAGCGGTTGCGGAAAGACCACGCTGCTGAGGCTCATCGCGGGGCTCCAGCCGCCCAGCTCGGGCACGATCAGCACGCCGGGTGCCGACGAGGGCGGGCGGCACCCCAACGCCATGGTCTTCCAGGAGCAGGCCCTCTTCCCCTGGATGACAGTGGTGGACAACGCGGCCTTCGCCCTGGAAGCCCGGGGGATGCCTCGTCGTAAGCGACACCAGCGCGCGGAGGAGTTCCTGCGCAAGTTCGGGCTCGGGCGCTTCGCCCGCAACCTGCCGCATGAGCTGAGCGTCGGCATGCGCCAGCGGGTGAACATCGCCCGCGCCTTCCTGGCCGATCCCGCCATGCTGCTGATGGACGAGCCGCTCGGCTCGCTGGACGCGCAGACGAAGCTGCTGCTGCAACAGGAACTGCTGCGCATATGGCAGCGGAACCGCAAACTGATCATCTACGTGACGCACGACATACGCGAGGCAGTGCTCATGGGCGACCGGGTGCTCGTGATGAGCGGGCATCCGGGCACGATACTGGAGGACATTGCCGTGCCGCTCCAGCGGCCGCGCAATCTGGTGGATGCCCACCAGCCTCCGGTCGCCGAGCTCGTCGAGCACATCTGGAGCGTGCTAGAGACGGAGGTCCGCCGGGCCCTATGGCTAACAGGGAAGTGAAAGCGATTTCCGAACAGAGGGGCTGCGTGTCTGCGGCTGCACTGGCGCTCGTGCTGCTGATCGCTTGGGAGGCGGCCGTGCGGATCGGGCTGCTGTCGGCGGTGTTCTTCCCGGCCCCGACCACGGTTGCCAGTGCGTTCGCCGCTCTTCTGCGTTCCGGCAGGTTGGCCACCACGCTCGGCTTCACCGTGGGTCGGTTGCTGGCGGCTTTCTGCCTGGGGGCGCTGCCGGCCCTCGCCCTGGGCATGCTGATGGGCTGGTCACCGGGGGTGCGCAACGTGGCTGATCCGTTCGTGGCGGCGCTCCACCCCGTGCCGAAGACGGCCCTGTTGCCGCTGCTGATCGTTCTGCTCGGGCTCGGCGAGGCGAGCAAGGTCACCACGGCCGCCCTGGCGGCATTCTTCCCAGTGCTGATCAACGCCATGGCAGGCGTCGCCCACATCAGCCCGGTCCATTTCGAGGTGGCGCGCAACTTCCGCGCGGGTCGGCTCAAGGTGCTCACCCGGGTGGTGCTGCCGGGCAGTCTGCCCATGGTGCTGACGGGTGTGCGCCTGGGGTTCAACAGCGCGCTGGTGGTCACGATCGCCGTGGAGCTGATCTACGCCCGGCGCGGCGTCGGAGCCATGATCTGGCAGGCCTGGGAGACGATGCGCATCGAGGAGCTATACGTCGGCATTGCCATGGCGGCCCTGCTGGGCATGGCCTTCAGTTCGCTTCTGCGGCATGCGGCGCGTCGCCTGGCGCCCTGGCACCGGGAGCGTCGCGTGTAGACTCCAGAAGCCGGGTCAGCTCCTGCTGGCGCACGCGGTAGAGCCGCAAGTGCCCGAACTTCCCTGCCAGCTCGAAAGCGCTCGGAAAGGCTTCCATCACGGCGTCCAGCTTCCGGCCGTAACCGCGCTCTGCCATGTCGCGCACCAGGTAACGCATGTTCCTGGCCGCAAAGCCACGCGCCAGCCCTTCGGTCGACGCGTTGACCCAACGGCGGCTGAACCGCCACGCCTCCAGCCGGGTCCAGTAGTGCACCAGCCGGTGCTGGTGCACCAGCACCGCGTCGCCCGCATCCGCCTCGTCTCGCAGCGCATCGCACAGGGCGGCGTAGTGCCGCAGGCGCCCGCTCCAGTAATGATCCACGAACCCGGGGCTGCGGGCGATGAAGATCTGCCCGCCGACCATCGACAGGTTGAAGCCCACCAGCATGGCCAGAGCCGCCCACCCGGCCATGCGCATCGCGCGCGGTGTAGCCCTCTTCCACCTGCGGCACAGCCAGGCGCCAAGCGCCGGGGCGCCGTCAACCGCCCAGTAGATCAGAAGCGGCAGCAGCGGCAGAATGTAACGGCGCCCCGGACTGCCAAGGAACACGCCGACCATGTAGGCCCCGGCGAACCCGACCAGGGCGACCTGGCGCCGCCGCACCGAACGCACGGCGCCGATAAGTATCGGCACCAGCAGAATGACGCCCCCTATCTCGTCGCCGTCCATGCCGAACAGCGCCTCGCCCAGGCCGTCCAGCATGTCCGAGAACTGAGCCCACAGGCGGACGACGAGGACATGCGGCTGCAGGCGGTGCACGAACACCCGGCCGTAAGTGGGCCCGCTGGATAGGGGTGCCCTGCGGCTCACCCAGAGGGCTGCCGCCCCGAGCAGCGGCGTCGCCGCCAGCGCCGAGCGCGCCAGGTTGGCCTGCCAGCGGGCCAGGGACCGCCGCCGCAGCCACAGGCCCGCCAGCGTCCCGGCCGCCAGCGCGGGCCCAAAGGGGCGCACGAAAGTCGCCGCACACGCCACGACGCCGACGGCCAACGCCCACAGGTAGCTGGCGCGCCCCTGCGACTGCAACATCCGCTGCGTGCAGTAGAGCCCGCCAATCACCAGCAGCGTGAACGGCGTCTCGGTGAGTATGCGTCGGGAATAGTAGAACAGCGTCCCCGACAGCCCGAACCACACCATCGCGTAGATGACCTGACGCCGATCTTCCGCGAGCAACCGGTAGAGCGGATACGCCAGCCCAACGCACGCGACAGCAAGCAGAGCCATGGTGGCATTGTACGCGATGATAGCGTCGCCGAAGACCAACCGCACCCCCGCCAGCAGCACGGGGAACCCCGGCCACACGTAAGTGTGAGGACGATGGTTGAAGTTGAAACGCCCGGTCTCCACCAGCGAACGTGCAAGCGACATATACAGCCCACTGTCGGGCTGATACCACCAGTGTCCGTTCAACCCCGCCAGGTGCAACAGCGACACCAGGGCCAACCAGCCGACCAGCCAGCTCGCCGGCACGCGTTGCGCCCCGGCCGGACTCACCGTCAACGCATCCTGCGTCACGCTATTCAACAGTACTCCCCCTCTTGACGATCACGTTTTCGGTGGTTCAGCCGGCACGGGGCCGGCCTCGGAGGGGCCCTCGCCCTCAGCGGCAGAGAAGCCGTACAGCCGCTGCACGGCCCACGAAGCGAGCGGCCCCACCACGAGCACTACAGGCAGCGAGACGGCACGGCGCAGCGTGGCGGCCACAACCCCGTCGGCAAACGCGACCCCGAGCGCCGCTGCCCCGCCAGCCAGCAGGGCCTCCTGCACGCCGAATTGGGCGGGCACAACGGTGGCGAACCTCGCCAGGGACCCCACGAGCTTGATCGTCCACGCCGCAAGAAAACCGACATCCAGGCCGGTCAACCGGAAGCAGAGGTAGATGGACAGCGCCCCCAGGGCGGACTGGCCCAGCCGCCACGCCCCGAGCCGCGCCATCAGGGCACGCTCCGCCCGCAACCGGTGCCAGGCCCGCGCCGTGCGTGACATCCCGTCGAGCACCGCGTTCGGGCCGCCATACTCCCATCGGGTCGGCACCAGCATCACCGAAAAAACCGCCGCCAGCAGCACGACGAACACCGCCGGCACCAGCGGAATCAGCCCCTCGGCGAAGACCAGGGCAACCCCAAACACAACGCCCAACAGCCCGGTCACCCCGAGCCGCAACAGGTTTGCCGCGACAAGGTAGGCGACGAAGTCGCTGTAGGGCACGCCGTACCGCCGCTTCAGGTAGACGCCGAGAGCGCCGGTGCCCGGCTTCACAGGCAGCAGGTTCCAGTACGCCGTCGCCCACGAGAGCAGGATGCACTCCCATGCGCCGACGCCGGCACCGAATGCCCGAACGACCGTCCGTAGCACCATCGCCTCGCTGGTGCGAAACACCACGCCGATGGCAAGCAACGCCACCACGCCGGCGAGCGGCACCTGCAACAGCACGGCGAAACGATCGCGGTGCGCGGCGACGTATGCCCCCCCGACGCTGAGGGCAAACGCCAGAAAGATGAGCGGCAGCATGCGGCGTAGCTTCATCGGGGGAAGAACCCGGATACAGAGCGCGACGAAAATGGGCGCATTGCGGAGAACCGATCGGCCAGAACAACCCGGAGGATTATATCGGCCGATGCCCTGCCCGGCAAAGCGCGCTGGACGCAGGGCACGCCCTGACCTACAATGCTCCGTCCTGCGGCAATTCACCTCGGGCGGCGTATGCGTGCACTGTTTGACCTCAAACATCCGGCGCAAGTGCGTTTCTTCGAACCCGTCGTGCGCGCCCTGACGGCCGACGGGGACGAAGTGCTGGTCACTTCGCGCGCCAAGGACGAAACGCTGCCCCTGCTGGCCAATCTGGGCATAGAGCACGTATGCCTGAGCCGTATGGCCCGCGGCCACGCCGGCATGGCGGGCGAACTGGCCATCCGCGCCGCCCGCATGGCCCGGCTGGCCCGACGCTTCCGGCCGCATGTGCTGGTGGCGCGCACGGGCGTGACCATCGGCCTGGTCGGCGCCCTGCTGCGCATACCGCGCGTAAGCTTCGACGATACCGAGTTCGCCAGCCTCCAGCTTCGGCTCAGCGGCCGGCTCTCCACCATTGTCTGCACCGGCATGGGCTACGACCTCGACCTCGGTTCTCGCCAGGTGCGCTTCGCCGCCCCACCCCATCTGATGTACACACACCCCTCACGCTTCCACCCGGATCGAGCGCCCCTCCGCGAAGGGGCGCTCGATCCGGCCGAGCCGCCCATCGTGGTGCGGTTGAAAGCATGGCGTGCGCTCCATGACAGCGGAGTGCGCGGGCCGGAGGAGTCCGAGGTCCGCAACCTGCTGCGGGCCCTGTGCCGGCACGCGCGGCCCGTCATCAGTTCGGAACGCCCCCTGCCCCCCGGACTGCGCCGGTGGCAGAACCCGCTGGCGCATGGAGCGCTGCTGCACCTGCTCGCGGCGGCCCGGCTATACGTCGGCGAGGGCAGTTGCATGGCGGCCGAGGCCGCCTGCCTCGGAACGCCGGCCATCTTCGTGAGCCCCAGTTCCCGCCGCGGCTACCTGGACGCCCTGGAGAGTCGCTACGGCATCGTGCGCACCGTCCGCACCATGCGCGAAGGGGCCGAACTGGCCGAAGCCTGGCTTGCGGACCCCCAACTGGCCGAGCACGCACTCGCCGCCCGCAGAAGGCTGCTGCAGCAGTGTCCCGACCCGTTGGACTTCGCCGTGAATATCATCCGCCGCGTCGGTGCCGACCGGGAGCCGCCCGATGAGTGACCTGTTCGGCGTCTGCGGCCTGCCTGCCGACATCGTGTCCGCTGCCCTGCAGCGGGCCCGGTCTCACATCGAGCGCACGGGCTCTGCTCTGTGTGATCGTTACCAGGCCCCGGGGTGGGGCATGCTGCGGTTCCACCACGGCGTGCTCAGCCCGAGCCCACAACCCGCCACGAGCGCTGAGGGCGGGCTCGCCGTCGCCGTGGACGGTGACGTGACGAACCAGCGCGAGCTGGCGGCCCGCCTCGCTCGCAAAGGGACAGCACTGCAGAACGGGCGCGACGCGGCGGAGATCGTTCTGCGCATGTTCGCCGAGGAAGGGGACGGCGCCTTCCGCCGCATGAACGGTTCATTCGCCGCCGCCGTCTACGAACGGGCGCCAGGCCGCCTGACGCTCGCCACGGACCGCTTCGTATCCCGGCCACTGTTCTATGCCGAGACCGCCGGCGGGCTGGTCTTCGGCACGCGCTTCAACGCCCTGCTGAACTGCGGGCTGCTGCAAGGGCGGGGCCTCGACGTCGCTGCCCTGATGCAGTTGCTCACGTTCCAGCAGTGCCAGCTCGAGCTGACGCTCGTGGCACAGGTGCGCGCTCTGCCGCCCGGTGCACTGCTTACGTGGGCGGACGGGCGGGTGCGCGTGCGGCGCTACTGGCGGGCGCGCTACTCGCCGCGCAGGATGTCGCGGGCCGAATGCGCCGAGGCCGTCACAGAGGCCCTCAATGCGGCCGCCGGGCGCCATGAAGAGCCTGCGGCTGCCCGGTGCGCAGTGATGCTCAGCGGAGGTCTGGACTCGCGCATCACCGCCGCCATGCTGCCCGGACTGTCGGCCGCCTTCACCGCGGGCGACTGGGTGAACCCTGAGGTACGCACCGCACGGCGCGTATCGGCCGCCCTCGCACTGCCGCACCTGTTCCTGCGCCGGCGGCCGGACCATTACGCGCGCCTGCTGCAGGAGGCCGTGGAACTGACTGGCGGCATGTGCCGATATGACCACTGCCACTTCCTGGGCCACCTGGGCGCTGTTCGAGAGCGCTGCGAGGCAGCCTACGTCGAGGAGCCGATGGACGTGCTGTTCAAGGGCTACTACTGGCGCCGCCGGCCCGTGCTGCTCGGGCTGCGCGTGCCCGTGCCGGCCATGGCCAGGCTGGAGCGGGGCAGGCTCGAGGAGCAACTGCTGAGGCTCGATGCTAAGAGCACCTTCCCATCCCGCCCCTGGCTGCTTCTGCGCGAGCCGTGGCGCTCCCGCTATCACGACATCATGCTGCAGGTCGTACGGCGCCAGATAGCCGACGCGGACACCGAAGACCCCTACAACGTGGCGGAACATGTCGCCGGGCGGGCCAGCTACGGACGCACCTCCAGCTTCGCCAACCTGAGTTGCCTGCGCCCCCACCTGCCCTCGCGGGCGCTCTCACTCGACAACGGTCTTCTGGCGCTGAGCCACCGCATCCCGGTGAAACGGCGTTGCGACGACTCCCTCGTCATTGAAGTTCTGCGCCGGGTCAATCCCCGACTCGCGGCCATCCCCTGCGCGGCTACCGGCGTGCCGTTGCGCGTGCCCGGGCCACTGGCATGGAGCGCACAGGTAGCGGCCGAGCTCGGCTTGCGATTGCGAAAGCATGCCGGCCTGGTGGCGCCGCACCTCTCCAACGAAAGCTGGCCGGAACGCGGCGAACTGCTGCGCATCTCCCCCCTGCGCGACATGCTGAGGGCGACCCTGACCGACGTGGCTTGCCTGCCGGAGGAGTTGTTCGACCACGACCGGCTGCGTACTCTGCTGGACGAGCACGTCAGCCGTCGGCGCGACCACCGCGCCCTGCTGCTCTGCCTGCTGACTTTCGGCAGGTGGTTCCGCACCTATCAGCCGGCGTTAGACTGAGAGTCGCCGCCCTCGCGTCGGCGCCGCCGCGCCTTCGCCCGGCGGTGCTGCTGCAGCCGGTGGAAGTAGAGCAGCCGCTCGGTCACGTCTATCTGCCGGTTCATCATGTCGGCCACCAGCGCCAGCAGGGCGGTCAAGAACCCCAGTGTGATGAACAGCGAGGAACCGGTAAGCAACGAGCGAAACGGCGAAGTGCGGTGGGTGAACAACCAATGAACGAACACGAACAGCCCCTGCAACACGCCCAGAGACAAAAGGACGAAGGCGACGGTGCCGAAGATCACCAGCGGACGGGTGCGACACATGGCACGCAGGATGCGACTGCCGGTCTTGAGCGCGTAGGCCAACAGGTTGCTCGCCATCCGGCTGCGCCCATGCTGGCGCACTCCGTGCACCTTGACCGGCACCTCGGTCATGGGGACGGACTTGCTCGCCAGGTCGATCACGGTCTCCTGCACGTGGGTGAAGCTGTCCGAGAGGTGGAGCCGCAGGGCGGCCTCCGCGCTGAAGGCCCGGAAGCCGCAGGAGACGTCGGTCAGGCGGGTGTGGCCGGTTGCGAAGTTCACCAGCCTGCACATCTGCCGGTTGCCCCATTCCTTGATCCAGGGCATCCGCGGCACGTTCTGCGGATCGGCGAACCGTGTTGCGGTTACGAACTCCGCCTCACCACTCAATATCGGCTCTATCAGGCGGGGTATCTGCTCCGGCTCGAACTGCCCGTCCGCGTCCATGTTCACCACTACGTCCGCCCCGAGGGCAAGCGCCTCCTGCATGCCGCGCGCGAAGGCCGCCCCCAACCCCCGGCGGCGCCGGTGGCTGACAACCGCTGCGCCCGCCGATCGGGCTAACTCGGCCGTCCTGTCACTCGAACCATCGTCCACCACGAGCACGAACACCTCGCCCACCCCGGCAATTTGCCCGGGGATGCGCTCTATCACGTCGGCAACCGTCGCCGCCTCGTCGAGCGCAGGTAGCATGACGACCAGCATTGGCTCTGCGCCGTTCGACTGCACCTTCACTCCCCCTTCTGCACGTCCGGCGTTCAGTGGCCGAAACGCACCAGATAGTAGGGCGTCTCATCACGCGAGCCGTCGATGACGAACTCACCGTCTTGGGCGGCGAGCATCTCGCCCGTGGGCAGGCCATCGTGGTCCAGCAACTCGACGCGAACGCCGGGACGGTCGATTCTGATTGACGCCTTCACGGGCTCCAGCACGACGGGCGGCCGGCCCTTCTCCAGCACTGCGTCCTGCGACTCGTTCAGCCGCATGCCCGTGTTGCGCGCGCGAGCCATGACTACGATGAGCAGCTTGTCCGCCGAGGCGATGTCCTGCCGTCGGTCCTGCGCGGTAATGTAGATGGCTCCGAAGCGGCAGTGCGGCTGGATGGTAACCGGGCCGAGCGAGAGCCGCTCGCCCTCGGCGAAGCCGACCACAGCCTTTGTGCCCGCCGTGTTGAGGGTGAAGTAACCGTCCCGCTCGCCCTCCCCCTCAAACCACCGAAGCTCGCCCGTCGTGGAGACCAGCGCCCCGTCGCGGTTATAGGGCGAGAGGTCGAAGGCCGGTGTGCTGCGGGAATCGTCCGTGAACTCAACCGTGCAGCGCGCGACGGCGAGTGCCCGCGACGGCACAGGCTCGCTGGTGAATGACTTCACGTCGTAGCCCTGCTCGGCGGTGTCCGCAAAGCCGAGCTTGCCCTCAAAGAGGGAAGGCATGTGGACGTAACGAGGGGCCTCGACATCGGATTGCGCCACGTCGCCGCGCAGCACCATCCGGGCGACGGCGGGGAAGGTGCCCATCACCTGCGGGGCCGTCACGTCCCAGCGCTCGCGTCCGATAAGGTCGCTGAAACCGCCTGAATCGCGGTTCTGGAACATGTAGGAGACATCCCACCCCTGCAGGCCCATCCCGTACGCGCCGATGACGGCCGGCCCCTCGGCCCCCCACTCATTCGGGTAGACGTGTATCCACTCCGAGAGCATGAACGGCCGGTCGGCGACCTGCTGCATGCCTGTGCTCAGCATGCCGGAGCCGGCCCCGGGCAGCAGGCTGGAGTTGTTGAACTGATCTTCCTTGCCCCCGCCGAAGTAGTTGTGACGGTCGATGGTGCCGACCAGGGAGTCGGTGTGCAGGTTCCCGTAGTGGCTGAAGGCGCTGCCTGCCTGCCAGTTGGAACCCGTGATCTCTCCGTCGTAGCCTTCGGCCCGCACGGCCTGCGCAAAGCGCTGGTATGCCTGCACCTGCAACATGTAGAGGAACTGAAGCGTATCGAGCAGGCGCTGCCGCAGGTGTTTGTGAGAACCGTGCAGACGCTCCGGATGCCAGTAGTAGGGATTACCCAGGGGCAGAATGCTGTCATGCTCCAGGCTTTCCGCCTCGGGAAAACCCTCACCCGCGAAAGCACCGAGCGCCTCCTGACCCCACGCCGCCATCAAACCTTCGCGGTCGCCGTAGCGCTCGCGCAGCCAGTCGCAGAAGCGGTTGCCCACTTTTCGGCGCAGCGTGGGGCTCGCCTTCAGCGGGCTCATGGACGTGTAGAACAGGATGCTCTGTTCGTTGATGATCTCGATTGAGGATATGGCGGGCTCTTCCGCATAGGTCAGGCCGGTGTGCGGGTTGCGGTGTCGCAGCAGGTTGACAGTCTGGCTGATGTGGAGCTGCTGGAGTTCGGGCGAGTAGAAGAGGGCGCTGTGCGGAGCGGCGATGCGGTTGTGCCTTTCGCTGAGGTCGCCGAACTCCGTGGCATAGGGAACGACCTGAAGGTCAGCCGGACCGACCTTGATCGAACCGAAATGCGCCGAGAGGCAACTGTAGATGCCGTGCTCTTTGAGCCGAGCGACCAGGTAGTCCATGCGCTCCAGCTTCTCGGGAACGAACGCCGCGAAGCTGTCCTCGGTCTGTATGCCGGCCCAGCCGGGTCCGTCGGCGTACTTGTGCAGGCGCACTGCGTTGACGCCGTACTTGGCGTAGAAGGCGGCCTGCTTGTCCGCCAACTCCCGGCTCGGGCAGCAGGCGCTGTAGCACAGGTTCAGGCCCCAGAGTTTGATGGGCGAGCCGTTATAGTACAGATCCTGCCCCCTGCGCAGGATGCGGCCGTGGCGACCGGCGGGCGCATCCAACCAGCTCTGCATGCCGATCTCGCCGGCCGCAGGCGTGCTTGATGCAGTGAAGTCGTACCAGCCCTTCGTGCCCCCTTCAGCAGCGAACGCGTTCAGCGCGCACACCGAAACCAGCAGAACCAAAGCCACACCGTTCATGACTCACCCCTCAGAAACACAGAGCGCGATCGGCCGGCGCACCACCGGTCGGCGGCGGGCACCCGCGGCGCTGAAGCTTAGCAGGAACGGACGCCGGCCGCAAGAAGTCCGGTGATTCGGCTCAAGGGCGCACCCTCTATAGAGTGAATGTAGCGCTTGAACGCCTGCTACCAGGGCGCTATACTGGGTGCAACTTCGCGACGTGCGAGCGCGCGTCATTGAGGTAGATTCCGTCAGATGAGTGGGAGGAGAGGTCAGCCGATGGTGAAAGGCAAGGTCAAGTGGTTCAGCGACGCGAAGGGCTACGGGTTCATCACCCCCGAGGACGGCTCGCCGGATGTCTTCGTCCATTACAGCGCGGTGGAGGGCTCGGGCTTCAAGACGCTCGCCGAAGAAGAGGAAGTGGAGTTCGACATTGAGGAGGGCCCGAAGGGGCCCCGCGCCGTCAACGTGGTGACGCTGTAACGGTAGGGGCATTCAAAGAACGGACGCCCCCGTGTAGTGTTGGCACGTGTCTGCGATGTGGTAGAATGCCTTGTGGGGTAAGGGTCGCGGCAGGGCTGCGACCCGGTGGTTCTGCTTCATCAACTCGTGCCGGAAGGGGGCAACAATGCGTTACTTGTCAGGCAAAGGGCTTGTCTGCATCCTCGCGCTGACGACGCTGGTCATTGCCGGATGTCACACCACGCCAGGGCAGGTTCATCCGTGGTCGGTCCGCCCGGAGATTGCGCCGCAGGAGAGCGCCGATTGGATGCGGCTCGACTCCTCTCGCTACGGGCTCGTCGGCGAGGCGAAGCGGGCCGAGGCCATCCGCAAGCTCGAGGTGACACCCGCCGTGGCGATTGATCCGCAGGAGGTCGGCGACTGGATAGGTGTTGAGGTGCGCCCTCCCATAGGGGGCGGCGAGCCCTACCTTGTGCGTGGGCTGGCGCATGGCGAGAGCCCCGTGTGGGTGGACGTGTGGGTTAACCGCAGCACCGGCGAACTCTGGGTCGACCAGGCGACCTACGGCGCCGTCGAACCCACTCTCCGCCTGGACCAGAGGGCCATGCCGCTGGTTGTTTACCTGGACCGAGCGCCGCCACGTGTCTGCACCTCTGCAACGGTGGGCACGGACCGCGTGCTCGTCGGGCGCGGCTGCGCGGCGATGATGGGCGGGCGCCAGCATCTGGCAGGGCCCACCTGCTCGCTGAAAACCTGGGAGGCGAACATCACCGGCTATTGAGAACGTGAGGGGACCAGCAATTCGCGCACGGGGAAGATGAAGTCCCGGGAGGCCTCTCCCCCGGGGGTTTGTGTGCTTACCGTCAGCCGCAGTTCCCTCTTCGCGTCGGTTTCCCGCGCGAGGGCGGCCAGGTCGATCCGCACGGGCCCTCCGTGTGTAGGGACGATTCTGTCTACGGCTTCGGTCTGTATCCGCAACCCCCGCACGAAGGCATGGCGCCATTCACCGAACCGGTCGGCTCGCTTCCATGCGCTGTGCATGGTGGAGCCCGGCACAGGCGATCTGCTCTCGTCGACGCGATACCAGAGGATGAACGGCGGGTAGTTCTTCCACGCCCATGCGAAGTCCCACGAGGCAGCGACGGCCTGCGCCCAACGCTCCGGGAACTCCTGGCGATTGCGCAACACGGGGTAGATGGGCGTTCCGTGCACGATCATGTGCGGCACGTCTACCACCAGCAGCGGCGTTTCCAGGATGGCGATGGCCGTCTGAGTCAGCGCACCGACGGTGCCCAGGCCGGTGCGATCATTGATCTCCACGAGCCCCAACTGGGCCCCCGCCCGGAAGTAGGTTCCGCTGAAACCGGTGCTCACGAATCCGACCACGGTGCCAACACCCGCCGCCAGGTAGTGGCTGAACCAGTCCACGCTGGAGAAAGCGGCGCCGAATAGGCCCACAGGCGTGCGTGCGACGTTGAGGGGCCATAGCAGGAAGGCCGGCTCGAAGGACGGGCGGCGCGTTCCGCTCACCTCCACCTTGCGGAAGATGTCGCGCTCCTCTCGCCGGATGCGGTCTCGCGAATCAACCCACACCAGCAGGCAGGGCGGGTGCGCCTCGAGCTGCTCGAGGGCCCGGACCTCGTATTCTGCCCGCCTCCCGAGGACTCTCTGCTCCGTAGTCAGCAGCTCGCCGCGCTCGTAATGGACGGGCACCGTGCATCCGCAGGCTGCGCAGAGCAGCAGGCAGAGCAAGGCTAAGGGTGCGCGATTGGCCAAGGCGTCGGCTCCAGGGGGTCCGCTGTCCGTGCGCGCATTATAGCCGGCGCGCAGCAGGGCGCGAAAGCCGACGTCGGCAGTTTAGTGCGACCGGGCCGTCACCCACGTGCGATCCGTGGCGGAACGCCCGGGATCAGTCCACGTCAACGACCCGGCCGCTGTGCCGTCAGACGTTCTCCTCGCCGCTGAGTATGGCGCGGATGGCATCGGTGATCCGATGATCGGTGATGTCGCGCACTGCTCCGTGGAGCCCGCTCTGCCCGTTGCTGGAGCGCAGCAGGGTGAGTTCGGCCCAGAAGCTCTGGCCGTCGGCACGCGCCATGCGCACCTGCTTGCGCTGGATGGGCGAACCGCCGTTGAGTGCATGGCGCACCAACCGTTCCAGCTCGGCACGCTGTTGCGGGGGCGCCAACTGTGCCAGGCTTTCGCCGCAGAGGCGGTGGGCTGTATAGCCTGCCGTCTCGCGCGCGCCGGGGCTGCACCACGTGATGCGACCCTCTGCGTCGGTGGTGAACATCATCTCGGGCACTGCAGCAGCGATGTCTGCAAGCGAATCGCCCTCGGGCGGAGCGGCGAGCTGCACCTCCGGGAGGAAATAGAAGTGCTCAACGCGCGCTACCGCCGGCGACTCGCCGCCGGACGGGCTGCTCCAGTATTCGAGGGCGCCGCCCTCGCCGTCGAGTTCGACCGCGTGCTCCTGCACCGCCTCACCCGCTGCATGAACACGCTGCAGGACTTCCAGGAATGCATCTCCCTCCAGGAGCCTGCCACTGTCGGCAAGCGACTTGACCACCTGCAGGTAACCCTTCTCGGCAAGTCCGTCATCGCCGACTCCCAAGACGTCCTCGGCCAGGGAGTTGGCCCACGTGACCGTGCCCGTCGAATCGAGAACCACGACGCCGCACTCCAGCCGGTTGATGCCGTCTTCCAGTATGCCGGCCCAGCGGCGCGTCTCGGCCCACAGGGCCTCTTCGGCCTCCTCCAGTTCGCCGACCTCCACGGCGCCGAGGGCCAGCCACGTCTGGCCGCCTTCGCTGAAGCGGGCGATGCGGGCCTCCACCGGCAGCCGCTCGCCGGCGGAACCGCAGAGGCTCAGGCGCCCGGCCGACTCGCCGATGTCGAGGGCGGCTTCCAGGCATTCGCGCAGGGACTGATGCTCCTCGGGCGGCGCAATGCTCTCCACGGGCTTGCCAACCAGTTCTTCGGCCGTCTGGTCGAGCATTGTGCAGAGCGCGCGGTTCACGTAAGAGGTGGCGCCGGACGGGTCAACGAGCGCGAGGCCCACGCTGCAGCGCTCGGCCAGGTTTCGGTACATCTGCTCGCGCTGAAGCAGGTCCTCCGGCACCGAGGCGGCTTGCTTCTCCTCCAGCCGTGCGATCGCGCCGACCACGCGGCCGCTCTGGTCCAGGTCGGCCCAGACGTTGGCCGTGTAGACGACGTTCAGTTCGCCGTTCTTCACTTCAGCGCAGGTCGGCTCACCCGTGGCGAGCGTCTGGCTGAAGGGGCAGGACTCCGGCGGCTCTTCCGTCCCGTAGAGCACCAGCGGGTAGCTGCGTCCGACGAACTGCTCTTCACGCTTCCTGAAGCCCTTCATGGCGGCCTGGTTGGCCTGCACAATGGCGTAGTCGGGCGCGACGTAGAGCAGCATGTCATCCACGGCGTCGAACTCGTCCGGCCATTCCGCCGTCTGGCGCCCGCCTTCCTTGCCGCGCTGCAGAAGCTGCACCGCTCGGTCACGCTGGAATGCGCGCCCCAGCAGCAGGGGCAGTGCCTGGTGATAGCCCTCCAGCTTCACCAGGTGGCAGTCCGCGCCGGCGTGCAGGATCTGGGTGGCGGTGCCGGCGTTCCACTTCTCGGTCAGGCAGATCACGAGCAGCGACGGCCGCTTGATCTTGAGTATCTGGATCAGGCCTGCGGCGGCGTCGGGGTCGGTGTCCCAGTCGAGGATGGCGACGTCGTAGTGAACGGTGCCGCTCATCGTGTCGGAGGTAGAGACGCCGTAGTCGGCAGCCACCACTTCGACGTCGCGCAGGGCGGCCTCCAGCGCGGAGGTGATGGCCCGGCGGTCCGATTGCAGGTTCTCTATCAACATGATGCGCACGAAACGGTCGAGTTCGACCTTCTGGGTGGGGCGTTGTGGGGTTGGGGCAGGTCGTTTCCCGGGGGAGCTCACCTTCTGCTCGGGCGCGGTGGACGGCTTGGCTCCCGAGCCTTCGGCGGAGCGCCGCTTCTCCGCCGTCTTCAGGCGGGAGAGCGCTTCCGCCGCCTTGGCGTAGCCCATCTTCTCGGCGCGTTCCAGCGCTATGCGAGCTACGTCGAGGTTGCCTATCTTGTACAGGCAGACGCCAAGTCCGAACCACGCCCGGCAGTCGGTGGGGTCCGTTTCGGTAGCCTGCAGGTAGACCTCGACGGCCTCGGGATAGCGCTTCTCTCGGACCAGTTCGCTGGCCTTCCGCAGCAGATGTGTCGCCTTGCTCATCGTTCTGGCTTCCTTCCGGTCAATGTGCCTGTCTTGGCCCCGCGCGCTTCTCGGCAGCGCTGGTGACGGGAGTTTCCTTTCTCGTTCTGCAACAGCGGCCCTGCGCCCCGGTCTCCAACCGGCCGGCGACTGCGCCGTGGGCAGTCCTTCAGGGGCCTGCCAGGCCACCACGAAGGCCGCCGACGGGCGCCCGGGGCGTCCGAGTGCGCATTGGCACATCATGTGCCGCATGGTTGGGTGTCGCAAAATGGGTGCCACCAGGAGCTGAGACACTATGACGCAGACCAAGAAGCACGAGCGCTACGGAAAGTGCCTTATAGAGCGTGTAATCGGGCGCGGCGCACGCGCCACCGTGTATCTGGCCTGGCACGAAGGGTTACAGATACCCGTGGCCGTTAAGGTCATGCGACGCGTCACCGGCCCGCAGGAAGTACAATGCACGGAGCGGTTCGTGCGCGAGGCGCGCATCGCAGCCCAGCTATCCCACCCCAACATCGTCCGTGTCTACGATTGCGGCGAGCGCGGGGACTCCTACTACCTTGTGCTGGAGTACATTGAGGGGGAGAACTGCCGCGACAAACTGGACCAGTGGGGCGAGTTCGACTGGCGCAGGGCCGTCGAGATCGTCCAGCAGGTGGCCGACGGCCTGCGCTACGCCAACCGAAAGGGCATCATCCACCGCGACCTGAAGCCCGAGAACATCATGATCGACAGCGACGGCAGCGTCCGGATCGCTGACCTCGGGCTCGCCAAGGAGGTCGTCACCCACGGTTCATCGGCGACACTGGACGGCGACGTTCTCGGCACGCCCTACTACATGAGCCCGGAGCAGATACGCCAGCCGAGCGAAGTCGACTTCCGCGCGGACATCTACTCTCTCGGGGCGACCCTCTACCACATGGTCGTCGGAGAGGCGCCTTACGACGCCGCCACTCCCTTCGAGATCATGGCGCAACACCTGAACGAACCCCTGCCCTCTCCCGACGCCCGCCAGCCGGAGCTTCCCCCCGGCCTGTGCGACCTGATGCTGCGCTGCATGCAGAAGGACCCGGAGGACCGCTACCAGAGCTATGACGAGATGCTGAACGACCTGGAGGCGCTGCTTGCTGACGACACGCAACAGGAGAGTTCCGGCTCAGCGACGGCCGTGATGTCCGATGACGCGCCCCAGGCCACTCCCCTCGTGCACCGCGCGCCGCGCGCCCGCGGGGTGAAGGCGGTCGAGTTGCCCGTAACCGGCCACCACATACACGCGAAGATTGCGGGCGTCGGCGCCCTGCTCGCCTGGGCCGCCGTGATGGTATTCATCTTTCAGCTCGTCGCTTCCGTTACGAGCCCGCTGCTTGCCAGCTCGTGCGTGCTGGCACTGGCGGCGGCCAGCGGCGCTGCCGGTTTCCTGGCCTTCAGCGCAGGCACCAGACAAGGCAGCAACGAGGGAGAAGTGCTGGCACGCTACCGGACTCACGTGCGCCAGATATGCGCACGACTGGGCATACCCGAGCCGCGCGTGCACCCATGCCGCCGTCGGGACGACGCGGCCTTCGCCTACACGTTCTTCAGCAAGGGCGGCGTCCTGCACCTGCCCATCCCGTGGCTGAGCCGGGCGCGCCTGACCACGGAGGAGGCCGAAGCATACACAGCCCAGGGACTGGCGGCGATCTACGACGGCAACGCCGATATCCGCACCGCTCTTGCCGCCCCGCTGGGGCTGCTGCAACTGGGGCGTTCCATCGGCACGCTCGTGCACACCGCCACCGGTTCGGCGACGGACCGCTCGCGCCGTCACATTCTGAGCGGGCTCGTGCTTTTCTGGCTGGTGGTCGCCGCTGCGGCCGTGGCGCTGCCGTTCTTCGTGAACGTATGGGCCGGCACCCTCTCCGCCGGTGTTTTCGCTGCGTTGCTGCTGACGGCGGCCTTCGAGCGCAGCGCCCGCATGGCTGGGGACATCTTCGCAGCCAAGGTCATAAACAGCGAGGAGTTCGTCCAGTCGCTGCTGGCGATGCGCGGGCTGAGCAGTCTCGACGCCGGGCCCATGCTTGCACGCGTTGCCGGACTGGACACCGTGAACGACGCCACCTCGGCGGCCGCGTTGGGGACACGCCGTGACCTGGTGCCTGACATCATCGCCTTTTACCGCGAAACGGAGTACAACTGCGGCACGCTGGCACTGGCGCGCGGGCTGTTCGCTATCGCGCCCGCCGCACCGCAACGTCTGAACAACCTGGCCGGCCTGCCTCCGGGCCGCAGCACGCTCCACAGCGCCACCCTCCTGTCCAAGCGAGTCGTCAGCAGCATGATGGGCGCCGGTGACCGCCAGCACATGACGATGCGCGAGCTCGGGCTGGTGAGGCTGCCGGTGCTGGCCGGGGCAGGGGCCGGCGTGCTGAACCTCGCGATAGTCGGCCTGCTGCAATTGCGCGGCAGCGCGGACTACGCCACTTTCCTGGTGACCGTAGCCGTGCTCGGTGTAGCGCTCGGCATTGTGGTGTGCACGGAGTTCTGCCGCTGCGAGGTATCGCCTGCTCGCCTGGGCTGGTCGATCATAGCGGCCTGCACGTCGCAGGCAGCCTGCGCAACGGTGGCCTTCTGCCTGGTGGGCAGCGTGCCCCTCGCCCGCTTCTCGCTCCAGCTTCCCGTCAGCTACACGGCCACGCTGATCGTAGCAGCGGCGACTGCCGTCGCGTTCGTGCGCCTCGGCCCCAGCTTCGGCCTCGACGCCTGGGGAGAGCCGGCCGGCGCCTTCAGGGCAGAGGCCCAGGGCGCACAGCTCGACTCGGGCGCCGACCCCGCGGAGGACATGCTATCGAGCGAGTTCACCGAACCGGAGCCCGCCTCTGTGGAATGATCGCCTCCGGCCCGCAGCCGCTCCGCGTCGTGCACCACCACCGCGCCGGCCGATGCCTTGTTCGCTGCGCGTCGCCGACGTAGAATGGATGCACGGGCGCTGAAGCGCTACACTGGTTGTTTGAGCATCGGCCGGGGAACGAGATATGAACCGCATAGAACATACGGGAACCGTTATCGAAACCGACGGCGAGCGCGCACTGGTCGAGTTCGAGGCGGGTCAGGCCTGCGGCACCATGCGGGCATGCGCGTGCTGCGGCGGGGCTCAGGGCGGCCCCCGCCGCGTCGTGGTGCGGCAGGAGGGCCTCTCCGTCGGCGAGCGGGTCGAGCTGTCCATCCCGGGCTACAGGGGTTATCTGAGCACGCTCCTGGTGTTTGTGCTGCCCATGGCCGGCTTCATTGCCGGCATGATCGTCGGCGCGCAGTTCGAACCAACGCCCGCCCACGATGTGGCAACGCTCATCGGCGGCGTGATCGGGCTCGGCGCTGCGGTTTGCGTGGCCGTGGCGGCCAATCGCCTGCTGACGCGCCTCGGCGGCGACATCGAAGTGCGACGCCCGGGCGCTCGCTGACGGGCCCGGGCCACCCGAAGACTCAGCCCCGAATTCGGCCGGCCGCTCCCGCAGCGGGCCGCGTTATCCGCCACCGTCCTGCCGCCACCTGTCCATTACTGCAGGCACGCAGTTTGCGCTTTCCCATGGAAAAGGGCGCCCGGAGTGTCTGCATGCCACACACTGCGGGCCCGCAGGACAACCACATCGTTAATCGGAGACGGATGCAATGCGAGCCGACGAACCACTTGCCGACGCGAAACGCCTCAGGTCGCAGGCCCTCGTCGGCGCACGCAACACTTTCTGGGGAGTGCTGCTCATCCAGTTGATCACCATGGCGGAGCTGATCCGCTACATCCGCATCGAGGACGACCCGGCCGCACTCATGCGCTCGCTGCTGGTGCCGGCGCTGCTGACTTGCTTCATCGTGCTCGCCTACACCTTCTACCGCTATCGGCTGCTTTCGGAGACGCTGCCCAATCCGGACGAGCTGCACACCGACCCCGCCACGGGCGTTTTCACCATGCCTTACATCAACTCCTGCCTGGAGAACGAGTACCGTCGCGCGCGGCAGAACAGCGTCTGCGCCGCCGTCGCCTACATTGACCTGGTGAACCTGGAGCGCGTCAACCATGGCTTCGGCCACGCGGTCGGCGACATCGTGCTGAAGGCCGTCGCCCAGTTGATCAGCAGACACGTGCGCGCCGGAGATGTGCTCGGCCGGGCGGGCGGCGACGAGTTCGTGCTGGTGATGCCGGAGACCCGCTTCGACGAGGCGCAGCAGGTGCTCGCAGAGATCCGCGACGCCGTGCGCCGGTACCGCCTGGACCTCGGCAAGAAGGGCACTATCGACTTCGTGGACTGCCACTGGGGACTGGCCCTCTACCCGACGGACGGCTTGACGCCCCAGGAGATCACGGCGGCCGCGCGCGAGAATGTGGAGAACCCTCCCGAGCCCGCGCCCCAGCCTAAGGACGCCGCTGCTGCCACAGCCACAGGCTGACCGCACCGGCCCCGGCCCCCAGCAGGAACGTCACCAGCAGCATGAGCGCCTGGGGGGCACTTACCTTCCAGAACAGCACCCTGAACTGCGACTGCTCGCTGTTCTGAAACACCACTATCAACACGCAGACCACCAGGAGCGCGAGGGCTCCGTACTTCACTCTTTGAGCCCACCTCCGCCCCGCCCCGCGCACGCCACTCTCACCCATGAACGCTCCCCTCTCCGCTGTCGGGCCCCTCGGACGGCCCGCGGCCGTCAAGGTGCAACAGGTGGCCGAGCTTCTCCTTCTTCGTGCGCAGGTAGTGCAGATTCTCCTTGCGCGGGGGTATCTCGATCGGCACGCGCTCCAGGATCTGGAGCCCGTAGCCGTTGAGCGCGTGGAACTTGCGCGGATTGTTGGAGATCAGCCGCATCCTGCGGATGCCCAGATGCCTCAGGATCTGCGCGCCGACGCCGTATTCCCGCTTATCCGGGGGAAAACCGAGTTCCTCGTTCGCCTCGACGGTGTCGTAGCCTTGCTCCTGCAACGCGTAGGCATGCAGCTTGTGCTCCAGGCCGATGCCGCGCCCCTCCTGCCGCATGTAGAGCAGCACGCCCCTGCCCTCGGCCTGGATCATCTCCAGCGCCGCCTCCAACTGCTCGCCACAGTCGCAGCGCAGCGAATGCAGCACGTCGCCGGTGAAGCACTCGTCGTGCACGCGCACGAGGATGGGATCCTCCAGCGGTTCTGCCGGCAAGTCGTCTGCCCCTCCCACGTCGCCGCAGCAGATGGCCACGTGCTCCCGATCGTCCACCATGGAGCGGTAATAGTGGAGCTTGAACGGCCCCCAGCGAGTCGGCAGCGAGACGCACACACGCTTGGTGACGAGGTACTCCGACTGATGCCGGTGGCGGATCAGGTCGGCGATGGAGCAGATGCGCAGCCCGTGTCGCTCGGCGAACTGGCGCAGGTCGGGCAGCTTCGCCATGGTGCCATCAGCCTTCATCACTTCGCAGACGACGGCCGCCGCTTTCAGGCCGGCCAGCCGGGCCAGGTCGACGGCCGCCTCGGTGTGGCCGGCGCGCACCAGCGTGCCGCCCGGCCGGGCGAGCAGCGGCTGCACGTGCCCGGGCCGCACCAGGTCCTCCGGACGTGTGTCCTCCTCGGTCAGCAGGCGGATCGTGCGTGCCCGATCGTGCGCGCTCACACCCGTTGTTATGCCCTCGCGCGCGTCCACCGTCACGGTGAACGGGGTTCCGTACGCGCTCCGGTTGTCCTCGACCATAGGGGGCAGCTCCAGCCGCGCGGCCAGTTCGCCGCCAAGCGCCACGCAGATGCCCCCCCTGCCCTCATTCACCAGGAAGGTGATGGTCTGCGGCGTGACGAACTCGGCGGGGATGCATAGATCGCCCTCGTTCTCGCGTTCCTCGTCATCGACGATGATGACAAAGCGCCCCTTGCGGAACTCCTCGACCGCTTCGCTGACGCGGCAGAACGGCTCTTTCCTCTCGCGCTCCTCTTCCATTTCGCACCCGGCAAGTGATGTGAATCGGCGGAGGCGAATCAGCCCTGAAGGCCCCGGTACCATTCTACAAACCGCCGGATGCCCTGTCGAATAGGAAACTGCGGCGAGTAGCCGAGCAGGCGCCGCGCCCTGGTGATGTCGGCGTAGGTAACCGGCACGTCCCCCGGCTGTTCGGGCTGGCGGTTGATGCGTGGCTCCTTGCCCAGGGCTTCGGCGATCAGGCGGATCAGGCCCCTCAACTCGACAGGGTCGCCGCAGCCGAGGTTGATGATCTCGAAGTCCAGCTCACGCTCGAGCGCCGCCAGCACGCCATCGACCACGTCGCTGCAATAAGTATAGTCGCGCCGACTGGTGCCGTCGCCGAACACGGGTATCGCCTCGCCCGCGTCGATGAGCCTTGTAAACTTGTGAATGGCCAGGTCCGGGCGCTGGCGCGGGCCGTAAACGGTGAAAAACCGCAGGCACACGATCGGCAGCCCATAGAGGTGATGATAGACGTGGCAGGTCAGCTCGCCCGCGCGCTTCGTGGCGGCGTACGGCGATATCGGCCGGCTGATGGGGTCGTCTTCGCTGAACGGGATCTTGCTGTTGATGCCGTAGACGGACGAGCTGGAGCCGAAGATGAACTTCCGCACGCTCTCCGTGCGGCGGGCCGCCTCCAGCAGGTTCAACGTCCCCACGCAGTTGACCTCTTCGTAGAGCACCGGCTCCTGGATGGACGGTCGCACGCCGGCGCGCGCCGCCAGGTGGATGACCGACTCCACCCCCTGGCACATCAGGGAGCGGCACAGGTCACCGTCGCGGATGTCGCCTTCCACCAGTTCCACCTGCCCGCTCGCGAGCGCCTGCTCGATGTTCGAACGCTTGACGTCGGGGCTGTAGTAGTCATTGAAGTTGTCCAGGCAGACAACTTTCTCCCCGCGCTCGACCAGCCGGTCGAGAACGTGGCTGCCGATGAAGCCCGCACCGCCCGTAACAAGTATGCTCATTGAGGTCCCCCGCCAGGTTCAAAGTGCCCATACTAACGCATTGCGCGGTCAGCGGGTAGCGCGGGGCAGTGGCAAGCGGCCGGCGCTTTCAGTAATTGGCGGGCGTATAGATGCTGCGGAAGGTATGCACCCGGAACCGATTCTCGTTGCCGTAGCCGACCGAGACGATGAGCTGCGAGGAGCCGCCGCTCGCGTTCGTCGGGTAGTACTGCACCGCGTACCAGAAGTCGGGATACCGCGGGTGTTCGCGGGCCACGGTCACCGGCGTTCCGGCGTTGTGCGCCGTCGGCTGCGTCTGCCCGATGCCGCGGGAGTCAGGCACGCCGTCGTTATCATCGTCGTCGGTCGAAATGGTGAAAGATGTCGCGTTCCTGCTCTCGTAGCGGATCCATTCTCCATCCAGCACGATGTATCCACTGGCGGGCGCGCCACCGGTCACGGACGGCTCGCTCGCCGGGTCGCCCTCCACTTCCACGGGGGAGAAGGTGCCGAACCCCGGGGCGTCGGGCCCGTCCACGTCAGCGTCGAGGACGTAGTACCACGTGCGCGGCTGCAGCACGCGATCGTCGTCGTAGTTGCCGCCGGTCGCGCCCCACGGCTTCCAGTCCACGTTGAACTGCGTGTTCACCACGGGGTCCCGTGTCGCCCAGAGCCACTCCTGGCCGAGCAGCAGCGGGCCTTCGTCGCGGTCGGCTTCGACGTGAGGCGGGGGGTAGGTGTTGAACCGCGCGGCGGTGGCGTATGCGGCCGGGCTGGTCGCTTCCACCGTAATGGACCCGTCTCCCGAGTTCGCCAGTGCCGTCAAAACAGTGCGCGCGTAGACCTCGCGGAAGGGGCGCGCCTGGGCGTCGGCGAGCAATTCCTCCGCGATCATGCTCGCCGTGCGGCGGTTGACGGCCTCCGCATGCAGCACCCCCGCCGCCACGAACAGACCGATGATGCCGACCGAGCCCATCAGGAATATCGCGAGCGTCAGCAGAACCTCCAGCAGCGTCATGCCGTCCCGACGGCGCAGCAGCGCGGGCGTCATCATCCTGAACCTCCGGTATACCTGTCTCACCGCTGGAAGCGCCGTGAACGCGGAGGAAGGCGCAGTCGGAACCCGGGTTGCCCTCATCTCGTCGTCTCCTCTCTCCGCGAACTCTGCGTTCCCTGCGACGGTCACAATCCTATAGCTGGCCCCAGTCGTCCCGCGGCGCGGGGTTGCGGAAGATACGGCTGAACGTGTAGCCGACCATCACCCGGTCGCCCGCATCGTGGGTATCCGCCGAGGTGCCTCGCACGCCACGCTCGACCGTGATCTCGTTGGTCTGCTGGTCGAACTCGGTTACGAGCATCCACTCGTCGTTGACCCTGACGAAAGGCCACCTTCTGTTGAAGGGTGACGCCTGGCCCGTCACCTGCAGGACGGTCGCGGCGGGGTCCGTCACGTCGGCGCGCAGCCTCAAGGGGTTCGCCTGGCGCAGGTGTTCCGGCGGGGCAATGGTGACGATGACCATGACCGCCCGCGGGAACACGTTGTCGCCGACATAGTCTCCGCCGCCGGCCAGCCCCTGGTCCTGGTCCATGTCGAAGTCCGGCGTCTCGTCGTCCTCGCTGCGCGTGCTATCCCATGTGAGCACCGGGGCGCACTCCTCCGGTTCGTAGGAGTTGGCCCATTCGAAGAAGCCGATCTCATCGCCGTCCTCGTCGAACACCTCCCACGTGGTGGTGTACTGCGTCCACGCGCGCACCTCGAAGTAGAGGACATTCTCCGCCAGGGCGACGGCCTTGTTCGCGATGCGCTCGGAAGTGCCGAGCGTGTCGTCGTTGCCCGCCCCCAGCGTGATGCCGTCGGCCTCCAGGAAAAACGTCGTCTCCGGGTCGTCGGGCGAGGCCGAGTCGTCGCCGATAGGGCTGAGCACGGCGCGGTAGAGGGTGGTCCTCTCGGTCTGCGGTGTCGTTCCATCGGCACCTAGCCCGAGCAGATAGGCGACCTCGCAAAGGCCCTCCAGGGGCATCAGGTCCTCGTCGATGCGCTCGTCGCCGGCGGGGTCGTCGTCCATCAGGTTGTACAACTCCTCATCTGCGGGATCCGAACTATCAATGAGACCGTCACCGTTGTCATCGTCGTTCGAGACCCCGTCGCCGGCCTGGCGCAGGCGGGGGTTGACCGTATCATCGGGTATGCCGCGCACGAAGCGCAGGCGCTGCCGGCCGCCGTCGGTGTCTTCGTCGCCGTCGAAGTGGGGGTCGTGGTCGAGCCAGAACCTGATCCGCTCGTCGTAGGCGTCGGCCTCGGCTCCCCAGAAGGGGTTCTTGGCCGCGCTCAGGTCGTCCTCGATCTGCTGAAAGATCACCGTGGCGGTGTCGTAGGCGTAGCTGCGCCGATGGCCCTGGCGCCACATGCTGCTGGCGTAGCCGAGCGTGGCGGCGGCCATGCCGCCGAAGATCATCAGGATCGCCACGGCCACCATCAGTTCGATAAGGGTGAAGCCGCCTCGCGCGCTGTCTCTCGATATTGACATCTGTTTCCTCTCCCAGGCGCGTCGCACACGGGTCTAAATGTCGGCCGGTTGCGGCACGAGCTGCACCTGCACCGTGTCCAGCTCCATCATGCTCTCCCAGCCGTAGGCACTCATGCCGCCGATGTCGAAGTAGAGGCGGACCTCGGCGCCGCCGGCCGGAATCGTCGGCCGCACCAGGTTGCCCCCGCCGGTGTCCTCATAGAGGGATATCTCACCGGACTGGTTGCCCTCCGTCTCAAAGATGTAGCCCCAGAGCCCGTCGGTGCTGACCAGCCGTCCGCCCGGGAAGGTTGTATCGGAGGGGGGCGTGTCCCACGTAAGGGCCGGGTTCGTGCGAACGAGAATGACCAGCTTCTGGCCCTGTTCCAGCGGTTCCTTCAGCCGCCATCGGACCGTGCTCAGCTCTCCGCCGCCCGGCGGGTTCAGTGTCCACTTCAGCACACACATGTCGTTGTTGAGCTGGCTCTCATCGTAGTTGACGTGGTTCGACCAGTTGCTGCCGACCCTGTAGCGGTCGAAGTGGCGCACCGGCACCAGGCGCACCATGTCGCCGGCGGCGTGGTTGGCCATGGTCGTATCGTATGCGCCCCGCGGGAACGAGCAGTTGCCGGCGGCGCTGGTGAGCCGCAGCAACTGATCCGTCGTGCCGTCGTTGCCCAGGCCGGAGTAGCCGATGATCTCGCCGCCGATCTGCACGTAGCCTGCGCTCGGGAATCCGGCGTGCGACTCCACCGGTATGTCGTCGGCCCCAATCGGGTAGGCCTGCGAGAGGCGCGTGGCGTGGATGAAGGTCAACGGCATCACTCGCCTCCAGGCGTCGTGGTTCGCCTTCAGCCCGATGCCCTTCGGCCTAAGCTCGGCCGTCACCTGGCGGATGCTGGTGATCTGGCCCGTGGCGGCCTGCGTGTAGCTGTAGACTTCCTTGTGCACGTCCGTGGCGGCCGAAACGAAGTAGCCGTGCTCCGGCCAGATGTTCCCCATCACCGAAGACTGCAGGCGCGTCGCGTTGTACCAGGCGGCGTCGGGCTGCACCATCCAGTCGCCGGCCCACACGTTCTGGATGCCCGCCACCCAGGTGTTATCGTCCGGCACCACGCCGTAGGGCACCTGGCTGATGCGCAGCTCGTCGAGCTCGCCCTGGAAGTCATCCGCGCTGACGTCGAAGTTCGCCCCGAGCGGCCCGGTGGACAACTCGCCGCTGAAGGCGTCGCCCGCGTCGATGGCCGTCTGGTTGAGCACCTTCCAACGCTCCGAGATCAGCAGCGGGGTCGGCGCCCCACCGAGCGGGAAATCCGCCGGCTCGAACCCCAGGTAAGTGTACGCGCTCATCGGCGCCGTGCTATGCGTGTCAACGGAGGCGATCGTCGCCCGGCCGAAGTCGGCCTGGTACTCGTAGGCGCCGTTGCCCATCGGATCGTCGTGCGACCAGAGCGTGATATCCTCGCCCACGGTCGGGGCCACCAGCGGGTCCTGGTGGGTCGTCGTTCGGCGAATGGGCAGCATCGGCGCCACGGCGGTGCCGGACGCCCGCAGCACGGAGAGGCCGGGCGTTATCTGCACCTGCGTGGCGTTCAGCACCGTGTACTCGAACGTGTTGTTGCCCGTAGCCACCACCAGCATCCCCTGCGGCGGCAGGTCGGCGGTGGTGTCGAGCGTCAGCGTCGTGCTGCCGGCCGTGTGGTTGCCGGAGAGCTGATACGCGCGGTTGGACGCATCCATGCCGACCAGCCAGAAGTAGGTCTCGTTGCCGGCGGTGGCCGCCCCGCCCCGCATGTGCCGCCAGCTCATCTGGTGGTCGAGCTCGCCGTCGATGAACATGGCGACCTCGCCCTCCGCCGCGCCGCCGAAGGCGATGGCCGCGTGATGCCACTCGCCCGCGTCGAAGTCCACGTCGGAGCGCGCCTCCACGTAGCCTTCGCCGATCTCGTCGTCCACGCGAAGGCACAGCCGCCCGCCCTGCAGATACACGCGGACCTGGTTAGTTGCGGTGTCGGCGAGCCTGTCCACCTCTTCGGTCACGTCCACCAGCAGTTGGCGGCTGGTCACGTCGTCGCCGGGCCGAATCCAGAACTCGATCACGTGGCCCAGCATGGTGGCCTCAACATCTTGCGCCTCGATGTTGCGGCTGCCCTGCGCGGCGTAGTAGTCGGTCTGGTAGCTCAGCCGCGCGCCGGTGATGCCGTGGGCGGTGGTGTTCTCGGTGTCCTCGGCGACTGCATTCTGTTCGGCCGCCGCGCCGCGCGCGACATCCAGGTCGAACTCGGCCGTGGTCTGCATGCCTTCCAGCACCAGCGTATAGGCGGTCGATATCTCCTCGCCGACCAGCGGCGTAACGGTTCCCACGTCCTGCGCGGTGTCGGTGTAGCGCTCCTCGGGGTCGGCGCCCAGAACGGCGGGGGGCAGGCGCGAGTCGAGCGGCGTGCTGAGCAGGTTCTCGCCGACACCCAGCTCGTTCTGGAACTCCTGCTGCGTGCGCAGGCTGTACCAGATCGGCTCCAGCGGGGGCACCACGCCGTATATGCGCGCCAGTTTCAGCCCGTCGCTGCGCGGCGACTGCGCCACCGGCGTGCCCGCGCGGTCGTCGATGACCGCCAGGGAGTCGATGCCGAGCCACTGGCCGCTGTTGTATCGGATCGGCACGGTAGAGACCGAGGGCCAGTTGGTCGGGTCCGTGTCGAAGTTGTTGCTCAGCATCGCCCCATCGCCGGTGTCGAGGCCCGCGTCCGTCTCGATCTGGCTGGTGAGGTACGTCGGCAGGCTCTGGTAACTGCCTACCCCGTTCCTATCGAACCACTGGTAGTCGCCGTCGAACCAGTCGTAGACACTGCCGGCGGGATCCTGGGACGTTTCGGAGAGCAGGGCGTCGGCCGCGTCAGCAGCCTCCGTCGCGTCGATCTCGTTGCCCGTGCTGGAGTCCTCCACGCCGAGCAGCAACGACCGGAGCACGATGGAGTTATCTATGGTATTGATGTTGACGGCGTGGCGGCCTTCCACCTGCACGCCGACGTCCGGGTCGGTGTGGTCGTAGTCGAGGTCGGTCAGCGGATCGTCCGGGTTGCCGTCCCCGTCCCAGTCGGCCTCCCACGCGATCACGTCGCCCTCGACGTCGGCCCCGTCCATGTGTGCATAGTTGAGGCCGGCGCTCTCGCCCGCAGTCCACACGCCCCCGGTAATGCCGGTCAGCTCCGGCGGCGTGACCGACGTGTCTACGCCGGTGAAGCGAATCCATTCGCCGAAGTTGCCCATGGCGTCCACAGGAATGTAGGCGTAGCCTGGAGTGTCGTCGTCGAAGACTGTGAACCCGTCGGCGCTCGCTATCGGCAGTTCCGTGCTGCCCGCCGGGATGATCGGCAAGCCGCTGCCGCTGGTGTCGATGGTCGTGTCGCTGCTGCGGGACTGCACGGTGCGGTACTCGGCGCCGGGGCCTCCCTTGACGAACCGCACGACGGAGCCAACGCCGATACCGGCAGCATTCGTGAGCCGGGCAACGTTCGGGCTCGTCTGCGTCGCCGAGCCGTCGGGCGTGGCGGTGATGGTCGCCTGCAGGCTGATGGGGTCGGACCAGGGGCTGCCCTCCAGCTCGGAGCTGACGGTGATGTACGGCCGCAGGCGGTCGAACTCCTCAGCGGTCAATGAGTCCTCGCCCGTGGCGCTCCAGATCGGCGCCACGGAGATGTTCATCAGCGAGTTGATATTCTGGAACGGGGTATAGGTGCCGTCCTCGACGGCGGGCGACCAGCGGGAATAGTTGGTGCGGTAGCTGTTGATGGCGAGGGCGAGGTAGCGCTGCCGGTCGGTGGGGTAGCCGGAGTCGGTCGGCTGCACGCCGTCGATGTCGAGGTAGCCGAGCAGGTTCAGCACGACGCGGAAGGGCGCCGTGTTCAGGTTGATGCGCGCCTGCTGGTCGGCGATGTCGACGTTCCACAACTCGTTGCGGGGGAAGAACGAGACGATGCTGCCCTCCGTGTGCCCCTCCGCCGTGGTGCCGAACAGACCCCGGTGCTCGGCCTCGACCTCCACGGTGCCCGGCATGCCGTCTGTGCCCATGTCAATGACCACGTGGCTGTAGCCCATCCACTCTTCGCCGACGCGAATGTAACCGTCCACGGTCTCGGTGTCGCCGTCACTGGGGAAACCCAGGGCGCTGTCCACGTCGAGGGTGTCTGCGCCGTCGCCTATGCCGGCGGCCAGCCGTGTGCGGAGCGTAACGTGGAACTCGTGCAGGGAATCGACCTGCGGGTCGTCGAAAGGCTCGATGTGACTCAGTGTGCCCAGCCCCTCGCCGTCATGCCGGGCCTGCTCACGCTGCAACATGCCCTGGTAGAGCAGCGTCTTGGCGTGGTTGACGGCACCGTGGTCCCCGTAGCGGGCCTGCGCAGTGTGCAGGGCCTGCGTGCTGGAGGTGTGCTGCTGCCGCATGAAGACGGCGAACGGCAGCGCCATGAGGAACAGGGCCGCCAGCACCACGATGCCAATCAGCATCGCGATGCCGCGTCGCCGCTCGGCGAACGGTCGTGTATGTGATTTCGTCGTGTTCATCTCCACGCCTCTGTAAGCAAAGCTCGCCGCGAAAGCCCGCATGCCAGTGCCCTCAGGCCGTTGCCGGTGCGCTGGCTCGAACCGACCGGTCCCGAGTTGCCGGTGCTCACCGACGGCGCCGCCAGCTCGGGCTTCTGATCGGTCATCGAACTGCATCGCTCCCCTTCCGCGACCATTCCTTTGGTTCGTGGTTTCCACGTCCTATGGCCTCACCATGTTGACCACGCCGGCCAGGTCCACCCGCACCACGCGGGCGAAGTAGACGTCGTCGCCGTCCTGCGGGTCGGTCGGGCTCGTGCCGCGGGGCCAGTCTCGGTTGTCGGTGCTATTCAGGTCCAGCGTGGGGCCGCTGGCGCTCTCGTATCTCATCAGCTCGTAGCCGCGCCGCTCGTGGCCCACGAGGACGAACCCCCCGAGCGGAGGAAATGGGTTCTGCGGGCGCACGTTGAACTGTGTCTCGGTTGTTCCGAAGCTATCGGTCGGGTCATCGAGCAGCGCCGCCTGGTAGGGATCGCCGAGGGCGACGTACACGGGGCCGGTGTGGTGCGCGAGGTCGAGGAACCCCTGCGCGTTGAAGTAGATGGCCGCCTGGCCACTGCTCGGGTTATCGTTGCTCACCACGTGGACGGGCACCCTCTGCGGCAGCGTCACCCTCTCGCCGCCGGCGACACTCAGCAACCGTGGCTCGTCGATGGCGCCCTCGAAGTCGTGCTGCGTCCCCCCGTCGTCATAGCGCCCTATCAGCAGGGGCTGCGCCCGGGCCGCCACGATAAGTTGCGGCGGCTGCACCCGCCACTCCTCATCGGTGGCGTCGTTCGGGTCCTCCTCGTCCGGGTCGTCCGCCAGGTAACTGTCCATGTCCACCAGCACTCCGTCGACGAAGAGCCGGGCGGCGAAGCCGTCGAACTCCAGCGCCACGTGGTACCACGTCCCCTGGCGCATTACGCCAATGTTGGCCCCGTAGTCGCCGAAGAGGTTTAACTCATCGGGATCACTGTCGCCGTCGGGGGGTTCAAAGGTGTTGTCGGGCAGCCAGACGCTGCCGTGGAGGCTGAACTCCTCGTATCCGCCGACCGTTCCCTCGTGCTCGAGCCACATTGCGTAGCCGGAATCGCCATCCGATTTGGCGATCACACCGCCGTGGGCGTTGCCGCGGGGGCGGATCCATGCCTCCAGGCGCACCCCGTCGGTCTGGTCGAACACGGGCAGAGCGTCGCAGTCCAGGTATTGATCGTTCGAGGCGCCAGTGTTCAGTTCGACCCCGAGGCCCACCCGACCGCGCACGAGCAGGTCGCTCGGTGTGGGCGGCGGATCCTGAAGCTCGGCCGACATGTTGCGGCTGCCGGGGGACTGCGCAGTGGTGTCGTTGAACTCCTCCAAATGCCAGGCGGCGATCACGCGGCTGGAGATGCCGTAGAGGGTGGCCGTTGCGGTATCGACGCGCACGACGGCGCCGCGGCCGCTGTCCACGGCGGAGACGCGGGCCTGCCGCAGCACGCGCATCACGTCCTCAGCGGCGCCCTGGCGCGAGCCACGGCGCGTTATGCCGACCCACGAGCCTGCGGCCAGCGCAGTCATGATGGCCACGATCGCCATGACCACGAGCATCTCGGTCATGGTGAACGCCGCGCGCCGGCGGACCCTCCCTGCGCTGCGAAGTGGGGAGTGCATGGCCTACTCCTGCCAGTTGGTGATATTGCCGTCGCCGGGGACCCAATCGGTGTCCACGACGCCGTCCAGGTCCCACCCGCCGGCGCTGGCGTTCGGCAACGTGCCGCTGGTTGCCGTCCAGCCGGGGTAGATCAGTTGCTGCTCGCGCCCGGTGACGGGATCCCGGTAAGTGCGCCCCGGCATGGTGTCGATGCCCCAGCTATACATCTGGAAGCTGTTGAGCTTGGGGAAGTTCTGCGTCGCCGTGCCCTGAGCCGCTCGGGCGTACACGGGCCAGTTGGCGCCGTCGAAGTCGATATAGCGCACCAGTTCGTCGTCTGCGCCAGGCACCTGAGGGCTATCCACGTTCGGATCGTCGAATACCAGATTGCCGGTGCCGTCGTCGTAGATGCCGTCGTGGGCAGCGTAGTGCCGGTTATGGAAATAGACGAGCGGGTTGCCCCACCAGTCGGCCAGCTCGAACAGGTCGTTGCCGCCGAAGTACCAGTTGCCGGCCGCTGCGATCTCGGGTGCGCTGTCGGGACCGCCCACGTCTTCGTCGAAGTCATTGTCGGTGTTGACGAGTTGATCGCCTGAGGGCTCCATGTAGGGGCCGCCGTTGCGGGTTGCGACGCAGGCGACGAACACCTCGATACCTTCGTTGGTCAGGCGTGGGTCGACGGTGTAGGTGTCGAGGTCCGGGAAGTCGGGCTCCCCCTGCTCGGATCCCTCGAACGTGCCGCTGTCGTTGTAGTCGTACTCGTAGAGTTCGAAGTACTCTTCCCACGTCGAGGGCGGGTAGTCGCCGTAGTCGTTGAAGAAGGACTGCGCGGCGAGCTCGGCCTGGTGGATGAGGTTCTTGGTGGCGGACTTGTGCGCCTCGTCCATGGCCCGGTTGACGGCCGGCAGCAACATAGCCGCCAATATAGCTATGATGGCGACAACCACCAGCAGTTCGACCAGGGTGAAGGCGGCCTTGCGGCGGACGTATGGTTGGGCGGGCATCTGCGGCTCCTTTCGGATTGCGTTCCTCTGCGCGTGAGCGTTTCGGTCAACCACTGAGGGACTCCATCAGGCTGATCAGGGGCAGGAAGAGGCTGATGACGATGAAGCCGACGATCAGGCCGAGCCCGATCACCATCAGCGGCTCCATCAGGCTGGTGAGGCCCTCGACGGCCACGTCCACCTCCTGATCGTAGTTGTCGGCCACCTTCAGAAGCATCGAGTCGAGGTTACCGGTCTCCTCGCCCACGTCGATCATGTTCACCACCATGTCGTCGCAGACCTTGCTCTGCGCCAGCGGCGGCGCGATGGGGTCGCCCTCGCGCACGCTGTCATGCACCTTCTGGATGGCGTTGGAGAGCACGGCGTTGCCGGAGGTATCGCGGCTGATGTTGAGCGCCTCCAGGATTGGCACGCCGCTGCCGATCAGAGTCCCGAAGGTGCGCGTGAAGCGGGCGATGGCGCCCTTATTGATAATGGTGCCGAACAGCGGCACATGGAACTTGATCCAGTCGACGATCATCTTACCGGTGCGCGTCGCCGTAAATGCCTTGTAGAGCACGAAGATGCCGACGGGGATGGCCGGCAGCACGTACCAGTAACGCTGGGACCATTCCGTGAAGCCCAGCAGCAGGCGCGTGGGCGTGGGCAGCGCTACGTCCAGCTCTTCGAACATGGAGATGAAGCTCGGGATGATCCACTTGACCAGCCCCGCCAGGATGATGCTGGCCACGGTCAGCACGGCCACCGGGTAGATGAGCGCCGATATGACCTTGCGCCGCAGCGCCGCCGCCTTCTCGCGGAAGTCCGCCAGTCGCTCCAACACGATGTCCAACATACCGCCGGCCTCGCCGGCTTTCACCATGTTGACATACAGTTCGTCGAAAGCCTTGGGGTACTTCGCCATGCCTTCGGAGAGCGACGCACCGCCCTCCACCTCGTCGGCCACGTTGCCGACGATGTTCTTCAGCGCGCAGGGCCGCATCTGCTGCTCCAGGATGTTCAGCGACTGCACAACGGGGATACCCGCGTCGGTCAGGGTGGATAGCTGTCGCGTGAAGGTGGTCAGGTCCTTGCCTCGCACGCCGCCGAGGCTGAAGGAGCGCTTGCGCACACGCCGCCCGACGCGCCCCGCTCCCCCTTTGGCGGCCTTCCTCTCAGTGACCTTCGTCGGGAACAGGTCCATGCCCCGCACCTTCGAGATCGCCTCGTCGGTGTTGCCGGCCTCGATGGTGTCCACGAAGGTTTTGCCCTCCGCGTTCATCGCCTCATACTCGTATACTGGCATCTTCAGCCCTCCTCCTGCCGCGCGGCATTGTGCCATTCAGTTTTCAAGACTCGCCCTCGATCCCGATTCGCTCCACCTTTATTATGCCGCCTCAGCAACCGGGTGTCAACCCCATTGGCAGCAGGGAAGCTTCGCACCAGGGCTCGCAGAGCGCCCTTTAGCTCCCTCAGACGGGCTTGGAGCCCGTTGCCTTAGTGCCCACATGTCCTCCCAAGAGGCCCGCTGTACATACTTGGGAAGCGGCCATGCCTGTGCAAGCATCCGGCGTGCGCACTCCGTCGCCCTTCCACCCCCGGCGTTTCCGACCTCTGGTTGGCCGGCTCTCGCCGCCTCGTCACTTTACCCTATCCGCCATTCAGAGTCAGCCCGTCCGGTTAGTGGCATGCCCCTTGACGGGGCGCAGAAAGCGGGTACACTGATAGTTGATGATAGCGCGCGACATTTCGATCGAGGAGTCAGCCATGGCCACCGACGTGCAGGAGGCCGAGGGGCATGAGTGGTTGAGCATTGCGGAGGCCGCCGAATACCTGGCAGTGAGCGAGCCCACGATCTACCGCTGGATGCGGGACGGCAAGCTGTCGTTCTACAAGGTGGGCGACTCCACCAGGTTCAAGCGCGAGAACCTGGACATGGTTGTCGAGAAACACGTGGGCTCACACGAGGCGGAGTTTCACAACACGCGTTGCGCCGCCTGCGGGCACACGGGCCTGGTGCCGGGCCGCGTGCAGAGCACCGGCAGGGTCTACTTCCGCCCCAACCACACGCGTTTCCTCACGTTGCACCAGAGCGCGGTGCCTACGGAGGCCCGCGTCTGCCCACGCTGCGGCTTCGTGCAGATGTTCGCCGACACCGAGAGGCTGGACAACATCCTGCACGAAGCGGAACGGGCCGCCGATTAGGGGCGCGGGCGCCGGGCAGCGTTCCCGGTGGACGGTCGAGCCATACGGGCAGGGGAAAATGGGAGCGAGCAATACGGGCCGTCGTGAGGAGCAAACCGAGGAGGCGGCGTCCAGGTGCCGGCTGTGGCTGGCAGCGGTTCGCCCTTTTTCGTTCCCCTGCTCGCTGGTGCCGGTGTTCATCGCTACGGCTGCCTCGGCACCGCTGGCTCGATGGCGCTGGGATGTGCTCGGGGCGTGCATCGTCGCGGTGCTCGCCATGCACGTGGCGGGCAATCTGCTGAACGACTACTTCGACTTCACCTCCGGGGTGGACGCCGTCGACGAAGAGGCCGACGCGCGCCGCCCGGGGCGGTTGCTCGTGCGCGGGGTGATGAAGCCCGGCGAGTACGCCCGCGGGGCTCTGCTCGCCCTCGCGCTCGCGCTTCTTGCGGCCGCATACCTTGCCTGGCGGGCGGGCTTGCCGGTGCTCGGGTTCTACGCATTCGGCGTAGTTGGGTTGTACGCCTACACGGGGCCCCCGTTCCGATGGAAGGCGCGCTCATTGGGCGAGGTGGTGATGGTCGTGTGGTTCGGTCCGGCTCTGGTTGCCGGCGTGGCGTATGCGCAGACGGGCGCCGTGCCCCTGCCGCTAACGGTGATGGGTGTACCGATCGGATTCCTGACCGCGGCGATCCTGGTCAGCAACAACCTGCGCGACCTGCGGCAGGATGCAGCAGGCGGCGTGACCACGCTCGCCCACCGGATTGGCGCGAGGGCTGCGCGGTGGCTCTACCTGTGTCTGGTTGTCGGTGGGCCGAGCGGCATCGCCCTTGTGGGCCTGTGGCAGGGAGTGCCGTTGCTGAGCCTTACCATGCTCTCGCTGCTCGCGGTGGTGGGGCCGGTCCGCGCCGTAACGTCGGGACGCCGCCTGGCGGACATCGACGCCCGCACGGCCCGGCTGCCGATCGCGGCGGGCATCATCGCTACGGCGACGCTCATCTACTGCGGCGGCCTCTGAGCAACGCTACGCGCCGGAGGCGATGCCTTGCGAGGCCGGCAGGTATTCGATGTGGGCTCGCTGGCGAAGCCGGCTGAGGAACTCTTCCCTAGCCTCTGCGCGTTTGCGCTCCAATAGTGCGGCCCGTATTCGGGGCTGGGCCTCCTCGAACGGTATGAGCCGCGGCTCGGCGACCTGTTCCAGGCGCACGATGGCGAGCCCACCGCCAACTTCTCTAACCTGCGACAGTTGCCCCGGCTCCAGGCCCCGCACGGCGGCCGGCCGCCACTCGGGCTGAGCGTCGGGCACGCGCACGACGTGCAGGCCGCCGGGGTATCGGTCCGCGTCGTCGGAATGCTCATCGGCCAGCAGGGCGAAGTCGGCGCCGTTCTTCAGTCTCTCCAGCAGCATCTGCGCCTCCAGCCGTCGCCTGGTGCGTTCTGCCTCGTCGGCGACCGTGAGCAGTATCTGGCGGTAGACGACGGTGCGGGGTCGGCGGAACTGCTCGCGGTTCTCCTCGTAATAGCGCCGCACCTCGGCGGGCCGCACGGCGACCGGTTCGAGTGCCTTGTCCCACAGGTAGCGCATGGCCAACAGCGTATCGACGTGCATCTGCTTGAATTCGTCGATGCTGAGCCCCATGTCCGCTATGACCCGGTATGCCTTCAGCCGGGAGCCGACGCGCGACGCGAACTGCCGCAACTGATCCTCGGCGTACGCGTCGAGCCTTTCCTCCGCGCCCGGTCCGGTGCCATAGGCTTCGCGGGCGGCCCGCACCATAAGGTGCCTGTCGACCAGGGCTCGCAGCATCTGCTGCCGCCTCAGGTCGGCCATCTCACCGGGGGCGTCCTGGCCGGGGGTTGGCAGCAGGGCTTGGTCCGGGTTGATGGCCATGTAGCGTTCCAGCTCGCCGGCGGTTATCACGTGCCCGTCCACGTTCACCAGCGGCGTGGCTTCGTTCTGGGCCGCGCGCAGTGCAGACCCAAGTAACAGCAGAAGGGCCGCAAGACAAAAAGTCCTCACCGCTCTGCCTCCGGGTGAATGGGACATGGGGATAGTCCGCCCCGCATCATACCACCTTAGCCGCCGTCCCGCACCTGATGGAGCCCGTGCATACTGGCGGTGGCGTCGCCGGCTCATATGTAGAAGACGGCGTTGGCGATGGACTCCGTCCAGGTGTCGAGCAGACACCAGAGCCCCCCGCCGAGGAAGTAGCCGGTGACCATGCCGATCATGAACAGGCGCGCCTTGCGGTAGCCGGCCGGGCCGGCCAGCGAAACCGTGCCCCACTTGAGCAGCCATGCCAGGAACACCGAGAACCAGAAGAACCTGACCATGTGGCTGCTGGCCACCAGCACCCCGACCGGATGGAAGGGCCACCAGAACAGCGTCCGCTGCGCCAGTGTGAGCCCCGCCATCAGCACGGCGCCCGCCCCCGCCCATGCCAGCCGGGCGTAGCTGGCCACGGGGTTCTGCACGATGGCGTTGTTCGCCCAGGGCCACACGCAATACTTGGGGAAGGTGTCGAAGAACCAGCCGTCCATATTCACCCCGCCGTGCCGGTAGCAGAGCCGAATCGTCCACACCGACCCTACCGCGTAGACGATCAGCAGCGCCAGCAGCATCGCCCACATCAAGCCCCGTCGCCGTCGCCGCGTAAGGTGCAAGCCATGGGCCGCGCCGGCCATGGCGGAGTTGCGCATGTCGAACGTCCAGCCGTGGTTCATCGCGAGGCCCGTGATTTGAGAACGGCTCATGTCCGCCGCGCCAACCATGCTCGTAAGGAACTGGTTCGGGTAGATGGGCGGGCTGAGCATGGGCAGGCCACACTGGGCGACCACGCGCGACATCACGTAGAAGACGGCGAGGGTGATCGCCAGGATAAGCGCCCCGTACGCCACGCCGAGCCCCGCCCTGTGGAACCACCACACCATGACGCCGACGCAGAGCATGATCACCAGCAGCGCCGCACGGTAGCTGGTCGCCTCCTCGCGATCGTAGTCGCGTTGCTCGCTGCTGCCCAGTGCGCAGAACACCGCCCGGCGCAGGTGGCGGCGCGAAAGCCACAGACTGATGATGACGAAGACGATGGCGCCTCCCATGGCAAGGTTGCTCATCTCCGAGCCATAGATGCCCTGGTGCGTAAGCGCCAGGTTGTAGGAATCCATGAAGGACTGCAGGAACCACCCCGCAAGCGATGCAAACCACACGCTGAACGCCACTCGGTTCGGCACAAGGAAGACCAGCCCCACGATCACCAGCCGCAGGTTGATAGGCAGCGAATAGCCGGGGGCCAGTTCGATCTGGGCGGGCAGAGTGGTCCGGTCCCACAGGTCATAGTGCATGATGACGCCGGTGAAGTTGGCAAGCAGAAAGGTCAGCCCAAAACCAAGCAGCCAGGGAATGCTGCGGAAGATGGAGTCCCGCCCCCACGGATCCGCCGCCGCCCTGCACAGCTCGCCCGGCACCTGCGCGATGGGGAAGCTCAGGTGCTCGTAGTCGATCCACTGCTTGCGCATCAGCGCCATGATGGCCACCATGCAAAAGCACATGGCCATCAGGAACACACCCCACAAAAGCAGCGGGCTGACCCACGGCCCCCACGGGATCGGCTCCCCCGGGGGCAGCCCCTCCCAAAATCTGCGCACCGCAAAAGTGCTTCCCGTCGGGTCCAGGGGGAAGAATCCCTCCGCAAGGTTCGGCCAGAGCCGCTCTATGTAGTCATTCGCCGGCGTGGCGAAGTAATGCGGCGCCGCGAGGGTGGGGATGAAGTAGGCCAGCACGCCGGAGGTGACGATCGAGCCGCCCACCATCATCATGGCACCGACCACCATCAGCTCATGCGCGCTGAAGGCAAACCCCCGCCACAGCGTCCCCAGCCCCAGGTTGAACACCACGAACAGGATGAACAGCCCGAACGTCGCCCCCGCCAGGTGGTAGTCCGCGAACATGCGAGAGGTCTGCAGGTAGAACGTCCAGTACGGTCCGGCGAATGCGATCAGCACGCACATCAGCACCCCGACCAGCACCGCGCGCCATTCGACAAAGCGCTCTACCCTCTCACGGCCATGTTCCATCGGCGACGAATGAGAGGGGCCCATATCTGTCACTCCGCATCCTGCGACAAGCACTCCGAATCACACGCAAGCCGTCGGGCAAGGCGCCGCCGAAGCCCCTAAAGGCTGAAGATGCCTCCTCCACCGTCCCACCAGGTGTCGACAACGGCCCACAGGCCGGCGCAGGCGAAGGTGCCGAGAACCCCCCCGATGAAGAAACGCCTGGCCGTGCGGTAGGCCTTGGCGCCGCCCAGGTAGACCAGCAACACCTTGAGCAGCCATGAGAGGAACACCGAAAACCAGAACACGGTCACAAGAAACGTGCCGCTGGTGATGAAGCCCACCGGATGGAGGGGCCACCAGAAGAAGAGCCGCTGTGCCACCAACAGCAGCGCCATCACTACGGCGCCAACACCGGTCCACGTCAGTCCTGCCGTGCTCGCCGTTGCCAGACCCTGCGCCTTCGAAGAGCTCCACATCCAGGCCAACTGCGACGAGAGGTTGATGTACCAGTCGTGCAGCGTGCTGCCCCCGTGACGGTAACCCAGGTATATCGTGCAGAGAGAGCCGACCGTGTAAGTGACCAGCAAGCCCGCCATCAGCACCCAGAAAAGCCCTCGCCCCCGCCGGCCGGTCAGATACATGCCGTGCGCCGCCCCGGACATCGCCGAGTTGCGCAGGTCCTGGTGCCACATCAGGTGAGCGCCCAGGGCGACCGACTGCCGGGCACCAAGCAGGGATGAACCAAAGGCGCTCGACATCCAGACGCTCGGCACCGCCGGGGAGTTGATGGCCGGCAGGCCGCACTGGGCAATCACGCGGGCCAGCGCGTAGTAGATGATGAAGGTCACCAGCAGAAGGATCAACGCATAGTGCGGCCGCAGGCCCAGGAAGTGGAACCACACGATCATCGCGCCCAGGCCCAGCGTCATGATGACGAACGCCGCACGGTAGGAGAGCGGCTCCCCACGGTCGTAGCCCCTTTCCGAGCCGAACACGCAACGCAGGGCGCGCAGCAGATGGCGCCTCGCCATCCACACGCTGCCGGCGGCAAAGGCGGCCATCGCACCCATGGCCACGTGCGAGAGTTCGCCGTGGCCCACCACGCCGTAAAGCATCCACTCATCGAGCGTAAAGCCGTACTCCCTCAGAAACGAGCGCAGGATCCACGAGGCCAGGTTCAGCGACCATATGCTGAACGCCACGCGGCTCGGCACCAAAAACACGAGCCCGATGATCAACAGGCTAACGCTCACCCTCAGGTTCATCGGCCCCAGGCCGCTCACCGTGTGCTGTATGCGAAACGCCGGGATGCCGGGGAAGTGATTGCTCAACCCCCGGCAGAGGCCGACCAGCACAGCAAACCCAACCCCCAGCCAGAAGACCTTGCTGCGCATGACGGTCGCCGAACCCGGGCGCTCAACGGCCCGGCAGACCTCGTCGGGGACCTGGGCGATGGGGAAGCTGAGGTGCTCGTAATCCACCCACTGCTTGCGCATCACGGACATCAACGCAATCATGCAGCCGAAGATTGCCGTCACGAACACGCCCCACCACACAAGCGGCTTCACCCACGGCCCCCACGGGATCGGCTCGCCCACCGGTATGCCCGCCCACCACTTCGTTATCGCCACATGCCCGCCGTTGGGGTCAACGGCAAACAGCCACTTCTGCATGCTCAGCTCTTCCAACAACGGCCATACGCGGGTATGAATCTGGTTGGCGGGGGTCGCATGGTAGTACGGCGCCGTCATGCCGGGGATGAGGTAAGCGATCAAGCCCGAGACAACGATCGCACCGGATGTGATGCACATGGCCGTGATGACGCGCAGCTCGCCCCCACTCAGGCGCAGCCGCCGGGAGAGGAGACCCAGCAAGATGTTGAAGAACAGGATAGCCGTCAGCAGGCAGAAGACAGGGCCTGCGGCGTGGTAATCGGCGAACATGCCCGAAAGCATGCGGTAAACCGTCCAGTAGGGGCCCGCCAAGCCGATCAACACGCAGAAGAACAGGCCGATAACAACGCTGCGAAGGGTCAGGCAGCTCTGGGCAGTAGCGTCCGAGTCGGATACAGGCAGTTGGGGGGTCACGGCGAGACATTCTCCGAAGCTGTGCAAGACCGGCGTGAAGTGACACGGGGATTTTAGCGCTCTCCCCACCGCCGGTCAAAGGCGCACCCCCGATGGGTTACCCTCGCATCATGGCGCTGATGTCCGGCGCCTGCGCCACGGCGTCGCGGGCTTCGGCCACAACGATGGCCGGACCGCGTCGCACCACGTCAAAGCCGAACCGTTCGCGCAGGCCGTCCAGGCAGCGGTCGATGCGCCGGCTGCGTTCCACATCGTCGTCGAACAGCAGTTGCTGATGCACGTGCGAGGGGCGCAGGTCCGTCAGCCCCACGCCGACCAGCCGGACGCGCCGCGTGCGCGCCCGACACTGCCGCAGCAGCCGCCGCGCTGCGCTGAAGATCACCTGGTCACAGTCCGTATACCCCCCCAGCGAGCGGGATCGCTGCACCGTACGCATGTCCGCAAACCGCACCTTCACCTGAACGGTCCGCCCCCGCATGCCCTCCCGCCGCAGCGCCCTGCCCAGCCGCTCAGTAAGCGAGAACAGCATGGATTCCACGAACCCGGCGTCGTTCGAGGCCGACCAAAACGTGGTCTCACGGCTGATGCTCTTCGGCCGGTCCCAGCCAGAGGCTTCGACCGGTTCGGTCAGAGTCCCGCGCAGCAGGTCGTAGAGGGTGCTGCCCCATTGCTGCCCGAAGGCATCCTGCAGCAGGTCGCGCGGCAGGCGGCGTGCGTCGGCCACGGTCAGCACGTTCCACTTCGCAAACCGCTCGCGCACGGCGCGCCCGATGCCGGGTATATCCTTCAATTCAAGCAACCCCAGAAAGGCGGACTCGGCGCCCGCATGCACGAAGGCAACCCCCGCCGGCTTGGCGTAGCCGGAGGCCACCTTCGCCACCAGCTTGTTCGGTCCGATGCCGACCGACACGTCGAGCCCCGTGCGCCCCTTCACGACGCGCCGCGTCCACAACGCCACCGCCCCCGCCCAGCGGCCCTCCTGCGGCAGCAGCACGCGCCCGCGCCTGGGTATCGCCCGCAGTCCCGAGCGCCGGTACACCCCCTCCGCCACCTGCATGAACGGCATGCGCCCGATCGGACGCGCCGACCAGAGCCCGTACAGCCGCTCGCAGCCACGCAGATCCACGTACGCCTCGTCCAGCGACGCCTGCTCCACCGACGGGCTGAGCCCGCGCAGAACGTCCATCACCTGCTCAGCCAGGCGGTTGTACTCGTCGTGATGTCCCGGCACGAAGACGCCCGTCGGGCAAAGCTCCCTTGCCCGCCATATCGGCATGCCGGCCTTCACCCCGTAAGGCCGCGCCTCGTACGAGGCGGACGCAACCACTCCCCTGCCCCCCGCCCCACCGCCGACAACCACCGGCCGGCCGCGCAGTTGCTCATCCAACACCTGTTCGGCGGAAGCATAAAACGCATCAATGTCGACGTGCAGAATCATCGAACCCCCCATCGCACACCTCCAGGCGCCCTTTCGTTCGCGTTGCCCCTTCCATGCCCCCCCACTATACATCGGCACAGTTTGCCTGTCAAGGGCCCTCCAGGGCTCTCAGCCCTCGGCATCGCCGCGTTGTGGCGGCCAGCACGTCCGCCGACCCGCCCACGCGCAGAATCAAACGCAGGGCCAGGCGGACCGCCCGCCGCAGACCTGCGCCCCCTCTCGCTTGATTCGCCGGCGGTTTTGTCGTAGCATTGGCGAATCAGGGGTCAGACCCGACGGATATGGTGCGCCCCGAAACATCGGGGGTGCCCATTAAACCATTGTCTCTGAGAGGAGAAGCAGTCATTCCGGACTACCGCGTTAACGAGCGCGTGACGGCGCCGATGGTCAGGCTCGTTGGCCAGGATAGCGATCAGTTGGGCATCGTTTCCCGCGATGACGCACTGAAGAAGGCGCGCGAGATGGAGCTGGATCTGGTCGAGGTCGCGCCCAATGCCGACCCGCCCGTATGCAAGCTGCTCGACTACGGCAAGTTCAAGTACCGCCAGAAGAAGAAACGCCAGGGCCAGAAACATCATCGCGCCCGGCTTAAAGAGGTCCAGATCGGCCTGGCCACCCAGGAGCATGACCTCGCGTTCAAAGCCGATCGGGCCCGAGAGTTCCTCAAAGAACACGACAAGGTGATGGTTTCCATGCGACTACGTGGGCGAGAACGCGCCCGCAGCGACATGGCGATGGAGACCATGCGCGAGTTCGCCGACCGGCTGACCGATGTCGGTCAGATGGAGCGCGGTCCCGAGCGCCAGAGCGCAGGTCGCATGACGATGCTGCTGAAGCCGAAGTAGCCCGCAGCGGAGCCCGACGACGCGGCGGGACCCGCGTCACGCGCCTGCAGTGCAGTGCCCCGTCGAGCGGTGGCACGCGGATTGTCATGCCCGTTCTGGCTGCCCCGACCCAATAGAATCTCAACTACGGAGTCCACGATGTCCGGGAAGACCCATAAAGGGATTGCGGACCGCCTGAAGCGCACGAAAACAGGCAAGATTCTGCGCCGCCATCGCGGCAAGAGGCATTACATGAGCCACAAGCGCCCCCGCCGCGCGCGCCGGCTGAGCGGATGGACAGAGCTCTCCGAAGCAGACCGCCAGCGGTTCGAGACACAGTACGGCAAGATACAGTAGCACCGCCCAACCCCAGACCAACCAGGTAAGCAACCATGAGAACAACTGGAGGACACGCACGGCGGCGCCGCGTGAACCGGCTGCTGAAGGCAGCCAAGGGCTACCGCGGCGCCCGAAGCAAGCTATACCGTGCCGCCAAGGAGACCGTCAGGCGTGCCTGGTGGTACGGACGCCGCGACCGCCGCCGCAAGAAGCGCGAATTCCGGCGGCTCTGGATAACGCGCATCAACGCCGCCAGCCGCATGCGTGGCATCAGCTACAGCCAGTTCATGGGCGGACTGAAGAAGGCCAACGTCGAGCTGGACCGCAAGATCCTCGCCAACCTCGCCCTCACCGACCCTGCCGCCTTCGACCAACTGGTGACAGCCGCCCGCGAGGCCATCTGAGAAATCCCCGCCTTCGCCCCCCGCCGGGAGAATGCCATGGCCGACGCCGCCGACCGAATGCTGGCCGAGGCGCAACAGGCCCTGCAACGGGCAGAAACCGAGCAGGCCGTGCAACAGGTGCGCGTGGAGTACCTGGGGCGCAAGGGCAAGGTCAACGAGCTGTTCACGCGCATCCCCCAACTGCCGCCCGAAGAGCGCCCGGCCGCCGGCCGAGCCGCCAACGAGTTGAAGCAGAAACTGGCCGACCTCGTCGCCCAGGCCCAGGAGCGCATCGCCAGCGGCGCCGCCGAACAGACGGCCGCCCGCCCCGACCCCACCCTGCCCGGCATCCGCCCCCCGCGCGGCAGCATCCACCCCATCGTCCAGGTGATGGACGAACTGGTGGACATATACCGCGAGCTCGGCTTCGAGGCGGTCAGCGGGCCGGAAGTGGAGACCGACTGGTACAACTTCGAGGCGCTCAACATCCCGCCAGACCATCCGGCCCGAGACGCGTGGGACACCTTCTACATCACCGACAGCGTGCTGCTTCGGCCGCAGACCAGCCCCTGCCAGGTCCGCGTGATGGAGAAGCGCCAGCCGCCGCTGCGCATCATCGCCCCCGGCCGCTGCTTTCGGCGCGACACCGAAGACGCCACACACTTCAGCATGTTCCACCAGATCGAGGGCCTTATGGTCGACGAAGGCGTCAACTTCGGCGACCTGAAGGCCGTCCTCCACATGTCCCTGCGCCGCCTGTTCCGCCAGGAGGTGGAGGTGCGGTTCGAGCCGGACTACTTCCCATTTACAGAGCCGAGCGCGCAGTTGCACTGCACCTGTGTGAACTGCGGCGGAAACGGATGCCGCACCTGCAGCTACAGCGGTTGGATTGAGCTGCTCGGATGCGGCATGGTGGACCCTAACGTCTTCGAAGCCATCGGCTATGACACCGAGCGCTGGACGGGGTTCGCCTTCGGCATGGGCGCCGACCGCATCGCCATGCTGAAATACGGCATCCCGGACGGGCGACTGTTCTTCCAGAACGACCTGCGGTTCCTCCGTCAGTTCTGACCTCGGGGCCGGCAATCCATGAAAGCAAGCTACAACTGGCTGAGAGATTACTGCCCGTTCGAGCTGCCCGCGCACGAACTCGCCGCCCGCCTGAGCCACAGCGGCCTGAACGTGGACAGCTACGAGCCCCGGGGCGATGACTGGATGCTCGACGTCGAGATCAAGAGCAACCGGCCCGACTGCCTCTGCCACATCGGCATCGCCCGCGAGATCGCGGCCATCACCGATACGGCATCCGCCCGCCCGGTCATCGAACTGCACCAGGGCGAACGGCCCTGGTCGGACGCCGCTGCAGTCGATGTCTCCGCTCCCGAGCTCTGCCCGCATTACACCGCGCGCGTCGTCACCGGTGTCCAGGTCGGCCCGAGCCCGCAGTGGATGCAGCACCGACTGACCACCTGCGGCGTGCGCCCGGTCAACAACGTCGTCGACATCACCAACTACGTCATGCTCGAAGCCGGCCAGCCGCTTCACGCCTTCGACCTGGCCCTCTTGGACGGCAACCACATCATTGTGCGCCAGGCGCAGGCAGGCGAGACGATCACGCTGATAGACGGCTCCGAACTCGAGCTGGAAGGAACCGAGTGCGTCATCGCGGACGAGCACGGCCCGGTCGCCCTGGCAGGGGTGATGGGCGGACTGGAGTCGGAGATCTCCGAGACCACCACCGACGTGCTACTGGAGGCGGCGCGCTTCGACCCCGTCAACAACCGCCGCACCAGCCGGGCGCACCAGGTCGCAAGCCTGTCCAGCTATCGCTTCCAGCGCGGCATCGACCCCCAGGTCACCGACTGGGCATCGCGCCGCGCCTGCCAGTTCATCTGCGACCTCGCAGGGGGCACGCTCCTGCGCGGCAACGCGGAGCTGCGATTCGACGAGACCCCCACGCCGCAGGTCACCATGCGGTTCGCGCGGCTCGCGCTCGTGCTCGGAATCCACGTGCCGCCCCAGAAAGTGATGGCCATCTTCCGGGGCCTCGACCTCCAGCTCCTGCACCACGACGAGGAAGCCGTCACCGTGCAGGTGCCGAGCTGGCGGCGCGACCTGACCCGCGAGGTGGACCTGATCGAGGAAGTGGCACGCATCCACGGTTACGACAAGATCAGCGAGACGACCGAAATCACGGTCCGCACAGTAGTGCCCGCCAAGGCAGACATCATGCGCCGCCGCGCGCGGCAGATGCTCGCGGGCGAGGGCTTCTGCGAGGCGATGACCTACACGCTCATCACACCAGACGATGTCCAGCTAACTCAGCCGTGGACGGATCAGGCGCCGATTGAGCTGCGCAACCCCGTCACCGTCGATCGCACCCATCTGCGGCTGACCCAGATGGCCAACCTGCTCGACGTAAAGCGCCTCAACGAGGCCCACGGCACCGCGAAGGTGGACCTGTTCGAGCTGGGGGCCGCCTACCTGCCGAAACCGGGGCAGCAACTGCCCTGCGAGAAGCAGACCCTCGCCTTGCTGACCGACCGCGACCACGGGCTGCGCGTCCTCAAAGGGGTTCTGGACAACCTGCTCGGTGAGCTCGGCATCCCGGACAGGCCTGATGAGGAGCCCACCTGTGCCGGCCCGTTCCGCGATGACATGGCGCTGGTGCTGCGCCTCGGCGGGGACCTGCTCGGGGCGGCCGGCGTAGTCGACGAGGGGGTCGCGGAGGAGCTGGACCTGCGCACGCGACCGACCCTGATGGAACTGGACTTCGACCTGCTGATCGACCGGGCACGCATCGCCCCCGCTTACCAGCCAGTGCCTGAGTTCCCCGCCATGAGCCGAGACCTCGCGGTGGTCGTGGACGAACAGGTGCTCTGGGCAGACCTGGAGCGCTCCGTTCGCAAGAGCGCGCCGGATACGCTGGAGTCGATCCAGTTGTTCGACATCTACCGCGGCGACCCCGTGCCCGACGGGCGCAAGAGCGTGGCCTTCGAGCTGACCCTGCGCCGCCCCGACAGCACCATGACCGCCGACGAGGCCGAGACGGCCGTCCAGAACGTGTTGGAGGCCCTCCGCCGCGAACTCGGCGCCGACCTGCGCTGAGCGCCCACCCCACGCGGCAGCAAGCCCAGCCCCACCACCTGCCCGCGGTGAACGCGGAAGCTGACTGCAACGCGCCGGCCATAGTGCCTGGTCAGCCCCGCCGCGTCCGCAGCACCCCTGTGTGTTCCAGTTCGCGGTACGCCCGCGCGGCGGTGTTTGGATTCACTACCAGCCATTGCGCCAGTTCGCGCACGGACGGCAACACAGCAGTCAATACTTGAAACCAGTGGGAGCACCTGCACTCATGCTTCAATCGTGACGGCCGCGCCGTGGCGGGCGTCGAGGCTGACTTCGGTGGCCTGTTTGCTCACCTGCCAGGTGCATTCAGCGCCTTCGCACTCCACCTGCGTCGCCGCCACGCCGAGGAAGCGGACCTTCAGCTTAAGCGGTGCGGGATTCACGCTGAAGCTGGCCCGCCCGGGGGCGCTCAGAGCCGTGATGCGCACCTGCACGCCCTCATCCTGCCAGGTCACGCTCTCTCTTCCCTTGCCGGGGTAGACGTCCACCACGAGCCGTTTCGCCGGCCCCGCCTTCAGGTGTTGTGGATTGCCGGTAAGCTGCGGGATCACCGCTCCCTGCCGCACCAGCAGGGGCATGCGCGCCAGTGGCGCCGGGAGCTCGACGAACCCGGGCCCCTCGTAGACGTTCGCCGGCCTGTGGAAGTCCACCCAGCGGCCGGCGGGCAGGTAGACGTTGCGCGAGCGCGCCCCGGCGACCATGACCGGCGCCACCAGCAGGTCGCGCCCCAGCATGTACTGGTCGTCGAGCGTGTGCACGTTCGGTTCGTCCGGGAACTCCAGCGCCATGTGCCGCATAATCGGCACACCGGTGCGGCTGCTCTCGCGTGCAGCGGACAGCAGGTAGGGCATCAGCCGGTAGCGCAGCCGGCAGTAATCGCCCACGATCTTCTCCGCCTCCTGCCCGTACTGCCACGGTTCGCGGGGCGTGGTGCCGTGGAAGCGCGAGAGCGGCGAGAGCAGCCCCCACTGCGCCCAGCGGATATAGAGTTCAGGGCTCGGTTTCGGGCCGGTGAAGCCGCCGATGTCGTGGCTCCAGAACGCGAAGCCCGTCAGCCCCGCGCTCAGGCCCCCGCGCATGCAGCAGCGCATCGCGCGCCAGTGCACCTGCGTGTCGCCGGCCCACGTGCCGGGATAGCGCTGGCTGCCGATGTAACCGCTGCGCCCCCAGACGATCCTCTGCCCCGTCTGCTCCGCCGTCGCCTCGAAGACCGCCTCGTTGTAGAGCAGCAGGAAGAGGTTGTGCATCTCGGCGCCGGTGCGGCCGTTGGCGAAGACGCAGTCCTGCGGCACGCGCTCGCCGTAATCGGGCTTGAACACGGATGCACCCCTGCGCAGCAGCTCCTTCAGGTGATCCTTCCACCATTCCTTGGCGTCGGGATTGGTCCAGTCGATCATGCCGACGGGCTGGCCGTGGTCGTTGCGGGCAGGTCGGCCGTCGGGCGCCTGGACCAGATATCCCTCGGCGGCCGCCTCCTCATAGATCGGCGTCCCCTCGGGCAGGTAGGGGTTGATCCAGAGGCATACGTTGAAGTTATCTTCGGCGAACTGCCGGAACATCTCCTCGGGACGTGGGAATGCCTCCTCGTCCCAGTCGAAGTCGCAGGCGTCCACGCCGATCTTCGGGTAGTAATGGACCTTCATCCACTTCGGGTCCAGGTGCACCACGTCGCACGGAATCCTGCGCTCGCGCATGCCGCGGGCGGCGCGTTCGGCCTGCTCGCGGCTGGTGTACTGGCAACGGCTCAGCCACACGCCCATAGCCCACTTCGGCGGCACGTTCGGTCGGCCGGTCAGGCCGGTGTACTGGCGGATGAGGTCCTTCAGGCCACGCCCGGCAAACAGGAAGAGGTCCAGCTTGTCATCCTCAGTCAGCAGCGAACCGCTGATGTAGCTGACATCGCCTATCTCCCAGAAGTTACGATACGAGCTGTGTAACATCATGCCCCAGCCGCGGGTGCTGAACAGCACGGGGACAGCCTTGTAGCTGAGGTCGGTGGAGTTGGTGCCGCAGGTATCCGCCTGCCAGATGGTGGCGCGGGTGCCCGTCTTCTCCACCTTGTTCCACTTCTCTCCCATGCCGAACAGCCGTTCGTCCTGCTCGATCCGCCAGCTCACGAAGGGGTGCTCAGCGTCGCCAGAGGTGCGCCAGCCGAGGGGCTGGACGGCCATGTCATCACCCTCAATCTGCCAGAGGGTCTCGCCCCGCGCGTTGAGTAATGCCATGCCGAACGGGGCGCGCGTGATGCGGACCGCCGCCTTGCCGCTGGTCAGCACGAAGGCCCCCTCGACCTCGCGGAACTCGACCTGCTGCGCCGGCAACTCCTGCACGGCGAGCATGGGGCTCGTTTCGTCGAACGCGACACGCCCCCGCAAGCCCTGAACGCGGAAGAGGGTGTCGCCGACGGCGTGGACGGCGAGCTTCATACGCTTGCGTCCGCCGAGCTTGAGCGTGCAGATGAGGGTGTTGCTCTTGAACTCCGCGTCGAGCACCTCGGTCGCGCGCTCGTAGCGGCAGTCCGCACGGTGGAAGATGCGCCGGTCGTCGGGAAGCAGCGTAACCTCCGTGACGTACACGTCGTCGAAGTCGGCCATCTCGTTCCTCTCCTCTCGGTGCCGGTCAGCGCCACCAGGTGGCGGGCCTGCATTCTGCCGCAAAGGCGGCGGTGGGACAAGCTCCGGTCGGCGCAGATCGAGCGTCGCGGCGCCCCCACGGGCGCTTGTGTTCAGCCCCCACAACGAATAGGCTGTGCGGCGTAGCGGTGCCGCGGCCCGCAAGGGACTGCCGCCCCCATGGGCCCTCGCCGCTGCAAAACGAACCCATTCCGTCATAAAGGCCTGCGATGGAATGTCTTAACAGGACGGGCCAAGCGTCACTCCGGACGCCAGGAGGCACAGCATGGGCATCAGCATATGTCTTGTCGGTCTCGGCGACTTCGGTTCGCAGTTCGCCCCGCTTTTTTGCGCACATCCGTTCACTGACCGCATCGCCCTGTGCGATCGCGAGGCGGAGCGCGTCCGCAAGTTCGCCGAGGATCCACGTTTCCAGGGCAAGTTTCGCCCGGCAGACGCCTACTCTTCGCTGGAGGAAGCCTGCCACAGCGATGTGGACGCCCTGGTGATCATCACACAGCCATGGCTTCACGCCGCCCAGTGCATCCGGGCCATGGACGCCGGCAAGCACGTCTACAGCGCAGTGCCCGTGGTGAGCCTGCCCGACGCCGACGAGATACTCGACTGGTGCGACCGCCTGGTCAGATGCGCTGAAAGCACGGGCATGCACTACATGCTCGGCGAGACGACCTACTATCGCCCGCAGTCCGTGTACTGCCGTCGGCGCGCAGCGCAGGGCGACTTCGGCGATTTCGTGCATGCTGAAGGGCAGTACTTCCACGATGTGGACAGCCCGGCCTGCAACCTGCGCGAAGTGAGCAAGCACCGCGCGGCGAGCCAGGCGGGCGAGGAGTGGCGGGAACGCAGCCGCCAATACCGCGAGCGCGGCGTCGTGGGCGGGCCTATGCACTACCCCACGCACTCTGTCAGCGGGCCGATGAGTGTCATGCGCGCCCACGCCCTCAAGGTCGTCTGCTGGGGCCAGCAGGACGAAAGTAGCGACCCCTACTTCGCCAACAGCCTGATGAACGAGACAGCGCTCTTTCGCATGAGCAACGGGGCGACGATGCGCATCAGCGAATGCCGCCGCATCGGGCATACCGGCGAGGAGATGTTCCGCGTGTTCGGCACCGAGGCGAGTTTCCGGGAGGACAACTGGGTAACGAAGGAGAGTTGGGAACACCTGAGCGTTGAGGACATGAGGCAGCCGCTGCCGCAGACGGTCTACGATGCCTTCGAAGGCGCCGTAGGTGACGGAGTCTACGGCGGCCACGGGGGTTCGCACCCGTACCTGGTCCACGAGTTCGTAAGCGCCGTCGCAGAAGACCGGACACCGTCCATCAATGTGTGGGAAGCCGTCCGGTACATGGCCGCCGGCGCGACCGCTCACAAGAGTACCCTGGCCGGTGGAGAGCCGCTCCGCGTGCCGGACTGGCCGCCACCTGACCCGCACTGAACCCCTCTCGGGCACCCGCCACATACACCATGAACATCACGAGCATAACTGACGAAGTCGTCGAGCGAGCCCGCGCCATCCGCGAAGAGCTGCACCGCCACCCGGAGCTCGCCTACCAGGAGCACCATACCGCTGAGCTGGTGGCTCGGCGGCTGGATGAGCTGGGTTTCGACCAGGTGCGCACTCACGTCGCCGGCACGGGCGTGATCGGCGTGCTGCAGGGGGCGGCGCCCGGCCAAACCGTGGCCCTGCGGGCGGACATGGACGCGCTGCCGATCCGCGAGGAAACGGGCCTAGACTACGCATCGGCCACCGAGGGGACGATGCACGCCTGCGGCCACGACGGCCACGTGGCCATTCTGCTCGGCGTTGCGCAGGTGCTCGCCGCGCGCCGCGGGGAGCTGCCAGGCAGCGTGAAGCTCATCTTCCAGCCGGCCGAGGAGGGCGGCGCGGGCGGCCGCTGCATGGTCGAGGCCGGAGCGTTGCGGCAGCCCGACGTGGACTGCATCTTTGCCCTGCACTGCAACAACTCGGCCGCACCCGGCCAGATTGTTCTCGGCCCGACGCCGTATGCGGGCATGGACAGCTTCCGCATGCGCGTCAGGGGCAGCGGCGGCCACGGCGCTATGCCCAACAGCACGGTGGACCCCGTGTTCATCGCCTCACAGATCGTCGTCGCCGCCCAGGCCATCGTAAGCCGAGAGATGCACCCCGCGCAGCCGACCGTGCTCAGTTTCTGCTCATTCCACGCCGGCACGAAGGAGAACATCATCCCCGAGGTGGCCGAGTTGGAGGGAACGATTCGCGCCATGCAGATGGACGTTCTGCGCGATCTGCGGCGCCGGCTGGAGGCGGTCGCGGGCACCGTCGCGGACGGCTGGCGCGGGAAGGTGGAGTTCGCAGACCTGGGCACCTATCCGCCCGTCAGGAACGACGTGACTCTGCTGGAGCTGGTGCGCGATGTCGCGTGCCGCCTTCTGGGCCCGCAGAACGTGCTGGAGGCGGAGGAGCAACGGATGGGTGCCGAGGATTTCGCCTTCTACCTGCCCGAGCAAGGCGGCGTGCCGGGCGTGATCTTCCACCTCGGCGTGGAGTGCGGGGCGAATCTGCACACGAGCCGCTTCGACTTCGGCTCCGAGGCTCTGCGCCCGGGCATCCTGGTGATGGCAAACGTGGCGTGCAGCGCCCTGGGGGCGTCTTAACGTCCGGAGGTGGGTCCTCCGCCCCTGCCCGCGCGCATGTGACGGCGGCCCGGCGCCTCGCACGCGGCGCCGGGCCGCATGGCTTCGGGGCCTGGACTCGAACCAGGAATAGCGGGTCCAAAACCCGCTGTGTTACCAATTACACCACCCCGAAATCGTTCCCCCGTCCCGTGTTACCGCCGGCAGGTACATTATGACCCACCGGATCGCTAGGGGCAAGCCGGTGGGTCGCAGTGCTGCAGGTTCAGGCTTCTCCCGCGCGGTTCAGGATTCCTGTTGCTGGCCGTGGAAGAGTCGCCATTCCTTCATGGTGACAATGTAGTCATCCTCGACGATGACCTCGTCTTCCTGCAGGATGCTGGCGCGCGAGGTCGTATCGTACACCTGGCTGACCCTGACCAGGCCTTTCATGCGGTCCTTCCCGTCAGGCGTCTTGCCGTAGACGACAAACGTGTCGTTCTCGCGCACGTTCTTGTCCTGCCCGCCCTCGATGAACACGGAGTCGAACTGGCTGTCCACGGACAGAACATGGCCCTCTGGCGTCATCTGCTCGCGCTCGCCCGGGCTATATATCTCGCGAAGCTCGCTCTGCAGAGCGGCGATCTGGTCCTTCAGGTCGGAGGCCAGGGCATTGTGCTGGTTGAGAGCCTGCTGGTATTCCTGCTGCCAGTCGGCGGCCTGCTGGCGCATATTCTCGAAGCTGGCCAGGACTTCCTGGTAATCAGCCCGCATCTTGGCCAACGATTCCTTGAACTCCTGCTCGGCATCATTGAGCTGTTCTCGCAGGTTTCGCTCCTGCTGGGCGACCTGCTTCGACAGGTTTTCCTTCTGCTGGATGAGGCCCGCGTTCTGGGCACGCAGTTGCTCCAGCTCGGAGCCCATGCGCCGGTACGCGCTCTCGTAGTGCATCAGCAGCCGCTGCACGGTGCTGAAAGGCTCATCTCCTTCGGCGGCTATCTGCTGCTGCGCGGGAGAGACGGCGATGGCATTCTTCATGCCCTCAATGCTCTCCCAGCCGAGGGCTGGCTTGACCTGGTTTTCGTAGGCCGCTGCCTGCTGCAGTTTCTCCGCCACGTCGGCGAACGCTTCCCTCTTGAAGCGCACCCCCAGCTCGTCGGGGCTGGCGGCGCTCAGCTCCCACCCGTTCTCCTGGAACACAGCGGCGACGGTCTCCGCGAATGCATCCTGGGTGCTCCCCACGGCCGTGCGTGTTTGGGCGAGCTGCTGCCCGAACCAGATGGCGCACCCGATGCCCGCGAAGGCCAGCACCACGAAGAAGACCAGCGCGATTATGACTCCGGACTCCGAATTCCGTCTGGCGGCCGCCATAGTCTGTCTCCCGTAACAATGAAACGCCGCCCTGCCCGCCGAACCCGGGCACGGTCAGCCGGCTGGGCGTGTCAGGATGCTCTCCGGATCTGCCAAGTTCCCTGTAAACTTACACGCGAGCGACCCCTTTGTCAACTCACTGTTCGGCAGAACTTGCCGACCTGCCACGTCCGGTTGCACACGGAACGCGCGCCCTTTATACTCGTATGGGCAGACAACGGATGGCGCGCCGACAGCGGCGGGGGTGAATCGCGGGCGCGCACGAGCTATCTGACGGGGGCCGGCTCATGTTCATCGACTATGTGACGCTCATGTTGGTCAGTATGGGGGCGGGACTGCTTGTGCTCGCCTTCTACCTCCTTGTCACCGTCCCCCGGCAGGATCAGCGTGCCTGGGCGCTGGCGCTCTTGCCGCCGGCGGCCGTCGCGCTGTTGTGCGGACTGCACGTATGCTTCACCTGGCCGCTTCCCGGGGCCTACAACATCGCGTTCGGCGAGCCGAGCGTGCTGCTGGGCGTGGCACTGCTCGCGATCGCCTGGGGCTTGTGGCGGGGCTTCAGCCTCGCGCCTGTGGCCATCTACCTGCTGCCGGTCAGCCTGGCTGCCGTCGTCATCGGCGCTCGCATTGTCGGCCTCGGGCTCACCAGATCGCCATTGCTCAGCGGGGCGGGCTTCATCCTGACCGGTGGCGGCGGCGCCCTGTTCGCACTCAACGCGTGGCTGCGCGCCAGGACCTTGCGCACCATCGCAGGCTGCGCACTGGTGGGCGCGGCCTGCATATGGCTCTTCATCGGTTACATGGCCTACTGGGGTCACCTGGAGAGCTTCGGCCAGTGGCAGCCGTATCAGAAAATCTTGCGCGAAACGCCACAATAAAAGATCCCACGACCTCTCGTTCTACTCCTGGAAGGAGCGTTCTATGGCGTTCACACTGCAGATTGGCGAGTCGGCCCCGGATTTCAAGCTGCCCGGCGTCGATGGAAAGGATTACTCACTCAGCGACTTCGACGACGCGGAAGTACTGGTCGTGGTGTTTAGCTGCAACCATTGCCCGTTTGTGGTCGGCTCGGAAGACCGCGTGATCCAGTTCTACAATGACTACAACCCCCGTGGCGTGGAGATGATCGCCATCAACTCCAACGAAACCGAGGGGCACCCGAGCGACGATATGGAGCACATGAAACAGCGGGCGGAGCAGAAAGGCTTCCCCTTCCCATACGTGCGAGACGAAAGTCAGGACGTGGCCCGCGCCTACGGGGCGCTGCGAACGCCGCATTTCTTCGTGTTCGACACTGATCGCAAGCTGCGCTACACGGGCCGCATGGACGACAACCCGCGCAACGCGGACCAGGCGACCACCAGCGAGCTGCGTGACGCCGTGGAAGCCCTTCTTGCGGGCGAATCGGTGCCCACACCCGTTACGAACCCTATCGGCTGCAACGTGAAATGGTGGGGCAAGGACGCACACTGGATGCCGCCGGAGGCCTGCGACCTGGTCTGACGCTCTGTGGCGCGCGCCTATCCCTGGTCAGACTCACAACGGATGCCCTGGCGGCCGACCAGGCGCCGTATGTGCAGTGAGACGGCGAGCAGAATGACCACCGCCACCACGGCGAAGGAGACATAGGGGCCGAGTCGCTCCACGTAGCTGTAAGCGTGCTGCAGCACCAGGCCCCAGCACAATATCGCCGCGTAAGTGCCCAGCAGCACGATAGCCAGGTTCAGCGCCGTCGGCAGGCCGATCAGAAACCCGATCACGCTGCCGACCAGCGGCCCCGTCATCCAGAACGGGAACCACACGAACAACAACAGCCCCACCGCCCCGAGCTTGGTCACAACGCCCCGTTGGGCCTCGGCGGCGTTCTGAGCGCGCTCCAGGGCGTCCCTGAGCGGGCCGATCACAATCAAACTGCGGTAGGAAAGGACGAACAGCGGATAGAACAGCAGTACCAGGAACGTCTCGATCGCCATGTTGGCCCCGATCACGAGCCACGAAGGCAGATTGTGATGGTAACCCCAGGTGAGGCCCGCCGCACGCCCCCCGATCAGATGCGTGCCCGTCATCGAGAGCAGGCTGCGAAACATCGGCGGTGACCACGCCAGGGGCTGCCTTCACCAGCCTCGGCGTTCGCTCCCGGTGAGATGATCGCATTCACAGTAAGCTGTCGTCAGGTCCAACTGAGGACATTCGGCGTGCTCAGCGGGGGTTATCTGCGGCTGACTTCCAGTCCTTCCGTGTCAAACACGATGTTTACGCTCGCCGCGCAGTTGGCGGCATCTCGCACGAAAGCCAGGTAGTCGCCGAGGCGATCTGCGCAGTTGACGCTGTTATGGGCGAGCACCAGGGCGCCCTCCCGCAGGCGGTCCCAGGCGGCCTGCAGAATGTCCAGGTAAATGCCCTTGCCCCGCCCGTCCGTTCCGTCAGCATCCAGGTAAAGCAGGTCGATCGTGTCGTCGAAGTCCCTGGCCACCTCGACCGCGTCTGCGGCCACAACGTGTGCGACACCGTCGGGGTCGAGTCGGCGCACGTTTCGCTCGGCTCGTTCGGCCTCTTCGGGCTTGATCTCAACCCCCACCAGCCGTTCGGCCCGGTAGCAGGCGCCCGGCCCGACTGCCGCGCCGGCATTGCTGATGAACGTGTTGCCGCAGAACACGCCCGCCGCGATCATGGTGCGGGGCTGCGCTATGGCGTTGATCGCGTAAAGCAGCCGCTGCATGCGCGGCGTGATCGCCGTCCAGGGAATCTCGAACTCCTGCGCCACCGCCCTGCGGTGGGCCAGCATCAGCCCGTGGTCGTACTCGGTGTGGGGCAGTATCCCGGCGTTGCAGAGCGCCGTGAGGGCCTCGTCAACGACGCGGACCTCATCGGCGGCAGGCTCTATCTGCCGATGAGGCTTGCGATACTCCATCTTATAGCTTTCCCAGTCGGTGCTGCGGTAGGTCTGCGCCACGTCGTTCGCTCCCCGTGGACAAGGTTCTGACGGTCTGTGTTCACTACCACATTCTATGCAGGGGGGCCGTCCCCGACAATGGAGCGGCCCTTCAGCGCGCCCGGACGAACGCTTGACGGTGCCCGGCACAGTTGCTACCCTCTTTGTGTCAGGTGCTTGCGCCGGCACCCATTCCCGTTCGGCATCAGGCCCCCCGCTACGGGCCGCCACCTTTTTCCGTGCAGCCACCATGAAGACCGACGAGATACGCAGGCGATTCCTGGAGTTCTTTCAGCGGCATCAGCACCGCATCGTGCCGCCTGACTCCCTGGTGCCCACCGGCGACCCCACGCTGCTGTTCACCGGGGCAGGCATGAACCAGTTCAAGGACGAGTTCTACGGTCAGGGCGACCAGAACCTCAAGCGTGCTGCGACCTGCCAGAAGTGCCTGCGCACGGGCGACATCGAGAAAGTGGGGCTCACCGCCAGCCATCACAGCTTCTTCGAGATGCTCGGCAACTTCTCCTTCGGCGACTACTTCAAGGAAGAGGCCATCGTCTGGGCGTGGCAGTTCATGCGCGAGGAAATGGGCATCCCCCCCGAACGCATGGTCGTCTCCATATACGAAGACGACGACGAGGCCGAGCGTGCCTGGCGCGACGTGGTGGGGCTGGCTGAGCAGAAGATCTACCGCTTCGGGGAAGACGAGAACTTCTGGCCCGAGAACGCCCGGACCCAGGGGCCAAACGGACCCTGCGGCCCATGCAGCGAAATCCATTACGACACCGGCGAGGGCTGCGGCAACAGGTCGTGCGATCCCGCCTGCGACTGCGGGCGCTACGTGGAGCTCTACAACCTCGTCTTTCAGCAGTACGACCGTCGCGAGGGCGGCGTGCTCGACCCCCTGCCCATGAAGAACATAGACACCGGGCTCGGCCTGGAGCGCCTGGCGCGCGTTATGCAGGGGGTGGAGACGAACTTCGACATCGACATCTTTCGGCCGCTCGTGCAGACAATCGCCGATATCAGCGGCACAGACCCAGGCGACGCCGATGCGGCGCCCAACGCCCGCCGCATCGCCGACCACGCCCGCGCCGTCATCTTCTGCATCGCCGACGGCGTCATACCCAGCAACGAGGAACGCGGCTACGTCGTGCGCCGGCTGCTGCGCCGCGCCGTGCGCGATGGCTACCAGATCGGCATCGAGGAGCCCTTCCTGACCCGCCTGATCGACCCCGTGGTCGAGGTATTCAGCGACCCCTACCCCGAACTGGCGGACAGCCGCAGCCACATAGAGACCGTGATCGCACAGGAGGAGCAAGCATTCCAGAAGACCGTGCAGCGGGGCTCGCAGGTCCTTCAGGAACACATCGCCAACCTGAAACGACAGAAGTCCACCGTTCTGCGCGGCAAGGAGGTATTCGACCTCTACCAGACCCACGGATTCCCCGTGGAGATGACCGAGTCCATTCTGCAGGAGGAGGGCATGCAGGTGGACATGCAGGGCTTCCTGCGCGAAATGGAAGAGCACCAGATGCTCAGCAAGCAGGGCTCCGCTTTCGAAGGCAGCGTGTTCGTCTCCGGGCCGCTCGGCCAACTGCGCAAAAGGGCGCAGGAGACCGAGTTCACCGGCTACCAGACCCTGGAGAGCGCCGGGCGCGTGGTGGGCATCGTGCGGGATGACGAACTGGTGGACGAGTTGGCGCCGGGCGAGCAGGCCGCCGTCGTGCTGGACCGCACCCCCGCCTACGGAGAGGCGGGCGGCCAGGCGGGCGACGTCGGCTCCATCTGCGGAACGCAGGGCGCCGAGTTCCGCTTCAGCGGCGTGCGGCGCGAGAAGGGCTTCTTCCTCCACATCGGACGGCTCGAGAGCGGACACCTCGCCGTCGACGACGAGGTGACGTGCGCCGTAGACCGCGACGTGCGCAAGGCGACGGCACGCAACCACACCGCCACGCACCTGCTGCACTACGCCCTGCGCCAGGTCCTGGGCGAGCATGCGCGACAAAGCGGCTCCTTCGTCTCCGCCGAGAGGCTCCGCTTCGACTTCGCGAACCCGACCGAACTCGGACCCGACAGAGTGCGCCGGGTGGAGGACATCGTAAACCGCAAGATCCTTGAGAACGAACCCGTCGTCGCCACCCGTATGAGCCTGAGCGAGGCCCGGCAGGCCGGGGCGATCGGGCTGTTCGGGGAGAAGTATGGCGACATCGTGCGCGTCATCAGCATCGCAGACTGCAGCCGTGAGCTGTGCGGCGGCACCCACTGCCGCCAGACCGGCGAAATCGGGCTTCTGCGCATCACCAGGGAGAGCAGCGTGGCCGGCGGCGTGCGACGCATAGAAGCCGTTACCGGGCTCTGCGTGCTGGAGCGCCTGCGGGAGCGAGAGAGCCTGATCGCCGAGGCGGCCGCAGCGCTGAACACCCAGGAACAGAATCTGCTGGCGCGGGCGCAGGAGATCGTCGACGAGATGCGCGAGCTGCAGAAGGAACTGCAGGAACAGAAGGAACGCGCCGCCCGCAGCCTGGCCAGCGGCAGCCTGCTCGACCGGGCCGAAGATGTCGACGGCGTGCGTATGGTCCTCGCCGAAATGGGTGGCACCCACGCTGAACTGCGCAGCGCCGCCGACGTGCTGCGCCAGCGCAACCGCAACCTCGCCTGCGTGCTGGCCTCCACCGAAGGGCAGAGCGTCGCCCTCGTGGTCGGCGTCACGGCCGACCTGATCGAACAGGGCCTGGACGCCCGCGAGATTGCGCAGAGGGCGGCCCGCCTCGTCGGCGGGGGCGGAGGCGGCCGTGAGGACCTGGCCCAGGCCGGCGGGAGCCACCCGGAGAAGCTCGAGGACGCCTTCGAAGCGGCCCGCTGCGCCGTGCGCGAGGCCCTGACCGGCTGAAGCGACGGGCGCGCTCAAGCGCCCCCGCTTTCCTTGACACCGCACACTGCCGGGCATAGAATCACGCTCTCACGGTGGGTGGGTAGCTCAGGTGGTAGAGCACGTGACTGAAAATCACGGTGTCGTCGGTTCAACTCCGACCCCACCCACCACCGTCCCCTCCCGTTGGGCCCGCGCCCCGCGACTTGCACTGCCCGGCCCCTTTGGGTAGAGTCATGCCGACTGTGACGGGGCATAGCGGCGGAAGCCCCGGCGCCCCGTAATCCCTTTGCGGGACTGGCGCTATGGCGGAACCTACCGACGAGCACCCGACCTACCACGTCGAGGTCTGCGGGCAGGAGAACGACGGCTCGCGGGTGGCAATCGGCGAGGAGGGGCTGCTGGTGGGCAGGTCGCCAACGTGCGACGTCGTGTTCACTGACCGTTCGGTCAGCCGCCGTCACGCTTACTTCCACGTCGGTCAGGACGATTGCCGGGTCGAGGACCTCGGCTCTCGCAACGGCATGCTGGTCAACGGCGTTCCCGCCCACGAGGCGCATCTTCGCGCCGGCGACGTGGTGGACATCGGCGTCGCGCACTTTCTGCTGCGGGCGGGGCTGCCCGACCCCGGCTCGCGCGCCCGCCGCTCCGCTGCTCCCTTGCCGGCTACCTTCCGCCACCCTCTGGCTGTCTCGGCCATCGCATTCGCGCTCCTGTCCTTTCTGCACTGGGGCTTCGGCGCCGGTGCGGTGGTGCTGGCCGGGCTGGCCTGGTGGGAGAGGCGCAACCGCCGCGAACCGGCCGCCGCCGCCCTGATGACGGCGGGCCTGGTGATGGGTCTGGTCGGCGCGGGCGTGGCCGCATGGTCGGGCCAGGTCGCCCCGCGACTGCGCGCCGAGCAGTTGAGCGCCGCCCGCCAGCAGTGCAGGCACCGACTGCTGGCCATCGGCGACGCCGTCCAAAGCTACCGCCGGGGGCACGCCGGCGCAGAACCGGCATCGCTACAGGAACTCGTGAACGCCGGTTACCTGACTGAGGAGCAGCTCAACTGCCCGGCCGCCAGAGTGTGCGACGTGCCCGACCCCCGCTACCTCTACCTGCCCGCCGGCCGCAGAACACAGACGGGCAACCCCGACGTGATGGCCCTTGACCCTGACCCCGCCTGTCACGGCCAGCACGGCGGCTGGGTGTTGAGCCCCGACGGCTACGTGGAATGGCTTCCGGCGGAGCGCTTTCAACGACTGCTGAGACGAGCGACTGCGCGCTCTGCCCAGAAGGGGGGCAAGCCGGCGGATGGCACTTGAGCGAATCTCGCTACGCACACGGCTTGCAGTCGGCCTCGGCGTGGTGGCCGCCGTCTTTGCTGCCGCTGTGCTGGTCATGCTTCACGAACTGGCGCAATTGCACGGGGCGAGCAACGAGGTCATCGTTCGGTTGGAGGTGCGCCGGCAGGTGTTGGATGCCGTTCGGGTCGCCGAGAAGCTCCAGCATGACTTCGTGTCAGCGCGTCTGACTGACCCGCGCGTCGTGCAGGACTTTCGCAGGCTGTACGACGAGCTCGACGGCAACTTGCGCTCGCTGCTGCAACGCAGCCCGAAGGACAGGGAACGCGTGCTGCTGGTGCAGTTGCGCGGGGCCACGAACCGGCTCGGCATGCTGCTGATGCGGGGGGCGCCGCAGGCCATGCATGACGGCGCCGCGGCTGACTACGATGCCGCCACACTGGTCGAGCAAAGCCGCGCCGTTCTCACCGAAATAGACGACCTGAACAGCCGGCTGATCGAAGTGTTCGATACGCGCATCCTTCAAGCCGCCGAACAAGCGCAGGCCGCCTGGGCCATCGGCAGCGCCATCTCCCAGGCCATCTTCCCCGCCGCCCTGCTGGTCTGCCTTCTGGTCATATACTACACGCATCGTTCGGTTGCCGCCCCCGTGCGCGACCTGGTGAAAGGCACCCGCCAGCTGGCGCAGCGCGGCCTCTCCGGCGAAGTCCGGGTCGGTGGAGCGGGCGAGTTTCAGACGCTGGCCGAAAGCTTCAACAGGATGGCCACCCAACTGCGCTCCAAGCAGCGCCAGTTGATCGAATCGGAGAGAATGGCCAGCGTCGGACGCATCGCCGCCGGCGTTGCCCACGAGATCAACAACCCCATCACCGTCATCATCGGTCACGCCAGGATGCTGCTGGCGGAGACGCAGGACGGTGCGCCCGAGGCCGAAGCGCTCCAGACCATCGCCGAGGAAGCAATGCAGTGCCGCAACATCGTCAACAGCTTGCTGGACCTGAGCCGACCCTCCGAGGCGAGCCCGGCGGAGGTCATAAACCCCAACGGCGTACTGGCCGAAGTGATGAACATGGCCCAGGCCCTGCAGCTTGGCGAGCGCGTGGAGACTGACGTTTCAGTCACCGATCAGTCGCTGCCCCTCAGCATAAGCCGCTCCCGGCTGCGCCAGCTCACGCTGAACATCGTCCGCAACGCACTGGAGGCACTGGACGGGCTGACGGACGCACGGCTGACGGTAAAGGGCTACGTGCGCCCTCGGGCGAAGCTGCCCACCTCGTGGCTGAAGGAAGCGTCCTCCGAGCCCTCGTCGTTCCTGATCCTGGCCTTCAGCGACAACGGGCCGGGCATCGCTCCGGAAGCCGTGGAGAGGTTGTTCGAGCCCTTCTTCACCACCCGCCCGGAAGGCACCGGGCTGGGGCTCGCCATCAGCTATAACATCGCGCACGCGCACGGCGGTTTCATCAACGTCGACTCGCGGCCCGGCCGAGGCACGACCTTCACCGTGGGCATTCCCCTGGTGGACAGCGCATAGCGGGCGCGTGCTCAGCCTCGCAGGGCGGCGCGCAGCTCCTGCTCGGCGATTGGCCCCCGCCGGAGCACCTCCAATCCCTGCCCCGTCAGGCGCACCACGGTCGAGGCAACCCCCACCCGCACCGGCCCGCCGTCCACCACAGCCGCCAGCTCACCGGCGAAACAGTCCAGCACCTGCTGCGCATCGCCGGCCGGCGCCTCACCGCTGCGGTTGGCGCTCGTGGCAGCCACCGGACAGCCCGCCAGGCGCAGAAGCTGCCGCGTAACCTCCATGTCGGGGCACCGAAGCCCGACATCCCCGTCCCTGCCATCAGGCACCACCAGTGTCAACGGACCGGGCCAGAACCGGTGCGCCAGGCGCCGCGCCCGACCGTCCGGTTGCGCATAGGTGTTCAGGTCCTCGGCCGAAGCGACCAGCAGGGCGAACCGTTTCTGCTCCGGCCGCCACTTCAGGCGCCTCAGCTCGGCCAGGGCGCCATCGTCGTCCGCCCGAGCACCCAGGCCGTAGACCGTCTCGGTTGGGAAGGCCACCACCCGCCCCTCGCGCAGCAGCGCCGCCGCGCGCGCCACATCCCGCGCGTCCGTTGCGGACAGCTCTTCGGTCCTCATCTCGGTGCCTGGCCTCCCCATCGCGCCACGCCGATGATAGCAGCGCCGGGCTCTGACGCGCAAACGCCGCCCGGCTTCGCCCCATGCCTTTGACAGCGCCTTCGGCCCGTCTATAATCCAGCGACCTTTGCGGGGGCGAGCGCCTCCGCGTAAACCCCTTCAACGGCAACCGCAGGACGGGAGCAGAGGCATGAGCGACGCGATCCGCGTTACAGTCTGGAACGAATTCCGCCATGAGAAATCGCACGAAGCCGTGCAGAAAGTTTACCCCGATGGCATGCACAACACCATCGCTGAGTTCCTCAACGCCGAGCCCGACATCGAGGCCCGCACCGCCACCCTGGACGAACCCGAGCACGGGCTGACACGGGAGGTGCTGGCGCAGACGGACGTGCTGACCTGGTGGGGACACATGGCCCACGGCGAAGTGCAGGACGAAATCGTCGACCGCGTGCAACAGCGCGTGGTGGACGGCATGGGCCTGATCTGCCTGCACTCGGCCCACTTCAGCAAGATCTTCCGCCGCATAATGGGCACCAGTTGCACGCTGAAGTGGCGCGAGGTCGGCGAGCGCGAGCGGCTCTGGGTCGTCTGCCCCAGCCATCCGATCGCCGACGGCCTGGGGGAGTACTTCGAGCTGCCCCACACCGAGATGTACGGCGAGTTCTTCGACGTGCCGCAGGCCGACGAAACCGTCTTCATCAGTTGGTTCCAGGGCGGCGAGGTCTTCCGCAGTGGCCTGTGCTACCACCGCGGAGCGGGCAAGGTCTTCTACTTCCGCCCCGGACACGAGACCTTCCCCATGTTCAGAGACGCCAATATCCAGCGCGTGCTGCTGAACGCCGTGCGCTGGGCCGCGCCGGTCGAGACCTTCAAGCCGAAGGTCCAGAACTACAAACCGCTGGAGGACATCGGCGATTGACGCGCCAGCGCCGCGCGCACAGACGGCCTTGCCCGTGCGTGCGGTGGAATGCTAACATCTGCCGCAGGCGACGCAGCGTCCACCAGAAGGAGAGTGAGTGCCATGGCTGCTGAACCGCCCTTCGCCGAATACCAGGCGCCGCCTGCCGGCGCAGGAACGTCGGACGAGCACACGTGGGCCATGCTCTGCCACTTGAGCGCACTGGCGGCATATGTCGGCATCCCGTTCGGCAACATCGTCGGCCCGCTGATCGTCTGGCTGGTGAAGCGGGAAGAGTCGGCCTTCGTCGACGACCAGGGCAAGGAAGCCGTCAACTTCCAGATATCGATGTTCATCTACGGGGTCGTGGCTGCCCTGCTGATCCTGGTCCTGGTCGGCATCGTGCTGCTGCCGGCGCTGCTCGTGTTCAACCTGGTGATGATCGTCGTCGCTTCGGTGCGGGCCAACCGGGGCGAGCGCTTCCGCTACCCGCTGTGCATACGCTTTCTAAGCTGACAGCCTGTCCGCCGATCCGCCGGCCTCAGAACGGGCGATGACGGGCGAGCCCTCCGCTCGCCGCGTCCAGCATCCTGTGCAGCATGCGTTCGCGCATCATCCCGAGCAGGCCGGCGCACGAGGCGTCGCCGGCGCGGTTGACGAACTCGTGCGGGTCGGCCTTCAGGTCGTAGAGCACCTCCCGGCCGGGGCCGTAGCGAATGTACTTCGCCTCGGCCGTGCGGAGCATCGCGCAGAGCGGCTGCCCCGGCCCACCGTGCATGGCGAGCCCCCCGCGATCCTCCACACCGGCCCCTCCGTCGCGGATAGCGCCCGCCAGGCTTCTGCCCTGGACCTGCCAGGGAACGTCCACACCTGCCAGCTCACAGAGCGTCGGCAGCAGGTCCACCGCCTCGGTCACCTGCTCCATGCGCACTCCAGCGGGCAGCCCGTTCGGCCAGTGCAGGATCACGGGCAGGTGCATCACCTCGTCGTAGAACGAGTGCTGCTTGCTGACCATCCCGTGGTCGCCGTCCATGTCGCCGTGGTCGGACATGAACAGGATGAGCGTGTCATCCAGCTCGCCGCGCTCCTGCAGGGCATCCACGATGCGACCGACCTGGCTGTCCATCACGCTGCACATGGCGTAGAAGTAGCACCTGCGCTCGCGGAAGCGGTCGGCGGGCATGTCCCTTCCCGAGAGCAACATGCTGCGGAGCGGCTCCGGCTTGTCCGCCTCTTCCCCCTCGCTTCGGTGCGGCTCGGGCATGTCGGCGTCGCGGTAGCGCTCGAAGACTTCCGCCGGCGGGTTCAGCGGCGGGTGCGGGGCGTACATGCCGGCGTGGATGAACGAGGGCCGCCCGTAACGCAGGTAGTAAATGGTCTGCGAGGCCACGAAGCCGCAATGGCTCACCTCCGCCGGGGCTTCCACCGTCCAGCCCTCGCCCGGGTCGCCGCGTCGCATGCGCTCGCGAGGCCGCGGCACCCGCATGGCGTCGGCGTGCCGGGGGTGCTCGGTGCGAAGCCAGCGGGTGTAGGCATCGACATAGCATCCGGGCTCCTCGCTCAACGCCATGAAATCAAAACCGTAGCGGCGCCGGCCGGCGGGGTCGAGGTCCATCTCGTCGTGCGGCTCGAAGTGGAGCTTGCCGATCTGGGCCGTCTCCCAGCCCGCCGCGCCGAAAACTTCGGCGCAGCTCGGCCCACGCTCTTCCGGGAAAGCAGGGCCGTTGCACGTGACCCCCGTTCGGCAGGGATACTGACCCGTCATGAAGCTGACCCGGCTCGGCATGCAGACGGGGTGCTGCCCCTGGCAATTGCCCAGGGCCACGCCCCCCTCCGCCAGGCGGTCCAGGTTCGGCGTGTGGACAGCGGGGTTGCCGTTCGCGCCGATGCAGTCGTAGCGCAGATGGTCCGTGGTGATCCAGATGATGTGGCGCGGTCGCTGCCGTTGGGACATGGTCTGGCCTCGCGTTTAGTCGTGCGGGCCGTTATGGTACATTCCCTTTCGGACCATGCAAGGACACGCGATGGAGTTGGCGCAACTCCACCAGTGGCGGTTCGAGTACGGTGCCGCGCGAAGGCTGCAGGAGGAACTGGCCGAACGCGTGCGGATCGAGCCGATCCCCGAACCTGTGCGCATGGTGGCGGGGGCCGACGTTTCCTTCAGCAAGAAACTGGCGCGCTTCTTCGCGGCAGTGGTGGTCTGCCGGCTGCCCGAGATGGAGGTTGTGGAAGTGCGCACAGCCGACACGCCCCCATCGGCGCCATACATCCCCGGCATGCTGACGTTTCGAGAGGGGCCGACGCTGCTGGAGGCATTCGGCAAGGTGGAGGCCGCGCCCGACGCAGTGATCTTCGACGGCCAGGGCTACGCGCATCCGCGGCGCCTCGGGCTCGCCTGCCACATGGGGCTATGGCTCGGGCTGGCGACGGTGGGCTGCGCCAAGAGCCGCCTGGTCGGGGAACACGAGGAACCCGGCCGACGGAAGGGCGAATGGACACCGCTGACCGAGAACGGTGAACGCCTCGGCGACGTTGTAAGCACGCGCACTGACGTCAGGCCCGTTTTCGTGAGCCCGGGCCACCTGGCCGATTTCGCCACGTCGCGCGCGCTGGTGCTGCGCTGCTGCACGAAGTACCGCCTGCCGGAGCCCACACGTCGGGCCCACCTGGCAGTCGGCCGGTGGAAGCGCCGCTATCTGGAGCGCCGGGGGCCGTGATATGGGCGAGGCGGCCTCTCACCCCTCCTCCTCCAGCTCGCGAAGCCGGCGATGGATCTCGTCCGCCTTCTCATGCAGGTCGCTCAACGTGGCACCGCGCAGCTCGAGGCCGCCGCGCTCGGCCGCCTGGCGGAGGGTCGAGCACAGGTTATGCAGCTTCTCCACGTGAGGGTCCTGCGCTCCGCCCCAGTCCGCCACGTTCGAGGTGACCAGGGTGATGGCCTTCACGCGCGTTTGATCCTCGAGCATGCGCTTGATGTGGCGGGCTATCAGATCCTCCGCGTATTCGTGCAGGTCGGGCTGCTCTATGCGCATGTGCGGCGGGGTGTAGGTCTCATACGAGATATGCGTGGCCGCCTCGAAGTCGCTGGTCACCGGCACCTCGTAGAACTCCATCGTGCCCGCCTGGGTACGGTTCAGCGGGTCGGTGTGGTGCGGGAAGGGATAGCTCGGGAACCACAGGCTGCACTGGTCGTTGTCCATCCGGCCGGGCAGGCTGCAACTGCCCTGGCGGAAGCCCTCCATGCAGAGCACGTGGTATGTATAGTCATTCGCACTGAAGTAACCCGGCCGGAAGGTGGTGGGCGATTCGCCGAGGTGGTTCTCCCACGTCTTGCGAGCCAGCGCCACGATCTCCCTCTGGCGGTCGAAGCTGTACGAACCCAGGCAAGCCTGGTATTCGGAAAGCTGGGGGTGGCACAGCACGCCCGCCTCGACGCCCGCCTCGGAGAGGTCACGAACCGTGCCTGCGAAACGGTGCAGCGCCTCCGGCGTCACAAACAGGGCCGCACGGAAGCCGGCCTCCCGAACCGCGTCGGCGAAAGCCGTCACGGCACGCTCCGCGTGGTCCCAACGCTCAGGCCCGCGAACCTCCGGCCCCCCGCCGGCGGGCAGGCAGTTCATGGTAAACACGGCGTGCAGCACTTTCCCGTCGTCTTCCGGCACGTCGACTCCTCCGGGCATAGCGGACAGAAGGGCGCTTGCACGTTTGACCTTAACGCAGGCACCTCCGCTGTGCAAGATGCAGGCTGCGTGGCGGCACGGGCTGTGGGGCAATGGGCTTGCGCGTGGCGGCCCCCGGCCGTAGACTGCACAGCCCCCGTGCGCCCCTGCACGCCCGCCAGCCCGAGCCGAGGCCCGAGAATGCACATACACCGACGTGAGATACCCATCCTGGTTGTCAACCTGCTTTACGTGGCCGTCTTCGGCGCCATGTCCGTGCGCAGGGCAAACTATGAGTTCGTCATCTACGCCCTGGTCATCATCGCGGCCCTCTGCGGCGTTGCTGCCTGCCAGAGGCGTGTGGAGTTCGGCCCTTTGATCCTGTGGGGGCTCACCGCGTGGGGCCTGCTCCACATGGCCGGCGGGCACCTCTTCATCAGCGGCACACGCCTTTACGAGATGATCCTTGTGCCGATCTGCGAACGCTACCAGGTGTTGAAGTACGACCAGGCGGTGCATTGCCTGGGATTCGGCGTGGCCACGCTGGTCTGCCACCATCTGCTGGCCGCCAATCTCGCTCCGGCGCCGAACTGGCGTGTGCTGTCCGTGCTGGTAGCGCTGATGGGCATGGGGGTGGGGGCGTTCAACGAGGTCCTGGAACTGCTGGTGGTCCTCTTCGCGCCGCAAAGCGGCGTGGGCGGCTACTACAACACGGCGTTTGACCTGGTGTTCAACATGCTGGGCGCCCTACTGGCCGTATGCTGGCTGAGCTGGCGGCGCGCTCATGGCGAGCGCCCTTCGCCGCCCGCCGCACCCTCCAGGGCGCCCTGAAGCGCTTCCAGGGCTTCTTGCAGTTCGTCCATGCGGCGCCCGTACTCGGCCCACTGCCCCGCCCTGAGCGCCTCCTGTGCGCTCCGGTAGGCATTGGTAGCCCGCTCCAGCAGTGCTGTGGCTTGCCGCGGCAGCCCGCGTGGTGCCGCCGGCGCCGGCTCCTGCGCAGCCTCGTCGGCGGGGGTTACAATTGGCGCGTCGGCGAAGACCGCTCGCAGCGACTCGGCCAGCGTCGGCCGCATGGCCACGCGTTCGCCGTAAGCTGCGATCACTCTCTTGAGCTGCGGCAGGGCGACCGCCTCCGCCTGAATATACAGCGGCTCCACGTAGAGTATGCCCTCCGCCACCGGGATGACCAGCAGGTTGCCCCGTATCACGTTGCTGCCGCGCTGGCTCCACAGCGTAAGCTGCTGGGAGATGTCGGGATCGCCGTCTATCCGCGCCTCAACCTGCCTCGGCCCGTAGATGAGTTTCTGCTTGGGGAACTTGTAGACCACCACCTCGCCGTATCGCGCCCCATCGCTGCGCCCGGCCAACCAGGAGATCATGTTATCCTTGTCGCGAGGGGTGAACGGCAGCATGAGGATGAACTCCGCCCCATCGCTGTCGGGCAGCTCCATGATGATGTAGTACGGTTCGACGAGCCTCTCCTGGCCGCGGTAGCTCTCGCGCGGCACCTCCCACATGTCCTCCCGATTGTAGAAGACCTGCGGATCCTCCATGTGGAAGGTGCGGTACTTGTCTGCCTGGACGGTGAACATGTCCAGCGGGTAGCGGACATGCGCCCACAGGCTCGCCGGCATCTCGGACATGGGGCGGTAGAGCTCCGGGAAGATGGCGGAGTAGGCGCGTATCAGGGGATCGTCTTCGTCCGCCACGTACATCGTCACCGTGCCATCGTAGGCGTCGATGACCGCCTTGACTCCGTTGCGTATATAGTTGTATCCGCCGCGATCAACGGGCTGGCTGTATGGGTAGAGCCGCGTGGTGGTGTAGGCGTCCTGTATCCAGAGTATCCGGCCGTCGTGCAGCACGGTGTAGGGGTCGCCGTCAAGCCTCAGGTAGGGAGCAAGGCGCCGCACGCGCTCGTCGATGCGCCGGTGGAACATCAGGCGGCTGCCCTCGGCCAGGTCGTCGCTCAGCAGTATCTTCAGGTCGCCGAACTCCAGGTAATAGACCAGCTTGCTGAGCAGCCCGCTGAACGGCACTCCCCCTCTGCCGCTGTAATGGTTGTAGGCATTCTCATCGCCCCGGGGGAAGTCAATCTCCCTCGCCTTCGTGTTGCCGAACACGTAGTCTGTGGTCTGCCGGCCGTAGTAGATGCGCCACTGCTGATCTTCGGACACGAAATCCGGCGCGCTGGGCGGAATGTCCTTGACCAGCAGCACCGGCAGCCCTTCCTCCGTGTGCCGGTTGACGGGGCTCATGCAGAGCCCGTAGCCATGGGTGTACTGGAGCCGCAGGTTGACCCACGTCCTGGCCTGCGGATCCAGCTTCTGGTGGCTGACCTCACGCAGGGAGAGCATCGTCTGGGTGTAGGCGCCATCAATGTCATAGCGGTCAATGTCGACCGAGCCGAAATCGTAGTAGGGGCGCAGTTCTTGTATCTCGCGGTAGGTGTCCTGCAGGGGGCGCCAATCCCAGAGCCGGATGTTGCGTATGGTCTCCTCCTGAGCCATGATATCTGCATAGCTCAGGTCCTCCCGCACGGGGTAGGAGACCTCGCCCACCTCGTGCAGCTTGTAGGCGTGGAGAGTGGCCTTGATGCTGTGCTCGATATAGGGCGTCTCCAATTGCAGCTCGTTGGGCTCCACGCGGAACTGCTGCAGGAAGCTGGGGTACACTCCCTGGAACACGACCACGCAGCCGAGCCAGGCAGCCAGGGCGATCACCAGCGGTTTGACCCGCAACCTGCGGCGTGAGAACAGGAAGAGCCCGGCGATCAGAACACTGACCCCCGTCATCACCCAGAGGGCCGGCAGGCGGGCATGCACGTCCGTGTAGCCGGCGCCGTAGTGCGGTGGCCCGGCACTGTAGAGCAGGTCGTAGCGGCCCAGCAAGTAGCCGAACGCCATCAGGAAGAAGATCAACCCCATGGCCGTGTTCACGTGCCTCACCGCCGTCGGGGACAGAGAGAACCATTGACGCCCCGACAGAGCGCCGGCCACCACGTAGAGCGTCAATGAACTGGCCAGCGATAGCAGCAACATGCCCAGCAGGCCCTGGCGCAGCCACTGCAGAATCGGCACGGTGAAGACGTAGAAGCCAACGTCGTTGCCGTAAATGGGGTCGGCCACGCCGAACGGCACCCGATGGAAAAACATCAGCACCGGACGCCACAGGCCGACGGTGGCGCTGCCCCCGGCGAGCCCGGCCAGTGCAGCAGCGGCCCAGAGGCCGCCCATCACGTAGCGGCGCAGCGCACCAGCGGAGACGCTGTACTCCCCGATCCGGTAGTACTGCTCGGGCAGAGTCCTCAGGCACCGGCGCGCGATCAGAATACCTGAAGCCACCGCCCCGGAGGCTGCCACGAATCCCAACAGCCAGAGCCAGAGACGAGCGAAAAGTATGGTGGTAAACACCGAGCCGTGACCCAGGGCGCGAAACCACCAGTAATCCGCCAGCAGCGAAGCGGCTACGCGCAGCAAAACGATCGCCAGAGCGACCACCGCCACGCCGACAATCACCTTAACCAACTGCCGGTTGCTCACTACGTACCCCCATGGAAACCCGACCCGAGCCCAGCATGCCCGCGCTCAGCCATGCGCAACGCCAGAGCGCACAAGCCGCCTGCTCAGCGCCCCCCCAGACCGTCCAGATTCTCCTGCTGCTTGCGCATCATGTCGATCAGCAGGCTGTTCTGCAGGACGATGGCGACCAGGGCGTTCGACGTGGCCTGCAGGTAGCGAAGCTGCCGCGTCTCATACTCCTCGCGGAACTCCGCGTCCGAGATGTAGCCCTGGGCCCGGTCCCGCAGCTCCGTCACTTCCTGCAAGATATCGTCTATCTCGGCCATCGCTTGTCCTTCCATGGAAACACTCGTCAACGACGCGCGCGGCGCTCACTCGTGAGCCGTTCTACGGAGGGCCCATGCCGCAGATGCCCGCCTCAGCCATTTGATGGTAACAGACCGCGTCGCCCGCGGCAAAGTGCACGGGCAGCCGCAGCACTCTCTACAGTTGGCCCGCCTCCACCATGAGCCGCAGAGGGAACTCCTCCTGCTGCAGGGGCAGATCAATGCGCGAGTGGGTTCGGGCAGACTCGTAGATCGCCATCACGATCTCCTGCCCCCGCAACGCCGAGTGGCCACTGAGCGGATGTTCGCCCCCCTCACGGATCAAGCGAGCGAACTGACGGTAGCTCTCCGCCATCGCGCCGCGGCTGTCGCCCGCCACGTTTACGCCTCGCCACCGAGCGGACTCGTCCTGGATCATGATGGCCGGTTCGGCCCGATCGCCCCTTCGCCACAGGCGCCCTTCGGTGCCGAATATCTCGTAATCCTGGTATTGACGGTCGGGGAGCTGCGCCTTGCCGAAGAACATCTCGGCCCGGATCCGACCGGAAAACTCGACCACGGCCACGCCGCCCGTCTCAACGACGTGTCCGTAGCGGTATCCGCCCGAGACATGGTAGCCGACTCCCTTCTGCTGCGTCTGATCGGGGGGGCGGCGGTAGATCTGGCCGAGGACCCACTCCGCCTCCGCGTCGCCCAGAAGGTGGCGTAGCGAGTCCACGGTGTGAGTGCCGTCACTGAGGATGTCACCCGCGCAGGAGCCCCGCACCAGGTAAACGTCGCCGATCGCGCCCTCTTCCACCAGTTGCCGCATCTTCACCAGGGGGGCTGACATGCGGCGCTGGTGGTTCACGATCAGGGCGGTGCCGCTGCGCTCACAGGCCGCGACCATCGCGCGCGCCTGGCCCAGGTTGACGGCCATTGGCTTCTCGCAGCAGACGCCGCGCACACCGGCCTCGGCCGCCTGGACCGTGAGCCGCTCGTGCGAGTCGTTCGGCGTGGCTATGGCGACCACGTCCGGCGCTTCGGCCTCGAGCATCTGCGTGTAATCGGTGTAGACCTTTACGTCTTCGGCCACCGCTGCCGCCTTCCGCGCCGTCTCCTCGTCCAGGTCACAGACAGCGACCAGGTCATATTCCTGCAGGCTCGCCATCGCCTGGGCATGACCTCTGCCCATGCGACAGCCGACGACGGCTCCGCGCAGCACGTTCTGCTTACTCATCTCTGCATGCACTCCGAGATTACTGCCTCATTCTGGTTACCTGCCGGCACGCACAAGCCGGCAACGCGCTATTGCAGCGCCTTCACAAACTCCACGCACTGCGCCAGCACTTCGCGCTGCTGCATGCCCTCGACCGGGTCGATCTCCATCAGCATGGGCAGAGCATCGAAGTGCGGCGTGTTCTCCTTCAGGATGCGAAACACTTCGGGGATATCGGCATCGCCCTGCCCGATCACCGCCCCGCTCGTCTCGAACGCGAGGTTGCGGGCGCTCGGGTGGCCGCGGCGGTCCTTGAAGTGCGTGCCGACCACGTAGGGCGCCGCATCTTGTGCCGCGCGAAAGGGCTGCTCCGCCGCGAAGAAGGGGTTTGCCGTGTCGAACAGGATGCCGAGCCCCGGCGTGCGCGAGCAGAGCTCAGCCAGGTGTATGCACCAGTGCCCGGCGTTGTGCAGCCCGAGCGGGCATCCCGCCTCGGCGGCCGCCTCCGCCAGCGGCGCAAGCGCCTCGCAGGCGCGCTCGATCTGCTGCTCGATATCAGGCTCCCGCGTGAAACTGTCGTACGGCAGTCCGCTCGTGCAGACCGGAGAGCGGAACAGCGGCGCCAGCGCCTCAATCGCCGCCATCGCCCGCTTGGTTGCCGTCTCCAGCTCGCTCGGGTCCTCCGTGTAGACGGGTATGCGCACGCCGAGCCCGACGCGCACGTCGAGTTCCTCGGCCAGCGTGGCCAGCTCCTGCCGGCGCGCGGCCTCCATCTCCATCAGCCGTGCGGCACTCCAGTCCGTCACGTGCAAGTCGAACTCCGCCATCAGCTCGAGCTGCGCCCTCATGGGGTCGTCAGCTCGCCCGTAGAGCCCGCTCATCCATCCGCCACTCGTCATTCCCCACAACATGCAACTCTCTCCCGCCAGGGCATCGGGGCGCTCTGGCCCCGCAATCGTGAACTCAGCAGTGCGCGATTATAGAGGGGTCGGGGGCGGCGACAAGGGGAACAGCGCTTTCCCACCGGGAATGCACCTGCAGCGAGCAGCGCTGCGGCGAAGTGGAAGCGCCCCGAACTACTGGCCCGCCTCGGCCTCGCCGGCAGCGATCCGCTCTACCTCCTCGGCGCAGTAGAGGCGCCCCTTGCCGACGCCGGGACAGCGCTCGCCGACGGCCTCCCAGCGGCGGCGACTCTTCACCACGTCAGGCCAAAACGGGAAGGTTCGGCATTGGCCGGGCCGCACCGGGTAGATGCTACAGCCGCGCGGTGTCAGGAACACGCAGTCGCCGTTCTCGCACTCCAGCAGGCTCACCCGCCACCAGACGCGGCGGCAATAGCGCCGGGCGAACTCATCGGCGGCAACGCCGAGGAAGGCGGCGATGCGTTCGATTTCGTCCGGCTCAACCCACACGTAGCCGGGCGCTCCCCCGCAACAGGCGTTGCAGCGGATGCAGCCGAAGCGCAGACCTTCGGCATACCATACGTCGTGGCCTCGGGCGGCTGCCATGCTCGGCCCTGGAAAGGTTAGAAGGCGCCTCAGGCGGGGCTGCCGACCGGATGCGGCAGGCCGCCGGGAGCGGTGTCCTCGCCCTCGCTTTCTTCGCGCTCCGCCCCGTCGCTCGCCCTGGCTTTCCGGGCGGCTTCCTCCTGCTCGCGCCGCGTGCGCAGGTCACCCAGGTCCACCCCGTCGCAGACCTCGCGCACCTCCTCGCCGTTCAGGGTCTCCAGCTCCAGCAGGGCCTTGGCGACGCTCTTGAGGTCCTCAGCGTGCTCTTCCAGCAGGCGTCGGGCGGTGCGATAGCAGCTCAACATCACGGCCCGCACCTCGTGGTCGATCTTCTCACTCATCTGCTCGCTGTGGCTTTTGTCACGGGTGATCTGATCGCCGAGGAAGACGTGCTCCTCGTCTTCGGAGTATGAGATGGGCCCCAGTTCCTCGCTCATGCCCCATTGGGTGACCATTTTGCGCGCGAGCTCCGTGGCGGCCTTGATGTCCTGGGCAGCGCCCGACGATATATCACCGCAGAACATCTCCTCCGCGACGCGCCCCGCCAGTTGCATGGTGATGTTGCCCAGGCACTCCCGCTTGCGCATGCTCACCTTGTCCTTCTCCGGCAGCACCATGGTCATGCCCAGTGAGATGCCGCGGGGGATGATGGTCACCTTGTGGAGGGGCTCCACGTCCTGATGCAGGTCAGCCACCAGGGCGTGGCCGGCCTCGTGATAGGCAGTCATCTTGCGGTCCTCCTCGCTCATCACGCGGCTGCGCTTCTTCTGGCGTCCGAACCGCACCTTGTCGCGCGCCTCCTCCAGATCGGCCATGTGCACGCGCTCCTGGCCGCGAACGGCGGCCCGGATGGCCGCCTCGTTGACCAGCGCCTCCAGGTCGGCGCCGGTGAAGCCCGGCGTGCCGCGGGCTATCTCCCTGAGGTTTACGTCACCGGCCAGACGCACATCCCGCACGTGGACGCGCAGTATCTCCTCGCGGCCCTGAACGTCGGGCATGTCGACAACGATCTCGCGGTCGAACCGGCCCGGCCGCAGCAGCGCCGGGTCGAGCACGTCGGGGCGGTTCGTCGAGGCGATGACGATGATGCCTTCGTCGCGGCTGAAGCCGTCCATCTCGCTGAGGATCGCGTTCAAGGTCTGTTCGCGCTCGTCGTGACCACCCCCCAGGCCGGTGCCGCGCTTGCGACCCACGGCGTCGATCTCGTCCAGGAAGATGATCGACGGCGCATTCTGGCGGGCCTTGCGGAACAGGTCCCGCACGCGGGCGGCGCCGACGCCCACGAACAGCTCCACGAAGTCCGAACCGCACAGGCTGTAGAATGGCGCGTCTGCCTCGCCCGCGATAGCCTTGGCGAGCAACGTCTTGCCCGTGCCGGGCGCCCCCACCAGCAAGACGCCGCGGGGGATGCGGCCGCCGATGCGCTGGAACTTCTCCGGGTTACGCAAGAACTCGATGATCTCCTGCACTTCCTCCTTCGCCTCCTCAACGCCCGCCACGTCGTCGAAAGTGACGTCCGGCTTCTCCTTGCGCGCCTGCTGAGTGCTGTTGCCGACGAACGGGCTGAACCCGTCGCGTCCGCCGGCGGCGCGCATCTGGCGGTTGAACAGGTAGACCATCAGCAGGATGAGCAGCAGGAACGGCGCCACCTGGATGAGGATCAACGAGAGCAGCCCGGCGTCGTCGTCCTCCCACTTGACCAGGCGATCATCGGCCCATTTCTGCAGATTGGCAGCGATGACCTCCGCCGGCAGTTTCACGCTGATCGTGCGCAGATGGCCGTTCGGCTGCCGCATCTGCGCTTTCACCTCGCTGCCCTGCACTTCGATGGACACGACCTTACCGCTCTCGACGGCCTGGAAAAACTCGTCCACCGACACTTTCTGCTCGGTGGGCTGGTTGACCTTCTGGTAGACGCTCAGCCCCACCAGGACCGCCCCTAACAGGATGGCCCAGAGCAGCAGTTGCCTGCCCCACTTGCCCGGCCCGCGGCCAGTCGAGTCGCCGTCGTCGGGCGGCAGAGGCGGACGGATCCTGCGCTTGTTGTCTCTTGGCGTCATCGTGGTCGGTTTCCGTCTCTAAAACGTCCGGGAACAGGGTCGGGCCCCAGATAGCATCTTACCAGCTCTGTTCCATCTTTTCCACGATTCGGCGCGCGGCCTCCTGGAGGGCCACCTCGAAGACGGTGCTCTGCTCTGTGGAGACGTCGAACGGCTCGCCTGTCGCGACGCTCGGAACCCGCGCGGACTCGGCGACAGTCTGGGAGGGCACGATGTCCCGCCGAGTCAGGTTGTCCACCCATCGAAACTCCACCCTCACTCTGGCACGCTGGATGAGCAGCTCATCCTTTTCGCTCTTCACGCGCGTGCTGACGTCGGCGTCGACGATGCGCCCGGTCAGGGTGCTGTCGGCCTGGCTGCGCGGGGCGAGTATGAAGGGGGTGCGCAGGCGCAGTTCCTCGTGCACGGCCCGGGTCAGCGGCACCTCCAGCCCCCGCCGAAACGTTTCGTTGCCGAGGAACTCGACGTAGATTGTGCGTATGTCGCCGCGGTAGAGGTTGTTGAACGCGTAGCCGCAGCCCGCACAGGCCAGCACAACTGCAACGGTGGCGATCAGCCCCTTGCGCATGGCTCACCCGTCAACCAGAGGAGTTCGGTTCTGGGCCCGGAGCGGTGGCTACGCCCGGCAGCTTCAATGTGCGGCGTTCGCCCCGCAAGGGTGGCTCGGGCGGCGAGCCGACCCGCTCCAGTTGCTCCTGCGCCCATTCCGCATGTTCTGTGTCGGCGTAGTTCTGTGTCAGCAGCCGCAGGTAGTTCACGGCGGCCCAGGGCCGGCGTTCCGAGAGCATGTAAAACTCGGCGATCTGGCGGTACTTCTGCGCCTGGCGGCTGCGCACTTCGGAGACCTGCTCGCGCGCCTCGCCCACCATGGCATGGTCGGGGTAGACCTCGAGGTAGTCGGTGTAGGCCCTTTCCGCCTCGCGCAGGCGCTCCAGCCCGAGGTCGAGCCATCGGGCCAGCCGCCACTCGCATTCGGCCACCTTGAGCCAGGCATACGGCACCCACGCGCTGCGCGGGTAGCGACTGATCAGCACCAGGTACTCGTCCTCCGCCTGCAGGTAACGCTCCGCCGCGAGCAGCGCGTCCGCCTTCTCCTTCTGCAGCAGAGCCGCTTCCTCGAAGGATTCGGCACGCTCGATCAGCTCCTCATACATGCGCAGGCCCCGCCCGACGCTCTGCTGCGTCTGCAGTCGGGCTGCCGTCCGCCGCAGTTCGCGCGCCCTCTCAGCCAGCGGCGTGTCGGGATAGTCCTCCGCAAGCGCCCCCAACTGCCGGAAGGCCCGCCGGTAGCGGCCTTCGGCCAGCAGAGCGCGGGCCATCATGGAACGCGCCTGTGGTACCCACTCGGCGTCGGGGTTCGCCTCCGTCAACTCACGCAACAGCGACAGGCCCCCCGCCGTCTGGCCCGCTGCGACCAGGGCCACGGCATGGCGGTAGCGCGCGGCCGCTTCGTCGCGGGGCAGCTCCTCCAGTTCCACGCGACCCGTCTCGGGCGTCCAGGCTTCCAGAGCCGCGCCCGATCGGGCTGCGGCCAGCGCGAGCATGCCGCTAAGGGCTATGGCAATGGCTCGGGACACCGCCGCCTCCTGGTGAATGAGACTCGCGAGTGCGTCGCCGACGCTCCGCGCGCCGCCGAGTCGGGCCCTATTTTAGCAGCAACGCGGGGCCAAGTCACGCGGCAGGGCCCTTCAGACGTAGAGCTCCAGCAACTCGCGGCTCTCGCGGTCGAGCTGCCCGCTGTCCGGTATCACGTAGCCGTTGCCTTCGGAGTCGCGCAGGTAGACCCGGCCACCCCCCAGCCGGTGCACGTCGCGCGTGCTCTTCAGCTCCAGCCGGCGCGGCCCGCGGTCGGTGCGCACCTCCCAGATGGGTATCGCATATTCACGGTAGATGGCGTCTATCTTGACGATGATGGGCATGAACTGCTGCTTCTCCAGCTCCTCCAGCAAGACGGCCCGTTCCCGCTCATCCAGCTCGGCGATGTCGGCCAGCAGGCCGAGCTCCTCGTCGTCCTCGTCGGTGAAACGCAGGAAGCGGTGAGGGTCGGTCACCGGGAAGCATGCCTTCACCGAAACGTTGCGCCTCTCGCCGAACTCCGGGGATCGCAGAATCAGCCCCTCGCCGACCGTCTTCCCGATCTCCAGGGAGCCCGGCTCGATCTGGACAAGCGTCTCCAGCAGGTCAAAGGTCTTCATCGGCGCCCTGGCTTCGGCGTGTTCGTCGGTATCGGTCATCTCCGTCCCCGTCGGTTACTCAGTCCAGGCGGTGAGTTTGGACAGCTCGCTTTGCTTCTCGCAGAGCCTGGCGTAGACGCCGCCCTGCTGCATCAGTTCGTCGTGGGTCCCGATCTCGACCAGGTTGCCATCCTCCAGAACGAGCAGCCGGTTGGCATACTTCAGGGTGGAGATACGGTGGGCGATGGCGAAGGTGGTGCGCCCGGCGATGAGTCGGTGCAGCGCCTGCTGAATCTTCTCCTCTGTCTCGGTATCCACGCTGGAGGTCGCCTCGTCCAGGATCAGGATGCGCGGATTCTTCAGGATGGCCCGGGCGATGGCGATGCGCTGGCGTTCTCCGCCGCTGACCCGCGCGCCGCGTTCGCCGACCATGGTGTCGTAGGCCTCCGGGAAGTCCATGATGAACTCGTGCGCGTTTGCGGCCATCGCCGCCGCGACGACCTCGCGCTGGCTCGCGCCCGGCTTGCTGTAGGCGATGTTCTCGCCGATGGTGCCGCTGAACAGGAAGGGCTCCTGGCTGACGATGCCGACCTGGTTGCGCAGGCTCTCGACCTTGACGTCGCGCACGTCAATGTCGTCGATAAGCACCCTTCCCTGGTCCACCTTGTAAAAGTGACAGACCAGGTTGATGATGGTCGTCTTGCCGGCGCCGGAGTGGCCGACCAGGCCGATCATCTCGCCCGGTTCCACCCTGAAGCTCACGTCGTGGAGCACCTCCTCGTCCGGCTCGTAGGAGAAACTAACGTGTTCGAACTCCACCTTGCCCTCTATGGTGGGCATCACGATCTCGCGGTCCTCGGTGTCGAGTTCCGGCTCGCTGTCGAGCACCTCGAAGACGCGGTCAGCGCTGGTGGCAGCGTGCTCGAACTCCGGCAGCACGCGCGCCAGGTCCTGCATGGGGCGGTAGAACATCATCATGTATGCGGTGAAGGCCGAGATCGTGCCGACCGTAATGCCCGGCGTGCCCCGGATCAGCATGATGCCGCCGGCCACCAGCACCAGCAGTCTGCCCATCTGCGTGGAGACGTTGATGACCGGATGCAGCGCAACACGCACCCGCGTGGCGCGCATCTCGTGGGAGAAGATACGCCCCATTATGCCCTCGAAACGACCCACCTCGCGCTTGCTCTGGGCGAATGCCTTGACCACCCGGATGCCCGGGATGGTATCCGAGAGGAAGCGGTTGATGGCCGCGTAGCGATGCCAGAGCGTGTGATAGACGCGGTGGAGCTTGCGGCGCGCGAACTCACTGGCGCCGATCAGCACCGGTATGGGCAGCAGCACGATGGCCGCCAGGCGCCAGTTGAGCGCGAACAGCACCACCACGATCAGCAACACCAGCAGGATGTCATAGAGGAACATCACGAGCCGCTGGCTGATGAACCGGCGGATGCGGCCCACGTCGCGCGTGATACGCGCCATCGCCCGGCCCGTCTCCTCCCGGTGGTAGAAGGAGAGGCTGAGCCGCATCATGTGGCTGAAGACCCGGTTGCTCAGGTCCACCACGACGCGATTGCCAAGCCATGCGAATACGTAGTCGCGCACAGCACCTATCAGCGATGGCACGATAATCAGCACCAGCGTCACCGCACTGAGCAGCAACAGCAGGGTGACCGAAGCGGGATCGGCGAAGCTGTACCAGAAGCTCCATTCCGGCACGTTGCCGTCGACGGCGGGGACGAACACAAGGTCGAAGATCGCCCGGCTCACAAGCGGCGGCAGCATGGCCAACAGGCCGCCCGCCACAAGCAATCCGAAGGCTGCCCCCGCCACGCGCAGATAGGGCATCAGCAGCCCCACCAGGCGCCACAGTATCTTGCGCTTGTCCATGCAGGCGACACAGACGCCGAGCCGCGGGCGGATCGTCCGCCCACAGCTCGGGCATACCTGCCGCTCCGGCAACTTCAGGTCCACCTTGTGGGGGGTCTTCAGCAGCTCCGCCCCATCCTCGGCCGCCGCCTTCAGCAACTGCAGCGTCGGCTTCAGCTTCCACGCGGTCAGGTTGCTGGAACGGACGAACTCCCGCCAGCCCGCCCCATCGTCAACCAGCAGAATCTGGTTGCCCGTGAGCCGACGCACCCGCACGTCGCGCAAGTCGCTCAGTGAGAATCCCGGTCGGGGCTCGTACCCCGTCGCCGTCTCCTCCCACGCCATGCAGCGGCGCGTGGTCAAGACCAGCCACTCCTGGGAGTACTGCCCCAGCAGGTTCATGTCCACGGGAAAGGAGAACACGATGCCTTCGTCCGGCGCCAGGTCCGAGACCACGCTGCGCGCCAGCTCGACGGGCAGGTCGTGCTGAAGCTCCCGTATGGCGCTTTCGTTGGCAACGCCGTCGAAGCGGCAATACGGCACGCCCGGCCGTTTCTCCGGGGGCTGCTGCAAACTCATGCTTCGGGCACCTCATGGGTCGTATGGTGAGGCCACATCCTGCCACACTTCGCCCCCGCAGGAAACAGCAGCGGCAACGCCCTGACAGAACTGACCAGTCAGTTCCATTGTACCCCATGCCCGTCGCCCGTCAAGCCAAAGAGCAGGTTTGCCGCCCGCTGCGCCGCATCCGCCCCCCTGTGGCTCGCACTCAGCGGGCCCCGCCCGCCCGCAGCTTACGCAGAAGTGCCTCCGCCTCAGCGCCGGAGAGGGCGAGCAGGCTGTCCGTGGACAGCGAGACTTCGCGCTCTATGCTGCCCTCAGGCGTGCGCGCAGCGAGGTGTGCCACCAGGCGCCCATCACCCCTATCAGCGGGCAGCAGAACCGTCACCGGCAGCAGCGACGTCTGCCCCGGCCGGGTCAGCAGCGTCGCCCCTTTTGTGCTGCATTCCACGGCCACGTAGTGCTGACGGGTGAGCTGCGAAAGCGCGGCCAGTATCCCCGGGCGAGGCGGCTGCCGCGCAGGCAGCGCAAGGGCCATGCCCCCGTTGCGCATGCAGAACTGCGCATAGGCCGGCGCCGCTTCCGTCGCCCCGATCTGGACAACCACCGGCCGCACACGGTCGGACAGCTCCACCGACTCCAGGTAATCCCCCGCGGCCGGCCGGCCGGTCAGCATCAGGGCTATAGTCCCCCGGTAGCCCTCCTGCGGCCCCGAGGCGAGCTCCGCGCAGGCATGCAGGAACTTGCCCGGCTCGCCCCCGTCGGCTTCGGCGTCGGCCTTCAATTCCCACATGGCCTGCAGAATCGCCTCGGCCCTCGGCAGGGAGTTCGTGCTCCAGGGCTGGGGGTCGAGCCGCACGTTGCCCTGCTCGTAGCCGACCATCGCCGTGGCCGTTTGCGTGGAGATGGCGTAGACGAGGTTGTGCACGACCTCTTGCACGTAGCCGGCGGGCGCCGATCCCATGTCGGCCGAGGCGTCCAGGCCGACCAGCGCCCGGTGAGGTTCCTCCAGCCAGCGGTCCAGCAGCTTGCCCCCGCGCCACGCCACCAGCACGCCGCTGCCGGAGGAGCCGTGCAAACCGATGGCGTCCAGCCCTTGCTCCTGCTTCGGTTGCCACTCCACGATGACGGGCCGGTCGGCGGACACGTCCTGAGCCGACCATCTATGCCGCACGTGATCGTCGCGAGTCTTTCGCAGACCGTGGAGCGGAGAGGCGGTGCTCCGCAGGCCGCCGTCGGCGGTGGCATCGAGCTGCAGCTCAAACTGACCGACCTTCCCGGCGGTCCAGGCGGCCGGGTTCAGGCCCATCACGTAACTGCCGTCCAGCAGGGGGGCACTGCACAGCGCGGTTACGACCACGCGGGCGGACTGCCCCCCGCCCACGACCACCTGCCGGGGTCCGCTCTCCGCCAGCAAAGTGGGCAGAATGGCGGGCGCAGCGCTGAACTGGCCCCGCCACTCCGTCTCGGCCGTGTTGCGCAGTTCCAGCCGGAGCCGCAACATCACCAGGGGCCCGCGCACGGAGGCGTGAACGGCCAACCGCTGAACCTGCACATTCTCGGGCAACAGCGGCTCCGGCGGCCGAATGGGCAACGCCCCCAGGTGGCGGGCGGTGAGCAGCTCACCGTACTGCGGCTCGGTCAGGTGGAGCCAATGGGTGGTGGTAGAAACGTCGATCGCGCGCACCTCACCCACCAGGCCGCCCTCGGTGTACATGGCCGCCTGGCCCGGCCCAAGCTCCACCGTCTCGCCACCGGCCTGGATGCTCGCCGATCCCTCGACACAGGTGGCCAGGGCGAAACCGTAGCCGCTCTCGGCGACCAGGGCGCCTCTCTGCACGCTCACGGTGCCGCTGGTGCTCACAATGCGCAGCGGTTCGCCCTCTGCCGCCTCGCCCTTCCAGTAGAGGCGACCCCGGATGAGGTTCACGGTTCCCGGCTCCCCAAACTGCACGACGGTCATGGAGTCGAGGCACCACGTGGCGGACTGCGACTCCACGCGGACTCGCCCTTCGGTCTTGGAACGCAGAACGCACCCCGCCACGACAGCCTGCGAGTCCCCGAGCTCGACATCCCGGCTGCCGCCGGGCGGAATGTAGTCAGTCTCGCCGGCATGCATGCTCACCCGGCCGAACGTCTGCACCGGCACGATCTCGCCCCTTCCCACCAGCAACAGGCCGGCGGTCACCAGCGCCAGGGCGAGGAAGGCGAGCGCAACCAGGGCGACCTTCTGCGCGGTGGACCTCTCCGGCCGCGGGTCAGCCGGGGGGGCCTGGTCGGTTTCGCCGCTTTCGGCCAGCAGTCGAAGCTGCTCGGTAAGCGCCTCGAGTGCCTGGTCGGGCAACGGATAGGGCTCCAGCTCGGCGATCTCTGCCCGGATCGCACCGTAGGTCGCCGCGCACTTGCGGCAGCGTTCACACACCTCCAGGTGGTCGGCCAGTTCCTCCACCTCGGGGGCCCGAGCCTCGCCGAGCATGGCGCTGACTATTCTCATCCTCGCCGTTCTGCACTTCATGGCGCATCCTCGGCAGAAGAAACTGCCGCGCGGAACTCGCGCGAATGTGCCAGGCGCCGGTAGGCCTTCTGCACGAACCTGTGGGTGCGCTCGCGGGGGAAGTTGCAGGCCCGCGCCGCACCCGCCATGCTCAGCCCGGCCACCGTCACCAGAAGGAACGGCTGCCGCAGGTGCCTGCGCATGTCCGTGATGCGAAAGAATATCTGCGCTCGCCTGTCCACCGGCGCCCCGCGCCGCACGTCGTCAAGCAACTCCCCCAGGCCCATGGCCTCGGGGTGATTGGCGGGCACCGCGTTCTGGGTGGCCGTAGCGTAGAGCCATTCCTTGAACGACTCGAAACCCACGAAGGGCTTCCGATAGCGCGCCAAGAGCTCCCAGGTTGCCATGAAGTGGCGGCCGGCGGTCTGCTGCTGACCCGTGCTCAACAGCAGATACCAGAACAGGTCGGCGCTGTGCCTGCGAACCAGCAGTTCGAGCGCCTCCGTCTCGCCCTCGATGTAGGACTGCCACAACTGCTCATCGCTTCGGGCATCGCCGATGTCCGGCTGGTCGTCGGCCATGGTCAGAGGCATCCTTTCGTCCTGTTGCGGTGACAGGGCCGCCCGCTGTCTCTATAATGCCGTCGAACCGACCGAACAGCGCAAGATGCGGAGGAACCCCATGCGCGTGGGCTTGGGCTACGACATCCATCGCCTCGGCGCCGAGCGCCCGCTCGTGCTGGGCGGCGTCCGTTTCCCCGGCGAGCCGGGCCTGTACGGGCACAGCGACGCCGACCCGGTCATGCACGCGGTCGCCGATGCCCTGCTCGGCGCCGCCGCGCTGGGCGACATCGGCGAGCACTTTCCCGACACCAGCCTGCAGTGGGAAGGCGCCGACAGCCGCATCATACTCGAACGTTCCCTCGCCATCGTGCGCGAGCAGTCCGGCCTGACGCCCCGAAGCGTGGACGTCAACATCATCGCCGAGCGCCCTCGCATCGGAAAGCGCAAAGTCCAGATGCGCGAGCACCTGGCCGAAGCGCTCCGACTGCCTCTCAGCGCCGTCAGCGTCAAGGCACGCAGCGCCGAAGGACTCGGACCCGTCGGACGCGCAGAGGCCATCGAGGTTCAGGCAGTCGCCGTCCTGGACCGGCCATCGCCCGGCGCAGGTTAGCCCTGTTCACCCAGCCGGCGCGACTTCTCGGTCGCGGCCTGCACAGCATCCATCAACGCCTTGCGCAGACCTCCCTGTTCCAGCACGTGGAGCGCCTCAATCGTCGTGCCGCCGGGCGTTGTGACTTTGTCCTTCAGCACGCCCGGATGTTCACCCGTTTCGAGCACCATTCGCGCCGCCCCGAGGACCGTTGCCGCCGCCAGCCGCAACGCGACCCGCCGGGCAAGCCCCATCTTGACGCCGCCGTCGCTGAGGGCTTCTATGGCGAGGTAGATGTATGCCGGCCCGCTGCCGCTCAGGCCGGTGACGGCATCCATGAGCGGCTCCTCCACCCGCTCGCAGATGCCTACGGCACCGAGCATCTGCTCCACCAGCGCGGCATCTTCGTCAGTGGCCCCCGGGCCCGTGCAGTATGCAGCGGCACCGGCGCCCACCAGGGCCGGCGTGTTCGGCATAACGCGCATCACCCGGTCGGTGCCCAACGCCCGCTGCAGGGCGCTCAGCGTCACACCGGCGGCGATAGAGACCACAAGATGCCGCTCGCCCAAAGCCCCGGCTATCTGCTCGCCAACCAGGCAGGCCAGGTGCGGCTTGACGGCGAGCACCACCACCTCGCAGGCTCGCGCCAGTTCGGCGTTGTCCGCCATGACATGGTCCCCGATGATCTGCTGCGCCGCTGCCCGGCGATCCGCCGAGGGGTCGGCCGCGTAGAGGAACCCAGGCTCGATCACGCCGGACTCGACCATCCTTCGCAACAGGGCCCCGCCCATGGTGCCCGCGCCGATTATGCCGACGGTGCGCTCCATCATCTTCGCCTCCTCATCCCGCGCTCATCGGGCTGTTTGCGTCCATCGCGGCCCGACTATTATTGGGCAGTTCTTCCGCCCTCGCAACGTCCGGGGCGAGCCCCGCTTTCGCCGCCAGGCCGGCTGCACTACAATGAGTCTCACCATTTGTCCAGATGCCAATGACTGTGCAACCCCTCACTTTCGGCGCCATTGTTGCCACCGGCCCTTCCCCCGGGGAGGACCACGTGCTGGAGGCCGCCTGCGCGCGGGCCGAGGGCGGGCAGCTGCGCACCGTCTTCGCCGAGGTGGCGAACCCGGGCGAACGGCCTGCCGCCGCGCGCCGGCTAAGCGGCCTGTCTGCTCAGGATGTCGCCGGCAAGCCGCAGCCCGCCTCGGTGCTCCGCCGCCTGGCCGGCGCGGCAACGGCGGACGGGCTGGTCGTTTACGACTCGGACCGTTTCACGAGCTTCCTGGTGGCGGAAGGTGTCTCGCCCCCGCGGCTCATCGACGCGCGTCGGCTCGCGCAGATCGCCCTGCCCACGGCGGGCGATTACTCGCTGGAGGGGACGGCCCGCGCCCTCCAGTTGCCCGCCGAAGACGTGCACCGTGCCGCCAAGCGGGCGCGTCTGGTGGAGAACGTCTGGTCTGCCCTGATGAACCGCCTGGGAGCGCTGCCGCCGACGGCCCTGGACGCCATCTGTCGCGTGGCCCAGGTCGCCGCCGACCCCCTTGCGCCCGCCATCGAGGAGCGTCGCGCGCAAGCGGAAGACTTCGAGCTAACATCCGACCTGCAGAGCGGCCTGCGGAACCTGTTCGCTGACCACGCGGGCCTGCTGCGGGAAGCGCAGAAGTCCGAGAAGAATGAACCCGGCCAGGAGCCGATACCCGTCGACGGCATTTGCGGCATGTTCCGACCGGACGGGCCGGTCGGGCGCGCCCTGCCGGGCTACGAGCAGCGTGAGCAGCAAGTGCACATGGCGCGGGCCGTCTGCCGCGCCCTCAACGAGGGGCGCCACCTCATGGTGGAGGCGGGCACGGGCACGGGCAAGTCCATGGCCTACCTGCTGCCGGCCATCGCGTGGACGTGCACGAACAACGACACCGTCGTGGTCTCCACCAACACCCGCAACCTGCAGGAGCAGCTCTACCGCAAGGACCTGCCGTTCCTGGCCGCCCTGCTGCCGGACCGCTTCTCGGCCGCCCTGTTGAAGGGGCGCCGCAACTACCTGTGCATCAGGCGGTTCATGCACCTGATGCGCTACTTCGAGCGGGAGCTCGCCACCCCCCAGGAGTTCATGTCACTGGCGCCGCTGATCGCCTGGGCCGCAGAGACGCAGACGGGTGACCTGGCCGAATGCAGCGGCTTTCTGCACTCGAGCGCCTCCGCCAGCCTGTCGCCGATGGTCACCAGCGGTTCGGATGAATGCGCCGGGCGCGGCTGCCGTTTCCGCACGCAGTGTTTCGTAGCCCGAGCCCGGGCGCTCGCCCAGCTCGCCGACCTCCTCGTGGTCAACCACGCCCTGCTGTTCTGCGAGCTGGGCCTCGACACGCCCGTGCTGCCGCCCTACCGGTGCCTCGTCTTCGACGAAGCGCATAACCTGGAGGATGTCGCCACCGAGGCGCTCGCCACCGTCGTGGACAGCCTGGGCATCTACCGCATAACCCGAGTGCTCTACCGGGCGCGCAGCGACGGCAGCGGCAGCGGACTGCTGGCCACCGTGATGCACGAGACCGAAAACGAACTGCCGGAGGGCCTGCGCCGGCAGACGCTGAGCGCCTGCGGCGCCGCCATGGAAGCCGTGCAACACGTCGTCGACGCGGCAAAGCAGTTCTTCGACCTGCTGGGAGAGCCCTTCCTCGAGCGGCCGCCCTACGTGGACCGAATCCTGATGCAGGAGTGCCAGCCCCCGGTTGGCCCGGGCAGTGAAGCGTGGCAGGCCGCCGAGCGCCTCCGCGCCTCCATCCGCGACCTCGGCGAGAAGATCGAGGAAACGGCTCAGCAGTTGGACGGCGTCAGCGAGCGCCTGCAGCCGGCGGCGGAGCTCGCCGAAGACCTGCGCGCGCAGCTCGAGCGGCTGCGCGAGTTCGCAGAGGCCACAGCCTTCGTCCTCAGCCAGGAAGACGGCGATTTCGTCTACTGGCTGGAGAGGACTTCGCGGGAGCGCGCCGCCTTCCACTCCGCCCACGCAGCGCCGCTCCAGATCGGGGACTACATCCGCGAGTTCTTCCTGCGACAGAAGCGCACCGTCGTTTTCACCTCCGCCACGCTCGAAGTTGACGGCGCTTTCGACTACACGCTGGAGCGCCTCGGCGCCGCCACGCTGCCGCCGGGCCTGATCGACTGCCTGAGCGTGGGCAGCCCGTTCGACTACCGCAGCCAGTGCATGCTCGGGGCCGCCACCTTCCTGCCCGACCCCGGCGGCCGGCGCGATTCGGCGTACGACACCGAACTGGCGTCTTTCCTGGCGGAACTGCTGCAGCGGACCCGCGGCCGCGCGCTGGTGCTGTTCACCTCCTACTCCCTGCTGGACGCCGTCTACCGGGCTGTCAGGGACCCTCTGGCGCGCCAGGGCATCGTCGTCCTCGCCCAGGGCCACGGCGGTAGTCGCGAGGCCATCACGTCGATCTTCCGCAGCGATGTCAGTTCCGTTCTGCTCGGAACCCGCAGCTTCTGGGAGGGGGTGGACATATCCGGCGAGACACTCAGCCTGCTGGTCGTCACCAAGCTGCCTTTCCACGTGTTCACCGACCCGCTGGTGCGCGGGCGCACCGAATACCTGCGCAGCCTGGGGCGCGACCCCTTCCTGCACTACACCCTGCCCGAGGCCGTGATCAGCTTCCGACAGGGCTCGGGGCGACTCATCCGGCGGCGCGACGACACGGGCGTCATTCTCTGCACCGATAGGCGGCTGGTCACCAAGGGCTACGGGCGCAGCTTCCTGAACAGCATGCCGATGCCGCACCGGGTCCTGCGCAGCCGGCAGGAGGCCCTCGACGCCGTTTCCGAGTTCCTCAAGGCTCAAGGCACGCGGCCCAGCACCTTGCGGTAGACCCCCACCACCTCGCCCGCGCGGCGACTCAGCGCGAACTCGCGCTCCATGCGTCGGCGCGCGGCCTGGCCCCACTGCCGTCGACGCTGCCGCCCCACCCGCGCCATCTCCAGGATGGCCTCCGCCAGGTTGCCCGGCGTATCCTCCACAACAATGCCCGTCTGCCCGTCAACCACGATGTCCGGCAGCACCCCCCGCCGCGCCACGATCAACGGCTTGCCCATCGCCGCCATCTCCAGCGCCGCGCGGCACGATCCGTCGCTGCCCGGCACCAGCATCAGCCCCGCGTCGAACGTGGCCAGCACCTCGCGGTAATCCCCGTGGCGATACCCGGCCGGGATGACCGTCCCCTCCAGCCCCAGTCGCACCACCGGCCGGTCCAGCACGCGCTCCTTGTGCGAACCCCGACCCAGCACTATCACCTTCACGGCGGCGTTCTGCGACTGCACCACCCTCATCGCCTCCAGCAGCACTTCGAACCGGCGGTGAGGCTGCACCCGCGCCACCACGCCAATAAGCACGTCCTGGCGCGCCACGCCGAACTCCGCCCGCTTCTCCTGCGCAGGCGCCGTCGGGCACCACCCGCCGACGTCCACCCCCCCGCGCACGCGCGAGACCGTCGCCGCCGCCCTGCCCACCCGCCCCACCGCCTGCACCATGAACCGATCACTGAGCACCACCAGGTGGTCCGCAAATGCCGGCCCGTAGTACCAACGGTGCAGCCGGCTGGCGCGATACTCCCGGCCCCCGTGGTCAGTGCGCACCAGGGGAACCGGCCGCCCCAGCCTCCGCAGCGCCCACGCCGCCAGAAACTGATCCCACGTGCCGTGACAGTGCACCAGTCCGTAATCGCCCGCCTCGATCACCTCCGCCAGCCGGCGCACGTCACGCAGGTTCCGTCGCACGTTCGGGCGGCTGTCGAAGTGCAACTCGTCCAGCACGCGCACGCCCCATGCCCGTGCCTTGCGCGGCAGGCTGCGGCCGACGGAAGGATCATCGAACATGCACGCCAGGTCGGATCGCCACCCCATCGCCGTCAGCTCGCGGCAGAGCTGCGCCACGGGCTCCGACGGCCCCGTCCATTTGAAATCGGCGTAGCAGTGAAGGACCGGCACGGGCATCGGAGGTTCCCCCGGATGGCTCACAGCGCGAGCGCCGCACGAGTTGAGCATGCTACCAGAGCCGGCTGCTCCACGGCAACCTGCGGCCCCCTGACGGCGCAAACGGCCTAACCTGCGTCCCCCGCCACGGGCAGCCAGACCACAAAGCGGTCCCGCTCGGGCTCCACGCTGCCGGCCGACGCATAGTCCACCAGTGTCAGCCGCACCGGCGCCCCACGCCGACGCCCCGGCGCCTCGAAACGCACAAGCGGCGTCAGCCCCTCACCCACGGCCGCCTCCTCGAGCCGGCACTCCCCATCCTCCAGGACTACCTGCGCCTCCTCGATCGGTATGCCGTAGCGAGAATCAAGAGCCAGAACCAGCGGACCGTAGCTGAGGGCCGCCACCTCCCTGTCCTCAGCCCGGCCGCGGCGGCACCCCACCGCCATCGCCATCTCGAACTCCACCCGGTCGCCCGCCGCCCATTCCCGCTCGATCCGCACGTAGCCCTCCCGCGCCTCGCCGCACGCCGCCTCGCCGCACGCCGCCACCGCCGCCTCCTTACACCACGCCGGCCAGCGCAGCCACACCGCAAACCGCCCCCTCCTCTCCGGCTCCACCCACAGGCACACACGCCCCCGCCGCGGGTACTCCGTCTCCTGGCGAACCCTCACCGCCAGCCCACCCACGTCAAGCTCCGCCTGCGAGCTGCAGTACAGGTTCACCACCACGCCGCTCTCGCTGCACGCATACACGTAACGCGGCAGGTGCGCCAGCATGTTCATCCCCCGATACCGGCAGCAGCTATACTGGCCGGGGTGCGTGGCGTGCACCTTCCGCCCGCGCGTGCCCTGATAGTAGGAGAAATCCCTCCCGTCGAGCGCCTGCGCGCCGAGCAGGTGATTGTAGAGGGTGCGTTCCATCGCATCCACGTAGCACGCATCCCCCGTGTGGGCGTAGAGCGCCGCGCTCAGCTTCATCCACGTGACCGCCGCGCAATTCTCGTTCGGCTTCAGGTCGGTGGTGATGGAAAGGGGCTGACGGCTCAGGTCCACGTAAGTCCAGCACTCCCCTATCGTCCCGTTCCCCGTCACGCCTATCTGCGAATCGTTCACCATCCGCCAATAGGCCACCGCCGCCTCCAGGTATTGTTCCTCGCCGCTCACGGCGTACAGGTCCACCAGGCCCGCGTAGCAGATCAGCATCTCTGCCGCCTTCAGGCAGCCGATCGCGTGCAGCGGCGCCGGCCCCGTCGGCCCGCTCACGAACTTCAGCGCCGTCGCCTCCGCCCGCTCCAACAGGTGGCGCGCGAACTCCAGGTAGAGCCGCTTGCCGCTCAGCGCGTAGAGCCGCGGCAACTGGCTCAGGATGCAGATGTTCTCCACCCCCTGGTTGACGGCCAGGAACAGGTCAGGCCCCTGCGGGTCCATGTAGGCCGCCGCCAGGCGGTCCGCGCAACGCATCGCCGCCCCCAACGCCCGCTCGTCGCCCGCCTCCTCGTAATACGACAACAGCCCCTTCACGGTGAAGGTCTCGTTCCACACGCTGAACGTGCCGTCGAACTCAAGCCCCCGCTCATAGGTACCTAAATAGCCGTCCTCCCGCTGGTTACGCACAATCGAGTCCACCACCTGCGCCGCCCGCCTCATCACCTCGGCCTCGGCCGTGCTCGCGAACACCTGCGCCGCCGTATCCAGGTAATGCCCGCAGAACTCCGGCTCGGCATACCACGGCCCGTGCCTCTCGGCATAGACCCCCGCCAGCTCGCCCGCGTCGATGCACATCAGCAGGTTGTCGACGTTCCTTTGGCAGCGCTCCGCCAGCGCCCCACCCGTCAAACACACATCGCCGCCCGGCACAGCCCGCCACTGACCCGCGAATGCAGACTCGATCATGTGCAGCCCGATCACCCATTTGAGTTGGTACTCGAAATGCCAGGATGCCACAATACGACCGTCTGAGGGCAGGTTCAAGGCGTTTCGACCCGCGACAAAGAGGTCAACCGATGCGTGAGAAGCAAACGGGCGCCCCTCTCAGAGTCGGTCTTGATAGGTCGGTCACGGTCCGGTTCGTGGGGGCAAAGGTCTCCAGCGACGCGGGCCTTCTGGCCTACCGGGAGCGTGATGAGCGGTTCGGGCCGACGGAGATGGCGGCCGAGGAGCTTTAAGACCCGCGCCGGGGCAAGAACATCCAGCACTCCATATTGGGGCTCATGCGCCAGTCGGTCTATGTCGCGCGTCACCGTCGCGCTGACCGCTGCGTAGAGTAGCTCAAGCCGTCTGCGCACGCTGGCCCTTGCCACAGCGCTCCTTGAGGATGAACACGCGCCGGGCCTAACACTGTATGGGAGCTTCAGGGCGAGCCCCATGACGCTTCAGTCGAAGAGCCGCGTTTGGGCAGGCATGGACGCTGCCTGTTCTGCCAACCGAGAGTGGATTTCAGAAGACTCGTCTGCGACCACGTAGAGATACTCCTTGTTTCGCAGGTGACTGACTTCACCCACTTTCTCGCCCTGAGGGTTGTGGATACCTATCTGGGCACCAACGTAGCGCTTATAGTCGCTCTCGATGATTGTTACCTCACCTCTTTCGCCGAGCAGAGTCTCCATCTCCTCCCGGCTGAAATAGCCCTCGTTATTGAAGGACATGACCAAGATTGGGGCCTTCACGGCATGGACCACTTCCCGCATCGCGCGTTGGCACTGACGCTTTGAGTTGAAAGGACTCCTCCTTTGGCGGCAATCGACGCGTTTGCAGGCAACCCCGTACACTTCCGGCTTGTCCCATCGAACCAGAGTCTCCCAGACATGATAGTTGCCGAGGTAGGAGTGCTGGTTGTAAGGCGGATCAAGATAGGCCACATCGCCTCTGAGCTCGTGGGCGGCGTCCAGGGCGTCCATGCAGTAGGCTGCCCCTTTTCCGTTCTGAGCCCGCGGAAGAAGCTGTGGCACGCGCAGCCTCAAGTCGTTGAAAGAGCGAGAAGCCCACTGCTTGAGATACGCCATCTGCAGACCAGTTGTTGAATCCACACGGTCAGCGGCCTCCATGAGTGACGTAAGCAAGACAGCCTTAAGCTCCGGCTCCAGCCCTTTGCGCTCGATGGCTTCCCGAACAGCATCTACTCGTTCGCCATTCTTGGGTTGTATGTAACGCGAGCGAACGCAGAAGGTTTCGGTGAAGTACCCTGGGCTGCCCGGAAGTGCGTTGAACTCGCGGACAAGTTTTTTCGCGTCGTCAAGAACATCTTCCCGGTCAGCTTGCACGTAGCACATCGCTAGGACGTGCGCGTAGGCGTTGTGATCATTTGCAAGCACACGATAGCCAACGCGTTTGAGTGCGTGTCCCACACGAGATGTGCCAGAGAACAGGTCAATGGCCGTTTCGGCATTGGGCAGGGCCTCCACTGTCCGAAGGATGACCGGCAGGAGTTTCCGCTTGGAGCCGATGTACTTGATCATGAGCGAGGCCCGCCGTCACTCGCGTTGCCGCGAGCTAGCCACCCGGTCAGTTCGTCCGCAAACCGCAGATACTTGTCTTGCGTGCAGAGATACTGCATTGAGAACCATGCGAAGTTCTGGAGTCGATCGGCCTGGATGTTGAAGTTAACATGGTACTTATTGCGGTATCTGGTGAAAGCTCCGTTAGCCATCACGACCAAGGAGCACTTCATGTAGCGAGTCGCTGCCTCAAGGTACTGCATGATCTGGAAAGACAGCCGTTCGTGCGCGTTGCCGTCAACGCAGTTACCCTTGCTCGACTTGCAGGTTTTGTACTCCAGCAGCATCTTCTCGCAAAGGACACCGTCCTCCACCATGAGGATAGTGTCGTCGAAGGCAGTTGTGAGCCCAGAGTACATCTCCGGATATCTATCGCCAGCATATGGGCCGTGGGGTGGGCTGTAACGCTCGACCGCCTCCCTTGTCCCAGGGAAGGCGTCAACTAAGTCGCTAACGGGGAACACAAGGCGAAGCCACTCGTGCAACCTCTCGTCCCCCTTCTTGCCCCTGCCTTCGCTGACGGGCAGCCACAATGTTCGATCGCCTTTTCGGAAGGACTGCCAGAAACCGCGGTGGCGAGGCCAGCGACACTCCACGACTTCACTCGGCTCCGCACCGGTTGCGGTGGCGCAGTTCCCAAGCGCCGCCCAGAACGTCCCGAGCAAAACCTCGAACTGGTCCCCCTCGCGGCGGGAGCCGGTTCCGGTGTTCGCTCTTGACGCCGACGCCTCGAACTCCTCGATCTGCGCGGCTATTGGCTCGAGTCCTTTCCGGTGGTCGTCTGGATTTCCCATGGCAGAGATTGTATCTGCGCATCCCTCTGCTGTAAAGCGCGGCGCCGTCACGGACGCCCTGGCCGAACGCAACCGGTGGCCGCTGGCGGTGGCCACCCTCAGAACCCGTAACCAGATGGAGGAGAAGGTCATGAAGGCCGAAGGCGTCCAGATTGGCGACGTGTATGCCGTGAAGGTGTCGGGCAGCATCGCTCCGGTCGTCATCGACGAGGAGCACTCGAACGGTGGCTGGGTCGGCACCAACCAGGAGACGAACCGGCAGGTGCGTATCAAGACCGCGCGCCGGCTGCGCATGCCCTGGGACGAGTATCTGAAGGGCGGTGACGGCGACGAGGCCGACACGGCGCCCGAGAGCGCCGAAGAGCCCGAGGGCGAGCCGGAGGCCAAGAAGCCCGAAAAGCGCGCCACACGCGGCAAGACGGCCGACGAGGGCGCCACAATGAGCGGCCTCGACGCGGCGGCCAAGGTGCTCGAAGAGGCCGACGAGCCGCTCCGGTGCAAGGAGATCGCCGAGCGCGCCCTGGAGGCGGGCTACTGGGCATCGGACGGCAAGACGCCTCACGCCACCGTCTACTCGGCCATCCTGCGCGACATGCAGAAGAAGGGCGACGAGTCCCGCTTCCGCAAGGTCGGGCGCGGCTTGTTCGAACTCGCCGGATAGCATCTTTTCCCCTCCTGAGCCCCGGCCGTCTCGGTCGGGGCTTTTTCTTCGGCTCCTGCCAAACAAGAAGCCCGACTCACAGGGACGCCATGTCTCCGCGCCATCGGGCTTGACCATTCAACGCCTGGCGGCTTGCCCCCGCCAGGCTTGAGTCGTCAGTGCCCTCGGTCGGCGATGCCCCACATGCCCAGGAGCCGCACTAACGCGCACGGGCTCCGCACATGTTACTCCATGAGTCGACCAGACCATCGCAGGTAAAAGAGTAGATAGGGGTCTGCGATGTCAAGAACTTGCTTCTGCTCATCCCAATCGATCACTCGTTCCTTGGGGAACTTCTCCTGTGCGAGTCGGCCGAGTTGGCTGCAGCTTCCCAAGACGCTAGATCCAGCCGGTGCCTCGCCGCTGCAAACGTTCTGGTTCCTCTGGAGAATGGCATCATAGTCGAAGGATAAGGCCGGCGGATCGGACGCCATTGCTTTCAGAATGCAGCGATAGACATCTCCTTCTGTGCCGTCAGTGAACACATAGGTCTTTCTCTCCGTCCCCCGGGTCTTAGGTCCTGAGTCCAAGGTATCGACCAGAGACCGAAAGTCTGTAGTGAGTGCAGTGCGCTGCAAGACCTCTTCGCGGGTACTCCGGTTCAGCGTCTTCTCCGCCCTATCTTCCTGTTGCTCACGGTAGCCAAGTTGAAAGCAAGCGTTCAGGCATATTGCCTGCATCAGCTGGGGGGATCCCGCCGCCTCATTTACGAAGTGCTCCAGAGTGCTGCGATCAAGCTCGACATTTAGCAAATCGAAGCCGACATCCGCAATCTTGCGAAGGTTGTCGTGTTCCCAGTAGTCAAGATCAATGGCCAGGACTCTGCCACGGAGTTCTGGATTCGCCCTCACGACATCATCTGACCGATGCGGAACTGATGCCGTCACTATTCTCACTTTAGACCGAGCTGCCTCCTTTATCTGTTTAGCGACGTCGTCTTGGGCGCTCCGCGGCATGTAGTGGAAATCGTCTACGAGAAGGACGAACTCACTCTCTGCGATTTCGTCGACAACTTGGGGTAACCCTCGTCGAAGACGTTTTGTGCCACGTCCCTCACTTCGCCGCCTCCGTACATCACCCGATGCCTTTCCTTCGCCTTTCGCTACGAGCGGAACCTGAACGGAGCCCCCAAGCTCCGCAGAGACCCCCGCGTCAGTTCCGCTTCCCTCGTTCTCTGTCTCTTCGCTGGGCACTTCCATCCAGTCGAGTACTCTGTCCCAAAGCTCATCGGCCGACTCCAAGCCAGCGCCCGTGATCACTATCAGATTGTCCCGGGTCACCACCTTTTCGATCAAAACGGTTTTCCCGGACTTAGAGGGACCGGACAGCGATATCACTTGGCCGGGAGTGGCAAGGCCATCGTCCAAACGGCTTTCCAACTCTTTCTCGCCGCGTTCGACATAAGTGTAAGTGGGGAAGGAGCCGGGGGTAAAGACCTCAGTCGCCTTCAGTGTACTCATGAGTCAGCCTCTCGTTTCGGGATTCTGCGGTTATCCTGCATCTCTTTGGGGACAGCACGACCCGGCTCAGACGACCGCACGACTCACTGGCATGGCCGCAATGAAGCAGTAGCCATCTCCAGGCGCCAGCTGCGCTCTCTTATTCATGATCTTCCGGCGGCAGGTTTCTGTACTCCCACGACCTCCGTGTTTCCGTCTGCACATGTGTAACCTTACCACTCTCGAACCGCATTGTAACGGTTCCGAAGAACTGTTTCAGCATGAGTCCAGCTAAGAACTTGAACAGTCTCTCACCCCTCGGCATGGGCCGTCTCCTCTCCTGCTGCGATCCGCTCAGCCGTCCGCCCCGAGAACTCCTCCCACCGCTGCACGATGACGTCGCAGTAGAGCTCGTCCACTTCCATCAGGAACGCGCGCCGCCCGGTCTGCTCGCAGGCGATCAGCGTCGAGCCCGAGCCGCCGAAGAGGTCCAGGACGTTCTCGCCCTTGCGGCTCGAGTACTGGATGGCCCGCACGGCCAGTTCGACGGGCTTCTCAGTCAGGTGCACCATCTTCTGCGGGCTCACCTTCTTGACGCTCCAGACGTCGGCCGCGTTGTTGGGGCCGAAGAACTTGTGCCCGGCACCCTCGCGCCAGCCGTAGAAGCAGATCTCGAACGCACCCATGAAGTCCTTGCGCGTCAGCACCGGATGCTGCTTGTCCCACACGATGCCCTGCGAGAAGTAGAGCCCGCATTCCTTCAGGGCCGGCGGGTAGTTGCCGATGTTCGCGTAACCGCCCCATATGAAGAACGACTTCCCCGGTTCCAGCACGCGGGCTATCTGGCCGAACCAGTCCCGGAGCATCTGGTTGAACTCCTCGTCCGAGACGTAATCGCCCTCCAGCGGCCGGTCCTTCGGGCGCATCTTCGCCCTGGCCTTGCTGGCGTCGCCCACGCCGCGCGCGACGTCGAATCCCTGGTGATGCATCTTGCCCGTGCGGGGGTGCGGCTGCGATGTGCAGTGGGTAGCACGGGCATCCTGCCCGTGCGGGGGGGTGCGCCGGCGCGGAGCTTTACG
>CAYQXJ010000004.1:0-187148 GCA_964421565.1 uncultured candidatus Brocadiaceae bacterium
AATACGACGCCAAGGCCCGCCGAGTGCTGAAAGTGGTGACCAATAAGGGGAGCCTCAACGGCACCACCCGCTACATCTGGGGCGGCGCGCAGGACTGGCAGGCCCTCGAGGAGAGGGACTCCAGCGGCAACCTGGAGGCCCGCTACACCTACGCTCCGGGCCGGGTAGCACGGGCATCCTGCCCGTGCGGGGGGGTGCGCCGGCGCGGAGCTTTACGACTTCTTCCGGCAGTGCCCTCCCGCCGGCGGTGGGGCTGCCATGTGCAGGGCGGCCATGCCACTACAGCGCCGCGCGGCTCGGAACCTGCGCCCAAATGGGTACATATCGGACGGCGCACCGAAAGGTAACGGGTAGGATGGCCCCCGCTATGACCAACCGGACCCACTACCCCCGAAATCCCGGAAACCATCCGGACGCGGCGCCGCCGCCGGCCGGCGCGGGGCCGCCCCTCGACCGGCACATGGCGGGGCGATTGCCGGCGGAAGGCCGCGCCGGACGCCGCACCCCGAGAATCCCGGCCACCGTCCGGCCATGTCCGCCGCCCCGTCCGCACCGCAGGCCCGGAGCGAGGGGACATACGCGACACACAACCGTTACAATCGCCCCACACCGCGCACAGCATATATATAGTGCCGTTGTGGGCGGAAGGTAGGGCAGCACAGCATGCTCATTGCGAAACGAACCCATTTCGTCGGTACTCTTTCTTGTGCCATTGTTTACGGCATTTCCGCACAACTCGTACATGAGCGGCGTCCCGCATGTCCATGCTTTATGTCTGCCCGGCAGCGGGATTGTGACATGGTAGGGAAGGGCTGGCTGTTCGATCGCGTTCTCGTCCCAGCACCGTCGGGATTGCACCGCGCGGCCAGGACGCGAGCCGAGCGGCGAGCAGCGCCACACTCCGGCGCCGCCGCCCGCAAGTAGATCCCGGTTCGGCAATAGCCCCTTAGACGACGCTGTCCGGTGCGCAAGCTCGAAGCCGCGGAACAACATGATCGGGCGCTCTGTCACGGGGAGCACCCGGCCGGTCCGACCGCGTTGCGCGTGCGGCATTGCTGCCTGTTCGGGGCAAGGAGCCGCGGCGTGCTATGGCCGTATGGCAGGGATACGGCATTCGATGCAGGCGTTTTAGGATACGAGGGCGAGAGGGAGCTGGCTTGATACTACGTCTGATAACACATCTTATGTTGCACGGACAGGGCGGACGGCAGAACCTCCGGCACGAGTGTCCAAGTGCTCCGGCGGAGGACTTCGCGGCGAAGGTGCCCACCGCCGGGTCGTCGGTGGAATACGTCGTCGCGTTCGGCGCACCACCCCGGCCGAGGCCATTGCTGCCAGCGAGAGCGCCGTGCATGGCACACGTTAGCTGCTGGTTACGGGCACGGGCGGAGCTCTCTTCGCCGGCCTCAGACACCGTGTATGCAGCTCGAGGGCGTCTTTCTGTATATATGTTGCGGTGTGGGTTGAATATCCGGAGCGTACCTGCTGACTGAGGCTGACCGGCCTGGATATGGGCGGTTGAGCACGCTGAAGGAACTGCGGATATCGCGTCAGGAGGCCGCCCCACGCACGGGCAAGATGCCCATGCTACGCACTTGACCCGGCTTCCACGGCAAGAATATGGTTCTCTTCGCCGGCCGTTAGCGCAGGAGGCGAGAGCCGAGCCTGCCCGCTGTGGGGCATTCTTCAGCGCAGGCTACTGTATAGCTCGTAGTCCGCGACTGCCCTTGCGCGGCAGGTCAAGGCGGGGTGATTCATGAGCACATCGCTCATAAACCTTGAGCCCGTTGCAGACAACGCATTCTCACAGCTCGATGACGGCCTTGAGAACCCCGTCGCGTCTGTCACGGACGCACTCGAAAGCCTGCTGTGCACGTTCGAGCGGAAACCGATGAGTGATCAGAACGCTGGTGTCGATCGCGCCGTTGGCGATCAGGTTGATGGCGCGGGCGTACTTGCCGACTGTGCGGCGTGCCCAGGTGACGGTCAGTTCTCGCCTTCGCGCTGCTGTCACGTCGAGGGGGATTTCGTCGGTGGGCGGTATGCCCAGGACGACCCCTCGGCCGTGTATAGCGGCGACGTGGAAGACCTGCTGTATGGCGGGCACGGCACCGGCGGCTTCGATGGCGATGTCCACCCCCCTGCCCTCGGTTCTCTGGGTGATGAAGTCGCCGAAGTCGGTGTCCTTCACGTTGCAGACTTCCGTGGCGCCCATGCGCCGGGCCGCGTCGAGTCGTTCGGACAGCATATCGCTGACGTAGACTGCAGAGGCGCCGTTGATTTGTGCGGCTGCCATGATGCTGAGTCCGTCGGGGCCTGCGCCCATGATAGCGTAGCTTTCTCCGCCGGCGGGCTGGACGATGTTCTCAACGACATGCAGCCCTATGGCGACAGGCTCACAGATGGAGGCTTCAACGAAACCCAGCGACTCGGGTATGGGGTACACCTGATCTCGGCGCACTACGTAGTAATCGGCGAGGCATCCTGGGTACCCGTGAGATGCAGCGAACTCGACGTTCGGGCAGACATTGGTCTCCCCTTTGGCGCACCATTCGCACTGACCGCATGGTCTGTCCGGTGCACAGGCAACTCGGCTGCCCACAGCGGGCGCGTCTACGCCTTCGCCGAGAGCGGCCACTTCTCCGGAGAACTCGTGGCCCACGACATAAGGATAGTTCACTTCCTTCTGCAGCCTTCCGACGAACACGTGCATGTCCGAGCCACACACGCCGACCGCCCGCACGCGGACGAGGATTTCATCGGGCCCCGGCTGGGGGACGAGTGCATCCTGAATCTCGATCTTCTCGGGTGCGACGATCGGCGCAATACGCATAGTTCTGGCGTTCAAGGGACTCTCCAGTTAACCGCTGAAAGGATGGCCGATTGTAGCGTCCGAGGGCGGGGTCCGCAAGTGGGTGAGGGGTTGCGTTCGGTGCGAGCGGTTCAGAATGACACAGTTTCCAGGATGCCACGTCGCAGGGCGACGTACGCTTAGCGATGTCTGTTGTAAACACTTTTCGTGGAGTAGCTTATGGCGCTGCCACGGCGGTGCCGCCCACCTGTAGAGACGCATTATGGGCCAATGGCACACCTCTTGCATGCTATAGGGCAGCGTCGCAAAGCTGTGCACCGTTTCCTACACTCCTTTTAGGAGGGTTTAGCAGTGACCCGTTTCATTACTAAGCTGTGGTTGGCGCTTCGTTCGAAGAAGGGGCAGGGCCTGGTCGAATACGCCCTGATCCTTGCGTTGGTGGCCATCGTTGTGATCACCGCCCTGACAACGCTGGGCGGGCAGGCCAGTAACGCCATGAACGACGTCGCCGGCGAGATCGGCAGCACTGTCGGTAGCTGACGTGGTTTGGGAGGATCCGGTCGAACCGATCGGGTCCTTCCTCTCACTTCTCGCACCCGAGCGGACGCCGCGTCTTCAACGGTGGCCGACGTCCGCGTCACCGTGCCGCAGTGGGGGCCGGCGCCCCGGCAGAGGAGTCAAGGTGAGAACCCGACTGGCCAAATGGCTGACTGCAGCCCGGTCGAAGGCTGGGCAAGGGCTGGTGGAGTATGCCCTGATCCTTACTCTCGTGGCCGTCCTGGTCATGATCGCTTTGGCCAAGCTTAGTGACCCCACGGACAGCCCGGTAGTCGAGCTGGGTCAGACCTTTGAGGAAGTGAACTCATAGAAGACAGCGTCCATTTGCACGACATGGCTCAACCCAGCACGTCGCGCATGGAGTAGAGACCGGGCTTCTGGTCTACGACATAGCGCGCCGCCTGCAACGCGCCGATGGCAAACACATCACGTGTTATAGCTCGATGTACCAGCTCCAGTCGCTCTCCCTTGCCTGCAAACAGAACCGTGTGATCCCCCACTATGTCGCCTCCACGCACGGCGTGGATGGCGATCTCCTCGTCATCTCGCTCCCCGATCAAGCCTTCGCGCCCGTAGCGCACCGCACTCGCATCGCGGTGCATGGCAGAGAGTAGCCTCTTCGCAATCTCCCTCGCCGTGCCGCTCGGTGCGTCCCTTTTGCGCCGGTGGTGGGCTTCTATAATCTCCACATCGTAGCCCTTCGGCAGTGCCGCCGCGACAATCTCCACCAGGCTCAGAAGCACATTCACCCCGAGAGACATGTTCGCTGCCACAAGGACGGGCACCCGCCGTGCGACCTCGTCCCTCAGCACCTTCGCCTGTGAGTTGGAAAGGCCCGTGGTGCCGATGACGAGGGCTATCCCGGCTTCTGAACACTCCCGGGCCCTTTGACATGTCGCTTCTGGCACGCTGAAGTCGATGAGAACGTCGGCCTCAACCGTTAGCTCGCTCTGCAGCGACACCCCAAGCCGTCCCGCTGCTGCCAGTTCGCCAAGGTCGCGTCCGATCTGGGGATGCCCTGCGCTTTCCAGGGCGGCCACTATCTGCATGTCCTCAGCCTCGGCCGCCAAGGCGGCGACCCTCCTGCCCATGGCGCCCGCAGCACCGTTAACTGCGATCCTCATGCTTCTCCCTCCCAGCAAGGTCAATTCGGCCTTCGAGCTCCGTGGAGACAGAGGAAGCCGAAGGCTATAATAGTTGCTCATGTGGGCGGGCGCAATGCTGCCTGCCGTCTTTGCCCTTGAACCCGCCGCGAGGAATAGCTCAGGGCGTGTCTTCCGAACCGCAACCACGCAGCGTCTGCATCCGCGTACCGAACTGGGTTGGCGACGTTGTAATGGCGACCCCTCTTCTGCGGACCGTGCGGCAACGGTTACCCCAGGCCGATGTGGCGGTTGTCGCGCGCGCAAAGGTGGAACCCATCCTCCGCAATCTGCCATGGTTTGACCAGCTCATTACTTACCGCCCTGTGCATCGATGGCCGGCCCGCGAGTTTCTGCGTTGTGCCGGCCTCATACGACAGTCGCGTTACGATTTGGGTATGCTGCTGCCGAACAGCTTCAGCAGCGCGTTGATGTTCCGGATCGGCACGGTGAAGCGTCGCGTCGGTTACGTGCGTGACATGCGCGGGTTCCTGCTGACCGATCCCCTGCCTCGTCCTAAGGAGAATGGCCGGTTCGTGCCGACGTACATGGTGGACTACTACCTGGCACTATGCTCTGCGGTCGACATCGACCCCGCTTCTCGGGACATGGCACTCCGCTGGAGCCCGCAGGACGCTCGCCGGGCGCACGCGATACTGCGCGGACAGGGACTGCGGCGCGAGCGGCACCTGGCGCTGCTTCATCCGGGGGCAGGTTACGGGCCGAGCAAGCGTTGGGTGAACGAACGCTGGGCTGCATTGGCTGACAGGCTGATCGATGTCCTCGATATGAATGTTGCCCTCATCGGTGGACCGGCAGAGCGTGACATAATCCGGGATATCCGTATGCGCTCGCGGCACAATGTAGCTGACCTATCCGCTTGCGGTATCGACCTTAACCTTCTGAAGTGCGTCGTGGCCGAGAGCGAACTGTTGGTCACGACGGACTCCGGACCCCGACACTACGGCGTAGCGCTCGGCGTGCCCACCGTTTGCCTTATGGGTCCGACGCATCCGGGTTACTCCACGAGCGGTAGACCGCACGATATCGTGCTGCGGGTTGACGTAGAATGTGGCCCTTGCCAGCGCAAGACCTGCCCCCGTGATCATCGGTGCATGCGGGAGATCACCGTCGAGATGGCCCTGACCGCCTGTCGTGCAGCGTTGACGCCTTCCGTGGAGACGCGCCCCGATGATTGAGCTTGTACGCCTGACAAAGCGGTTCGGTACCCTGACTGCCGTTGACAATCTGAGCCTCACGGTGCCCTCAGGTGAGTTCTTCGTGTTCCTGGGCCCTAACGGTGCGGGCAAGACGACAACGATCAAGATGATTGCCGGACTGCTGCACCCTACCGAAGGTCGAGTCGCGCTCTGCGGCCACGACGTTCAAGAGGACTACATTACGGCTAAATCGCTCCTAAGTTATGTGCCGGATGAGCCTTTTCTCTACGATAAGCTCACAGGCCGGGAGTTCCTGTGCTTCGTCGCCTCGATGTACAATGTCGAACCTTCAGCGGCCACCGCCAGAATAGCACAGTTTGCAGAACTATTCGGCACGGAGAACTTCCTGGACGAATTGGCCGAGACCTACTCGCACGGCATGAAACAACGCATCGTCATCAGTGCCGCTCTGATCCACGACCCGCAAGTGATCGTGATCGACGAGCCGATGGTAGGGTTGGATCCGAAGGGCGCGAGCATTCTGAAGGCCACGTTGCGTGAACTGACTGAACGGGGAGTGACGGTCTTCATGTCCACACACACGTTGGCCGTCGCCGAGCAGATGGCCGACCGTGTCGGCATCATCCGCAACGGTCAAATGGTCGCACTCGGGACGCTCGATGAAGTATACGCTGCAGCGCGAACCGACAGGCACCTGGAGGACGCCTTCCTGCGCCTTACAGACGGAGGCGAGTAAAGATCTATGCATGCGCTGGTGGCCATGCTGCGAGTGCGGGCAACGACAATGCGGCACGCAGCGCTCGCCATCCTGCGGGGCTCAAAACTGCGCATTGTGGTCGTAGGCTGCCTTATGCTGTTCTTCTGGCTTCTGATGTTCGGCCTATTCCTGGATGCCTTCACCTTCGTGCGGGACAACTTCGAGGCTGTGAGCGGGCTGGTGATGGACTACCTGTTCGCCTTCTTCTTCGTCTCGCTGCTGGCTATGATGGGCATCAGCAACACCATCATCTCATACGCCTCTCTGTTCCACAGCGAAGAGACGGAATTCCTCCTCAGCATGCCCGTGCAGATGCGTCACGCATTTACGTACCGAGGTAGCGAATCCGCCGTGTTCGGGGCATGGGGGCTCACCATTCTCGTGCTTCCGCTCATCCTTGCCTACGGCCTTGTATTCCCGGTGCCCTGGTACTTCTACCCCGTATCGCTGATGCTGGCTGTTCTCTTCGTCGTCCTTGCAACCGAGATTGGAGCCGTGCTCGCATTGGCTGGGGCCGGCTTGCTGCAAAGGCATAAGAAGGTGGTACTGCTCATAGTTGTAGCGGTGATTTCCGTCGCGTTGTTCCTCTGGCTTCGTCCCTTGTGGCAGCAGGAGCCCGAGGATTTCTTCACCGAGGCCACGCTCAAGCGCATAATGGACCGCATTGCGTTTTGCCAGCATTGGGCGTTGCCAAGCCGCTGGGTTAGCCACGGCATCCTGAGCGCAGCCCGGGGCGACCGCCCCACGGCGGTGTTTCACTCACTCATGTTACTGTCTAACTGCTTGTTCCTTGGCTTGGCGGGGGGCTGGCTGGCTCACAGAACCTACGGGTCGGTTTGGCAGACGGTCCAGGGCACTTCGAACACGCGAAGGTACGCAGACTCACGGTGGCGCGACGCGGTTGGCCGCTATGCACTTTTCTTCCTGCCTGAGCGGATGCGCCGACTTGTGCTGAAGGACCTCACCACTTTTCTGCGGACCCCTGCTCAGTGGTCACAGTTCGTCCTGTTCTTCGGCCTGCTGGGACTCTACATACTGAATCTGCCCCGGTTCGGTGTCGAAGCGCTGGAAGCTTACTGGCAAAGCCTCGTTGCCCTGCTGAATCTGGGGGCCACGTGCCTGACGCTGGCCACCCTGACGAGCCGATTCGTTTTCCCTCAATTGAGTCTGGAGGGACGGCGCATCTGGATCACCGGCCTGTTGCCGATGCGGCGTTCGGCAATTCTGTGGGGGAAGTTCCTCTTCGCGGCTTCAGGCACCTTCGTAGTGAGTGCATTTCTGATCGGGCTCAGTGGCCTCATGATCGGGCTTCCGGGGTGGATACTTGCCGCGCACACGACAGTAGTCTTCTGCGTCTGCTGCGGCCTGAACGGGCTCGCAGTTGGTCTCGGAGCGCTCTACCCGCGATTGGGCACGGACAGCCCGGCGAAGATCGTGAGCAGCTTCGGCGGCACACTGAATCTGGTATGCAGCGTTGTTCTCATAGTCTTCTGCATCGCGCCGGTCGTAGCGCCTCTGCACATGTTCACGGTCGGGCGTTGGACCCTTGCAGAGACCACACCCAGACTGGCCTTGGGTCTCGCAGTGGTTATGATAGTGTCCGCTGCTGCTTGCTTGATCCCTATGTTCGCAGGCTCACGCGCGTTCGAGAAGATGGAGTTCTGACTGCGCTGCGCGATGCCGCAGGTCACCACGGCCGCCAGGAGGCCGCTTCGACATCAACCACATAGGTCGCAGCCTCGGGGCTGTACGCTGTCCACTCGATGAGGGCGCAATCTCCAGGCGGGATCACCTCAGCCTCTCCCGGCCCGTCCTTCAGCGTGGCCGGGCTGTCTTGGAAGCGCAAGTAGACGGCGATTGCACAGTCCTCGTCGCTGTGGTTGTGCAGTTGCAGCCGAACAACGAGCCGGTTGGCGCGATCACGTCTGGTTTCGTGTTCGGCTACCCGGAGCTGGCGACAAACAGGCCAATGGAGTACGACCCGGCCGCAGCCCGAACGAACCATCGGACTTGGCTCCGGGCAGAGCGCGCGACAACCGCCCAACACGGCGACTACGAATAAGGCCAGGGCGAGCGTGCCCGCCCTGCCGGACCCGTTTGGTTCGCCTGTGTGCCCGAACATCTATATACCCCCGCCTGTCCCATTCACCACGCGGGGACGCACATTTGCGCCCCCGCGCAGCAGGCGGTGCGGAACTTACTCCTTGGCGTTCGAGTCCTGAAACTCCAGGTCCCGCGCTCCAACTTCCTCCAGGATACGTCGGATCTCTGGGCCTCGCTGCCAGCTTCGGCAGCTCTTGAGCAGCTCCATGGCACTCTGGGCGGCTGCAGCAACTTCGGCGATCTTCCGCTTACGCCCGATAGCATTCTTCTCTCGGTTTTCGATGCCCTCGCGCTGCTCATCTATCCACTTCAACTGGGACATAGTGCCGGCATAGAGGTGCTGCGTGTTGATATTGCGCTTGAAGACAGGTCCGACCAGGTTGTCTTCCCAGCGGAAGCCGGTACCACCATGGCCTGCATAAGGGATGCGGCGGCCCATCGTATCGCGCAAAGCAGTCTGCGCCGCCTGGAGTTTGCCGACATCAATCTGGAATGTCTCTCCCGCCGTGGCTGCATGTTTGCTGCCGACCTCATAGGCGATAGCGTCGGCATCGGTCATCTCAACGAAGGTTGTGATACGGTTCAGGAAGGTTTCCTGATCTTCCTCACTCATGGTCGGCGCGCCATCGGGGGCGAACTGACCCGGCCAGTAAGCGTACTCCTCCTCCTCTCCGCTGCTGCCGGTCGCGCTGAACTCGGCTTCAATGATGACCTCGTCCATGTCCAGACCGGTGCGGACGGTATCCACCATCCATTTGCTGCTTGCGAGGTTGACCACCGCGGGAGTGTCGCCCGTGTCAATCATAACCCATGCAGCCTGGCTCAGATCGACTGCGCCGAAGAAATCGCGCGCGTACTCCCCGAAGGCGTTGCTGCTCAAGTAGTTGAGATATGCCTCCATCTGCTTCCTGGATGGATCGTCGCCAAGAGCAGCGCATGCGTCTTCCAACAACGCTTCGGCGACCGGCCGGTAGATGCCACCTTCGCCCTGCGACGTGGAATAGCCATCCACGCTGAACTTCGGGGAGGTGAAGTGATCGAGGCTCATCCACACAAGGTCGGCCTGGTAGTCATCGGTGATCCAATCGAGCATGACGGCCGCCCTTTCGGCTCCGACCGCAGCGGGGCGCGTCTCCGTGCTCCGCTCAACACCCTCAATCGGCGGCAGCTTCGCCGGGTTGGTCCCCGTCTGGTCAGCCGCCGTGTAACTGATCTGTATGATCTGCGGTGTGCCGTCGAATGCTGCCGATGCTTGCACGAAGCCGCGCAACTGCACTTCCAGCGCGAAATTGGCGTTCGAGGCGAGCAACGTCATCCTCTCCTCCAACGGACGGAACTCGCCGTTCTCATCGAACGGGTAGGTCGCCTCCATGACCGCCCTCAGTTCTCTGCTACTTCTGAGCATTCTCTGCTCCTTCAAACGTGGGGAAAACGATGAACACTGCTGGTGCGAAAGGATGGCAGGAAGAACAGGACACACTACCCCAAGCGTGCGCACGGGTCAAGCGAAACGAGCTCGGTTGCCAGGACATGGTACCCACCTCAGCGAAGGGGGGATAAGAAGTAGGTGGGCGGACCACCGCCACCCCAGTGATACTACCTCAGTGGGCAAGAGCGCTCCTACGGCCCCAACCGCATGTTGCCGCCCGGGGTCGTCGGTGGAACCCTCAGCGAAAACGCATATCATGTAATGTGCAGAAAAGGAGCAAAGGCAACCCCGTGTCATCACATACTGCCTGTATCGGACTCGGAGCCAACCTCGGCGACTGTCAGCAGGCCCTGCGCCGCGCATTGCGGATGCTCGACGAGCACCCGCACGTGGGGGTTGTGGCTGTCTCGGCGTTCATCGAGACCGACCCGGTCGGTGGCCCGCCCGAGCAACCTCGCTTCGTCAATGCGGCGGTTGTCGTGAACACCGAACTCGGCCCGCACGCCCTGCTCGACGTGCTGCACGAGATAGAAGACACGTTCGGCCGCGAACGCCCCGTGCGATGGGGGCCCCGCACTCTCGATCTCGACTTACTGCTATACGAAGAGCAGACCATCGACACAGAAGAGCTGACGGTGCCCCACCCGCGCATGCATGAGCGAAGGTTCGTGCTGGAACCGCTGGCCGAAATAGCGCCCGACGCGCTGCATCCCACCCTTGGCAGAACTGTGCGTGAGCTGCTATGCGCGCTGGACCAGGCCGTTTGAGCCGGCACCTGCGTTCCAGCATCCCCTTGCTCCTCGGCATCCTCGCCCGCTGGCCTATGCGCCGCCTTGCAGGAGAGTTCATTGCCCCTCTCGCGATGCTGCTCGACCGATGCGCCCGCGCGTTCTGAGGTGCCGACGATGTGGAGCCCTCACTCTGTGCGAGGGTGAGACGCATGGAATGGAGCCCGGGCACCCGCATGGTGACGGTCGACTAAGGCGATCGGTTGGTCCTACAATGGTGACCAACTATAGGCAAGGTCGGAGTGAGTCAACAATGAACCCGCAACCCGAGATCGAGGGAGAACTGGTGTTGCTGCGTCCCTTCTGCGCTGCCGACGCCGATGACCACGTGCGCTGGGAGCAGGATGAGGAGGTCTTCCACCTGGGCAACTACGGCCAGCCCTTTTCGCCGCGTAGCGAGGAAGAGATCAGGGCCTCGGCTGCGAGGACCCTCGAGACTGCGCAGAGCAGCGAGGAACCCGACAAGTGGGCCAAGGGTGCCTGGGAGATCGACACCAAGGCGGGAGAGCACATTGGTCACATAGGCCACTACCCGATCAATCGATTCGCAAAGGCCAAGCAGGTCGGTATTGTCATCTACGAGCACGAAGCCTGGGGGCGCGGGTACGGAACCGATGCACTTTCGGCGCTTCTGGGTCACCTGTTTGGTCGCAAGGAACTGCACCGGGTTGAGTTGCGCTGCCGCGCGGACAACAGCCGGATGGTACGCTGCGCCGAGAAGAACGGCTTCAGGCTTGAGGGCACGCTCCGCGAGTCCTTCTACTGCTATCAACGAGACGAATATGCTGACGAGGTGATCATGGCGGTCCTGGACCGCGAAACCGTCAACGTGAAGGGCTCGTGCGAACCGCTACGCTGAGGGGACGACAGGCAACTCCCCACTGGGGCGCGCCCTGAGCAATGGAGCTACATTCCGCAAGACGGCCCGCCGGAGCGTGTTGCTGCAACGGTCTCGTGAGCTTTCGTTCACGGCCACAATCTTCTTGCCTCTCGCGAGTTGAGCGTCCTTCTGCGTGCGCTCCGCTGGTCGCCTCGCGAACCCGTAGGAAGCACCGCACGCTGTTTGACAGAGTACCTTACCCGTCTATAATCGCCACTCTCCGCCGAGCCACTTCAGTCGACCAGGGAGGGAATCCATGGGCTACCTGCTGGGCATAGACGTAGGGACATCGGGTGCTAAGGCGCTGCTCTGCGATGAGGACGGCGAAGTTCTCGCAACTACTACCACCGAGTATCCCGCCTACGCTCCCCGGCCCCTCTGGAGCGAACAGGACCCCGAAGATTGGTGGTCCGGCACGCGCGAATCGGTGCGTAAGGTCATCGACATGGCGGAAGTCAACGGCCAAGATGTCCAGGGCATCGGCTTAAGCGGACAGATGCACGGTCTGGTGATGCTCGACAACGAGGACCAGGTGATCCGACCCGCTATCCTGTGGAACGATCAGCGCACGGCCGCCGAGTGCCAGGAAATCACCGTCACGATTGGCTACGAGCGTCTGATCGAGATAGCGTGCAACCCGGCGCTCACGGGCTTCACCGCCCCTAAGATACTATGGGTGCGCAACCATGAACCACAGAACTACGAGCGCTGCCGCAAAGTGCTGCTGCCGAAGGACTACGTGCGCTTCCGACTCAGTGGCACCTTCGCCACGGAGGTCAGCGACGCCAGCGGCATGCTGTTGCTCGACGTCCGCAGGCGCGACTGGTCAGGGGAGATTCTCGACAAGCTGGACATAGATCGGGACCTGCTCGCCGACTGCCATGAGTCACCCGTTGTGAGCGCCGAGGTCGTCCCCTCGGTGGCCGATGAGCTCGGGATACCCGCCGGGACGCCGATCGTCGGTGGGGGCGGCGACCAGGCGGCCGGAGCCGTCGGCAACGGCATCGTCCGCAGCGGTGTCATCAGCGCCACGATTGGCACCAGCGGCGTGGTGTTCGCATTCAGTGACGAAGTAGCAACCGACCCGAAGGGGCGCGTGCACACCTTCTGCCACGCTGTGCCGGACAAGTGGCACGTGATGGGCGTAGTGCTCAGCGCGGGCGGCTCTCTGCAGTGGTTCCGTAACCACCTGGCCGACGCCGAGCGAGCAGAGGCTGAACGACGAGGAGTTGACCCATACGAGATCCTGTGCGCAGAGGCGGCCCAGGCCGCAGCGGGGTGTGAAGGGCTGCTTTTTCTGCCCTATTTGACCGGCGAGCGCACGCCCCATGCCAACCCGAACGCCCGTGGTGCCCTGGTCGGGCTTACCCCCCGCCACGGCAAAAACGAGGTCTTACGGGCCATCATGGAGGGCATCACCTACGCCATGAAGGACTCGCTGGAGATCATCCGAGAGATGGGCGTCGATGTCGAACAAGTCCGTTTGAGCGGAGGCGGCGCCCGTAGCGAATTCTGGCGTCAGATGCAGGCCGACATCTATGGTAACGATGTCTGTACCATCAATGCTGAGGAAGGGCCGGCCTACGGAGTAGCCCTGCTGGCGGGCGTAGGCACGGGCACGTGGGATAGCGTGGAGCAGGCATGCGAGCAGGCCATCAACATAACCAGCGAGTACCGAGTCGATGACAAGCGGCGCCGCCTCTACGCGCAGTTCTACCCCCTCTACCAGAAGCTGTACCACTCACTGGAAGAGGACTTCGACCGCATTACACAGACGGTGACAGAGACCTGCGGCTGAACTGGAACACAGGAGCCATCTCGAGAGCTGCCGTGCTATCTGCCCCGAACGGGCCGGGCCGTGCTGGCTCGTGCAAGAGGCGTAAACCCCTTTGACAGGCCCACATCGGGCCGAAACAGGTGCCGTTCCCGCTACGTGGTAAGGTGGAGCAAATCCGTTACAAGCAGTTCCGCGCCTTTGGAGGGACGGAGTCAACCATGAAGCAGATGACTCAACTTGAGCGTTTCAGAGCCTTCCTGGCACGGGAGGACATGGACCGACCGCTGCGCTACGCGCACTATACTCCCACGATGTTCGACCGGATGAAGAAGCATTTGGGCGGGCAGGATCCGAACGAGCACTTCCGCCCCGACGATGGCGCGCACCTCGGCCTGAAGCCCCCTGATGGCTACGAGCCACCCGACTTCACGGTGTATTACGAGGAGGATGTCGACCCCGAGCAGATCGACCGTATCGGCGTCTGGCGCCGCAAAGGGACCTTCTACCACTTCACCCACCGGGAGAGCCCTCTGCGCGGTGCGCAGTCGCTCGCGGAGATCGAGGACTTCCCCATCGAGACCGAGGACGGGTGGCGCGAAGACCACATGGCGGCGGAGGTTGAGCGGCTCCACGGCGAGGGTCTCCACGTGATGGTCGGCGCGGGACATATCTATGAGGATTCCTGGCAAATCCGTGGTTACGAGGAGTTCCTCACCGACCTGTTGATCAGGCCCGAATGGGCCGAGAGCATCCTGGACCGGATCACGCACCGCAACCTGAACCGCGCCGAGGCCGCCGCCCGCGCCGGGGTGGATATGATCCAGAGCGGCGACGACATCGCCAACCAGCAGGCAATGATGTTCAACCCCGACCTCTGGCGCCGGATGCTCAAATCGCGCTGGGCACGGGTCTACCAGGCCGCCCGAAGTATCAAACCCGACATTGCGATCTGGTATCACTCCGACGGCAACATCACCGAGGTCATCGACGACCTGATCGAGATGGGCGTCACGGTGCTCAATCCCGTGCAGCCGGAGTGCATCGACGTCGAGGAGGTATGTCGCCGCTATGGCGACCGACTGCTCTTCGACGGCACGATCGGCACCCAGAGCACCTTCCCTTGGGGCACGCCGGAGGAGATGCGCGAGACGGTGGAGTGCCGGCGCGAGATCTTCGGTGGCCGGCTCGTCCTCTCCCCCACTCACGTGCTGGAACCGGAGGTGCCGCCGCAGAACGTCGTCGCCTTCTACGAAGCTTGCGACGAACCGTCCTGAGGTCCGAGCCGCAGCATGCCCCGATTGGCTTCCACGCGTGTTGTCTTTCAGACGCCGAAAGGCGCATGTGACTTGCGCGGCACAGGGCAGTCAGGCCGCGCTCGCGTTACTTACCCATGCCCATACGGTGACGGGCATGGGTAAGCCCTTGCGCCGGGCAGCCGCCCGAGGCTATACTTCTGGCTAAGGTCAGGAGATTCGGCGCACTTCCAGGAGAATGAATGCTCGCGAAGGTCCACAGCATGGGTCTGCACGGCATCGACGCGTTTCATGTCGAGGTCGAGGTCTACACCACGCGTTCCGAGCTGCCGCGAGCGACTATCGTGGGCCTGCCAGACGCCAGCGTCAAGGAGAGCACGGACCGAGTTCGCGCCGCATTGCGCAACAGTGGCTTCCGCCTGCCCACCGTCGCGGCCACCGTCAATCTGGCGCCTGCCGACAGGCGCAAGGAGGGGCCGGCCTTCGAGCTGCCCATAGCGCTGGGGCTTCTGCAGGCAACGGATGCCCTGCGGTTTGACGACCGGGAACGCGTCGTGATCGTCGGCGAGCTCGCGCTGGACGGACGAGTGCGCAAGGTGAACGGCTGCCTTTCTATGGCCTTGGCCGCCCGCGAAGCCGGCTTTGATGGGATCATCGTGCCGCTGGACAACGCCCGCGAAGCCGGAGTCGTTGAGGGTCTCGACGTGGTGCCCGTGGCGAATCTGGCCGAGGCCGTCGGATACCTGACCGGTGACCAGCCGCTCCAGCCTGTGCGGCTCGACTTGAAGTGCATCTTCCGCGCTGCACGCGATTATGAGATCGACTTCTGTGAGGTTCAGGGCCAGCACCATGTGAAGCGCGCCCTTGAGGTCGCGGCCGCCGGGGGGCACAACGTGCTGATGATCGGCCCTCCCGGTAGCGGCAAGAGCATGATGGCCAGGCGGCTGTGCACAGTCCTGCCGGGCCTGTCGCTGGAGGAATCGCTCGAGACTACCCGTATCTACAGCTCCTGCGGTCAGCTCGACGCCGGCACTTCTCTGATGGCTACGCGCCCCTTTCGCGCCCCTCACCATACAGTGAGCAATGCTGGACTTGTGGGTGGCGGCACCAACCCTCGGCCTGGGGAGATCAGCCTGGCCCATCATGGTGTGCTGTTCCTGGACGAACTGCCAGAATTCAACCGGTCGGCGCTGGAAACCTTGCGCCAGCCCCTCGAGGACGGCGAGATAACGATCAGCCGCGCCCAAACCACGGTGACCTATCCGAGCGAGTTCATGCTCGTGGCAGCCATGAACCCATGCCCCTGCGGCCACTACACCGACCCGCGCCGCGAGTGCCGATGCACACCGCGCCAGATAGAGAACTACCGCCGGCGGATCAGTGGCCCCTTGCTGGACAGGATAGACATCCACGTCGAGGTGCCCCGCCTGGAGTACAGAGAGATGGCGGGTGGCATCCCGTCCGAACCGTCTGACGCCATCAGGGAACGTGTTGAGGCCGCTCGGAAGCGGCAACACCTCCGCTTCCCTGACGACGGCATCTACACCAACGCGCGCATGCGCAACCGGCACATCAAGAGCTATTGCCAGGTCGACCAGGACGGACAGGTGCTGCTGCGCCAGGCCATGGATGTCCTCGGCTTCAGCGCGCGGGCGTATACGAAGGTTCTCAAGGTCGCCCGCACGATTGCCGACCTGGAGAGGACCGACGCCATCCAGCCCCACCACATCAGCGAGGCCATCAACTACCGCACCCTCGACCGCCGGATGGAGTAGGGCCGCTACGCGCGAAGGTCGCTCCGCTCCTGCTCTGACAACTGACACGCCTCCTCTGCCAGGGAGTCTCGACGTTGATTACTCGCAGACCGAATGCAGTCATCGTCATATTCCGTGCAGGTGGCTACAGTACTGGGATATTCGGCAGATGGCATCTCGGCGACAGCCGTAACCGATGGTGAACTGGAAGAGGGCCGTTCGCTGCCGATCGCGCGGGCTCGCCTGATGATAAACAGGAAGTGGCATACCCAGCCGGTCGAGCCGGGTCAAGAGGCTGCGGCCTTAACCGTAGAACTCGAGACGGGACCCGCATTGCTGCATACGTGGTTTGACGACGAGCGGGATCAACCAATCTGCGGGGCTTACTACGTGTACCTCGCACGGGTCGGCTGAGCTCGCACGCGCAGGCCGGAGAAGGTCGCCGTTAGCGCCCCCGCTCCCATGGCCACATGGGGGCCGCCGCCTGGACGGCTGCAGCGATGTGCGTCCGCACCACGTCAGCGAACCGACCTACTACTGCACTCTCAAACGCAGGATGGAATTGCCTGCGCCCTTTCGGACCGCCCGAAGGTTTGAGCACTCCGGCCACGTCGCTGCCGGCTCGACTTCGGACGTAAGTGCGATGGCTCGCAGTGCCGCCGATCCACTACGTTCTTGGGTAACGGGCCTGTCAGAAACGACGCTGAGGCGCTGCCTGCGACGTGCCCGAGCTCCATGGAAGAGTGGTGTCGAGAGGCGTCAGAAACGCGGCTGGCAGTCCGCTCCTTCACGCCACTTGCCACGAGTTGCGTCGTAAGTTACGCTCGTTGCATAGCCGCTTCGCTGGATTACTTCCCCGGAGACCGCGTGAGCCGCAGAACGGACAACCCGAAGCCATCTGATGCGCCAACGGAGTTAGCCACCGCCGAGCGCGCCGACCCTACGGTTCTTCAACGTCAAGCAAGGTTGCTGGCGGAAGAACCGATGCTGCGCGCGCTCTACGACGCCGTCACCGAATACGTGCTGGTGCTGAACCGTCAGCGCCAGATAGTGTTCTGCAACAGGGGTCTGACCGCCCTGTTAGGCGTGGATGACCGTGCCGAACTCTACGGAGCACGACCCGGCGAGGCGCTCGGCTGCGTACACGCCCTGGAGGACCCTGACGGGTGCGGCACCACGGAGTTCTGCTCAACGTGTGGTGCAGCGAATGCCATACTCACCACTCTGGGCGGTGCTCCGGGCCTTCAGGAATGCCGGATAACGCGCTCCGACAATGATGTTTTGGATCTGCTCGTACGCACCAGCCATCTCGACCTGAACGGCGAGACTTTCACAATCTGTGCCATGACGGACATAAGCCATCGTAAGCGGCGCGAAGCACTGGAGCGCGTCTTCTTCCACGACCTGCTTAACCTGACGATGGCGCTGCAGATGCTGACCCAGAACCTGCTCGATGGCGACAGCAACACCAACGCCGAAGCGCTTAACCAATTGGACCAGGTGGCGCAGCAACTGCACAGGGAAGTGCGTGCCCAGCACAACCTGGCGGCCGCTGAGAATCGGGACCTACAAGTTCGCATTCGACCATTGCGCTCACTGAGCATCGTTCATCAGGTGGCGGCGTCTTTCGAGCAGTTCGCGCAACGCCACCAGTGCACTCTGGTGGTGGCCGAGGAAACAGAGGATGTGCCGTTCCGTAGCGATCCCGACATACTGAGTCGCGTGCTGGCAAACGTGGTACGGAACGCGGTCGAGGCCTCGCAACCCGGTGAGTGCGCGACCATAGGGTGCGCGAGCAAGAGGGAGATCATCCAGTTCTGGGTTCACAACCGGGCCTATATGCCGCGCGAAGTGCAGCTTCAGCTATTCCACCGGTCTTTCTCCACAAAGGGCGAAGGCCGGGGACTCGGCGCGTACAGCATGAAGCTGCTGACTGAGCGCTACCTCGGCGGAGACGTGGCGTTTGAGACCTCCCGCGAGGAAGGCACAGTGTTCACCGTTTCTCTTCCCCGCCTGGGACCAGCCTGAACCTGCCTTCGCCGCTCGCCTTCCAACATGTTATGTATAGCTTCGCCAGCCGGCACCATCGGGAACACGTTCTCTTCCGGCGCAACGTGGAAGTCTATCACCACCGGCACCCCTTCGCAGCCCATTGCCTCCCGAAGTGCCGGACGCACCTCATCCGGCTGCGTGACGCGCAGCGCGCGGGCTCCGTATGCTTCTGCCAGTCTCACAAAGTCAGGGTTGCTGTCAGCGAGGCCCGTGCCGGAATAGCGGCGCTCAAAGAACAGCTCTTGCCACTGCCGCACCATTCCCAAATAGCCATTGTTCACCAGGGCGACCTTGATCGGCAATCCGTGTTGCACGGCTGTTGCCATCTCCTGCACGTTCATCTGGAAGGAACCGTCACCGCTGATCAGGAAGACGGTTTCATCCGGCCTTCCGATCTGAGCGCCGATGGCCGCCGGAAGGCCGTAGCCCATGGTACCAAGCCCGCCGGAGCTCAGGAATGTGCGCGGCCGGGTATACGTAACAAACTGGGCCGCCCACATCTGGTGCTGACCAACGTCCGTCACAATTGTGGCGTTGCCCTGCGTTTCCGAGTCGATGGCTTCCACGATGGCTTGCGGCATCACCTGGCCGGGGCGGTGCACGTAGTGCAGAGGTGATTCGCGCTTCCAGCGTGCGATCCTTCGATGCCAGGCTTCACGTGGACGCTCACACAGTGGCGGCAGCAGCATGGCCAGCACCTCGCGCGCGTCTCCCACAATGGGAAGGTGGGCGTCAACGTTCTTCCCGATCGATGACGCATCGATGTCGACATGTATGACAGTGGCGTGAGGAGCGAACTCATCGAGTTTGCCCGTGATGCGGTCGTCGAAGCGGGCCCCCACAGCGATCAGCACGTCGCTATGCTGCACGGCAAAATTGGCGTAACGGGTCCCGTGCATTCCCAGCATGCCCAGGGAAAGTTGGTCGGTCTCCGCAAAAGCGCCCGTGCCCATCAGGGTAGTCGTCACAGGAATGGAGGCCTTCCGCGCAGCCGCGCCGAGCAGGTCGCTTGCTCCCGCCGTGATCACACCGCCACCGACATAGAAGACAGGGCGCTCAGCGGCATTGATCGTCTCCGCCGCGCGCTGGATCTGTCGTTCATCAGGCGCCACGGACGGACGGTAGCCCGGCAAGTGCAGCGGCGTGTCGATGCCTGCATCGGTAGTGCCATCAATGACATCCTTCGGCAGGTCGATCAGCACCGGCCCGGGACGACCTGTGGAGGCGATGTGGAACGCCTCGTTCAGAACACGCGGAAGCTCGTTAACGTCCTTAACCAGGTAGTTGTGTTTGGTGATTGGACGCGTCATACCGACCAGGTCGGCCTCCTGGAAGGCATCGTTACCGATGAGTTCGGTCTTCACCTGACCGGTAAGGGCGATGATCGGCACGCTGTCCGCGTTGGCCGTGGCAATGGCCGTCACCAGGTTCGTTGCACCGGGCCCGCTGGTAGCCAGGCAAAAGCCAACCTTGCCGGTTGCGCGAGCGTAGCCGTCCGCCATGTGGCCAGCGCCCTGCTCGTGACGTGTCAGTATGGTGTTGATGGGTGCGTCGTAAAGCCGGTCGTAAAGCGTGATCACGGCCGCACCAGGCACGCCGAAGATGTGCGCGACGCCGTGCTTCAACAGCGAGTCTATGAGTATCTCGGCTCCTGTGCTGCTCACGGCAGACCCTCCTCCCAATGGGCAACGGCCCGACTCAGGCCCCCGCCATCGGCTACAGACATAGAAAAAGCCCTCCAGCCGTACGGGGCTGAGGGCTTGCGTTCCTCGTCTGTAGAACGCACAGCGACCCCACCCCGCTGCCCGGGTCTGCCCGGGCGGGAGGGCTATACTACTACGACGACACTGGACTGGGTCGCTGTCCGTTGCATGACTACGTCAGTTTATCGTGAACCGTCACTGAGCGTCAAGCGTGAATACATTCATTGTTCTTGGTCGATCAGCCGGAGCGTCAGCGAGAAGCCGATATGCAGCCAGCCGTTCTCCACGCGGAAAAGGATGCGGTTCACGCCCTTTCGGAAGTGAACTTTACGCCAGACTTCGTCGATGTCCCATCCCTTGAGTTGCTTCGAGCTGATCCAGACGGGGACGCCGTTGATCTTGAGTGTGCCGCGATCATCCGTTCCCGCAGCGATCCAGACATCGCGTGGCTCGTCGCAGTAGAAGTCAGTGTAGGCATACCAGATGCCGTACTCTTCGGCATGGGCCGGCGTGATGCGTGGAGATTCGGACTGCACGAACTCCCAGCGGATAGTGCGCCCACCCTTGCCGATGTAGGTGGCGTCCAGATCAACGACGCTGTCGGGAGGGAACTCCCGATCGATGTTGATGCGGTTAGGGTTGGGGAAGGGACCGATGGTGTACCAGGAGTCGATGTACATCCACCTGCCCGGCCAGCCGTTCCCGCTCAGCTTGCGCGCCCCAACGGCGGGCACGTCGGGTGTCAGCTCCGCAAAGCCTCCTGCCTCATCTCCCTGCTGGCCGAGGCGGAACTCCTGCGCGCCCTCTGGCTGCTCCTCCGTCAGGTCACGAATGTCCTGCGGCGGAGCACCGGCCGCAGCCATCCCTTCTCCTGCGGCGTCTTCCTCTACGGCTCCGGCCTCTTGTTGTGCCATGGCCTGCATCATGGCGGACATGTCCGAAAAACGGCCGCTGACATCTTCCATTGCCAGCTCGCGGATGATCAGCTCGAACTCCGGCCTTTCCAGTGGTGCAGTTGCAGCGGCGGGCGCCTGCGTGCCGAACCTCAGCTTCTCGGCAGACTGGTTCGCCATCTCAAGCATCTGATGAGCCAGGTTGACCATTGATGTAGTCTCGCGGAGGGCTTTCTCCACCTCTGCTTTGTGCGCCTCAAACCGCTCGTCGGTCCGCACGGCTTCCTGCAGAAGGGATTCATCTAAACCAGGGCGAACCGGCTTGACCACGTCGATATCTCGTCGGGCATCATCCAGCAGGATGTCGCGCACTATAGCCAGGTCCATCGCGCGCACCTCCTTGAGCCCCTCAGCGATCTCGTCCTCGAAGCTGCGAGCCATGTTATAGAGCTGGCCCAGGGCGATATCTTCCTTAGCATCGTTTCTTGCTTCCGGGACCTCGAACGGCGGCTGCAGGGTCGCCATTGCTTCGCGTGCCCCGTCAGGGCCGGCCTCCGCGGCACCGCGCGCCGGCAAGGCACTCTGGGACTCGATGGCCTCCCGGAGCGATTCGGCTGCCTCGCGTTGCCGCCCTGCTGCAGCAGCCTGTGCCTCGGCCGCTTGCTGCTGCAACTGCTCAGCACGCTGCCTGTGCTCGATGAGTGCGGTGCTCAGCTCCCCCGCTTGCTGCTGTAGCCGCTGTACCGTCTCTTGCTGCCGCTTCAGGCGCCCTCCCTGCTCCGCGTTCTCCTGCATGCGCTGCAGCTTCTCTTTCTCCTCTTCGAGTCGCCTGTCACGGTCCTCAACTTGCAGTTCCGTGTCTGCGACCTGCGCCAACTGCCTGCGATGCTCATCATGGAGGGCTTTGGCCTGTTGGTGCTGTTTCTCCGCCGCGGCATGGCTCTGAGCCGCTGCGGACACGTCGTACTCCACCATTTCCAGCTTCCGCCCGGCCCGCTGCTGCGCCTGCTCGGCGAGCGCCTGCAATCTGTCGACTGTCTCAACGGGCATGCCGGACTCTATGGCCTGGGTCGCCTCATCCATCCGGTTGATAGCCGTCTGCATTTCTTGCATCGCGTCGCGCGCGGCCTGCTGCCTCTGGCGTTGCGCGAACTGCTCGAACTCGACAGCCATGCTGTCGTAGATCTCCGCCATTTCGCCCAGCACGCGCTCCAGTTCCTCGGCATTGGCTCGTATCTGGTCGGCCGCTTGCCATTCGATGGACTCGGCCAGTTTCTGCAGCTCGGCGCCAGACATTGTTGCCTGCGGACGGGTCTGGCGGACTACCTCCCGCACGATATCCCTCACGGGCGTCAGCCACACCAGCGCCGCCAGGGCCACTACGTGCAGGCCGCAGGAAACCGCGAACCAGATGCGGTCATGTCTTCGCCAACGCTGGCTTCTGCTCTCCATATCAGGGCAGCTCGATCTCGTACATAACTTTCTTGGTCTTGATACCAAGGTTACTCAGGCCCTTAAAGTGACACATGTCGAGAACCCTGACTGCAGCCCACATCGGGGCCTCGCGGTCGGCGTCGATCCGGATTCGGTGGTTGGGGTCTTGTGCTGCAATTGCGTCCAGCTTCTCCATCAGGAAGCCCTGCCCGACCGGTTCTGAACCCAGGTACAGGCTGCCAGCCTGATCAATGGAGATGATTGTCATATTGTCCTGCACCTGCCGACTCACGCTCGCGGCAGCAACCGGAAGGTCGAGGGGTAACTCTTTCTCGATCTTCTTCAGCGTTGTGGCCACCAGAAAGAAGATGAGCAGCAAGAAAACGCAGTCAATCAGCGGCGCCATCTGGACGGCGATCTCCTCCTCCTGCTGCAGGTCAATCCTCATCGGCGCCGTTCTCCTTGCCCGAGACGTCCTCGGCGGAGCCGTACCACGTGCTGAGCAGTTCGCCCATCTCTTCTTCGAGGGCCAGCCCAAGCTGCTGGGTTCGGCTCTTGAAGTAGTGATAGAGCACCAGCGCCGGCACGGCGATCGTGAGGCCAGCGCCTGTGGTGATAAGCGCCTTGGATATGTCTCCACCCAGCAGGGATGCGTCGCCGAGCGAGCCCGCAGCCGCGACCTTGTCGAATGCCCCGATCATGCCGATCACCGTTCCGAGCAGCCCGAGCAAAGGCGAGACCGTGGCCACCACAGCCAGGGGATAGGCCTTCTGCAAGTGCCTGCGCAGATCGCGCGAGGCCACATCGCCTGCGATCGTCGAGACATCCGTAAGCGTGCTGTGCCGATGACGCGCCACCACAGCCAACGCCCGCGCCAGGGTGCTATTGCTCTCGTTCGGCAGGTTTCTCAGCGCCTCCCAGCGCTCTTGCTGCCAGAGTGTGTGCGCCCTCGATGCCAATCCATCTGGAACTACGGCCTTCGCCCTCAGGTTGACGAAGCGCTCAATGGCGTAGCCGACCCCCGCTATGGAAGCCAGGAGAAGGAAAACCATAGTGAGCCCACCTTGCCGGAGCTTCAGCACGAAGGCCTCTCCCATAGTGCGCTCTCGCTGCTCAACATCGGCAGCGCCCGCCTCCAGGTCGGACTGCATCCCCGTGGCCGCGGGCACTTCGACGGGAGAAGCGGCGGGCGCCGTTGGGTCAGCCGCCACGGCAGGGGCTGGCTGCTCGGTACTCGCCTGCGCCTGCTGGGCGTCGGCACGCCAGCCGCAGACCCCGGCCAAGCAGAAGACGGCAATCAGGACACCACACTTACTGCATAACTGCATGCTCAGCCCTCCACTGCGATACACAATCTTTGCGTTCACAGGACTGTAGTAGGCAAAACGGGATACAAAGAGACACTACAGGCAACCGCCCCACTCTGTCAAAGGTCCGCCCGTCTCTGCGACCGGCCCAACGCGGAGCGTGGCGCCAGGGACCTGTCCGGCGCCATGGCGTGCAGAAGGTGAGTGACACGTCGAGAACGCGTCACGAGAATGGGAGTTCTGCAGGGCCGAGCCCTCCTGTTGAGCATCAGGGCCTACGTGCATATTATATAGTAGCGGGCGCACGAGGAACTGCCATTCGGGGGCTGTCATGGAGAAGCACCTGTCTGACGTGCACACCTTCGCACACCCGAGGGAGGTGCCAGCGCCCGAACGTGTGCGGTCGCAACTCGCATCTGCGCTGGACAGTATGTGGCGGAGACTCCGTCTCTGCCGATCACAGCTTGGGTGCGAATTCAGATGGTTCGGGCGTTTGCTCGAGGAGAATGTCTTCCCTGCCGCTCGCAAGAAACGTTCGGCAGATGCGGACTTGAACCTCAGCGTGCAGGGCCACGGGCGCGTGGCGCTCATTGGAACCCAAGAGGCCCTGCCCGAACGCTTCCCCCAACTATGCGAGTTCCTGACAGAGATAGGCATCCGTAGCCTCGAGCTGGACACAGACCTGGAGTCAAACCAGGTCAGTGACGTGCTGGAGGTACTGTGGAGCACGCGTCGCCGCCTTACGGGGCAGTCCCCCCGCTGGTGGTGTCAGCTCCTGGGGCGAAGCGCGGTGTTCGACGCCCTGACCTCTGCCGCCGGGCTGCACATCTCCTGTGCCGAAGCGCGCTTGATGCCGCAGGAGGGACTTCTGCAGGTGCGCAACTCCTACTGCCCCCTCACGTTCTCCCGGGCGGTAACGGCATACATGCAGCGGAACTCCGCCTTCCGCGACCATCGGGCTTTCTTCCGTGCCGCTCCGCGTTACGGCGTACTGGCGGCCTTGCTGGTGTTCATCCCCATCGTCGGTGCCCTTCTGCTGGGCAACACGCCGAGCTTGGTCCTTGCCATAGGGTTTGCCCTGGCGCTGTTTGTGGGCTTGGGCATGGCCGTGCTCTTCGAGACCATCGGGGCGGTGGAATACGATAAGGAGTACCAGGCCAAGCAACTCCGCGAGCGACACGAGGCATTGAGGCGGGCTCACGAGAGAATTCAGGCCGATCTGCAGCGCGCAAGGCGAGTTCAGCGCATGCTGGTACCGGCGCAGGACGTGCAGCCCTTCCCCGACAGACTACGAGTGGCGCACACCTTTGTGCCGCAGATGGCTGTGGGCGGCGACTACTACGACCTGGAGGCGCTTCCGGATGGGCGCCTCGCCATACTCTTCGCCGACGTCTCGGGACACGGCATGTCGAGCGCTTTCGTGACCGGCATCATCAAGACGATCTTTGAGCTCGACCAGCGAGCCGCACGCCCACCCCAAGAGTTCGTCTCGGACGTGAATCGCGTGCTGGAGCAGATCACACCTCTCGACAGTTTCGCCGCGATCGTCTTCGCCAGCTACGATACGGCGGACCATACTCTCACCTATACCAACGCAGGCCATCAGCCGCTGCCCATGATCGTGCGGAGATCTGGGGCTGAGATCGAGCATCTGGATGACGCAGTGGGATTGGTGGCTGGGATACAGGAAGAAACCCACTACGAACAACGCCAGGTGAGCCTGCAGCCGGGCGACAAGTTTATCCTGTGCACCGACGGTATCACGGAGAGCGCGAATCCGGATGGGAATCGGTTCGGGCTGAGCAGGCTCGAAGAGGTATTGCGCTCATGCCCCGAGTGCCCTGCCAGCGACCTTCCGCGACAGATCTTAGAGGCGGTCGCGCGCCACACTCGCGAAACTCCGCAGGAAGACGACCAGACCATCCTGGTGATGGAAGTTCTCACCTAACCGCCACGCTGAGCACCCCTCCGGCCGCCACGGTGAGTGGCTTGGAGAACCGGAGGGCGAGTAGCTCATCCGCCATTACTGCCTCGGCCTCTACCGTCTCGCCGCCGAGCTTGACGTCGACTCGCGACCACGTGTCAGCGATAGTACGCAAGCACAGCTCTCTACAGACGAAGGAGCCGGTGCCGACGAGGATTCTGTGCTCCTCGCCCGCAGCGCTTAGGCGGCGTTCATAGTGGCCTGTGCCCTTTCCGTGGGCAAAGAACAGCTTCACTTCGTCACCGGGCAGCCGCGGGTCAAAGGTATACTGCCCCGCATTGATGCTCAGCCCGAGAAGGCCGTTCACGATGGCCCACGCCGACATCGGCCGATAGTAGTGACCGCCGAACTCTATGTGGTCCCAGTACATGCCGGCTCGGCGGTAGCGTCGGTCCACGTTCTCGATTACGCCGTAGGCCTCCTTGCGCATGCCCTCGTAAAGCAGGAATGACGCGAACGCCAACTCTACCCCCGACCAGCACGTGTTCGCCTGGTCGTGCCAGCAGGTCTCCGGCACAGGATGCAGAAACACATCGTCCGGCCAGCGGCAGTTCACCAGGCCCCAGGGCTGACGTGAGATCTCGCATATGGTCTTCAGGGCGCTGCGGACGTGTTCACGCGGCGCGATATCGCCCAGGCCGACCAGGTGGTTCGTCCACCGGCCGATGAGCTGATCGGTGAGGCACCCCTCGTCCAGGCCGTGAGCGCCGTCCGTGTCGTTGAACAGCCGGTAATAGCTGCCATTCCACAGTTTCTGTTCGAAGGCTTCACGGGCTGCCTGCAGGACCTGCGAGTAACGCTGCTCCGCTTCCGCATCACCAATTCGGGAAGCCGCCTCAACGGCCTGCGTCAGCGCCGCAAGCCAGAGCGAGGACACGTACGACGACGCTCCGAACATGGCAAAGTTGTCGTAAGTGCACATTGTGCCCTCCATGTCCGGCAGACAATCGCCGTTCATGTCGCGTTCCCGCAGGACGTAGTCAAGCGCTGCGCGAACCCCAGGCCACAGCTCGCGCAGGTAATCGATATCATTGGTCCAGAAGTAGCCCATGAGCGTGAGTATGACATACTGCGAGGGCAGGTCGAGCCGCCCTTTGACGGTTTCATGCACGTCAGTCTGGTCGAAGTCCCGGTTGATGCCGTGGCCGACCTCGCCGTCCTCGGCCTGCAGACGCGTATGCGCCCGCATCATGCTCTTCAGCAGTGCAGGGAACAGGGCTGCCGTCGACATGGCACCGTACGTGCTCACGTCCACAGTTGCCAGGGGGCCGTACGCGCGCTCAGGCGACATGCCCTCCTGAATACCGAAGTTGCCATCCTGCGTGAGCCATGAGCTGGTGAAGAACGTGTTGAGTTGACTGTGGACCTGGTCAAGGATGAAGTTCGGTGCGCTGCTTTCGTAGAAGTCGCGCTGGAAGGCCAGGCTGCGCTCCCGCAGTTCGTGTCGCTTGGCGCTCACGTAGTCAGCGACGGCGAGCACGTCGTTGAAGTAGTTCGAGTAGTAGTGTCCGACCAGCTTGCCGCCGCGGTCGTAGAGATTGGGGAAGTGCCAGGCAAGGGCAAAAGAATGATCAAGCTCCCCCCTGCGCTTCAGTATACGGGAGGCGGCCAGAGTGCCGAACCATTGACAAGTGGCCCGCAGTTCGCCCGATTGCTCATCCACAGCGTTGCGGCCCGCCGTGTCGTCGAAGTCTGGTAGTTCGCGGTTGCGGATCACGACCTCGTAGTAGGGATGTTCCACCTCCCAGCCGATATAGTGGGTCGAGTCAGGCGCAAAGGAAACGAGCGTCTGGCCTCCGAAGGAGCTGTGTATTTCGTCCATCCCACCGGCCGTCGCCGTGAACAACCGGCAACCTTCGCTCTCTTGCACGCTGGCGACGTGGTACTTGTCCTCCACATCGTAGCCCACGGCGCTATGCATACTCGCCATGAGCATTACATGCACCGGCTGCTCCACAGTGGAGCGGACCCGGAAGTTGAACACTGCCGCTGGCAGCGACGAATTCTTGACGTCATGGGGAACAAAGGGGCTGAAGGCTTCTAACTCCACCACCAGCGGCATGTCCTCGTCCGTGAACCGCAGCCAGGCGAAAGGGAATGTGGCCGAGAACTCGACCTGATCGACGCCGGTCATCCACGGAAAGGAGTAATAGTGGTTCGCGATGCCGCCGACCTTGTAGCCCTCGCCTATCTGGAGTATCTTCATCTGCGGATAATCGCCCTCGACTTCGTAGCGGACGATGAAGAAAAGCATTGTATCTTCGGGCATGTCGAGCGGTTGGCCGGTGCCGTGAGGCTTGTTGTTGAAGGTGTTCCAGTTGCGGAATATGCCGTCCTGCCGCAGTTCGAACCATCCCGCCCCGATACCCCCAAGCGCAATACCGCTGCGCGCTTTGCTATGCCTGTGTGTTTTGGCTGCGTAACCCATTGTGCTCCGCTCCTTAGTCCTGTGATGAAGGTTGGCCGCCGCCCCGACGCGCCGTCCCCGTGAGCATCAGATGACCACCTCCACGGTATGCCGGCCGCTGGCGAAGACAGGAAGCACATTGCCCTCGATGCCTTTGCCATCGACTCTGATGGAGGTCACCCCCCTGCAGCGCCCAGCGCTGTTGTCAAGGCTAACAACGTAGCGTGCCCCGCGGAAGTCTCGTTCGACCCTGGCGTGCGGTATGGTGCGGGTTAAGCAGGGGTCGACGACCAATCCGTCGTACCCTCGACGGACGCCGAGGATGAACTCCAGCAACAACCGCGCAAACCATGCAGCCGTGCCAGTGCGCCAGGGCAAGCCAGCCTTGCCATAGACGTACTCAACGCCAGAGTAGGTATTCGTGAAGCAGAAAGGCTCTGCACCGCTGACCGACACCGGGTTTTCGGGGTTGTCCGGTGCGACTTTTCGGAAGGTCTCCCACGCCTTCTCAGGGCGTCCGAGTATGCAATCTGCAACGCCCTTGAACCCCGCCGCGTGGTTGTAGCAGCCGCCGTTCTCGTTTGCCCCTGGCATGGTGTTCGACATGCGCCCCACGCGCGGGTCATACTCGCTGAAGGACGGAGCGCAGATTCGGTATCCGATGTCGACTTCCAACAGCTCGTCCACAGCCTTCATGCAGGCCTGCGCGCGTTCCTCCGGTGCGATGCCGCTCAGGATAGCCCAGCTCTGCGGATTCAGGAAGATCTGCCCCTCAGCGTTGTCTCTTGAGCCGATACGGTAGCCGTCTTCACATATCGTGCGGACGTACCATTCACCATCCCACGCCACTTCGTTGATGCGCTGGGCGAACTGGTCGTAGAGCGCCCTGGCTTCGGCTTGCACATCTCCATCGCCGATTCTGCTTGCCAACTCCTGCATCTCCCGCAAACCGTAACAGAGCTGCTGGGTGACCATCACACTCTCGCGTTCGCCCGTCTCGGCTGTCGCCTCCAGCCCGTCATTCCAGTCAGCATGATGCTGATCACACAGGCCGTGCTTGCCCAGGTCGTTGGCCAGAAAGCGCATGGCGCGCAGCGCATGGTCCCAGACCGTCCCGCGCTCTTCGCTTTCAAAGTACGGAACCCCTCTCTCCAGCAAGCCGAAGTCCCCGCTCTGCTTGATGAGCTCGGCTACGGTCATGAAGATCCAGGTCGGCTTGTCGGAGTACTGCAACCGGTTGAGCGGCCGAAAGCTGTGCGGACAGGTGCCCTCCGGGTACTGCGACGAGAGCGCGCGCAGGAAGTTAGCCTCGGCGACGTCGTAATCGCTCATTGCCACCGCACAGTCATCCTGCAGGTTGTCGCGGAAGCCGCTCTTGTTGATCAGATAGAGGTAGAACTGCTTCTTGGCGAAGATGTTCATCAGGGCGTCGATATTGCTGTGCCCCGTGTCGATGCGCCAAGCCTCCCCTCGCCGGGCCTCGACGCGTGACTGCTCCCGGCACATCTCGTCCAGCTTTTCCGCGCTCAGGCGCGATCGCAAAGCTCTTACCTCGTCGACATCTGCTGCCTGTCCGAGTACGAAGTCCGCGCGCCCCGTTCCGCCAGGAGGTAGCTTAACGGCAACCTGGACGGCAGCGGCGCAATCGGGGCCATAGCCAGGCTTGTTACGGCAGTTGTACCCCCACAATATGCGAGGCGTGCCGACGGAGAACTCGTTGCGCAGGAACAGGTCGCGGTAGCCGTCGCCGCCACGGAAGCCCTCAAGTGCCATCAGGTAGCCCTTGAAGCGCTCGCTGGGCACCAGGCGATTCCGATTGGTAACGAAGACCCCGCCGATTTCTGGCAGCACTTCAGCGTAGTTGTCCTTGGCCACGCCCGCCCCCTCTTCGTCCCGCCCGGTGAGCTGGAACATGGCATAGCCGAAGATGGACAATTCGCGCGGCCGGTCGGTCAGATTCTCAATCGTCACAGTCCATACTTCCACGGGGAGTTCCCGCGGCACGAATATGCGCTGAGTGGCAGTCAGGCCCAGGCACGTGCTGCGGATTACGGTCTTCTCGGGGTAGTAACGGCAGGAGAAACCCTCGACCTCTTGTGGGGCGGGGGCTCCTGCGGGGCAGAAGACGGCGCCGCTATCCTCATCGCGTATGTAGAGGTAACTGCAGTCCCACCCGGTGAGCGTAACGGTGCGGCCGGCGTCGTCGCGTATGTACGTTGTGCCGTCGCCGAGCGTAGTGACCTCGCTGTACAGCTCGCGCTCGCCAACTCTATTGTAGTGGACGTTCGTCCACTTCCGCGGCGGGTCGTTCGTCAGAAGCTCGAAGCAGCGCTCTTCAGGTATGAACCGCCCGTATTGCTCAATCGTGGACATGGACCTGCTCTCCTCTCCTCCGCGAAGGTATCAGGAGAGTGTCCGCGCTGTCTCTGTCGATGTCAAGCGGACAAAGCCTCCTATAGGGGCTGTTGCAGAACCCCGTTCGTGATGGGGCCGAGCGAGAAGCCCGAGGGCAAGGCGGCAGGGCCAAAACGCCCGGAGGCGTGGCTTGCCGCCACTTTGAGGACGTTTTGAGCCGACAACGCAGCCAATCGGGCTGTGCAGCCGGCCGCAGTAGATCCGGGTTTTGCAGTAGCCCCTTAGAGCCCGCGCAGGTACCGATCTACGCTACCGGCCATCTGACGGCCCGAGTGGATGGCTCGAACAACAAGGGACGCCCCCGTGACCATATCGCCGGCGGCGAACACGCCGCACTCACTTGCCATATGGTTATCATCAACGCTCACATTGCCGCGTTCGTCAAGTTTAAGTCCGAGCTGCTCGATCAGAGGCCCATGTTCGGTATGTAGAAAACCCATGGCGAGCAACACAAGCTGTGCATCCACCGTGAAATCCGAACCAGGGCGTTCCTCGAAGTGACGCCGCCCGTCTTCGCGAGGTTCGCTCCACTCCAACCTGGCGCAGCGCAGGCCGGTGACATTGCCTTCGTGGCCCAAAAGCTCCTTCGTCAGGACACTCCATAAGCGCTCACAGCCTTCCTCGTGGGAACTGCCCGTCCTCAGGACCACAGGCCATGTGGGCCAAGGGTTTTCCGGCGGACGCTCCAGCGGCGGCTCCGGCAGCAGTTCGATCTGTGTAATGGAGCGAGCCCCCTGCCGGCAGGCCGTCCCCACGCAGTCAGCTCCTGTATCACCGCCCCCGACCACGACAACGTCCTTGCCCTCAGCAGTGACTCGCTCAGCAGCGGGCACTACCTCTCCAGCGTTGACGCGATTCTGCTGCGATAGGTAGTCCATGGCGAAGTGCACACCGTCCAGCTCGCGCCCCGGAACCTCAAGATCGCGCGGCGTGCCCGCCCCGGTGGCCAGGCAGACGGCGTCGAACTGGCGCAGCAGGTAGCGCGCCGATATGTCTATCCCCACGTTCACCCCTGTTTCGAAGGTTATCCCCTCTGCCCGCATCTGCTCCAGGCGGCGGTCGATCACCCACTTCTCGATCTTGAAGTGGGGGATGCCGTGGCGCAGTATGCCACCCACAGCATCTGCTTTCTCGAAGACCACCACGTCGTGGCCCTTTCTGGCGATTTGCTGAGCCGCCGATAGAGCCGCCGGGCCGGAACCAACCACGGCAGCGCTCCTGCCGGTGCGCCGCTCTGGCCGCTGGGGACGGATCCAGCCCTCCTCGAAACCTCGTTCCACGATCTGAAGCTCTATGTGTCTGATGGTTACAGGTTCGCGATTGATGGCCAGCGTGCAGGCTGCTTCGCACGGTGCTGGGCAGACGCGTCCTGTGATTTCGGGCAGGTTGTTGCGGCTGTGCAACAGTTCGAGCGCCCGTTCCCATTTACCCCAGTAGATCATGTTGTTGAAGTCGGGAATAACGTTCTGCACCGGGCACCCCACGGCGTGGCAGAACGGAACCCCGCAGTCCATGCAGCGGGCGGCTTGGACCTGGAGCTCCTCGAGTGGCAGGAGCTCCTCGATCTCTCGAAAGTCTCGCACCCGGTCCTCCACTGCCCGATGAGCCGGCTCCCGGCGAGCGTACTCAATGAACCCTGTCGGTTTAGCCATGGTAGACCTCCTCGGTCGCCGAAACTGTCTCGGCGTCCCGGTATTCTTCCATTCGCATACGTTCAAGTACTTTGCGGTAGTCTATCGGCATAACCTTCACAAACAGGGGCAGGTGGGCCTCCCAGTTGTCCAGCAATCGCTCGGCGCGGGTGCTACCGGTCAAGCGGTGGTGTCTTTCCACGAGGCGCCGCAGCGTTGATCTGTCCGTCTGCTGCCACACGGTCTCCAGGTCAACCATGTCCAGATTACAGCGTGTGCCGAACAGGTCAGACTCGTCATATACGTAGGCTGTGCCGCCGCTCATACCGGCCGCGAAGTTGTAGCCAGTCGGGCCCAAGACCACGACTGTGCCACCGGTCATGTACTCGCAGCCATGGTCACCAACCCCCTCAACGACGGCCGTTGCGCCGCTGTTCCGCACAGCGAAGCGTTCCCCCGCAATCCCGTTGATGAACACCTCCCCATCCGTAGCCCCGTACAAAACTGTGTTGCCCGCAATGATGTTCTCGTCGGCTTGAAAGCGAGCGTCGCGGGGCGCCACCAGTATGATACGACCACCCGAGAGGCCTTTCCCGAGGTAGTCATTTGTGTCACCCTCAACTCGGATCGTCACCCCTCTTGCCAGCCACGCGCCGAGGCTCTGGCCTGCCGAACCGCTGAATGACAGCCGGATCGTATCGTCGGGCAAACCCTCTGCGCCGTATCGCCGTGCTATTTCGCCGCTCAGCATGCCCCCGACTGTACGGTGAACGTTGCGGATCGGCATCTCGAAATGAACTGACTCTTGTTTCTCCAGGGCGGGCCGACAGCGCCGGATCAACTCATTGTCCAGTGCCTCCTCGACAGTATGATCCTGATTGCGCGTGCACCGGAGGCTCGTCTTCTCGGTCGGTTCAGGTGGCACCAGCAGCCTCGTGAAATCGAGTCCGCTGGCCTTCCAGTGTTCGATAGCCGGCGCGGTGTTCAACATGTCCGATCGTCCGACCATCTCGTCCACTGTTCGGAATCCCAGTTCAGCCATGTATTCGCGCAATTCCTGCGCAATGAACCGCATGAAGTTCTCGACGTGCTCGGGCTTGCCGGCAAAGCGCTTGCGCAGTTCAGGGTCTTGAGTGGCGATGCCGACCGGGCACGTGTTCATGTGGCACTTGCGAACCATCACGCAGCCCATGCATACAAGGACGGAACTGCCGAACCCGAACTCCTCCGCGCCCAGAAGCGCCGCGACGGCAAGGTCCCGACCCGTCTTAAGTTGCCCATCCACCTGCACACGGACGCGCTCACGCAGCCGGTTCTCCACCAGTGTATGTTGGGTATCCGCAAGCCCCAGCTCCCATGGCAGACCGGCGTGCTTGATAGCTGTGAGGGGGCTTGCGCCTGTCCCCCCGTCATGGCCTGATATCAGGACCATGTCTGCCTTGCCCTTGGCGACTCCGGCGGCGATAGTGCCAACACCGACCTCCGAGACTAACTTGACGCTCACTCGGGCGGAAGGATTGGCCATCTTCAGGTCGTAGATGAGCTGCGCCAGATCTTCGATCGAGTAGATGTCATGGTGCGGCGGTGGCGAGATGAGAGTCACGCCCGGTGTGGTGTGCCGAACCCGCGCGATATCTTCACTCACCTTGTGGCCGGGCAGTTGCCCCCCCTCCCCCGGTTTAGCGCCCTGAGCCATCTTGATTTGAAGCTCATCGCAGTTGACCATGTACTCCACGTTGACCCCGAATCGCCCGGAAGCCACCTGTTTCACTCGGGAATGCCAGGCACTGCCGTCCGGCAGGGGGTGATACCTATGCGGGTCCTCGCCTCCCTCGCCCGAGTTGCTCCGTGCACCAAGCCGATTCATGGCGACCGCGAGTGTCTCATGCGCCTCCTTGCTAATGGACCCGAAGGACATGGCGGCGGAACAGAAGCGCTTGACGATGCTGTCAACGTGCTCCACCTCCCCGATGGGAACCTGCTCGCCCTTGCGCAGTTCGAACAGGCTGCGGAGCGTCACCCGCGAACGTGACTGATCTGTGATAACACGTGAATACTCCTTGAACGTCTCGTAGTCTCCTGTGCGCACTGCATGTTGCAGCCTGTAGATGGCGTCGGGTGACCAGAGATGCTTCTCGCCGCCGGAACGCACAAGGTACTGACCTCCGATGGCCAGCATGGTCGGCAGGCCACCCGCAGCGGGAAAGCCCCGCCCGTGACGGGCGAGTGTTTCCCTCGTGATCTCTGCCAGGCCTATGCCTTCGACGCGTGAAGTAGTCCCGCAGAAGTAGCGGTCTATCACGCTGTGGTTCAGCCCCACCGCCTCGAATATCTGCGCACCAAAGTAGCTACGTATCGTGGAGATGCCCATACGGCTGAATGTTTTCAGCAGGCCCTTCTTGATCGCTGTGATATAGTTGTCCGCCGCCACCTCCACCGGCAGATCACCCTGCAAGAACCCCTGCTCTGCCATCGTGCGCAGCGTGGAGAACGCGACATGTGGGCAGACAGCATTGGCGCCGTATCCGATCAACAACGCGAAATGCATGACCTCCCTGGCCTCACCTGTTTCGGCCACGATCCCGGCTCGCGTGCGCAGACCTCGCCGGATCAGGTGATGGTGTAGCCCTGCCACTGCGAGCAGCACGGGTATCGCCGCCCGATCCGAATCCACCTGCCGGTCCGTCAGCACCAGCACATTCGCACCATCCGCAATCGCCTCCTCCGCTTCGCTGAAGACACGTTCGAGGGATTCCTCGAGAGCCGTTGCGTCGCCATTGGCGGCGAACAGGATGTCGATGTCCTGCGTCTTCACGTCCGGGTGGCGCGCATTCCTGAGTCGCAGCATGTCCTCAGGTGCCAGCACAGGTTGAGAGAGCTTCAGGCGCCGCACGTGCTCCGGGCCTTCCGTCAGAAGATTGCGTTCCTCGCCCACCCAGCCCATCACGGACATGACGAGTTGTTCGCGTAGCGGATCTATGGGCGGATTGGTGACTTGCGCGAACAATTGCTTGAAGTAGCCGAACAGTAATTGAGGTTGGTCTGACAGGACGGCAAGGGCAGCATCGTTGCCCATTGAGCCGATCGCCTCCTGCCCCTGAAGAGCCATCGGGGCGAGCACCATCTTCATCTCCTCCTGCGTGTAGCCGAAGGCGTGCTGAAGGCGCAGCAGGCGTCCAGGTTCCTCAGGGGGGATTTCCGACGGCGCGAAGAGGCCCCTCAACTCAATACGGTTGTCTGTAACCCATCGTCGATAGGGGCTTTGGCGCGAGAGCTTCGCCTTGATCTCGTTGTCCGGCACCACTCTCTTCTGCTCCAGGTCTACCAGCAGCATCTTGCCCGGCTGAAGACGGCCCCTTTGCACAATTCGCTCCGGCGGGGTCTGCAGAACTCCCGTCTCGGAGGCAACCACTACGTAACCCTCATCCGTAATCATGTAACGGCAGGGGCGAAGGCCGTTTCGGTCAAGAGTGGCCCCGATGTAACGTCCGTCGGTGAAGACCAGCGCCGCCGGGCCGTCCCATGGTTCCATGATGGCCGAGTGGTATTCGTAGAAAGCCCGCCTATCGTCACTCATGTGAAACTTGGCGCCCCATGCCTCCGGCACCATCATGAGCATCGCATGGGGCAGCGACCGCCCTGCCATGACCAGCAGCTCCAACGCGTTGTCGATCATTGCGCTATCGCTGCCCCCTTCCACAATGACTGGTTTTATGCGCTCTATGTCATCTCCTAACAGATCAGACTCCAGGTCGGCCTCACGCGAACGCATGTGGTTCACATTGCCGCGCAAAGTGTTGATTTCGCCATTATGCGCCAGCATGCGGAACGGTTGCGCGAGGCTCCACGTAGGGAACGTATTGGTGCTGTATCGCTGGTGCACCACAACGAAGGGGCTGGCAAAGTCAGCGTCCGCCAGGTCGTGATAGAAGCGGACGAGTTGGGTGCCTTTCAGCATTCCCTTATAGGTAATAAGGCGCGATGAGAGGCTGACGATGTAGAAGTGCTCGATTCCTTCAGAGTCCCAGCGGGCAGCCTCATTCTCGACAGACCGGCGAACCACATAGAGTTTGCGCTCGAACGCTTCGGCCGCGACGTTCCCGCGCCCCAGGAATAACTGCCGGATGACGGGTTCGGCGGCCCGCGCCAGTTCGCCAAGGTGGTCGGAACTCGTTGGCACCGCACGCCAACCGAGCACTTCCATTCCCTCGTTCCGCGCAGAGCGCTCGAGCAGACCCATGCACCTTTCGGCCAACCCCGGCTGCCGAGGCAAAAAGACCATTGCAACGGCATAGTCGCCATGCTCCGGCAAGTGCCCCCCCGGCGCAACCTTCCGGAGGAAGGCGTCGGGCAGCCGAAGCAGTAGGCCGGCCCCATCACCAGTGGCCTTGTCACCGCCGACGGCCCCTCGGTGCTCCAGGTTAACGAGTACTTCGATGGAATCCTCGACGACACTGTGCAATGCCTGGCTGTCTAGTCGCGCAAGGAAGCCGACACCGCATGCGTCATGTTCGAAAGCAGGATCGTACAATCCTCGTCCCTCGGGTAGACCGCCCGACCTGCACCAGCCGCTATCCTGCTTCTCAGCCACGATCTGTGCCCCTCCGACCGCCATAGACGGTCGTTCGTGCCCAGTTGCACTCCGCCACTTTCATGATACACACCACGCTCTGGGGGAACCACGGTGGCACCGGCGGAGCAGCATTCGACTCGCAGCCCCGCCGGTACACAGCCATCCCGTTAACCGTGCTGCCATCAAAGGACGGGCAGGTAGTTCCTGATCTCGTACTCACTCACGTGGGTTCGGTAGCGGTCCCATTCGATGGTCTTGTTGGCGATGAACTTCTCGAATATATGGTCTCCGAGCGCCTCGCGCACCAGTTCGCTCTGGCTGGTCTCGGCAATCGCCTCCTGCAAGCTGCCTGGCAACGATATGATGCCGTGGGCCTCACGCTGCTGAGCGTTCATCTCGAAGATGTCCTCTTCGACCGGCGCCGGCAGTTCATAGCCTTCCTCGATGCCCTTCAGGCCGGCTGCCAACATGACCGCGAAGGCCAGGTATGGATTGCACGCGGGGTCAGGGCAGCGGAACTCCGCACGGGTTGCGCCCTCCTGGCCCGGCTTGTACATCGGCACCCGAACCAGCGCTGAACGATTCCGGCGAGCCCATGAAACATAGACTGGAGCCTCATAACCGGGCACCAGCCGTTTGTACGAGTTCACCCACTGGGCGACCAGAGAGCATATCTCTCGCGCGTGTGTGAGCAAGCCGGCGATATACGCCTTGCCCTCGTGGGAGAGGCAGTAATCGTCTTCTTTGTCGAAAAACGCGTTCTTGCCACCCTTGAACAGCGATTGATGCGTGTGCATGCCACTGCCGTTCTCGCCGAAGAGCGGCTTCGGCATAAAGGTGGCATAGACGCCGTGTAGCATCGCGATTTCCTTGACCGTCAGGCGATAGGTCATCGCCTGATCCGCCATTTTCAATGCCTCTGCATAGCGCAGGTCGATCTCGTGCTGACTGGGAGCTACCTCGTGGTGGCTGTATTCGACCCGAACGCCCATCTTCTCCAGTGCGAGAATCGTGTCGCGACGTAAGTCACTGGCCACATCAAGGGGCGTCAGGTCGAAGTAACCACCCGCGTCGAGGCCCTCAGTGCCCTGGCTGTCGCTGAAGTAGAAGAACTCGAGTTCGGGCCCCACATAGAAGGTGTAGCCCATGTCGGCGGCCTTCTCCAGGTTGCGCTTGAGCGCATAGCGGGGGTCGCCAATGTAGGGGCTGCCGTCGGGCTCCAGCACATCGCAGAACATCCTTGCCACCGCTGCCTCTTCCGTCGGTCGCCAGGGCAGAATCGCGAAGGTGCTGGGGTCGGGCATGGCGATCATGTCGCTCTCCTGAATGCGCGCGTACCCCTCTATAGACGAGCCGTCGAAGCCCATGCCTCCGTCGAGCGCCCCTTCGAGTTCCTCCGCCGTGATGGCAAAGCTCTTCAGGTAACCCAACACGTCCGTAAACCACAGACGGATGAACTTAACCTTCTTCTCCTCAACGGTCTTCAGCACGTATTCCTTGTCCATTTCAGCCATTCTGCAATACCTCCCGGATGCTGATGTAGTAAGTGTGAACCACCCCATGTGCCTGAAGCCAACCGAGCCCCGGGAACTCAGGGGTGCGGCAATTGCTCCCAGGGCTTCCGAATGTAGGTGCCACGAGTCCTGGGGCTGCTCTGGTGCTGTGATACGCGACTGTCTGCATCCCGCTACTCCGTGTGCTGATGTCTCAGCCTAAGCAGCCCTCCGGTCGAGTCCCCCGGAACCCTGTAGTCTGTTCTGCTCCGTTGTCAGTTGTCTCATAGCAAACGGGGAGACCGGAGGATACGCGCCCTGCATGATGGCAGGAACCGGCGGGCTGGGGCTACCAGCCGGTATGAACGCAACGGCCTCCCCGCAGTGCTCGATGAGGGGTTGGCCACCATCAACCGATGGCCTGCGAACCCCGCTCGCCGGTGCGAATGCGTATGCATTCCGACAACTCCAGGATGAATATCTTCCCGTCGCCGATCTGCCCCGTGCGAGCGCCGTCGATGATCGCCGCCACCGTCGCCTCCAAAAAGTCCTCGTTGACCGCTATCTCCAGGCGCACCTTCTTCAGAAGGTTCACCTCCGTGACCACTCCCCGGTAGCTCTCTGTGTAGCCCCGCTGCTGACCGCACCCCAGTGCGTTGGTGACGCTCATTTTGTGCACCTGGGCCTCGAACAGCGATTGTTTCACGTCGTTGAGCTTCTCCGGCTGGATGTAGGCTATGATCAGCTTCATCCTCACAGCCCTCCTTTCCCCTTATTGCGTGGTGAAGACCTGGAAGCCGGCATAGGCCTCCATCCCGTGCTCTCCTATGTCCAGACCCCGAAGCTCCTCCTGGCGCGTAACCCGGAGACCTATCGTCCCCTTGATCAAGAGAAAAACCAGCCCCATCGTAGCCATGGCAAACAGCGAGACGCAGACAACACCGAGTGCCTGCGTGCCCAACTGCGCAAGCCCCCCACCGTGCAGTAATCCATCGCGGGCGACACCGAGCGCCTTCTGGCCCCATATGCCCACGGCCAGGGTCCCCCATACGCCGTTCATGCCGTGGACTGCGACTGCGCCCACAGGGTCGTCGACATGGAGGCGGTCAAGCACCGCGACACCAAGGACCACAATCACTCCGCCGACCAGACCAATGGCTATCGCGGCTGAACCGCTTACGAAGGCACAAGGTGCCGTGATGGCCACGAGGCCGGCCAGCGCACCGTTCATCGTCATCGACAGGTCTGGCTTGCCGAAGAGCACCCATACGGTGACCATAGCAGAAATGGCACCCGCCGCCGCCGACAGGTTGGTGTTCATCGCCACCAGGGCCATGCTATCGCCCCGACCGACCGCCAAGGTCGAGCCAGGATTGAATCCGAACCAGCCAAACCACAGAAGAAACACCCCGAGAGCGGCCAGCGGGATGGAGTGGCCTGGTATGGCCCTGGGCTTACCGTCCGCCGCGTACTTTCCGATGCGTGGGCCGAGCAGTATTGTTCCAACGAAGGCTACCCAGCCCCCGGTAGCGTGAACAACAGTACTGCCGGCAAAATCGGCGAAGCCCCTGCCCGCCAGCCAACCACCCCCCCATACCCAATGCCCGATGATGGGGTATATGAGCCCGCTGATGACGGCCGTGTACATGAGGTACGCCGGGAACTTCATTCTTTCGGCCATACCGCCAGCAACGATCGTCGCCGCAGCGCCGCAAAAGGCTGCCTGGAAAAGCCAGAATGCGAAGAGGTCCACCGTTTCGGGCGCCGTACCACCCGCATTGGCAAGCCCGAACCCACTGAGTCCGATGAAGCCGTTGCCCTGGCCGAACATAAAGGCGTAGCCGACTACGAAGAACATGATGCTGGCTACGCAGTAGTCGAGGAAGTTCTTGGTCAAGATGTTGCAGGCATTCTTAGCACGGATGAACCCTGCCTCGACCATGCCGAACCCTGCCTGCATGAAGAAGACAAGGAACGCTGCGAGCAACACCCACATGGTGTCAACACCTCGCGCCGTAGCGTAGGCTGTCTCCTCCTGTCCAATCGCGCTCGTGGCACACAGCAGCAGGAACAGCAGAGCCATCCACCCGCCCATACGCCGGACCATGACGGCCTCCCTGAACAGCAATCTCCTGGTAGTCAAGTCTCCATCTCCCACCATCGTTGAGCACAGCACGTCGAGAATGTCGGTTCGTTCCCTTATCTACGCAGAGCGCGTGCCAGGCGATGTATCTGCCCGTGACACGCGCTCTATAGCGTGTATTAACAATACTTTAGACGGCATTCAGCGGCACTCTAATCGCCGAGGCCAGGAGCGCGTATTCCTACGTTATCGTAGGAAGCGCTCGGCTGGGGCTACCAGCCGGTATGAACGCAACGGCCTCCCCGCAGTGCTCGATGAGGGGTTGGCCACCATCAACCGATGGCCTGCGAACCCCGCTCGCCGGTGCGAATGCGTATGCATTCCGACAACTCCAGGATGAATATCTTCCCGTCGCCGATCTGCCCCGTGCGAGCGCCGTCGATGATCGCCGCCACCGTCGCCTCCAAAAAGTCCTCGTTGACCGCTATCTCCAGGCGCACCTTCTTCAGAAGGTTCACCTCCGTGACCACTCCCCGGTAGCTCTCTGTGTAGCCCCGCTGCTGACCGCACCCCAGTGCGTTGGTGACGCTCATTTTGTGCACCTGGGCCTCGAACAGCGATTGTTTCACGTCGTTGAGCTTCTCCGGCTGGATGTAGGCTATGATCAGCTTCATCCTCACAGCCCTCCTTTCCCCTTATTGCGTGGTGAAGACCTGGAAGCCGGCATAGGCCTCCATCCCGTGCTCTCCTATGTCCAGACCCCGAAGCTCCTCCTGGCGCGTAACCCGGAGACCTATCGTCCCCTTGATCAAGAGAAAAACGAGCAATCCCGCACCGAATGCCCACCCGAACATGGCCAAAATCCCGATGATCTGCGTGCCCACCGCGGCGCCCTCCACGTAGCCCGGGGTGCCCGGAGTATTGAGTAACCCGGCCATGATAGTTCCGAAGGCCCCGCAGACACCGTGAACGCTCACAGCGCCGACAGGGTCGTCCACCCTAAGCACCTTATCTATGAACTCGACCGACAGAACGACGAGCACGCCGGCGAGCAAGCCGATGAGAATGGCGCCGGGCATCGACACGTTAGCGCAGCCGGCCGTTATGGCAACCAGCCCGGCCAGCACACCGTTGAGGGCCATTGACGTGTCAGGCTTGCGGAAACGGACCCAGGCAGTCAGCATTGCCGTAACGGCGCCGGCGGCTGCCGCCAGGTTTGTGGTCATTGCGATGTAGCCGATGGAGGCATCACCCGTGGTGGTGCTGCCAGGGTTGAACCCGAACCACCCGAACCACAGGATGAACACACCCAATGCCGCCAGAGGTATGTTGTGGCCCGGAATGGCCCTGGAGGTCCCGTGCGGGCCGTACTTGCCCCTGCGCGGCCCCAGGACGATGGCGCCCGCCAGCGCAAGCCAGCCGCCGCAGCTGTGCACCACAGTGGAGCCCGCAAAGTCGACGAAGCTTCGTGCCTCAAGCCAGCCCTCGCTCAGGCCGAACAAGCTGGCCCAGGCCCAGTGGCCGCTTATCGGATATATGAATGCGCAGATCAGCGCACTGTACGCCAGATAGGCCGTGAACTTGGTGCGGCCCGCCATCGCACCCGACACGATGGTCGCCGCGGTCCCGGCGAATACGCACTGGAAGATCCAGAATGTCCAGTTCAGTTCACTCACGCTGAAATCGCTGGCGGCAAAGTAGCTGCGGCCAAATACCGCTCCACCGGCGCCGAACATCAGCCCGAAGCCGACCAGATACCAGGCGAGCGAGCCGATGGAGAAATCCATCAGGTTCTTCATGAGGATGTTGCAGGCGTTCTTGGCTCGTGTGAAGCCCGTCTCCACCATGGCGAAACCGGCCTGCATGAAGAAGACGAGGAACGCTGCGACTGCCGTCCATACAATGTTCAGGTTCACCTGTAACTCACCGCGCGCCGCCTCGACCATCGCGGCGACCTCCGGGCTGGCAGCCAGTTCCGTTTCGACTTCCTGGCCAAGGGTGGTGCCCATGACCAGAGCTAGCATCAGTCCGGCAAGTAGCAGTCCTCTGTGCGTTACTTTGCTCATATCGGCGTTACCTCCCCGTTTTGGCTGATCCGCGACCTCAGAAGCTGAAAGCCAGCGAAATGCCCCCCCACATGTTGGAGTCGTTACTGAGGGCATCCCGGATGTCGCCATCCAGGAGCTGTGAGAAGCACACGGAAGGCGTTAGAGTCCAACGCTCCCCGATCTGCAGGGGCCACCCGACAGACACCAGAGCGTCTGTCAGCGCGGTTTCGTCGACCCCGAAGTAGAAGTCATTGTAGTTCGATGAGCCGAGGCCCACGGAAGCCCCGACATCCAACCCCAGGCTTACATCCTTCAGTGGTTGCCAGAGACCCCTGAAGCTGTGTCCGACACCGAAAGTTGCGTACATCCCGTCCGCCTCGTCAATGTCGGCATACAGTGTCAGCGTGGGTGAGAGCATCACATCGAGGCTGGCGGCGCCATAAACCTCATAGGTTCCTGCCCCTCCGTCGTGGGGAAAGTCGTAATAGATAGCCCCTACGGAGAAACCGAGGTCATCGTGCGACCACGAGTAGTCGATCGTGTAATCGATCTCGGTGAAGTCGCCTGCACTGCCGTTCTCTGACGTCAGGTCTCTGCTGCCCCAGACGTTCAAAGACAGGTTGCCGTAGCCAATTGTCACTGATGGCTGAAATACGTGATCATCGACTACAGCGATGCCGCGCCATACGTACTTGCTGTTGTACGCCGCGTCGATGGCCAGGTACCAGTCCTTCTCCTGAGCAGCAACTCCCCTTGCGGGATCGGCAATACCCACAGCCGCAACACCAACCACACACAATGCCAGACCCGCTGCCATCCGCATGCCGAAACGATTCACTGTAGCGACCTCCCCTCTGTGACGGGCATGAAGAACGGTCCCGCCGCAGTGCGCGACCGTTGGGGCGGCAGAAGCCGTCCGCCTTCGCCGGGAGATAAGCCAGTCGCGTGCCATCGGGCCCAGCAGTGGGCGCGCGTTCCCCTAACCTCTTGGTGTGCAATCCCTTACGCGCACAGTGCGAGCGATTGCACAGACGTAGACTGACGGGGAGAATGCTACGCGGAGGTAGGAGCGTGGGGTTTTTCCTACTTGGATGTGCGGTACTTACGTGGCTGCAAATTGTGCTTCTTGACGCGCAAGCCCATCACTCGCTCGGTGATTCCGAGGTCACGCGCGGCCTGCGCCATGTTGCCACCGGAAGCCCTCAGTGCCTTGATGATCATCTCACGCTCCACGGCGTCGAGTGTCGCCTGCAAAGTATCTCCACCGCTGACACCGTTCACGTCGACGCGCTGGACTGTGGGGGGCAGATGTTGGGACTCAACAGTGCCGTCCTGGACGAGCAGCACGGCCCGTTCCATGCAGTTCTCCAGTTCCCTCACGTTGCCGGGCCATCCGTAACCCATCATCATCTCAAGTGTCGGCTGCGATATGCCCGGGGCGGGTCGGCCGGCCCGGTTCGAGTACTTCTCCGCGAAATGGTTAGCCAGCAAAGGTATGTCCGTGCGGCGCTGCCGCAGCGGCGGCATGTGGATGGGGAAAACGTTGAGCCGGTAGTAGAGGTCCTGCCGGAAGTCGCCGTGCTCGATGAGGTCCTCCAGGTCGCGGTTTGTCGCAGCAATAACACGCACATTCACGCGAACGGTACTTACGCCACCGACGCGTTCGAACTCGCGCTCCTGGAGCACTCTAAGCAGCTTGATCTGGGTCGACGGGGACAGGTCGCCCACCTCGTCCAGGAAAAGAGTGCCTTCGTCGGCGAGTTCGAACCGGCCCTGCCTGCGATTGGTTGCACCGGTGAAAGCTCCCTTTTCGTGTCCGAAGAGCTCGCTCTCAATCACCGTTTCCGGTAATGCGGCGCAACTGACCTTCACGAAGGGCTTGTCCGCCCGGGGGCTATTGTAGTGGATTGCATGCGCTACGAGCTCCTTGCCCGTCCCACTCTCGCCGCGTATCAACACCGTGGCTTCGCTGTCGGCAACGGTAGCGATGAGGTCATATACAGCCTGCATAGCGGAGGAATCGCCGATGATGTTCCGCGGGCGGAAGCGGTCCTGAAGTTCTTCCTGTAGACGTCGGTTCTCGCGCAGCAGGCGCTGACGCTCTTCCTCAACCGTCTGGCGTACGCGCACGGCCTGCGCCACCATCGAGGCGATAATGGACAGGAGGCGGACGTCCTCCGCGAGCGAGACGGACTCGTTGAAGAGCCGGTCGGCACTGAGAGTGCCAATCACTTCGGTTCCCAGCTTGATCGGCACACAGATGAAAGAGATGTCCTTCTTCTGTATGCCCTTGCGAGCGCGCGTACGGTCCAGGAACAGCGGGTTCTCCGAGATGCGTGGGACAACAGCAGGCTCCCCGCTCTCCACAACCTTGCCCGTGACGCCCTCCCCCACACGGTAGCGCCCGCGTTCCATCTGCGTCCCCGAGAGACCATGTGCGGCCTCGATGCTGATCTGCCCCGTCTCGCGGTTCAGAAGGGTGAGTGTGCCGCGAGACATGCCCATGTGCTCAGCCAGCGCACGGAGCACGGGCCCAGCCACTTCCCCAAGGTCCATCTTGCTGCTGAGCGCTTCGCTGACCTCAAACAGGAGTGATAGCTCCGCCACTTCGCGACGCACTTCCGGCCGTGCCGTCTTCTCTGACATGTTCACTCCCGGACCGTCAACTGATTATCTGCGCAGCGGCTGCGCGCATCCTACAGAATTGTAGCCTCATCACACACTGGCGTCAACGTATCTGCCGCTGTGTAGACCGTACGGGCACATGAGGCAAGGGCAGGAACCGAAGCGTTTTACAGGCGGGACTCCAGAACCTCTATGTCTATCTTGCCGAGGAAACGGATGATCTCGGCGGACATTTCCAACATGCTGCCCGGCGAGTTCAGGTCGCTGCGTACGATGGCGATGTGCGTGGCATCGTGGCCCCCGAGGGCAGCGTCAAGCGGCAACCACTCGCCGACGTAGGCTTCCGCCCACATGTGGTAGCCGAAACCGCCTCCCTGTGCGCCTGGAAGCACGGTGGCGTATACGAGTCCGCCCACAACCCGACTCGGGATTCCGGCAGCCCGGGCGAGCGCCGCCACCAGCACCGCGTGTTCGCTGCAGTCCCCGGCCATCGCCCGCGCCGCCTCCCCAGCCGTGGCCATGCCCACGCCGAGGCCCTTGCTCACGATATGGTCGCTGACGTACGACTCGATGCTGCGTGCTGCCGGCGCTGCGAGGGTCTGTCCGCCCGTCGCCTCCGCCGCCATACGTCGGATCAGTTCATCGTCTGCCTCCAGCCACCGGTTGGGAGCAAGCAGTTCGCGGTATTCCTCGCCAGCATATGGCAATCGGTAGGTCTTTTCGGGCAGCATCGCACCATGGACTTCCACGACAACCCCCTCATTCGTCGGCCACTGTTTCTGCCAGGGCCCCGAGGGCGGCGACGCGGGTAGCTCGCCGGCCTTCCCCTTCAGCAGAACCTTCAGGTACCGAAGTTTACGCGCGTCGTTCAACAGGCGCTGCGGCTGCACGTAGCTGAGGGCCAGCAGTTCGGCAGGTCTGCTCTGAGCCTTGGCGATAGGTTCGGAGGCCTTAAGCAGTTCCAGTGCGAAGCCAGGAATCGGTGCCGTGCGAACGAGCCACGCGGCGCCCCCCTCGTCCAACCATTCGGCATTTACCACTCCCGGCAGAATGCTGTAAACCGTCTCGAGCCTATGCAGCCGCTTCGTGGCGCCGAAGACCTCTACCTCCTCACGGCCCCCTACCGTTACCTCGGCCGTGACGCTGCGGTTCGGCGCGTCCGGCACAAAGACTTGCGCTGTGTATTGCGTTCCCGGCTCGAAGCCCATGCGCATCTTGAGCTGATGCTCGCCGTACGGACCGAGCCCCTCCGGCGCCGGTATTCGCCGCGTCCGCTCTCCGCCCCCGGTGACGGTGGTGAGCAGCATCTCGTCCCCAACCCGCCGGCCACGCACGGTCTGTTTTACAATGCCCTGGTCCAGCGTCTGCTCGAACGCAAGCACACTACCTGAAGCGTTTTCAAGGATGTCGGCATTCAGCTTCATGTTAAGACGAACGCCACCGCGCGCCAGAGCGAACTCCTGCCGCACGAGCGTCCGGTAGCGCATATCGCCAGCGCCGACCTCCTCAGTCACGCGGCTGTGTTGATAGCCGGCTTTCTGATCCGCCACGAAGATCGCATGCCAGTGCTCTTCGACCAGGCGTTCCTGCGCGTGCAGCGGGTGGCCGGCAATGCTGGCCATCAACAGGGAGAACGCCAGGGTCAACATGGCCCGAGCCGCTTGGCGCATTTCGCGTATCCTCACTTAGTGCTGTGGATGGTTACTCGACATAATACACCGCCTGAAGGAGGCTCACCACCCCATGGCATAAGTGGTGTCGCGCCGTGGCGTGGCGGCTGCACAGAGCAGGTGCGTGTCCGTGTCGATGCTCGCCGCCATGGCATTTTGCCCACTCCATGGGCCAGCGACCTTGACCATATGCCCCCTATCCTGCAGAGCAGTCCGGACACTGTCCGGTATTCGCCCCTCCACGTAGACCACACCCGGCTCAGCCACACGTGGCCAGAACGAACCCGGAAAGTGAGTGATGTAGAAGGCCCACCCACGCCGCTGATGGCGTGTATCCCGCCTTCGCGAGCGACATGCACAAGGATAGGGACCTCGCCGCCGATGCCATTCTGGTGCGGCTCCAGCACGGTCAACGCGAAACCCGTCGCAGCGCCAGCGTCGAAGGCGTTCCCCCCCGAGCCCAGGATGTGTATGCCTGCCTCGGTGGTCAGGTAATGCCCTGATGTCACTACCCCGCGGGTGCTTATGATGATGGGGCGGCCGCCCCTGTGAGTAGGGCTCGCCCGCATCCGATTCCCTCAGAAGTGATTGGGCTCAAGGTCAGCACGGCGGGGAAGATAGAACAGCATCAGGAGAACCGTCTCCGCCGCCACGACCCAGAGCAGGGGCACCGTGCCCCACATTATCGTGTAGAACAACGCACCAGTACACGGCAAATCGGCAATCATCAGGAACACCAACTGCCGCTGCATCCACCCGTTCGCCACCGAGACACAAACGTCCTGCTCCTGAGGTACCTCGTTAAGCCGGCGGTCAATGAAGGCCCTGGCAGCGACAATCACCACTGGGGCCACAACTGCACCGATGGCTGCGGCCAGCAGCCCTCCCATCGGCACCGGCGGTCCCACAAATCCCCGCCACGCCAGGAGGTCCTCCGTCCCACGGCTCGCCAGGAAAGTAACAACGGCGACATATAAGATGGGACCGAAAGCAACGGCCGCCCAGATGAGGCGTGCGCGTTGCAGCAGATGCTCGGGACTGACCGAAGAATCCTCTGTGTCCCGCGGCACGTCTATGTCAGCCTCGCCGCCCACTTGACGCACTCCAGGACATGTTCCTGGAACCATCCCTTATCCCATAGCTCCGGCGGATGCCCGAGAGCCGTGTAGATGACTCTTCCCTCTCCGTAGGTATGGCACCAGCCCATCGCATAGTCGTCATCCTCGCGATTGCCCTTGTCCAGGTCAACTGTGGTGTTGTCCAGGGACATCAGGACATGGGTCTTCTGCCGGTCCCAGTTCTTGAAAGTGTAAATCTCGTCGTAAACTTCGAAATCCTGTCCGAGCATTGCCGTCGCAGGGTGAGCCGTATCCTCGACGTGGATGCCGACCTTCTGCGTCCAGGGGTGCCCGTTGAACCAACCGCCTATGAGCTCGCCGTATTCGGGCCATTCGTAGAAAGTGTCCGTGGCATTGTGAATGCCGACGAGGCCCTTGCCGCCGCGCACGAAATCCAGGAACGCCTGCTTCTGCTCGTCATCCCAACGCAGGTCGCCTGTGGTTGCCATAATCAGCACGTCGAACTGGGCCAGGTTCTCCGGCGTAATCAGGCGGCTGCGCGCGGTTGTCACGGTTTCGAACAGGCCGCTGTCTGCTCCCATCTGCTTGATCGCCACCTCCGCGTGCGGCAGATAAGCATGTTCGAAGCCTTCGGAGTGTCTGCACATCAGAACCTTCATGGCTACGCCCTTCCTTGAACAGTGATCTTCCCAGTGCTGGGGGAGCCTACCTCTGCACATCGCCGGCGTCAAGCACTTCAGAGGCCGAGTCGGTCGGCGATGCTCTTCATGGCCTCCAATACTGTGTCGACGTGTCCCCGGAGGGAGACGGCAAGCTCCTCGGCCCCACGTTCGATCTGCTGACGATCGACGCCGGCAGCGAAGCGTTGCTCATCCCATTTCTTCAGCACGGAATCGACCTCCACGTCTCTAATCTTCTTCGATGGTCGCACAAGGGCCACGGCGACGATCAGGCCGGTCAGCTCGTCCACCGCGAAGATGGCCTTCTTCAGCGGGCTATCAAGCGGCTCAGCAGTATGTTCGGCGTGAGCCAGAATCGCGCGGCACAGGTCGTCGTGATAGCCGTGTTCGCGCAACCACTGCACTCCTTTGAAAGGATGATCCTGGAGCGTGTTGAACCGTTCATAGTCGAAATCGTGCAGCAGCCCCACGACGCCCCACCTGTCGGGATCGCCTCCCAGCTTCTCCGCATAGGCCCGCATGGCCGCCTCGACGGCATATGCATGCTTGCGCAGGTTCCGGCTCTTGGTCCACTCCTTCAGTATACGGTCGGCCTCCTCGCGGCTTGGCCATCTGTCCATCATGTCCTCCGTAATCCGTTGGTGCCCTGCTCCGCGCATTGTAAGACGCAAGAACCGCCGAGCAAAACGCACTGCGGGCCCGCAAACGGTTTGCGCAAGTCGGGCGTGTGCGATAGCATAGAGATTGAGCGGTTCGGGGCACACGTCGGTCGCGGAATCGATAAACACGGTGCAAACGTCGGCATGGTAACCCTTTACTGTCGCCAGAACTGTCCCCGGTGCACGTCTCTGGCCGAGGAACTGCAAAGTCTCGCCATCAGGTCGCAGACCGTGACAGTGCCCGCCGGCGCCTCCCTGCCCCGCGAACTCCCGAAGTGCGTTCACCTTCCCGTGCTCGTCGACGATGGCGAGCTCTACCAAGGTGCCGAAGCCGTCCTGGAGCGTATCAGCCAGCTGGAGGAGCTGCGCCAGCTCTGGTACAGGTTCCAGAGCGACGTCTGTTATTGCGACGAAAGCAACACCACCACGGAAGCCGATTAGACTGCTGCCCATCCCTGTGTGCAAGCTATGTCAGTAGGCGGAATCGAATCCGTTCGTGTTTGCGGCCACCAGACCTCTGTTGATTCCTTCGCGGCGTGTCTGCAAGCAGCTCTGGACTACTGGGGTCGGGACGTTCCTTACGACTGCATTGCGGGCCTCAGTGGCGCTGCATTCTCACCGGCGTATGACCCCGGTCAGAAATGCGCAGCGTGGTGGATGGAAGCTGGGGGCGACATCCGCGTCAGCTTCCTCGGCCATGCTCTCGGCTTCACAGTGCAGCGCGCCGTGCTCGGAGATGGCCCGGGCCAGGTCCCGCAACCCCTGATGGCTGCTCACGCTCGGGAGAGCCTGGCCAGGGGTGGCGTGGTACTGTGCAGGACCGATCCCATCTGGAGCCTGGCCACGTGCTGGGACGATGATCGCTTCTGCCTCGCCGGTCCCGAGGGCAGCCATGACGTGATCCGTGTTCCCGGCGAGATGACGGTCTACTTCCTGGAACCCGCCCCACGCAGCTTGACAAGTTGCGAAGTGTTGCGCGCGGCCATCGGCTTCGGCACATTCGTAACCACCTGTAGTTGTGATCGCGCCGAGGCTCGATTCGGTGGTCGGCTGTATGATGCCTGGTCAGAGCGAATGCGCGAGGATGCCTTCTGCCCTGCCTGTGGCGACGAGGAATGGCGTTGCGCAGCGCGAACGGTTAGCCGCTGCCGCGGCACTCATCTTGCGGCCGTCCGTTTCCTGAACCGCGGGTACTCCTTCCTCAAGGACTGCCGGGCCGCCGATTCGCTGCGCGATGCTGCCTGTACCTATGCCGCCATGGCCAGCGTTCTGGCTCCTCACACAGCCGAACGTCTGCAGCAGCAATGGCAGGATGCCCCCGCCCGCCAGGATCTGGCGCGAGCGGTGGAGCGCGTCCGCCAGATGCACGGTCACGTGGCGTCGCAACTCCAGTCGGCCGACCAGGCGCTTTCGTCGCCGTCGTAGAATTCCTGACCTATCGGGCGGCTCTTGTGCACCGTCCCTGGCCCGGCCGACCTCGTGAAACCAGGCCGCCTGTGCTCACTTGCGGCGAGGGTTCAGCAGCGCTTAGGATTCTGCTGGTACAGGGCCAAGCCAAGGAGCGGGTCGTGAACCTGTTCAGAGCACAACGCACAGGCGGCAGCCTGAATAACGGAAGGGCACTTGGATGCCTCATGTTCTTCGGTCTGCCCTTCCTGTTCGCCGGGCTCGGAGTCCTGGCCTGGGCGGCGTACAGTTGGTCAACCTACCTGTCTGCGCGTTCCTGGCAGCCTGCAGACGCCGCCGTGCTCGATCTCGAGTTCGAGACGCACTCGGGAGACGACGGCGACACCTACAGCGTAGCTGTGAAGTATGAGTACACATTCAACGGGCGGACAGTGCGCGGCGATCGCGTGGATATCATGGGGGCGAGTTCCAGCAACTACCGGCATCACCGGGTCCGCTATGAAGAGCTGCTCGAACACAAGCAGTCCGGCGAGCCGATTACGGTTTGGGTCAACCCCGAGGAACCGACACGATCGGTCATCTACCGCGAAGCCGATACGTGGATGTACGCGATGATACCCTTCGGTCTGGTATTCGCCAGCGCTGGGATAGGAATGTTCGCGGCCGGTGCTTACTCCATGCACAGAAGCTCCAAACTGGCGGAAATTGCTGCACACGACGCAAACCGGCTCTGGAACACACGCGAAGACTGGGCGAAAGGCTTCGTGAAGCCAAGCACCGGGAAGGAAATGCTCGTGGGCTGGGGCTTCGGCTTGGGGCTTACCGTGTTCCTCTCCATCTTTGTAATCGTGATGTTGTCGGAGGGTGCACCAACCTTTGCGTGGGTGGTCATTGGCATATTCAGCCTGATCGCGTTCGCCATGCTGGCCAGAGCCATCTCCACCACTCTGCGCTACCTTGTGCATGGAACTCCGATGCTCTATCTGGGCGAGGTACCCATCGTGCCCGGCCGAACTGTGACGGGGGCCGTACGAACGCACAAACCGCTGGCAACCGATCGCTGGACGCTCCAACTGAAGTGCTTCCTGGGGCATGCAAGCAACAACTCCAGCAGCGACGCCAAGCGGCAGATGCGAGAGATCACGCGCAGGCTGCGGGACGCCACAGGCCAGCACGCGGCATTGAGGCGGAGTAGCTGGCGGGGCTCCTGCGCGTACAGCGAGCGACTTTCCCCCGCCGGCGAACCGACCACCGATAGTTCCGGCCGCATTATGCTGCCCGTGTCCATCGCCGTGCCGGATGGGGTGTCTGCCTGCTCGTTGGAAGCCCCGCTCACCGTTACCTGGGTGCTGGAGGTGAAGGCGCGCGCCTTCCCGCTCTCATTCTCTGCAAGTTTCGACCTCCCCGTCTTCTACGCGGACGAAGAAGAGATCGAACGCCCATCCGAGCTGGCCTGACCCGACTGCACGCGCGGTGGCGCGCTTTGACCGGCATTGCTGCGCCTGCTACATTGCTGCGGGCTCCGCCTTGAAGGGAACAAAAAGATGTATATGTCCATCTTCACTGACGAACTCGATTGTGACATCACGGAGGCGCTCCCGACGATCAAGTCGTGGGGACTACGACATGTCGACCTGCGCGGGGGCGTTCTCGGCACACATTTCCAGAACCTCAGCGAGAAAAAACTGCGGGAGCTCGCTGGGCTGCTTGATGCAGAAGGGCTGCACGTCGGTTGTCTTGAATCCTCGCTGGCAAAGGTGCACCTGCCAGAGAGGCAACGGCGGGACGAAGAGGCAGCCAAGTTGGAATCGATCATCCAGACTGCCGATGCATTGGACTGCCGTCTCGTGCGCTCGTTCTTCTACTGGCAGCCGCCGCAGTCCGAACGGGGCAAGCTGGCTGTCCGCCCGGACGCCCTGCAGGAAGTACTCGACATGTTCGCCCCACTCGCCGAACGCGCGCAGGAAGCCGGCCTCCTCCTGGCCTTCGAGAACTGCGGCGTCACGCCGGACGAGGTCCTGACGGTACTCTGCGCCGTTCGGGTGCCGGAATGGGGTCTCGCGTGGGATGTGCACAATGGCTGGCGGGAGACTGTAGGACGGGAAGATGCAGTTGCCTACATGAACAGGCTCGCACGCGCAGCGCGAGTGGTGCATGTGAAGGCACGCGGCGCCGTGGATGACGCCGGGGAGAGCGTGATCCCGTACGGAGAAGTCCTCGAGATGCTCCACAACGCGGGTTTCGACGGTCCCGTAAGCGTCGAGACGCACAACCCTGATCGATCCGTAAGCGATGTCGAGAGATCGCATGCCGTGGTCCGCACACTGAAGCGCGCCTGGCCAGGCGCGGCGCCCGGTATGCTCTCGAGTGAGCCCGCCGCGTTGCAGCGTGAGGTGCGCCGTGACTACGAGCCCGTTGGGTTCGTCGTCGTCGGGCTCGGCATGGGCAGGAACCGTGCCAGGCAGGTGCTCTCAACGCCGGGGACACGCCTGGTCGGCGTCTGCGACATTGACCGTGAGCGCGCTGACGCCGTCTCGGAAGAACTTGGAGTTCCCTGCAGCTACAACGTTGCCGATTGGCTCGACAACGAAGATGTCGAGGTCGTCTATGTTCTCACGCCGACCGGGCGTCATGCAGAGGTCGCTTTACAGGCGCTACGCGCCGGCAAGCACGTGCTGAGCACGAAGCCTATGGAAGCGTCGTTGCAGGCATGTGACGCCATGGTCCGTACGGCTGAGCAGCATGGACTGCTGCTGGGAGTGGACTTCGGGATGCGGTATCGCTCCGAGAACCTTTCGCTGAGACGGGCCGTTCAGAACGGCCGATTTGGACGGCTGCTCTCGGGGCATAGCAGCCTGAAGATCCTGCGCACCACGGCCTATTTCGAGGCAAACGGGGGATGGCGCGGCACGCGGCGATGGGACGGCGGAGGGGTCCTGAGCAACCAGAACATTCATCACCTCGACCAGCTCGCTTTCACCTTTGGCATTCCCCACCGCGTCAGGTGTAGTATCTGGACGCAGAACCACGAGATCGAGGCGGAGGACCTGGCCTGCGCGACTCTTCAGTACGCCGATGGAGCCGTCATTGCGTTGTATGCCACTACGTGCTATCCCCAGCCGACCTGGTATCATACGCTGGAGCTGCATGGCACGCAGGGGGCCGTTTCCATCGCCCGGGGAGGGCCACTCGAGCAGGACCGGGTGAAGTGGTTCGTGGACGGTCACTGGCGGCAGGAACCGCCGGAAAACGTCGAATCAGAGTGGCTCAACGCGGCCGACAACTTCGCCGCCGCAGTCCGGAACGACGCACCATTGACCTGCACGGGGCGCGACGGGCGAAGGACACAGTCCATACTCCACGCGCTCTACCGGTCGGCATACAGCGACCAGGGCTGGGTGGAAGTGGAACCCGAACTGGAATGAGCTCAGCTTGTATCGGGCCCTGGTTGAGGGACACTCAGCTCATCGCCATTCCTGAAGATCCTTATCCGATGGATGGTAATCGGTTTCACGGGCCGATCGTTCGCATCGGTAGGTGAAGCACCGATCGCCTCCAGCACTTCGACACCGCCGAGAACCCGCCCGAAGACGGCATGCCGACCATCGAGCCATGGCGTGGCCTCCAGCGTGATGAAGAACTGAGAACCGCCGGTGTTCGGACCGGCGTTGGCCATTGAGAGCACCCCCGTGGAGTCGTGCTTGAGGCTCGGATCGAACTCATCCGGGATCGTGTAACCCGGCCCTCCGGTGCCGTCGCCTTTCGGGCAGCCGCCCTGGATCATGAACCCCTCGATCACGCGATGGAACGCCAGGCCGTCGTAGTAGCCCTTTGCGGCCAGATGGATGAAGTTCGTAACCGTGTTGGGCGCTTCGTCTTCGTGCAACTGGCACACCATCGTGCCTTCAGACGTCTCGATACGTGCCACGGTGGGCATTGCTTTCTCCACAGCAAGAGCTCGGGTGCCAGCTAAGATTCTACCAGAGCCGCTTCGTCATGAAAACCGCCCCGGTTGCGCCCGAAGGCCGGATGTGTTAGATGTACGTGTTGGGGGCTTCGTTCACTTCACTGAGGTGCCGCGCATGATCTGGCAAAGGCAGGAGTTCGTACAGGATGAGACCGAAGACTCTGACTTCCCCATCAAGCAGGTAGACCGCCTGGAAGCACTGCAGGGAGATGATAGGCGATTCATAGGCCGAGCTACGCTCAACATGCAGACGCCTATGGGTGTCCAGCAGTTGCCCATCTCGTTTGAGATCGAGGCCAACGATGTCGAAGAAGCGTTCGAGAAATACTCCGAGACCGCCCGTCCCAAGATCGACGAACTGCGCGAGCAGATGAGGCAACGTCTCGAACAGATGCGCCAGCAGATGGAGCAGCAGGAGCAGCAGGGTCAGCAAGCCAAACGCATTGTCACCCCCACCGGCGGCGACATCCTGAAGATGGATGACCTGCGAAAGCAGTAGCGCCGTTGCGGTGCCCAGGAGAACCACGCCCGGTTCTCTGAAGATGCTTTGACATTCGGCACGTCGCATATGTACCATGCAGTACGGTTGAGCGCGAAGCGCTCGTGTTGCCGCATCTCATCGCGGAGCGAGCATTGCAGCGCCCAACCGTGCTCACCTGAGCACTGCCGGGCCATGCGGGCACTGCGCGACCGTTCACGACGGTCACCTGTCGCGGACTAACGCGAGCGTGCTGTGCGCGTCACTGTCATCTTGGTGTTGCCCAAAGGGCCGCACCGGGGAGGCAAAGAGATGGCGAAGAAGGCCGGAAAGAAGGGCTCGGCGAAAGCCGCTCAGCCGGCGGGGAAGACGAGCGCCCCGAAGAAGCCGGCAAAGAAAAGCGGCAAGAAGTAGCTGTAGAGCAACGCGCGGTGGGCTACGCGCGCCGCGCGGTGTTGCAACGGCGCTGACCGCCCGGCTTGCCTGGCAGGTCGGGCGGTCTTGTTCGTCTCACGATAGAACCTGATGCGCCCCCTGGCATGCCGTACCCGCCGCGGGCTATACTGACGGGCGTCTGTTGTCCCTCTTCTGCACATCCCCTCACGTCTTCACTCATGGTCTCCGCCCTGCTGGACAGACTGCGCCGCGATAGCGCTGAGACTACGCGCGTTGTCTACCCCTGGGAACTGCCCAGTATTATGCGCAAGCACATTGTGACCGGCGCAATGGGCACAGTGTACTTCTCGCTGATATCGGGCGTTTTCCTTGTCGCGTTTGGCGGGCAGATAGGGTTGCAGCCCTGGCACTGGGGCATACTGTCTTCCGCTGCGTCGTTCACCCTCACGCTGCAACTGCTCTCGGCGCACGTCGTGGGGCGTACGGGCAATCGACGCACGCTCTGGTTTCTGGCTGCCCTTGCCGCCCGTCTGCTGCGTGGGGTAGCCATAGCCCTGGGGTTCTATTGTTCGCTATTCTCTTACGGTGCTGCCCGAGTCGTATTCATCGGGCTGCTGGTTCTGGCGACTGCAGCGGACGCCATCGCCGCCCCTCCCTGGCTTTCATGGCTGCGCGATCTCATTCCCCATGACCAGCACGGTCACTTCATGGGCCGTCGCAGCGCCTGGACAGCCCTTGCCAGCGTCTGCGTGGTCGTACCTGCGGGGCTCGCCCTCGACCTGGCGGGACCCTCGGGGAGGAACTCCGTGTTGTTACTTATCTTCGCGGTTGCCGTTTGTGTAGGTATCCTGGACCTTCTCATCCACCGCACCATACCCGTGCCGCCCATGGAACTGGCAGATGGCCAGCACTTCTGGCACGACATGCTGGAGCCGCTAAGGGATGAGCGCTTCCGCCGCTGGCTCGCATTCAACGGCGCATGGACCTTCAGCATGACGCTGGGTGGCACGCTGGCCATGGTGCACTTTGTGGAGAATCTGGGACTGAAACGCAACTTCCTGGGCGGTTCGGTGGTGCTCGTCGTTCTGCCCCTGCTGGGCACGATCATAGCGGGACGTCGTCTGGGACGAATGGTCGACACGCGCGGAGTGCGCCGCGCCTTGCACTGGGGTCACCGGCTGTGGGCGCTCTTACCGCTTTTCTGGATACTGGCGACCCCAAACACGGCCTTGTGGTGGCTTGGAGCGGCCGCGTTGCTTGGCGGGGTTGCCAGCACAGCAGCATTCACCGCCGCCGGCAAGTTGACCACTCGGCTTCCCGAGCGAGCGCGCGTTCCCATGTACACCGCCGTATCGACCTGCGTGGGGAGTCTTGCAGGCGCACTGGGTCCAGCGACAGCCGGCTTCGTTCTCTACCGCCTGAGGGACTTCTCATGGCAGGTTGGGGCGTTGGAGTTCACCGGTTTCCATATCCTCTTCGCCGCCTCATTCGTCCTGCGGAACCTGTCCGTGCTGATGATCCGCGGCATCCCAGAACCCTCCACGCCGGCGAAAACGAAGGCCGGGGAGGCGGCTTAGGGGGCCATCTTCCCCCTCATCGACCGCTGTACCAGCGGGCGAGACGCTCGGGCGAGATGCCGAGTCGGTAACCGCCCACTACCAGATGGTTCAGTAGGCTCGTGCGCCAAACCCCGAGGCCGCGCCAGCGACGAGCGGAAGTCATCACACGTCTGGGCACAATCACTACACGCCCCGCCCGCCTGGCCCTGTGTACGAGGTCATAATCCTCCATGATGGGCATGTCTGAGAACCCGCCCATCTGCCGGAACTCCTCCGCGCGCATGAACAGTGCCTGGTCGCCGTAGGGGAGCCTATGGACCACGGAACGTGCATTCACCCAGGCCTCAACGGCCCTCAGACCCATAGCCGCCCCCCGTATACCGAACCTGAACGCGCCAATAGAAACCCGGGACAGCGAAAGTGCGCGCCGCACCTCGGTGTCCCAGCCCGGAGGCAACGCGGTATCCGCGTGCAGGAAGAGCAGAAGCTCCCCTTCGGCGGCCTCAGCCGCCGCATTCATCTGGCGCGCCCGCCCGCTCTGCCTCACGACCCGGCAGCGCAGCCTTTGAGCAACATCCACCGTTGCGTCCTCGCTTCCCCCGTCCGCCACAAGGATCTCCACATTGCGCCCGGTCCGCACAGCGGCGACCGTCTCGCCGAGGTTGGTCGCCTCGTTCAGCGCGGGTATCACCACACTGATCCGCTCTGGCACTGCACGCAAAGCTCGGCTGACTGCAGGGGGAACGGCCACTGCCAGGTCTTCGGGCCGGTCCACGTCCCTGAGGCGATCGATGCAGGTAGTGCTTATTCCATGCAAACGGGCGCGGCTAAGCGTACGTTCGAGCACAGATCCCTCGCCCCACGGCATCGCCCGGAACAACTGAGGGGCAGGCCTTCGCAAGCCCACAAGGTAGTAGCCCCCATCATCCGCAGGGCCGAAGACGGCATCCGTTCGCTCCAGTGCCTTAAAGGCCCGGCAAAGCAACTGCGCGCTAATGGCAGGTATGTCCGACCCGACCAGAACAGCCGAACGACAACCTTGCCGCAGCGCATCTTCGAGCGCCTCACGCATCCGTTGGCCGAGGTCGGAGTTCGCCTGGCATCGATAGCTCAGCCCCCTGCCCAGCCATTGGCTCACCCGCCATCCCTGGGCTCCGGTGAACCGTATCTCCACTTCGATCGACATGCGCCGAGCGGTGCGCCGGGCTGCCCTGACCGTGTTTTCGGTGAGGAGTCGCTGAAGCTCGGCCGCTTCGACCTGCCCGAGAACGGGTATCAGACGCGTCTTGGTCGACCCGGGCGCCGGGAAGCGGGTGAGAACGATGAGCCGCCGGCGTGCAACACCCCGCACCGCCGACCGCTCGCCATGGATTGCTCGCCACGTAGCAAGCCCAAGGTCACCTGCCGTTTGTAGGCCACGTTTCAGCATGGAACCAGTATGCGCACAGGGCAGAGCCAAAGCACCAATCATAGACTGTGCCAGGACGGTTCGCCAGCCGGGTTTGGCGGTCTTGCCAAACGGCATGTTACCTTCGCCAGGCCAACATGCGGCGGAAGAAAGCCTGCCAGAACGGTGTCAGCCGGCGGCGGTTCCACTCGTCGGCAGCGTGCCTGATGACCTCTGCCTGGGTGGGATACGGATGAATCACGCTTGCCAGTTTCCCCAGCCCCACTCCGCCGACCATCCCCGTTGTGATCTCGCTGATCATCTCGCCCGCATGGGCAGCCACAATCGTAGCGCCAAGAATCCGGTCGGTGCCCTTTCGCAGGTGGATCTTGGCGAAGCCATCGTCCTCACTGTCGGCCACTGCACGGTCAACGTCCTGCAGGTCGACGCGGATGGTTTCCACCGGTATCCCACGCTCTTCGGCGTCGGTATCGTAGAGGCCCACGTGAGCAATCTCCGGGTCGGTGTAGGTGCACCAGGGAATGGTGAGGGCACTGACGCGTTTGCGCCCCCAGAACAGGGCATTCTGCACAACGATGCGGGCGGAGGCATCAGCGGTATGCGTGAACTTGTACTTCAGGCAAACGTCGCCCACCGCATAGATGTCCGGGTTTGTCGTACGCAGACGATCATCCACCGAGATTCCTTGGTGATCGTGGTACTCCACCCCCACGGCTTCCAGATTCAATCCCTGCACGTTAGGCGCTCTGCCGGCGCCGACCAGGAGTTCGTCAACCACCACCTCGGCTGTATCCTCGCCGCAGCTAACGTGCACTACCTTCTCCCCGTTGCGCCGGCTCACACGCACGCACTCGGTGTTGAGCTGCACATCGATCCCGTCTTGCCGGAAGGCGCGAGCAAGCACTGCGGCCGCATCCGGGTCCTCTCGAGTCAGCAATCGGTCGCGTTTCTCGAAGATGCTTACCTGGCTGCCGAGTCTCTGGAAGGTCTGCGTTAGTTCGCAACCCAGAGGGCCGGCGCCGAACACGCCAAGGCGCCGTGGCCTCTCGGTCAGGGAGAACACCGTTTCGTTGGTCAGGAAGCCCGCCTCATCGAGTCCTGGTATATCAGGTCGCACGGCGCGGGCACCCGTGGCGATGACGGCCTTCCTGTACGGCAGTTCTGCCTCCCCTAAGCGGACCGTGCCCCTCGCCGTGAAACTCCCCTCGCCGAGGAAGACGTCCACACCCATCTCGCGGAACCGTTCGGCCGCGTCGTGGTGGCTGATATTGGCGCGCAGGCGGCGCATGCGGTCCATGACCGCCGCGAAGTCGACCTCGACGCCCTCGGGCACGTGGACGCCAAAACGATCTGCGGTGTGGACCGCGTGCGCCGCCCGGGAGGCCCGAATCATGCACTTGGAGGGCACGCATCCCACGTTCAAGCAGTCTCCGCCGAGCAGGTGCCGCTCGACGAGGGCAACCCGAGCCCCCAGTCCAGCAGACGCAGCCGCTGTTACCAGGCCGGCGGTGCCCGCTCCGATTACGACGAGGTTGTACATCGAGGCAGGCTCCGGGTTCTGCCAGCCTGGCGGATGAACGTTGGCAACCAGTTGCTCGTTGTGTTCGTCCATCGGCTGAACGCCGCCTGGATCGCGCATGGCTTACCTTTCCTTGAACGGTCGTTTAGTAGCTACTGGTCTTGCTCTTCCACCAGTTCCTCGGCGCCCGCCTCCTCTGCGGCTCCCTCCAGTGCGCGACGAGCGATCCGGGTAACCAGCACGGTGACCGCAACAGCAACAAGGAGGCCGACCACGACGAAGACCTTCTGGGCAACTCCGCCGGTCGTCTCGCCCGCTGCTGCCGCTGTGAGAGACTCGGCTATCGCCCCGAAGTATACGAACACCACTGTGCCCGGCAACATGGCGATGAAGGACGCCAGAGCGTATTTCCACAGAGCCACATCCGTCAGCCCGTAGGCGTAGTTCTGCAGCACGAAAGGGAAGACGGGGGTGAGGCGAGTGAGAAAGACGATCTTGAAGCCCTGTTTGCCCACGGCTTTGTCGATAGCGGCGAACTTCGGGTGGCCCGTTACGCGCTTCTCTACCCAGCCACGGGCGAACTTCCTGCCGACGAGGAACGCCGCTGAAGCACCGAGGGTCGCCCCTACATCCACAACGATGGCGCCCATGATCACCCCCCACAGCACGCTTCCCGTCGTTGCGCTGAAGATGAACCCCGCGCCCACTGTAAGGATGGAACCCGGGAACATCAACAGGCAAGCCACGACATAGGCCGCGATGATGACCACCGCTGCCCATGGCCCCAGCCCTTTGCAGAAATCAAGTACGGCGACGATTCCGCCCTTCACCGCCGGATGCCTGGCACCCAGGAACAAGGCCGCTGCAGCCAAAACCACTGCAACTGGTATCAGCCATCTACGACTCCTGGTCGCGCCTTCCTGCGGCTCGCTTTCAGGTTCGGTCTGCGCCATCAGTCAACCCCCCATGGTGGGTTTACCCTTGTTTCGTGAACTCCATGACATGGTAGCCTTGCGCCTCGATGCGTACTCCCAGGTTGATGACCTGGTGGCCCACGCGCTGGGCATTCTCCGTCCACTCGGACCGCTCGCTCGAGTACTGGCGTACATCGTACTGCGCATCGGGCTCCAACAGCTCCCGCAACCCGACCGGCGTGGTGAGGGCCTCCTCACGGCAACTCCCCAGCGCTACCACCACCTTTCGCTCGTCTGTCAGAGCGATCGGGTGTATCCCGGCATGGCCGACACTGACCAGTTCCGTCACGTCCCGCGTGAGCACAGACTTCGCCCCGGTTTCGCGAAAGTCAGTGTTCGCGTAGACATGCATTTGTGCGCCGTCCCGGGCGGCGAAGGCCGTGATATGCCTTCCGTGGTACGCCACGTTCCTTGCCGCTGTCCATTTCCATTCAGCGGGCATCAGCGGCCTGATAGCGGGCTCCTGAGGACTGACCATGATGCCGCACACTCCCTCGACCGCTGCCCAGAGAAAGCGGGGTGGTTCCCACGGCGATAGTCTCATGCCGCGGTTGATCAGGCTTTCCCCATCGAACCATTCGGAGAACTGGCCCGGCACAGTGTTGTACGCTCTGGGCTGTCTGATGTAATGCGCGTAAGAGGAGTGGAGCGCCTGCACCATGAAGCCGGGATGGTATCGCGCAGCGGCGAACGCGTACCAGAACGTCAGTCCGGGCCATACGCCTCCGAGCAGGCCGACGTATTTGGTAGGATCATAGAGCGGGTCAAGGCGACTGCACGTGCGCAGCCCGGCAGGCGTCCGGAAGTCGCTGCTGTTGAGCCGACGGATTATCCGGAACGCCACCTCATCCGGTGCCACTCGGAACAGCACCGGGAAGCATTCGTCCGCAGTAACGTCAGTGTGTCGTCGCCCCTCACGGTCTATGTTCAGCAGGTAGAGCTGTCGGTCCGCGTCGAGCAGGTGCTCGTTGATCGCGTCCTGCAAAGCCATCGCCGCGCCATAGAACTCTTCATAGTCGTCGTCAAGACCGATATTCTCCGCCATGTGACCCATGGCCCTGAGTGCTGCTGCGCATTCGGCGTTGATCTCGGTAACGGCGCCGTTGATCCGATATTCGGGTATCACGTTCCGCCAGGAAGCAATGCCCCACACCTCCATTCCTTCAGCGTCACAGAACACAAGACCGCAATCGTCCCGCTGACTCAGGATGTAGCGCGAAGCTGCGGCCACCGAGTCATACACCTCGCGCAGGTAGTCCATGTCGCCCGTGCTGCGCACATGATGGTTGACTCCCAGAACGAACAGCGGCGTGCCATCATTGATATTCAGCCCATAGTCGGCGACCTCGCCTGTACGGGCGTTGAAATACTCGGGGATCTTCCCGTTCTCGTACTGAAAACGCACGAACTGGTTCAGCAGATGGCGCGAGGACTGTGGGCGGAAGTGATCGCACCCGTAGACAAACCATATCACGTCGCGCGCCACGACGTTGGATGAGACGCCGGGCTCGTTGGTGAAGGACTCGCCCTGCGGATAGTGCGCGAGCACCCGCAGCATGTTGACCTTAGCCCAGAAAGCCCCCTCGTTGATCACAGGGTCCGGCGTGAAGACATCACAGCCCTGCAGTTGCTGACCCGCGTGTTGTAGCGTCGCCTCCAGCACTGCCCATGGGTCGCGGAGGCGACGAACCTGCTCAACCGCCTCGGTGCGTCCCTCAGGAGTGAACGCCAGCACAAATGCAAGCCTTTCTGTGTCGCCGGGAGAGATCTCGACGTGCACCTCGAGACAGCCCATCACGTCGCCGGCCACATCAGTGTCGCCCTCCAGAGGCGGTATGGCATCCGTATCGTAGAGTCTCCCCAAATCGTCTGTTATGACGTGCGAGGTCGGAGATCGCGTCGCCGCCAGTGACCTCACCCAGTCAGGGTTTTCTCGTTCCCAGGCGAACAGGGCGCCCAGTTCCTCGTCATACGCCCCTTCCATCGTGGGGCGCCGTTTCGTGCCGGCCAAGCGCGCAAAAGCGTACACGCTCAGTTGGCGCGTGCGTTCGGTGCACGTGTTGCGCAGCTCGATCTGGTAATAGGCGACGGTTTCGTCCCCGGGCTCACCATGAGTGACCAGCGGCACGAAGACGCGCTCCGTCACTTCCACGCGGCCCGGCAGCTTGAACTCATGCTCTTGGTAGACCGGATGGATCGTGAAACGACCCACACCCGTGGGAGTCAATGGCACGTCAGCCCGCTCCATCCGGAGCGGCTCAGAGCCGCTTACGCGGGCCTCAGAGCTGCCATAGCGCACGATGAGAGGGCCGGCGACTTCTTCCCCGACATCGGCACAGAACAGCGCGTGTACGCGACCGTCGCTTCCCGTGTTTGCCCACGTGTGGCCGTTGCCGAAACTCGCTCCCGGTCCTATGTCGGTGTCGGCCACTCTATAGCCGGGTAGCCCCCCTGCCAACCGTACAGACTCAACTACGTCCCCCATGAAGCCCCCTGCTGAATGAAGTCCCAGCGACAGCCACCAGAGTATGCCCCTGCGGCTGGCTGATTCTACCCCACGCCCCCTGCTTGCTTGCGGCTACCCTCCAGAAACCGCAGACGGTTCGCAAGAAGCGTCATATGGTTCATCTCCTGGTGGATGACCTCGTCGATGCGGTCTTTGCCCAGGCGCGCAGGCACCGACCGTTTCATGCCGAGATAGAACAGAATGGAATCCTTCTCCACGTCGATAGCTCTGCGAAGCACAGCCGCGCCGGTGGCGGGTTCGCTGTCAAGCCAATCGGTCGGGTCGGCGCGCAGGTCGAAGACGTCACCTTGCGCGAGCGCCCGCAGGTACTGGTTTGCCTCGCCGTATGGGTCATAGGCGGGCTGTCGGTGTTCGTTCTCGCTCAGTTCCCGCTCCATGGCAGCGAACACTCGTCGATGAGCGTCTTCCATATCCGCCAGGTTGAGCAGCATCCCCGAGACCTCTTCATCGTCGAACATGCAAGCGGCTCGGCGATAGAAGCAGGCGCCGTTGCGCTCGATCTGCTGTGCGATCTCGAGGACCTCCCCGGCATTGAACTCGACCGCCATGCCCTACTGCCCCCCGGTCTGGCGCTGGCCGAGCAGGTTGTTCAGCATGAACATCGGACCAGGCGAGTCTCCTACCATCTCAAGTTGCTTGACTACCTGGTCGGCGGACGCCTCCTCCTCAACTTGCTCGTCCACAAACCACTGCAGGAAGGAGCAAGTGGCCCGGTCGTTCTCCTGCTCTGCCAGGTCCACCAGATTATTGATGAGCCCGGTTACTTTCTGCTCGTGTTCGAGCACGTGCTGGAATACAGCCGTGGGGGAATCCCACTCAGCAGGCGGCGCATCGATTGCCTTGAAGGCGACCTTGCCCCCGCGCTCGAAGATGAATCCGTATATCTTCATCGCGTGCGCCATCTCCTCCTGCGCCTGGACTTTCATCCAGTTAGCAAAACCGCTCAGGTTCTGCTCCTCGAACCAGGCCCCCATGGACAGGTAGATGTAAGCCGAGTACATCTCCGCGTTCACCTGTTCGTTCAACGCCTCTTGCATCTTTGAGCTAAGCATACAACCCCTCCTCCAGATAGGTCATTGCGCGGCGAGACTGCCGCGCTTACCAATTCTCCGCGAGCAATTCAAAGTACTCCTGCTTATGTGCACATGCCGGGCACGCCATGGGCGCTTCGGTCCCCTCGTGCAGGTAACCGCAGTTCCGGCAGCGCCAAACGACGACTCGTTCCTTCTTGAAGACGGTGCCATTGCGCACGTTCTGCAGAAGGCCCAGGTAGCGTTTCTCGTGCTGCTTCTCGGCCACGGAAATGGCCTCGAAGATACGGGCGACGCCCTCCAGGCCTTCTTGCCGGGCGACCTCGGCAAAGCCAGGGTACATATCCGTCCATTCGTAGTGCTCACCCGCGGCCCCTGCCTTTAGGTTTTCCGCCGTCGTCCCGATCACACCCGCCGGGAAGGAAGCAGCTACTTCCACTTCGCCCCCCTCCAGCAGCTTGAACAGCCGCTCGGCGTGCTCCTTCTCTTGATCGGCAGTCTCCGAGAAGATGTCGGCGATCTGTTGGTAACCCTCCTTTCGTGCCGCCGACGCGAAGTACGTGTACCGGTTGCGCGCCTGCGACTCGCCCGCAAAGGCTGTCAGCATGTTTTGCTCCGTCCGAGTACCCTTCAGCTCCATCGTTCACTCCTTGAATCCATGTAGTCAGTCTCGAACATCGTCCCTGCAATCCGGGCAGAGACCGCGAAACTCCACTTCGCATGCTTTGAGGCAGTATCCCTTCAGCTCGCCATGGGGCTCTCGCATCATCGGCGGCAACGTGAGAAACACGTCATCCACGCGGTCACACTCCGTGCACCGCAGATGCTGGTGCGTACACGTCCTACCGTCGAAACGCATCGGTCGCCCTGCACTCTCCAGCCGGGCGACCAGGCCCTCCGCCACGAGAGCATCCAGGTTCCGGTAAACAGTCCCTAAGCTGATACGCGGCAACCGGTGCCTGACTCGCTCGTAGATCTGATCGGCAGAGGGATGGTCATCTGCTTTCTGGATCTCATCAAGGATGACGCGCCGTTGCTCCGTCATCCTGAATGCCCCCATAGCGACCCCCTGATACGTGAATAGTTACTATTCTCATTCATTGTAAGCCCGGCTGCGGCGACTGTCAACCACCTTTGCAAGACGAATCACGCAGCCACCCCCTCTCGCAACGGCTTCGCTCGTTTTTCAGTGCCATTCGGCTCGGAGGAACCGCCACTTAGCAGTCTGAGCCCGTTGAAGATCACGAGCAGCGAAGCCCCCATGTCCGCCGCAATGGCCATCCAGAGAGTTGCCCTGCCAATCAGCGCCAATGCGACGAACACCAGCTTTATGCCGAGGGCGAGCGTAACGTTCTGCTTGATGACCCTTACGGCACGCCGAGAGTGACGCACCAGCCACGGCAGCTTGGCAATCTCGTCGCTCATCAATGTCACGTCCGCAGTTTCGATCGCCACATCGGAGCCGATCGCTCCCATCGCTATCCCGAACGTTGCCACAGCCATGGCCGGCGCGTCGTTGACCCCATCACCGACCATGGCCACCCGCTCATGGCTGGCCACCAAGCGGCTGACGAGTGTCACCTTGTCATCGGGCAGCAAGTTCGCGTGCCACTCCTCGATACCAGTGGCCTCGGCAATGCTGCGTGCTGTGGCCTCATTATCACCGGTTAGCATTACCACATGCCGGAGGCCAAGATTCTTCAGCTTCTGCACCACCTCGCGCGCGTTCGAACGGACGCCGTCTGCGATACTCAACAGGCCGCACACGTGGTCTTCCGTGCCCACGGCTATCACCGTATGGCCGGCGTCCTCCAGGCGCAGGGCCGCGTCGTGCGCTCTCAGCGCTTCCAGACCCCGATCATGCAGCATCCGGTGGCTGCCGACCCAGTACCTCTTGCCCTCGTATGTCGCCTCAGCGCCTTTGCCGGGTACGTTCACGAAGTCGTCGGCCCGCTGGACGATGATGCCGTCCGCCGACGCCCTTCTCACGACAGCTTCTGCCAGCGGGTGGGTGCTGTCGGCCTCCACGGCCGCGGCCGTGGCAAGAAGGCCTTCGGGGGTATGGTCGTCGAGTGGCATCACACGTTGCACTTCGGGCCGCCCGTAGGTGAGTGTTCCCGTCTTGTCCATCGCGATGGCCCGCAGGCTTCCTGCAGCTTCCAGGTACATGCCACCCTTGATCAGCACCCCGTTGCGCGCAGAGTTAGTAAGCGCGCTGACAATCGTTACGGGCGTGGAGATCACAAGCGCACATGGGCAGCCGATCACCAACAAGACAAGTGCACGGTAGAACCACGGCGACCAGGGCGGGCCCGCTGTGAGGGGAGGCACGATGGCGATCAGCAAAGCCAGCCCCATCATTGTCGGCGTGTAGTGGCGCGCGAACTTCTCTATCCACTGTTCGCTTTTCGCGCGGCGCGTCTGTGACTCCTGCACCATGTGGATTATGCGAGCGAGGGTGGTATCGTCGGCTTCGCGCTTTACCTCGAACTCCAAAGTGCCATGCTCGTTTATCGTGCCGGCGTACACCGGGTCTCCCGGTCCCTTCGGCACCGGCACCGACTCGCCCGTGATGGGCGCCTGGTTGACCATCGACTCGCCGCTCAAGACTTGCCCGTCCAGCGGAACTCGGTCACCGGGGCGAACCACCACGACGGAGCCCATGGGCACGGCTTCCACCGGCTGCCGCATCGGCTCACCCCCCCCAGTCGGCACCACGAGAGCAGTCTGCGGCGACAGGTCGAGCAGAGCGGATATTGCGAGACGGGCCCGCCCCAGGCTCCAGTGCTCGAGCAACAGAGCCACACTGAAGAGGAATGCGACCATGGCCGCTTCCATCCACTCGCCGATGAGCATCGCGCCGACCACCGCCACCGTCATCAGCAGATTCATGTCTGGGCGTAGCCTTCTCGCAGCGAGTGCCGCCTTCGGCACCACAAACCACGCGCCCGTCAGAACGCCAGCGCCGTAGCAGACAAGCACGAGCAACGGCAAGGTGTGTCCCTCGTCACCATGGCCTCTGGTGAGCGCCCCCAGAAAGCTGCCGTGAAACTGCCAGTGCAGAAGAAAGCCGGATACAAGCAGTGTCCCACTCAAGGCCGTGGTGACGAGCCGGCCGTTTCGCTCCCACCATGTCCCCGGCTCATCGACAGCGCGCTCGTCCCATCCCACTGCCGTCATGCCGGCCTCGGCCACAAGGGAGACAATCCGGTCGGACGATATATGCCCCTCCTCGTATGTGACCGTCATACGGGCATTCAGGATGTCGAAATCAAGCTCGACGATCCCCTTGCGGTTCTTAAGTGCCTTGCGGAGGGCATTCACCTCCTCGGCACAGTCAAGCTCGTGCACCTTGTAGGCTTTGCGTCGCGGCATATTGGTGATGGATAGCAGACGTTCACAAGTGCCCCCGGCGAGCCCGTCTCCCCCCGGCCCGCCACATGTGCTTCCATTGTTGCATGCATCTGCTCGTGGCGTCAACCGTCGTCGCGTTTACTGCATTGAGAAGTGGTTACGCGCGTGAAGTTTAGCCTCGGCGATCAGACAGTAGAGAACGGGGACGGCGAACACGGAGACCAAAACCACAAGCATTCCGCCAAACGAGGGTATTGCCATCGGGACCATTACGTCGGAGCCCCGCCCTGTGGAAGTCAACACCGGCAAAAGGGCGAGTATTGTCGTAGCCGAAGTCATCAGGCACGGCCTGATACGTCTGACAGCACCGGCCACCGTGGCTTCCCGAATCATCTCCACCGATCGGGGTTCACGCGAAGCGAAGCTCTGGTCGAGGTACGTAGCGATCACGACGCCGTTGTCGGAAGCGATGCCGAACAGCGCCAGGAAACCCACCCACACGGCCACGCTCAGGTTTACCGTGCCCACCTGGAACAGTTCTCGCATCCCAACGCCGAACAGCGAGAAGTCCAGGAACCATGGCTGTCCGTAGAGCCAGATGAGCAGGAATCCACCAGCCCACGCAACCGTGATACCGCTGAAGACGACCATCGTTGTCGACACCGACTTGAACTGGAAGTACAGGATCAGGAAGATGACGAGCAATGCCACCGGCAGCACGACCGACAGCGTTCGCCGCGCGCGCACCTGGTTCTGGTAGTTACCTGCAAACGTGTAGCTGACACCAGCCGGCAGAACGAGTTCTCCCGATTCGATCGCGCTGGATAGGAACGCGCGACAGTCTTCGACCACATCCACTTCGGCAAAGCCGTCGCGCTTGTCGAACAGAACGTAACCGATCAGGAAGGTGTCTTCGCTTTTGATCGACTGGGGGCCACGGGCGTAGCGTATCTTTGCAAGTTGCCGGAGCGGCACCTGCACACCGCCTGGCGAGGCAACCAGCACGCCACCCAGTTCCTCTATCGTATCGCGCAATTCGCGCATGTAGCGCACTCGCACTGGATAGCGTTCCCGTCCCTCCACCGTCGTGGTCACACTATCACCCCCGATGGCCATTTCTATGACATCTTGCACGCGTTTCACATGGATGCCGTAGCGGGCTATGGCTCGTCGATCGATGTCGATCTCCAGATACGGCTTACCCACGATACGGTCGGCGATGACCGAGGAAGCTTTCACGCTTGGGACTCTCTTGAGGAGCCCTTCCATCCGGATTGTCACCCTCTCGATCGTCACCAGATCAGGCCCCCTCACCTTGATACCCATCGGGGCGCGCATCCCGCTCTGCAGCATGACCAGGCGCGCGGAGATCGGCTGCAGTTTCGGGGCGGAAGTGGTTCCGGGAATGCTCGCTGCGCGGAGCACCTCCTCCCATATGTCCTCCGGGCTGCGGATACGGTCTCGCCACTGGCGGTAGGGGCGGCCGTCCGGATCTGGAATCAACTCGCCATCAGCGTCTCGTGAGTACTCGTTACGTTCATCGTCGTATTGGTAGTTGATGCGGTGTCCCGCTTTATCGGTGCGGTATTCGGACCTGTACCCGACCACGGTCTCGACCATGGAGATGGGTGCGGGGTCGAGGGGCGTTTCGGCTCGTCCGACTTTGCCCACCACGGTATCCACCTCGGGGATTGCCCGTATCGCCATGTCCTGTTTCTGCAGCACATCCAGCGCCTCACCGATGGACGCATGGGGCATGGTTGTTGGCATCAGCAGGAAGGAACCCTCCTCCAGCGGGGGCATGAATTCCTTTCCCAGGCCCGGGAACGCATGAGCCAACCCCGACCACAGACGGGACGTGCGAACGGTGGTCGCGCCGATGCCCAGCGACTTGGCGATCTTCGGCGCGAAGCTGAAGACACGGGAGAAGCCAAGCCAAACCGTCATACCGAGGAGCACCAACACCCCGGGGATCACCAGGAACGCCAGTTTGTGCCGCAAACACGCCCGCAGGAGCCCGGCGTAGAAGACCCGCAGCAGATAGAAGATGCCCAGCAGTCCACCGACCAGCGCCGCCACGAAGACCATGTTGCGGGCAAAGCCGCGCTGGGGGCCAAGCGGCTCCCAGAATCGCGTGAGAACAACCGTTACCAGGACCACGGCCGCCATGTTCACTGACAGGGGGCCGAGCTTCTGGACCTGCGCCGGAAGCACGTGCGAGAGCGTGAACCACATACCCAATACGCCCAGTGCGAAAGCAACCCACCACCAACTCAGCCAGAGACCGAGAAGCAGCCCTGAGGCCACCAGTCCCGCACCGAGTAGACGCCGCATGCCCTTCGAACGCACATCGTGAGCGAACAGCAAGTGAACGGCGGGTGGCACTACGAGCAACGCCACAATAACCGATGCGACCAGCGCAAACGTCTTTGTGAAAGCCAGGGGCCGGAACAGCTTGCCCTCCGTGCCGACCATAGCGAACACGGGTAAGAAGCTGACCACCGTGGTGGCTACCGCTGTAAGCACGGCAGAGCCGACCTCGCTGGTTGAGCGGAAGATCACCTCCATTCTCTCCGCTCCCTCGCCCGCGGCCTCCAGATGGCGCAGCGAGTTCTCGCAGACGATGATGCTCATGTCTACGATAGTGCCGATGGCGATGGCGATGCCGCTCAATGCGACAATGTTCGCGTCCACGCCGAAGAGCTTCATGGCGATAAAGCAGATGAGCACTGCCAGCGGAAGCGCCCCGCTGATGAGTACACTGCTGCGAAGATGCCACACCGACACGACAACAACGATGACGGTGATTAGGATCTCCTGTGCCAGCGCGTCACTCAGAGTGCCCAGCGTCTCGTAGATGAGACCGGTGCGGTCGTAGAACGGCACGATGTGCACGCGGCTGATGGTGACCCACGAGGGCCATTGCTCACGTGGTGTTGCCCTCAGGTAAGTCATCCAGTCGTCGCTGTTCGGTTCGTCTCCGTCCATGGCTTCGAAACCACGCGCACGGGCAAACTCACCGACTTCGGCCCGGGTGGTCCTGCGCCAGTCGACGACAACCTTCTCCGGCAAGCCCGGCCCGATCTCCGCAATCTTGGCCTTTAGAGCCTTGATCGCGTCCAGTGGATTGAAACCGTAGCGCACAATGGCCACACCTCCGACTGCTTCGGCCCCCTCCTTGTCGAGCGCTCCCCTCCGCACGGCGGGTCCGAGGGCAACATGGGCGACGTTGTGCACGTATACCGGCACATTGTCGTGGGACTTTACGACGGTGTAACGGAGGTCTTCCAGATTCCTTACGAAGCCGATTCCGCGGATGACATACTCGACGCGATTCAGCTCTATTGTCCGAGCCCCCACGTCCAGGTTCGACATGCGAACGGCCGAGAACACCTCTTGTAACGTCACGCCGTAGTGACGCATAGCGTCCGGGTCGACATCGATCTGATATTCCCTGACGAACCCCCCGATGGAGGCCACCTCGGCAATGCCCCCTGCGCTCATCAGCGAATAGCGAACGTACCAGTCCTGGATGGTGCGCAGCTCTTGCAGGTCCCAACCACCAGCCGGGTTACCGGCGGGGTCGCGGCCCTCCAGCGTGTACCAGAAGACCTGGCCGAGTGCCGTGGCGTCAGGCCCGAGCGTGGGGCGCACGCCCTCGGGCAGAGCGCCGGCAGGGAGACTGTTGAGCTTCTCCAGTACACGGCTGCGCGACCAGTAGAAGTCCACCCCGTCTTCGAAGATCACATAGATAGACGAGAACCCAAACATGGAGTTGCTGCGAACGGTCTTCACGCCAGGTACGCCGAGCAGGGAGACGGTCAAGGGATAAGTGATCTGGTCCTCCACGTCCTGCGGCGAGCGCCCCATCCACTCGGTGAACACAATCTGTTGGTTCTCACCGATGTCCGGAATGGCATCGACGGGAACAGGCCGCCGAGGCAGCAAACCGAGCTCCCAGTCGAAAGGAGCCACTGAGAGACCCCACGCGACGACCAGCACAACAAAGAGAACCATCACCATCTTGTTCTCAAGGCAGAAGCGGACAATGCCGTCGAGCCAGGTTGGCTGATGCTCGCCAGCAGAGGGCGACGGCTGTTGATCGCTCATTCCGTCACTCCTCCCCCTGCGTGGTCAGTTGGCAGCAGAGTGCGTCTGATTTCGCCACATGTCAGCATGGCCGCACCGAAATAGGGGTTGCGCAGATCACGCGTGGTCTGCAGCCAGTGTGAGCCTTCGTTGTTAAAGGCCATGGGGCAGTACATCTCGTATACCGGCCCCTCACTCACCCCAAACTGCTCGACTGCCCGGCTTAGCGAGGCGCTGAGCAGCCGGAAGGCGCCGCGGGCGGCATCCAGGTGGTTAGCCATCGAGAGCTCCGCCAGCGCCGCCTGCATCGCTCGCAGGTGTTCCATCCATGCCATGTGGGGCTCACCTTCAAGCAGATTCATGTCCACCCTGTCGAGTGCAGCCGCCATGTCGCCAGCCGCCACTGATACCCGCTCCAGCTCGTCGGAGGCGAGCGCCCCCTGCATCTCAATGTATGCAGCGAGTGCCTGTGTCAACTGTTTCTGAAATCTCCCAGGCGTGAGGACCTTGGAGGGCGGCTCGGCCACGGCTACCTCGGCTCCGTGGTGAGCGTGTCCGGCGGGTGCCACTCCACCCTCTGGCTGCATCATGCTCTGCTTGGCTTGTATCTGAAGGGCGCTGTCGATCTTGAAGCTGCCCCGGGTGACGACCAGCTCTCCCTCTTCCAGCCCCGAGCGCACGATGTAATGCTCACCTGCTCGCGGCCCGAGAACCACCTCTCTTCCCTCGTACGTGGGCCTGTCCGTGCTCTGCAGTTCAACGTACACGATGGCCCGTTCTCCCGTGACCAGCGCTGCGGAGACGGGGATTACGAGCGGGGCCGACTGCTGTTGCCGGCCGGCAGCCACGTAACCCAGTGTCTCGGGCCGAACAAGGTCCATCCCGCAGATGTCGCAACCGGTCTGTTCATCCTCAACGACCTGGGGGTGCATGGGGCATATCCATTTGCCGAGCAGGTCGGGCTCCATCACCCGTCCGCCGAGCGCGAGCTGAGACTCAACAATGGCCCGGGCAAACATGTCGGGCTTGAGCTTTAGTTGGGGGTTCGGCACATCCACCCGCACTTTCACTGTCCTGGTGCGCGGGTCAACAACCGGGGCAATAAAGGAAACGGTGCCGTCGAAGGTCTCGCCCGGTAGAGCATCCGTCGTGATCTTGACCCGTTGGCCATAGCGCACCCATTGCAGGTCGGACTCGTACGCATCGAGCAGCACCCAAACGTGGGACAGGTCTGCGATCGTGTAAAGCCGCGTGCCCGCCTGCACGTACATGCCCTCAGTTGCGCCCTTTTGCGCCACGACACCGCCAGCCGGGGCGTAGATAGTCAACGTCTCAACGGCTTCGCCCCTGCGTTCAATCTGTTTCACCTGCTCGGCCGTCAACCCCCAGAGCTTCAACTTCTGGCGTGCCGCGTCGACTGTCCACTCGGCCGTGCGGCGCATCACCGGAATATCTGACCGCTCTATCTGGCCCTGCGCACGCAATGCCTGCAGAAGTTCCTCCTGAGCTGCCAGCAGTTCGGGACTGTAAATCTGTACCATGTGGTCGCCCTCACGCACGGTAATCCCCGTGTAGTCGACGAAGAGCCTCTCAAGCCTGCCGGGGACCCACGCCGTCAGATGCTTCAGACGGGTCTCGTCGTAGGCGATCCTGCCCACCATGCGTATCGTAGCCACCGGGTGACGGCGCTCAACGGGCGCTACTTGCACTTCCATCAGCCTGCGGGCCGTCTCTGTGACGACCAACCGGCGCGGGTGCTCGTCGGCCGAGCTTTGGTCGGTTACCGGCACCAGGTCCATACCGCAGATGGGACACTGGCCGGGCCCCGGCTGCCGGATCTGCGGATGCATGGAACACGTCCAGATGCGAGCCTGCGCGTCAGCCGCCTCGACGGTATGTGGCCTGTCGCCGTCAGTAGCAGCGGCGCTCTGCAGCCTTCCGCTGATGCGCCCGGCAGCAAATGCCGCAATCAAGAGAAGCGCCGCCAGCAGCCAGAACCACCACTTGAGCATTGCCCTCATTCATCTGCTCCTTCCACCTGCTCCTGCGCAGCCACGTCGGCCACCGGCAGCGTGCCCCCGAGCAACATCTCCAGTTCGGCCAGGCGCTGTGCACGGTCGGTGACCGCCCGCTCACGGGTAAGCTCGAACTCCAGCAGCACGCGCTCGGCTTCGACCAGATCGAGGAACGAACCCTTGCCCGCCCTGTACGCTGCCTCGGTTGCCTGTAACGACTGGGTGGCCTTGGGCAACAGGGTGTCGCGGTAGAGTCCTGCCTTGCGATCCGCGTCCCGGTACCGGAAGAGCACCATCTTGACTCGGGCCATGAGCGTATTGGCGCGTTGATCGCGCTCAGCGAGCGCGGCGCGATGTTGGGCTCGCCTCTGCCTCTCACCTGCACGGTAACTGGCTCGCCAGATCGGGACGTTAATCGAGACGGAAGCGATGACCGGGTCTTCGCCGCTGCCTCGCACTCCGGACATGCGCGCAGAGTCGGTATCTATGTAGTCCAGACCCAGTGTTATGTCCGGATAAAAGGCCTTGCCGGCCAGTTCGACCGCACGAGCCCGGCTCTCGGCCTGCCGACCGAGAGCGAGCAGCTCAGGGTTCAGCTCCTCCAAGGCTGCCACCACGCGCTGCGGCGGAGCCTCAAGCGTCGCGTCGTCAATGTTCAGCGCGCACCTCAATTCGGCTGTGGCCGGACGGTTCAAAGCAGCATTCAAGCGTGCTGCCAACGGTTCATGCAACTCGCGCAGGGCGTGCAGTTGGTCCTCCAGTGTCCCCAGTTCCACTTGGGCGCGGATCACGTCCGCGTGCTCCACAGCCCCGCTCGAATACCTCGTCCGGGCAACTGCCTCCAGGTGCTCCACCAGGTCGCGCGCGCGCTCGGTCACGCGGATCGCGCGTTTTAGGTAGTAAAGCTCGTAATAGGCATCCTTGACGGCCCTGACAACCGCTGCCTTTCGCGCCTGAAAGCTGTACCAGGCGGCCGCCGCCTCCTCGGCAGCTATGTCAGCGCGGAGCCCCCGTTTACCGAACCATGGGAAAGTTTGGGAGAGGCCCATGGCCCAGTCCTGTGGCCCTACGCGTGTCTCGACTTCCTGCAGGTAGTATCGGTAGGACAATCGGGGGTCCGGGAGAGCTGAAGCCTGTGGTATCTGCTCCATCGCAGCCTGCCAGTTGCGGTAGGCGGCTTCGAGAACAGGGCTCCGCGCCAGTGCATATCTCACGTAGTCCTCAAGCGCAGGCGAAACCGGAAGCTCGCCCCCGGCGGCAGTCTCCGCGGAGCGCCGCACTTCCACTTCTCCCAAGGTCCCCGCTGGCAAACTGCGCGTCGAGCGACCTTCAGTCGCGCCACAGCCGACGAGCAGTGCAGCTGCTATCAAGCACACTGTGTGGTCACGTGCCTTCATCGCCCTCTTCCGTCATCAATACGACAAAGACCATCTACTTTGTCGCCTATATTCGCCTGTTGTTCAAGTGCGGCGTGCTTGCATGCCCTCATTACGAGGTGGCTTCGCCCGGTGCCCCCGCTCCAGCGCCCCGCCTACGTCCCATTCAGCAAGCCTCGGGGATCTTCCAGCAACAGGCGTAGGTCTTTCAGGAAGCGTGCTGCGGTCGCCCCATCAATGATCCGGTGATCGCAGGCCGCCGTCAGCTTCATCACCTGGCCCAGGATTACAGCGCCCTCCTTTACCACCGCTGTCGGCAAGGCCGACGAGACGGCCAACGTAATAGAGGACGGTGGGTTGATGATGGGCTCAAAGTGCTCCACATCCATGGGCCCAAGGTTCGTTACGGTGAAGGTCGGGTGACGACGCTCTTCGCTGCCGAGCTTGCCGTTGCGGGCCTTGTCCACCAGTTCCTGAGTGCGCTCGATCAAGTCATCGAACGAAAGACTCTCGGCTTCCTTCAGCACCGCCACGGTTAGTCCCTGCTCCGTGTCCACGGCGAGTCCCAGATTGACGTGTTTCCAGTTGATGACTCGACCGTGATCGTAGCTGCGGTTCACCCCCGGGTGCTTCCCGATCGCCTTCAGAACCCCGAGCATGACAACGTGCGTGATGGTGGCACCGTGGCCCTCCTTCAGCTTCTCCTTCATCTTCATCAGAGGCGTCACATCGACTCCCCGCGTGATGTAGAAGTGCGGTATCACATGCTGCGAGGCGATCACGCGGCGAGCCTGGGTCTTGAGCCGGAAGGGGGCTTCCTCAATCTCCGCCTCGTCGTCGCCCACCTCCAGCGGGGGCAGCTCTTCTTCAGGATGTTCTCCTCGCGCACGCGCGCCACGCGTTTCTTCGGGCTCTGCCGCAGGGGGCGTAGCTTCCGCCTCAGCCTGAACCGCGATTACCCGGCTCTCTTCGCCGGCCGCTTTCTGGACATCCTCGGCCACGATTCGGCCGCCCGGCCCGCTTCCGTCGATCTCGGCAACGTTCAGCCCCTTGTCTTCGGCCAGTTTGCGCGCATAGGGAGTTATGTCATCCTCACCCCCAGCGGCCGGCACTGTCCTCTCAGCCGTCGGTGTTTCGGTCGGTGCCGGCTCTTCACGATCCTCCCCTTCGGCTTCCTCCATCTCTTCTTCGCTGGGTTCGTCCTCGTGTTCTTCGACCTTTTCCTCGGCTTCTGCTGGTGCCTGGTCCTCTGCTTCGGATGCCTCCTCTGCAGACGGGGCTTCCGCCCCCTCCTCGACGATAAGGGCGATCACCTCCCCCACGGGCACTTCGGAGTCATCGCCGAACTTGATCTGCTGGATCGTGCCACTTCGGAAGCACTCCAGTTCCATGACGGCCTTGTCTGACTCAACCTCCGCGAGGACATCGCCCTCTTCGACCTGGTCGCCCTCCTTGACCTTCCATTCGATGATCTTGCCCTCCTCCATGCTGTCGGAGAGCTTCGGCATCGTGACTTCGTACATTGTAAGCTCCCTTCCGGTGGGTGCGTGCTCTATCGGCCAAGCACCTGGTGGACGGCGGCCACTACGTCCTCTGCGTGCGGTATGCAAGCTTGTTCGAGATCGCGAGAGTACGGCAGTGGCGCGTCTGCCCTGGAGACTCGGCGTATCGGCGTCGCCAGAGCCTCAAAGCAACGTTCATAGGTATTGACTGCAACCTCGGCGGCAATGCCGCACGGGTCGGGAGGGTCCTCAACCACCACAACACGCTTCGTCTTACGTGCCGATTGCGCCACACATGCTTTGTCCCACGGGTAGAGTGTGAGCAGATCGATGACCTCGACCTCCGTGCCCTCGTCGCTGAGGCGCTCAGCAGCTTCCAGCACCGGATGTATCATGCCCCCGTAGGAGATGACGGTCGCGTCGTCGCCCGCGCGCACTACCTCGGCCCTCCCTATGACGCTGACCTGCTCGTCCTCGGGCACTTCGCCCTTCAGGTTGTACAGCCCTTCGTGCTCCAGGAAGACCACGGGATCGTCGTCCCGGATGGCAGCCTTCAGCAAGCTCTTGGCGTTGTCCGGTTGACTGGCGTAGACGACCTTCAGCCCGGGCGTATGGACGAAGAACACCTCGAGGCTGTTGGAGTGCTGAGCGCCCAACTGGTGCCCTCCGCCCCCCGGCATGCGGATCGTCACCGGCAGCCTCACCTGTCCACCGAACATATAGCGCATCAGTGCCATATGGTTGGCAATCTGGTCCATGGCCAGGTAGCTGAAGTTGACGGTCATGAGCTCCGGCACGGGGCGCAGCCCACCCATCGCAGCGCCCGTGGCGTAGCCGACGATCGCCGCTTCGCTGATCGGGGTGTCAATGACGCGGTCCTCACCGAACTCATCGACAAGCCCCTTGGTCACCTTGAAGGAGCCGCCGTATAGGGCGACATCTTCGCCGAGGACGATGACTGATTCGTCACGTTCCATCTCCTCGAAGAGCGCCTGATTCAGCGCTTCGCGGTAAGTGATGTTCGCCATGTTGTCTACCTCTTCGCGGTTCCGAAGTGCGTCTCAATCCTCGACGAATACGTCCTTATAGATCTCCGACATCGGCGGATCGGTGCCCTTCTGGGCGAACTCCACTGCCTCGGCAAGTTCGTCCTTGACGCGTTGATCCACTTCGTGGAAGGCAGAATCGTCCACCTTGAAGTCATGCGTTATCTGGGCTTTGATTCTCGGGATCGGGTCGCGGCTCTTCCAGTACTCGACCTCCTCTTCGCTACGATAGTCCGCCGGATCGCTCATCGAATGCCCCCTGTAGCGATAGCACTTCGCCTCTATGAAAGCGGGCCCCTTGCCACCGCGTGCGCGCGCTACGCAGCGTTCGGCAACGGACTGCATCTTGAAGAAGTCCATCCCGTCGACGACATAGGTGGGCATATCGTAAGCTTTGGCCTTCTCTGCCAGGCGCTCTTTGGCGCTGGAGCGCACGACGTTGCTGCCGATAGCCCAGTAGTTGTTCTCGCACACCCAGACAACGGGCAACTTGTAGAGGGCAGCCATGTTGAGCGCTTCGTGGTAGACGCCCTGATTCGTGGCGCCGTCCCCGAAGGCGCAGATCACGACGCGGTCTTCGCCCCTCTGCACCACGGACTTGGCCAACCCAACAGCGATTGGGCACATGCCGGCGACGATGGCATACCCCCCCAGGAAGTTGATGTCGCGATCGAACAAGTGCATGCTGCCGCCCTTGCCTTTGCAGCACCCCTCAAGCTTGCCGAACAGCTCCGCCATGCATTTCTTCGGGTCCCCGCCCCTCAGGAGGTAGTAGCCGTGGTCGCGATATGAACCGATCACGTAGTCGTCGTCCCGCAGATGCCACACGGCCCCCAGCGCCACTGCTTCCTCCCCCTGGTAAAGGTGGCAGAAGCCGGCGATGTTCCCCTTGGTGTACTGCTCGGCCACCCGCGTCTCAAAGTCACGGGCGAGCTTGAGCAGGTAGTAGACTTCCATCATCTCTTGTTTGTTCATCTGACCTCCCCACTGAGTGGCCGGGCACACTTCCTGAAGGGCATACAATGCCCCCTAAGCCGGTTAAGCCACGGCGAACTATCAGATCTCTTGCGCCCCCACTTCGGCCCCCATCGGTTCGCAACCCTCACCACTCTTTGTAGCAGACAGTGCAGCGGCCGGCAAGTCAACGTCGCGCTTCACAGGTCAAGAGCTGTCACCAGCTCCCTGGGCTCAAGCCGGAACGGGCTGCCCTTGCCGTGGTAGAATCCGTGCTCGCGGATCAGGTGGATCTGCAGCACCGTCCAGCGCAGTTCCCGCCCGTTCTCCAGATTCTTCAGGAACACGTTTTCCTTGCGATACAGCCCTTTGTGACCCCACGGACAGGGCAGAAACCCCCGCACGGATTCCACCTGCACGTCATAGCCACCGTCCACAGTTACCGTTGTGCCCAGTCCGCGACGCCCTTTCTGGGTGAAGTAGTCCATGCGATCAGCTATCGCCTCGTGGGTGGTGCCGAGCCCGCTGACAGTGCGCTCGTCATCGTCGAGTATCTCGGCAAGGGAGCGCCTATCATCGCCCAGGAAACCGTCACGCACGATCGCGCCGGGTTGCATACGCTGCTCGATGGCCCTCAGTTGCGGCGACTCCTTCATGTCTCTAACCCCGCATGCAACTGTAATCAGGCGAACTTGTCGTAGTAGATGCGCTTATCGGGCAACCCGAGATCCTTCATAACCTCCACCGCTGCGTCGATCATCGCCGGCGAACCGCACAGGTACCCTTCGGCTTCCGATAGGTCCTCTTTATGCCGCTTCAGCACCTCGGTAACGAGTCCTGTCTCCCCACTCCACACGTCGTCAGGCGCTGGCCGTGCCAGTGCGGGCACATAGGTGAAGGTTGGCACCCTCTGCTCGAATCCCTTCATCTCCTCCACAAGGTAGAGGTCGCGCCTCTCGTTGGCGCCGTAGAAGAATGTTGCCGCTCTTCTGATTCCCTCCTCGGCCATCTGATACAAAATCGAGCGGATTGGCGCTATGCCCGACCCGCCGGCAACGAAGATGACCTCGCGGTCCGTGTCCCGCAGGTAGAACTCGCCGTACGGGCCATTCAACGTCGCACTGTCGCCCTCCCCCAGAATCTCGAACACATAAGTGGTGCAGATGCCGTCCGGCACGCGGCGGATGATCAGTTCTATGGCTGCCCTGTCACTCGGCGAGGATGCGATGGAGTAAGCCCGGTAGACGGGCTCCGGTGTCTTGCCGTATGGCGGCGTCTCGAGCTGGATGTACTGCCCGGGCGTGAAAGGCATCTCCGCGGGCTCAAGCAGGCTCAATCTGATCAGTCGAGTGTCGTAGTTGAGCTTCACAATCCTCTCGACCCGAGCATCGTACTGCCGCAGGCTCAATATCGCCTCGGGTAGCTCGATGCTTATGTCACCGCGCACTTTCACCTGACAACTCAGGCGCACGTCTCCCTCGACCTCTTCCTTGGTCAGGTGAGGCGTCTCGGTGGGCAGCAGTGGCCCTGCGCCCTCGAGCACCTTCACCTTGCACAGCCCGCAAGAACCGCGCCCGCCGCAAGCGCTCGGGACGAATACCTCGTGTTCCATCAGGCTGTTCAGCAGGCTCTTGCCGCCTTCGACCTTCTTGTGCTCTTCATCGTTTATGGTGATCGTGCAGACGCCATAGTCGAGTAGGAGGGCATCCGCCACGATCAGCAATACCGAGAGAAACACCGAGAGCGCGACGATGATGCAAACCGCTGTGAGCACCTCGCCCATGCCCCACCCCCTACTGCGGTGTCAAAACACCCGACAGACCGATGAACGCAAGCGCCATAATGCCGGCAGTGATCAAGGTTATGCCAGGGCCCTCCAGCCCGCGGGGCAGGCGAGCCTGCTGCATCCGCTCTCGAATGCCGGCCATTGCCACTATCGCCAGGGTCCACCCGATCCCGCTCCCCGCTCCGTAGAAAAACGATTCGAACAGCCCCATCTCGCGGATGATCATGAACAAAGAGACGCCCAGGATGGCACAGTTGACGGTGATCAGAGGCAGGAAGATGCCGAGCGCGTAGTAGAGCACCGGCGACGCGCGCTCGATGACAATCTCGACGAACTGCACGAACGCAGCGATAACGATGATGAAAGCGATGAAACGCAGATACTCCAGCCCCAAAGGCACCAACAGCCAGTTATAGACCATCCAGTTAAGCACGCTGGTGAAGGAGAGCACGAAGATCACCGCCCCCCCAAGCCCGACTGCCGTGTTGACCTGCCGGCTCACCGCAAGAAACGAACACATGCCCAGAAAGCGCGCCAGCAGGATGTTTTCCGTAAAGATGGCCGCAAAGAAGATGACCAGTGCGTTCTGCATGGCTTCCCTCAGCTCGTACTCTCGACAGTTGGCGCCTTCGAATGCCGACGCGCCACCCAGATGACCAGGGCCAGCATGAAGAACGCACCGGGCGGCATGACCATGATGGTCCACCGGGGCCACCATGCACCCAGGATCGGCAGCCCGAAGAGCGTTCCCTGACCCATAAGCTCGCGGAAGAAGGCAATGATGAGCAGGATGAACGAATAGCCGATGCCGCAGGCAATCCCGTCCACGAACGAAGGCCACACCGGGTTGGACCCGGCGAAGCCCTCTGCCCGGCCCATGATGATGCAGTTAGTGATGATGAGGCCCACATAAGCGCCCAGGGCTTCGGCAATACCCGGCAAGTAGGCATCCAGCAGTATCTTCACGACGATGACATACGCAGCGATGATCAATGTCTGAACGATCATCCGCACGCGCCGAGGTGTATAGTGGCGCAGGGCGGACACGGTAACATTTGAGGCGCCCAGAACGAAGATCAGCCCCCCGCACATGACGGCCGTGTTGATCAGCAGGTTCGTCACCGCGAGGGTCGAGCAGATGCCGAGGATCTGGCGGAAGATGGGGTTTTCGTCCCACACGCCCGATTTGAAAACGTTGTACGAACGGGACAGCGTGATCTTCCTGGCCAGTTCGCTCACTGCCCTTCCTCCGATGGTGCCATGCCCTGCATGAAGCGAATGAGGCCCTCGTTCACCGCCTCCTCAACGCCGATGCTGGTCTGGGTCGCGCCCGTGATGGCATCCACGTCGTGCCTGCTCTTCTCGGCACCGCGAGCCACCAACCGAATGCGGCCCTGGCCCCGCCGAATACTGTTCGGGATCTGGAGACCTCGAAACTGCTCCACAAACCATGTCTTTGTGACTTCGCCTCCAAGGCCGGGCGTCTCGCTGTGCTCGTAGAAAGCAACGCCCGTGATTCTGTCAAGCTCCGGGCCCACGCCGAGGTAGCCACGCATCTCGCCCCACAGTCCCCGCCCGCGCACCTGGAATGCGTAGGCGACCAGAGCACCGTCCTGCGAGTAGCCTGCAAGGATCGGAGCGGTCGCTCCGTCGACGCGGATGTCGTGCTTTGTCTCCTTCACTTGCTCGTCATAGATCGAAGCAATCTCCTCCAGGGTGGCATCATGTGGCACGTCAATGCCCATCACGGACATCAAAAGCCGCTGCCGGGCAAGACGCTGATTCAGCTCTATGCGCTCGCTGCTGAACTGACTCACCGCTGCAACGACGGCGGTGAAGACGGTCGCAACAAGGGCCATGTATGCGACGGTGTACACTTTCTCCCTCATGCCCCCTCCGGGCCCCGCTTCTGGCGCTCGCGCCTCCATCCCCTATAGCGGCGCAGATAGTGCTCCATGATCGGGTTGAACATATTACCGATCAGGATGGCGAACATCACGCCCTCCGGCCAGTTCGAGAAACCTCTTATGACGACACTTAGCAAGCCTACTTCGACACCATAGATCCACCGGCCTTCGTTACTCTGGGCCGCCGAGATGGGGTCGGTGGCCATGAACACGGCGCCGAAAAGGAGACCACCACTGAGCAGCGCGAACAGGGGCGGCGGCACAGTTTCGGCGCCGCCGTAGTGGAAAGCTGCACTTCCCACGGCGGCGCCCAGCAGCACTGCGACAATGATACGCCAGTTGGCCGTCTTGGTGACAGCCAGATAGACGCCGGCGACGATGATCAAAGCGGAGGAGGTCGCCCCAACGGCTCCGCCGACGTTCCCAAGCAGCAGTTCCCACAGGGAGGCGGCACCTTCGCCCAGCTTGTAGTTCGTAAGCGGTGTGGCACGCGTGAATGCGTCAACACCCATGGCCCAGTGTGTCAGCCCCGCGGGCCATCCCCTGAACGGTGGCAGCCATTCTGCGGTGAGAGCAACCGGGAAGCAGATGTAGACGAAGCAGCGGCCGACGAGGGCCGGGTTGAATATGTTGCGCGCGTAGCCTCCGAATACCTCTTTGCCAAAGACGATGCCGACGCCGATGCCCACAATGGCGACGTACCATGGCGCACGAGGCGGAAGTGTGAAGGCGTACAGGATGGCAGTCACGAAGACTGCTGAACTCACGGGCTCACCGCGGGAGTGTGTGAAGAGCCACTCGAAGAGAACTGCCGCCGCAACGCTGACTAGCACCAGCGCCAGCACACGCCAGCCGAAGAAGTAGACCCCCGCTACCATAAGTGGCGCGGTGGCATAGACCACACGAAACATGATCTTCTGATAGCGGAAGAACTCCGCCAGTCGCTGCCGGAGCGGCGGTCGCTTCGTCCCGTCGCCCGGCATGTCGCTCTGGTTGCCGTTGCCGGCCATCAATGCGCCCCCTGGCACCGATGGGTTCGTGTGAAACTTCGAGACTATGCGAAAAGGCATAACACGTCAAAGTGCCACCGCCCGGTTCACACCGTCAAACCCGAACGACATCTGTCTTGTCGGCGGCGAAGTACTGCTGAAGCGCTTCGATGGCGAAGCGGCCGCACCGATGGAACATCTTCTGCGTAGTACCCGCCACGTGCGGAGTCAGAACGACGTTGTCCAGCGTTCGCAGCACGTCATCCTCAGCAGGTGGCTCAGGATCAAAAACGTCCAGGTAAGCCCGAAAGCGCCCCTTCTGCAACTCCTCACGGAGTGCCCTTCTGTGCACCAGTGCCGCCCGCGCGCAGTTGATGAACAGCGCGCCGTCCTTGATCAGGGAGAGCTCATGAGCGCCGATCATGTTCCGCGTCTCGGGGGTGACCGGGGCATGCAGGGATACCACGTCCGACGTGCTCAGCAGGGTCTCCAGGTCGACCAATTCTGCGTGGATCCCTTGTTCTTCCAGGTCATCCTGGACAACGTACGGGTCATAAACGAGTATCCGCACATCAAATGCTTGCAAATAGCGCGTGAAGATGCGGCCTACGCGCCCGAGTGCGACCAGCCCCACTGTGCTGCCGTTAAGCTGATCCGCAGCGCCGAAGTGAGGCCATTGTTCACCGGCCTTCAAACGACGGTCGTACTCATCGAACTTCCGCAGCCCCGCGATAGCAGCTCCGAGAGCCCACTCCGCTACGGCCTCGTTGCATGCGTCCGATGCATCGATGACCTCAACGCCCGCCCCTTCCCACAGGGGTGCCACGTCGTTGTGCTGACCCCACCAGTGACTCACTGCTGCGACTCGAACCGTACCGGCAGCCTCGATGGCATCTTCTGTGACTTCCGGCGCGCCGGAACCGTTCAGCGATAAGATGCCACTGACTCCCTGCAGCACTTCGGCCATCTCATCCGGGTCGACGGGTTCTTCGCGGTCACCGTGGTTGACCACTTCCGCGAACGAGCGCAGCAACGCTTCGTTCTCGCTGTTTATATACAGGTCGTACGGGCACCACAAAACGCGGTGAATGTAGATGACAGGTCTCGACATAAAGGTTCTCTCTCTCTCTCTCTCTCTCTCTCTCTTCTTCTGACCATCCCTGGAACGCTGCTCGGCAACGCGTGGCGGAAGGACACGCCGGCGCTGAGGCCGCTAATCTGCTATAGCACGCCAGCCGCCCAGAGGGCGCCACGCTTCATGATCGTGCGAGCCTCGGGCACGTCGAAGTCTGCAGCTACGTGGCCCAGGGAGCTGTAGAAGACCCGTCCCTTGCCCCACACCCTCTTCCACGCAACCGGCATGATCGTGCCCTGGATCCATGGCGCGTGCTCGCCGCTGAAGGTTGTGGTGGCCAGCACCTCGTTGCCCGGGTCTACGTGCATGTAGTATTGCTCGGAGTGCATTGCGAAATCATTGAGACCAGCGACGATGGGGTCTTCAGGCTTCACGATGTTGACCTCATAGTCGATGACGCCGCCCGGATGCGCCACCCACTGCCCGCCCGTCATCCACTGGTATTTTGTGTTCTGGCGGAAGCTGTCGCACATGCCTCCGTGCCAGCCGGCGACGCCTACCCCCTGCTTTATGGCATTCAGCAGCCCGTCGCACTGCTCGCCGGATATATCGCTCATCGTCCAGACGGGCACCAGCAGGTCGAGTCCACTGATCAGACCTTCGTCGGTGTATGCCTCAAGGTCATTGACGACCACGACGTCGAATCCCTCACTCCTCAGTTCCTGCGCGCATATCCGGGCGCACTGTTCGGGCTCGTGTCCCGCCCAGCCACCCCAGTTGATCAGTGCCTTCGGCATGTTCCGATTCTCCTGTCCACATCAAGGCAGACGTAAATGCAGTGGGCGCAGTCCGCACCCTCGCCACTCTCTCGACCTGGCCGGGCCCTCGCGGCTCGCAATGAGAACTGTACCGAGCGGACCAGGCAGTCCCAACCATCCCGGGTGGGTGACAGCCATGCGAGTTGAGGATGTTACTCTGAGGGACAGTACTCGCGCAAGCCTCTGGTTGATTTGCACCTTGCCCCAGCGCCCGGGGCATGGTAGTTTCGCACGCCACTATCCGATAGCGTCTGCCCTGAATGTGGAAGATCTATGCTCACTGACAACGTACTTGACCTGATCGGCAACACACCGCTGATCCGCATCAGAGGCGAGAACGTGTTCGCCAAGGCCGAGTTCCTTAACCCGGGAGGCAGCATAAAAGACCGGGTTGCACTGGCCATGCTGGAGGGCGCCGTGCGAGACGGGAAGCTGCGACCTGATTCGGTGATCACAGAGCCCACAAGCGGCAATACGGGCATCGGGATTGCGCTGGTGGGTCGGCTGAAGGGCTATCGTGTGCGCATCGTTATGCCGGAGGGCATGAGCGAGGAGCGCAAGAAGCTGATACATGCCCTCGGTGCCGAACTGGTGCTGACACCGGATGAGGAGGGTATAGCGGGCGCAGTCCGCCGTGTGCGCCAGATGGCAGAGGCCGACCCGACGGTGTATGTCCCACAGCAGTTCGAGAACCCTGACAACCCGCGCGTGCATTACCAGGAGACGGCTCGGGAGCTATGGCGACAAATGGGTGGGGACATAGCATGCTTCGTCGCCGGCGTTGGTAGCGGCGGCACGCTGCAGGGCGTTGGCAAGTTCCTGCGCGAGCACAAACCGGGCTGCCGGCTGGTGGCCGTCGAGCCGAAGAACGTGAGCGCCCTGCTCGGGCATGAGCCGGGCCTGCATCAGATTCAGGGCATCGGCGATGGCTTCGTGCCGGAGATCCTGGACGTCGCACTCGTCGATGACGTGCTCGAGGTCAGTGACGAAGACGCCATCGAGACCACGCGGGAGCTGGGCCGGGACCACGGACTGCTGGTAGGTATCTCGTCAGGGGCCAACGTATGGGCGGCCCGCCAGATGGCAGCAAGGGTGGGCGGCCCGGTGGCAACCGTGCTCCCTGACCGTGCCGAACGCTACTTCAGTACGGCCCTGCTCTGAAGCCGCCGACGAGGTACGTGACGGAAGCGCCGCGGGGTCCCTTCCCGACCGCGACGCTTCGTCAGCATCTTCAGACCGAACGCCTCAACTAAACCTTCTGGACGTTGACAGCTCTCACGCCCTTCGGGCCCTGCTCGGTGTCATATTCGACGACGTCGCCTTCGCCGAGTGTCTTGAAACCCGAACCCTCGATGCCACTGAAGTGAACGAACACATCGGGTCCGCCGTCATCGGGGGTTATGAAACCGTAACCCTTGCTGTCACTGAACCACTTCACAGTACCTTTAGCCATCAATGCTGCTCCCGAAAAGCGTGCAAAACAGACGCCGCTGAAATAGCGGCTGCCCAAGTGATACACTCCGAACCGCCGAAGCAGAAGACCCGACCGGCAGTGAGGACGCAACGGATGCGCTACCGCAAGGCTGCGGGAAGGGCCTGCCCGACGGGCAGGACACGGAAGGGACCGCTCCCACCGGCGATGCAGTACAACCGCATTGCCGCCCCCGTGTGCCGAGGCGTTGTCAACCGCTCGGTGTGTCAGAGATGGATCTCCCGCTGCGGGAAATCGTGTAAAGTGTATCTACGAAGCACACCATTGTCAAGTTGATTCCGATGACCCGCTCCCCCTCCAAGTGGTCCGTTCTGTTCAGTTGTGCTTTTGTGTTGGAGCTCCTCATGTGCGCAGTCTCCTCTGCCGTTGAGCATCCTGCTTTGTTCTTCCGCCACCTAGATCTGCCGGCCCTCCGTTGCAGAGTCGAGCAGCAGCCCTTCCGCGCGCAGTGGCAGCGCCTTGTGCGCAACGCCGAGGGGCACCTGAAAACGAATCCCCCACAGGTGAGAGCTGAGCACGTGATGCGACACTCTCGCCGATCCCTCGGCGTCGCCGGCACCACGGCGTTCGCTTACGCGATCAGCGGCGAGCGGCGCTTCGGCGAACGTGCCATTGCAGAGGCACGTGCCCTGCTTGCCGCACCTCGATGGCGTCACACGGGTGGTCGGGACGGATACTGGCCCATGGCCGACCTCTCCACGGCTGAGGCAGCCGTCGCCTGCGCGCTGACCTACGATTGGTGCCATGACCTGCTTTCGCACGATGAACGCAGGTACTTCCGCAGACGGCTCGAGGAGTTGGCCCTGGTGCCGTACCTGAAGTCAGTTGAGCGCAATGACTGGTGGGTCGAGAACCATGTGACGAACTGGTGCGGAGTGGTCAACGGTGGCTGCGGGCTTGCCGCGCACGCCCTGCTCGGGGAATCGCAGCATGCGCATCGGGTGGCCGAGCTTGCATGGAAGCATGCTGTGCAGTTCCTACGCACCGTGAATCGCATGGATGGCGGCGGCGACGAGGGGATCAGCTACTACATTTACGGGAATGTCTTCGCGCACTATCTCGTAGCGGCCCACCGGCACATGTTTGGCGAGGACGACGGCGTCTACTGTGACCTGACAGAGCGCATGACCGGCTACTGGATGGTCTATATGCTCGCGCCTGACGGCAACTTCGCCAATTTCAATGCTAACAACGAGACAGAGGTCGGCCGCTTTCTGCAGGGACACCACGAAGCCGGACCGAACAACGGCCTTTGCGCGTTGCTGGAGGCCGCAGTGCCCGGCGGCGATCCGCTGCTGCTCTGGGGCGCGGACAATGGTGGCTCGCGCTTCTATTGGAACGGCGGCAATCCCTTCTACTTCCTGTGGCGGCGCGACGCTCCACCCGCCGGGCCGAAGCCCGAACTGCAGGATGCCGCGCTTTTCCGCGGCTGTGGCCACGCCATCCTCCAGCCCGGCAACCTCTGGCTCGCCTACAACGGCGGTTGGATCAGCGACCGGTCCCACAAGAACCTCGACCTGGGCAGCTTCATCCTGCTTGCTGACGGCGAGAGGTTGGTCAACGACTGGGGGCGCGGACATGTCGAAACCGCCGACCACTCGACCATACTCGTCAATGGTCGCGGCCAGCGCAAGGGAACAGCGGGACGCTATCTGGCTTTCGGCGCAGCGGAGGACTTCCAGTACTTTGCTTCGGACCTGAGCGAGTGCTACGTCGAACCCCTGGTGCGTTTCACGCGCCATGTCCTTGTGGTCGGCGGACGGTACGTCCTGCTGCTCGACGATCTGGAGACACCCCACCCCGCCCGGTTCGAATGGCGACTTCAGACCGAACACCCAGTGCACACCCCTTGCCCTGAACGCGCAGTGGCGACGGCGCAACGTCACACACTGCAGGTGATGGCGCCCTTGCCTTCGCATGGGCAGCGGAGCATCCTGCGCGCCTCTGACCGCAGGAGAACGCAATTCACCCTTTGTCGATCAGGCGGCCCGCCCCAAACGCATGCATTGTTCGCGACCATTCTGTGCCCTCTCGGCAAAGGCGAACCAACTCCTTCGGCAGAATCTCCGGATCAGGGCCGCCTACTGATCAGAGCCGGCGACCACGCGGACGAGATCCTGTTCCAACAAGTGGCAGGAGCCTGGCGGCTGTCCTCTGTCAACGGCCAGGACGCAAGCCGCATCGCGGAACCGTCAGCCCGCATCGTTCAGCGCGTGCAGTAGCCACACAGGTGCCGCCCTCTTCGTGGTGACTAACGCGGGGGGGGCCCGGTGGCTGAGGTGTTTCTCTGCTGATGATACCGCGCTTGACGGGGCTGTCATGCCGACTTATCCTCGATAGCTGCGGCAATAGCTGCGGCACTGAACGGCGCGCCGGGGACGGCGTGTGCAGGTATCCAGGCCGACTCAGACGCCAGGGGGGCACCATGTCCGTTGAAGGTATGGGGAGAAGGGAGTTCGTGAAAGCGGCAGGACTCGGCACAGTAGCTGCAGCTACAGGCCTCGGAGTCAGTTGCGCTTCGGCGGTCCATGGGGCATCGGTTGGGCTGCTGCCGGTGCAGAACGGCGAGTATGGCCTGCCGCCGCTGCCCTACGACTATGATGCGTTGGAACCGTTTCTGGGCCGGCAGACCTTGATGCTGCACCACGACAAGCACCATCAGGGCTATGTGAACGGGCTCAATTCGACGCTTCGGCAGATGGCCGAGGCCCGGGGGAAGGGCGACTTCAGCCAGGTCAAAGCGCTCACCCGCGCGCTGGCGTTCCATGGGTCGGGCGCCGTGCTTCATGCGCTCTACTGGAACAGTATGACGCCGGGCGGCAAACCGCTAACGGGGCACCTGGGTGAGGCCGTCGCGCGAGATTTCGGCAGCAGCGAGGTCTTCCTCCAGCAGTTTGCCTCCGCTACAAAAACGGTCGAAGCGAGCGGTTGGGGCGTGGTCGCCTTTGAGCCGATGGGCCGCCGAGTCATCGTCCTCCAGGCGGAAAAGCATCAGGACCTGACGGTCTGGGGGGTGGTACCGCTGCTTGTGTGCGACGTTTGGGAGCATGCATACTACCTGGACTACCAGAACAGGCGCGCAGAGTACGTTGACGGCTTCCTCGGCGTTGCGGACTGGGGCTTCGCCGACGCGCGTTACCGTGTGGTTGCCGGTTAGGCTCTACGCACAGTCCAGGTGTTCACGCACTTCTCGCACGGACGCAGAGACGTGGGGGTCGGTGTCGAGAAGGCCCCCAATCTTGTCCACCGCGTGTTTCACCGTGCTGTGGCTGGTTCCCCCGAAGAAGCGCCCGATCTCTGTCAGCGAGCTATCCGTAAGCTGGCGGGCCAGGTACATTGCAACGTGCCGCGCGCGCACCACCATCTGCGTGCGCGACCGGCCGGTCACTTTCTCCTCGGCCAAGTCAAGGACTTCGGCGACTGCCTGCAGGATGTCTGTCATCCCTGGTGGCGCCTTCTGCGTCCCGCTCAGTTTCATGCGTTTGAGCGCCTCACGCGCATCGCCCAGTTCCACCCGTCGCAGGCCGTTGACGCCGGCATAGAGGGCCAGGCACGCGATAGCCGACTGCGCCCTGCCGAAGTTCGGCGCGAGCTGCTCAGTAACCAGGCGGCACGACTCCTCGCTCAGCTCCATGCCTCGGCGCCGCGCGAGTTCCTCAACAATCTGCAGCCATTCATGCGCCCTCGGTTCTCCAATGAAGGCCGGGAAGGATCGGCCCAGCAGCGCCCGCAGGGCAGGGTCGACATCGTTCAGATCCTCGGGGCGGGGTTTGCCTGCCAGCACAACGCGCCCACCCTTGCCGAGCAGGTGTTTGACAGTGTACAGCAGCTCCCCTTGTCCGCCTGCCTTACCCTCAATGAACTGCAAGTCGTCCAGCAACAGCATTCCGCATGACCGGTATCGACTTCGGAAGGCGCGCGTAGTCTTGCGCTGAATGGCATGATAGTAGTCGTTGCACCAGTCCTCGGTGGACATGAAGATGGGCTGCAGACCTCGCTCGGGTGCACTGGCCAACGAGTAGGCGGCCCTCAGCAGCGCCGTCTTGCCGGACCCGTAGCCCCCACACACATAGACCAGCGCGAACTGGGGCGACTGCTGCCCCGCCACTTCCCTTGCCGCCGCCAGGGCCAGACGGTTGGCATCTGTCACGATCAGGTTGCAGATATCCCATGCAGCGGGCGCCTCGGGACGTCGCGCGTCTTGATTCTGGTGTGCCTGCCGCGGGGCGGCCTTCGACTGCTCGGCCAGTTCGTGCTGTTTCTGTTCTGCCCGCATCTGGCGGAACAGACTGGGGGCTACGTCGAACCTTACCTCCACGGGCCGGCCGACCAGATCCTCCACGGCCTCGCACACCGGTTTGGTATAACGCTCAGCAAGGTACTGCTGGATGATGACGTTCGGCACGCCGACGACGAGCTCATCGTCTTCCGCCTGCATCAACTCCGTCTGGCGAAACCAGATGCTGTAGCGTTCATGGCCCAATCGTTCCAGGATGCTCTGCTGCACGGCCTGCCAGAACCGCTCACGGCCCTCGTCACCGTTGCACAAGTGCTGTGCCGCGAGCTCGAGGGCCTCGGTTTCGTCCAGATGCTTGGACGTTCCGAGCAAGCTTTCCCTGTTTGCAGACACGCACAACCTCCCTGGCGACCCGTCTTCGGGCCGTTTTCACGAACAACCCCACATCTGGTACGGGAGTACTGCGGAAACTAAGGCTGGTACAAAGCGCCACGCAGCAGGCTGGAGAGTGGGAAACCGTATAGCGGTCTATCTGCCCGCCCGCTATTGCTCCGCCCGCTGCGAGGAAGGGCACTGCTACTTCGCGTCAACGGATGCACCGTGCTGTCCATGCGACCCTAACCCAACGTCTCGGGGGCAATCATCCGGTTGCGTCCGACATGCGCCAATACTAAGGGGCAGGGACAAGTTCTGCAAGAAGGATCGTGCGATTTCCCCCTCGCCACAGGAGGCCATCACGCCTAAATGCGCGGCAGCCAAGGCATTCCGTGAACGGGGAACTTTCAGAGTTTTGCATCGACTTTTCCGACAGCGCGTCCAGCACCTTCTCGGCGACACCGCACACCCTCACTCTACTCACCGTTGCCTCATGCTCGGCAAAGACTTACGTGCTCTCCCCCCCGTAACGGCGAACACGCCGCAGCGGCGCAGGCCGTCGAAGCGCTGAGAAGCCCCCAGAGCGCCTTCTGAGGCCCTGCTTGCGGCGTAGTACCAGTTGGCACCTACGTGTTACCATTCCCGTTGCGGGGTTGGTTAAGCTCGTTAGCGCCTAAGGCCAACCTGCGAGCCTACTTGCACACTGTGAGGGGTTGTGGATCGAAGCCGCCGAGACTCTGCGCCGGCTGCCCCCCAAAGCCCGCAAAAGAAAAGCCCCGGCGCCGAAGCGCCGGAGCTTCCAGTGATGAGGATGGTGGAGGATACGGGATTCGAACCCGTGGCCTCGACAATGCCATTGTCGCGCTCTCCCAGCTGAGCTAATCCCCCAGCGATTCCACTTACTATAGCACTCTGCCGGCCGTACAGTCAACTGCCCGCAATCGGCTACTGCCAGCATGTGGAGACAGGTCACGTCATGGAAAGCAGTCGCAGAATATCGTTGCGCGTAACGTATACTACCAGCAGAATGAGCAGCACGAGCCCGACGGTCTGTGCGATGCCCATCACACGTTCGCTCAAGCGCCGGCCTCTGACCTTCTCGATCGCCAGGAACAACAGGTGTCCGCCGTCAAGAACGGGAATCGGCAGGATGTTCAGGAAGGCAATGGCTGCGCTGATCACCGCCGTCATGTATACCAGCTTGCCCAGGCCCTGCTTTGCCGCCCCGTAGGACACGACAGCTATCGTCACGATGCCCCCCAGGTGTTCTGGGCTCACCTGCCGGGTAGCGATGCCTTGAAGGGTCAGAAGGGTCTCCACCATATGATTCGCCATATTACGGAAGCCCTCGCTCACCGCACCCACTGCCCCATACCGACGCACGTCGTAGAGGGGCATGTTCATCACCACGCCGAGCTTGCTCTCGTAGTCCGACCTGTGCAGGACCGGAGCGACCACCGCTGAGATCTCCTGGCCATCGCGCACCCAGGTGATGCGGCGTTCGCTGCCGTCGCCAGACGAGGCTTTGACCCCAGTAAGCAGCTCTCTCCAGCTTTCGACTTCCTCCCCGTCGACACGAGTAACCGTGTCAGCGATGCGCAAGCCGGCCCGCCATGCCGGACTGTCCGGCATCACCCACGTGAGCATCGTGTCGGAGGCGAAGCCGACGCTGTGCATAAAGTCGTGTCTGGCGATGGCATCCGGCACGGGCAATGACAGCTCGATTTCCCGATCATCACGGCGCACTGTAAGAACCGCAAGATCCTCCCTGCTGAGAGCATCTCTCAGTTCGATCATGGATGGGACAGGAGCCCCGTTCACTTTCAGTATGGAGTCGCCGGCACGCAGGCCCGCCCGCTCCGCCACTCCGTCAGCCTGTAAGGTCTCGACCTCTGTAGTAACGCCTGAGATGCCGATCATGTAGGTCCTAACCGGTTCGGGATGCGCCGTAACCGTCAACCGGCGTCCGTCGCGTTCGAGCCGGACTGCGACCTCTCCCTCGCAGTAGTTCAGGAGTGCTCGCTCGACATCGCTCCCGGTGGTAACTTCCACATCCTCTATGGCGAGGATTCGGTCTTCCAGTTCTATGCCCGCCTCCTGCGCAGGGGAGCGCCCCGATTCGCCGCCGATCTTGGCCAGGGCCGTTACAACTGGCTGAAAGGTCGGCCGGATCCCGATGGACCAGACACCCAGATCCTCATCCTGCTCCGGGCGCAAGCGGAACGACTTCTCTACCTCACCGCGGCGCACAGTCAGCTCAACGGGCTGCCCCCCGCCAAGAATGACTTGCCTGAGCAGGTCATGGAAGACAGGGTGCTTTATCTCGTTGACCCGCGTCAGGCGGTCGCCACGCTTCACGCCCGCCTCCCAGGCGGGACTCGTTGGCAGGGCTTCGCCGACCACGGCGGCCTCAAACGGCACACCCAATGAGAAGGCGCAGATGAACAACAAGAGCGCCAGTACGAAGTTCATCGCCACCCCCCCTGCCACGAACAGGGCGCGCTGGCCCGGTTTCTTGGACCAGAACTCATAAGGCTTGCCCTCACCTTCCTGCGGCGACTCGCCGCTGACCTTAACGTAACCACCTAAGGGTATTAGAGAGAGGCGATAATCGGTCTCACCGATCCGAAAACCCGCCAGTCGTTTCCAGAAGCCGATGGAGAAGACCTCTACCCGCATGCCCACTGCCTTGGCGCAGATGAAGTGGCCGAACTCATGAACCAGGATCAGCAGGCTTATTGCAAGGACGGCCAGTGCTATGTTGAGAAACGGTGCAAGCACGTCTTAGCCTCCTCCCTCGCCCATCTATCAGCAGCAATGATCTGTTCGAAATCGGGCTCAGGTCGAATGTCGTGTGCGTCCAGCACCCATCGGACCACGTGCGCAATATCGGTAAAGCCAAGAGCCCCGCGCAGAAAGGCGTCGACGGCGACTTCATTCGCAGCGTTGAGGACGGCCCCGCTGGTGCCACCGGCGCGTGCGACCTGGTAGCCCAGCTCCAACGCGGGGAACCTTCGCAGGTCTGGTTCGGCGAAATCCAGGCTGCCGACGCATGCAAGGTCGAGCCCATCCCAACCTGAATCCAGGCGTGTGGGGTAACTCAGCGCGTACTGGATGGGCATGCGCATGTCGGGCACACCCATGTGCGCCAAGACGGCGCCGTCCTCAAGTTCGATGAGCCCATGGACGACCGACTGCGGATGGATGAGAACGCCTATACGCTCAGGGCCAATACCGAACAGCCAGCGGGCCTCTACGACCTCCAAAGCCTTATTGAACAGGGTGGCGCTGTCGATGGTGATCTTGCGCCCCATCTGCCAGGTAGGATGGTCGAGGGCGTCGCGGGGGCTGACCGACTGCATGCGCTCGAGGGTCCAGTCCCTGAAGGGCCCGCCGCTGGCCGTGATCAAGAGCCGCCGGACCCGCTGGCCGGGCATGCTCTCCAGCAATTGGAAGAGCGCGCTGTGTTCGCTGTCTACCGGCACCACTGTCGCGCCGCTCTCGGCGGCTCGCTTCAGCAGCAGGCCTCCCCCCATGACGAGCGACTCTTTGTTCGCCAGCGCAAGGGTGCGGCCACATTCGACCACTCGGAGGGCAGCCGGCAGCCCGGCGGCGCCGCTCACGGCGCTCAGCACCACATCGGCTCCCTCCAGTCGCGCCAGAGACTGCAGGCCCTGAGAGCCGACGAGCAAGTCGGTGCCGGGCGGAAGCTCGCAACGGTCACCTACTGCCTGCTCACGGCACACGCACACCGCCTGGGGACGGAACTCGCGCGCTTGCTTCACCAGCAGTTCCCAGCGCCCGTTGGTGGCGAGCCCGAGCACCCGGAAACGCTCACCCAGGCGGCGCAGCACCTGCAGCGTCTGGGTGCCCACAGAGCCCGTGCTCCCAAGCACTACGACGTTCCTCGTGCCATGCCCCGTCACTGCACCCGGGCCTCCCGGTCCGACTCCCCGACGACGGCACGCACCTCGTCCAGCAGAGCGTCCGCCAGTTCACTCGCCGGAACCTTGCGGACCCTGCGTCCGTGGCGGAACAGATAGCCGAAGTCCGCCCCCCCTGCGATGCCTACGTCAACCTCCGCCGCTTCGCCCGGGCCGTTGACCACGCATCCCATTACTGCCACCCGGATGCCCGAAGGCATTCCCCGCAGTCGAGCGCTTACTTCCTCGGTCAGTGCTGCCAGATCTATGTTGCACCGGGCACAGGTCGGACAGGCAATCACCTGCGGACCACGCGGCTCACGCAGCCCCAACGCCTCCAGGATCTGGAAGGCGGCGCCGACTTCCTCATGGGGCGGCCCTGTCATTGAGACGCGCACGGTGTCCCCGATCCCCTCGGCGAGCAGCGTGCCGATGCCGATCGAGCTTCTGACGATACTCACTGACGGCGGGCCTGCGGCCGTCACCCCGAGGTGGAAGGGATAGGGGCACCGCTCGGCGGCCATACGGTATGCGGCGATGGTCGTCGGCACTTCGCTCGCCTTCAGGCTCAGCACAATGTCGCCAAAACCAGCGTCTTCCGCCTGTTCGCAGTAACGCAACGCTTCGTCCACCATAAGCCCCGCCAGGTCACTCCTGGTGTCCTCCGGGCACACCTCCAGGCCTTGCCTGGGCCGTATGGAACCCGAGTTGACGCCGATGCGAATCTTGATCCCCCTCTCGCCAGCGGCCCGATAGACGCGACGCAGCCCGGCCTCATCGCGCATGTTGCCCGGGTTGATTCGGATTCCGTGCACGCCGGCTTCCACAGCCGAGAGCGCCAGGTTATAATCGAAGTGGATGTCGGCAATCACGGGCAACGGCGAATCCCGCGCAATCCTGCGCAGGGCCTGGGCTGCCCTGCGGTCCGGCACGGCGCAGCGCACGATCTCACAGCCGAGGTCGGCCAGTTCCCCAATCTGGCCGAGTGTGACCGCGACATCCCGGGTATGCGTGTTTGTCATGGACTGCACGCTTATGGGATGGCCGGAGCCGATGGGCACTCCGCCGACGAACACCGTGCGTGTGGCCCGGCGGGACGGCAGATAAGACATGCTCTTGCTCACAATATAGCCTGTCAGGAAAGCGGCGGAGGGAACCCGGCACGCCTTCATTATACGCGTCGGGGCGTGAGCGTTCAAAACCCCCCGGCTTGAAATGGGTGCCGGGGTAGCCTACAATCCAACCGCTATGGAGGGGCAAACGGACAGCAGACAGCCGGCGCGCGTCGAGGAACTTGGCCGACGAGTGGTCGCCATGTGCAACACCGGGGAGTCCCTCTTCGCCGACGCCGTAGTGTCGTTCCTGGCCGACAGTTCTGAGATGGTGGATGAACTGCGGGCAGAAGACTATCAGGTCCACGACCAGTGGCTCCAGATCGAGCAGCTTTGCCTGGAACTGCTGGACAACGGCCCGAGCGACACCGACCAGATCCGTTTCATCATGACGGCTATCAACATCGCCGGGGGCTTGAAGAGGGCAGCGGACGAGTCCATGCGCATCGCAGAAGCACTGCGCGAGTGCGAACTGGATGCCCTGCCGCAGGCGGACAGCCTGCCTCGCATGATCGAACTGACACAGAACATGCTGGGAGACGTGGTGGAGGCACTGCTTACCCGTGACGCTGCGGAGGCGTCTGCCCTGCATCTGGTCTTCCGGGAACTGGCGGAACTGGAGCGCGGAGCGATTGCCGAACTCGTACAGCGCATTCGTGGAAATGGGCTCGCGCCGGACGTCGGCGTGCGGCTGGCCGGGGTCAGCCAGCGGCTGCTGCGGATCGGCGACGAAGTGTTGGGCATCTCGAACGAAGTCGCCCACCTCTACCGCGCAGAGCAGGGCGCCTGACGGTCATCCTCCCGCGTCTCGCAGACGGTGCATCACCATCTCTGTGCGGCCGAAGTGATCGTGCAGGCGCACGTATTCCTCATACAACCGATCGTAGACCCTCTGAGCTGCCTCACGCGGGTCGAACACCTTCTGCGGCGGGCGGACCATTCGCTCCGCAGCCTGTGCCACGGAAGCAAAACCGCCCCGCTCCTCTCCCGCTGCTGTGGCCCCCAGCAGCGCGCTCGCCAGGGCTGCCGTCTGCCCAGAAGCTGCCACGTGGATGCGTTCACCCAGTATGTCGGCAAGAAGCTGCATTGCGAACGGATTGCGGTCCGACAGTCCTCCACAGGCCACAAAACGCTCCAGCGTGAATCCGGCTTCTTGGTAAGCCTGCACAATATGGCGGGTGCCGAACATCGTCGCCTCGATACATGCCCGGTACACCTCCTCGGGGCGGGTGTCCAGGGTCAGCCCGATCAGCAGGCCGCTCAGTTGAGCGTCCATCAACACGCTGCGGTTGCCGTTCCACCAGTCGAGCGCCAGCAGGCCGCTTTCCGCCGGTGCAAGGTGCTCTGCCTTCTGAGTCAACAGGTCGTGCATGTCCACGCCCCGCCTCTCGGCTTCTGCTGCGTACGCTGACGGCACGCAGGTGTCGACGACCCAGGCGTAGATGTCGCCGCCCCCAGTCTGGCCAGACTCGTATCCATAATAACCCGGCAAGATGCCGTCCCGGACGGCCCCGACCACGCCTTCGAAGAGCCTCAGTTCTTCTGCCAACGTCATGTGACAGAAGGACGTCCCCAAAACGAGGGCCATCTCGCCCGGAGCGGCGATGCCACATCCGACCAGGGCAGCGTGGGCATCAATCAATGCAGCGCTCACCGGTGTGCCTTCAGTCAGCCCTAACCGCTCTGCCCAGCCGGCGAGCAGCCCACCGACGGGCCTGCCCGCCGGGACCACAGAGCCCGGCAGCTTGTCGTGAATCAAACTGGCAAGGCCAGGCTCCACCGCGCGCAAGAAGTCATCGGAAGGCCAACCTATGCCCGGCACATACAGCCCCTTGTAACCGGCACAGCAGGCGTTCCGCGCCAGCGTGCCGGTCAGACGCCAGACGACCCAGTCTGCCCCTTCGACAATGCTGTACATCTCCTCGTAGACCCTGGGCGAACGGCGCAAGAGCTCGAGCGCCTTCGGCACCAGCCATTCGCTGGATATGGTGTGCGCAGTGTAGTCCAGAAACGGTTCGTTCCGCTGCTGCGCCACGCGCAGAATCTCCTCGGCCTCCTGTGCCGCGCCATGGTGTTTCCACAGCTTCGCCCATGCCTGGGGGTCAGTGCGGAACTCGGGGATGTTGCAGAGGGGCACTCCCCGCCGGTCGCACGGCATGACCGTGCACGACGTGAAGTCCAACCCGATGCCCACCACCTCATCGCCCCGCGCACCCGCCTCCCGCAAACAGGTTGGCACCACCACGTCGAGCCCTGACAGATAGTCGTCGGGATCCTGCAGAAACCAGTCCCGCCCCAGCCCACCACCGCCTTCCACAGGCAGCAGTTCGCTGATGACCCCGTGGGGATAGCTGTACTCGGCCCGACCGGCCTCTTCACCGGTTTCCAGGTCGACGAGCAGGCTGCGGACTGACTCGGTTCCGAAGTCCAGCCCCAGGCTGAAACGCGGCATGTACTACCCTCCTCGTCTGTCGCAGGATCAGACTGCCGCTGCGCCGAGTTCATGCCGGGCGAAGTGCACTGCGCGCCGGAACAGGCGCAGCCCTTCTCCCTCCCGGGCCAATCCTCTACGTGGCCAGCGTGGGTCATGAGTCGGCAGACAATGCCTTTCCGGGTGCGGCATCAGGCCCACCACGCGCCCGCTCGGATCACAAATCCCGGCGATGTTGCCCACCGAACCGTTAGGATTCCAGGGGTATCCTGCCGGTTCGCCCTCCGGGTCAGTGTAGCGGTAGATCACCTGCCCGTTCTCGTGCAAACGAGCCAGCAACCGATCCTCCTCAAGCACGAACTTTCCCTCGGCGTGGGCGACCGGCAGGTAGAGCGTCTCCCCTGATTCCACGAGCGGGCAGCAAGTCTCGGGTGCAGACAGGTAAACCCAGCGGTCCTCGAACCTATGGGAGTCGTTGACGGTGAGCGTTGCCTGCTGTCGCCACCGCTCCAATGCCGGTAGCAGGCCAGTCTTTACGAGCACCTGGAAGCCGTTGCAGATGCCGATCACGAGTTTGCCGTCCTCCAGAAAACGGTCGAGGCCTGACTTGAGGGTAGCTACCAGTTCGTTGGCAAGCACGGTGCCGGCTCCCAGATCGTCCCCGTAACTGAAGCCCCCGGGAATCGCCAGGATGTGGTACTCGTCCAGTCGGCCCGGGTCGGCTCTGAGGGCGTTCACGTGAAGGCGCGATGCCGTGGCTCCGGCGAGCTCAAAAGCAAACTGCGTCTCCTGGTCGCAGTTGGTACCACCGGTTCGCAGAATGAGGACTCGCACAGGCATTCCCGTCTCCGTTTGCTTGCGTGTTCATCGTGCAGAGCGCGCTACGTGCAGCTTCGGCTTATTGTAGTCCCGCCCGCCAGCCGCGCAAGTGCGTGATCACGGAGAGGAAGCCCGCCCCGGCACATTCACCTTTCCGTCCCCGTCGGCGTCAACCCAGAAGGGATTGGTGGCCGCAAACGGAGTTACTTCGTCCCCTGCGGAGAAACTGAACGGCAACATGGCAAGGTCACCCTCTGCGACCACAACGAACCAGCCGTCGCCGCGCACCGGTAGGGTCAGCGAGCGGTCCACGCGCAAGACGTCCTGGGCGGGCTCCACCTCGAACTCCTCCAGAAGGAGCCCGTTATGAAAGACCATGACCCGGCTTACATCGACCCATTCTGCCGCCTGAACACGAAGGCTCAGGACGGCGGTTGGCTCCGGCCATGTCTGAGTGCTGCCGATGGGCTCTCCGTTCAACGCGGCCTCGATGAACGGGCCGTTGCTCACGATGGCGTTCGGCTGCTCCCTGAGCCGCCGCACTGCGCGCAGGACCTCATCGGGCGTTGGTCGGCCGCCCCGAGTCGGGCAGTGCACGAATGTGCGCGCTCCGTTCGCCTCGCTTCCGGCGATGCCGCGGGAGCCGGAGGCGCCGGTGGCGATCACACGATGCCCTGCATTCAACAGGGCAAACCAGCATTGCATTACACGAGGGGTCTCCGACACGTGGCTACCGGTAAGCAGTTCGAGCGCGTCGAAATCGGTACAGAAGCCCTCAGGAATCTTGTGAGGCCCTCCGAACCCGGCAAGCGTGAAGTATCCATTGCGTGGACTCATCGGTCGATTCACCTGGATCAGTGAGTCCGGCAGGGCCTGGCGCATCCAGTGCAGCACCTGCCTGGCCGTGCGATTGCGCCGCACCGTAGGTCCCGCACGCTCCGGCGGCCCCGAGGTTGAAGGCAGTGCGCTGAAGGAGCCGAGACCTTCGCAATCCAGGCGCATCCCGGGGAGCATAAGGCTCTCCCCGTTCAGGTCCAGCTCGCCGGTTGGATCTCGCCAGATGGGATCGACGGCGAAGCCTGCGTCCAGCCCCTCGCAGGCATTAGCATAGATGCGTTCAGCGGGCGACAGGGCACAGTCGGGACTCGCGCTTGTGTGTTGCCGGAAATCCACTGAGACGTAGTCTCCGATGCGGATCAGCCGCCTTAACCTGAGCGGTGGGGAGAGACGTTCGCCCAGGGGCACGCGTACGGGTGTGACGGCTGCGGAGTACTGCGGTCCCCTGGCAGCCGCGAGCAGATAAGAACCAGGTAGCCCGCTGGTAGCCGGCGGCAGTGGCAGGAAACTGCCCCACTGCCCCCCGCTCAGCAGCGTTCCTTCGGGCGGCCGGGCGGGGAACGAGGCCGGCGTCCACACGGGGGGCGTGGCCCGCCCAGCGGAGAACGCCGTCACGCGCGCCGGGCCGGGCATGGCGTAGTCGCCCACGGTCACCTTGACTTCCGCTTCAACTCCGCTGGCTGGCAGCATTCGCAGGCCGAGACGGTGACTCATGCCAGCGGCGCACGTGACGGTGAGTGCACTGGTCGTAGGCCGACCCGGCGCCGCCGCCTGCAGCCGGTAACGCCCTGCCGGCAAGGCGAAGTCCGCCCTTCCGTCGGCACCGGGCTTGACCACGAAGCTATCGTTTGCCTCAGCGCCAGTCACAGCAACCGTGGCCTCGCCCACCGGCGAACCATCGTGCTCGTCCACAAGCTCAACGAACAACCGAGAGCGAACTGCCGATGAGACCGGCTTGGTCATTAGCCAGACGGCCTCCGTGCCGCCTTCCACCGCGACCAACCAGCGAGTGTAGGTTCTGCTATGGCCGGGCGGCAGATCTTGGCTCAAATACACCAGGTCCGAGTGGCCCGCGCCGTGGTCGGCCTGCACCATTCCTGCTGGAGGTGGCAGAACGCCCCAGGCGTAACGCTCGTCGTAGAAAGCAAACCAACGAGAACTGCTGCCTTGCCCCAGGGGCTTCAGTCCGTCACCGGCGGCATAGCGGCGTGTGCGTCCATGACACAAGTAGTCGCCGAACTGGAACCCGGGCATCGGCTGGCGGCCGGCATGCTCCACGGCGGTGGCGATCTCCAGCATCACCTCACCGGGGTAGAGCGTGTACGTCGTGTTCACATTCACGCCCTTGTAGCCCGGCAGGTGGCCTGCTACACGAACAACCGCCGCCGCGTCGAGCCCCCCCGGTTCGGCGATATCGAGACTCGTGTACAAGGGCCGAACCAGACGATCGGTCCCAAGAAGTGGCTGCAGCAGACGCATCCGGTCGCGCCCGCCCTGGAGTGCCGCATCAATCACACAACCGCCATGCCCGCTTTCCAGACCGTGGTGGATAGAGGCAACCACAAAACGAACGAAGGCGTTCTCCAGCACGTAGTCTCCAGGCTGCTCGTCGCTACCGTAGCCAGCTAACCGGTCTGGTGGCTGTTCCGCCCGGTACGCAGAAGCGACGCCCGCGAGCTGCAGTATGGGGGCAGGTTCCCCATCGGTAACTGACGGGTCGGCGCTGCTGCGGCAAGCCAACAGCAGCACCATGCAGAAAACTGCGACCAGCGCGACAGCGGTGACTCTCATCGCTCTACGGCCGCCGTCTGCCGAAGCACCTCTGCGATCGACTCGGGCGGGAACTTCGGGCGTCTGTCGTAGGTCATCAATCCGTTGACCTCCTGCTCCACATCGGTCAACTGCGTGTAGCAGAAGGCGCTCACGCCCGGGTTGAACAGGAGGGCCTCCGTCAGTTCGCGGAAGCGGCGCAGGAATTCCTCCTCGGATTGCGGTCCTGCTCCGTAACCCCACGCGTTGCCGGGCACGTCGCCGACCCGCCAGCCAATGCCGCCGTATTCACTCACGAAATAGGGCTGCTTCCCCTCGTAGCGCATCTGCTCAGGCGGCCAGTGACGCACATTGCTGTAGTCAGCCTGGGCCAGGGGTGCGTAGGATGCCGCGAAGGCTTCCGCATCCTGGTTATAGTCGTGCGTGTCGTAGATATCCGTCTGGAAGTGCAGGTAGCCGCTTGCGTCAATAACGGGCCGGGTGGGGTCTACCAGTTTCGTAAGGCGGTATAGGCGCCGCGTGGTGCACTCGCCGTATGGCGACCCGCCGGCAGCCCGACTCTCATTCAGGGGGCACCAGCCGATCAGCGACGGGTGACTCAGGTCACGCTGAAGGGCTTCGGTCCATTGGTCAATCAGGCTGTGTGTGCACCGGGCGTCGGCGAAGTCGCGGCCCCAGTCCGGAAACTCGCCGAACACCAGGTAACCTTTGCGGTCGCAGTAATGCAGGAAAAGGGGCTCGAAGACCTTCTCATGCAGGCGTGCCCCATTGAAACCGAAGGCCAGGGACATGTCGATATCCCGAGCCAGTTCTTCTGCTGAAGGTGCCGTGTAGACGCCATCCGGGTAGAAGCCCTGGTCGAGCACCGTGCGCAGGAAGATCGGCTCGTTGTTCAACAGTATGCGCTTGCCTTCAATGTGTATCTTGCGCAGGCCCGCCCAGGTGCTCACTCGGTCAGCATACCCATCAGCGTGCAGCTCAACGACTACGTGATGAAGGAACGGGTCTTCAGGCGACCATGGCCGCGGTTGTTCGAGCGTCAGCTCCACCCGGTAGCAACCCGCACCCCGACCCCTGAAGGCGGTGCTGGCGGCCGGCACTTCCTCAGCCCGCGCGATGGCACGGCCCTCGAATGACGCATCGCCGCTGACGACTATCTCAACGGTGAACTTACCCCGGTCATAGTCCGGCCAGATGCGCATGTCGGACACGTAGGTTTGCGGCACGGCCTCCAGCCAGACGGTCTGCCAGATTCCGGTCGTGCGGGTGTAAACACAGCCGTGTGAGGCGTAGCTCCTGGACTGCTTGCCACACGGGATAGCTTCGTGTCGGATAGGGTCGACAGCGCGTATGACGAGCTCCTGCCGGCTGCCCTCCAGCGCATCCGTCAGGTCGCATGTGAAAGGAGTGTACCCCCCCTCATGTTCGCCAACCTTCTCGCCGTTCAGCCAGACGGTTGAGCGGTAGTCGCACGCGCCCACGCGCAGCAGCACCCGACGCCCGTTCCACGCCTGTGGCACGCGGAAGAGCTTCCTGTACCAGACGCAATTATGGAAATCGACATCCTGAACGCTTGAGAGGCGGCTTTCCGGACAGAACGGTACCACGATCGTGGCGTCCAGATCCCGCCCTGCCGCGTAGCCGCGCGCTTCGCCGGAGACGGCACGGTCGATCTCAAACTGCCATTCACCGTTAAGGTTGAGCCACCAATCGTCAGCGCGTCGCATGTCCGGACGGGGGTGCTCTGGACGGGGCATATCATCCATCTCGTCTTCCTCTCGGTTCGTGTGTCCTACTCGCGCGCTCCCACTGTAGGGAAGCCCCGATGCAGAGTCAACGGAACCGGTCCGATGCCCGCTGGACCATCCGACAGACGCCACGAGCGAAGCCTCCCCCAGCCAACGACGCCGCCCTCCTGGCGCCGGGCAACGCTGCGTAGCTTGGCCAACGGCATCAACGGGTTTTTGACTCCCAGCCTTAGGACGCTATAATACGGCTGCTGGCGAACCGGCGCGCGGGTGGCCTTGCCGCTTACGGACAGGGAGGTCGGAGAATGGGACTATGGGTATTCCGAGCCCTGTTCGTGCTGGCTTCCGCCGGCACAGCTTACGCCATAGGTCTCGACCTGGGAAAGCCCTTCATCTTCCTTCTGGGAGGCATCCTGGTTAGCTTTGGGGTGATGGCGGCTGAAGCGGTTATCAGTCGCGGCCCGATCGCCCTGGTTTCTTCCGTCGTATTTGGCACTCTGCTGGGAATGCTGTTCGCCACGCTCACCACCTCAGTCGTGGGCTTGGCGGTGGCTAAGGAGACCATGGACGTGATCCGGGAGGACCTGACAGGGGCATTCATCGTCATTTACTCCTACCTTGGCATTGCCTTCATCTACCAGAGCCGAGACAAGTTCAACCTGATCGTTCCCTACGTGGAGTTCCGTCGCCAGGAGCGCGGTCCCCATCCAATTGTGCTCGATACCAGTGTGGTCATCGACGGGCGTCTTGCCGATATCCTGAAGACCGGCGCGCTCGACGGGCCGATCGTTGTACCGCAACTGGTCCTTTACGAGCTCCATCGTATCGCTGACTCCGACGATAAGCTGCGCCGTGAAAGGGGGCGGCTTGGGCTCGAGACGCTCAATGCGATCACTGAAGATGCCTCTCTTGACGTTCGGATACAGGAGTTGGCTCCTGACTACAGTCGCCCGGTAGACCAGCAGTTGGTCCGCATTGCGAAGATGGTGAACGGGCGGCTGATGACTATAGACTACAATCTCAATCGCATGGCCTCCCTCGAGGGAGTGCCCGTCATCAACCTGAACGAGTTGGCGAACGCAGTCAAACCGGTCGCGCTGCCTGACGAGTCGATCTCGGTGAAGATCATGAAGTCAGGCGAACAGCCTGGGCAGGGCGTGGGTTACCTGCAGGACGGCACCATGGTGGTTGTTGAGGACGCAGCACAACTGGTAGGCCAGGAGGTCGAGGCTGTAGTACGTAACACTATCACGCGTGAGACGGGCCGCATCATATTCGCCAGACCCGTGCAGCAGCGAGGGTCGAGGCGAACCGGCTCGGGAAGCTGACCCTGAGATGTGCGAAGAAGTCAACGGGCCTGGCGCAGACGGTGTTGCCGAGTTCTCAGTCGTTGTGCCGGCAGCAGGGGTGGGACGCCGTATGGGCGGGCGGAAGAAACCGTTGCTTCAGCTCTGTGGTCGTAGCATTCTCCACCACACACTGGACGTGCTGCAGTCCGTGAACGGCTGTCGGCAGATCGTGCCTGTACTGCACCCCGATGAGTGCGCCCGTGGCCGGATCGCGCGTCAGATGCGCGAGCAGTTTGGCGTGCGGGACCTGGCTTGTGGAGGGGAGACGCGACAGCAGAGCGTGTCAGCCGGCTTGGAGTTGACGCTTCCTGATGTGGAGGTTGTCCTGATCCACGACGCCGTTCGCCCTTTGGTGAGCCCTCTCGTTGTGGAAGCCGTCGTCCGGGCGGCCAGCCGGTGGGGGGCAGCGATAGCGGGAGTGCCGGCTGTCCACACCGTGAAGCAAGTGGGCAGCAACGAGACCGTAGAGCGCACGCTGCCGCGTGGCCAGCTTTGGTTTGCCCATACCCCACAGGGCTTCCGGCGTGAGCTGATACTGCACGCCCATCGCCAGGCGGCCGCAGACGGGCTGAACGGCACAGATGATGCCCAGCTGGTCGAACATCTCGATACCCAGGTACACCTTGTGCAAGACAGCCGCTACAACATAAAGATCACCACGCCCGAGGATCTGGTCGTCGCGGAAGCCATCCTCCGCTGGCGGCAGGCGCATGCGAACAAGGCCGTCGATATACTCAACCGGTAAACGCTGCGTCGCGCGAGCTGAACCACAAGCCTTTCAGCTCGCCGGGTTGCCAACGCTGAGAGTTGAGATGCAGGTCCGCGCACTCCATGGTCTTTAGGCGCCCCAGAAGCTCCGGATAGGGGACCAGTCCGCTCACAGAGTCGTGCTTTGTGACATTGAGTGCACCCGCGGCGGCGGCACATTGCAGGGCCCTGACCATGTCTTGCCTCTCCAGGAATGCCTTCAGGAAACCCGCTATCGCGCAGTCCCCTGCCCCCGTGGCACTCACAACCCGTTCGGCGACGAAAGGCGCCTGCCAGATCTCTCGGTTCGCCCAGGCAGCGGGATCGGCCGGCCGTTCACGCCCGAATGCTGCTATTCTATCGCAATCACCTGAGCGCGCGTAGAGCCCACGGTGTCCGGACTTGATCACCACGACGCCCGCCCCCCAGGAGAGGAGGCGGTCGCCGAGGCGCTCGAAATCCCTGGGCCCCAGAAGGTCGATGATGCTGCCGTCGCCCGACCTGGCGCGGAGGTCCAAGAATCTGCGGCGCTCAACGCAGAACAGGACCTCTTCGATGCTTGGTAGGAACAGATCCACGTACGGCAGCACACGCTGAAGTATGCCCGCCCAATCGGCCCGTCCGCCTTCGGACTCGGGATCTGGCAGCGACATGTCGAGTGAGGTCGTGACTCCCCGCTGTTTGGCCTCCCGATAGATGGAGACGAGGCTATCACCGCAGTTCTCGAACATCCGCGCAAGCAGCGGTGGATAGCCGAGGTGGAACGCCGCTGCAGCCTGAAGCCTGGCATAGTCGATATCGTTCGCACAGAAGGTGCCGTTGGCGCCTGGATTGTGCAGGAAGATGCGATCAACACCGGGCGGGGCCAGCACAACGGTATAGGACGTGGCTTGTCCTGGGACGACGATCACACCTTCTGCGTCGCAATCGCGCTTGAGCATGTCCCGCACTATCGCGCCGAACACGTCGTCGCCAACCCGACCCATCAAGCTCGGCCTTTCCCCCAGCCTGGCCAGCGCCATGCCCGTGTTACCCAGCGGCCCACCAGTTGACAACACGCACTCCCCAACGTTGAGCAGCGATCCCGGCACGAGCAACTCGGACAACGTGCTCGATAGGACTTCTGGGAACTTGGGCGTTAGGTCCAGACAAACGTGACCGGCTACGACGACCCGCGCCGTCTCCATGGCTGCCCTCAGCGATAGGGGTCAGAGCCTACTGCGATGGAGCAGTCTACCAGCCGGCCGCTCTCATGCAAAGTGCGGCGCAGACGGGCATGAACTTGCTCAGTGTATGCGAACGTCGTAGAATGCTGCACGCTGAACGTGTATACGAGACGTTAGTAGTGGCGAGCAGCACAATGTAGCTGCGCCGTGGCACAAGATAGGCTGGGAGCGAGATTGAAAACTGCGAATGTTCTTCGAATAGCTGTTCTGTTGGTACCTGTGCTCTGCACGGCTGCGGCAAGTGATTACACGTGGCAAAGGCCCCACGCGGAGGTGCTGTCCACGGGTGACCTCAGATGGGCGCCGGAGCCGTTCGACTACGCCCCGGTGGGCGAGGTGCGCTACATTGACTACGAGGGCGGGGACGACGCGGGCCCCGGCACCAGGGAGCAGCCCTGGAAACACCATCCCTGGGACGCCAAGGCCGTCGGCCGGGCGGCGGAGGGCACCGCAGATACTTACGTGTTCAAGCAAGGCGTGACATACCGCGGTGCGTTGGAGGTGCCGAAGGGCGCGTCGGGCCACCTGACCCGCGATCCGACCTGGGGCGAGGGCGAGGCCCGCTTCTACGGTTCGGAAGCCTTAACTGGCGGTTGGCGCCGGGGGGCAGACCACCCGGGCATCCGCGAGCCGGGCAAGGTGTGGCACATCGACCTGGAGTTCGCTCCGCGGAACCTGTGGATGGTCGACGGTGGGAAGGTGGCGCGCATCGCACTGGCACGCGAGCCTGATTGGACCGAGCCCGACCCGCAAGATCCCATGAGCCAATGGTACACCTGGGAGCAACCGGAGTGGTGGAACAGAAACCACAAGGCTGAAGTCGATGGCGAGACATATCACCTGGGGATTGACACCACGGTTCTCACTGGCACTGCGAAGGATTATGTCGGCGGTACGGTCTGGACAGAGTGGGGCATCGTCATGGGAAGCCCCTATCCCGCCCGCATTCGCGCCTATGATCCACAGAAAAAGGCAATCGCGTTCGGTGGCCCGTGGGTCTGGGGAGCAAGCGAGAAGATCATCACAAACAACCGTTATTACCTGGAGGACATGCCCTGGATGCTCGACTCGCCGGGCGAGTTTTGGGTGGACAAGCGGGGGGACGGCGGCCGCCTTTACCTGCGCCTTCCCGAAGACCGGGACCCGAACACGGTGGACCTCGAAGCGGGCCGCTACATCAACCTGATCGACGCCGAAGAACTGGGGGACCTGGAGATCAGCGGCCTGACGTTCCGATTCACCAACACGCACTGGGAATACGATATCCCCCGCTGGGCCCATCCCGATCTGCGCGCCGGGGTACTGCGGCTGCGGGGAAATGGGGGTGACGTACGAGTCAGCAACAACACGTTTGGGCACGCGCACATGCCTTTGCGAATCGAAGTCCCGCTTGAGGGCCGACTCGACAGCATCACGTTCTGCGACAACGACGTGCGCTACACCGACCACGGGGCCGTCACCGTCACCGCCGCCAAGGCGAAGGGATCCGTGCAAGGCTATGGCCAGATCGGCGGCGCACACATCTTACGCAACCGATTGGAGCACATCGGCTGGCGGGTGGTGGCCGGGGCGCATGGACACTCAATCCAATTGAACGCATACCATGCGCACATAGCCGGCAACATACTCAAACGCACCGCCGGGTTGGGCATCAACGTCTCCGGCTTCCACGTTGCCCGTGGCCGGGAGGGCGCCGACATTCCGTGGTGCCGCTACCTCATCCACCATAACCTCGTGGAGGACTGTCTGCTCAAGAGCTGTGATTGGGGTGCGTTTTACATCACCACGCACGGCGGCCCATCCTACATCTACGACAACGTCGCGGTGAACCCGGTGGGCCAGATGAACTGGGCGGGCAAACGGCTCGGATACGCATACTACATGGACGGTGCCTATAAGGGCTACCTGTTCAACAACATTGCTGTCGGCTATCCGGTAGAAAAAGGACACAAGCGACGTAGCGCGGCGGCTTTCCAGTCGATGATCAGCTTCCAGAACACATACTTCAACAATACCGCTTACCGTTTCAAGACGGCGTCCCGGCGCCAGGCGCCCCAGGGTAGCCGGGAGAAGTACCTGGGCAATGTCTTTATGGACATTGGCGAGTGGGTGTTCCGACACGCCAAACCGGCCGGTTCGCCGGCTGCGGCTAACGCAGCCCATCTGCCAGAAGAAGATGCTGAGTTCCTGTACGAGACCAACGCGTATTCCCGGAATGTCTTCTACGATGTGGGAGAGAAGTTTGGCGTTTTCGAATCCAACGGCATGCCGCACGAGGACCTAGAGAGTTTTGCCGCGGCGTTGGCAGAACATCATGCGCTCTCAAGTGATGTCGGCGTCGTGGCGCGCCAGTGTCCGGTGCGAAATCCCGATGCGGGCGACTTCCGTCCGTCAGCGGGAAGCGAGGCCGTAGATGCAGGCGTGAAAGTCTTTGTGCCGTGGGCGCTTTCCGGTGTCGTGGGCGAATGGTACTTTACGCTCAACCGTGAAGACCCCGCTGTTGTGCTCGACGAACACTGGTACCAGACGGACTACTACGTCGACCGGTCCATGTATCGCCAGACACCACGCTATCCGCTTAGGGCGGCGAACGTCGACGCGGACGACTACATGCGCGGCCCGCTCGAGGATTGGACCGACGGAGCGCTCACGTTCGACGGTGAAGGCCAGTACGCCAGCATAGCCCATCAGACCCTCGTCTCGCCGTTCGCGTACATGCATGCGCCAAGCGGCGGCGCGGAGGTCACCGTCCCCGGCTCCGCGAAGAAGACCGTCAACGTGGGAGAAGAGAACTTCCTGATCGAGCTCTACTTCAGGGCCCCTCGCGGCGGCAGCGCTCTGGTCAGCAAGAGCGATGGCACCACCGGTTACCAGTTGCGACTTGAGGATGAAGGCCGCCCTATCCTGATCCTACAGGCCGGCAGAGAGGTCGAACAGCACAGCGGCAAGACTCCTCTGGCCGACGGCGAATGGCATCACCTGATTGTCGAGTGCGACCGAGAAGACGGACGCGTGAGCTTCTACGTGGACGGCAGGGAGACGGCCCGGTCCAACAGCCACGTCGCGCAGTCAGCATCTCTGGCCAATGACGGTGACTTCTACGTGGGCCGTGGACCGGATGACGGTTACTTCGCAGGGGTGATCGACTTCTTGAGAGTGGCGCACGGCACACTGGCAGATGCTCAGACAACCATCGACGAGCTGTACGAGTGGCAGTTCAATGGTCCGTTCCTGCATGACTTCGCGGGGCGCGCGCCAGTCGGCCAGCGAGATGTCGGAGCGATTGAGCTGGGCAGGTAGTCGGGCGAACGGTGAAGCTGACAGTTGGTGCGCGCGACCCATGTGAACAGGACGGGGCGTCCGGCTACGGGCATGTGACGCGCAGCAGGATGGCCTGTCCGCCATGGCGGCCCACCACGTAGAAGCGTCCTTGCTCATCGCGCGTCGCCGAGCCGTACAGCAAGCTGGAGGAAATGTTCGGTGCGTTCGTACCGCGGGGTACGAACGGCACGGGCTGGGAATACCCGGTGTCGATGTCGTAGAAGACCCAATGGTACTCCTTGTGATACTCGCTCTCCATGTTCACGCTCAAACCCATCAGATACCGCCGCCCGCCGTACGTGAAAAGCCCAGAGGCGTAGCGCGGCCCGTCCGGATGCAGCCAACCCATCGGCAGCACGGCAGCCGCGCCTTCGCCGAAAGGCGGCCGGATGCGATACAGGAATCCCATACCTGTGACGATGACGATCGACCCGTCGGCCATAGGCTGGAACCCTGTCAGCCCGTGCGATTTGGTGGGTGAACCGCTCAGGTAGTGCTGCAGCGGGTTTTCGGCGACCTTTCGAAGGTTCACATCGTACTCCACCAGCGAGGCCGAATGCCCTGTAAGGCGCGGCACATACACGTGATCCCGGAAGTCGCTCACAATGTTGCGCGAGATGTGCCCGTCAGTGGAGCTGACACGGACCGAGTCAGTCTGTGCGCTGTGCGTGTCGAACTGGTAGAGCACGTGGTCGAAGAACCCGAGCGCGTACACGTAGCGGCGTCCACCAGTCACGGCGATCAGACCGTGCTTGGTGGCCACCAGGTGTTGCCATTCACCGTCCGGCGGGCGCAGGCGCCACAGATGCCCGCCCCACAACGGCGGACGTGTGCCCCACTCGAAGTCTGCTCCGGCCTCATCCATGGTGGCGAAATACAGGTAGCCGTCCGCGCCCTGTATGATCTTGGAGTGTATCTTCGCCTGGCTCTCTCCCCGACGGTAAATGCCAGCCCGCCTTAGTGCCGAGACCACATCGCCACGGTCGTACAGCTCGTCGCTCTCCGCTAAGTATTCGTATAGGTGGGCTGAAGGCTGAGGTGACCCATGAACGCAGACGCCGAACCAGATGTGCCCCCGGTCGTCCCGTCCTGTGCCTCCCCAGATAGCATTGGAGCCGGGAAAGTCAGGCAGTGAAATGCGCTCGACGAAGGGCGTGGCGAGTGGCTGATCCGGGACCTCGGTGAATACGTAGTTGCTATCCCGCAGCAGGCCCCTCGAAGACGGCGACTGTGTATTCGTTACCTGATGTTCGCCAAGAGTCGGCACAACGCACATGAGTGAACACGCCAGCACTGCCACGGTGAGGAGCGATCGCATTTGGAGTACCACCTCTCGGGCTTTCGCCATTCTTCCTGTGTTCGGCCTTCCGAACTGGCAAAACGTGCTGTCTACATGCTTGCGCCGAACCTGAGCCCAGAAGTCGGCCCTGCGCATAGCGCAATACTATGCTGCATGTGCGATGGTGTCCACCCGCTGCCAGAAGGTATGGTAGTTCGCAGCAACACTCATGGGGGCCGCCATGCAACTGGGCTGGACGACTGTGTTCGAGGTGCCGTGCTCGAGGGATCAGATTCTGATCACCCCCCCGCTGTGGTGCCAGGGCCGGCGTGGGACTACAATGGTCATAGGTGAGTGCATAACGGGGAAGCCAATGGCCAACACAGGCACTGTACTGATTACTGTCGTCGTGGCTGCCGGTTGGATGGTGATTGGCTGCGGCGATGGCGCCCGCACTGTGGCTGAGCCGGCGCGATCGCGACCGGCCGGCGTGGAGCCCGCTTCAGAGCGGCAGCGGACGCCAGACTCGAAGGGTTTGGGGACCGGAGGTACCCGGGTGGTGAAGATAGAAGAAGAATGGAGAGAGGAACTCACAGCAGAGGAGTATCGGATCCTGAGGAAGAAGGGAACTGAACGTGTCTTCAGCAGCCCGCTGAACGACGTGAAAGAGGCCGGTAGCTTCGTCTGTGCCGGCTGTGGCCAGCCACTCTTCAGCTCCGAACAGAAGTATGATTCCGGCACAGGCTGGCCCAGCTTCTGGGCCCCTGTGGATGATGAAGCGATACAGACCGCGCAGGACAACAGCCTGTTCGTTCGACGCACGGAAGTGCTTTGCAGCCGGTGCGGCGGCCACCTGGGACACGTTTTCGAGGACGGCCCCGATCCGACCGGGCTGCGATACTGCATCAACGGGGTCGCCCTGGCCTTCGTGCCAGAGCATTCGTAGAGTTTGCACCTGAGCCGGGTCCGACATAGAATCCCGGCTCTTCCCATGTACACGATCGCAGGCGGGCGAGCGGATGCACACAGTGAACCTGAACGGCAGATGGCGTCTTGGCTGGTGTGAGCCGGGAGAAGGCGAACGCCGGGGCTGGCCAGAACAGGGCCCTTCGGGCGCACGGCTTGTGGAGGCCTCTGTACCTGGAGACGTGCACCTGGATCTTCTCGAAGCCGGATTCATCGAGGAGCCGCTCTACGGCCTGAACGCCCGCGACTGCGGTTGGATGGAAGACAAGGACTGGTGGTATGGCCGGCATTTCCACGTCGCTGCAGAGCAACTCGGCTCTCGCAGCGAGCTGAAGTTCGGCGGCCTCGACTGCACGGCCGACATCTGGCTGAACGGCAAGCACGTGGCCTGTACTGACAACGCCCACATCCCTCACACGGTGGACGTAACGGATGAGGTTGCTCCTGGTGACAACCTGCTCGTGGTGCGTGTCGACGCGGGCGTGCGGGCCAAGCAGGAACGGGAAACGGCGAAGTACACCATGCATACAGCCGCTGAAGACAGCCCCCGCATCTGGGTGCGTAAACCCCAGTTCACCTTCTCGTGGGACTGGGCGCCCCGTTTGCTGACCTGCGGCATCTGGCGCAGCGTTGAGCTGAACAGCTATGCCGAAGCGGCACTTCGTGACATATGCTTGCGCACGAACCTGCAGGATGATGGCACCGCGCGAGTGCAGGTTATCGCTGAAGTCGAGGTTTTCTCGGGCCAAGGGCTTGAGGTTGAGGTGACTGTGGCTTTGAGCCTCGAAGCAACTCACGCTCTGACGCTCAGTGCTGACCCGGAGCAAGGCGCGGCCCTTGTGGAAGGGGAGTTGATTGTCGAGGAACCCAAATTGTGGTGGCCCGCTGCACTCGGCGAACCTGCTCTCTATGACGTACACGCTACGCTGCGGCACGAAGGCGGACTGCTGGACCAAACCCGGTTCCGTTACGGTCTCCGGGAGATCGAGCTTATTCAGGAACCACTGCCGGGAGACGAGGGCGAATCCTTCACCATCGCCGTAAATGGAGAGCAAGTTTTCTGCAAGGGTGCCAACTGGGTGCCCGGCGACTCGATCATCGCCCGGGTTACGCCGGCGAAGTATCGCGCGCTTGTGGGGGCCGCCAGTGAGGCCAACTTCACCATGCTGCGCGTTTGGGGCGGCGGTGTTTACGAGGACGATGCCTTCTACGATCTCTGTGACGAACATGGCATTCTGGTCTGGCAGGACTTCATGTATGCGTGTGCGTACTACCCGGACGACGACCCTGCATTTCTGGCCGAGTCCGAACGAGAGGCCCGTGCGGCCGTTCGTCGGCTACGAAATCACCCGTGTATTGCTCTGTGGTGCGGGAACAATGAGAACCAGTGGATACATTACCAGCGCCAGCAGCAGGGGAAGGCCGCCGACCGTTGCTATGGGATGCGCATCTATGAGGAAGTGCAACCGCGCGTCTGCCAGGAGCTCGATCCCACACGACCGTATTGGCCTTCCAGTCCCTACGGCGGAGAGGATCCCGCCAGCCAGCTCGAAGGCAATCGCCACGGCTGGTTTGTGAGCATACTGGCCCCTACGCTCGATGAGAGGACGGACTACTCCCTCTACGAGCGTGACCGGGCCAAGTTCATGACGGAGTTCGGCGTGCTTGCCCCGCCGGGGATGGATAGCCTGCGGCGCTATCTGCCCTGTGACGAGCAGCAGCGCGGCTCCGACGCCTGGGAGTATCATAATAACCGGTTTGAGCAGGGCACGAACCAGGAGGCCCTCAAACGCTACTGGCGGCCTGCTGAGCACCTGTCACTCGACGATTACGTGAGGTTCTCACAAGTTATTCAGGCAGAGGCACTCAAGTTCTCGCTCGAGCATTGGCGCCGGCGCAAGTTCCTGACTTCGGGTTCGCTTTTCTGGATGTACTCCGATTGCTGGGGTGAGGTCGGCTGGACGGTCATCGACTACTACCTCAACCGCAAACCGAGCTACTGGGCAGTGAAACGGGCATTCGCACCGGTGCTTGTCAGCTTCGCGCCAGGTGACGGTAGCATGCGCCCCTGCCTTGTGAATGACACGGCAGAGGCCGTGGACGCAAAGCTTACGTACGGATGGGTCAATGTGCGCACGGGCGCTGTCGACATGGAGTCGCGATGTGTGCACATCGGCCGGAGTGCAGCCTCCGAGGTGGCAACACTTCCGTTGCCCGCTGGAGACCGCAACGCCTGGATGGCATATGGCCGCCTCGAGCGGGATGGAGCGGTCCTATCGCGGAACCGCAGGTTCCTTGCAGGCTTCAATTTCAACCGCCTCGACCTGCCTGTTGCTCACGTTGCGACCGAACTCAGCGATGGCGAAATCGCTTTGCGGACTGACCACTTCGCGTGGCAGGTTCACCTGGACGCACCGCGCGGCGTTGCCCTTGAGGACAACGACTTCGACATGCTGCCCGGCGAGCACCGTTCATTGGCCTTGACCGGCCCCCCGGAATTGGTGGAACAGGTGCGCGTTCGTCCGCTGAATGACCACGCCGGTCAATTCCGCCGCTGAACGCGTGCCACGGGCTCGCCATTGTTAGTGATGGCTGCAAGGCATAGCGCACCGAAACCGACGAACGCAATCCCAGCGCGCACCGCCTGCAGCAGAGCCCAGCGGCTCCGAAACTCCATCCAGTCCGGAGGCAGGAAATCTCTTTCCCACAGGGCAATCTCGTTGCCGATTGGGCGCACGAACAACACCCACAAAGCGAACATCACCCCGGCGCAGATGAGCCCTGCCAGCGCCAGCACGCCCTCACGCCGCTTTTGCGCCGTAAATGCCCAGGCAAGCGCTGCCAGCACGGCTGCCGGCTCGAGCACACAAACCGCCACCTTATGGCCACGCAGCATGGTCCGCTGGTAGAGCATATACGTTTCGGCAGGCAGCGTGGACTGTGGAGCAGCCCGCAAAACCTGCGAAAGGACCATCCCCGCCGCCAGGCCAAGGCAGAATAGCGACAAGAAACGAGCAGCTTTGCGTACCAAGTATAACCTCCAGCTCCAGCGATGATTCTGTACCCGCGCTGGCGACTCTGTGCGCTCAGTCTCCAGCAGTCATCAACTGGACTAATGTTCTTCGCCAGCGACTACCTCGTAGAAGATTGTTCGGCGGTCAGGCGTAAGCTCGATACTCGCCAAACCTTCTCGGACAGCAAGTGGGACAGCCCGTCCGCGCGTCCCGTCCGCTCGGAGTGGGTGCATAACCAGTGTGTTGTGCGCCGTTCGCACCTGTATAAGCCCGACTACCGGCTCGGCAATCACCGGCGGGCCACCCTTGCTGACGATGGAATTCCTGGCCAGATTAAAGGCCATCCCCGTGTTCTGCACACGCGCGACCGCCGTCACGAGCAGGTGTTCGCTCTCGTGCAGCGGTGCTTGCGTCAAGCTCTGGACCGCTACCACGGCGAACGGCGTCGCAATGCTGAAGCTGCACTCGGCAGTTCTGCACGTGCGACCCGTTTCCCCCAGCTTGCCATAGGCGACCTGCGTGCGCGCAGTGTCAATGGTGCCGACTCCGTCCTGCCAGTCGCGGCGGATCTCGCCCGTGTCACTGATCAGTTCGGTGCCTGCTGGCTCGTATTCGAACGCTTCGTCGGGGGTCATTGTCTGAACTACGTCAAGCGCGGGCTCAACAGAGCCTGGCGGGACGACAACCACACGGTGTTGTTCGATCGCCGCGTTGAAGCCAGCCGTATTCCAGAACTGCCGCGCACCCCCATTCTGATACCGTAGCTCATACACGTCGTCCTGCGGGATACGCAAAGCCACGGTCCGGCGTCCAGGCTGCACGTCGCCCCGACGAAACAGCAGAGCGCCCGTTGCCACGCTGGCCAGGCTGGCGGGATCGGTCTCCCACTCGAACGCGCCCAACGTGTCGCGGGGCCGGCCGCTCTGGCTGAATGCGTAGCCCGTTATTCCATCCCATCCCTGGAACGCCGCAACGGCAGCCAGTCCGAGCTGATAGGCGGCACGATAGGTCTTCGGCGGGTTGTTCCCGCATTCGCTCGACGTGACCGGCTTGCTGCAGATTGCAAAGGCAGCGATCTTCCCAAATGGTCCGCCCGGCAACCCAGGCGCGTGGTTCAGCCACAGCCCGCCAAGCCCGTGTCCCGGGCCAATACGGTTGCCGCCGTAATAGTGGTGTGCATCCATGAAATCGAGGTCCGTCTGTGCCGTGAGCACCCATGTCCAGTGCGCCCAATTCGTCGCGTTGATGGGTATGCGCACGCCAATGCTTCGAAAGAAGTTGTGCGATTCGAGGTAGAACCGCCGGTGCAGGTGCATCATGAAGCTGATGTTGTTCCGGCCGTAGTTCTGCTCAAAGAGCTTCGCCTCACCGGCGGGCAGCCCGTTGTTACGTTGGGCCCAGCGCCGGTAGATGGCGAGCAACTCCTGCCGGTAATAGGGCCGGGTGACGCCACTGAGGCCCGTGAGCAGGCCCTCGTTGATGACCTCCGTCAGGATCACGGCCGGTTCGTCCCGGTAGGCCGTGCCCGTAAACTCGTTAGTGTGCGTCCAGAACTGCTGCCACTGCTTGCGTATAAGCTCCTGCATCCGTTCATCAAAGTAGATGTGGGGATGCAGGTTGAAGTTCCCGCGGCGGCCCAGCTTGCCATAGTCGGCCACACCGTCCGCCTCCTTGAAACAACGCTGCACCCAGGGGTCGAGCACTACGTAGATACCGTGTCGCTTCAGCTCGTATATGGTCTTGTCCAGCGCGCGCATGCCTTCCGGCGAAAGATGCTGCGTGGTGCCATCGGGATGATCATAGTCGATGATCGGGTTCGCCCAACTGTCCAGATGGTGCAACCGTACCACGTTGCAGCCCAGACGCGCGAGGCGTTCCGCGATCTGCTCAGCACGCTCGGGAGAGCCGAGAGCGGCGCCCGCGGTCACATTCAGCCCCCAGAACCGAGCCGGCGTGCCGTCCTCGAATACAAAGCGGTCGCCGTCGACCGTCAAGAAGCCGTGCCCACCAGCAGGTACGTAGTTCCCTTCAGCGTCTTTGTTCAGGAAGCTCAGATCGACGGGCACTCCCGCGGGTCCGACCGGGTACGGGAACCAGTTCGCCGTCTCGTCACGCTGCACGCTATCTTCTTGCCGGGCGTAGAAGCGCACTGGTTCGGGGAATGTGACCGTAAGCATAGTTCTTCGGGGCTTCCGGGCGGATAGCGAAGCTCCCGCCAGTTGCAGCCGTCCCTCGCCGTCCATGCTCACCGGCTGCGCGGGCTCAAGGGCTATGGTTGTCGTCATTCCGCCGCCATCCACGAGCATCAGCTTTTCTACAGATTGGCCGATGCTGCCGCGCCGGAAAGGCAGGGCAACCTCTTCACGTGAGCCGTCCGGCAGGACCGCCACGCATTTGCCGCCCTCGAACGCGCCGCCGGGGTCGAACCGCACCACAATCTGAGTGAGTTCGGCGCCCTGTGGGGCTGTTAGCTCGTAGGTCATCAGCACCGAATTCGGTCCTGCCTGCTCCGCAGCGTGGGCCATACGCACCTTCTGCTCCGTTCCGCGTACGGTCGCAGTAGCCGTGTACTCGCGGCGAGCCCGGGCAGACTGTGTCGCCCCCCTACTGAAGCCGAAGTACGCCCAGCCTGGCCCCCAAGCGTGCGTGCCGAGCTGTAGATAGACCCGACCGGCGCGGAGCAGCGTGTAATCCAGCTCCCCTTCGGGGTAGAACTGCCACGGGCTTTCGGCACTAATCGTGCTCCGGGCGAAGGACAGGCACAACACAGCCAGCACCATAGGCCATAGGCTACGCATATCGGCATCCTCTGCGGGCAGGTTGGATACTGCGCTTCGTCAGGTCACACGAGTTACACATCTCATCGCACTATACCGAGCCTGCGGCATAGGTCAACGCCGCGTAGTGCCTTGATATGGCGAAAAACCGGGCGCCCCGTCCTTCACGGCACCGACGTTCACGCTGACAGAGCTTATCCTCGCCACTCCCCCCGGTCCGCCCCCTATGCCCCTACCCATCCAACTCGTAGCGCTCGATCTTCGCGTACAGTGTGCTCCTGTCGATGCCCAGCATCTCGGCGGCCCGCGTCTTGTTGCCCTCAACTCTGGAAAGCACCTGTGCTATGTGGTCACGCTCCAACTGCGCAAGAGTCGGCATGGCGCTTTCGGACACGGCGGAGCGCAGATCGTCAGGCAGCAATTCAGGCCCAAGAACGGGCTCCTCAGCCAGGATGACCATCCGCTCGACCACGTTGCGCAGTTCGCGCACGTTGCCCGGCCAGCCGTAGTTCTGAAAGGCGGCGAGCACTTCGGGCGCGAAGCCGCTGACAGGATGCTTGACCTTCTCGGCTAACTCCTTCAGGGCGTACTCCGCTAACAGGACTACATCTCCCCTTCTCTCTCGCAACGGCGGCAACATTATTCGCAAGCGGTCGAGGCGGTAGAAGAGGTCAGAGCGGAAATGGCCATCGTCCTGTGCTGCACGCAGATCCCGGTTGCTGGCGGCAATGAGGCGAACGTCTACGAGCCGGTCCTGCGTTTCGCCCAGGCGCCGAACGCAGCCCTCCTCCAAGGCCCTTAGCAGCTTCGCCTGGCACTGAAGGGCCAGGTCCGCGATTTCGTCGAGAAACAATGAACCCCCATCGGCGAGTTCAAAGCGACCACGCTTGTCGGCCACGGCGCCTGTGAACGCGCCCTTGGCGTGTCCGAAAAGCTCGCTCTCCACCAGTGCCTCGGGCACTGCCGCACAATTGACGACCTCAAACGGACCCTTACTTCTGTGGCTATTGCGGTGGACGGCGCGCGCCACCATCTCCTTGCCTGTCCCGCTCTCCCCGCAGATGAGGACGCCGGCATCTGTGGGCGCGGCCTTGCGAATGGTGTCAAAGACCTGCCGCATCACCTCACTTTCGCCCACCATATCATAGCGTCCCTCGAGTTGGCGGGCCAGGCTGTCATTCCGTCGCTCCATCTGTTCGATGCGGCCCACGTCGGTGACCACGAGGCCCGTCATGACCCCGACCGATATCCCGTAGCGTAACTCGGCATCGGTGTATGGTCCCTCAGTTCCATGCCGCTCGCAGTAGACGAGGCCCAGATTCTCCGCTCCGGTTCGAATCGGCACACAGGCGATGGCGATGCCGTCATCCGCCCTTCGATGAGCTGCCAACGGACCGTCTTTAAGGCAGCGCTCCAGCAGCGAACGATCGATGCCCAGCCCGCTGGTATCGTCGACGAAGTCGCCGCGGCGGGCTATGAACGGCCTCAGCTTCCCGTCCCGCCCGTAGAGGAATGGAAGGACCAAGTCCGCCGGCATCGCGATCTGCAGGCTCTGCACTACGCCTTCCAGGAAGGCAGGGACGCTCTGAACGCTGGAGGCCACCTCCGCCAACCTCAGCAGATGGCTCAGACGCAAGTCCTGCTTCACCCGCTCATCGCGCGTCTCAACAGCCGTCCCCACGATGTCTCGCAGGCGGATTACCTGCGTTACCTCGGCTGCCCTTTCCTCCGACTGGCGGACCTGAACGCCAAGCTGCGCCGTCCCCTCGTCCACGAAAGTCAGCACCACGGCCCCAAAGCGCACTTCGTCCCCGTTGAGGAGACGCGCGCTCTGTACACATTCCCCATTCACCAGCGTGTTGTTCTGGCTCTTCAGGTCCTGAACGTGCCAGCCGGAGCTGCGGCGCACGAGCACGGCGTGTTGCCGGCTCACGGTGCGGTCCTCCAGCATCACATCATTTCCCGGACCTCGGCCCACCCACATGCGTCGTCCTTGCAGCTCGACCACACTGCCCGGTGCAGGGCCCTTCTTCACCAGCAGCGACGCCATTAGAGCCTCTGAAACGGAAGGAAAAGCTGTGCGTACTGCTCCTGGGCATACCGGTCCGTCATACCTGCCACGTAGTCGCAGACGGCCCTGTACAAGCCCACGTCCTCCGCCCACTTCTGATACTGCGGGGGTAGTTGGCAAGGGTCTTGGACATATGCCTTCCAGATCTCCTCCAAGAACCGACGTGCAGTGTTCGTCACCCGCACCACACGAAAGTCACGGTATAGCGTCTGGTGCAAGAAATCCTCCAGTTCGACTTTCCTGTGCCACATGGCCCTGCTGAAGCGCACAAGGTTTGCCGGCCCCCCCTGAGCACGCTCCCCCCCGCCCTCCTCACTCAGCGCCCGCCGCGAGGTCTCGACGACGTCGGTCACCAGCAGATTGATGAGGAATCGCACGGTCTGCTTGCCGATCTGATCGTCGGACAGGTCGGCTCGAGCCTCGCGCACGCACTCCTCGGCATCGCGCCACAGCCTGACCTCGCGCAACATCGGCAGGGCGATTATGCCGGCCTCCAAGCCGTCAGCAAGGTCGTGGTTGTCGTAGGCGATAGGGTCCGCCACCTCAACCACCTGGCCCTCCAACGGCGGGGGGCCAGGGGGAAACTCCGAGGCTTCCGACGGCTCGTCCCATCGAGTATGGTGCTTCGCAATGCACTCCCTGACCGGTTCGGTGAGGTTGAGACCGGGAAAGTCCGGGTACTGGCGTTCCAGAAGGTCCACCACCCGCAGTCCGTGAGCGTTGTGTTCGAACCCTCCGTAGTCAACCATCTGCGCGTTCAACGTCTCTTCACCGGCGTGCCCGAAGGGCGTGTGGCCGAGATCGTGCGCGAGAGCTGCCGCTTCGGTCAAGTCTTCGTTGAGCCCAAGGGCGCGCGAGATGGTCCGGCTGATCTGGTCAACCTCTATGGTATGGGTGAGCCGGGTTCGGTAGTGGTCTCCCTCGTGGTTGAGAAACACCTGCGTCTTGTACTCGAGCCGGCGGAAAGCCTTGCAGTGGATAATGCGGTCGCGGTCGCGCTGGAAACAGGTCCGGTAGGGATGCTCCGGCTCAGGGTGACGTCGTCGGGGTGCTTGGCTGCTGCGCATGGCATATGCAGCCAGGGCTTCCCGCTCACGGCATTCCAGGTCTTCGCGCAGCAAGGCCAACTCCGTAGGCAGTGACGTTCAATGCACCGTTTCACCGCGTAACAGCCGCCAGAGATGATCCAGGCTCTGTGGGATCACTTTGGTATCGGCCAGTGCGGGCATGAAGTTCGTATCACCAGCCCAGCGCGGCACGACGTGCCAGTGTAGGTGGCTTTCGAGACCCGCGCCTGCAGCGCTTCCCAGGTTAAGACCGACGTTGAACCCCCCGGGATCGAGCACCTCCCGCAGGTGTCCTTGCGCTCGGCGCAGCATCTGCACCTGTTCGAGCACCTCCGGCTCGGCCAGGTCGCACAGGTCTGCGCAGTGCGCGTATGGCGCCACCAGCAGATGGCCATTGTTGTACGGCCAGCGATTGAGTAAACAAAAGCAATGGCTCCCCCGCCACAGCACCATGCTCTCTCGGTCGTCGTCGCTCTGCGCGGCGGCACATAGAAAGCATCCGTCCGCCTGCTTTTCGGGCTGACACACATATTCCAGCCGCCACGGAGCCCAGAGCTGATCCATCGTTGTGGCCCGTCCTTCCGAGCAAAGGGCTTCGAGTCATCCGGGGCGCCGGTAAGCCGGGTTCTGTGATCCCGCATGTACGGGACGGCGACCATTCGTCTGGGACCGGCTGTTGCCAGCCGCCTCAAGCGGCCAACCCGGGAGTCGTAGCGAGACGGGCAGCCTCATCCTCCCCTATTTGGCCTTGCTCCCGGCGGGGTTTGGCCTGCCCGCGACGTCACCGCCGCGGCGGTGGGCTCTTACCCCACCTTTTCACCCTTGCCAGCCGGCACGCGGCGGGCGGTGTGTTTTCTGTGCCACTTTCCCGAGGATCGCTCCTGGTGGACGTTATCCACCGCCGTGCCCTGCGGAGCCCGGACTTTCCTCCCCATTCTCTTCGCGTAAAGTCCCGAAGGAACGAGGCGGTCGCCTCGGCGCCCCTTCCGACTACTCCTCATATTCTACCACACGCGACGTGGCGCTTTCACGTTGCGCTGTTAGCAAATGCCTACCTTTGAGTTAGCCCGGGCTGTTCGTTAGAATCCTCGCTGTGCGCCCCGCGCACAGAGCAGAGAGTATCCAGCGCGAGGTCCCTCAGTGCTGAAGAAGATCGACCGCTATGTCAGCCACCGGTTCATCACGTACCTGGTCGGCGGCCTGTTGTTGATGGCTCTACTGTATGGCAGCTTCGATTTGCTGAAGAAAGTGGAGGATTTGCAAGAGACGGCCATGCGGGAACGTCTGGCTTTGATCGGGGCCTATTACAGCTACGTTCTGCCCCTGTTCCTGCTGGATGTCGTGCCCGCATTGGTGCTTATGGCGGCAGGCCTGACGCTCGTGCAAATGGCCAAGGCCCGGGAGATCCTGGTGCTGAAGGCCTCCGGCACGAGCCTCTACCGACTCGTCGGACCTGTGTTCGCATGGGCATTCGTGCTCAGCATCTTCGTGTTCTTCTTTCAACAGGTCATAGCACCCAGTTTCGCCCGCCGCAAGGCGATGCTTGAGCGCAGGATCGAGAATGATGTTGAGCGCGAGTTACTCCTGCGGGATCCAGCCTCCGGGGCGGTTTTGTTTATCGGCCGTTATAGCTTTGCCGAGCAAGGCATGCGCGACGTGGCCCTGCTGGAGTTTGATACGGGGCTACCGCGCCGTCTTCGTCGTCTCATCAATGCCGGACGCGGCGAATGGCTGGGCGCAGGCGCGATTCTACTGTCGGACGTTACAGTTCGGGACTTTGACCAGGAGGTCAATCAGGTAACGGAGACGGGGCACGCACAGATGTCGGTTAAGGTCGGCCTCGATGCCGTAGATTTCGTACGCGCCGCCGAGGAGGGCCTGGAGAGTGGGATGAGGATGCAAACACTCGCGGAGATCCACGCGCAGATGCGCCGAAACCCCAACGTGGCGGACTTCAAGGTCGTCTTTCACTCCCGCCTTGCATCCCTCTTCACACCGCTGACGCTTCTGTTGGTCGGAATACCTTCACTCATCGGATTCGAGCAGACCATACGCAGCCGCTTGTTGGGCGTGATCATCAGCATCCTCATCGCAGCGGGCTTCTACGCGCTTAGCTTCATCTTCAGCAGTATGGGCGCCACGGGCACGATCAACCCCGTCATCGCCGGCTGGCTGCCCACACTGATGGCGGGAGCATTCGGCCTCTGGTTGTTCCAGTCGATGTTGACTTAGCAACCTTCGGCTCGCAGGTGCCACAACAGATCTTTCACTAACAGATTGGTCCACCAAATGGCTGACCGCATCCTCATCGGGCTTATTGGGACCGGCGGCATTATGAATCGGCACATCCGCGATCTGCAGGGCATAGCGCAGGCGCGGGTGGTGGCCTTAGCGGATCCGGACCCCGAGCGCACGGCTGCCGCGAAGAAGCAATACAGTCAGTTAGCTGACGTCCCGGAGTATGCAACGCACAAGGCACTGCTCGAAGGACAAGACCTGGACGCGGTGGTTATCGCCAGCCCGCACAACGTTCACTGCGAACAGATTGTCGACAGCCTGAGGGCGGGCTGCCACGTGCTTACTGAGAAACCGATGGTGTGCACGATTGACGATGCACACACCGTGATGCAAGTCGAAGAGGAGACTGGCAAGATGGTGGGCATCGCCTATCAGCGCCACACTCAGGGCGAGTTCCGCTTTATCAAAAGACGCCTGGAAAGCGGTGAGGCCGGCGAAGTGCAAGCTGTCGTCGCCTTCCAGGGACAGAACTGGTACCACGCAACGCAAGGTAAGTGGCGCCAGGTGAAAGAGATATCCTGCGGCGGTCAACTCAATGACTCGGGTAGTCACCTGATCGATGTCATCCTGTGGACGACAGGCTTGAAGGCGGATCGAGTGACCGCTTGTATCGAGAATTTCGACGCCGAGGTCGACATCAACAGCGCATTGACGGTGGAGTTCGCCAACGGTGCCCTGGGTAGTATCTCAGTGATCGGCAACTGCCCCGTCTGGTGGGAAGATATCACCTTCGTGTGCTCGAAGTGGTCATTCTTCCTTCGCCAGGGCCAGCTTACCTACTCCACCGGTCAGGGGGGCGAAATGCTGAGTCTGCAGAACACCAGCTATGGCAGCACCTCTCCAACGGAGAACTTCGTGAAAGCCATCACTGGCGAGGAAGATTTGCTGGCCCCCAGCATCTGTGGACTGCGTACAATAGAATTGACCGAAGCCGCCTGGCGTTCGGCCGCTAGCGGCGCAGCGGTGAACCTCTAACCCCTCACGCGAGGCCCTCGTGTACAACGTCGTGCTGTACGGTTTCAAGGGGGTAGGAAAGAGCTCTCTCGGCAAGCTGTTTGCAGAGAAGCTGGGGGCGCCATTCCTCGACACCGACTCACTGATTGAGGATATCTACGAACGGGAGATCGGGGAACGTCTCAGCTATCGGCAAATCTACAAAGAGGAAGGCTCGGAGCGTTTCCGCCAGCTTGAAGCTGAAGCTGTTCGTCAGTGCGCCACACGCAGTGGTAGAGTGATCGCGCTTGGAGGTTTCGCTTTCCGCGACCCCGCCAGTCGTGCGTCGTTGAGGCCGTACAGCGTTTTCGTCTTCCTCGATGCCCCCTCGAAGATTCTGGCCCAGCACATCCGGACCGACGTGCCCCCCTTCCTTGACCCCGCTGACCTTGTCGGCTCCATCGCCCGGCGAAATGAGCCCTACCGGGACCTCTACTACGCGCACGCCGATATCGTTCTCGATTGCTCAAAGGCGGCTCCTGCTGCCCTCGCCGCCAGACTCACCGATGAGATCGTGAGCTGGTCGGCGACGGCTATGCACAGCCCGAGCAGCTTCGGTCATATCGTGCGAATGACGACCTTCGGTGAAAGCCATGGAGCAGCAGTGGGCGTCGTGCTGGATGGCGTGCCTGCACGCTTGGAGTTCGACGTGGAGCGAATACAGCGCGAGCTGGACCGGCGCCGCCCCGGCCAGAGCAGCGTGACGACATCACGCGTAGAGAAGGACCGCGTGCATGTGCTGAGCGGCGTCAGCAAGGGCCTTACACTGGGGACCCCCATTTGCATGCTGATCCACAATGAGCAACATGACCCCTCCGCCTACGATCGTCTGCGCGATGTGTTCCGCCCGGGACACGCCGATTTCACGTACTGGCAGAAGTACGGCATTCGCGACCACAGAGGTGGAGGACGCAGCAGCGGACGCGAGACCGCTGCACGCGTCGCCGCGGGCGCCTTCGCACTCAGTCAGGTTGAGAAGAGAGGAATGCGCATTGTCGCCCACAGCAAGGAGATCGCAGGCATAGAGGCGCAGGAATACCGGCCCGAGTGCATCGAGCAGAACCCGGTGCGTTGCGCGGACCCCGAGGCGGCTGCTCGTATGGAGCAGGCGATACTCGAGGCGAAGGAACGGAACGACTCGGTCGGAGGTGTAGTTGAGCTTCGAGTTGACGGCGTTCCGGCAGGGCTCGGCGACCCGGTTTTCTACAAGCTCGACGCCGTCCTGGCTCACGGATTGATGTCGATCGGTGCCGTGAAGGGCATAGAAGTCGGAGCCGGTTTCGGGGTGGCCCGAATGCTCGGCAGCGAGAACAACGACGAGATGACCTCAAAGGGCTTCCTCTCAAACAACGCCGGAGGCATCCTTGGCGGCATCACAACGGGCCAGGAACTCGTGCTGCATCTCGCAGTTAAACCCCCAGCATCGATAGCCCAGGACCAGCGGACGGTCGACCGCAAAGGGCACGATACGACGATCAACGTCGGGGGACGGCATGATCCTTGCATAGTGCCCCGAGTGATTCCGGTGATTGAATCTATGACAGCCTGGGTACTCTGGAATGCCTTGCTGTGGCAGCAGCGGCTGCACGGGGGGGTAGTGCGAGCGCGCAAGGGGCCGACAGTTTGACACTCGCCGACTCCACCGGGTAATCTCAGTGGTCCGAAAGACCTTAGCCACGGGCAACATGGAGTTTATCTGTCCCAGCTGCAAGGGGGCGTTCGAGGCCGCACGGCCGGACAGCGGCGAAGTTCTCCGCTGTCCGCACTGTGAGTACCGCTTTGCCGATGACGATCCGACCGTTGTGGACGAAGCCCAGCCTTTGCGGGCTGATAATCTGCCGCCAAGCACAAACGTGGCGGGGTTTCGTGTCGATGAGTTGATCGGCCGCGGATCCATGGGGGTTGTATACAGGGCCACGCAGCTGTCTCTGGACCGCACGGTGGCTCTGAAGGTTCTGCCCCCCAACTTCGCCGACAACGAGAAGTTTGTCGAACGCTTCTACGAGGAGAGCGGAGCTCTTTCCGCGCTGAACCATCCCAACATCGTGACGATATACGAGCGCGGGCACATGGGGAAGACCTACTTCTTCGCCATGGAGTACGTGGACGGCCCTCCGCTGCGGGACATGCTGGAGGAACCGCTCGACGTCCGGGCGCTGTTGCACATTGCGAAGGGCACGGCCTCTGCCCTGAGCTACGCCCACGCCCGGGGCGTCGTGCATCGTGACGTGAAGCCGTCCAATATCGTTCTGAACAGCCGTGACGAAGTGAAGATCGCGGACTTCGGGCTGGCTGGACTGATCCGGCAAGACAGCTCGGTCAGCGAGGCCGGCTCGACCCACGCCGCCGTTATGGGAACGCCGGCGTACATGAGCCCCGAACAGAAACAGAACTCACTGGCGGTGGATGGACGTAGTGACATCTTTTCAGCCGGCGTTGTCTTCTACGAAGCGATGGCTGGCCAGAAACCGGAGATACCTCTGGAACGCAGCCCCAGCGAAGTGGAACCGACGGCTGACCCCCGGCTCGACCCGATCGTTGCTCGCTGCCTGGAACAGAAGGCCGAGGATCGCTACCAAACGGCGGACGAACTGCTGGCCGACCTGGAGCGTATCTCAGCTGAGATAGCGGACGCGCCCTGCTGCCACGAATGCGGCACGCTCAACCCCGTCCGCTTCGAGGTCTGTAAAGAGTGCGGGGCCGACCTTGACGAACTCTTCGACATCTGCCCTGAATGCAAGGGCAAGAACCGGCGTGAAGTGAGGGCCTGCCTGCATTGCGGAACCGACCTGGAGAAGGGCCGCACGCTGATCACAAGCAAAGTGACCATGATGCTGGACCAAGCGGACCAACTGCGGCTCAACGGCAACTATATCGAGGCGCTGGATATCCTCGAGGAAGTGCAAGCGATCGAAGGCAGAGCCTTCGAGGCAGAGCGCGAAAGAGCGCGCGTGCTGCGCAAGACCACCGTTGCGGAACGCCTGAGGCAGGCCAAGAGTGATTATGCGGAAGCTCGACGCCTTGTGCAGCAAGGCCGCTTCCAGGAGGCCATCGAACTGTTCGAGCGCGTGCCCGCCGACATCAAGGATACCACGAAAGAGATACAAACGGCCAGGGAGCTGAAGGCTCGCCTGGCCGCCGAACTGCGCAACCAGTCCACGACCAACCTTATTTTGTTGCTGTTATGTCTGGTACTGGCGATCGTGGTGGTACTGTTGGCTGTCGTCTGAGAACTCGGTCTCGTCAAAGTCCGGTAGCTCCATGTCCATGCTGTTTGAGCTGTCAAACAGCATGGCTGCCTGCCCGAGCCTCACGTTCATGACCATCAGCCGTACGATGGCGATGACTGCGAAGACCAGCCCGAAGAGATGGATCAGGCGCAAGACTTGCTGGTCAAGCACCCCCCCCACCGCTACCATCATCGCCGACGCGTAACCAAGACCTTCCAGTACCCTAAGCCTCTTGCGGTCATTCATCTGCCCTGTCGTCCCGTAATAGCAACACTGTTCCATAATCAGCCATGTACGTCTGAAGTGTCTACGCAGCAAAAACAATGCCTGACGCGGCACGACGAGCGAACGAGTACTGATGACTGCCCTTTCTGCATCAACCAGTCGCCCCAACCCGAGTAGGTGTAAGCTCCTGCTACACGCGGCGCGTCCAGCGTCATCGCCAGCGAAAGGAGAGCCTGCCTCGTGGTAGAATGCCCTTTGACTTCCTCCAGCGGAGTAGCCCAAATGCCTGAGCAAGACGACAACGAACAGGGGAAAGCGCCACAAGCAGCCACAGCTCAGGAAGACCCCGAAGCACAGACAACTGCCGACTGGCCAGAGGCCGCCCCGACCGACTTCGCCCACCATGCCTGGATGCTCGTGATCATCCTTGGCGTTGTGATCCTGGCATGGCTCATCAACGTACTGAGCGAATTGGACGCTGAGAAGGAGCAGGCGTCGAGTTCTGCGTCTCGGCAAGAAGTAGAACAGGCCGGCCTGGCCCCGGAATCCGAAGCGACCACATTGCCCCGAGCCGCCTCTGTGGTCCCTGTGCGGGCCATCGGTTCGGACAAGTTGTTCATCACCGCTTCGCCGCCGCAACGGTTGCCCGAAGGAGCAGCCATGGTGCGCTTGGGACGCCTTTTCGACGTGACGCAGCGTGCAGAGGGGTTCAGTCTGGAGGAACTCGTGCGCATGCCCGGACGCTGGGCGGATCAGCGGCCGTTTGCCACCATCGAAGACACGGAGCCGGACGCATGGCTGCTGGCCGGCGACGCATCGGGCATGGCGCCGGATGAAAGGGTGGTCGTCGTACGGGGCTCCACGCGCGATTACGCGTTCCCGGTGGCAGCACTTCGCCTCGTGGCAGCGGTCCGTTTCCGCCTCGAGGGACGCTCGCTGCTGCTGAGCTGGAGCCAGTTGAGCCAGCTCGCGCGCGCATATGTGCACATTGCGGACGACGAAACGGCGCTACGCGACTCGGGGTTGCTCTACCGAGCCTGCGCAGTTCTGTACGATGAGTCCAGTGGCTCCCTCTGGGACCCCTTGAGCCGTCGCTGCATTGCCGGTGAGCGGGCCAACGAGACGCTGGGCGGGATGCCAGTGCAGGTGTGGACGTGGGGGGAATGGAGCCGCAGCCACCCGGAATCCGTGGTGCTCAGTCTCGGCCGCGGCAGTGAGCGGCGGGAAGAAACGGCTTCCGCTCTACAAGAAGATACCGAGCGTTACCTGGCCGATCCGGCGATCCCCGTTCCCCTGCGCAGTTTCCAAGCGCGCAGCAGCCCCCTCCCTGCCAAGGAGTTAGTGCTGGGAATGCATATCGGCGACAGGGCCCGCGCCTATCCGCTCGCGTCCCTCGCGCGGACCGGCACGCGAAGCGTGCGCGACAAGCTGCAGGGGCAGGAAGTAGTGGTTACCATCACGTCGCCACGCACTGCCCACGCCACGGTCGCAGGAGAACCCGCCGATGCGCCCGTCATGCTATGGTTCTCCTGGGCCGAGGCATTCCCGAACACCGATGTCTACGCAATGCAGTAGTCGGAATCATCCTGCTTCTTCTGCCGAACGCAGCACGGCTTTCGCCGTCTCTGTATCCCTGCCTATCTGCTCTGCCAGTTCGTCCGCATCCCTGAATGCCTGCTGGTCGCGCAAACGCAGTACGAACTGGACCTCAACGTCCTCCCCGTAGAGCTCGACCCGCCGGTCGATCACATGGACCTCCACGACCAAAGAAGCCGATCCATCGAAAGTCGGCTGGCGCCCAATGCTGGTAACGCTCGGCATGCGTTCGCCGCTGTGGAAAAACCAGGTGGCGTAGACACCGTCCGGGGGCGAGATCTCGTGATGAAGGTCCAGATTGGCCGTCCGGAAACCCAGTTCGGCGCCTCTGTGTTGGCCGCCAACAACTGTCCCATACAGTGCGAACGGCCTGCCCAACAGCTTCTCCGCCCTCGCCAGCTCGCCGGCTCTGATCGCCTCGCGTATCGCGGTGCTGCTCACAGGTTCCCCATCCACTTCCACAGGTGGCACACTGACGACATCGAACCCAAGCGCAGGCCCCAAGCGCCGGCACAGCTCAATGCCACCTTGGCCGTCCCGCCCGAAACGGCAGTCGAAGCCGAGGACCAGGAGTTCGGCATGCAGGAGACTGCAAAAAACGCGCTCGGCGAAATCCACCGCGTCGATGCCGGCCACCTGCTCCGTGAAATGGATGACCACACAGAGCTCAAGCCCGAGCGACTCGAACAGCCGGATGCGATGCTCCAGAGAGGTGATACTCGGCTCGGCCTCGCCGCGTAAGACAGCACCAGGGTGACGGTCGAACGTGACGACCACCGCCGTACATGCGCGCTTTTTCGCCTCGGAGACGGCCTTCTCAAGCACCCTGCAATGGCCTCGATGAACTCCATCGAAGACCCCCAGGGTGACAACGGAGCTGCCAACCGCTGGTCCCTGCTGCTCGGGCCAGGACAGAACGCGCATGCTCTCCTCAGTCCTGCTGAACCGGGCCACGACTCACCTCTGAAAGGAGGCGGTCCAGCCACGCCTCCACCATTCGGCCCTGCTTACGCATCAGGTAGAAGCCTCGCGCTGATCCAAGGGCCGAAGCGAATTGGTCCCGCGGAGCCGGTTTCCGCTCGATGGTCTGCAGCACGAAGCACCTTGCGGCGGACGTTTCCGAGACAGCCAGCCCTACGTCGCCCTTCTCCAGCATGAAAGCTGTTCGGACCAGCTCCTCGGGCGCAGCGCCGGGCAATCCCTCGATGCTCAGCGCATCTCGATCGAACAGGCCGCTCTCTTGCACCCGGAGGAGGTCCTCACTGCCCAGGTCCAGCAGGGCTGACAGACTTCCCTTCGTCTCATCGACCGCGTGCGTCAGGCCCACTTCGTTAGCCCGGAGCTGCAGCCGCCGCGCAAACTCGCGGGCATGTTCCAATGCCCGCAGCTTCACATAGTCCCGCCGCACGAGCTCGCGCACCTCTTCGAACTCCCGCGGTTCAGGCTCGCGCCATTCCAGCACTTGGAGGACTGCCGGCCCCTTTGAGGTCTGGGAAACGTCGGGATAATAGAGGCTCTCGGGGCCCCCGAAAGCAAACTGAGCAATCTGCTCTCCGTCAGGTACTGCGGCAGCCAACTCCTCCTCAGAAAGCAGTTCTCGCCCTGATGGAGTGCGCAGGACACCGTATTCCAGTCCGTGCCGGCGGGCCATTTGTTCAAGGGGCAAGGGCATGTTCTCGTAGTTCTCTCGCACTTCTTCCAAATCTGCCATCAGTCTTTCGGCCAGTTGCTGCGCAAGTTCGCTTGCCTTCTGCTCGCGCAGTAACCCTGCAATGTCGTCTCGTACCTCCCCCAGGGGCCGATACTGAGGCTCTGCGTCGGGAGCATCTGTCTTCCCCTCAGCCTCGCCATTTCCCTCGTGCGACCGGCGGTAGTCCTCGCGGTGCTGTTCATAGTAAACTTCGATCTCCGCTCCGGAGACCTCTACCTTCTCTCGCATATCGCTGAGTTTCACCAGGGCGATCTCGGCTCGCACACGCTCGTCAGCCATGTAGCCCACGCCGTCCACCGACTCCTCCGGCAGCCGGTCTCGATGGTCTTGGTAGAACTGCACAAGCTCCTCTTCGCTCGGCTCCACCAATGGTTCAAAAAGCTCCGCATCGACCGTCACGAAGCGAATGCGAGCCCTTTCGTTGCGGAATGCCCAGTCCATCCACACCTCGGCATCGCTCGCCACAGTTGCCTCACGGCGTATTTCAATTAGCTTTGCTATCTTCACAAGCTGGCCGATCCATCGTGTGACGGTCATGTCCGTCATGCCCGTCGACTGCAGCAGCGCCCTGTAGCGCTCCGCGACGAAGCCGTCGGGGCCCGACAGAATCGGAAGAGAGGTCAACACCTCCACGACTTCGCCCTGCGTGGCAACGACACCGGCGTCTTCGGCAGCGTACAGCAGCACCAGATAACGCCAGGCAGCGTCGGCGTCAATCGAGGGTTCCTCCCCCCTCAGAACGAAGCGCCTCAGTGCCGAACCGAGGGCGGCGACCCGCATAGTCGCCGTCCTCGACGCCCCGCCATACTGCATGTAGACGGCAGTCATCGGCTCAAACAAACCCAGTGCCGATCCCAGGCGCAGTACGCCCTGAGCGGCCTGCATGTCGGCAATCTCTACGCTGCGCCCGCGTATAGTACCTTCGGCTCCTCGGCGCCGGGCCAGTTGGCTCAAGGGGGTTAGAATGCCCCATGCGAGCATAAGCATGACTACAACGGCAGCCAGCAGATACTTCTGATTCCTGCGGAACCATCTGGTTAGCGTCAAGCGTTGTTCCTCCGTGCGTGGCGTTTTGCTGGCTGGAAAGGCGGAGTGTTATGGCCCCAGAGAGAGTCTTTAATCCATCGGACGGCCTCTTACACGAGTCTCAACCTGCGGAATCTACGTTTTCCAACCTTCAGCACCTGCCCGTCTCGAACCTCAACGTCGAGCGTAGGATCATCTTGCACCTCAAGCGTTTCAGCATCCATTCCGAGGCTGACGCCCCCCTGTTCCACTACGCGTCGGGCTTCGCTGTTGCTGGAAGCCAGGCCGGCGCGCCGCAGCAGGTTCACTACCCAGATACGGCCGTCCTCAAGCTGCTCCGAAGGGATTTGCACTTCGGGCAGTTCCTTGGGCAGCTCGCCCTGACGGAACACTCGGTCGAACTCCCGCCGTGCCTGTTCAGCTGCCTCTTCACCGTAGTAACAGCGAACGATGGCAGCCGCAAGCTCGGACTTTGCCTTGCGGGGGTGGGTCTGCGGTGAGACAAGTCGCTCAATATCCTCCAATGGCAAATCTGTCGTCAGTACGAGGTACTTGCGCATCAGATAATCGGGGATGCTCATAGCTTTGCCGAAGATACGCGCGGGTGGCTCGCTGATGCCGATGTAATTGCCCTTGCTTTTCGACATCTTCTCACTGCCGTCCAGCCCCTCCAGCAACGGGTTCGTGACGGCGATCTGGGGCTCCTGCCCGACTTGCCGCTGCAGCTCGCGGCCGAGCAAGATGTTGAAGATCTGGTCAGTGCCGCCTAACTCCACATCGCTCCGCACCATCACCGAGTCATACGCCTGCATCAAAGGGTACAACAACTCATGGAGCCCGATCGGCAATCCCTGTTCCATCCTCGTGGTGAAATCGTCACGCTCGATGCATCGCGCCACCGTGAGCGTGGACGCCAGTTGTATTACATCACCGAAGCTCATCTCGCCAAACCATTCGCCGTTGTATAGAACATCGGCCTCCTCGACATCCACAATCTTGCCGACCTGTTCGATGTAGGTTTGCGCATGCTCCAGCACTTCCTCGTGGCTAAGCTGGGGGCGCGCAGCGTTCCTACCACTCGGGTCACCCACCGTGGCGGTATAGTCGCCGACGATCAGCACGGCATGATGGCCGAGATCCTGGAAAGTGCGCAGCTTGTGCAGAGGGACCGCGTTGCCCACATGGATGTCGGGCGCGGTAGGGTCCAGGCCAAGCTTGACCCGCAGAGGCTGGTTCTCCTGGAGCGCACGGCCGATCTTCTCCGCAAGATCGTTCTCGGGCACGATATCCGCCGCGCCTCGTCGGATCTGTTGCATCTGGCGTTCGATCTCTTGCGTCAACACGTCGCCTCTCTCCAGTCGGCGTGTTCGTGGTATGGGCGCGTCAGGTGGAGCTTCAGTTTAGCACTTCCGAGCGCCCTTTTCACCGTCGGGACGCCACTATCGGCGCGTGCCGGTCGCCTGCATTCACGACCAGAGTACGACGGTGATCTCGGCTCCGTTGTAAAGCGCATGTGCAGCAATCGCGGCCCACAATGTGCCGGTCGTCTCGAACAACGCCACAAAGATCATCGACAGCACCATGAGCTGCGGGATGCCCCAGGCATAGTTATGTAGCAGGGCGAAAACCAGCGAGACAATAAGTGCAGCGGCGAATGGCCCCGCCGAACGCCGCAAAGGCAGGTAGAGAACCGAGCGGAAGACCACCTCCTCCACCGCCGGGGCGACAACCACGGCAGCAAGCACAGTCACCACAATGGCTGCGGTGGAGTCCGTCTGGGCAATCATCTCCACCAGGGGCTGACGGGGAAGCTGCTCTGGCACTGCCCCCAGCCACTTCAGCAGTTCGAACCAACCTGTCGCCACGGCGAGGTAGATCAGCACCCCGGCGGCTGCCGCCTTCCAGCCACGCAGCCATCCTGTCAGCCCCGGGTTGACCAGCCCCAAAACCCGGTGTGCAGGCCCGTCCGTGTACCGACCGATCACGAATCCAGTCGCTACCAGCACCAGGAACCCGCTTACGATGAACACCACCACCTGGGCGGCAAGGTTGGTCGGCACGAGCAGCGACCCCAGCCAGATCTGGGTCGCAAAGAACAGCGCCACAAGGAACAGACCCTCCAGTACCCCCCAGGGCACGTTTGCTGGCACCCGCGCCTCATTCTCTACAGAGCGGTCGTCTGAGACCACCGTACCCTCCGCTACTTGCACAACACCTGGACCTTGCGCGAACGAGGCCCATCGAACTCGCAGAAGTAGATGCCCTGCCAGGTGCCAAGCGACAGCTGCCCACCCTCAACCAGGACGGTGCAGGAACAGCCGAACAAACTCGACTTGATATGGGCTGCGCTGTTGCCCTCGGAGTGCTCGTAGGCATCCTCGAAGGGTATGACCTTATTGAGTTCCCTCAGAATGTCTGAGACCACCGATGGATCGGCGTTCTCGTTTATGGTCACCCCCGCCGTAGTGTGTGGGATGAACACCGTGCAGACGCCATCCTGCACTCCGCTCTCTTTGACCGCCTCCTGCACACGCCCGGTGATATCGAGCATCTGGGTGCGTGACGCCGTCTTCACCCGCAATTGCTGCATAGTGGCGACCCTCGGGTTGTGGATCTGAAATATCCCAGCCAGCGCGCTTTATAGCACAAGGCCGGTGTCGGGACAACGGGGCGCAACTTGACGGCCGGCTGGCATACTGAGCACAATACAAGACTCCCATGCGGGAATGTGCAGATACAGTGAGAAACGAAGAGCCCGGCTTGGCTGAGCAACGCGGTGCGGGAGACCTTGTGGAGCCTTACGAGACCAAGATGCCGCGCCGTGGCCCCCTGCGTCGGCTATATGAGTGGACGCTTCATTGGGCCGAGACGCCGTACGCCGTCTGGGCTCTCTTCCTGTTGGCTTTTGCGGGGTCATCCTTTTTCCCGGTGCCGCCCGACGTGCTGCTGATGGCCATGGCGCTCGGGGCGCCTCGCCGCGCCTTGCGGTATGCGGGTGTTTGCACTGTGGGGTCGGTGATGGGCGCCCTGGTGGGTTACGCCATCGGAGCGTTGTTCTTCGAAGCCGTTGGCAGCCCCCTTATTGAGTTCTATGGCTACTCCGCAGAGTTCAGCGAGCTGAGCAGCGGCTTCGGCGAGCACGGCTTACTGTTCATCTTCACCGCAGCCCTTACGCCGATCCCATACAAGGTGTTCACCATCGCAGCCGGCGTCTGCCATCAGGATGTCGGGATTCCCGTGCTCCTTCTGGCCTCCGTAGTCGGACGTGGACTGAGGTTCTACGTCCAGGGCGTTTTGTTCAAGCTTTGCGGCCGTCCGATAAAAGCCTTCATAGAGAGGTATTTCAACCTGCTCACCATCGCCTTGGTAGTCCTGTTGGTGTTGGGCTTCCTCTGTGTTAGAATCCTTATCAGGTAGCCCCACAGGAGAGGCTCTGTTCCGGAGCACCCATGCTTTCGCATGAGGCAGCCAAGCAGTTGCTGATCATCGCGCGGCGGTCGGTCGAGGCGGCAGTGCGAGGGCATCGCCCCCCGAACCTTCACGTCAGTAACCCCGAGTTGCAGCGCCCCCAGGGGGCCTTTGTCACCCTGCGAAAAGATGGACAGCTTCGCGGATGCATTGGGCGGTTTGAGGCCGATGAACCACTCTGGGAAGTGGTCAGGGATATGGCCGTCGCAGCGGCCACTCAGGACCCTCGGTTCTTCGGCATGCGTCTGGAGCCCGGCGACATATCCGAGCTGACGATAGAGGTGTCAGTGTTGAGCCCATTGCGTAAGACGAAGGACCCATTACGCGAGCTGGAGCTGGGCAAGCATGGAATCCAGGCGCGCCGTGGTTTCCGGACAGGCTGCTTCCTGCCACAGGTGGCCACCGAAACCGGCTGGTCGAAAGAGGAATTCCTCTGCCAGTGCTGCGCCGGCAAGGCCGGGCTGGAGCCGTATGCCTGGCAACAGCCGGACACCGACATCTACCTGTTTACCGCCCAGATAATAAAGGAATAGCCCATGACGACATTCGGCTGTCTCCCCTGTTCGCTTACTGTCAGGTGGCCCCCGAACCTGATGAGGCATGGGCTTCTGGGGGCCAGTTCTGCCTCGACTGGCACTCTGACCAAATGTAAACACGTATGATAGCGTACCGGCAGGTGCCATCGGCAGTAACCTTATTGAACGCGGCCGCCGGGTTCATCGCATGTGCCTGCGCCGTTACAGGGAAGCCCGAGCTGGCGTCCCTTGCCGTGCTGGCCGCCGTGCTGATGGACGCCCTGGACGGGGCCCTGGCGCGATCATTCGACGCCACCAGTGATATGGGGGCCGAGTTGGATTCATTGGCCGATGCGATCTCCTTCGGCGTGGCGCCCGCCGTACTGGTCGGCTCAGTGCTGCCTGAGCATGGGCGCATGCTGGGATGGGCCCTGTTAGCTGTGTTCCCTTTGTGCGCTGTCTGGCGCCTCGCACGCTACAACGTCGAGCATACAGATGATGAGGCCCAGAGCTCGACGTTCGAGGGGCTGCCCTCCACAGGTGCCGGCGCTGCCTCTGCGACGGCAACCCTTCTTTACGTACGAAGCTTCCAGGATGCGCTTCCCTATGCATCGCTCTGCTTGACATTCATCATGGTCGCCCTGGGAGCCTTGATGGTTAGCCGGCTGCCTTACCGCCATGCGGGCTCGCTCATCAGTCGCCTCAGCCCTTTCACCGCCATCGTGCTGGCGGTTGGCCTCGTCGGAGGCTCAGTGCTGTGGCGATATGACTACGTGTTCGCTGCGCTCATGTGGACTTACGTTGTGTCTGCGCCCTTATCGACTGCTACCGGCTTAGCCCGTGCCGAACGGCACGCTTGAGAGGGCTCAGGGAGCGCATTGCGAAGGAGCAGGCTTCCACCGCCGAAGGAGGCATTCAATGGCCCTTTCTTCTCCGTCGGAGCTGTCGGTCGCGGAGATACTGAAGTTCGCGGTTCAGCGCGGAGCCTCTGACGTGATCCTTACAGCGGGTGTCCCGCCCGCGCTGCGGGTGAATGGAGAGCTGTTCTACGTGGACACCGGGGCACTAAGGCCTCAGAATACCCAGCGCCTCGTCTACGACGTGCTCAACGAAGATCAGATCATCCGGTTTGAGAGCGAAAGGGAGTTGGACTTCTCCGTTACTCTGTCCGACACCCATCGGTTCCGCGTAAACTGCTATTGGCAGCGGGACAGCGTGGCGGCAGCCTTTCGCGTGATACCGACAGAGGTCCCTGACCTCGACGAACTCGGGGTGCCGAAGATCATGGGCGACCTTGTGCTTCGCCCGCAGGGGCTCGTCCTCATCACAGGCCCTACCGGACACGGCAAATCCACCACTCAGGCTTCCTTGATCCACATCATCAACGAGAAGCGGCGTGTCCATATCGTGACCATTGAGGATCCCATCGAGTTTCTGCACGCCAGCGAGAACTCGGTGATCGACCAACGTGAGGTCGGGCAAGACACTCTCAGCTTCGCCGAAGCCCTGCGCCGCGTGCTGCGGCAAGACCCGGACGTTATACTCGTGGGCGAGATGCGCGACCTGGAAACGATCCGCACGGTTCTGACGGCGGCGGAGACCGGCCACCTGGTCATTGCCACCCTCCACACTAACGACGCTGCCCAGACGATGGACCGGATCATCGATAGCTTCCCGCCTCATCAGCAGAACCAGGTCCGAGCTCAACTGTCGTTCTGCCTGTTGGCCGTCCTAAGCCAGCGTCTGCTGCCCCGTAAGGGAGGCGGCCAGCGGGTGCTAGCAACCGAGCTAATGCTCAATAACAGTGCCGTCGCCAACCTCATCCGCGAGGGCAAGGTACAGAACCTTTACGGCGTTATGGAGACCAGCGGCCGCAAAGGCATGTACACTATGGACGCCTCGCTAAAAGACCTTTACCTGCGGGGGCTGATCGAGCGGTCGACCTGTGAACGGTATATGAAGAATCCCCTGCTCCTCAAGGACTGAAGCTATGCCGGGGACCGCGTGTGCTTGAGGTAATCACCCGCCTGGCCATGCTCCTGGCGTTGGTCTGGGGGGGCGTATTCGACCTGGCATTCATCTGGACCAGCGCGCGCCGCAGCGCTCTCGCGCAGACAGTGTATGCTGCAGGTCTCGCCACTCTGTATGGGTTAAGGGTTGCTGCGGCAGGAGGAGCCCTCGGCCCCCTGGGTTCAGTTCTTGACGCCGCTCTGTGGTTCGTCGTCCTGGTGGCGAACGTGCCTGCCCTCTGGCTGGCGGCCGATTACTGGCTGGCCACGATTGGCGGCGCACTGACCGGCGACAGCGAGATCAAGGTGCGCAAGAGCTACGACCGTGCCGAGGGGGTCGAGGCCCGGCACGACTACGCCACTGCCGCCACCTTGTACCGTGTGGCCATCAATGAAGACCCGCGGGACATCGAGGCACGTCGGCGACTGGCTGAGGTTCTGTTGAAAGCGGAGGATCCCCGGGCGGCTGCGGAGCAACTGAGGGCGGCCTTTAAGGATGCATCAGGCGAACAGCGTGCGGCCATCGCCTTTCGCCTTGCCGAGGTCTTCCAGGATGAACTGCATCGCACCGGCCCGGCAACCCAGCTCTACATGACGATCATCCGCGATCACGCCGATAGCCATTACGCCCCTTACGCGCAGGGACGCCTACGTGGTGTCGATTCGTCCCCGGGTGAGTCAGGACAGGTGAAGGCCCATGGTCACGAAGACTGAAGATCACGTCCGTCGATCGCTGCACGCGCTACTCGCAGAGAGCATCGAGCGTTCTGCGTCGGACCTGTTCCTCAAAACCGGCGGCAGGCCCTGCCTTCGGATCGATGGTGCCGTGCGGTTCCTCGAGGTAGAGCCTATTTCGCAGGCGGTCATGGTTTCTGTGGAGGCGATAGTTCTCGGCGAACGCCGCTCCGCTTATGTGGAAGAGGGAGAACTGGACCTCGCCTACGAGGCAGAGGGAGTAGGCCGCTTTCGTGTCAGTTTCTACCGTCAGCGTGGCCGCACCAGCGTCGCGTTCCGCCACGTGCCACGCGCAGTTCCTTCCTTCGAAGAGCTGGGCCTGCCGGTAGCCCAGCTCACTCGGCTGTCCGAGCAGCGCGAGGGACTGGTGCTGGTTACGGGAGCTACAGGCTCGGGCAAATCCACCACGCTGGCGGCAATGGTGGACTACATCAACGAGAGTTCGCCCCGACACATCGTCACTGTCGAGGACCCCGTGGAGTTCGTTCATGAGGACAAGCAATGCCTGATCGACCAAAGGGAGGTCGGCCTGGATACATCTACCTTCGGCCGAGCACTTAAACACGTGGTCCGCCAGAGCCCGGATGTCATCCTGATCGGCGAAATGCGCGACGCGGCTACTATCCGCACGGCCGTCAACGCCGCTGAGATCGGCCATCTCGTCCTGAGCACCTTGCACACGGCGAACACGATCCAAACACTCGAGCGTGTACTCAGCCACTTCCCCAGCCACGAACGTGAACTCATGCTGCTCCAGCTCTCCAATACGGTTCAAGGCTTCATCGCCCAGCGCCTGCTGCGGCGCGCAGATGGCAAGGGGCGGATCCCTGCCGTCGAGATCATGATGCGCTCTCCCACAGTGTCAGACCTGATCCGCAAGCACGCATCCGGAGAGCTGGAAGCAGCTCTCAGCGAAGACCGCTACTACGGTAGCCGCACGTTTCAGCAGGCTCTCGGCGCGCTATACAGAAGCGGCCGCGTAAGCCTTGAGGAAGCTCTAAGCGCGTCCAGCAAGCCGCAGGAACTCAAGAACTCCCTTCAGGGCCTATCGCTGGGCAAAGGCGGCTGAAGACACAGAAACCACTCTGCTCGCTTTACCGTGCCGGACTGGCCTGATATGATCTGCGACGTGTCACCGTCCCCAATGCATCAACGCATCGAGTGGCCGGGGAATAGCACCGTGCTTCGTGTCCTTGCAAGGAGTAGAGGATGGACGCTGTGCGTATCGGCGTAGTCGGAATCGGCAACATGGGCAGCAGTCACGCGCGCTGGCTTGCAGACGGGGAGGTCAGCGGAGCCGAATTGGGCGCCGTCTGCGACGTCAACCCTGATCGCATCGGATGGGCCAAGAAGAACCTCGGCGGTGAGTTCAAGACCTTTAGCCAGCCGCAGAGACTGCTTTCTTCCGGAGAGATCGATGCAGTCATCATTGCCACCCCCCACTACGATCACCCACCAATCGCCATTGCGGCGTTCGAGAATGACCTGCACGTCATGACGGAGAAGCCGGCGGGCGTATACACAAGGCAGGTGCGGGAGATGAACGAGGCCGCAAATTCCTCCGACTGCGTCTTCGGGATCATGTTTCAGCAACGCACTAACCCGGTGTTCCGCAAGATTCGCGATCTCATAGAGTCCGGCGAGGTGGGCGAGATACGGCGGATCGACTGGATCATCACGAGCTGGTTCCGAACTCAGTACTATTACGACAGCGGCGGTTGGCGGGCCACGTGGGCCGGGGAAGGCGGCGGCGTGCTGATGAACCAGTGTCCGCACAACCTGGACCTCTGGCAGTGGATGTTCGGCCTGCCGGAGCGCCTGCGTGCCACCTGCTATTACGGCAAGTATCACGATATCGAGGTGGAAGACGAAGTCTTCGCCACGATGGAGTACGCGAACGGAGCCGTTGGCACCTTCAAGACCAGCACAGGCGAAGCGCCCGGCACGAATCGCCTGGAAGTCTTCTGCGAACGCGGCAAGTTGCTCCTTGATGGCGCACTGACGTTTATGCGCACACGTGAACCAGTCACCGACTTCCGGCAGACCGCGCAACGTTCCTTCGCCACCCCTGAGGTCTGGAAGTGTGATGTGCCGACCGGCGGTCGGGGCGGTGGTCACGTGGAAGTACTCCAGAAGTTCGTGGACACAATCCGTGGGGAGGGGGAGCTGGTCGCCGATGGCACCGATGGCATCCGCAGCCTGGAGCTGGCAAACGCCATGCTGCTTTCATCGTGGACGAGCGATGCCTGGGTCGATTTGCCGGTCGATGAGCAACGCTACTATGACTTGCTGCAAGGCAAGGCAGCAGGCAGCCGGCGGAAGGATGTGGTGGACACAGGGCCAGAGGACCTCGGGGGCTCTTACTGAGCCCGGATAGCCGCATGCGCCAATGGAGCGGCGCGGAACTCACTGAAAGCAGGCAAGCCATGCAACTTGAACAGTTAGCGGCGATAACGTCTAGCGTGCGCAAGCACATGCAGAGCCCCACTCAGATTGAGAAGGGCTTGCGCCGGATCCGCGAGATTGGCTATCCGGCTGTGCAGATCAGCGGCATCGGAGAGTATGATCCTGAATGGATGAAGGCGCTCTGCGACGACATCGGACTCACCATATGCGCCACGCATGAGAACAGTGCGAAGATCGTCAATGATCCGCAAGCCGTCGCCGAACACTTGCGGATGCTAGACTGCGACATCACGGCCTACCCGTACCCTCACCGGATGTTTGAGACCGAGGAGGATGTTTTGGACCTGGCCGCGGAGCTTGACCGCGCCGGCAGCATACTCCGCAAGGCCGGCATAACCCTCGCCTACCACAACCACGACATAGAGTTCGTGCGGTTCGGCGACCGGACCGCTCTTGAGATACTCTACGATGCGACAGACGCCGCAAACCTCCAGGGCGAACCGGACACACACTGGATCCAGCGCGGCGGCGGCGATCCCGTGGCCTGGTGCATGCGCCTGAACGACCGACTGCCCGTGCTGCACATGAAGGACTACGGCGTCAATACCGAACGCGAACCCCTCATGACGTCCATCGGTGCAGGCAACCTGAACTGGCAGGCCATATGCGATGCAGCGGAAGAAGCCGGCTGCCGCTGGTACGTCGTTGAGCACGACGGTGGCACCTTTGAGTCGCTGGCCAACAGCTTTCGCTTCATCAGTCAAGAGCTCTGCGAATAGACTATCGTTGCTGCCCCATCGCGGGTCTCTGGCCACTCCTTCTCCGCCTGGCCCATTCACCGGCCCGTAGCCTGCGCGGCGGTGCAGAGGTATACCGAAGCGAACGGCCGTTCCTCATCGCGTTGGTGACCGGCCAGGTCGTCGCTCGCGAGGTGCGGGCGGTAATCCACAGGGTAACCGGCACCATTGGCGACGAGTTGCTCCGCTTGTGACCGTTTGCGGCTGCCGTGCCGCGCAGTATACTTCGCCACGCGCTCCCACACGCTCTGGAGGCAGAGATGGACGATTCGGTCGTCGTGACCTACGCCGCGCAGCCGGCCCGGTGGAAGTTGGAGAACGCCTGCCTGGAGGTCCGCCTCGCCAGGGCCGGCCTCGAGCTCGAGGTGCTGGACAAATTAAGCGGCAAGACCTGGCGCATGGAGCCCGAACACAAGGGGGTTCTGGTTCAGAAGTACGGGGTACAACTCGCCAAGCCATTGTCCGTACTGAACCTCGCAGACTGGTCGGAGGCGCGCGAGGGGGAGTTCCGTGGCGTCGAGCTCCGCAGCGTGCAGCCTGACCCCTGGCAGCAGTACAACGTCCGCCTGCGGGTTCTGCTACACATCAGCAAATCCGAACTGCGCATCACTGTCGCCACCCACGAAGATCCCGGCTACAACGCAGAGACGTGGCTGCGCGAGGTATATTACCCGCGCTCTTTCCTCCACAAAAACACCTCGCGATGCTACACCGTGCTTCCGTTCCAGCAGGGTACGTTGCTTCCTGGCGACTGGCCCAAACCCTTGCAGGAGGAGTCAGCTCAACGTGCGCTACGCATCTGGGCATGGGAAGCGGTTACCGGCCCATGGTGGGGCCACGTAGACTCCAGCGGAGCCGGCTACCTGGCGATCATCGATACGCCGGATGACGTTGTCTTTGACTTCGATCACCCCGCTGGCGGACCAACGCGCGTTGGGCCCTGGTGGAACACTTCGTTCGAGGCGTTCCGCTACCCGCGCACGACGCTCTACCGTTTCTATCCGAAGGCGGACCATGTTTGCATCGCCCTCGGTTACAGGGACTACTGCCGCCGCATCGGCCGCTGGCGCAGCATCGAGGAAAAGCGCCTGGAGAAGCCACAGCTTGACAGGTTACGCGGCGCCATCGGCATGCGAGAGATGGCGCTTATCACACAGCTGAAGCCCAACGGCGTGACGCAGCGTTTGAAGACCTTTCACGAAATCGCTCGTACCCTCGATCAATATGCCCGCGAGCATCCTGACGACAACATTTACTTCATCCTTGCCGGATGGCAGAAGATGGGTTACGACCACGCACATCCTGACGCCTGCCCACCCAACGCCGATGCTGGAGGATGGGAAGGCATGCGCGAGGTGGGTCGCATCGCCGCTGAACACGGCGCGTTGTACGGCGTTCATGATCAGTACCGAGACTTCTACCTATCTTCGTCTCACTTCAGCGAGGACCTGACGCGCAAAGACAGCCGCCGTGACAGCCCGCGCCACGCTTATTGGGCGGGCGGCACGCAGTCGATCCTCTGCCCTGCCCTGATGCTCGATTTCGTGAAACAGAATGTACAGCAACTCAGAGACCAACACGTGGGGCTGAACTGCACATACCAGGACGTCCTCACTGCCATCGCCCTTGAGGAGTGCTTCGATCATCGCCACCCGATGAGTCGCACGGATTGCAGGAGGGCCCGCCATGACGTGCTGGACTACTATCGCAGCCTCGGGTGGTTGATCACCACAGAGAGCGCAAGCGACTGGGCGGCTCCTGCTCTGGACAGCTTTCGCGTGCACTGGCCCCGCCTGCGGCCGCACGAGAACGAAGGGCTGCTCGGGATACCCGTGCCCCTTTTCAGCCTCGTTTACCACGACTGCGCCATCCTATGCAGTGAAGGCACGCCGCCGCTGCTGGCAGCCCTCAGCGGCGTCAACACTCAACGCGCCGAGGATGTCGTCCTGAGACGGCTTCACCGAAAAACCGCGTACATGCCTCTCACAGGACACGAACTGCTCTCCGGCGACGGTCGGAAGCAGGCATCGGTCTTCGGGGACAGTCTGAGAGTAGAGGTGGACCTCGACGAGGGGGCCTATCGCCTGAGCGGCATAGCCGACGGCGAACTCTCGGGCAAACTGACCCACGGTTGTATGTAGGAAAGGCACGAGATGACCGAGATGACCATGCGGGAACGCATACTGGCGGTCGTGTACGGCAGACCGGTGGACCGGGTTCCGTTCGTGCAGTACGCTGGGCAGAGCCCCCATCAGGAAGCGTGGGCACTTCTGGGCCGCGGCAACCTCGGCCTGCTGCGCTGGTCATCTGTGCACCGTGTCGAACACCCAGAGTGCTGGCGCGAAGAACAGAGAACCAGCGACGGCGTTCGCATTGTACTCCACACTCCCTGCGGCTCCCTCGTCGAGGAGCGACGACGCGAACCTGGATACGGATCTATGCGCATCACGCGTTACTTCGTCCAGGAACCAGAGGACTATGCCGCACTGATCGCATACTTCAAAGATGGCGTGGTCATCGATGACACGGAACGCCTCCGGCATGATATGCGCGAACTGGGCGATGACGGAGTTCCTCTCGTCGCCGTCGGCAGGACGCCCTTCCAGAGGCTCTGGATCGAGTGGGTCGACCTGCAGGAGCTCTGCTACCATCTGGCCGACTGCCCTGGCCCCGTTCACGAGTGCATGCATGCAATCGGGCAAGAGCTGCGTCAGGTCTTCGAGATCGTCCGGCGCGCCCCCGTCGATCTGGTCGACTTCCCCGACAACATCACTGCCCCTGTCATCGGCGAAGCGAAGTTCCGGCGCTACTGCGTTCCCTGGTATGATGAGCTGGCCAGCATGCTGAGCGAACGCAGCATTCCAGTCTTCGTCCATATGGACGGCGACCTGAAACCGCTGTGGAATGCAATCGGCGACTCTTCAGTCGGTGGGATCGACTCGCTCTCACCGCCGCCGGACAACGACACAGACCCGAGCGTCGCCCATCAGATGTGGCCGCAGATGCGCCTGTTCGTTAACTTCCCCTCGTCGCTTCATCTGGCGAAACCGGAACGCATTTACGAGCGCGCGTGGCAAATGCTGGAAGGGGCAGGCCACAGCGGCCGGCTCCAGATACAGATCAGCGAGAACGTGCCGGAAGGCCGCTGGCAGGTCAGCTATCCCACCATAGTGCAAGCCATATGGGACTTCGCCGCCGACTGAATCAGAGTCAGAAGACCTGGTCGAAGCGGTAAGGGATGCCGAGCCCGTCCAGCCGGTCGTGCAGGTCGGCGATCTCGAGTTCTCCAGGCAGCCTGTCCCGCTCGGTGCAGAGGGCGGCTGCGACCCCCGCAACCTCTCCCGTCAAAACGCAGCAGTGGATGATGCGCAGCATGTCCCAGGCACGCCGGTCGGCGGAGGAAGCGTTGCGTCCCGGACAAAGCAGCCCCTCCACGCCTTGAGGAATAAGCGCGCCGTAGGGAACCTGCCACACTTCGTGCTTGTTCTCCGCATACCAGTTTGCGGTGAGGCCGATGGGATTCTTCACCTCGTTCCCATGCTCATGCCACTTTAGGGACTGTACGGCGCGAATGCGACGTGTCATGCGCACCTGGGGTATAGATGGCAGAAGGATGGGGAACAAATTGTGCCGGCCTTCGGCTCCGAGCTCTGCCTGCTTCCCTGCGTAGTAATGCCGTATCGCGCAGCGGCTGTCGAGCATAAACTCGGTGGCATCCGTCGGTCGGTTCACGTCGTACTCTCGGCCATGGCTTATCGCCCCCCCTGCGAGGCGTTCCAGGACCTTCAGCCTTCGCACACCCGTGCCCTTGCCGCTGCAGGCTGCTTCGCGACAGCCGGCAAGGGACGCCTCATAGATCTGCGCCACCAGCCTCTGAGTTGGGCCCTGGTCGCAGGGGGCTCCTGCCCTGTAGGCGATTAGGGCGTCGCCTGTAGCGTCGACCACCGCACGGGCCGCGATGCGTTCTCGCCCCGCACGGTCCTCGACATCCACCCCGCAGACGCGGTTGCCCCGCATGGCCGGCTGGCAGGCCAGAGTGTCGTAGCGCAGGTCTACGCCGGCATCCTCCATGATCTCTTCCAGGGCGAGAACCATGCTGGCCGGCTGAAAATGTGCGTCGAACCGGCCGGTGGGCTCAGAATCCGCTGTGTCCCAGCCGCCTTGAATCCAACCCGGCCCATAGCGGATGCTTGCGCGCAGAAGCTCCTCGGCGAGGCCGAATGTCACCTGGTGTCCAGCCCCGTCGCAGAGGGGCGAGTACCACGTGATCAGCCCGGCCGTGGCCAATCCGCCGGGAACGAACGACTTCTCCACTAACACGGTATCGGCGCCCTGACGGGCCGCCGCAACAGCCGAAGCCACGCCGGCCAGGCCGCCGCCGACAACGAGGACACTACACTCAGCCTCCGCCCGGCTTTGCGCTTGCGTCCGGGGTTCCATCTGGGTGCTGCGCGATCTCACCGGTGCCGTCGCCGGGTCTTCATCCAACTCCAGCGTGTCGGCCACACCGGCCGATGCAGCGCGCGTTCGTTCCGACTGCGTGCGGCTGCCAATCTGCCCATCGCTCAAATTCACACCCTCCCCCATCTCCTTCCGCGCAGCCGCATTCAGACGGCGACCACCCGCCACAGCCTAAGCCCGGTAAGCCTTCCAGTCAAGCTTCTCTGCAGTTCACCACCCCGTCACCGCGACTGCCGCATGTACTACCGTCAGGACCACTTGGTCACCGCCGGGCGCTATGTAACGCCTGGCAAGAGTCTACCAGGACGCCTTCCCGATCGGCACAGCATTGCACGCGACAACAAACTGGTGGATTTGACAGAAGTCGGCACGGAGCATTTCAACTGGTGGATGGCCAAAGCAGTTCTGAAAAGGCAAGGCCTGCCGTTACAGTACGAGGGGGCGGTGCGGCTCAAGCCAGTCATTGGCCGGTGGGCGCGCCGATTTCACGCGGATTGCGTCCACTACCCGAGCACGCAACGCCCTTTGGCCGTCAAAACAGCATGTGAAACAGACTTGCGGGCGTGAGCACGCGCAGGGGATGGTTCCGCCCCACAAGCGCAGACGCAAGCCGGTGAGCAAAAACCTTGTCCCCACGAGCGCCCCGGACGATGCGGTTCATTACTGCAGGATAACGCAGCAAGCGACGGACTTTCTCGGCCCGGGAGAACTGCGCTGCCAAAGCGCCACATACCTTCCGAGCATGGAGCTTGCCGGCAAGAGCGTCCCGTCCGGCGTCCATCGCCTCCAGAATGGAGTCCGCCGCCATGCGAGCAGTCTGCAGTGCATAGGGGATCCCTTCGCCGTTCGCAGGGCATGCAGCAGCCGCAGCGTCCCCGACGGCCAGCAACCTTCCCCTCGTCAGGCAGCCGCGCGCAAGCCCGGTCCGGACCGCCCCTGTCAGCGGTGGAGCTGCCATGCGCGCACCCGCAAGGTACGGGCGTGCCGCAGCCGACTCCGTCACGAACCAGTCGAAACGTTCACGCAAGCGCAAGGGCCCGAAGCCCGCATGGACGGCGACGCCGACGTTCGCCCTGCCGCCACCCATGGGAAAGACCCAACCATAGCCGGGCAGCAACGGATCGAGGAAAGCGTGCACGATCTTGCTGTCGAGACCCTCCACCCTCTCGAAGTAGGCCCGTCGGCCGAAACCGTCGGCGGGAACGGCGCCCATCCCGGCCATCGAGAGGGTAGCGCCGTTCGCCCCCGTTGCCAGACAGGCGAACCGCGTCCTTAGGACCGTCCCGTCCCGGAGCACACAGCGAACGTGGGTCCCCGCCTGTCGCAACCCGACACATGCAGCCCGCTCGCGGAAGTCGGTCCCGGCCGCACGCGCCAGAGCCAGGAGTGCGGCGTCGAGTTCTTCTCGCGGCAACATGGCTCCAGGTTCGGCAGTGAAGGTCTCCATCGACTTGCCGCTTGGCGCAATCACGATGCTGCCGTCGATGGCATGCATCCGGTCACATAGTTTGCCGATTCCCAACTCGCGAAGCAGGCGCAGGGACTGAGGACTAAGCGCGTCGCCGCAGACCTTCGAGCGCGGGAACTTCGCCCTGTCAACCATGATTACATGCGTGCCACTGCGCGCCAGCCAGCAGGCTGCTGCGCTCCCCGCCGGCCCGGCTCCGATCACGATGACTGCGGCGTCGATGTTGTGGCGTGAAGTCATTTTCGCCAGGCTACTGAACGGTCGAAGCAAATCAAGCGACGCTTGACTTGTATGCATACAGATATATAGTTACGATGACGCTTGATTCTGTCAGGACATCTACGCGAGGAGCGGCGGGATGGAGTTCATTCACCTCCACGTGCACAGTAGCTATAGTCTCCTGCAGGGGGCTATGAGAGTCAATGAGTTGACCGCTGTAGCAGCGGAGCATGGCATGCCGGCAGTGGCGTTGACCGACACGAACGGCATCTACGGAGCAGTCGAGTTCTTCCACGCGGCAGAGGAATCTGGCGTTTTGCCCCTGATTGGAGCTGAGATCGTATTCGGGCCGGAGCAGTGCGTACTGCTTGCCGCTGATCGCACGGGCTATGCTAACCTTTGCCGCATCGTAACCCGACGTTGCCTGTTCGGCACTCCGCACTACGAGAAGCTGTTCGCCCGTTCTACCTCGTCACTCTGCCTCTCGCCAGAGCTGGATTCGGTTTCGTTCGACCTCGCCGCAGTCGTTGGCGAAAACGCTGACGGCCTGTTCGTACTGACGGCGACGCCTTCGCTGCTCAAGCGCCTGCACGGCCACATCCCACGGGGCCGCCTGTTCGCTGAGTTACGGTTCGACAGCCCTCACTCCTATGAGACATTCTGCCCTTCGATCTGCGGACTGTCGGATCCCTGCCGATGTCGCGGGCCCGGCGTTGCCGACCTTGCTGATCATCTCCACATCCCGTTCGTCGCCACGGCAAACGTAAGCTTCATCCGCCCAGAAGACCGCCCTACCCACGTCGTGCTGAGCGCCATCCGCGAGAACACGGACGTCAAGAGCCTGCTGGACGACGATCGCATGCTGGCCGATCCGCGTAGCCGCCTCATGTCAGCGGAAGAGGTAGCCGCACGTCTGCCGGCCTCCGTGCGGGAGGAAGCCATGCACAATACCGTCAGCATCGCCGAGCAGTGCATGGTGTCCCTCGACCGTGACCGCTGGCACTTCCCCCAGGCCGACCTGAAACCAGGGCAAGAGGCCTGCGATAGGCTGAGGCAGGCTGTTTTCAGCGGGGCTCGTCGCCGTTACGGCTCTGCCCTGCCCCGCCCTGTGCAGGATCGGCTTGATCGGGAACTCTCCGTCATCGCGCAGCTCAACTTCTGTGACTACTTCCTGGTCGTACGCGACATTATTGACTTCGCCGAGCGGGAGGACATCCCACACGTCGGTCGAGGCTCGGCTGCCAACAGCATTGTCAGCTACTGTCTGGGCATCTCGGCCGTCTGCCCGCTGGAATTCGAGCTGCCGTTCGAACGTTTCCTGAACGAGTTCCGCACGGACGTACCCGATATAGACATAGACTTCGGCTGGCGCCGGCGTGACGATGTGATCGACTATGTGTACCGCCGCTACGGAGCGGAGCGCGTCGCCATGGTCTCCACCCATTCCACGCTGCAGGCACGTTCGGCATTTCGGGATGTCGCCCGTGTGATGGGTCTGCCGCTGGAGGAAATCGACGCCTATAGCAAAATGCTGCCGCACTATGGCGCATCAAGCATCGGGAAGGCAATGCACACGTTTCCAGAAATGGCCCACTTCCCTATCGACCGCGAACCATGGCGGACAGTCGTGCAGAGCGCCATGAAGGTAGACGGCTACGTGCGCCACCTCAGCATCCATCTGGGCGGCATGGTCATCGCCGATAGCCCGCTCACGCACTATACCGCGTTGGAGAACAGCGCCAAGGGCATCGTGATCACCCAGTACGAGATGGACAGCATCGAGGCGATCGGGCTGGTGAAGATGGATCTGCTCGGCCAACGCTCTCTTTCCATCGTGGCCGAGACCGCCCGCAACGTAGAGAAGAACCGGGGCATACGGGTGAATCTGAACAACCTGCCCGATCGTGACGAACGCACCGCGGAGCTGTTAAAACACGGACGCACGATGGGCTGTTTCCAGATAGAGTCGCCCGGCATGCGCCAACTTTTGCAGATGCAGCAGGCCGAAACGATCATGGATCTGATACAGGGGCTCTCACTGATCCGTCCCGGACCCTCCAGCAGTGGTATGAAGCATGCCTTCATCCGTCGAAGTCGGGGCGAGGAACCTATCACCTATCCCACGCCATTGATGAAGAACGCCCTGGAGAAGACCTACGGCGTTATGCTCTATCAGGAGGATACGCTGCGCGTCGCACGAGAAGTCGCCGGTTTCAGCCTGGCCGAGGGGGATGAACTGCGCAAGGCAGTCAGCAAGCATCGCTCGCGCAAACGACTGGCGCAGTTCAAGGAGCGATTCGTACGCGGCGCCGCCGGACGGGGTATCGAACGCACCGTGGCCGAGGATATCTGGACGCGCATCACCGACTTCGCCGCTTACTCCTACTGCAAGGCCCACGCGACCACCTACGGCCACATCAGCTACCAGGCATCCTACCTGAAGGCTCACTGGCCGGCCGAGTTCCTCGCCTCGGTCATTGCCAACAAGGCCGGCTTCTACGATCCGCGCACCTACCTGGAGGACGCCCGCCGTTTCAACGTCCGCATCCTGCCCCCCTGCGTGAACCACAGCGAGGTCGAGACCCGCCCCGAACATGTCAGCGACGGGGGCGAGGAGGCGATCCGTCCTGGGCTCGAGTTCGTCAAGGAGCTGACCGCCCGCACCGTCCGCCAGATACTGGGGCAGCGCCTGCAGAGGCCGTTCCGCTCGCTGCAGGACTTCCACGGCCGCGTTCGGCTCAGCCGGCAGGAGCTGGAGAACCTGATCCTCTGCGGCGCGTTCGACTGCCTGGGGCGCAGCCGCCCCGTGCTGATGATGCAGATGGAGGGGCTGAAGGAGCGCCGCCCCGCCGCCGCCGGGGCAACCCCCCTGTTCGACAGGGGAACGGCCGCATCACTGTCCGGATCTTGCACAGATGCCGCGAGCCGCTCCGAAATCCGAAATCCGGAATCAGAGATCACTCCTTTTCCCGTGTCCAGGCGCGTGCTGTGGGAGTTGCAGATACTTGGCTTCGGCCACTCCGGCCACCCGCTCGACGCCTGGGACGGGCAGCTCCGTCATCTGGGCGGCACGGCGAGCTACGAGATGGCGAATCACGTGGGGGAGCAGGTCACCTTCGTCGGCTGGCTGGTCACCATGCGCCGGGCGGTGACCAAGAACCATGAGTACATGAAATTCCTCACGCTGGAGGATCGCCACGGCGTCATTGAAGCGGTACTCTTCCCCGACATTTATCGGCAGTTCGGTGCACACACACAAGAAGCGGGCTGCTACCGGGTGACCGGCCGTGTGGACGAGGAGCACGGCGCGGTCAACATCCTCGCCGACGACGTCCAGTACGTCCCCCCGCCGCAGCCCTGAGACCCGACCGCCGCCGCAGAATCCCCCTTAACGACTCGGACTTACGGCCATAGGATGTGGCCCGAAAATGAAGTTGCGAGTTCTGACTGGCACGCACCATGGGAGAGCGGCGGCGATTCGATGTACCAGAGCTACATCGACATGCAGAAGAGCCTGCTGACCGTTGGCCGCTTGAACAGGAGGCGCCGGAGGAATCGGACTGACCGGCCGCAGCCTCGGTTCATCCTGGGGTCGTGGCGCCGTGGCGGCGTTGTGGTTCCCGGCCCTCCTTTTGAGCCCGACCGCCGGCGCTGATATACTCTCTTCCGCAATGGCAAAGAAGTGGATATTCCCTCCCGAACGAACGGATGATGTGCGTCGTTTGACCGACGCCCTGCGCGTGTCCATCACTACCGCACGGCTGCTGGTCAACCGTGGGATCACCGATCCGATGGCGGCACAACGATTCCTGCAGCCAAACCTTCATGACCTGGTCGATCCCGAGGGCCACGCGGGCCTGCGAGAAGCCGCAAGGTTTATCCTGGACGCCGTTTCTCAACATAAGAGGATTACGGTCTACGGCGACTACGACGCGGACGGCATCTGCGCCGCAGCGCTTCTGCAGCTCTGCCTCGATTACCTCGACGCAGAGGCCGATCTCTACATCCCGCACCGCGTGGACGAGGGCTACGGACTGAGCTGCGAGGCCATCGACGAGATCGCGGATTCCGGGGCACAAGTCGTGATAACCGTCGATTGTGGGATAACCGCCGTGGACGAGGTCGCTCGAGCTCGTCAGCACGGCATGGAGATTGTAGTCACAGACCACCATCCGCCGAAGAACGAGTTGCCCGACACCCCTCATCTGCTCGACCCGAAGCTCTCGGCGTGCGGTTTCGGCTATGAGTTTCTGGCGGGCGTCGGCGTGGCCTTTAAGCTGATGTGGGCGCTGGGCCAGGAAGTCTCGCCCGGGCGGCGCGTTTCCGAAGAATTCCGCGAGCTGCTGGTGGAGGCGCTTTCGCTGGTGGCGCTCGGCACGGTGGCGGACGTGGTACCGCTTCTGGACGAGAACCGGACGCTGGTCTACTATGGCTTGCGTACGCTCTCGACGACCGGGCGGCCGGGGCTGAAGGCGCTGATGGCGTCCGCTCGGGTGACGCCGGAGTACGTGGACGCGCGCGACATCGGTTACCGGCTGGCGCCGCGCCTGAACGCGGCGGGGCGGATGGGCCACGCCGGGGCGGCGGTCGAGCTGCTGGTGACTTCGGACGCAGAGCACGCGGCCGAGTTAGCGGAGCATCTCGACAGCGAGAACCGGCGGCGCCGCAGCGAGCAGAACGCCACTTGCCGGGAGGCCGAGGCCGCCCTTCTGGAGAGCGATCAGCTGGAAGAGCCGGGATGCATCGTCCTCAGCAGCCCGGAATGGCACCAAGGCATCCTGGGGCTGGTGGCGAGCCGGCTCTGCGAGGAATTCTGGCGGCCGGCGTTCATCTTCGCCGAGAGCGGCGGCGTTCTGCGCGGCAGCGCACGGAGCGTCCCCGGGTTTGCATTGCACCTGGCGCTTCAGCAGTGCCACGACCTGTTAGAGCGGTTCGGGGGCCACGCCGGCGCGGCGGGCCTGACACTGCCGCGCGAGAACCTGGAAGTCTTCGCAGAGCAGATAAACGAGATGGCGCACGACGCTCTGGGAAAGGAGCGGCCAACGCCGGAGCTGTCGCTCGACGGGCAGGTGCGCCTCGGCGAGCTGAGCCTCGACCTACTGCACGAGCTGAACACCCTCGGCCCGTTCGGACAGGGCAACGAGAAGCCGATGGTGGCCGCTTCCGGACTGAAGCTGGCCGGCAATCCGCGCATTGTCGGCAGCGGCGGCGATCACCTGACGTTCATGGTCCGTCAGGACGACACCACACTCCGCACGATTGCGATGGGCAAGGCAGACTGGGCGCCCGAAATGCGGGAGCGGAAGGGCGAGGCGTTCTCGCTGGCATTCGAGCCGATCATCAACCGCTACCGCGGCCGTGTGTCCGTGGAACTCCGCGTCGAAGACATGCAGTGGGATGAGGAACGCTGCGTTGAGACGCGCCCAAGCAGGTGAGCCGCGCCACTCACCGAAGTGCCTGGACCTCCGACCATATCGGCTCCAGGCAATAGGCCACGATGGGAGCGGCATGGCTGCCGCCGTGGCCGCCTTCCACCCGCTCGTTGACGACCGCAAAGGCAATCTTTGGGTCCTCGTACGGCGCATAGCCGGCGAACCACGCATGATTGAGGCCGCTATCCCCGAGCTCCGCCGTGCCCGTCTTTCCCGCTACACTGAACGGTTCCAGGCCCACGCCGCTGGCCGTCCCGGTGCTGACCGCGTCGCGCATGCCACGGCGCACTGGCCCAAGCATGTCCCCGTGAATGTGTGCGTCCCTGCACTGTGGCTCATAGCGTTTCACTACGACGCCAGAGCCATCGACGGCGTGGTCGAGAAAGTGAGGCGTGTACACACACCCCCCGTTTGCGATGGCGGCCATGGCAACCGCCACTTGCAGCGGGGTGGCTTCCAGGCGGCCCTGCCCAATGGAAAGGTTCAACACCTGGTGCAGGGCATGCGCCTGCGGCACTTGCCCGCTCCGCTCGTAGGGCCAGTCGACACCGGTGTCCGTCCCGAGCCCCAGGTTGCGGCCCCACTGTGTGAGCGCTTTTCCCCCGGCAAGCCGGGCCGCGTTGTAGAAGAATATATTGCATGACTTTTCGATCGCCGGCACCAGCGATATGTGGCGATGATAGCCCGTGCAATGGAAGGCTCGATTGCCAAAATACTGCCGGCCAGTGCAGTAGAATGTAGTCGCCGCGGTTATCGCGCCCTTTTCCAACGCGGCGAGAGCCGTAATCACCTTGTACACAGAACCTGTAGGCAGAGCTGCCTGCAGCGGACGGAAAACCAGGGGATGGCGTGGATCCTCTATAAGCTGCGGGAAGTCCTCCCGGTAACTGTTCAAGTCATAGCTGGGCCAGGTGGCTGCCGCCAGCACTGCGCCAGTGTTGACACGCACCATCACCAGGGCGCCCTGATGGAAGTCGAGTGCCTCTTCGCTGGCCGCGCGTTCCAGAGCTTGCTGAGCCGCACGCTGGAAGTCCTCGCGCAAGGTCAGGTAAATGTCGCAACCCGGATTCGGCGGCTCTTGTCGCGACTCCTTCTGAACGCTGAGCACATTGAACACGAGGCGGTTCTGCACGTGGCCTCGTCTGCCGCGCAGCAGTTCCTCATACTCTTTCTCGATGCCGCTGGCTCCGGCGCGGTCATCCATGGTGTAACGCCGCGCCACGTCGGCCACCGGATCGCTCATAGTCCAGGCACGGCCCTCTTCGGCGAAGCGATCCCATTGTTCAGCCGAAAGTGGCTGCAGCAGGCCTACAACGTGCGGGGCAAGCTCTGGGTTGGGGTGCTCCCGTTGGGCCCGTTCCATTACCCTTACCCCTGGGAAACGCTCCGGCTCACAACGCACCGCCGCCGCGATTTCGGGGGAGACGTCTGGAACCACGCGGTGATAGATGGTTTGCTCGACGACGCGGATGTAGTTCTCCCCGGGATCGAATCCGCTACGCTGCTGCACCGCGCTCTGTATCCGTTCCACGCGCCGGATGACTTCATCGGCTGCGGTAGCAAGTTGATCCGGAGGAACGCCACAGAGCACAGAGAGCTGAGAGCGCCACCCGTCCTCTGCCAGCCGGTCATAGAGAACGCCGAGGGCGAAACTCGCGCTCTGCCGTGCCAGCGGGGTGCCCCAGCGGGTGTAAACGCCGCCCCGAACAGTGTCCACGATGCGGTCACCGCCGGCACGGGTGTAGGCTTCTCGGCGGAACATGTCGCTCCACAGAACCTGTACCTGTGCCAGGCGCAGGACAACCACTGTTCCGCCGAGAAGGAGGATGCCAAGCAGTATCCAGACCCTGCGATGGAACACGGAGCTTCTCGCGTATGCGGAGACCTCAGTTGCTTGAGCGCGGAATGCGGTGGGGCTCCTGGAATGAATGCAGGCCGTGCACGTCGCCCTCGATGCGCGCCGAGAGAGATCGCTTCTCGAACCGCAACTGTCCCTGGCGAGCCGCCTCGTGCATCTCCTTCAGGCTGTGGCTGCCTACATCCTGCAGGGCATGCTTAAGCCCCTGCATCAGGTAAGGCACATAGTCCACGACGGAACCCTTGTCGACAACGGTGCCGCTAACACCCTGAGCGATCTTGATGCTTTCATCGCGCTCCATGTAGCGCTTGGAGCCTCGCGCCTGCATCGCCTCGGGGCTGCCCATGCCGCGATACCGCTTCACGCGCACGCCGCCTTCGTAGAAGTACTCGCCCGGCGCTTCGTCCGTGCCGGCGAGCATGGAACCGACCATAACTGTGGACGCCCCCACCGCGAGCGCTTTGGCCATATCGCCGCTGGATCCTATACCCCCGTCAGCAATCACCGGCAACCCGAGATCATGCGCGCTCAGTGCACAACAATAGACCGCCGTCGCCTGCGAGCGTCCGACCGCGACCGTCTCCTGAGTGATACATATCGAGCCGACGCCCATACCCACGCGCAAGGCATCCGCTCCGGCATCGGCAAGGCCGTGGCATTGCTCGCTGGTGACTACGTTGCCGGCTATAACCTGCAGTTCGGGATAACTGCTCTTTGCCCACTTGATCGTATCAACCTGGAAGGAGCTGTAGCCCTGGGCGCTGTCAATCACGATAACGTCAACACCGGCGTCGAAGAGCGCCGAGATGCGCTCATGGTCCTCCTGGCGGGTGCTGACGGCAGCACCGACCAGCAGTTGCTTCGCTTCGTCCTTGCTGGCCAGGGGAAAGTCCTGGTTCTTGCGTAAGTCGGTTCGACTCATCAGGCTTACCAGGTTGCCCTCCTCATCCACAATCGGCAGCTTGCCGACCTTGCTCTCCTTCAGTATTCGGTTGCCTTCGGCGAGTGTGAGGCCCGTGGGCGCCGTGACCAAGTCGGTGGTCATCACCTCCTGCAGCTTGCGGTTCCGGTCGGGCTCAAAGTCAATGTCCCGCGCGGTTACGATGCCCACCAGCTTTCCGCCCACCTTCCCACTTTCGGTGATGGGGATGCCGCTGAAGCCGTACTGGCGTTTGATGAGATCGACGTCCCGTACGCGCTGCTCGGGTGAGAGGCAGACTGGATCGTTGATGAAGCCGTTCTCGAAGCGCTTTGTTTTGCGAACCTCCTCGACTTGCTCCTCGATGGTGTTGTTGTAGTGGATGATACCGATGCCGCCCAGCAAAGCAACGCGAATGGCCATGCGGCTTTCGGTCACCGTGTCCATCGGAGAGCTGACGAGGGGGATCTTCAGCGTTATCTCGCGGGTCAGACGCGTCTCCAGCGAAATGGCGGAAAGAGCGCAGTCAATGTAGCCTGGCAAGAGATTGAAGTCGTCGTAGGTCAGGCCGCTGTCCTGGAAGAGGATGGCGGCGTCTACGCCGTTCCGTTGATCCATTCGGCCTCCTTCCGGGGATCGGGAGCGACCCCGGAATCAGGGGATGGTAATCCGTAGATACAGGCGCCGAGGAACCGCCCCGGTGACGTATTTTAGCAACCCGCCTTGCCGCGACGCAAGCTCCTTCCTGCCCGAGGTCGCGACGCCGCTTCGGCGGAGAGCGGACCCACTGCAGACAAGCATCACCGGCCAAAATGCCGCAACTTGACGATGAACGCCCATTCATGTTATGAATGCCGGTTCATAGCCCGAACCCCGATTTGTCAAGAGATGAATGGTGGAGCTCCCCCGTCGAGAAAGAGAGCGTGAGCGGCACCGCCAGGAAATACTAAACGAGGCGGAGGCTGTCTTTGCTGAGAAAGGCTTCCATGGTGCCACCATGCAGGCAGTCGCCGAACGCGCGGAGTTCTCAGTCGGTTACCTTTACAGCCATTTCGACAGTAAGGAAGACATATTCCTGCGCCTCATTGACGCACGAGTCGATGAATTCCTTGAGGATGTGCACGGACGCCTTCGGGACGGGCTGAGCCCTCTGCAGAAGGTCGAGACGGCGATCCAGGGCAAGACGGAGTTCTTTAGAACGCACCGGCGGTTCTTCACGATCATGTTCACCTATGCAGAGGCGGAGGACCGCGCAGGCGTATTGATCTCCGGCGAAGCACACAGGCGCTATCACGAGTACGTCGAGGAACTCAGCCGTGTCTTCGCCAGGGGTGTTGAGGAAGGTACCTTCATCGAGGCCGACCCAATGGCCCTGGCCGCTTGCGCGGAAGGTCTCACCAACGCCGCCATCGGCCATTGGCTGCACATGGGTGACCCGGAGGCGGAACCGACCAAACCAGCCTTGATTCGAGAGATACTTCTCCGTGGGATGTTGCGCCGGGCAGATGGCGGGTAGAATGTTGCCAATACAGCACGGGAATCGGTTTTGGGAGGTGGCTATGCGTGGGTCAGCGCAGGGCGGGAAAGTGGCGTTGGTGACCGTTGCTTTGACAATCGCTGCGTTGGGCTGCGCGCCCCGCGGAGCGGTATACCGCGAGATCAACGCCAGCCGACGCCAATCGTACGTTCGCTGGCGGGAAGAGTATGACGAGCACGACCTCCCGCGGCTGGAGGGCGAACTCAGCATCGCCGACGCCGTGCAGGTAGCACTGGAGTACAACAAGGCGCTGCAAGCCGTGGTGCAGCAGAAGGCCCAGGCGCGCGGCCGAGTGGTGGAAGCATACGGCGAGGCGTTGCCCCGTCTCGATTTAAGTGCCGGCTATACTCGCCTCGACCGCATCTTCGTCGTCGACCTGGGCGTCACACAGTTCACCATTGGTGACAAGGACAACTGGAACTATCGTGTGGACCTCGTTCAGCCCCTGTTTAAGGGCGGGGCGATTCCGGCAGCGATCCGAGGCGCACGGATCTTTCGGTATCTGAGCGATGAGTCCGTCCGTCGTGCCGTCCAGGACGCAATTCTCTCGACGGCTATCTCCTACTATGACGTGCTGTTGGCCAGTCACCTGTTCGAGGTCCAGGAGGCTGCGCTGCGCTTCGCCGAAGCCAACTTGGACGACGTTCGCGCAAGGGAACGCCAGGGGCTGGCCATACGTTACGATGTGTTGCGAGCGCAGCTCGAAGTTTCAAACGTCAAAGCGGACCTGATCCGGCAGCGCAATGAATTGAACCGAGCCCGCACGCAGCTCTTCCGCAGTATGGGTGTTTCACAGAAGAGCGAGGTAGACCTGACAGACTCGCTAACTTACCTGCTCACGGAGCCGACCTACCAGCGCGCGGTTGAGGTCGCGTATGCCAACCGGCCCGACCTATTCACAAGGGAGCTCGACGTCAGGCTGCAGCAGGAAACGCTGCGCGGCCTGCGCGCTGACTACCTGCCGAACCTCGAGGCATGGGCGTGGCACCTCTGGGCGAAGCCCGACCCCCACGAGTCGAGCAATATCGAATGGGACACTCAGTGGCAAGCCGGCCTAAGGCTGACCTGGAACCTTTTCGATGGGCTGAGACGAGAGGGCAAGATCATCCAACAGAATGCTCTGCTGCGTCAGAGCGAGATAGGGCTCATCGATGCCGAGCAAGCCGTGCTGCAAGAGGTGCTGGACGCAATACTCAACCTTGGAGATGCCGAAGAACTGGTGCAATCCCAAAGGTTCAACCTGGTGCAGGCCAATGAGGCCCTGCGCCTCGTTCAGCTCGGAGCGCGCGAAGGAGTCAACACTGAGCTCGAGGTCCTGGACGCCCGGGCCGCCCTGACAAAGGCAAGCGGCCTATACTACCAAGCTCTACACGCTCACATAACCGCCCGCGTGCGGCTCCAAAGGACCCTGGGCGTGCTTGGGCCCGCTCCCGGCGAGGGAGACGTGCCGAGCAAAGGTCCCGAACCGGGCGCGGTCGCTGAGTTCATCGCCCCGGGCCAGGAATGGGAAGAGCTGCCGACAGCGCCGGTAACAGGCAGACCAAATGAACCAACAGTTCCGACTGAATGACGATCGAGTACACGCCCTGGCGGGTCTCAGGGCGGACTGAAAAGGGGTAAGCAATGGCCGGCAAGTTGGGTCATATAGTGCGCGTGGTCGCTGAACTGGTCGTCGGTACATTCGTGCTGGTCGGCCTGCTCGCGCTGCTGGTGGTGTGGAAGTTAGGAGAAGAGCAGCAGAGCACCGTCAGCATAGAGGGCATCCAGATGCAACAGGGCATACCCGTTGAGGTGTGCTCGCCACAACGCAGGAACTTCGAGGAATGGCTGTTCACGGATGGTGAAGTCGTTGCCGACACCCGAACGTTTCTTAGGGCCAAGGTTGACGAAGTTGTGGAGGCCGTCCACGTCCAGGTCGGGGAGGCAGTGAAGCGGGGGCAGTTGCTCGTGGAGATGAGGGCGGACGACCTGAACGCCGCGGTCGACGCTGCCGAAGCAGCCTACGAAGAGGCGGCCAGTAACTACGAACGCTACAGGAATCTGCGGGATGAACAGGTTATCAGCGAGAACCGCGTGGAGGAGGCCCGCACGGGCATGGAGAACGCCGCCGCCGCGCTGCGTGCAGCCAGGTCTCGGCGCACCTTCGCCGAAGTGCGATCGCCTATAGACGGATACATCGAGGCACGATACGTAGAACCGGGCGAGTTCAAAGGGATCGGCAAGGAACTGCTTTCCGCCGTCGACCTCTCCATGCTGCAGGTGCGGGCCCTGGTCCCTGAAGCCTACGTGAGCCAGCTCGCAGTCGGTGACCAGGCGAACTTCCAGATTGAGGCGCATGCTCGCTGGCGGTCCGCCAAGATCAGAAGGATCAGCCCCGCCACGAACAACCCGAATCGCTTCTTCGACGTTTTCCTGGTGGTGCAGAACGAACCAGAAGGCAATGGCTGGCTGATGCGTCCCGGCATGTACGCACAGGTGCGATTCACACTCGGCCGGCGCATCAATGCGCTCGCCGTGCCTGACCACACCGTCGTACTGGAGGGAGCCAAGCAGGCAGTGTACGTGGTGTCGGAGGCCACCGCCAGAGTTACCTTGGAGGCCGAGGCGAACCCCGGCGAAGATGACAAAGAGAAGAGCGATTCCTTGGTTCGGCTTCAACGGGGGTGGCGCAACCTGCTGTCGCGGTTTGGCGGTGGCGATATGGCGCAGGAAGACCATTACCGTGAGAAGAAGGTGCTGAAAGCTTTTAGGAACATCGTTCAAACCGGGCTGCGACAGCAGGGCTATGTGGAACTGGTGGATGCATCCTTCGACAGCGACGACCGCATCATTTGCAACCCACGTGACGCCGTGAGCGACGGGGCGATCGTGCGAATAGTCGATGGCGGGGGCGGATGATGGGCTTGATAGAGCTGTTCGTCCGGCGGCGTGTGCTGACAACGGTGTTGGTGCTCATCGCCATCATCCTCGGCATTCTTTCCTATGTGGGTCTCGGGATGCGCCGATTCCCCGAGATCGACTTCCCCGTCGTCACAGTCATAACCCGCTACCCGGGCGGCAGTCCGTCGGAGATTGAGACCGAGATAACGAAGCGCATTGAGGACTCGGTGAGTTTGCTGTCGAACATCGACACGATCGAGTCCTTCTCGCAACAGGGCATCAGCCAAGTTGTGATCCAGTTTGACCTGGAAGTGAATGTGGACATCAAGGCCGTCGATGTCCGCAATCAGGTCGACAAAGTGGTCAACGAACTGCCCGAGGATGCCGAAGAGCCGATCGTCGAGAAGTTCGAGTTTACGCAATTCCCGATCGTCACCCTGGCCCTCTCCGGCCCGCAGGACGTCAACGAGCTCTACAGGATCGCCGACGAAAACCTGGAGACATTGCTGTCGCAGGTGCCGGGGGTGGGAGACGTGCGGCTGACGGGCGGCCAGGCCCGGGAGGTGCATGTGCTTCTTGATGCACGCAAGCTGCGCAAGCATCGCATATCCATCGGTCAGGTCGTCTCGGCGTTGCTCTCGACAAATGTTGATGTGCCCGCCGGCCACATTACCCAGCCGGGCCGAGAGTACATAATCCGGGCGACAGGCCGCTTCGACGGTGTCTCCGACGTGGCGAAGGTGGGCATTCCGACGGTCGCCAGTGGGATCGTCACAGTGGGTGATCTGGGCGAGGTGCGCGACACTTACGAAGAGCGACGCACGACCGGTCGTTTCAACGGCGAGCAGACAGTGATCCTGGCGGTGCAACCGCGCAGCGATGCGAACGAGGTGGAAGTCGCCGACGGCGTGCACGCCGTCTTGCCGAAGCTACGCAGGGACCTGCCGGCTGGTGCATCCCTGCACTTGGCGGAGGACACCTCCCTCTTCATCCAGGGCGCGCTGGCTAACGTGGAGACAAACATGGCCATCGGCATCGGGCTGACGGCCATCGTCCTGTTCCTGTTCCTGAAATCATGGCGTACCACGTTCATAGCGGCGATCGTGATGCCGACGGCGGTCATCGTGTCATTCATTGGCATCCGGGCCGCCGGGTTCACACTGAACATCGTATCACTCCTCGGGCTTGCCATCGTCATTGGTGTGCTTGTGAACAACGCCATCCTCATTCTGGAGAACGTTTCACGCCACATCAGCGACGGTCTCGAGCCAACGGAGGCCGCCATAGCCGGCTCGCAAGGGATCGCGCTGGCCATCATCAGCTCGACGGCCACCAACCTGGTTGTGTTCCTGCCCATTGCGTTCATGGGCGAAATGATCGGGCAGATCTTCCGCGAGCTCGGCCTCACGGTGGTCTTCGCCACTACGGTATCGCTGCTGGTGTCCTTCTCCCTGACGCCCATGATGTGCGGCCTCCTGCTTCAGAGTAGGCAGCACTGCGAGGCCCGCGGGTTCTGGACGTGGCTTTCGGACCACTCGGTAGGCTACCTCGCCGACGTATGGCGAACGGGCTTCGAGTTGGTCAAAGGCCTCTATCTACGGATGGCCGAACGGTGTCTGGAGCACCGCGCAACGACCGTTCTGTTGACGCTGCTGGCCGTAGTTGTGTGCCTGGGCCTTCTGGCACTGGCGGGCTTCGAGTTCATGCCGCCGACCGACGAGGGCCGCTTTCGAGTGACCGTACAGACGCCGGTTGGCACGCCGCTCGAGATTACGGATGAGGCCGTGCGGCGCGTCGAAAAAGCTTTGCAGGGGTTGCCGCACCTGGAGAGTTACTACTCGCGCGTAGGAATCGTCTCTGGCCAGTTAGGAGGCACCAGTGAAGGTGTCAACATCGGCGAGGTCAGCATCACGGTCGCCGACCGAGCCGACAGGCGAATGACGATCGATCAGATCGCCAACATCGCGCGACACCGGCTGGTCGGCATACCCTCAGCGCAGATCAGCGTCAAGGTAGAGCGAGGTGGGCCAGGTGAAGATCCCGTCGCTGTGGAGATCAGCGGAGAAGACCTGGATACGCTGCAGTCCCTCGCCGATGAGGTGATGCGCATCGTCCAGGGAGTGCGGGGCACAACCGGTGTCTCGAAGTCCTGGCGGGCCGGGCAACCGGAAATGCGGGTGATCCCTCGTCAGGACGGGGCCAACCGCCACGGGGTGGATGTCGTGTCGCTGGCGCTCGAACTGCGAGGCTATATCGAAGGGCGGAAGGCGGGCCAGTTCCGCGATCAGGATGAGAACTACGACCTGTTGGTCAAGCTTCGCGAAGAAGACCGTGAGTGGGCTGATGACCTGGAACGAATGTTCGTCTACGCTCCGCGCACGGGGCAGATGGTGCGACTTGACCAGGTGGCGCGGCTGGAACGGGCCGCCGGCCCCACCTTGATTACCCGCCAGGACCGTCGCCGCCTTGTCACGGTCTCGGGCGGGCTGTCGGGCGAAGTGCCGCTGAGCACCGTGCTGGAGAAAGTAAAGCAGGCCATCGACCAACAGATAGACCTGCCACCGGACGTGGAGATCGAGTTCGGCGGGGAAGCCGAAACGATTCGGCGCAACTTCCCTCCACTGTTCAGGGCCATGGCCACTGCGGCCGTGCTCACCTTCCTTTGTGTGGCCGGCATTATCGAGTCCTTCATCTTCGCGATCATCATCATCATGGCGATTCCGGTCTGCCTCATCGGCGTCTCGCTCGCTATGCTTCTCGGCGGAGTCACCATCAACATCTTCTCGCTGATGGGCATGATCATTCTGGTCGGCATGGTGGTGAACAATGCGATTATCGTCGTCGACTACGCCACCCGCCAGGAAGCAAAGGGCGCATCGCCTCGCGATGCAGTCTTCGAGGCGTGTCGCGAGCGCTTCCGCATGATCATCATGGCGAACATGACAACCATAGTTGCGCTAATACCGCTTTCACTGGGCATCGGGTTCGCCGGCGAGATGTTCCGCCCGCTGGCCGTCGTACAGATGGGTGGGGTGGGTGCCGCCGCATTGCTTTCACTGGTGGTCATTCCCGCCGTCTACGTGTCGATACGCCGTCGTGGCCTGGCTGGCGGCGCGGTGCATGAGTAGCACGTCATGGAACCGCCCAGCACCATCTGTCGGGCTCAATCTACTGCTTCGCCCCAGGCCTGCAGCTCGTCCAGCGGAACATCCATCTGCATTCTCCCCACGCGCACCTTTGCGCGACCGTTTCGCTCGTCCACACGCTCCACCTCGCCCCAGCGGTGAACTTTGACCACATATACTTCGTCGCCCTCCTGCAGCCTGCGCTGCAGACTATGGCCTTCCAACAGCGACGCGATGTCCGCCAGACACTGCTTTAGACCGTCGCGTAGCTCCCGCAACCGTCGCTTCACCGGACTGCTGGCACTGTATCGCAGGTCTTCGCTGAGGTCGCTGGCCAACCCCATCAGTTCCTGCAACTGTCCCCGCATGCGCAGGCCCATCTCCGCGTCCTTGCGCTCTTCGGCGGACTTCAACCGGGCCAGCGTTTCCTCGTACTCTTCCTTAAGCCTGGCCGCTTGTTGTTCCAGGTACTCCATTCTATCGCGCCGCTTCTCGGCCTCCTGCCGCGCCACCTGGACTTCCTCAAGCATGGCAGAGTACTCACCGCCTGCTTCGGCATCGAGTCGTTGCCGAGCACGATGCAGGATGTCAGCAGGCAGACCGAGCCTCTGGGCTATCTCCAGGGCGTTCGAACTGCCGGCGCTCCCAACCCGTAACTGATACGTCGGCCGGAGTGTCCGCATGTCGAACTCCATGGAGGCGTTCTCGGCCTCGGCGTGCGCAGAGGCGAACGTCTTGAGCCGCCCCAGGTGAGTTACAACCGCAGCCGAGCACCCTATCTCGAGCAGCCGAAGCAGAATGGCCTCCCCCAGCGCACTCCCCTCGGCAGGGTCCGTTCCTGCCCCGAGCTCGTCCAGCAACACGAGGCTTCGCTCGGTGGCCGTCTTGAGGATGTGAATGATACGCGACATGTGGGAGCTAAACGTGCTGAGGCTCTGCTCCAGGCTCTGCTCATCGCCGATATCCACGTAGATATCGTCATGCAGCGGCACAATCGCCTTCTCAGCGGGTACATGCATGCCCACCCGAGCCATCAGGCAGATAAGGCCTAACGTCTTCAGCACAACCGTCTTGCCTCCCGTATTGGGCCCGGTGATCATCAAAATGTCGAAGTCCTGGCCCAGGTGCAGATCGAGCGGCACCACCTGTTCGAAGTGGAGGTCGCTCCCGTCGGACGTATCATAAGCCCCCGTCCGCGTCAGCCAGATCAGCAGAGGATGACGCGCGCCCCGCAGTTCGAACCGCCGGCCTTCACCGAGACGGGGTGCGCACATGCGAAACGCGTTGCTCAGACGAGCTTTCGCTCGAACCAAGTCCACTGCGCCCAAACGCGCACACGCGTTGACGACATCGTCGTGGGCCTCTGCCACGGCACGTGTAAGCTGCCACAGCACGCGCTGCACTTCCTCCTCTTCCTCGCCCTGCGCCTCGCTCAGCTCATTGCCCGGCTCGATGATAAGCATCGGCTCGATGTAGAGCGTCGCACCGCTGTCGCTGGACCCGTGCACGATGCCAGGGACGGAGCCCTTGCGATAGGCGTTAACCGGCAACACGTAGCGGTCGCGACACATGGTCGGCTTCGGGTACTGCAGATGAGGCCGCACGTCGTCGCGCTCGATCATCTGCCGCAGTTGGTCTTCGATGCGCTTACGCAGCGTGCGCATTCGCTTCCGCACGGCACGCAGCTCGGGGCTGGCCTCGTCAAGCACCATCCCGCTCGGATCGATCGCTCCTTGAATCTCTTCGACCAGGCCAGGATTATGTGGCAGGTTCTGGCCTAACCGAACAAGAGCCGGACGGGCGTTGCCAAGCCTTCGAAGCGACATGGCAACTCGGCCGCTGGCCTCCACAGATTCGGCTACCCTCCAGAGTACGGCCGGCTCAAGAGGGCCTCCGCCGGCCGCTGCGCGGTCTGCCGCACCCCGCATGTCCTCCACCGACCCCAGTGGCAGCGAGTAGCCCTCAGCCATTGCCTCCGCCATCTCCGTAGTCTCCTGCAGAGCGACGCGAATCCCCTGCACGTCATCCATTGGGCTTAGACCGGATGCTTGTTGCTTGCCCATGGAAGTGACCGCATAGCCCGCAAGTATGTCGCGCAGCTTGCCGAATTCCAGGAGTCGTTGTGCGTCTTCGTTCAAGGATTGCCGTTCCGTTGCAGGTTAAGGACTGCTCACCATTCTATGCGAACGACACACAGGCGGCAAAACCGTGCTCGCGGCATCTCAGCAAACGGGGCTTGCGTTGTTTGTCAGCTGCGTCTATCATCTTGCTGGCCCCAGAAACCCGTAACGGGCTGCGGGCCGAACGCTGGGTCGTTCCCCCAAGGACGTGGTTTTCCAGGCCGACGGGAGGCGTGAGATGAAGGTGACCTGTGAGTGCGGGTATGACTTCGAGGCACCGGACGGTGTCGAAAGCGCAGAATGCCCCAAGTGCGGTGCGCATGTCGCCCTGAGTGACGATTGGATAGGTTCGGTGGACATGGAGGACCTGTCGTTAGTGGACGAAGAGGCGGAGGTGACTGCCGGGTCTGCACCGAAGACAGAGGACACCACCCCCGCCGGTAGTGGCGAGCCCCCAGCGCGGCAGACCGAGCGTCCACCTGGACCCTCGTCTCGCCGGGCCCCTACCCCTGTGCACGGCCACGCTGTATCCGGCGAGTCTGTCGATGATCGAAGAACGCGCACGCCCGGCGAGCCCGTCAAGGGAGGCCTCTCTCGCCTGACGCTCATTGGCAAGGTCGGCCCGGAGGAGGCTGTTCGTTCGTTCGAGTCCCCTGCCCGCGCGGTTGATCTTATTGCGGTCGGAGCGATTCTTGGCGTGCTACTGATCTTCACGTCTGCTGCCTGGAGCTACCTTAGCGAGCCGGAGCAGTTCAGCGGCGCGTCAGCGCTGCAACGCCTCTTGGCTCTGCTTGTCGAGCTTGGGGCGGCCGCACTGATCCTGAACCTCCTCGCGTTACTCTTGCGCAGCCGGTTAGAGACCCGTCCGGCCCCCCTGGGCGTGGTGGAAGGCATTGCCCTGGTCCGCGTGATCGTGCTCGTTCTGCTGGCACCGATCTTGCTCATCCTGGGCCTTATCACTCTGCTCTCGGGCAACCCCCCGCTGATCGCCGGTGCGCTCACCGGCAACCTGTTACTTGTCTACGCAGTTCTGTCTTTCTTCGGGCAAGCGGCGCTCGTGGTGCCTATGCTGGACCTGGGTTGCGTGCCGGGCCTCATTGTCAACGGCGTAATTGTGGCGGGCTCATACAGCTTGGCCGACAAGGTAACGAGCATGTTGGCTTGATCCGTCTGCAATTTGCCCGCACTGGTGGCTCGGACTCAACTCATAAGGCCCGTTCTGGCGCCGCTACGGGTGGCACAGCGCCGTCTATGCCTCACTCGCCGATCCATCCTGGTGAGGAGTTTGCCTCCTCGGCTCCTTCCTGGCCCGCATCCAGCTCTGCGGTGGCCAACTGGTGGCGGAACTTGAGCCTGAGCAAGCTGTCCGCCACCACGTTGAGGTGGCCGGCCCTCAGCAGGCGGAGCACGCCGGCAGTTTGTGCCTGCCGCGAAACATCTGTCTGAACAGAGAGGCGGTCGCGTGCAGTGCAACAGGCCGTAACATCTCGGTTAGCGGCACAGCCCTTGTCGACCCGCTGATGCAGCTGTTCCCCCGCGGAACTCATTTGCCTGTCTCCAAACCTGCCTCCTTGCCAGCGGGCCTGCGGCGTGCACTCTCATCGCTCATCTCCTTCTACAGGCGGGCGTTTCTCTGACGGGTTGGCTACCCGTACGGGCGGCGTAGCCTGATGGTTCATTATCGTTATCGGCGGTCGGGCCGTGAGTTTAGCCCAAGAACATGGCAGTGGCCAGCATCAGGCCCCGTCGGGTGGAGCAACCGGCTCAATGGCGGGCTCTTCCGCCGGCAGCAGTGCGCGCAGAGCCTGCGCCTCTTCTTCACCAAAGGGGCCTACCACGCAGAAGTTGGAGCCCCACTCGACAAGGACCTGCTGCATCACAACGCTCAGGTCCCGGTGCATGAGGTCTTGCTGTGCCTGCACGTAATCACGTGGACTTCTGAGGTTCTCCAGCCCGAGGAATAGCTCCTGCTTGCCGAACCAGTCCGCCAACTGGGCCGGACGGTCGCACAGAATGTCCATGCCGCAGCGCGCGCTCTCCTTATAGCGCTCCAGTTCTTGCCCGCTGAAGCCATCGCTAAGCAAGCTCTGCAGCTCGGCCTTAACCGCCTCGACCGCTTCTGTCAGGTTTTCAGGCCCGACCGCAAGCGAAACACTGAGCGCGCCGGAGTCGGAGTAGGCCTGGACATGGCTTTGGACGTCGTATACCAGCCCCAGGTTCTCGCGCACCTGGGCGAAGAGCCGAGAGCTCAGCCCCCCTCCCAGCAACTGACTTACGGCACGGATGGCGTCGAACCTTTCGTCACCCAGGGGAAAGGCGTGGTAACTGAGCAGCGCCTCAACAACCGGCAGAGATTCCGTGTGTCGGTATATGGCCCTTGCCCGACGCCCGTTCACTTCGGGCGCGGGCAACTCCGGCACTTCGCGGAGTTCCATGCGGCCAAAGCACTCGGCAAGCTCACCAGTAACGGCATCGAAGTCGAAGCTGCCAGCCAGGCAGATCACCATGTTCGCCGGCACGAAGAAGCGCCGGTAGTGGCCGAAGATCATGTCGCGGTCGAAGTGCTGCATGACCTGCGGTCCGCCCCGGGTGCCGACCTCAGCAATCCGCTCCTGGAAAAGCAGTCCGTACACCAGTTCGGAAGCACTGATGTTGCGCCCGTCCCGGTCCCGGTACTGCGACACTTCCTGCGTGATAATCAGCTTCTCCTGCTCTATTTCCTGTGGGTCGAACAACGGATGGAGCAATACGTCCGATGCGATCTCCATCACCTTTGCCCAGTGCTTGCGGTGAACGCCGAAGGTGAACCCCAGGAACTCCGGATGTGTCTGACCGTCGATTACACCGCCGAGGTCCTCCACGCCTCGCATGATGGCACTGGAAGAGGGGAAGCTCTCGGAGCCCTGCACAAGCATGTGTTCCAGGAAATGGGTGAGACCCACTTCGTACGGTGCCTCGAACCGGGGCCCCGCATGGATATAGACCGAACAGACAAAGTAGTGCAGCTCCGGTCGCTCAACTCCCACTACCCGGAGTCCATTGGGCAGAACGCGTCGTCTGTACTCGTCGAGCATAACACTCCCCCGGCACTCAGGCGGAACGGCAGAGAGCAGAACTCAGATGGTCAGATCCATAGCGTGCGCGAGCGCGCGCAGATCGTCCATCAACTCTCCGAACATCTGGGGCGACAACTGCTGGGCCGGGTCACACATGGCCATGTCCGGTTCGCCGTGCACCTCCACCAGCAGGCCATGCGCCCCCACCGCGAGCGCCGCGCGGCTGACGGGTGCCACCAGCGACCTTTTGCCGCTTGCGTGACTGGGGTCAACTATGATCGGCAGATGCGAGAGCTCGCGTATCAGGGGCACGATGGCCAGGTCCTGTGTGAAGCGCAACGCCGGTTCGAATGTGCGCACCCCGCGCTCGCAGAGGATGATGCCCAAATTGCCCACGCTGGCTATGTACTCGGCAGCTTTCAGCCACTCCTCCACCGTGCTGGAGAAGCCCCTCTTGAGAACAACCGGCATACCCGTGCGGCCCGCTTCGGTCAGCAGGTCGAAGTTCTGCATGTTACGGGCGCCGATCTGGATGGCGTCGGCGTACTGGGCGACCAGGTCGACGTGGCCAGGCGTCCGGGCCTCGGTGATAACCGGCAAGCCGGTCTCTGCACGGGCAGCTGCCAGCAACTTCAGACCGTCCTCGCCGAGACCTTGGAAGTCATAGGGTGAAGTGCGAGGTTTAAAGGCTCCGCCCCTCAGTAGACGGGCTCCTGAGCGCTTTGCGGCCTGTGCCGCCTCCATCAGTTGCTGCTCGCCCTCTACGGCGCACGGCCCCGCCACGATCGTGAAGCGGCCGGGGCCCACCGGCACGCCGCCGATCTCGACGGTGCTCGGCTCGGCCCTTGCTTCCGTGCTGACCAGCTTATAGGGCTTCAGCACGGGCACGACACGGTCCACGAAGGGCAATCCCTCGAAGACCTCCATTAGATGAGGACGCATCTCCGGCGAGGTGCCGATGGCCCCTACAATGGTAAGCTGTTCCCCCCGGCTGACGTGTGCCTTGAACCCGGCGTCCTCGATGGTGGTTACGACGCGCTCAACCTGTGGGTCCGTTGCGCCGCTTCTCAGGATGACGATCACAGAACCTTCTCCCGTTGTCGGGTTCGGTGGTGGAGGGAACGCATGGTGTGCGCTCCTACAGGGGATGCTATAGAATAGTAGCTCCGCCGTCAAGTTCACGCCATGGGTTCATTGCCCCATGCACAATTCAATGCCGCGAGCCAGCCTCGTCACACCACTGGGAGAGGGAGGCATCGGCGTCATCGTCCTGAGCGGACCGAACGCCGCCATAGTGTTGGGGCGCGTCTTCCGCGGCACTCGGCGTTCGGCTGCCGGGCTGACGGTCGGCCGTATCGCACACGGAACTATCCGGGCGCGGGGTCACACGCTGGACGAAGTGATCATTGCACGGCTGCCTGATGGTGAGGGCGGTCGGTTTGAGATCAACTGCCATGGTGGCGTGGTTGCTGTGCGTGCCGTGCTCAATGCCCTCGCAGAAGCCGGCGCGAACGTGGTGCCGTGGCGGGATTCCATCTGCCCACGGGGAACTGCCCCGCCCCTTTCGCCCCGATCGCTCCGAGAACTGGCCTCATCCCTCCTGCCATCTGCCCGGACCAGGCTGGCGGCTACGGTCCTGCTCCACCAGACGAACGGCGCTCTGGATCGCGCCTTGGGGGCCCTGCAGAGGCACCTTGCGGGCAGGCACAGCGCGCCTGCCAGCAGGGCTCTGCGCAGGTTGCTGAGCACGGCCGAGTTCGGCAAGGCTCTGCTCCATCCGCCGCGCGTCGCTCTGCTGGGCCCTCCGAACGCGGGGAAGTCCACCCTCCTGAACGCCCTGCTGAACCGGGAGCGTGTGATCGTGCACAGTGAACCGGGAACAACGCGAGATGTAGTCAGTGAACTGCTGGGGATACGTGGTATGCCATTCCAGGTAATGGACGCCGCCGGCATTCGGGACACTGCCGATGAACTGGAACGCGAAGCCGTGCGCCGGGCACGCGAGCTGGCATGCAGCTGCGACATCGCTCTGCTCGTGTTCGACCTCAGTCAAGGCGGCCAGGCGCTTCGCGGCATGCCTCGCCCGGCGGCGTGTGTACGTGCGATAACTGTAGGCAATAAAAGCGATCTTGCACCGGGTGTGTCAGCCGCGCAGGCAGATGTGCGCGTTTCTGCGCTGAAACGCCGTAACCTCGAGTCGCTGGAAGCCGCTCTGCTGGCGCCCTATGTGCAGTTTATCGAGCCGGCGATTTCAGGCGCGGCGATTGTCTTCCACGAAGCGGTGGAGGAACACCTGCAGGCAGTGAGGGAGCGACTGGATCACTCGACCGAAGAGGCCGCCAGGGAGCTGCAGGCCCTGCGGGAGGGCGAGAACTGACGCTCCGCTACAGCCCCAGCCCGGTGAGCACGACGTTGATCAGGCCCCCGACTCCGAACGCCACCACGAGCATGATGATGGCCGCTTTGACCATGTCCCTGAAGCCGAGCTCGCGGAACAGCACAATGAACGTCGCCGCGCACGGGAAGTAAGCCGTCAGGACAACGCTGGCAACAACGAGTTGTTTGAGGCTAAGGTTGAGAGGCGCCAGCATGCCCACGGCGACGTCTTTGCGCAGGAAGCCGACCACAAGCGCCCCCACGGCGTCAGCAGGCAGACCCAGCAAATGTGTCATCACCGGCGCAAACAGCGCGCTGAGCCAGGCGATGATGCCCAGCGTATACAGCAGGTTGACGAGCACCACACCAAGCAGGACGTAAGGGACGGCCTCGCGCACAAAGTTGCGTATGCGCATCCATAGCTTCTTCAACAGCCCCCGCCAATAGGGCCAGCGATAGGGCGGAATGTCGACCAGGATCTCGGGCGTCGTGCCGTGAGTGAAACGCTTCATGAGTGTTCCCAGCACAATCCAGAGGACGAACAGCGTGCCGAAAACCGGCATGAAGCCAAGCGCTCCATACTGCCCGAGCAGACCTGCGATCATGGCAATCTGCGCCATGCACGGCACGCAAACGGCGAGCAACGTGGCCGCGATGAAGCGCTCCTTGCGCGTTTCAAGCACACGGAGACCAAGGGCACCCGGCACATTGCACCCCAACCCCATCAGCATGGGAACGGCGGATAGTCCGTGCAGGCCAACGCGATGCATAACGGTGTCCACCAGCACCCCAAGCCGCGGCAGGTAACCGCTGTCCTCAAGCACCCCGAGCGCCAGGTAGAAGGCAAACACGTAAGGCAGAACCGCGGCCAGGGGTATGTACAGTCCTGTGGTGAGAACGCCGAACGACTCGCCGAACTCGATTGCGCCGTCCACCAGTTCGCCGATGAGCAGGTCGTGCACGAAGCCTGAGCCACCCAGCATCGCCGACAGGCGCAGCATCAAGGGACGCCACAGTAAGTCGAACGCCGGCTCGGCGACGTGCGCGATCAGCCCCTCGCCTACGAGACGGACGATTTCGAACGCTGCGATGAGAACGAAAACCGCAACGATCGGGCCAATGACCGGATGCACAGTGGCATGGCTCAGTTCCTGACCGATGGAAGGGTGGCGGTGCTCCATGCGCTGTACTTGCTCGACGATCTCACCCACGACCTGCCAGCGGTCCTCCTCGTCCACGCTCATGCGGCCGCTGGAGGCATTCTTGAGGCTCTGCTGCAGGCTCTTGATGCCTTCGCCGCTGAGGGCACAGGTCGGCACAACCGGAACTCCGAGCAGTTCGGACAGCTTGTCCGCGTCGATCTGAATGCCGTGCTCCTGCGCTTCGTCCCACATGTTGAGTGCGACCACCATGCGCACGCCGCGACTGAGCAACTGAACCGTCAGGTTCAGGTTGCGCTCCAGGTTAGTGGCGTCGACGACGTTGATCACCACTTCTCCTTCGTCCAGCATGTCAATGGCAACCCGCTCGGCCCGGCTCAGAGGTTGAAGGGTATAGACGCCGGGCACGTCGATAACCGAGCAGGTCTGCCCGTCCAGCCGCATCATGCCTTCGCTGAACGAGACGGTGGTTCCCGGGTAGTTGGAGGCGATGACATTGGCGCCTGTCAGTCGACTGAATACGGCACTCTTGCCCACGTTAGGGCTACCCATCAGCAGCACGCGCATGCTGGCGCCGCTGGTTGACCCTTCGGTTTCGTGGCATCCAGGCATCGACCCAAAGCTCCCTCTACTCTATGCGTCGGACCTCAATCTTCCGGGCAATCCCCCGGCCCATCGCTACTTGCCGCCCGTCGATGAGCACCGTGATCGGCCCGGCCATGAATTGGGTGCCGAGCTTGCGCACCTTCTTGCCGGGCCGCACGCCCATGGCGTCCAGCTTCTGCATCATGCCGCGCCCGCCGCGCACACTTACCACGACCGCGCTCTCCCCGCCCGGCAGCAACTCCAACGTCGTGTGCATCATTCCTCCGTGTTACCCTCTCGGCATTCGCAGCAGATACCCCGAATGCCCATCCGGTGATCTATGGCCTCAAAACCGTGACGGCGGCATATGCTGCTCTGCAGTTCTTCGATGCGCTCGTCGACGAACTCAATCACCCGTCCGCACTCCACGCACACCATGTGGTCATGGTGGGGGCTACCGTATGTAGGCTCGTAACAGGCACGCCCGTCTCGGTGCATCACCTGCCGGATGAGCCCCGCACGCTCCATATGGCTGAGCGTGCGGTAAACCGTCGCGCGCGAAACCGAATCGTCATTCCGCTGAAGCGTCATCAGCAGTTCCTCGGCATCGAAGTGCCCACCGCTCCGAAAGACGGCTTCAAGGACTGATTCGCGCTGCTGTGTGTAGCGGGAGCCCTCCTCGTGCAAGTACTGACGGAAGCGGTTCAGGGCGTTCCCGACGCGCTGGTTCGGGCGCTGCGCCTGCCGGTTGCTATTGACATTCATTCTCAACACAGTATACACCGTTTCTAGTTGCGGTCAAGCGGCGACCTAAGAGAAAATGTGACGTGCTCAGAGGTCTGGGGCCCTCGGTGTCCCCTCAAGACGCAATGGCTGGGCCGCAAGGGAGCAGTCGCCTCCCCGTGCGGGTGCTATGGAGAGCGGCCACCTCGTTCGTACGCGCGTGCTCCGGCGGAGGCACTGTCAGCCCCACAGACGGCCATCAGTGTCCGCCGCAACGGATGGCACAGGTAGGATTCATGGGGACGACGGTAAAGCGGTGAACGGAGTCTCCGCCCCCTACTCCTGGCCGTTTCTGCGCAACTCTGAGAGCCGGGACTGTAATGCACCGCGAAGTGCGAGTGCATATTCGTAGAACCGTCGCGCGGCCTTCTCCTGCTCGGCCTGGCGCCGTCTGACGCTCAACCCCAGAACGCCGTCCCGAATGCACACCCATGGCGGTTGGCCGGCACCTTGCCAGTTCTTGATCGCTTCGATAACGTCCCCCCCCAGTAGGGCTCGGGCCCGGCCTGCGTTCTCCGCTTCGATCTTGTACAACCGACTGGGACCCGGGCTTTCGGGCAGGCGAATGCCCCCGGCAGGGAAACGCGCTGCCAGCACCGAGCGTGGCTTGAGGGACACGCGATCGGTGCTCAGGTTAGGTATTCTCAACGCACACCCGGCCCCATCCCGCATTACGTGGCGCGCGCCCGACGTGTAGTCGAAGAGCATCATCCGTTCGGGGTCTTCACGGCTCCAGGCCACGTTGTATAGCTTGTGAGGGCCCCGGAAGAAACCGAAATCGGGCAGGGAGTCAACCAATCGACCCTCGTCGTCTTCGCTGAACTCCAGTTCCATCAGCGATGCCTGATAGCGGATCACGGCCCGGTGCCAACCGGCCGCTGCTTGTTCGAGGCGGTAGCTGCGATAGGAGAGGAAGACAACCGTTGCCAGCAGAAGGACGAGTGCAAACACTGAGCCGACGACCGCCGCTTGAACGCCCGCCGCAACCAGCAACAGCAGCAACAGCAATGACCCGGCGAGGGCGTAGGTGGAGCTGCGGGCAATCTGGCGCCAGAAGATCTCCGGTGGCTGGCCGTCTCCGTGGCGCACTGGCAATGCCCTTTCCCCTTTCACTGGTTCCAGCCGGTCCTCAATGGCTTCCTTCAGCCACTTCAATTCCTGGCTGGGCAGCCCGCTGCCGAAACTGACCAGGCCGTTCTCCGAAACCACGACAAGCTCGGGCCGTTCCCCGCTCCAGTCTGTGCAGGTATAGCCATCAGCCAGCAATTCCTTGCGCCCTACGTGGATTCCGTGGAAGGAGCGTCGTGGCACTCGCCATGTGCGGCTGAACGGGAAGGAGCGCACCACCACGATGGCCTCATCCCCAACAGCCACGCGCGTTATGTCCAGCACGGCGCGCAATAACAGGTAAGCGCCGCAACCAACCAGCGCAAGACCGCAGGCGCCGACAACCAGCCCGCCGGCCGCCGTCGCGCCCCCTACCGTGGACCCGAAGGCCAGCACTAGGGCCAGCGCCCCGGCGGTGAGCAAGCCGATTGCCTGCACGGCATCCGTGCGATGCAACTCGGGCGCCGGCACCCGTAACACCAGATTGCCGTCCTGTATGGATATGCGGGTCTTGTGGCCGGCTGGCGCCCCGAGCAGACGCATCTCCGCGCGCTCACGCGCGGCCGGGGCGGCCGTCGCCTCCTTCTGCTCACACGTCCTCAGTTCTGTCATCTACTCCTCCGAGGCCGTTCGGTCGATGCCAGAGGACCCCTGCGACGCGGCTTGTGCCACGCAGGCGGCCTGTGCTATCCTGCGGCAACCGGCCACGTCCCCATATGGCGAAAGGCGCCGCACGTGCTACCTCTGCGCGACAAGAACCCTTCGGGCGTGACGCCCTGGATCGTCTACGGCCTGATTGTAGCCAACTCGCTGGTATTCCTTTTTGAGATAAGGCTTCCTCAGGCGGACCTTGAGCAACTGATGTACCGCTTCGGTTTTGTGCCGGCACAGGCGACGGCAGCCCTGCGTGGCCAGGTCAGTCTGTCAGCTCGGCTGCTCGTGCCGGCGCTGACGAGTATGTTTCTACACGGCGGCTATATGCACCTCATCGGCAACATGTGGTTCCTCTGGCTGTTCGGGGACAACGTGGAAGCCCGCCTCGGTCACCTTCCTTTCCTGCTCTTCTACCTGGTGTGCGGGCTCGCCGCCAGCGGCGCGCAGTGGGCTCTCGCGCCTGCCGCAGACATACCGACAGTCGGCGCTAGCGGAGCCATCGCTGGCACCCTGGGCGCCTACGCGCTATGCTGGCCGGGCGCCCGGATTCTGACACTTGTGCCGATCTTCTACTTCATCCACATAATCGAAGTGCCGGCCATCTTTGTGCTTGGCTTCTGGTTCCTTATGCAGTTGCTTCAGGGGGTTGCATCGCTCGGCGTGCGCTACGCACACGGGGGCGTGGCCTACGGCGCGCACGTCGGCGGCTTTGTGGTCGGCCTGCTGCTCATCAAGCTGCTGCCTCGTCGCGACAGGGGCCGCCCTTCATCGAGACGGCGATAGAACCAACCACGGGGGATGAAGCACATCTCGCATGGCCGAAAGCGCCGACAAATTCATCCACCACGCAGGGCTCATATCCCTCCTGACCTTGCTGAGCCGCCTTCTGGGTGTCGTGCGGGACGCGGCGTGCGCTGCGGTTTTCGGTGCCGGCCTTGTCTGGGACGCGTTCAGCTTCGCCTTCCGCATACCTAACCTGTTCCGAAGGCTCTTCGGCGAGGGCGCCCTGAGTGCGGCGTTCGTGCCGTTCCTCTCGGAGTATCTGGAGCTTCACACCCCTGAGGAGGCCTGGCGGTTCGCCGGTCGAGTGGCAGGTGCTCTGGCGATGGTGCTGGTGGCAATCCTTCTGCTGGCAGAGCTGGCGCTGGTGGGCGTCATCGGGTTTGGGCAGTTGAGTGCCCGCTGGCACATGGCCCTGTTGCTCACGGCGCTGCTGCTGCCTTACATGCTGTTGATCTGCCTGACGGCGCTTGCCGGGGCTGTGCTGAACAGTCTTAAGCATTTCGCTGCGCCGGCTCTCGCACCGGTGGTGCTTAACGTTTGCTGGATCGCCGCCGTCCTCCTGGTATCGCCCGCCGTGGCCAGCACGCAGCAACAACAGATTATCGTGCTGGCCGGTGCTATCCTGGTGGCCGGCGCGCTTCAGCTCGCCCTGCAGTTATTTGCCCTGCACCGCAAGGGCTTCCGCTGGCGCGTCTGCTGCGACGTGCTGCATCCACAGGTGCGCCGCCTTGCAGCGGCTATGGCGCCCGTTGCCTTGGGCCTGGGCGCGCTGCAGCTCAACGTGCTGCTGGACGGCGTGATCGCCATCTCGCTGGCCGCGCCCAAGGGCAAAGCCACCTTTCTGCTTCTGGGATGGGAGTTGCCCTACCCGATGGAAATCGGGGCAAACAGCGTGCTCTACTATGGCAACCGGCTTATGCAGTTTCCGCTGGGCGTGTTCGGAATCGCGCTGGCGACGGCGGTTTTCCCGGTGCTCAGTCGCCAGGCCGCGAGAAAGGACTGGCCCCGCTTCGCTCGCTCCGTGGTGCGCGGTGTCGGTGCCGGCCTGTTCATAGCCGTGCCTGCGAGCGTCGGCCTGGTGCTGCTGCGCTATCCCCTAATAGAGCTGATCTTTCAGCGGGGCGCCTTCACTCCTCGGATGACGGCGCGCACGGCACGGGTGCTGGCGGCGTATTGCGCAGGGATATGGGCATTCGGCGCACTGCACCTGCTCACGCGGGCGTTCTACAGCATGGGCAAACACGGCACGCCCGCACGCACGGCAGCGGCAATGGTGCTGCTCAACATTGCGCTGAACCTGTTGCTTGTCTGGCCTCTCGGCGAGGCGGGCCTCGCAACCGCCACCAGTGTAACTGCATGCGTTCAGGTTCTTGTGCTGGCGGTCCTGCTGGGACGAAAGGTGAGCCTACGGGGAATGAGGGCGCTGGTGTGGGACATGGGCGCAGTGCTAACGGCGACAGCGGGCATGTCCATCGCGGTTCTGGCGTTGCTGGCACTGTTGCCCACCGGCGACGCACTGGCAGTACGGCTGCTGCGCGCGGTTGCCCCCGCAGCCTTCGGGGCAGCAGTATACCTGGGACTGGCGGCCCTGCTGGACTGCGGGATTCTCAGGTCGCTCGCCGCCGCCTTCAGACCAGCGCCGCGCGACTGCATGTAGCGGTCAGTCCCCCTCGGCGGCCAGGCGAATGGCAATGATCGCGTGCGCCATGATTTGGACCTCAGTGCCACCTCGGGTGATGACTATGTAGAGGTCCGAGACTTCTGAGAGCTCGCCGGTCAGAGACTTGCCGTTCACCATGGCCACGTTGATCTGTTTGCCGAACCAACCTGTCTTCACCAGCCCCGGCATCGGACTATCCCTCCCCCTACTATCAACTTGATGGCTCTCGCACCAGCGTAGCGCACAGGCCCCCGAGGGGCAAGTCGGCTTACAGAGCCTTCAGGATGGCGGCGCAGGCAAGCTCGCTCGTGCAGCCCAGCACCAACGCCGCATAGCCCAGCAGCGCTGCGCTGTCTCGCTGCACCCAGACCTGAATGCCCCGTGGCTCGTCCATCATGTCCACTCGCGGGGGCATCTGTCCGGTGCTCAGCACGTGGGCAGCCAGGGTACACTCCATTGGGAAGCCTGCCGCGAAAGTCTCGCCCACATAGTCCTTTGCGCTGAAGACCGGCACCGTTGAGTAACGCCCAAGAACGGTCTGTTCCGCCTGCCGCGCAGCGCGCGAGCAGGCGCCGCCGCTTGAAAGGAATACGACGCCGACATCGCCTTCCCAGACATCCGCCCATTGCAGGGCATCTGTAACCGCATGACTCAGCGCACCGGTGGGGTCTGCGCCGGGCTCCACCGGCCGGCAGACTACTGATCCGAGCTCGCAGAAAGCATACGCCTCACGGCGCTCCACGGATCGATCTGTCTCGAGTACCAGCAGGGCGACGCCCTGCGCAGCACGCGCGGCGCCGAGGCCGGTCTGCAACTGTGTCATCTGCGCGGCGCTCGGCACGTCCACGCCGCCGCTGAGCATCATGTCTGCGCCATCCTCCCGCAACGTGCGCCAGGCCGCCTCCATGACTTGCGCGCCGCTCAGCAAGTCGCCGCATGCGCTCCAACGCGCCCCACGCAGCAACAACTCGCCGGCGAGGATGCTCGCCAGGTCGCCCTGCTCACAGGTACCTCTTGAAGCAGCACGTTCATCAGCCTTGCTGCCCACCGTGGCAAGATGCAGACATCCTACGGCCCGGACGCCGTCGCCCAAGGCCGATGCGACAGCGACACCACACCGCTCAGGCTGGACTTCATCGTACATCACGTAGGCGCTGTCGAGGGCCTCAGCCCCGGCAGCCAGGGCAGTGCGCACTCGGCCGTCGGGATAGTCGTGTACGGTTTGCAGGAAGTCTGCGAGGTCAAACGGAGGCATTACCAGGGGCCGCGATGAACGAATCGGTTGCCCTTCCACTCCCGCTGTGACCGCCTCCTCCACCATGCCTTCCACAAGGCTTTCGATACCCACACCCCAGCGGCACACGGGCCCGAGGCCGCTGATGAGCACGAAACGCTGTTCCATGGGCGGTGGGTTCATATGGCAGTGGCAAGCAAGGAGTGGGGAGACATCACGGTTGCCTATCAGCAACTACTCGGACGGAATGGAGAGACCAGGTGTGCAGGGAAAGGGCTCGGGTTCGGATTGCCCCAGGTGAGCACGCCAACGTTTGCTTCAGTCCCGGAACTCCTGCAGGATCTCGCTGACGCTTCTGCCCCCTTCGGGCACAACCAGTATCTCCACGCGTCGGTTCGCCGCGACGGGCTCTTGTGGGTTCTCGGGTTCGATGCGTGGTTGGTTCGGGCCGAACCCGGCAATGTACATGCGGTCCGCGTTGAGGTCCTGCTGGACGAGATACTGCATCACCGCGTGGGCGCGCATTGCGGAGAGGTGGTAGTTGTCCTTCCAGCCGGAGACAGTCACCGGAACACCGTCGGTGTGGCCATCTATGCGCACTTTGACGTCCGCCTTGTCTTTCAGATACGTGGCCACCTTGTTCAACGACTGCTTCGCCTGCTCGCTCAGGTCAGTCTTGCCAAGTTCGAACAGGATATCGTTCTCCAGAACGATGAAGTTGCCCTCACGGCGGCTCTCGATGGAGATACCGGACAGATTACGCACGAGGCTCTCCAGCTCCCGCCTCTGCTGTTCCAGGCGGTTCTGCTCCTGCTGAAGCCGACCGACAAGTTCGCGCGCCCCGGCGGCTTCCTGTTCGGCCTGTTGCCACTGATCCCGGTACTGGTCCCTCTGCGTCTGCAGCCGAGCCGTTTCCTCGCGGTATGCGTCCAGCTCCTGCTGGCAGCTCGTTAGCCTTCCCTCGAGACTGGCCTTCTGCCTGCGCAGCGTCTTCAGCTCGGGGCAGCCGGCCAGGCCAACAACGGCGACGGCCAGAAACAGCATCAACATCGACTTATGCATCAGAAGCGCTCCCCTCGGCACAATTACGTGACAGGCAGCGATTGTAGCGTCAACCACTCAGAACGGTGACCAGGCCGTCAAGCCGGTTGAGAATGCCGGGTCGACGCCGTTCTCCACAACGAACAACAAGGAGACAAGCAGCACGATCAGCGCTATCAGCAGCGCCACCGCCGGGAACTTGCCCGTCTCTGCGGAAGCAACCGGAGCGCCGTACGGCACTTCGAACTCTTCACCGAATTCTACTTCCTCTTCGGCGCCGCCGAGCACTTCCTCGAGTTCGGTTGTCTCGTAGGTAGGTTCCTCGACCGTGGTAATGTCGGCGGTTATATCGGCCGTCGCTTCTTCGCCCAGTTCCTCCGGCGCTTCGGCCCTCTCCTCCTCGGCGGCCTCAATGTCCATGATTTCACTGAGGAGTTCTTCCTCTGACACTTCCTCAGCGCCTTCTTCCTCTTCGCCGAGAATGTCGGTCACCATCTCGTCTTCGTCGAAGCTGGGGGCGACCTCTTCCTCCTCTTCCTCGGGCATTTCCAGCTCAAACTCCTCGCCTTCCAGGGCCTCGGTGAAGTCGAAGAAGTCCTCCTCTTCCTCGGCCTGCTCCGCCTCGGCTTCGCCGACGGCTTCGAGCTCGAGCTCGGTCTCCAACCCACTTTCGCTGGGTCCGAGTTCTGCAGGTTCGGGTTCCTCGAGATCTACTTCCTCGGCGAGTTCTTCTTCCAGGATTTCGGTGTCCCGCTCCTGGGCGGGCTCGGCCCCTTCCAGGACCTCCGTCTCGCGCTCGGCAGCAGCCCCTTCAAGCACCTCGGTTTCCGGCTCGGCTCCGGCTTCGCGTTCGGGCAGCACGTCCGTGCCCGGCTCGGCCTCTTCGGTCACGAGGGTAGGTTCCTTCTCCAGCGATTCCTGCAGGTCCAGAACTTCGGCTCGGCGGAATTGAGTTTCGCCGGAAACCACGTGCTCCCGCAGCCGGCCCTCCCGGATCAGGCTGTTCAGCTGCCGGCGGTTGATCTGCAGCTCCTGCAACACCTGCTCGTAGCTCAGGAAGTCCTCGCTTGCCATGCTTTCACTCTCCTACCCAGAAACTATCGGCGCGGGAACCGTTGCCTTCCCAACCATTGTCCACGACATATTATACACTTGCCCACGGACAATGCAAACTCTGTCGACGGCCTCAGCCGTAGATATCTTCCGGATCGAACACGCGTTCGGCCCAGACTTCGAAACTTCCTCGTTCATTATCGTAGCGCCTATAGTAGCAGGTGTTGTAGCCCGTGTGGCAACCCGCAACCTTCTGATCCACGATTAGCAGCAACGAGTTGCCTTCGCAGTCCACGCGCACCTCCAGCAGTCGTTGGGTGTGGCCGCTGGTTTGCCCCTTCTTCATCACCCGTCCGCGCGAACGTCGGAATACGTGCACATAACCTGTCTTCAGTGTCAAGCGCAGGGCTTCATGGTCGAGGTAACACAACGTGAGCACCTCGCCGCCCTCGTCCACGATCACGGCGGGCACCAACCCATTTTGAAATGTCAGCTCCTGCAACAGCGCCTCCATCGGCTCGACTCCCTCTGCGCAGACACTCCCTGCTACGCCCGGTATAGTAGAGTCAAGCAAGAGCCCTGTCAAAAGGACACCGCACCGCTGCGGATGGACACTTGCCAACCCGCGGCGCCTTCACCTATATTCCACATCTGTAGCTCTACAGCGATGTACGTGATGCAAGCAGCTCTGGCTCCCAGGTGGTGATATGTCGGCCACAGCCCTACAAGCCAGCGTGCTGGTGCTCAACCGGTCCTTCATGCCGGTAAACCTGGTCTCAGTCCAGCGGGCTTTCGGAATGCTGTTTACGGACACAGCCGAGGCGGTCTGCATGCGCGATGGGCAGGTCGGTCTCTACGACTACGAGGGCTGGGTCCAAGCGAGCCGCAGGAACCGGGCTAACGGCGATCACGACCACTGCGAATGGATTCGCACGGTGAGTCTTCAGCTCGAGGTGCCGCGGATTATCCGACTGAACGGTTACGATCGCTACCCCGAGAGCCGGGTGAGCCTGACCAGGCGCAACGTGCTGGCCCGCGACGAGCACCGCTGCCAGTACTGCGGGCGGGAGTTCCCGTCCACCCAACTCAGCGTCGACCACGTGTTGCCCGTCAGCCGAGGCGGCGGTAACTCATGGAGCAACGTGGTCTGCGCCTGCCGTCGATGCAACCGCACCAAGGGCCGTCGCACGCCCCAGGAGGCCAATATGGCCCTGCTTCAGCCGCCCCGTGAGCCGCGTTTCGACCCGTTGATCCGACTTAAGCTGCGCCAAGAGAGATACCAGTCCTGGCGCATGTTCTTCCGCCACGTCAGGCAACCTGCAAACGTTGAGTGACGCTGGCATGATCGCCACCCGGAGCCACCCAACCGCAGGGAGACAGGCATGCTGAGCAACATATGGCGCATGGCGGCCTGCTGCCTGTTGCTGGTATGGAGCTTCTGCAGCGTCGGTTGTGCGACAGGGCGATTGAACCTGTGGCCTGTCTACTTCCACGAAGTCCGCGAGGTGGCTGGCCCCCGCGGGCGCGAACACATCACTGAGACGGAGGTGCTCTACCCCATCTTTCACCGTGAAAGCCGCCCGGGCGAGACATGGCACGCCGTGCGACCGCTCTACAACTACGAGCAAGACACTGAGCAGGAAACCCGACAATTGCAGTACCTCTGGCCTCTCGGTTTGCACTTCACGGACGGCCGGCAACTCGTGCGCCACCGCCTCTTCCCTCTGTTCGGGTTCGTGAAGTCCTGGGCCGATTCGCATCGCAAATGGGTCACGCACGCCCACCTGCTGCAGATACTGCGCTGGGGTAACGACGACGAGTTCGGCCCGTACTTCGCCTTATTCCCGTTGGCGGGCGTGACCCACGGAGTGATCGCCGACACGTGGAGCTTCATCCTGTTCCCGCTCTATTCCCACTACCAACAGGGCGACTACGTGCGCGATGACTTCCCCTGGCCGGTGCTCGGTTGGGGCCGCACGCCCGACCGCCGCAAGGCCCAGTACCGCTTCTGGCCGTTCTACGTGCATCTGCGCAACCACGCGCCCCTGGGGACGTACGTCCGCAATGACCTGCTGTGGCCCTTCGTGCGCTGGGGGCGGCTGGACATGGGGGGCCGCTACTACAGCACTTACTTCGGCGCCGTCCCTTTCGTCTCACTCCTGCGCACCTGGACGCGCGATGAGAAGCTGGTTGCTTACAAGGCGTCAGTCCTCGGCTTCATCTTCGGGGAGGATAGGCGAGATGAGAAACGGCACCAGGACGAAGCGGGCTGGGGCGCGCTCTGGTGGTTGATCCGGTCCAAGCAGGGCCCCCGCCGCGATGAGCTGCGCGTCTTCCCGCTGTACTGGCGCACAACGCATTACACAAGCACAGAGAAGGACCCCGCAACAGCCTGGGTCCGGCGGCGTATGCCCTGGCCTATCATCTGGCAGGATAGAGATCGGCGGGAGCCGGATGTCGACCGGTGGTCGCTCGTCCTCGCCCCCTTCTACTGGCACCACGCCGAATCGGAGCAGGTCGAGGAGGGAGGGGGCGACCGCACCGGACGCACGGTTACTCTGTGGCCGCTGGCCACCTGGCGCACCACGCGCGACGGCGGCCGGGATTTCTGGATTCTGAGCCACGGTTGGAAGGACGAAACAAAGGGCTTTAAGCGCAACTACCGTGCATTCCTGGACTTTTTCCAGTATCATCGCACCCCCGAGGGTCTGGCGGAGACGCGTGTCCTATCGCGGCTCTACCACCACCGCCGGGGCCCCTGCGGCCGATATCTCAGCTTGGCCGGGCTTTTCACTTACGACAACACTGCTGAGGTGGTCGGCGAAGAGGGCCCATACTGGGAAGTGCTTTTCGGGCTCATCAAGCGCTCCCCCGCCAGCGAAGGACCTCGCTGGCGGCTGCTGTTCATCCCGTTTGGCTGATGTCTGGTGGCACGGAGACCAAGGATGGCCGGCGTAGCGGACGAGCTAAGGCATATCTGCGAGACCACCTACGATGTGGCCGCGCTGCTGTTGGACAGCTTGCGCCACACCTTTGAGTCATTCCGGCGCCATAAGTTGCTGTTCAAACAGTTCTACGAGGTGGGCAACCGCAGCCTGGTGATTGTCAGCGTCTTCGGCCTGTTTGTGGGGCTGATTCTGGTCCTCTACGCCGGCGACCAGCTCGCGCGCTTCAGCCAGGAGAAGTATGTCGGCCTGACGGGGCTCGCCATCATCTGGGAGTTCGGCCCCGTGTTCACGGCCTTCATACTGGCCGGCCGCATCGGCAGCGCCTACGCCGCCGAAATCGGCACGATGAAGGTCTACGAGGAGATAGACGCTCTGCACGCCATGGGCATCAACCCCACGGCTTACCTGGCCACGCCCCGCCTGCTTGCCTGTGCGCTGATGATGCCGGCGTTGGTCTGCTTTGCCGACTTCTGGGCCCTGATCGGCGGCGCGGGCATGGCATGGTTCTACGTTCGGGTGGCACCTTCGCAGTTCTTCCACCTGTTCTTTCAAAACCTGGCGTTCGAGGAGATGACACGCTCGCTGATCAAGTCCGTCGTCTTCGGCGTCATTATCGCGATCACGGGCTGTTACCACGGTCTCAAAACGAGCGGCGGCGCAGAGGGCGTTGGCCGTCGCACAACGATGAGCGTGGTACATAGCCTTTTGGCGATCATCGTGGCCGACTACTTCATCAGCAAGATACTGCTCGCCCTGTAGGCGCCACGCGGCGCCATGCGGGAGGAGGCGAACCATGGGACGCAAAGTGCTGGTCGGGTTCCTGCTGCTCGGGGCTCTGTTTATCTTCGGTCTGGCCACCTTCTACCAGCAGAACTGGCAGTTCGCGCTGGGGCGCGGCTACCGCCTGCTGGCCAGCTTCCCCATGGCCCAGACTCTGGACGAAGGGGACGTCGTGCGCCTGGCAGGCGTGCCGGTTGGCGTGGTGGACGAGCTGACCGTCCGCACGGATCTCGGCGACAGGGATCCCGTCGAGGCCGTGCTATGGATACGGGCGGGGGTGACGGTGCGCGCCAACGATCGAGCCGTGATCCGCGTCTCCAGCCTGTTCGGAGGCAACTTCGTCGCCATTGAGCGGGGCGCTCCCGAGGCGGCAGCCCTGGAAGACGGAGACCGCATTGCCCACACCAGGGTTGCGCCGAGCATAACGGAAGTCATCGAGAACTCCACCGAGACACTCGCCAACGTCAACGAAGGCTTTCAGCAGATCAACAAGCTCATCGAGGACGTTGTCGAAGGCGAGGGCACCCTGGGCCGTCTGATCAGCGACGAAGAGCTGTTCAAGAAACTCGACGGCATCGCCACCAATGCCGGGGAGGCCGTCGAGGGTCTGAAGGTGGCCGCCGACAGGATAAGGAGCGGCGAGGGGGCGCTGGGGAAACTGATCATGGACGATGAGTTTGCCTCCGACCTGGAGCGTCTGGCTGCTGACGCGGGCGAGACAGCCGATAACCTGAAGACGGTCTCCGCCGATCTGCGCGAAGGCAAAGGCAGCCTGGGCAGGCTGCTGGCCGATGACGAACTCTACGTTCAGGCGAAGAACGCCTTCGAGGGCATTGGCGATCTCACGACACGCTTCTCGGAGGGCGAGGGGCTGCTGGCGAGATTGGTGGACGACACGCAGTTGGCGGACGACGTGACAGAGACGGCGTCTAACCTGCGCGAGCTGAGCGCCAAGATGCGCGACGCCGAGGGAAGCCTCGGCAAGCTGGTCA